>NZ_JARVSZ010000003.1:0-459044 GCF_030208955.1 Rhodococcus sp. MEB041
GCCCCTGAAGGCCTTCGGTCGGTGTCCGTGTCGCTCTGACTCGAAGAAAGTTACGTGAGTGATTCGCGAGATGCAAATCGCCTGGTCACGGCGTGTCGAACAGTGCGAAAGGCCGGCACATCGCTTCCATGCACGGCCACGAATACCTCCAGAGTGCGCCCGAGCCGGCCCGATGGTCGTGTCGGCAGGCGTACCGGAACGGAGTAGCTCGTGCCCATCGCAGCAGTCGACTACAACCATGTGCGACTCACTGTCAGTGACATCGCGACCTCGCGGAAGTTCTACGACGACGTCTTCGGTTTCGAGGTGGCCTTCGAGCTCCCGCCGAACCCGGACGAGGCGACGAAGGAAGCGCTGGGGTTCCTCTTCGGCGGAGTCATCTACAAGTTCGGCGGCGGGCTGCTCGGTCTGCGCCCCGTGGCTCCGGGTGACGACACGTTCGCCGAGGACCGCGCCGGCCTGGACCATCTCAGCTTCAGTGTCGCGTCGTTGCAGGATCTGCACGACGCCGCCGCACTGCTGGACACCCTGGGCATCGAGCACGAGCCGGTGAAGGATCTCGGTGACGCCGGCATGGCGATCCTCGAGTTCCGGGATCCCGACAACATCGCCCTGGAGATCGCCGGTCCCAACAGCTAGTCAGTCCGAGGCGCGCTTTCGCTCGTCTCTCGCTGCCATCCGGGCCTCGAGGTCGACGGCATCCAACTTGTCGGCTTCCTCGAGGGTCGGGGCCGTCCCCCCGAGACGGGCAGGTACCCAGTACTCACCGGCGGGGTGCTCGTAGTTCTTCTGGATCTCGGCAAGCATCGACTGCATCGTCGTGCGCAGGTGTGTGGTCAGCTCGTCGGCGGAGGTATTCGCTGCGATCGGCTCACCCACCCTGATGGTGATCGGGGTGTTCGTGCGGCCGAGACGCTTCGGGAACCCCTTGGTCCACACACGCTGAGCACCCCAGATGACCATGGGGATGATCGGAACCCCGGCTTCGATCGCCATCCGGGCTGCCCCGGACTTGAAGTCCTTGATCTCGAAGCTACGACTGATGGTCGCCTCGGGATACACGCCGACCAGTTCACCGCGCGCGAGTGCGTCCACTGCCGACCTGTACGACTCGGCGCCGGCGCCGCGATCCACGGGAATGTGCTTGAGCGCCCGCATGATCGGGCCCGACTTCGAGTTGTCGAAGACCTCTTTCTTCGCCATGAACCGGATGTACCGCTTGTGCTTACGCGCGGGAAGGCCGGCGTAGGTGAAGTCCAGATATCCGGTGTGGTTCACCGCTATCACCGCACCGCCCTGCGCGGGAATGTTCTCCGCGCCGGTCACGGCGAACTTCAGGCCCTGAGCAGCGAAGACCGTGCGGGCGATGCCGATGATGGTGCGATAGACAGGTTCCACAAACAGCAGCGTAGCGGTAGCGCTACCGCGCAGCGGAGATCCGTACGACCATCTTTCCGGTGTTCTCTCCTCGGAGCATGCCGAGGAAGGCGTCGACCGAACGGTCGATCCCGTCGACGACCGTCTCGTCGTAGCTGATCCTGCCGTCGGTGAGCCATGCGGTCATGTCCACGGCGAACGCGGGGAACCGGTCGAAGAAGTTGCCCACCGTGAAGCCGCGCAGCGTGAGGCCTCGGGTCACGATGTTCGACATGTTGTCCGGACCGGGAGTCGTCCCTACCGTGTTGTAGGCAGAGATCGCACCGCACAGTGCAGCGCGTCCGCCGTCCTTGAACGAGTCCAGTGCGGCCTCGAGGTGGTCGCCACCCACGTTGTCGAAGTACACGTCGATGCCGTCCGGAGCCGCTGTGCGCAGCTGGTCGCGAACCGGAGCCTGCTTGTAGTCGAACGCCGCGTCGAAGCCGTACTTGCCGGTCAGAAGGTCGACCTTCTCCGCCGAGCCCGCAGAGCCGATGACCCGTCCGGCGCCGAGAATGCGGGCGATCTGACCCACCGCGCTTCCTACTGCTCCGGCAGCGCCCGACACGAACACCGTGTCGCCCTGCTTCATCTGGGCGATGTCCTGCAAGCCGACGTACGCGGTCAGGGCCGTCATACCGAGAATTCCCAGGTAGGCCGAGATCGGAACGCCGTCGATCTCACGGACCGTACGGAAAGCCGAGGCCTCTCCCTGCGCGATGTCACGCCATCCCAGCTGATGCACCACGACACTCCCCACAGCGACGTCGTCCGAACGGCTCTCGAGAACTCGGCCGACGGCGCCACCGGTCATCGTCTCGTGGAGAGCGAAGGGCGGCACGTACGACTTGACGTCGTTCATGCGACCGCGCATGTACGGATCCACCGACATGAAGTCGTTCGCGACGCGCACCTGCCCCGGTTCGAGGTCGGGAAGGTCGACGGTGACAGTGGAGAAGTTGTCTGCGGTGGGCCACCCGGTGGGGCGGGACACGAGCTGGATCTGGGTGCTCTTCACGAAATACTCCTTTTGTGGATCGTTCGGTACAGTAAATACCGTACGCCTCACCGACGAAGGGTGACAGATGGGTAGGAGAGCGACGTTCGATGCCGCGCAAGTTGTCACTGCTGCGCGAGACGTGTTCTGGAACAGAGGCTTCGAAGGCGCGTCTCTGCCCGAACTCGAGGCGGCGACAGGGCTGTCCCGATCGAGCATCTATCACGCGTTCACCAGCAAGCGCGGCCTGTTCGACGCAGCGGTGCAGGACTATCTCGACACGGTGGTGGCACCGCGGCTCGCCTTGTTGCGTACCGACGACGGTCTGGACGCCTACTTCGCGTCGATGGACGTCGAACTCGACGCCCTCGATGCCGACGCACCACGTCGCGGCTGCCTTCTGGTCAACACTGCTGCGGGATCCGCCGCGCACGACGACACCCTCGCTGCCGTCGTCGACGCCTACCGTCGGCGACTGACCGATGCCGTCACGGACGCCCTGGTGAACCGGGGTGACGACGATTCCGAGAATCGGGCTCGCATCCTGGTGACGATGAGCTCGGGCGCACTTCTGCAGGCACGCGTCGACCGGAACGAGGCACGCGCGATCATCGCCTCGGCACGGAAGTTGGCGCGGTCCTGGGAATCGTGAGCCGACGCGGACATCGGTACCGTCGAGTAAGTGGATATCGACCGGTGGCGTAGCCGACTCCCCGTGACCAGAGCATCGGACGGTGAGCTCGTGGGGTGGACCGTCTCCGACATGGCTCGCGACGACGGCGAACTCGTGGACGCCGTCAACCCTGTCGGCCACGTGATCGCCCAAGATGTGCAGCTCGAGGCGGCGATCGACGTTCTCGAAACGCGCGGGCTGAGTTCGCTGTCCGTTCCCTACTGGGCGCGTGCGCCGTTACCGCTGGTCAGCGAGCTGGATCTCCGGCGTGCGACACCGGAATGGCAGTGGCGTCGGATGGTCATGACGCAGTTGGACGACACCAAGGTGTGGATCCGTCCCGCCTACCCGTCGTATCCGGAGCGGATGGTGGAACTCGCCGTCCCGCTGCCGGCGGACGACGTCCTGGTCACCGAACCGCCGACACGGGACGAGTAGCGAACCCGCACTGCTGATTCTCGGCCTCACAGATGCACGTGAGCGCACCCGATCGATCGGAAACCTGCGACACGGCAGATCCAGTCACGATCGGGTGCGTTCACGTGCAATATGGCTATGAGGTCGGCGGACGCAGGACGTCGGTGCCGACGAACGGGACGAGCGCAGCCGGGATCTTGACGCTGCCGTCGGGCTGCTGGTGGTTCTCGAGGATCGCGGAGATCCACCGAGTCGTCGCCAGAGTCCCGTTGAGCGTCGCGGCCGTCTGCGGCTTGCCGTTCTCGTCCCGGTACCGGACACCGAGTCGACGCGCCTGGAACGTGGTGCAGTTCGAGGTGGACGTGAGTTCACGGTAGGTGTTCTGCGTGGGAAGCCATGCCTCGCAGTCGAACTTGCGCGCAGCCGACGATCCCAGGTCGCCGCCGGCGGTGTCGATGACGCGGTACGGCAACTCGACCGCGGCGAGCATCTCCTTCTCCCAGCCGAGGAGCCGCTGGTGTTCCGCGTCCGCGTCCTCGGGACGGGTGTAGACGAACATCTCCACCTTGTCGAACTGGTGGACACGGATGATGCCGCGGGTGTCCTTGCCGTAGCTGCCGGCCTCGCGGCGGAAGCACGACGACCATCCCGCATAGCGCTTCGGGCCGCCGTTCAGATCGAGGATCTCGCCCGAGTGGTAGCCGGCGAGGGGCACCTCCGACGTGCCGACGAGGTAGAGGTCGTCGTCGCCCAAGTGGTAGATCTCCGACGAGTGCGCGCCCAGGAAGCCGGTCCCGGCCATGATCTCCGGCCGCACGAGCACCGGTGGGATGACCATCGTGAACCCGTTCGACACTGCCTTCTGGGCGGCGAGCTGCAGCAGACCGAGCTGCAGCAGTGCGCCGTAGCCGGTCAGAAAGTAGAACCGAGCGCCCGACACCTTGGCGCCGCGCTCCATGTCGATGATCCCGAGAGCCTCGCCGAGCTCGAGGTGGTCCTTCGGATTCTCGATGGTCGGGATCTCACCGATCGTCTCGAGGGTGACGAAGTCGTCCTCGCCGCCGGCCGGCGCGCCCTCCTGCACGATGTTGGAGATCGCACGGTGTGCGGTGTCGAGAGCCGCGTCGGCGGCATTCTGCTCGGCCTCCGCCTCCTTCACCCGTGCGGCGAGCGCGGACGCCGTCGCGAGAAGTTCCGGGCGCTCGTCGGGAGTGGCCTTACCGATCTTCTTACCGAACGCCTTGTGCTCGGCACGGAGGTTGTCGGCAGCCGACACGGCGGCCCGGCGCGCGGTGTCCGCCTCGAGCAACGCGTCCACCAGGGACGGATCCTCACCACGGGTGCGCTGCGACTGACGGACGGCGTCGGGGTCCTCGCGGACAACTCTGAGGTCGATCACGGGACGTCAGCCTACTGGGGCGATGTGGTCACCCTCGTCCGAGGACGTCCAGGTAGTCCTCTCGGCCGAACATGCGCGCGGCGTCGACCGCGGTCGGATGCCCCGCATCGGCGTCGGCTCCGGCGTCGACCAGTGCCCGGACGACCTCGTCCTCCCCCTTGAACACGGCACCGGCGAGCGGGGTCTGACCCTTGTCGTTCGCGCGGTTCACGTCGGCTCCGCGGTGCGCGAGGGCCACGACGCTCTCGGCGTGACCGTGATAGGCCGCCAGCATCACCAGGGTGTCCCCGGATCCGTTCGTCAGATCCACGGGCACGCCCGCGTCGACGTACGCGGTGAGTGCGGCGGTGTCGCCGCTGCGTGCCATGTCGAACACGCGCGTCGCGAGGTCCTCGATCCCGGCCTCGAGCCCGGTGTCCTCGGTATCAGCACCACTCATACCGTCCGAACCTACCGGCAGGCATGATGGAGCCGATGTCTCCGAAGCCCGAAGATCCCACCCCGAGCCCGTCCGGCGAGGACGGCCCGGTGGTCGACGACGCCCCGACGTCCGAGATCGCGACACCCGACGCGTCCACATCCGACACGTCCGCGCCCGACGCGGTGGTACCCGAGGCATCGACGGCCGACGAGACCGACACCGCGACGGACGAGAAGAGTGGTCCCCGCACCGTCCAGGCCTCGAACGCCCGTCGGCTGCTCGCCCTGGTCGCGATCGGCGCCATCGGAGCCGCCGCCGTCACCATCGGTGTGTCCGGTGGGTTCGACCGGAGCGAGAAGCTCGCCACACCGTCCACGGCAGGAACCGTCGGAACCGCGTCGACGACGTCCTTCGGCTCGTCCGACGCGGGCGACTGCCTGCAGTGGACCCCCACCGACGACCCCGACACCGACCGCCAGGACCTCGCCGAGGTGAGTTGCGCGGAGCCGCACCGCTTCGAGGTCGCCGAGACGGTGGACCTCGGGGTGTACCCGGTCGCCGAGTTCGCGACGGGATCGCCGTATCCCGACGCGGCCCGCTTCGCCTCCCTGCGCGACGAACACTGTGAGACCGCGGTGCAGGACTACACCGGGGGCCGCTTCGACCCCACGGGCAAGTACTCGGTCGGCCTCATGTTCCCCAGCCAGGCCGGGTGGGCCGCGGGCGAGCGCGCGATCCGGTGCGGCATCCAACAGACCGGCGCGACCAGCGCGCTGCAGGTGATGACCGGCAGCGTCGCCGACCAGGACCAGTCGATGGTCTGGGAGACCGGTAGTTGCGTCGGCGTCGAGTCGGGCGTGCCGACAGACCCGATCGACTGCACCGCTCCGCACGCCTTCGAGGTGGTGTCGGTGGTGGATCTCGCCGCGCAGTTTCCCGGCGGACTACCGTCCGTCGAGGACCAGGACCGCTATCTCGAACCCACGTGCACCCAGGCGTCGGACGCCTACCTGGGCGGTCCGGACGTTCTCCGGGAGAAGACGTTGACGCTGTTCTGGGACAACGTCGACGCCTCGAGCTGGTTGGCGGGCAGCAAGAAGGTGAGCTGCTCCATCGGCAAGGAGGTCGAGTCGGGCGGGTTCGCGTCCATCGTCGGCTCGGCGAAGGGCGACATCACCATCGACGGCGCCGCGCCGGTTCCGCCGCCTCCCGTTCCGGACGGCCGCAGCCTGCCGATCCCGCTCCCCGGAGCGTCTCCCCTGCCCGGTGCGTGACGTGTCGGTCAGCATGTCCGAAGCGGAGTTCGAGAACGCGGTCGGCGATGCGCTGGACACTCTCCCGGACGAGCTGGCCGCATACATGAACAACGTCGTCGTGCTGGTCGAGGACGAGCACCCGACCGAGGATCTCCTGGGTCTGTACGAGGGCGTCGCTCTGACCGAACGGTTCGAGTACAGCGGGCACCTGCCGGACGTCATCACGATCTACCGACTGCCGATCCTCGACATCGCCCGTGACGAGGACGACGCGCGACGCGAGATCGCGGTGACCGTCGCCCACGAGATCGGGCACCACTTCGGCATCGACGACGATCGCCTGCACGAACTCGGCTTCGGCTGAGCTCCGTTCTCCACCCGCGGAACCGATTCCCGCCGTCGCGCGTCCAAGTCTCGAGATCCGACCGGACGCTCGAACGGAGACCCCATGCCCGGCCACGTACTCGTCGATCCCGAGGCGCTGCTCGCGGCCGCGTCGGAACTCGATGCCGCGGCGATGCGCCTGGCATCGTCTCTCGCCTCCGCGTCCGTCGCGCTCCGTCCTCCTCCCGCGGGCAGCGACGAGGTGTCCGCGCTGGCTGCACGCTACTTCTGGTCGACCGCGCAGTCTCTCGACACCTCGACGTCCGCGGCGGTGACCGAGCTCCGCGAGACGGCGGCTGCCCTGCGAGTCCAGGCGGCGGCCTACCGCGAGGTCGACGCGTCGTTCTCCACGGCCCTGACCGCGGGCACCGCGTGACGGCCGGGCCCACCGGGGTGTTCTGGCTCCCGCGTACCGCGGCGGTGAACTCGGCCGCACTGCTCGCGGGTGCCGGCCCCGCTCCGCTGGCCGCCGCCGGCACGGCGTGGGCCGCGGTGGCCACGGCACTCGCCGCGGCCACCGCGACGGTCAGCGGTGTCGCGTCCGCACTGGCAGCCACGTGGGACGGGGATGCCGCCGACGCCGCCGGAGCGGGGATGACGGCGTTCGCGACGTGGGGCACGGGAGCGGCGCAGCACGCCGCGGCCGTGTCCGCTCGGGCCGCCGCCCAGTCCGCGACGGTGGTGACCGCGCTCGCCGTCATGCCGACACTGCCGGAGATCGCCGCGGTGAAGGCCGGACGCACCACCGCGTACGCCACCGGCGGCGCCCTCACCGGCGCGGCGCAGGCTGCCGATGCCGCCGACGCCGCGCTCGATCTCCGCGCCGCCCTGGTCATGGGGGCGTACGAAGCGGCGACGGCGCCGCTCGCGCTCGTCGACGGTCTGCAGATGCCCCCGCAGATCACCACGGCGGTCACCGCGGTCACCTCCACG
Organism: Rhodococcus sp. MEB041; assembly: GCF_030208955.1. NCBI lineage: Bacteria > Bacillati > Actinomycetota > Actinomycetes > Mycobacteriales > Nocardiaceae > Rhodococcus > Rhodococcus sp. MEB041. The sequence goes on from NZ_JARVSZ010000003.1 coordinate 7,897, forward strand.
GTCATCTCTGCTGTCCCCGGTCACGGGCCGGTGCCGGGCGAGGCCGGGACACCGCCGTCGGACGACAGCGGATCCGACCGGCAGAAGCATGGATTCTCGGACGGGGCGGCGCACCAGGGTCACCGGTCGCCCCTCACCACGGACAGCATCGGACACGATGCCGCCGTCACGAGGGCGGCGTCGCTGATCCAGCAGATGCCCGCGCAGGCCGGGTCGACGCTGTCCTCCGTTCTGTCGTCGGCACCGCAGGCCGGTGCGGCACCGACGATCACCCACGCTGTGCCGCAGCAGGTTCCGATGGTCGCCACCGGGTGGGGTGGCGGCGGCGGGCGAGGTGGCAGCGGACAGGGTGGCTCCGTGCACGCCGCCGGTGGCTCGTTCGCACGGACGCCGTCACCGTTCCTCGGTGCGGGCGTCGGATCGGACACGGCGGTGTCAGCGGGACAGGACGCGTCCGTGTCCGGCGCCGCGCACGCCCGGTCGCCGTTCGGCGCGGGACTTCCCATGGGCCACAGCAGGCTCGGCTCCGACGATGTCGTGCACGCCCGCAGGACACCTGCCGTCGTCGAGGAGGAGGCGGGAGTTCCGGTCGTGCCCGCCGTCATCGGGGCGCGGCGATGAGCGCGGCGCCGGTGCTGGGCGGGGACGTCCCGCTCGAGGGTTCGCTCACGCTCGACACGGACGAACTGACGTACCTACTGGGGGCGATCGGAGGACGTTCTCTCCCTGCCGTTCTCGGATGGCACCCGGCCGGCGCGACCGTCTCCGATCGCGCGACCGTGCTCGCGAGTGCCGCCCGACGCCTCGCCGATCGACTCCTGGTCGCGGCCGACGGCCGCCCGCACCGTGCCCTGGCCGCGATGCTCCGCGCGGCGGCGGCGCCTCGCTGGAGTGTCGACGTCCGCATCGTCGGCCACTCCACCGGAATCGAGAACGGGCGTGGGTGTCTGTGCGGCAACGACATCGACGATCCGGTGTGGATGACCGCGAGCGAGGGATCGGTGACGATCACGCGGGTCGACACCGACGTGGCCGCCCTGATCGCGGCCTGGCTCGGCGACGCCGCAGGAGCGCCGATCGATCCGCTGACCGAGTACACCGACGTCCTCACGGCCGGTATCGAGGACGTCGTCCCGCACTGCACCCGCCACACCGAGATCGTCGGACTCCGACACGATCACGGTGTCACCACCACGGTCGACCCGTCGATCGCGGTGTACGACAGCGACTCCGGCCGTGTCGTCGCGACCACGGTCCAGGATCCGGCCGGACGATCGAGCACATCCGTGCGATCCGCGACACCGGTACGCACCGTCGGAGCACTCCGCTCGCTGATCACCTCGCTGGAACGGCGCTCGATACTCGACGACCACCTGGTCCGTGTGTCCGCTCAGCCCATCGGATCGTCGGGAGTGCGGCTGCCCTTCGTCTCGAACGGGGGCGTGTAGTCGCCCCAGCGCACGCAGTCCCAGGCCGAGACACCCTCGGCGGGAACCAGTTCGACGGTCCCCGTGTTGTCGAGATGGTTGTCGGCGGCGAAGTCGCGATCGATCCCGGACAGCACCGCGGCGACGAGCCGAATCGCAGCACCGTGACTCACCACGTGGACGGTGGCGGAATCGTCGCCGAGGTGGGTGGCGCGGAGCTCGTCCAGTACAGGCACGTAGCGGGCGAGCACCTCGGCGCCGGACTCGCCCCCGGGCAGGCGGGCATCGAGGTCACCGTCCAGCCAGGCGCGATACACCGAGGTGAAGCGGGCGTGGTCCTCCTCGGCGCTGCGGTCCTCGAGGTCGCCGACGAACGTCTCCTGCAGACCGTCGCGCACCGTCAGCGGCGTGCCGGTCGCGTCGGCCAGGTACTGCGCGGTCTGACGTGCGCGGACGGCGATGGATGACACCACGGCGGCCGGCGTCTGCGTGACCGTCCGGGCGTACTCCTGCGCCTGTCGGTGTCCGAGCTCGGTCAGCTCCGCGCCGGGCGGCAGGGTGTCGAGACGACGAGCGACGTTCGAGTGGGTCTGACCGTGCCGCACCAGGACGAGTCGGCCGCTCACCGATCTCCCCGTCGCAACGCGTCCAACCAGTCCCGGCCGCGGTCGTCGGTGGGGCGAGGACCGCCGGCGGCGACGTGCGCGCTGGGCCAGGAGCCGAGGAACCGCACGTCGGTTCGCGAGTGCAGGACCCGCAGGGCGTCCGCCACCGCGACGTCGTCGATGTGGCCGACGCAGTCGATGTAGAAGCGATAGGTGCCCAGATGGGTACGGAGAGGGCGAGACTCGATGAACGTCAGATCGATGTCGCGCGTGCTGAACTCGGCCAGCGCGGACACCAATGTGCCGGGCCGGTTGGCGGGAGTGAGCACCACGGCAGTGCGATCCGCACCCGTGGGCGCGGGCGGCGGGCACGGGCGCGTGACGTACACGAAGCGGGTCCGTGCGTTCTCCACGTCGGCCACGCCGTCGGCCAGTACGTCGAGTCCGTGCCGTCGGCCCGCCAGACCGGTGGACACCGCGGCGTCGGCGAGTCCGGCCGCGACGTCCTCGGCCGCACCGGCATTGGACGACGCGAACTCCACCTGAGCATCGGGCATGGTGGCGGCGATCCACTGCTGGACCTGGGCGGCGGCGTGGGGGTAGGCCCGGATCGTGCGGACGTCCGCCATGGCGGTGCCCGGACGAGCGACGATGGTGAAGGCCACGTCGAGTTCGGTCTCCGCGAGGATCTGCAGCCGGTCCCCGATCGCGAGCGCGTCGAGGGTGGGCGGGACCGAGCCCTGCACCGAGTTCTCGATGGGCACCACCGCGCCGTCGGCCGCACCGGAGCGCACCAGTTCGAGGGTGGCGGGCGGGCTCGACGCACTCACGCGCTCGACGGGAGCGCCGAACGCCCCGTCCGCCTCGAGCTTCCCCAGGGCCATCTCGGTGAACGTTCCCGAGGGTCCGAAGTAGGCGATGCGCACCCCGGTCACGCTACGCGTCCCCCGCCGCGTCGCCGGTGATCTCGTCGATCCGACGGCGAAGTTCGTGTGCGATGTTCCCGGCGTTCGGCACCAGGACACCGAGAAGGACCTCTCGGGTCGCGGCCGCGGCGTCGGGATGGAGGGCCACCAGCGTGGCCAGATCCGGGGAGCGGAGCGCCCTGCGGACGTCGTCGCCGCGCAGTGCGGCCACCGTTCCGGCGAGCACGGCGAGCACCGAGGACGTGTCGGTCGCGACGGCGAAGAACCCGTGTTCCGCGTGCGCGACGACCGCGAGGAAGTCGGCGACCCGATCCTCGGACCACCCCGCGTCCAGGCCGGGATGCCGACCGGCCCGATCGACGAGCGCCGTCGTCTCCACGACGTCGCCGTCCGGACAGAGCACGACGACGGACGAGCCCGGCGTGATCGCCACCGCGTCGCCCAGCTGCTCGGCGGTCGCCTCGACCACGTAGGCGCGCACCGAGGGCGGCTCGTCGGGCGGAGCCACGTCCAGTCGTACGAGGAACCGTTCGAGGGCGGCCGAGTCGTCCACCGCACTCAGTGGGACACAGGCCGTTCCGACGAGTGGGTGCGGTTCGAGGGCCTCCGCCGTCGCCACGTCGTCGACGGTCGCGACGAGCAGGTCGGCGAACAGGGCCTCGGGATCTCGGCGGGGGCGCACGCCCAGGGTCAGCATCGTGGGCACGCTCCGAGTCTAGTTCGACGTCTTGCGCACCGGCGCGAGGGCTGGTTAGCTAACCCTTACCTAATTACTTCCACCCGAGGGGGCCGTCATGAACGGTGTCGTCACCACCACCGCGCCGTCCACCGCCGAGCGGGTGCGCAGCGTGTGTCTGCGTGCCGAGCACACCGTCCTGGCGGTGGAGGGCAGCGCACCCGTCGCCACGACCATGCACTTCCTGCGCTCGCCAGGCGAGATCGTCATGGTGGTGCCCGCGGACAGCACCGTGGGGGCCGTGTCCTTCCAGGCCGGCTCCGCGGGGATCCCCGCCGTGCTCGAACTGACCGACCACACTCCCCTGGACCTGCGCGAACCCGTGCGCTCGCTGGTCTGGCTCAGCGGTGAGCTGCGCCGCGTCCCGGACACCGCCGAGCGCGCGGTCGCCGCGGCGGTCGCCTCCCAGTACCCGCACGCCGGACTGCTCGACATCGGACACAGCGGCATCCTGCTGCGTCTGCTGCTCGAGTCCGTCGTCGTGGCCGATGCAACGGGGGCGGAGCCGGTGCCGGTGCGCGACCTCATGAACGCCGATCCCGATCCGTTCTGGGAGGTCGAGGGAGGCTGGCTGCAGCACCTCGACAGCGAGCACTCGGACATGGTCGAGCAGATCGCGCGGCGACTCCCACCGTCGTTGCGCATCGGTCGCGCCCGGCCGCTGAGCATCGACCGCTACGGCGTCGGGATCCGGGTGGAGGGGCAGGGCCAGGACCACGATGTGCGGGTGCCGTTCGCGAACCCCGTGTCCGACGTGACCGAGCTCGGTCGCGCGCTGCGCGTGCTCGCCGGATGCCCGTTCATGAACGGCCTGCGGGCGCGCGACCACCACTGACCACGACCCTCGAGACGGGTCACGGGCACAATCGACCGGGTGCATCCGGAGAAGACACCCACCACCGAGTCGCCACGGTCGATCCGGATCGAGATCGTCGTCGTCCTGCTGTTCACGTTCGGGCTCAGCGGACTGTCGAGCATTCTCTCTCTCGTCGAGAGCGCGCTCGAGCAGGGCGCCCTGTCGGACCAGACCGTGGCGATCAACGTGCCGCAGTCGACTCTCGGACCGATCGACTTCCTCCGTCAACTGATCGGCGTCGTCCGGCTCTGCGCATGGGGGGCACTCGGTCTGTACCTGTTGTGGCGCAGCGGAATCGGGCCACGCGCCATCGGCTTCGCACGTCCCCGCCTGCGCCCGCACGTGCTGCACGGCGTGGGGCTCGCCGCGATCATCGGCATCCCGGGCCTGCTGTTCTACCTCGTCGCCGTCGCACTGGATCTCAACGTCACGGTGCTGCCGAGCACCTTGAACGACGTGTGGTGGCGCCCGATCACGCTGACGCTCTCCGCGGTGGCCAACTCGGTCGCCGAGGAGGTCCTGGTGGTGGCGTGGCTGATCTCGCGGCTGCGCGCCCTCGGGTGGACCGACAACCGATCGCTGCTCGCGTCGGCCGTGTTGCGCGGGAGCTACCACCTCTACCAGGGCTTCGGGGCCGGCGTCGGCAACCTCGTCATGGGTCTGATCTTCGGCCGGTACTTCCAGCGCACCGGTCGACTGTGGCCCCTCGTGATCGCCCACGCCCTCATCGACATCGTGGCGTTCGTGGGGTTCGCCGCCCTGCGGGATCACGTTTCGTGGCTGCCGGGCTGACAGGTCGGCCGGTTAGAGTCGCCGGATGAGCCAGCAACCTCCGTACGACCCGCGGCGGCGACCGCCACCCCCTCGCCGTCCGGGTTCGGAGGAACCGCCGGTGGTGCGGCGACGGGCGGGCAGCCCTCCGGGGTGGGCCGACCAGACCCGTGTGCAGCGGGGTCCTCAGCAGCCACCACCCCGGCAGGATCCGCGGGCGTGGTCGGCGGTTCCCCCGGCGCGGGACGCGCCACGGCGTGACGATCGGTACCGGGACGACCGGCGACCGTACGACGACGGGCGTGGGCCGGCCGATCGAGGCCGCGCCCCTGCTCCCGCCCCGGTTCCGCCGCGCCAGGTGCCGCCCGAGCCGACGCGTCGACGCAGGCGGCCACGGTGGGGTCGCCGCATAGGCATCGCCCTGGTGGTGTTGCTCCTGCTCGTCGTCGGGGGCGCCGTCTGGGCGGACACGTCGCTGTCCCGAGTCGACGCGCTCGGGAACTACGAGGGTCGCCCGGGAGACACCCCGGGGACCAACTGGCTGCTCGTCGGATCGGACAGTCGTACCGGACTCACTCCCGAGCAGGAGGCCGAACTCGCGACCGGTGGGGACATCGGTGCGGGCCGGACCGACACGATCCTGCTGATTCACGTGCCGGCGAGCGGCCCGACCACGATGGTCAGCCTCCCGCGCGACTGGTACGTGCCGATTCCCGGCAACGGCACCGACAAGCTCAACGCCTCGTTCTCCCTCGGCGGCGCGCCGCTGCTGGTGCAGACCGTGGAGGGTGTGACGGGCCTGCGCATCGACCACTACGCCGAGGTGGGCTTCGGCGGGTTCGCCGACATGGTCGACGCGATCGGCGGGGTGGACATCTGCGTGCCCTACGACATCGTCGACCCCCTGGCAGGAATCGATCTGCGTGCGGGCTGCCAGGAGCTCTCGGGTCCGCAGGCGCTCGGCTTCGTCCGCAGCCGCGCGACGGCACTCGCCGACATCGATCGGATGAACAACCAACGACTTTTCCTGTCGTCGTTGCTCTCGAAGGCGACCAGCCCGACCACCTTCCTGAACCCGTTCCGAGCGGTGCCGCTGGTACGGGGGGTCGTGAAGTCGCTGCAGGTCGACGACGGCGACCACATCTGGAACCTGGCCTCCCTCGGCTGGGCGCTGCGCGGGGAGATGGTCACCACCACCATTCCCGTCTCCGGGTTCGAGGACGTCGACGGCTCGGGCAACGTCCTGCTGTCCGACCGCGAGCGGGCGTCCCGGTTCTTCGAGCTCCTTGCCACCGATCAGCAGCTGCCCCCTGACCTCGTCGGGGGCGGATGACGCGTCCCGACGGACACGCTCGACCCAGTACCGTGTGTCGTCATGAGCCTCGACGACGTGTCCGCTGCCTCCGACGCCCGGGATTCCGGGGTGTTCCACGACAGGGAGTCCAGCGCGTTCCACCTTCTCCTCCGTGAGCAGGTGCGACACGAGTTCACCGCCTCGCAGCAGTACATCGCGATCGCGGTCCACTTCGACGGGGCGGATCTGCCGCAGCTCGCCGCACGGTTCTACGCCCAGGCCGACGAGGAACGCGGCCACGCCATGATGATGATCCAGTACCTGCTGGACAACGACCTCGAGGTCCGGGTGCCCGGGGTCGACGACGTCGTGAACGCGTTCGGGTCGGTGCGCGAGCCGGTCGAGCTGGCGCTGCGGCAGGAGAAGAAGGTCACCGAGCAGATCACGACGCTGGCACGCACCGCCCGCGACACCGGCGACTACCTGGGCGAGCAGTTCATGCAGTGGTTCCTCGCCGAGCAGATCGAAGAGGTGGCGTCGATGACGACGCTGCTCACCATCGTCGACCGTGCCGGCGAGAACCTCTTCCACATCGAGGACTTCATCGCCCGCGAGATGACGAGCGAGTCCCGCGGCGGCGGCAACGCGCCGAGGGCCGCCGGGGGACTCGCCTGATCGTCAGCGCAGGGTGACCTGGCGGCTGCGCAGGCCGTCACGGGCGCGCCGCTGCTCGGAGGTGAGCTCGCTGGTGTCGGCCAGGGTCTCGTCGAGCCTGCGGCCGAGAGCCGCTGTGCCCGTTGCCCATTCGTCGGGATGAACCTCGGGATCGAGGTCGAAGACGGGCACGAGCAGGCCGTGGGTACGGAACGAGCCGGCGAAGCGCGATCCCTCCCCCACATGCAGTTCACCCACCGACTGCAGGCGAGCCAGCGCGATCATCAACTGATCCTCGTCCTCGGGGCGGACCCAGCGGATGTGCGCCTTGTCGCCGGCGTCGACCCACCAGGCCGCGGACACACCGTCGGCCGTGATGCGGGCGGACGGGAGGATCGCACCGTTGGCGCGCTCGATGGTGGCGTCGACCTCCGGGTCCGCTCCCGCGCCCTCCGGGATCCACCACGAGAAGTCCTTGTGGACGGTGATGTCCAGGGGCGACGTCGCGTCCACGAGTTCCTTGAGTGCGGGCGTCTCGGCGGACGGGTTCGACGCCGCCGTCGAGGTTCCGGGCGTCGCCGAGGAGGCCCACACGACGGAGGCGGCGAGGTCGGCCGACAGATCCTCCGAGAAGGTCTGGACCTGCATCGCGACGAACGCGTTCTTCTGCTCGTCGTCACGCACGAGTGCGGCGACGGCACCGGGGAGCACGGTCGCGAGGGTGAAGGGACGGTCGCTTCCCGTCACCGGGAGGGATGCCGACGCGGAGGCGACGAACTCGCGCATCGCCACGATGTCGCACTCGAAGGCGAGGCCCTCGAACGGCCGCACCGGCGCGGACGACAGCGCCTCACGCTCGGCTCTGCGCTGCTCCAGCAGCTCCGCGCGTCGACTGTCGGGCTTCGGTCCGCTGTTTCTCTTGCTCTTCTTACCCACGAGCGTCGAACCTACCGGGTGATGCTGTCGTCCAACCACGCGAGCGCCCGACCCGGATGATCGGTGGCGAGCCAGCGCACCCCGAGGTCGTGGCACAGATGCACGTCCTCCTCGGTGTTCACGGTCCAGCAGTACGTCGCTCGACCGGCCGCCGCGGCGTGATCGACCAGGTTCGGATGATCACGCAACGTCTTGATCGAGGGCCCGACCGCCGTGGCGCCCACCGTGGTCGCGGCGCCGCCGCCGATGTAGCGCGACGCGGTGCCGAGCAGCACGGTCGGCAGCATCGGAGCCGATCGCCGCACCCGCCACACCGCCGAGGGCGCGAACGACATCACGACGGCGCGGGACAGGGACGCCGACCCGGGTCGGCCGATGCCGAAGCGGTGCAGTTCCGCCAGCACGGCGTTCTCGATCAGGCCTCCGTAGCGCACCGGGTGCTTGGTCTCGATGAAGATCTTGGCGGGCTTCGCCTTCCACGCCAAGACCATGTCGATGAGGTCGCTCAGCAGCAGCACGTTCGCCGGATCGTCGGCTGTCCCGTAGTCGTGGCCGGACAGTGCCTCGTAGGTGAGGGCACTGACGATCCCGGTTCCCGACGACGTCCGGTCGATCCGTCGGTCGTGGACGCACACCACCCGGCCGTCGCGCGTGAGCCGCACGTCGCACTCGACGCCGTCGGCCCCCTCGCGCAGTGCCTGTTCGTACGCCACCAGTGTGTGTTCCGGCCGCGTTCCCGACGAGCCACGATGCGCGACGACGAGGGGTGTGGCCTCGTGTGCGGAGTAGATCATCGGACGTCGGCGAGCTGGTCGGGTGCGGTGTCCTCCGGGGCCGGGGTCGTGTCGGACACGGGGGTGGTCGGCAGGACCGTCCATCGCGTGAGGGTGCGGGTGTCGCCGCGCACGGTGCGGCCGTCGGCTCGGCGGATCACGGTGAGCGTGAGGGCGGCCACCCCCGCGGCGACCAGGTCGGTGATCGCGGTGAGGACCACACCGTTCGCCTGCGCCTGGATGCCGTCGACGGTGCGCCACGCGACAGTTGCCGCGATCAGCAGCCAGTTGCCGACCCAGGCCGCCCACCACCACGGCACCAGACGCTCGAGTCGGAGCCGGTGCTCGCTCGTGCAGACCAGCTCCGTGAGGAAGACCCCGGGCAACAGCAGGGTGACGATCGGCAGCAGCGATCCGAGGTACAGGGTCCGCGTGCGCCGCGGATCGGTGAGTCCGTGACGGGCGTAGGCGCTCCGGCGCAACCGGACCACGCGGGCGACCGTCGCCACCGCGGCGACCAGACCGACTCCGAGGGACAGGAACGACAGGCACCACACGGCGGCGTCCGACAGTGCGAGGACCGCGGCGGGCATCAGTCGGTCGCGACTGACGAGCAGCACGACGTACCGGGCCAGCTCGGCGACGGCCGCCGCGACGAACAGGGCGACGGTCGCCGTGAGCAGGGAGGTCGAGCGCCGGGCCAGCCGGTCCGTGGCGCTCTCCGGCGCACTCGGGTGCGGGCGCGGCGCGATCGGCAGACCCCAGGTGGGCATGACGTCGTAACGGGGGGTGGGGGTCGGCACCCGGCGGGCACGGCGCCGCGGCGCGGATCCGGGCGCGGAGGCCACCCAGCGGAAGTTACGACGGACGGCCATGGGCCACTGCCCGACCGGGGCAGTCGACTGCCCGACCGGCACCGGGGAGAGCAGGACCCCGTGGCAGACGGGACACCACTGCCGCGGCGACGGCCCCACGTCGATGCGCCGTGTGCAGCGCGCACAGATCTGGAACCAGGCCACCGGCCGAGGAGCGGTCACGGCGTCAGTACACGGTGGCCGGGCGACCGGCGTCGTCGACGACCGGGAGGCCGGCCTGCTGCCACGCCACCATGCCGCCGTCCACGTTCACCGCGTCGACTCCCGCGTGCTGCAGGTACTCGACGACGCGGGCCGAACGCCCACCCTGGCGGCACACCACGTAGAGGGTGCCGTCCACGCTGATGTCGGCCATCCGCGACGGGACGTCGCCCATCGGGACGTGCAGCGCGCCGGGAGCGTGCCCGGCGGTCCACTCGTCGTCCTCACGGACGTCGAGCAGGGCGGCGCTGGGACCGGGCTCCGGGACGTCGGAGACGGACACGGACGGTACGGATCCGAAGCTCACGCACTCGATCCTGTCACGCCCCTCGCCCCGGTGCCACCGTCGATCACCAGCCGCTCTCGAACCGCCCGCTCTCGAACCGTCGTGCGCCGCGGGCCACCACCCACGTGGTCCCCACCTTCGCCGCGGGCAGGGTGCCCGCCGCGATCTGCGCGAGCACGGCCTGTCGGGAGATCGCCCGCTCCGCCGCCACCTCGGACACCGACGACCACCCGTCGGTGGGCGGCAGTCCGGACACCGACTCGTGGTCTCGTGCCGAGCGGACGGACAGCGACACGAGGTCGCGACCACCGGCGAGATCTCGCAGCAGAGCCGAGGCGAGGGTGACGGCCTGCGGCAGGCCGTCTGCCGAGAGTGTGACCACCAGGCGCGCGCGGCCGAGATGGCTCCGGGTGAGGCGTCCGCGAAACGGCGCGACCGCCGAGGCCAGGGAGTCGATCTCCGCTGCGTGCAGGTCGTCGAGCGCGGCGGACAGTTCGGCCTCGGCGGTGAAGTCCATGGGGAGCAGTATTGTCGATCGGCATCTTCGACTTCCTACGGAGGTTGCTGATCGACAATCACCATCCCCATCATCCACAGAAACATCCACAGAAACGGGACTCGATCCCGTTTTCTCCGCGTGTGTCGCACCCACGGTCGCTCCCCGACTCCGGCACGCCCTTCTACTGTCGAACCATGGACCTCAGAATCTTCACCGAACCGCAGCAGGGCGCGACCTACGACGACCTGGTCCGCGTGGCGCGCGCCGCCGAGGACTTCGGGTACGACGCCTTCTTCCGCTCCGACCACTACCTGGCGATGAGCACGGACGGTCTCCCCGGACCCACGGACGCCTGGATCACCCTGGCCGGCATCGCCCGGGAGACCTCCACGATCCGCCTCGGCACCCTCGTCACCTCGGCCACCTTCCGGTACCCGGGTCCCCTGGCGATCTCGGTCGCGCAGGTCGACGCGATGAGCGCCGGCCGCGTCGAACTGGGGCTCGGAGCAGGCTGGTACGCAGAGGAGCACGCGGCGTACGCGATCCCGTTCCCGTCGGTGGGCACGCGCTTCGATCGCTTCGAGGAGACCCTCGCGATCGTCACCGGTCTGTGGGGCACTCCCGCGGGTGAGACGTTCTCGTACCAGGGCGACCACTTCACCGTGACCGACTCACCCGCTCTGCCGAAGCCGGTGCAGAGTCCGCCGCCCATCATCATCGGCGGCATGGGGAAGAAGCGGACGCCGGAACTCGCCGCGCGTCACGCGACGGAGTTCAATCTCCCGTTCGCGGACACCGACGCGACGGCGACACAGTTCGACCGGGTGCGCGCAGCGTGCTCCGACATCGGCCGTGATCCGTCGTCGATGACGTTCTCCAACGCGCTGGTGCTGTGCTGCGGCACCACCGAGGACGAGATCGCCCGCCGCGCCGCCGCGATCGGACGGGACGTGGAGGAGCTCCGGGCAAACGGCGCGGCAGGGACGCCTGCCGAGATCGTCGACAAGCTCGGAACGTACGCCGAGCTCGGATCCACCCGGTTCTACCTGCAGATGCTGGACCTGTCCGATCTCGACCACATCGAGCTGGTCGCCGCCGAGGTGATGCGTCAGCTGGCCTGAGGGCCGGAGGTCGGGTCACTCGAGGTCGGCTCGTTCGCGGTCGGGGCAGGCGTCCGCGGATGCCCCGACCAGTGGCGGGCGATCCACCGTGCCGCCGGCGTCTCGACGTAGCGATACACCAGATCCGAGAGCACACCGGTGATCAGCGCGAAGACGAGCACCGCGACGGTCGCACCGAGATGCGGCTCGACGAGCGAGTAGATGCGGTAGAGCACCAGAGTGTGGACCAGGTAGATCGTGTAGCTGCGCGTCGCGAGCCAGTGGATCACGCGCGAGCGGCCGAACGCGGTGTCGGTGGGAGCCACCAGCACCACCGCGACGACGAGCACCAGCACCGTCCACAGGTGACCCTGTTGACCGACGTGGAAGGCGTCCACCGTCGTCGCGTACCGGATGACGGCGAACTGGGCGAGACCCGCGAGAAGAAGGGCCCGCCACGACGCCAGCCGGGCGAACGCGAGGTACACGATCTGGCCCAGGAAGACGGTGGGCAACGTCGCCGCGACCTTGTCGACCATGGGGATCGTGTACTCGTACGGCACCAGATCGGTGTAGAGCAGGATCAGCCAGCACACGGCCGCACCGACGATCGGAACCAGCACGGGGCGGGACGCGAGCACCCGGCGCATGCTCACCGCGTACACGTAGAAGACCCCCTGGACCACGAGCGTCCAGGTGACCCCGAGGACCACGACCTCCGGGCGCACGAAGAAGCCGCCGAGCACGAAGCTCATGGCGGCCTCGGCGTTGCTGATGCCCACGGTCTGCGAGAACATCCCGTTCACCCCGAGGCGAACCAGCACGATCGCGGCGAGGACCGACAGCCAGAACACCGGGAGCAACCGCGCTGCCCGCCCCACGAGGAAGGCGCGCGGCGAGTTGCGGACGACGGACGCGGTCGCGACCAGTCCGGTGAGGATCATGAAGAACGCGACGCCCACGAACGAGAGATGGTGGTTCAGACCGCCGTGCTCGACGAACACGAGGGTGACGACGTCGATGAGCCACCACGGTGTTCCGAGATCATCGACCAGGAAGTACGAGATGTGCGAGTACACGACGGTCAGGACCGCCAGCGCACGCAGGATGTCGACTCCGCCGAACCGGATCCGCGGCGGATCGGCCGCCGTACGGACGGAGACCACCCCACCGTCCGAGTCGGGCGTCGAGGAGGTCATCACCCTCGATCTTAAGGTTCCGTTCACCTGTCGGTCGAGTTCGCCCACGTCATCGCTGCGCGCGGGCAAGGGGACCACGGTCCGCATCGGTGCGTCTGCGCTGCACTCCGACTGCGTCGAACTCTTGCGCGAGGTGTACGAATGACGTTGGCTGGGTAACGCCAGCAGTCAGCTACAACAGATGCAAGAGAAGGGAAACACGTGTCCGAGTACACACTGCCCGACCTCGACTACGACTATGCAGCTCTCGAGCCCCACATCTCCGGGGAGATCAACGAGCTGCATCACTCCAAGCACCACGCCACCTACGTCGCCGGCGTGAACACCGCACTGGAGAAGCTGGCCGACGCCCGTGACAAGGACGATCACGGCTCGATCTTCCTGCAGGAGAAGAACCTCGCGTTCCACCTCGGTGGCCACGTGAACCACTCCATCTGGTGGAAGAACCTCTCCCCCAACGGTGGAGACAAGCCCGAGGGCGAGCTCGCGGCCGCACTGGACGACCACTTCGGCTCGTTCGACAAGTTCCGCGCGCAGTTCACCGCCGCGGCCAACGGTCTGCAGGGCTCCGGCTGGGCAGTGCTCGGCTACGACACGCTGGGCAAGAAGCTCCTCACGTTCCAGCTGTACGACCAGCAGGCGAACGTGCCGCTCGGCATCATTCCCCTGCTGCAGGTCGACATGTGGGAGCACGCCTTCTACCTGCAGTACAAGAACGTCAAGGCCGACTACGTGAAGGCGTTCTGGAACGTCGTCAACTGGGCCGACGTGCAGCAGCGCTTCGCCGCAGCCACGTCGCAGACCTCGGGTCTCATCTTCCCGTAGTCCCGCCGCACAGTCGTACCGCGAATGCCGCGTCCCACGAGGGCGCGGCATTCGTCGTCTCACCCGCCACATCTGGCACTCGTGAGCACTTGTGTGCCAGCGCGATGGTGGTGTTCTCTTCCTCTACCCGACGTTGTGTGCCGATGGTCCGCGCACGTTCCGCGCAGGCCGTCCCGCTCGATGCCGGCCAGTGCGAGGAGAACGTCATGACCAGTCCCGATCGTCGCATCATCGGTGTGGCCCCGTTCCACGCCTCGGGAACCCTCCGCGGCTTCGTCATCTCCGGCCGGTGGCCCGACACGACGAAGGAATGGGCGCAGCTTCTCGCCTTCACGGTGCGGGTCGCGTCGACCCCCGGCCTGCTGGACACCAGCACCGTCTTCTGTGTCCGCGAGGAACTGCCCGACGACCCACACGAGGGGACCGTGGGCATCGTGTTGTCCGAGGGCCCCGTCATCGGGGACCACGCGGTGACCCCCGAGCGATTCGCGCTGCATCAGCCGGCCGCGCTGATGATGCTGCATCCGCCGTCGGAGACGATGCCGACGCTGCCGGAGTGCGCGGGGGCCGCGTCGGGGTGCGTGCTGTTGCCGGGTCTGCCGCACCTCGGGCTGGACCATCGTGCCGCCTGGGTCGAGGCCGAGGCGGACGGCACCGTGACGTCGATGATCAGCCGTGTGGGCCTCGATCCCATCAGCCATCCCGATACGGCCGTCCTCGCGATGTTGCTCGCTGCATGACACGACAAATTTCGGGTAGCCGAACAGGTTTGTCGAAGTTGCAGAAGCCTGACCAGGGCTTTAGCGTGGAGATCAGCGAAGGGGAGTAGCCCCCGATCATCCAGTCGACATACTGGCGCGCACCGGTTCGCCGGAGCGCTCCCGGCTCGGTGAACCGAGCTGCCACCCACGTGGCAGCGGGTGGGCGAGACCTTTCGTCGACCGGCCGGCCTCCGGCCTTCCCGCACCGGTCCCGATGACCGCACGGTGCGCTGCACCGAGCGTCGGCCAGGTTCTCCCCTCGTGTCGGCCGACGCGCCCTGTCCTGGAGGTTCGACGTGCTCGCCGCCCTGCTGCTCAGCTTCGGAGTCATCTTCGTCGCCGAACTCGGTGACAAATCCCAGCTGATGGCCATGACGTTCGCCCTGAAGTACCGCTGGTGGGTCGTCATCGGCGGCATCACGGTCGCCACGACGCTCGTCCACCTCGTCTCCGTCGCCGTGGGCCACTACCTCGGTGTCGCGCTGCCCACGCACCTGATCGGCATCGTCGGCGGCGTCGCGTTCCTGGTCTTCGGCCTGTGGACGCTGCGCGGCGATTCGCTCGACGACGAGGAGAAGACGAAGGCCGACCGGGTGACGAAGTCCGCCTTCATCGCCGTCGCGTCCGCCTTCTTCCTCGCCGAGCTCGGCGACAAGACGATGTTGGCCACCGTCACGCTCGCCTCCGACAACGACTGGGTCGGCGTGTGGATCGGCTCGACGCTGGGCATGGTCGCCGCCGACGCTCTGGCCATCGTCATCGGCGCGACCCTGGGCAAGCACCTGCCCGAGCGGCTCATCACCCTCGGTGCCGCGACCCTGTTCTTCGTCTTCGGCGTGTGGCTGATCCTCGAGGGGCTGCTTCCCGGCACACCCGTCGGACTGATCGCCGCAGCCGTGGTCCTCGCCCTCGGTATCGCGGCGACGAGCTGGACTCTCACTCGTCCGACGGCAGACCGGCATTCCGACGATGAAGTGACCGCATCTCCGCGCTGACCTCCGGTACGGGCCCCCGCACCCGGATCCGCGGCGCCACGTCGCCGATGGGCAGCGCGGCGACAGGGCCCGGCTCCAGACCCCACTCCGACCGCCACGCGGTGAGCTGAGCACTCGTCACCGCGACGACGATGTCGCCGAGCCCCACCCACGCGTGCGCCGCCGAACACATCGGGCAGTGCTCCCCCGATGTGTACACCGTGGTCCGGGCGCGCTCGTCGGCCGTCAGGTTCCGCACGGCCCACTCCACGATCGCGAACTCGGGATGGCGCGTCGAGTCCCCGCCGCCCACGCGATTGCGGTCCTCGAAGAGCACCTGACCGTCCGCGTCGACCAACACCGACCCGAACGGCTCGTCACCGGCGTCGAGTGCCTCGCGCGCGAGCGCGACACAACGCCGGACATGGACCTCGTCTGCCGAACCGGGGAACGTCATGTCCCGAGTCTGCACCCACCGACTAGGGTTCGTTTCAGTGAGCGGCCGGTAACCGAGTCGGCCGTCCGACGAGAGGACACGGCAGTGGAGATCGCGGGAACAGCGGCATTGGTCACCGGCGGCGCATCGGGGCTCGGCGCGGCCACGGCGAAGCGGTTCGCCGACAACGGCGTCACCGTCTTCGGCCTCGACCTGCAGCAGTCCATCGACAAGGCCGGTGACTCCGTACCGGACGGCGTGACGCTCATCGCCGCCGACGTCACCAGCGACGAGGAGGTACGGGCCGCCCTCGCACAGATCGGCGAGGCCGGCGTCCCGCTGCGCATCGTCGTGAACTGCGCCGGCGTGGGCTGGGCGGGACGCATCCTGTCCAAGAAGGGCGTGCACGATCTCGAGCTCTTCCGCACGGTCATCACCATCAACCTGCTCGGCACCTTCAACGTCATGCGTCTGGCGGCCGATCACATGCAGACGCTGCCGACCGTCGACGAGGCCGGACAGCGCGGCGTCATCATCAACACCGCGTCGGTGGCCGCGTTCGAAGGCCAGATCGGTCAGATCGCCTACTCCGCCTCCAAGGGCGGCGTGCACGGCATGACCGTCCCCGCGGCGCGCGACCTCGCCCAGGTGGGCATCCGCGTCAACACCATCGCCCCCGGCATCGTCGACACCCCGATGCTCGCCGGCGTCACCCCGGAGTACCGCGCCGGCCTCGAGGCGGGCGTCCCGTTCCCGTCCCGACTCGCTCAGCCCACCGAGTACGCGCAGCTCGCACAGATGATCGTCGAGCACGACTACCTCAACGGCGAGACCATCCGCATGGACGGCGCACTCCGGATGGCACCGCGGTAACTGCTCGAAAAAAGTTCTTCGTCACCACCCATCCACACCGGGTACTGGGACGAATCACATCTCGAGACGCTCGTCGTCGCTGCCAACCCCCGACTGGTAGCGATGGCGAGCGTTTCACTTCGTTACACGACGGGGCGAGCGTGTCACTTCGTCACAGAGGAACTCCCGCTGAGCTCGTCCGCAGTCGGAATCTCCCGCGCGGCCGCCCCGTCCATCCAGACCCGCAGCGCGCGGGTGGCCTGCACGTCGTCCTCGTTGTACTCGAGCAACCGCGTGCGTTGCGACGCGTCGACGTCTCCGTCGTATCCCACCGCGCGGCGGTACCAAGCCATCGACGCCTCGCCGCCCGCCTCGTCGTCCCGCCAGTGGAAGCCCGCGACCGGTGCGACCTTCTTGAGGCCCTTTCCCGACGGACACACGAAGTTCTGGGACACCGCGATGTAGATGTCGACCCAGTCCGGCCCGTCGATGAACTCCCGCACCTCGGCCTCGGTGGGGACACCGGGCATGCCGGCGAACCGGCGCGCGGATCCCAGCAGCCACTTGTCCTCGGCGGCGCGCGAGTAGCAGTAGGCCGCGAACGTCAGGCCCTCCGCATGCGCGTCCGCACGCACGCCCTGCATCCAGGACCAGAACTCGCCGAACGAGCGCGCCTCGTCCATCGTGGGAACCGGTTCCCACGTCACGAAGGCGCGGTACTGCGGCTCGGCACCGTCCCGCCGGTCGAGGAGCGTTCCCCACATGTAGGCGCCGTGCTCCTGGTAGCTCTCCATGTCGACGTCCACCTCTACGTCCGCCCGCTGGACCGTCACGGTGTCGCGGCGCCGGACGAGAGGCAGGTCGGCGATCCATGCACGGGCGATGACGACCGTCTCGTCGAAGTCGCCGTGCGGCCACTCGTCGGGCACGCCGCCCGTCCAGTCCGCCAGGTCGTCGATGGTGACGATGCCCGCGGACCGCAGGGCGTCCGCTCGCGACCCCGCCGCCACCAGCGAGACGTCCCGCGTGCGGCGCAGGGTCTCCCCGCACTCGGACCACCACGGACAGGACCGACATTCCGACACCTTCGACGGCGACGTGACGACCGAGCCCGACGCGATGGCCAGTCGGTCACCGAAGCGCGTGTCGTACTCCGCCTCGACCGCCGTCAGATCGTGCACGAGCATCACCTCGGCACCGAAGCCGATGACACCGGCTCGCGCCGACACACCGGCCTGACCGATGCGGCCCAGGAGCCGATGCACGTGCACGGCCGCCAACTGGTCCCGTAACTGCGGTCGCACCTTGCGCGTGGGATCGAGAGCGGGGGCCCACGACGTGAACGGCGTGGTCACCGCGCCGCTTCCCGGATCGGTGACCTTGTGGTTGACCACCAGTACCGGGATGTACCCGCCGTCCGGATCGCGCACCAGCATGTCGCACCGGCCACGCCGACCGGCGTCCTCGTCGTCGGCGAAGGTCGCGTTCCAGATGCGCTCGACACCGGACTCGCACGCCGCGCGGGTGGCGCGGACCTGCATCGAGCGGGACATCGACGGGGAGACCACCACCCACGACTGCGGATCCGCGGCGACCAGGGTGTCCCGGATCTCGGCTCGGTACGCGGCGGCCGCCTCCCGGCGCATCTGCACCCCCGCGTCCTCCGCGGTGTCGACGAGCAGAGAGCGGTAGGCGGTGTCGAGATACACGCGGTGGCGGCACCGGGTGAGCGACGACGCGTCGATCAGCACGGAGGGGCCGGACGCCGGAGCGGGGGGCGGCACGACGTGGGACATTCTCGCAGCGTAGATCCACGGGCCGACACCTCACGCGGATGCAGCGCACCCGGAGCGGACCGATAGGCTGGCGGCAGGCATTCAGGCGCTCGTCGGTCATCCGGTCGGAGCGTTCTGGCGACGTAGTCGGACACGATAGGGGCACGTACACCATGGCTCTGCGCAAGAAGCGTTCTCGCCGTGCGACCCGGAAGGCCGAGGCCAAGGCCCTGCGCCACAAGGCGGGCCTCGAGGCGAAGTACACCGCCCGGAACGAGCGCAAGCATCTGAAGAAGCTGGCGAAGAACGACGCCAAGGCGCTGACCAGCCAACAGAAGGTGGATCAGGCGCACATCAGGACCCTGGCCGCACGGGAGAAGGCCGCGCGCGAAGGCAAGATCAACGCGGCGAAGGTGCGCAAGTACGTCGGCATCGGTCGCGTCCTGGCCCCCGTCCTCGTGCCGATCGCGTACCGCGCGGCGACCCTCCTGCGGGGTCAGCTCGACCAGTACCGGGCCGGCCGCATCGGCGTCGACGTGAAGGAGCTCGGCCAGTACACCGGACACGGTGCGAAGCTCAGCGCTCGCATCGTCGGTGCCGAGCGTTCCGTCGCCGAGGTCGCCGCGTCGCACCAGGACGCCGAGACGGGCGCCTTCGCCGACGCGATCCGGTCGCGCCTGACCGAGCTCACCACCGCGGTGCACGCCGCCGAGCAGATGCCGCCGTCGCGCCGCAAGCTGGCTCACGGCGCCATCTCCGACGAGCTCGACGGCATCGAGGCCGACATCCTCGCGCGCCTCGGCGTGCGCTGATCCCTGCCTGAGTCGACGATGGGGACCGAGCGCACGCGCGTGTGGCGTGGTGGTGCCGTGGGAGCACTCACGGCCACGCTCGCCGTCGCCGCGCACGGTGTCGGCGGTGGTGGCGTGCCCACCTCGTCCGCTCTCTCCCTGCTGCTCGCCGTCGCGATCGGTGCGGGCGTGCTCGCCGCCGGTGTCGGGACCGCCCGGACCGGCCCCCTCCCGATCCTCCTGTGGCTCGTGGGAGGACAGGTCGTCGCGCACGAAGCACTGGCCGCCGTCGCGGAACACGCCCACCCGCTCGACGCGTCGATGCTCGCGGCGCACGCCGTCGCCGTCGGTGTCGGCGCAGTCCTGGTCGCCTCGTCGGAGCGGCTGTTCGCCGCGATCACGTCGGTGCTGCGCGCACCGCGGCTCACGTTCTCGCCGCCGCGTCGCCCCCGATCCGTCACCGCCACCGCGCCGCTCGATCGGCCGGTTCCCGTACCCGTTCTGTCCGCCGTCTCCAGGAGAGGACCACCGCAGGTGCTCGTGCAGCCACTCACACCGCGGTACTCCCTCACCTGAACGGAAGACATCTGTCATGACCAGCTTCTCCACGCGTGCCCTGGGCACGAGTGTCCTCACCGCCGCCGCCCTCCTCGCCTCCGCAGGACTGGCGTCCGCCCACGTCGTCGTGTCCGCTCCGGACGCGGCACAGGGCGGATACGGCGTTCTCACCTTCCGGGTGCCGACCGAGTCGGAGGCGGCGTCCACCACCTCCGTCACCGTCCAGCTGCCCGGCCTCACCTCGGCCCGCACGCAGCCCATGCCCGGATGGACGGCCGTCGTCGAACGCTCGGCGGACGAACTGGCCACCTCGGTCACCTGGACGGCGGATCCCGGCAACCCCGGTGTCGGGCCCGGACAGTTCGAGCAGTTCCAGCTCTCGGCCGGCCCCCTGCCGGAGGAGGAGAGCGTGTCCTTCCCGGCCCGCCAGACCTACAGTGACGGCGAGGTCGTGAACTGGGACCAGCCGACACCGGAGGACGGTACCGAGCCGGAACTGCCGGCTCCCACACTGGAACTCGCGGCGAGCAGCGGCGATCATCACAGCAGCCCCACGGTGTCGTCAGCGTCCTCGACCACCGAGGCCGCCGCGTCGTCGTCCGACACCACGGCCCGGTGGCTCGGCGGGATCGGCCTGGTTCTCGGAGCACTCGGTGCCGCACTCGGGATCGGCGCCACGGTGCGGAGTCGACGCTCGTGAGCCGGTTCCTCGCTCTGCTGCTCGCCCTCGCCGCGGCGCTGCTGCTCGGCACCTCGACGGCGTCCGCGCACTCGGTGGTGGTGTCCAGCTCCCCCGAGAACGAGAGTTCCGTCGATCAGGGTCCGGCGGAGGCGACGGTGACGTTCAACGAGGCCGTGCAGTCGCAGTTCGCCTCGCTGACCGTCGTCGGTCCCGACGGCAACCTCTGGTCCGACGGTGACCCGCGGGTGTCGGGTTCCACCGTCGCGGTGGACCTCCGAGAGCTCGGGCCGACGGGCACGTACACCATCGCGTTCCGCGTCACGTCAGCCGACGGCCACCCCGTGAGCGGTACGCGGACATTCGAGCTGACGACGGCCGGCACCGGGACCCCCGGTCCCGCGGCCGACGCCGGCGCGTCCTCGACCGAGTCGGGGGGCGGTGTGCCGCTCTGGCCGTTCCTGGTCGCCGCCGCGGTGGTGTTCCTCGGCGGTCTCGCGTTCGCTCTGCGGAAGAAGAACTGAGTCGTGGCCGGAACGACGACGGCGCGGTGGTCACCGCTCGCCGTCGTTCCGGCCGCACTGCTCGGAGTGATCGCCGCCCTCGTACTGGCGCCCTCCGACCTTCCGCTCGACTCCCTCGTGCGGACCGGTGCCGACGTCGCCGGTGCCGTGGTGCTCGGGTTCGGTCTGCTGATCCTGTGGGCCCGCGATTCCCGGCACGTCGACGACCACCTCGCGTGGCGCGGCGCCCTCGTCGCGGCCGCGTGCTGGGCAGTCTCCGAGGTCACGCTGCTGGTGTTGGGGGCTGCGCGGTCCGATGCCGTCAGCGCCACCGCGGTGTCGCTCGGCACGTTCACCGACTACGTCCAGAACATCGCGAACGGCCGGATCGGCTCCGCGGTCGTGGTCGTCGCGCTCGCGATGGCCGTGCTGGCGGCCACTGCCCTCCGCACCGATCTGGAAGTCTCCGGCATCGTCGTCGTCGTACCCACCGCCGTCGCCCTCATCGCTCGCCCCATGACCGGCCACATGGCGCAGCACGCCGTCGGCGCGCTGCTCGTCGCCGTGCACGTGGTGGCGGCATCGGTGTGGCTCGGGCTGCTGGTCGCGATGGCGGTGACCCTGCGGTCACGGACCGCCTGGGCGGATCTGCTCCCGCGCTACTCGGCGGCCGCGCTGTGGTGTGTGGTCGCCGTCGCCGTCACCGGTGTCGTCAACGCCGCCGTGCGGCTCACCTCGGTGACCGCCCTGGTCGACACCGACTACGGGCGGCTGATCCTGCTCAAGTCGGTCCTGCTGGTCGCCCTGGTGATCGGCGGGTGGTGGCGACGGCGCACGTGGGTGAGCGTCATCGGTGCCCACACCACGCACGCCACGGTCTCGACGCGGCGTGCCGTCGTCGAGACCGCGGCGATGGCCGCGGCGTTCGGCGTGGCCGCCGCACTGGCGACCACGGCCTGATCACGCGAGCAGCGGGTCCGCGCTGGGCAGCAACCGGACGAGCACGTCCGACATGGTGATGACACCGACCACCGCACCGCCGTCGCGCACCACCGCGAGATGGTTGCGGGTCTCCCGCATCTCCGCGAGCGCGACGTACACGGGCGCGGCGGCGTCGAGCTCGAAGGCCGGTCGCACGAAGTCGTCCACCGAGCGGGAGTCCTCCGCCTGCAACGTGTCCCGCACGTGGACCAGACCGATCACGTCGGCGCCGTCTCGCACCAGGATGCGCAGATGGCCCGTGCGCAGCGACGCCGCCCGCACGTCGGCGACCGTCGCCGTCGTCGCCACCGCGGTGGGCTCGGAATCGATGCGCACGAGGTCCGCCACCGTGAGCTTCTGCAGTTCCAGCGCACTCGAGAGCTGATCCGAGTAGCCCTTGTCCAGCGATCCGACACTCACCGAGTGCGCGACCAGCTGCTCGAGATCGTCCGGGTTCTGGCCCGACATCACCTGATCGGCCGGCTCCACACCGGCCCGGCGCAGCAGTGCATTCGCCATCCCGTTGAGCGACACCAGGATCGGGCGGGTGAAGAACATGAAGACACGCATCGGGATCGCGAGCATCGTCGCCGACTTCTCGGGATGCGCGATGGCCCACGACTTCGGCGCCATCTCGCCGACGACCAGGTGCAGGAAGGTCACGATGATCAGGGCCAGGACGAAGCCGAGCACGTCGGATGCCCAGTAGGGCAGACCGAGTGACTCGAACAGCGGCCGGAGCCAGTAGTGCACGGCGGGCTTGGTGAACGCACCGAGTGCCAACGTGCACAACGTGATACCCAGCTGCGAGCCGGCGAGCAGCACCGTGAGCTCGGTGGAACTGCGGAGCGCGGCGCGCGCCGACCGCGAATCGGCCGCCGCGTCCTCGAGCCGGTGCCGCTTGGCGGCGAGGAGCGCGAACTCGACGGCGACGAAGAAGGCGCTGAGCGCGATCAGGCCGACGGTGACGACGAGGAACACCAGGGGGTTGCTCACAGCGCGCTCTCCGTCTCGACCGCGGTCGAATCATTCGAGGCCGTGTCTGATTCAGGCCGGCCTCCGGCCTTCCCGCCACGCTCGACGACCTCGAGCGTGACCGACGACGGCACGTGGTTGTCGATCTCCTGAATCCTCATGACGAGGAACCGTCGGGGCGGTTCGGCGTCGGTCGCGAGGTCACCGGGGTCGATGGGCAGCTCCAGTTCGATGACGTCGCCGACCTCGGGAAGCGATCCGTGGACGCTTATGGCCAGTCCGGCGATGGTCTCGATGTCACCCTCCGGAAGTTCGCGGTCCAGAGCACGTTCCACCTCGTCGAGGTGGACGTCGCCGGCCACCGTCCACACACCGTCGTCGCCGGGCACGGGTTCCGCGCCGTCGGCGTCGTCGTGCTCGTCGGTGATCTCGCCGACGAGCTCCTCGGCCAGGTCCTCGATGGTGACGACACCGGTGAAGGAGCCGTATTCGTCGATGACGCAGGCGAGTTGGTTCTTCGACGCGCGAAGCTCCCCCATGGCGTCGGGGAGCATCTGGGTCTCGGGGAGCACCAGTGCGTCGCGGGACAGCACGGCGACCGGTGTGTCGCCGGGCAGGTCGGTGGCGAGCACGTCGCGCAGGTGCACGACGCCCTCGATCGAGTCGTCGGCATGGAGCACCGGATACCGCGAGTGCTCGACGCTCATGAGGGCGCGCACCTCGGCGATGGTGGAGTCGGAGCGCACCGTCGCCACCTTCGCGCGGGGGATCATCGCGTGACCCGTGGTCTGGGTGGGGAAGTCGAGGATGCGGTCGAGCAGTGTGGACAGCTCCTCGGGCAGGTCACCGGTGCCCCGGCTCTCGGCCACGATGTGTTCGAGGTCGCGCGGGGTCGCCGAGTGCTCGACGTCGTGGACCGGCTCGATCTTCAGCGCCTTCAGCAGCGCGTTGGACGAGGCGTCGAAAATACGGATGAGCCAGCCGAACAGCTTGAGGTAGATCGTCGTCGACAGCGAGAGCCATCGCGCGACGGGTTCGGGGCGGGCGATGGCGAAGTTCTTGGGGAACAGCTCGCCGAAGAGCATCTGCACGAACGTCGACACCACCAGCGCCGTCACCGCACCGACGGCGAGTCCGACACCGCTCGGAATGCCGACGCCGCCGAGCAGAGTCCCGAGGGACTGTCCGATGAGCGGCTCGGCGAAGTTACCGACGAGCAGGCCGGTGACGGTGATGCCCAACTGAGCGCCCGAGAGCATGAAGGACGTGCGCTTCGTGACGGCCAGGGTGCGCGCGGCGACGGTGTCACCCGCTTTCGAGCGCGCTTCGAGCCTCGACCGGTCCACGGTCATGTAGGCGAATTCCTGGGCCACGAAATAGCCTGTGCCGGCGGTGATTCCGACGACGACGACGATACCGAGGAGAAGCGTCAACAACTCGCTCATGTGCCGGTCACCGCCCTGGTCGCATCGGTCGATACGAGGGGGGCCATGACCGGCCCGGGTTTGTCGCTGTCCATTCGTCCTCTAGTCGCTGCGGGTGTTTCGCCCGATTCTACGGGATGCGCGCCGCTACCGTCCCGGCACGTACTTCAGCGCCCGGATGAAGATCGGCAACGTCTTCGCCCAGAGCTTCGGAGGCAGCCGTCGTCCGCCGAGGTTGATCAGGCGCGTCGTGGAGACGGTCTGCGACTCGGTGTACTTCAGGACGCCGTCCGGTCCGTGTCGACGACCGACGCCCGAGACACCCATGCCGCCCATCGGCGCACCGGTGCTTCCCCAGGTCGGCGCGTACCCCTCGTCCACGTTCACGGTGCCGGCGTGCAGTCGCGCGGCGATGGCCTCACCCTGCGCCTTCGTCTTCGCCCACACGCTGGCGTTCAGTCCGTACTCGGTGGCGTTGGCCCGCTCGACAGCCTCGTCGACACTGGCGACGGGGTAGATGGAGACGAGGGGACCGAACGTCTCGGCTCCCCAGCACTCCATGTCGTCGGTCACGCCGGTGAGCACGGTGGGCTCGTAGAACAGCGGGCCGATGTCGGGGCGTGCCTTGCCGCCGGCGACCACGGTCGCACCCTTCACCCTCGCATCGTCCACGTGGTTCGAGATGGCCTTGACCTGGTCCTCCGAGATGAGGCTGCCCATCTCGACCCCGAACTCGTACGTGGCGGCCAGCGTCATGCGGCGCACCCGCTCACCGAACGCGGCGGTGAACTTGTCGGCGATCGACTTCTCGACGTAGATGCGCTCGATGGAGATGCAGAGCTGACCGGAGTTGGAGAAGCAGGCACGGACGGCCGCGTCGACCACCTCGGGGATCTTGGCGCCGGCGGCGACGATCATGGCGTTCTTGCCGCCGAGCTCGGCGGAGAACCCGATGAGTCGCCGACCGGTCTGCTCGGCGAGAAGCTGGCCGGTGGCGGTGGAACCCGTGAACATCAGGTAGTCGGAGGTGTCGACGATGGCGGTGCCCACCACCGATCCGGGGCCGGGAACCACGGCGAAGAGGTCACGGGGCAGACCGGCCTGGTAGAGCAGTTCGACACATGCGAGCGCGCAGTACGGCGTCTGGCTGTCCGGCTTCAGCACGATGCCGTTGCCGGCCATCAGAGCCGGGATGGCATCGGACACCGCGAGGGTCATCGGGTAGTTCCACGGCGAGATGATGCCGACGATGCCTTTGGGCTGGTAGTTGACCTGCGTCTTGGTCAGCACGGGAAGCATGCCCTTGACGCGCTTGCTCTTCAGCAGTTCGCCGGAGACCCGCGCGTAGTGCCGCGCCGTCATCGCGATGTCGAGGACCTCCTCCTGGGCGGCGGACCGGGACTTCCCGGTCTCTGCCTGCGCCAGGTCGATGAGCGACGCCCGGTGCTTCAACACGAGGTCGCGATACTTGTGGAGGATCTTCGCTCGATCTGCGATGGACGTCGTCGCCCACCGCTTCTGGGCTGCGCGGACCTTGTCGTTCGCCGCCAGCACGTCGTCGCGGGTGCCGACGGGGATGGTCGCCATCTCGCGGCCGGTGAACACCTCGATGACGGGCTTGGTCTCCCGGCCCGGTGCGACCGAGGCGAGGGCGACGAGTCGTGTGAACGTGTCTGCGGTCGGCGCTGACATGCGTATCTCCCAGTGGCGGATGAGTGTGACGACGGTTGACGGATACACCGTCGGTATCGACACGGTACGCCAGGAGTGCGTTCGGACACAGCCCCCGACCGGACGCCTCGGCGGATCGGGCCAAGATTGTGCTTGACCCTCACGCAACGGGAGGCAGGACAGTGACCGGTGTGAACGATGCACTGACCGTGGGACAGGTCGCCGCGCTGGCAGACGTCAGCGTGCGCACCCTGCACCACTACGACGCGGTGGGGCTGGTGGTGCCCGGCGGCAGGTCTCCTGCGGGATACCGCACCTACTCCTCGCAGGACGTGGAGCGCCTGTACTCCGTGCTGACCTATCGCGAACTCGGGTTCCCGCTGACCGAGATCAAGGAGATACTCGACGATCCCGCCGCGGACGCGCTCGAGCATCTCCGACGGCAGCGCACCCTGCTCGACCGGCGCATCGCTCACCTGACAGCCATGGCGAACGCCGTGGACACCGTGATCGAGAGGAAGACGATGGGTACGAACCTGACCCCGGCCGAGCAGCGTGAGATCTGGGGCGACGACTGGGCCGGCGAGAAGTACGAGGACGAGGCCCGCGAGCGCTGGGGAACCACCGATGCGTGGGCCCAGAGCACGGAGCGCACCGCCGCGATGTCGGCCGACGACTGGCGTGCGATCAAGGCCGACACCGAACAACTCGAGGCTGATCTCGCTGCAGCGATGCTCCGCGGCGTGGAGCCCGGTTCGGACGAGGCCGACGTCCTCGCGGAACGCCACCGAGCGTCGATCGACCGTTTCTACGACTGCGATCACGCGATGCATGTCTGCGTGGCCGGGATGTACACCGCCGACGAGCGGTTCCGCGCGCACTACGACGGGCGGGCCGCCGGGCTGGCGGAGTGGATCGTCGCCGTCGTCGGAGCGAACGCCCGCGAGAACGGGGCCTGACACACGGACGGAGCACGAGGCCGAGAGGCCACGTGCTCCGTCGTCAGTTCTGTCGGGGGCTCTAGACGAGGCCCGCGATCCTGCCCACGACACCGAGGACGATCAGCACCACGACGACGCCGACCGCGACCAGGAACACGATCGCGGGTGTCCGAGTGCGCTGGGGCGGTTCATGATTGGGACCCGCGGCCGACGTGGAGTCCGGCGGCGTGTCACCCGGCACGATGCTGCCACCGGGTTCGAGTCCTGCAGTCTCTGCGGGATCGGGGTTCTGGCCGGACATGGGGTGGTCCTCTCGGGTGGCGTCGCGCGCAGTCTCGTCACCGGTGTGACCGTCGTTGCCGTCGTGACTTGTACTCATGACGTGCGGGTTCCCCCGACCTGCACCGTCCAATCGACCTCGAGGGACCGAACCGCCGACGCACCTACCGCCGCCCCGGCGGGTGTCCCCGACAGCGTGACCCGACGTGCCGCAGGACTGCCGCTAGCCTGTGACGCCATGAGCACCTTCATCGCGACCGCCGATCTCGCCGACACCATCGGGCCGGACATCCGGAGCTGCGACACGCAGTTCCGTCAGCTCGGGGCCGTGCGGGAGTTCTGCGGACCCATCACCACCATTCGCTGCTTTCAGGACAACTTGCTGGTCAAGCAGACATTGTCGGAGCCCGGCAACGGCGGAGTCCTGGTGGTGGACGGCGACGCGAGTGTCCACACCGCCCTCGTCGGCGACATCATCGCCGGGCGCGGTGTGGACAACGGGTGGGCGGGCGTCATCGTCAACGGTGCCGTGCGCGACTCGGCGATCCTGACGACTCTCGCCATCGGGGTGAAGGCGCTGGGAACCAACCCGCGCAAGAGCACGCAGACCGGGTCGGGTGAGAAGAACGTCACAGTCGAGTTCGGCGGAGTCGCCTTCATCCCCGGCGAGTTCGTCTACAGCGACGACGACGGTGTCGTCGTCGCGGCGCAACCCCTCCCGCCTCAGGGCTGACCGGCAGCTCAGGCCTGAGCGACGCGGGCGGACACCCCACCGACGGTGACGGTGTCGCCCGCACGGAGCTGACGTCCTCGGCGCAGTTCGGTCTCACCGTTGACTTCGACGAGACCGTCCGCGATGACGGCCTTCGCCTCGGACCCCGACTCGATGAGGTCGGCCAGCTTGAGGAACTGCCCCAGCCTGATCACCTCGTCGCGGATCTCGACCGTTCGATCGCTGCTGTGATCCCGGCCGTCCTCCGGCCTTCCCGCATGATCCCGGCCGGCCTCCGGCCTTCCCGCATGATCCCGGCCGGCCTCCGGCCTTCCCGCAGTCACAGGAACGTCACCCCCTGGGCGAGCGGCAGCTCCGAGCTGTAGTTGACCGTGTTGGTGGTGCGTCGCATGTAGGACTTCCAGGCGTCACTGCCCGATTCGCGCCCGCCACCGGTCTCCTTCTCGCCGCCGAACGCGCCGCCGATCTCCGCGCCCGACGGGCCGATGTTCACGTTCGCGATGCCGCAGTCCGACCCTGCCGCCGACAGGAAGCGTTCCGCCTCGCGCAGGTCGGTCGTGAAGATCGACGACGACAGCCCCTGCGGTACGTCGTTGTGGAGGGCGATGGCCTCGTCCAGGTCGCTGTAGGTCATGACGTACAGAATGGGCGCGAACGTCTCACGGCGCACCACGTCGGTCTGCGCGGGCATCCGCACGATGGCCGGCTGGACGTAGACACCGTCCTCGGCGCCCGCCACTCGCACCCGCTCACCACCCGCGACGACGGTGCCGCCGTCCTTCCGCGCGAGCTCCAACGCGTCGGCGTACCCGTCGTGCGCGGCCTCGTCGATCAGCGGTCCGACCAGCGTCGACGAGTCGAGCGGCGACCCGACGGGCAACGACGAGTACGCGGTACCCAGTCGGTCGACGAGGGTGTCGGCGACGGACTCGTGCACGATGACGCGGCGCAGGGACGTGCACCGTTGACCGGCCGTGCCGGCCGCGGAGAACACCAGGCCGCGGACGGTGAGGTCGAGATCGGCGCTCGGACAGACGATCGCGGCGTTGTTGCCGCCGAGTTCGAGGAGCACGCGGCCGAACCGTGCCGCGACGCGGGGGCCCACCTCGCGGCCCATGCGGGTCGATCCGGTGGCGGAGACCAGGGCGATGCGCGGATCGTCGACGAGGGTCTCACCGACGGCACGGTCACCGACGACGAGTTGCGCCACCGCCGGCGACACCCCGGCACGGCGTGCGGCTTCCTCGAACAGCGCCTGCACGGCCACCGCGGTGACGGGCGTCTTCTCCGACGGCTTCCACACCACCGTGTCGCCGGCGACGAGGGCGAGCACGGTGTTCCACGACCACACCGCGACCGGGAAGTTGAAGGCCGTGATCACGGCGACGACTCCGAGTGGGTGCCACTGCTCCATCATCCGGTGGCCGGGCCGCTCGGTGGCGATGGTGTTGCCGTAGAGCTGGCGGGACAGTCCGACGCCGAAGTCGCAGATGTCGATCATCTCCTGGACCTCGCCGAGGCCCTCGCTGACGATCTTGCCGGCCTCGATGGACACCAGCTCACCGAGTGCGTCCTTGTGTTCGCGGAGCAGTTCACCCAGCTCACGCACCAGACCGCCGCGTACCGGCGCGGGAACGAGAGACCACGACCGGTAGGCGTCCGCGGCTGCGGCGATCACCGCGTCCACGTCGCTCGTGAGCGGCACGTGGCCCAGCACCGCACCGGTGATCGGGCTGGTCGCGGCCAGGCCGGAGTCGTGGTCGAGCGGCGCGGCCCCGACTGCGGCGAGCAGCTCGGACGTACGGGCGGACAGGTCGACGGTCGATGTCATGGATTCATTGTCTCCGATGGTCGTGACAGGATTTATTCCGGCTCAGATGTTGTTTGACAGTATTTTATCGCGTACTTTCGCCTTCATGACGCAGGTACTGCCATCGCGGCCCACCACCCCCGTTCCCGCCGGTGCGCCGGAGTCGGTCCACGACGTGCTGTCGCGCCACATCCTGGCCGACGGCTTCGACATGGTTCTCGACCTCGAGCGGTCGCACGGCTCCACACTCGTCGATGCGCGGACCGGTGCGTCCTATCTCGACATGTTCACGTTCTTCGCCTCGAACGCGCTCGGGATGAACCATCCGTCTCTCGCCCGCGACGACGAGTTCCGGGCGGATCTGCTGACGGCCGCGCTGCACAAGCCGAGCAACTCCGACCTCTACTCCGAGCCGATGGCCCGCTTCGTCGCGACCTTCGCGCGCGTGCTCGGCATCCCCGAACTACCCCACCTCTTCTTCGTCGAGGGCGGTGCGCTCGCCGTCGAGAACGCCCTCAAAGTGGCCTTCGACTGGAAGAGCCGGCTGAACGAGTCCCGCGGTCTCGACCCGGCACTGGGCGGACGGATCCTGCACCTCGAGCACGCCTTCCACGGCCGGTCGGGCTACACCATGTCGCTCACCAACACGGATCCGATCAAGGTCGCGCGTTTCCCGAAGTTCGACTGGCCCCGCATCCCGTCGCCGTACCTGCGCGAGGGCGCGGACATGGACGCTCTCGAGGCGCGCTCACTGGCCGCTGCGCGGGCCGCGTTCGAGTCGTTCCCCGACGACATCGCCGCCGCCATCGTCGAGCCGATCCAGGGCGAGGGCGGCGACCATCACTTCCGACCGTCGTTCCTCCTCGGGCTGCAGGCTCTGTGCCACGAGTTCGACGCGTTGTTCGTCGTCGACGAGGTCCAGTCCGGGGCGGGCATCACCGGCACCGCGTGGGCGCACCAGCAGCTGGGCGTCGAACCCGATGTCCTCGCCTTCGGCAAGAAGACCCAGGTGTGCGGCATCATGGCGGGCCGCCGCCTGGACATGGTGCGCGACAACGTCTTCGAGGTCGGATCCCGGATCAACTCGACGTGGGGCGGCGGCCTCGCCGACATGGTGCGAGCACGGCGGATCCTCGAGGTGATCGAACGCGACGGCCTCATCGCCCGCGCCGCGGAGAGGGGCGCGATCCTCGGCGCCGCTCTCGACGCACTCGCGGTGCGTCACCCGTCGATCTCCGACGTGCGGGGACGCGGCCTGTTCCGGGCGTTCTCACTGCCGGACACCGCGACTCGCGATCGACTGATCACGCGGCTCCTCGTCGACGAGCGGGTGATCATGCTGGGGTGCGGCTCGCGCAGCGTCCGGTTCCGTCCCGCGCTGACCGTGACGGAGGAGGCGTTGGCCGACGCCGTCGCGGCGATCGACCGGGTTCTCAGCTCATGACCGGATTGTCTGTGTACGCCGAGTGACAGGCACTGCGCCGGGCTCCGCTACCATCCGCCCATGACACTGCGCTACGACGTCGACGGTCACGGTCCCACCCTCGTACTGGTGCACGGAGTCGTTCACCGCCGCCAGGCGTGGGACGCGGTGCTGGACCTGCTCACGCCCTATCGGCGGGTCGTGACCGTGGACCTGCCCGGGCACGGGGAGTCGGAGCCGCTGCACGAGTCCGGTGAGAACGTGCTGCTCACGCTCCAGAACGAGGTCACCGAGTTCGTCCGCGAGATCGAGGAGCCGGACCACCAGGTGCACATCGCCGGCAACTCGCTCGGCGGCTACGTCGCGCTGTGTCTCGCCGCGCAGGGTGAGGTGGCGTCGGCCACCGCGCTGTCCCCCGCCGGCTTCTTTCTCAACCACACCGACCAGGCTCGAACCATGGTGACGTTCCGCGCGATGCGGACCGTCGCGCGCACGTTCGGCAAGGCCACACCGACGGCGCTCAAGATGCGGGCGGTGCGGTACCCCACGCTGCTGCCGTTCTTCGCGCATCCGAGCAGGGTGTCGTACGAGGCCGCCGTCGTCGACGCCTCGTCACTCACCACCAACGCGATGATCGACGCGGGCATCGACGCGCCGTTCGAGTTCCCGCCACTCACCGAACCGCTGGTGCCGGTGACGGTGGCGTGGGGCACGCGAGACCTGATCCTGCCGCACTACCAGGTGCGGGGCGTCCGTCGCCGCTTCCCGCACGCCCGCGTCATCTCGGTCCCCGGGGTCGGCCACGTGCCGATGACGGACAACCCCGAGCTGATCGCGTCGATCCTCCTCGCGGGAAGTCAGGACCGGTCCCCGACCGCAGACCCGTCCTGAGGTTCTAGGCGGTCTCCATCTCGGCGACGATCCGCGCGACGATGTCCGCGGCCGGCGCGGCGGTCACCGAACGCCACCCGGTACCGGCCCACAGGTTGGGCACGTCCGCTCGGCCGGCAGCCGTCGCCGCGGTGCGGATCGGGCCCGTGATCGCGTTGACATCGGGATAGCCGGCCGGTGCGGAGGCCGTGAACTGCGCCGCGAACTCGTTCTCGAGTCCCCGAGCCGGTCGTCCCGAGAACGCACGCGTCACCACGGTGCGCCGGTAGCGACGGTCCAGCAGTGCGGCGCGGTGCACCGCCGATGTACCGGCCTCGTCGGAGCACAGGAACGCGGTGCCCATCTGCGCAGCGACGGCGCCGAGTCCGAGAGCGGCCACCACGCCGGACCCGTCCATGATCCCGCCGGCCGCGATCAAGGGCACGTCGACCGACAGTCCGACGGCGAGCAGCAGGGACGGCAGCGACATCGCGTCACCGCCTCGAGGAGACGACGCATCGTCCGTGAAGACGCCCCGGTGTCCGCCGGCCTCGCTGCCCTGGACGACGAGCATGTCGGCCCCGTCCTCGACGGCCTCGCGGGCCTCGTCGACGGAGGTGACCGTCCCGATCATCAGGGCGCCGATCTCGTGCACGCGGGCGGTGAGCTCGGCGCCGGGTCGACCGAACGTGACCGACACGGCCGCCGGGCGGTGGGCGAGCACCACGTCGATCACCGCGTCGATGTCGTCGGGGCCGGGTGTCGCCGGGCCGGGTTCGACCCCGAACTCGGCGGCGATCGGGGCCAGCGCGGCGCGGTACGACTCCATCTCGTCGGCGACCGCGATGTGCGCTGACGGGAGGAAGAGATTGACGCCGTACGGCGCCGACGTAAGGGACTCGATCTCGGAGAGCCGGCCGTCGAGCGCCTCCGGGCTCAGCAGCGCTCCGGCCAGGAACCCCAGGCCACCGGCATCGCTCACGGCGGCGGTCAGGGCGGGGGTGGACGGGCCTCCGGCCATCGGCGCGCACACGACGGGAAGCCTGGCAGGGAACACAGCGGTCATGCGGCCGATCGTACGTCGAGGGATGATCTCGGCTACCTACCACGAATACCCGATGTTTCACCGGTTTCGGGCCGACCAAACCGACTACACGTACACTTCACTGGTCACCAGCAGGGACACACGCCGCGTCGGGGGTCGCATCGAGTTCGAAGGGATTCTCCACGCATGTCGCACCCGACCCGTCCGCCGGTCACGCAGCGCGTCCGCGCGTCCCGCGATCGCGCTCGCCCGGGTCGACACAGCGGATCCCGGCGCATCCGCAACGCGCAACGCAGACCCCTCACCCACCGGCCTCGGGACAACGCACTCGACGTCGTGCGTCGGTGGCTGACCACGCCGCACGATTTCGACTGGATCTTCGTCCATCACTCCACCCGGTCCATCCACGGCATCATCCGGCTGGTCTTCGCCGGCGCGGTGCTGCTCAACGCGACCGTGTCCATGTTGATGCTCGCCTCGCCCAACGGCCCCTCCGGCACGCCGGCGATCGTCTACGTCTTCCTCGTGCTGGCACTGCAGATCGCCGCGATGATCTGGGTGCTCACGGGACCGACGCCGGACACGAAGGCGCAGTTCCTCGGGTTCCTGATCTTCGGCGACGTCGGCATCACGTCCGTGATCCTGCTGGACACCCCGACGTCGGCACTGATCGGCACCTTCCTGTTCGCGATCAACGGCGCTCTCTGCACGTTCTTCCTCAGCCCACGAGTGCTGCTCGCCCATCTCGCGTTCACCAATGCCGTCATCGTCCTCATCGGCACCCTGGCGTACGTCCAGAACCTGTGGGGGCCGTGGGACGCGATCGCCGCGGTGCTGGTGGCCAGCGGCGCGAGCAGTGGGGTGCCGGTCTTCGCGTCCATCGCGTGGTCACTCGTCTCGACGGACGCGAAAGCCTCGGACCTCGATTCGCTGACCGGCGTCAGGAACCGCCGCGGTCTGCAGAACTCGGTCGAGGATCTGTGGGAGACGGCACTCGCGACCACATCGCCCGTGGTGGTCGTGATGATCGACATCGATCGTTTCAAGAGCGTCAACGACCGCTTCGGACACGATCAGGGCGACACCGTGATCGTCCTGGTCGCGACCCGGCTCGCCGAGCTCTTCGACGGCCACGGGGTGCTCGCGCGAACCGGCGGCGAGGAGTTCGTGGCGGTCCTCACCGATGTGGACGGTGACGTCGAGTCGGTGGTCGCCCGTGTCACCGAGACGGTCCACGATCGACAGGACACCATTCCCGTGACCGCCAGCGTCGGCGTCGCCGTGTTGACTCCCGACTCGTCGCTGTGGAGTTCCGGACCCGGGGCGATCGACCGCGCGACGCGGGGTGCGGACTCGATGATGTACCGAGCCAAGGCCGCCGGCGGGCATCGGCTGCTCTCGACCTTCCTGTGACACCCGCCCTGCACCGGACCCAGACGAGGAAACCCACCCCGTGATCGACATCTTCCACGCACTCGTGGTCATGAACTCGCTGTTCGCCGCGTCGGCGTGGTGCCTGGCGCGGCCGAACGCCTGGTCGATCTCCGCGGTGGTGCTCGCGTCGATCGGCTGGCTGCTCTTCAACGCGCCGCTCGAGGGCCGTGTGCTGGTGGTGTTCTCACTCCAGCACGGATTCACCGAGTCGGACGTGCTGTCCATCGTGGGCATGATCATCGGGGCGGTCGGCGTCGTGCGCGCGAGGCGACGAGCCGACCGCCCCGAGATCAGGCGTCGAGACTGATCAGACGCTGATGCCGAAGTCGCGGGCGATGCCGGCGAGTCCGGAGGCGTAGCCCTGGCCGACGGCGCGGAACTTCCACTCCGCACCGTTGCGGTACAGCTCGCCGAAGACCATGGCGGTCTCCGTCGAGGCGTCCTCGGTGAGGTCGTAACGGGCGAGCTCGGTGCCGTTCGACTTGTCGATCACGCGGATGTAGGCGCCGCGGACCTGGCCGAACGACTGCGAGCGCGCGTCGGCCTCGTAGATCGAGACGGGGAACGTGACGATGTCGACGGTGGACGGGACCGCTGCGAGATCGACGTCGATGACCTCGTCGTCACCGTCGCCCTCACCGGTCTTGTTGTCACCCGTGTGCTGGATCGAGCCGTCCGGAGTCTTCAGATTGTTGAAGAAGACGAAGTACTCGTTGCCGGGCGCCTTCTTGTCCGGGCCGAGCGCGATGGCGCTGGCGTCGAGATCGAAATCCGTTCCGGTCGTCGTGCGCAGATCCCATCCGAGTCCGACGGACACCGCGGTCAGATTCGGTGCGGCCTTCGTGAGAGACACGTTGCCACCCTTGGTCAGGCTGACGCCCATGTGAGAGATCCCTTCTCGTTTCGCCCGATTCATCCGTATTCGGATCGGTGCTGCCCGGCCAACGAACCCGACGTCGTTCCGGTTCCCGGCCCTTCGTGACGACCCGCCGCGCAGCACAGGGCGCGCGGCGGCATCGAACGCTGCATAGTTGTCTGTCACAGCCTGTGTCCTGCGGAGCACGGGCTCGTCCCGTCATCCACGGTCCCGGCAGGAGGCGCTCGATCATGGCCACACAGGCGACGCCGGCGGCATCCGCCGCGGGCACTGCATCACCGTCCCGGTCGGGCCTGTCCGACGCGTCCCGCGTCGCCCGCGCCGATCGCCGGTCGCGCCACAAGGGCCGCCTGCGGCAGGTGCCGCACCACGTCGGCCTCGTGCTCGGTGTCTACGCGACGCTGGTCCTCCTGTGGAGCCTGTCACCCGCGCTCCGAGCCCTCGTCCACGTACCCCGCGAGTGGCTCGACTCGTACGTCATCGACGCTCCCGACACGAGCCTGTCCTACGGCTTCGTGGTCGCGCTGGTCGCCGCGGCGCTGTCGACGCGCAAACGCGTCGCGTGGTGGATCGCTCTTCTCTACACGGCCGGATCCGCGGTGGTGAACGTATCGACCCTGGTGGACGATCCCGGCAGCATCGGGTCCTGGATCGGACTCGTCCTGCAGGTCGCGGTGCTCGCACTGCTGCTCGCCTCCCGCACCGAGTTCGACACCAAGGTCCGACGCGGCGCCGGATGGAAGGCACTCGGTGTTCTCGTCACCGGTCTGATCGTCGGCATCCTCGCCGGCTGGGCGCTGCTCGAGGCCTTCCCGGGTTCGCTGCCGCGGAACGAGACCTTCCTGTGGTCACTCAACCGAGTGGCCGGCCTGGCACTGGTGGACAACGAGCAGTTCAGCGGCCGACCACACGGATTCCTCAACTTTCTTCTGGGACTGCTCGCCTTCGTCGCCCTCGCCGCGGCGGTGGTGACACTGTTCCGCTCGCAGCGTGCGAGCAACGCCCTCACCGGCACGGACGAGTCGGCGCTACGCGGACTCATCGCCCGCTCCGGCCACGACGACTCGTTGGCCTACTTCGCCACCCGCCGCGACAAGGCGGTGGTCTTCGCACCGAACGGCAAGGCCGCCATCACCTATCGCGTCGAGGTCGGAGTGTGCCTCGCCAGCGGCGATCCCATCGGCCTCGAGGAGTCCTGGCCTCACGCGATCGAGGCGTGGCTCGAGATGTCGTCTCGGTACGGGTGGGCCCCGGCGGTGATGGGAGCGAGCGAGACCGGTGCCGCCGCGTTCCGGCGGGCGGGACTTGCCGTGCTCGAACTCGGCGACGAGGCGATCCTGCAGACCCGCTCGTTCAGCCTGAACGGACCCGACATGCGCCCGGTGCGCCAGGCGGTCAATCGGGCGCGCGGCAAGGGCGTGACGGTGCGCATCCGACGGCATCGCGACATCCCCGAGGACGAGTGGCCGGGCATCGTCGAGCGTGCCGACCGCTGGCGTGACACCGAGACCGAACGCGGGTTCTCCATGGCACTCGGGCGCCTCGGCGACCCTCTCGACGGCGACTGCCTGCTCGTCGAGGCCGTGCTCGATGCGGACGACCGCGTCGTCGGCACCCTCTCCCTCGTGCCCTGGGGCGCGAGCGGAGCATCGCTCGACCTCATGCGCCGTGATCCCGCCTCACCCAACGGCACCGTCGAGCTCATGGTCTCCGAGCTCGCGTCCCGCTCGGACACCGTGGGCATCACCAAGGTGTCCCTGAACTTCGCCGTCTTCCGCTCCGTGTTCGAGGAGGGCGGCCGCATCGGTGCGGGACCTGTTCTGCGCCTGTGGCGTTCGACGCTCGTGTTCTTCTCGCGATGGTGGCAGCTCGAGGCGCTGTACCGATCGAACCTCAAGTACCAGCCCGAGTGGGTACCGCGGTACCTGTGCTTCGAGGACAACCGCGATCTGCCGAAGGTGGGTACCGCATCGGCCATCGCGGAGGGCTTCCTCACGCTGCCGGGCCTCGGTGCACGCACTCACACCGGCACCCGACAGGCTGTTCCCGCCGCGCTGCTGGCCGACGGCACGCTGCACGCCGACGGGAGCGAGCCCGACGACACACCCGTCGACACGCTGCCCGGCCGGCGACGGCCGGAACAGGTCCGGGTGCGGATGTCCAAGCTGGACAGGCTCTCCGCGGACGGCGTCGACGCCTACCCCGTCGCGCATCCGCCCACCCACACCGTGGACGCCGCGGCGAACGCCCCGGAGCGCACCACCGTGCGCGTGTCCGGTCGCCTGTTGCGCATCCGCGACTACGGCGGCGTCGTCTTCGGCCTCGTGCGCGACTGGAGCGGGGACCTGCAGATCCTCCTCGACAGCGAGCGCATCGATCGAGATCGGTTGCGACGCTTCACGTCCGATTTCGACCTGGGCGACCTGATCTCCTGCACGGGAGTGGTCGGTCGCAGTCGCACCGGAGCGCTCGCGCTGCTGGTGAGCGACTGGCGCATGAACGCGAAATCGCTGCACCCGCTGCCCGACAAGTTCCGCGGGCTCACCGATCCCGAGGCGCGGGTGCGTCAGCGCTACGTCGACATGGAGATCAATCCGCAGGCGCGCGCCCTCATGCGTGCCCGCAGCGCGGTGGTGAAGTCGCTGCGCGACACGTTGGGCGACCGCGGATACATGGAGGTGGAAACGCCGATCCTGCAACAGATTCACGGCGGCGCGAACGCGGCACCCTTCCTCACGCACATCAATGCCTACAACCTCGATCTCTACCTCCGTATCGCGCCGGAGCTGTACCTCAAGCGGCTGTGCGTCGGCGGCATGGAGCGGGTCTTCGAGATCGGTCGCGTGTTCCGCAACGAGGGCGCCGACTTCAAGCACAATCCGGAGTTCACGATCCTCGAGGCCTACGAGGCGCACAGCGACTACGAGCGCGCGATGGTGTTGTGCCGGGAGCTGATCCAGCGCGCCGCCGTGGCCGCGCACGGCCGCGAGGTGATCTACCGGCCGGCCGAGGACGGCACCATGACGGAGATCGACATCTCCGGCGAGTGGCCGGTGAAGACCATGCACGGCGCCGTCGCGGAGAAGATCGGTGCCGACGTCCGGCCCGACACACCGCTCGCGGAGCTGCAGCGTCTGTGCGATCTGCACGACGTCCCGTATCAGTCGACCTGGGACGAGGGCGCCGTGGCGCAGGAGATGTACGAGCACCTCGTCGAGGACTTCACCGAGTTCCCGACGTTCTACACCAACTTCCCCACGTCGATGTCCCCGCTGACTCGGCCCCACCGCAGCATCGCAGGCGTCGCCGAGAAGTGGGATCTGGTGGCGTGGGGGGTCGAGTTGGGCACCGCGTACAGCGAGTTGACCGACCCCGTCGACCAACGCGCTCGTCTCACCACGCAGTCGATGCTCGCCGCGGGCGGCGATCCCGAGGCGATGGAACTGGACGAGGACTTCCTCCAGGCGCTCGAGCACGGCATGCCGCCGACCGGTGGCCTCGGAATGGGTGTCGACCGGGTGGTCATGCTCATCACGGGCGGGTCGATCCGCGAGACCCTCGCGTTCCCGTTGGCCAAGCCGCGGAGCTGAATGTTTCACATGAAACCGAACGGCGAGGTGGTCGTCGACGTACTGGGGACCGCCGTGCACGTGGTGGTCTCCCGTCCTGACGCGGCGGCGGCGCCCGCCCCGGTCGTCGTGCTGTGCGGGGGGCTCGCCTCGACGTGGCACGACTGGATCGACGTGTCCGCGCTGCTGGTGGCGGCCGGCCACACGACGGTGGCCATCGATCGACCAGGCTTCGGCGACAGCGAACCTCTGCCTCCGGACCGGGTGCCGACGGTGCACGAGGAGGCCGATCGCATCCTCGCCGTCCTGGACGCCCTCGCGATGACGGACCCCGTGGTCCTGGTGGGGCACTCGATGGCCGGCTTCTACGTCGAGGGCTTCGCGCGGTCGTACCCCGCGCGCACGGCGGGTCTCGTGCTGCTCGACTCGAGCGTCGAGAAGTCGCCGTCGGCCCTGGTGCCGCCGCGCATCCGCATTCCGGTGACTCGCGTGATCGCCCGCATCGTCTCGGCCGCCGGTCTGCAACGGTTGCTCGCCGATCCGGTGCGCCACGTCCTGACGCAGGCCATTCCCCCGGACGGGTACGCGCCCGACCGAATCGACGATCTCCGCCGCATCTACCGCGATCCCTCCTATCTGGAGGCCGCCGCGATCGAGTACGCGGTGTACGCCGACATGGCCCTCGAGTTGAACCGCCTGCGCCGCGCGACGCCCGTTCCGTCCGTCCCCGTCATCGTGGCCGCCGCGCACACGGGACGACGGACCCTGTGGGGAGCGCAGTGGTTGCGGCGCCAGCAGCGTCTGGCCCGCTACCTCGGCGGCCGCTTCGCCGTGGTGTCCCCGTCGCACCACCACGCCATGATCGATCAGCCCCGGCGAGTCGCGGCGCTGGTGAGAACTGTCTCCACCGGCTGAACGCCGCGCGAGCACACACTGGAGAGATGAATCCTCTGCGCACGGTCCAGACCCGAGTGGGCGAGACCATCTTCGCGCGGGTCGCGGGCGACGAGGGCCCCGCTCGACGCGACCGGATCCACCTGGCCGAGGGGCCGCGTCGGTACGGCCCCGATTCGGCGATCCAGCGCGTCCACGCCGATGCGTCGATGTTCGTCGGCGGAATGCGCGCCCTGCTCCTGCAGTCGTTGCACCCGCTGGCGATGGCTGCCGTGGACGAGCACTCCGGCTACCGCGGCGACCCGTGGGGCCGTCTGCAACGCACCAGCACGTTCCTCGCCGAGACCACGTTCGGCACCATCGAGGACGCGGAGCGCGCCGTGCGGATCGTGCGCGCCGTGCACAAGCGCATCACGGGTGTCGCGCCGGACGGGCGGCCGTACGCCGCGTCGGATCCGCACCTGCTGCGGTGGGTCCACGTCGCGGAGATCGACAGCTTCCTGCGCGCGCACGATCGTTACGGTGCCCGACCTCTCGATGCCAGCGGCCGCGACGCCTACGTCCGGGAGTCGGCCTGGGTCGCACGCGGGCTCGGCGCCGAGGACGTGCCCGAGACGGTCGACGAGCTGAACGAGATGCTGGCGATGTACCGGCCCGAACTGCGCGGCACTCCCGCAGCACGTCGCACCGCCCGCTTCATCCTGCTCAACCCACCGATTGCGTTGGCAGTACGCCCCGCCTACGGGTTGCTGTCGTCGGTGGCGGTGTCGATGATGCCGCGCTGGACCCGCTTCCCCCTCCGGTTGCCCTACCTTCCGATCACCGAGGCCACCGCCGTGCGCGCGAGCGGCATCGCCGTCACCACCGCCATCCGGTGGGCACTGGGCGCGGGCCCGACGGCGCAGGATGGGCGCGAAGCGGGCTGAGGAGGGCGGCGGGCCTCCCGGGCATCGGATCACAGGTGCGGCCGTGCCGGAGTCGGGGGCCGATCTGTCACGCTCCACGATGATCGTGCACGGTCGCCCGGCCGGTGAGGATCAGGACAACCGCTTTCGCCGGCAAGATCAAGGTGTCGCCGTCTCCGATGCGGAAGTCGATGTCGGACGCCTGAAGTGCACACCCGTCGAGGTCGGCGCCGAAATAGGCCATCCGATTCCTGGACTCGATCGT
Organism: Rhodococcus sp. MEB041; assembly: GCF_030208955.1. Taxonomy (NCBI): domain Bacteria; kingdom Bacillati; phylum Actinomycetota; class Actinomycetes; order Mycobacteriales; family Nocardiaceae; genus Rhodococcus; species Rhodococcus sp. MEB041. The sequence goes on from NZ_JARVSZ010000003.1 coordinate 49,285, forward strand.
GCGAAGCACCACCTCCAGTTGCGGCGTCGTGGCGGTCGCGGGCAGTCCCAGTCCCTCCGTCAGATCGAGTCCGTGAACGACGTCGTGGCACAACGAATCGACGAGGTCACCTCCCGGTGGACTCCACTCGGTGGTGATGTTGTCTCGGAGCGCGGCAATCAGTTCGACTCGGCCCATCGTCGCGGCGTCACGGCGGGCAAGACGGTCGGCCGCGCGGTCGAAGCTGCCGCGTTCTCGAATCATCGTCACCAACAACTTGGGCAAGCTCACCCGAAAAGACATCGACAGATGCGCCGCCAGGTCGGCAACGGTCCAACCCTCGCACAGAGTCGGTTGTTGCCACTCGGTGTTCGACAGTCCTTCGAGTACCGCGACCGTTGCTTGCCTCTGCGTCGCGGTCAGTGCCGCGACGCGCTCTCTGTCCAACTCGTTCGACATGCGACTCCACATCCTCCGTCGTGTTCGAGACCTGCCACTGGACAGGCCTGCCACTGGACAGACATGGCGGCGGATCGAAAGTCATCGAAGCGCGGGGCTTCCGGACCACACGCGGTCCGGGCGATCTTCCGCCCGTGACCGGTGGCATCATGCGGTAGTGACGCGTGACGTATCTGCCCACCTCGACGTGACCGTCGTCGACCCCACCAACCTCGAGTTCCAGATCGCGGTCGCGCAGCTACCGGGGACGACGGTCACCGAATCGTTGTCGTTCCGGCTCGACGGCGAGGAGATCACACCCACGGAGATCCGCGCGGAGACCGGCGGGCGCATCCACCGTTTCGATTGTGGGCGTGGACAACTCGTCGTCGACTACCGCGCCCGCGTGGAAGGCGAGGCGGATCCCGCCCCGGTGGTCGAGCGAGACCTGTCCGTCTACCTGCGGCCGAGCCGGTACAGCGAATCGGACAAGTTCCTGGGCTTCGCCGCGACCGAGTTCGGGCGCTACACCTCGGATGCCGACGTGCTCGAGCGCGTGTCCGCCTGGGTCGGCCGCCGTCTCCATTACGTACCCGGCAGCAGCGACCCCATCGACGGCGCCACCGACACGCTCCTCGCGGGCAGCGGAGTCTGCCGCGACTACACGCATCTCGTCGTCGCACTGCTGCGCGCCATGACCGTGCCGGCCCGACTCGTCGCGGTCTACGCACCCGGCTGCGACCCGATGGACTTCCACGCCGTCGCGGAGGCCTACGTCGACGGTGTCTGGTGTGTGGTCGACGCGACGCGGCTGGCCCCGAGGCAGAGCCTGGTGCGGATCGCGACCGGGCGGGACGCGTCCGACACCGCGTTCCTCGACAACCACGACGGCTACATCGTTCTGGACCGCATGCAGGTCATGGCCACGGTGGACGGGATGCTCCCGTACGACGACGTGCACGAACTCGTGTCCATGCGCTGAGCATGATCACCTTCCGGCGGGTCACCGAGAACGACTTTCCGCTGCTCGCGCGCTGGTTGTCGCACCCCCACGTGGCGCGGTGGTGGAACCACGAGGTCACCGCCGAGGCCGTCGCCCGCGACTTCGGGGCGTCCGCCCGCGGCGAGGAGCCGTCCGAGGACGTGCTGGCTCTCGACGACGGAACCCCCGTCGGCCTGCTCCAGCGCGCCCGGTGGCACGACTACCCGGAGTACGTCGACGAGCTGGCGCCGTTCTGGGCGGTGCCCGCGGAGGCCGTCACCATCGACTACCTCATCGGCGAGGCGCACCTCGTCGGGCACGGCCTCGGCACCCGCGTGCTGATCGAGTTCACGGCCGACACGTGGCGGCGGTACCCGAGCGCGACGTGCGTCGTCGTGCCGGTGGCCACGGGCAACGTGGCGTCGTGGCGGGCGCTCGAGAAGGCCGGGTACCGACGTGTCGCCGAGGCCCACCTCACCCCGGACAATCCGATCGACCCCACCGACCACGTGGTGATGGCGATCGACCGCCCCGGAAGGTGACGACGCGGGCCATCTACCGTGGCACGGTCTCACCCTGTCACCAGGGGAGGAACGCTGCCCAGAGGTTTGCTGCAACCACCCCGACTGCCTTCACAGTCTCCTGCGCCACGACGCGCGGATTAGCGACTGCATACGCAACGGTGTTGGACACGCTTTGACGGCTGAAATCGGTTTTGGTCGCCTCGGAGATGGTGTACGTCCAGGTATCGATCGCGACACTCGACAGATACCCAACTGGACCCTGGGTCTTCAGAACCGAGGAAACTTGTCCCCACCCCATACCCCATGCCGTCGAGAATGCTCCACCGATGTCGCCATTGCCGAGTTGATAGCCGAATTTTGTTGCAGGACATAGTAATGCAACATTCGATACCGATCCTGAGCGCGTCAGATTGGCGAGGCCACCGATGTTGCCGCAGATGTCGAGCTGATCGATGGGCACCGCCCATCCGTTGGAATTGTCGCTGGGAAGAGCCGGGCGACGGTTCGGCCGCTGGTTCTCGACGCTGATGGAGGGTGCGCCGGGGCGGGTGCGATCCGTGGTCGGGCGACTCGATCCAGTCGACGATCGGCCGGATCGGGCCGGCCCCGCGGCGGGCTGACCCGGCACGTTCGGCACCGGTTCACTTCCCGGGTCCGTCGGCTGAGTCGGATCGATGTCCTCGAGGAACTGATTGGTGACGACGAAAGCGGTGGAGTTGTCCACACTGCCGATGACAGGTCCGAAGAGGTACTGGCACTCTGTCACCGTTGTGGGGCATGCCGGAACGACCACAGTAGAGCCCGGTCGAACCGTCACCTGAGCGGAGATATCGCCCGCGAAGCTGTACCCGACCACCATCGTCTCCGACGACGTGTTGGTGTAACTCAAACCCTCTGCGGTCTTCACGATGACGGAGCCATATCCGGTGCTGAACTGGTTCTCGACTCCGTCGGCAGTCACGAACGTCGACGAGACGTGCGGGCCGTCGAAACCTTCGAGGACGTCGTAGGTGCAGTCACCCTCGCAGCCCGGCAATACCACCGTCGATCCGGGCAGCACTTCATGACTCGTGGATCCGATACCGGTGGTGACGTGGACGGTAACTGCACTGGTCGAGCTGTTCGTATAGGCCGGAGATGTTCGGTCTCCAGTGAATCCATCGGCGAAGCCCGGTGACACACCTTCCACGGTCGTCTCGACGCGTCCTGTCCAAGGCTGACCGGTCACATCGATCGAGATGCCGGCCTCCAGATCGTCAGAATAGGGACGTCCGGACACTGAGGCACCGAACGAGCATTCAGACGACGCGCCCGCACAGAACGGGAGGTCGGCCGAATCGCCCGGGCCCACGGTCTGCGATGCAACGACGTCGCCGTCCATCATCGTGAACACGATGATCTCTGCGCCTGTGTCGTTGACGTATCTCACTCCTGTTCCGAATCGAGTGAAGCCGCCGGTGGCGGAGATCGGCGCGTTGACAGGTGCGGGGGGAGCGAGAGCAACGGTGACGGCGGCACTGGCGACAGGATCGGTCGTCGGCGTGATTTGTCGACCCGGTGTCGCCTGCCGTTCGGCGCCGCCGGCTGCGTCAGAGGCAGTGTCGGGTCCGGTAGCCGTGGACGCCGTCGATGTCGCAGGCGTGGAACCTGTTGCGGTGGGGACCACTTCGGTCTGAGCCGTCATGGTTCCGGCGCTTTCCGCGGGATCTGCCGCAATCGACGGTGCGGGCCCCTCGGTCGTGGCCGCGTCCGTGTGGTTCCCCGCAATCGACGGTGCGGGCCCCTCGGTCGTGGCCGCGTCCGTGTGGTTCCCCACAATCGACGGCGCGGGCTCCTCGGTCCTGATGAGCGGCTGGGACAAAATTGGTGTGTTCGAGCTGGAGTCGACGGCCGTGGGCTCAGCAGCAGGTTCAGCTGATGCGGGATGCAGCTCAGATGTGGCTACAGGCACGAGCAGCGCTGCTACAACTGCAACCGAGGCGATGACGGTCCGCCGGAGGTGGTACTTCACGAATGGCCCGTTTCGACGGAGTGATACGACTGTGGGAAGTGTCCCGGGCCAGGAGCGACTACACAGTCAGCCAAATGGACTACTTCGAATTAACAGTCCCCTCGATCGCGACTTGCAGGACCATTCATCAGGCCGTTCTGGAAAGCGGGTGGTGACCCTCTTGGTGTCCAACGCACATCCTTGATGCGAGCGTCCGCCTTTGACCGTCCCCACGCACGCAGGTTCTGTCGGTGCCGCTGAACCCACGTCTTGGCGTACCGACGCGAGGCGCGGACAACAGTGCCCATCGACGGTCCACCTGCTTCCGCACATCGACCGCCCGGCTCGGTGACGAGGGCCTAGTCTCCTTGGTCATGGAGCATCCCGTGCGATTCCGCGACGACGATCCGTTGTTGGCAACGGTGCGAGAACGAGCCCTACGCCTGCCGGGCGCCACCGAGAAGGTCTCCCACGGCCGCCCGAACTTCCGCACCACGAAGGTCTTCGCGATCTACGGCGCCACGGTGAAGGGGGACCATCACTCCACCCGCTGGGATCGGTCGCTGCAGGTTCTGCCCGACACCGACGAGCGAGCGGCGTTGCTGGACGACGAGCGATTCTTCGAACCCGCGTACACCGCGGCGAGCGGCTGGGTAGGACTCGACCTGACGATCGGCACCCCCGACTGGGCCGAGGTCGACGAACTGCTCGACATGTCGTTCCGGCGGACGGCGCCCGCCCGGCTGGTCGCGGAACTCCGAACGCTCTCATGACCGCGAGACAGTGGCCGTGAGACAGTGGCCGCTGTGCAACTGCTGCTGATCCGCCATGCTCTGCCACTGCGTTCCGACGCGGATGCCGATCCCGCACTCGCACCGCTGGGACTCGAGCAGGCCGCGCGCGTGCCCGACGGGCTGCGCGCCCATCGGCTCGCGCGCATCGTCAGCAGTCCACAACTGCGCGCCCGGCAGACCGCGGAACCGCTCGCCGCGGACACCGGACTCCCGGTGGACGTGCTCGACGGTCTGGCCGAGTACGACCGGGACTTCCCGGGTTACCTCCCCATCGAGGAGGCGCGCGAGAAGTTCCCCGCCGAGTTCGAGCGCATCAAGGCCGGGCATCTGCCGAGCGCGGTGGACGCCGACGCCTTCCGCCGACGGGTGTTCGACGACATCGCCTCGGTGGTGCGGGACGCGGAGCCGGAGGACACGGTCGCGATCTTCGCCCACGGCGGGGTGATCAACGTCCACCTGCAGGATCTGCTCGGCACCGCCATGCCTCTGACCTTCCCGATCGACTACGTCTCGGTCACGCGAATACTGTTCTCGCGCAGCGGCAGACGTACGGTAGCGTCGGTGAACGAGACGCAGCACGTGTGGGATCTGCTCCCCCGGAACCGGGCGCGATCCTCACCGACTTCTTAATCGCGCAGGTCACCGGGCATTACGGGCACGATCGGTGCTCGGCACGGTCCGTCGAGCGCGTCGGCACCGGTTAGCCTGAGCAGTATCATGACTTCTCCCTCATCACACGGTGCCCCGCGTTCGGGTCTCGTCGCCACGTTGTCGCGGCCCGTGATCGTCGTTCTCGTGATCGCCCTCCCCCTGCTCCTGGCCGGCCTCTACGCGTCGTTCAGCGGGAACGACGTCGTTCCCCTGGCCTCGCAGAGCAGTTCCGAGACCACCACCTCGGCAGACGGTTCCGAGGCCACGGACGGCGGCACCCCCGCTGCGGGAGACCCGCTGGCGAAGACGCGCTCGGCTCTCACCCAGACGCAGTTGCCCCTGAGCCTGCTCAGCGGTGGACTCACTCAGCTGACCGACGCGGCGCCGCAGCTCACCGACGGAGTCACCCAGCTCTCCGACGGCCTCGGGCAGGCGCGCTCCGGGTCGCAGCAGCTCGCGGACGGCAACTCCCAGCTGGCAGGCGGACTCGTGCAGCTGCAGGGCGGAGTGGGCCAGCTCGGTGACGGCGCCGTGCAGATCAGCGGCGGCGTGAACCAGCTGACGACACCCCTGCTGGCGCTCGGCGAGAAGCAGGCTCAGGTCACCTCGTCCATCGCGGACGTCGCGAACCGCATCGAGGTGCTGAACAACCCGATCACCACCGACGCGGCACGGCAGCTGCGTGAGCTCATCGACACGCTGAACGCGCAGGGCATCGGCCCCGACACCGTCTCCCAGATCAACCAGCTGCGCGACGGCGCCGCCCTGCTCGCGTTCCAGCTCGACGATCCGTCCAGTGAGTTCGTCACCGGCGTGAACACTGCCGTCGACGGCAGCGCGCTGCTCTCCACGGGCGCCGGCCAGCTGAACGACGGCATCATCCAGCTCGACGACGGCGGCAAGCAGCTCAAGGCGGGCACCGACCAGATCACGACCGGCATCGAGCCGATCGGCGGCGTCGTCAGCAGCCTGCAGACCAACGTGAAGACCGCGCAGACCTCGCTGCCCGCGGCCAACGCAGTAGCGGCGACCACGACCACCGACGAGAACGGTCAGACGCAGACCACCCTCGTCGTGCAGGGAAGCACCCCGTCGAACTACTACCTGATCGCGGCACTGGTGGCCGTGGCCGCGGCTGCCGCCGTGAGCCTGATGCGCCTGCTGACGCGTCGGGACCGCGTGGCGCGCATCGCACCCGTCCTCGGGGCCCTCGCGGTCACCGCAGCTGCGGGTATCGCCTACTGGTTCGTCGGCGACGGTCTCAGCTTCGGCTCGCTCCTCGGCGGCATCGTCTTCCTGTTCCTGGGTTCTGCGGCGTTCCTCGCCGCGGCGGGCGCCGTGCAGATGGCGTTCGGCCGTGCCGTCGGCCAGTCGATCAACCTGGTGCTGCTGCTCGTCCAGCTCGTCCTGGCAGGCGGAGCCCTGGTGGGGTCGCCCGACAGCTCCGTCTTCGGCAAGGCCGCGGCCTTCACGCCCGTCGGGTGGCTCGCCGCCGGACTCGAGCGCATCGCGGCGGACGCCATGGACTCGACCGGCTGGCTCGCCGTCCTCGTGATGGTCGCCCTGCTCGCGGTGTCCGGTCTCGTCTACTCGCTCGTCGCCCGGTCCGACCCGGAGGACGACCGCGCGGCCTACCGGGACGAACCGCGCCTCGCCTGACTCAGGCGGGCGTCAACGGGTGGATCGCCAGGGCGCCCAGCTTGGCGCCGTGGCGACCCATGACGTCGGCCATGTGCGGTGACGCCATGTGCCCGTCGAGGGCCGCCTGGTCCCGCCACACCTCGACGGTGACGATGGTGCCGGGCGCCGCGTTCGAGGTGTAGACGTCGTACTCCAGGCAGCCGTCCTCCTCGCGCGTGAGAACGGCGAACTGCCGCATCGCCTCCAGCACCTCGTCGAAGCCGTCCGTCACCGGAATGGTGGCCACCACGTGCAGATCACTCATCGTCGTTCTCGTCTCGCTCGTTCGTCATCGGTCCACCCGAACGTACGGCGAGGAGCGGCGGCGGGCGTCGGTTATCGCCCGACTGCCCGCTGACGACTCAGCCCTGGAACCCCTCGTCGTTCTCGAAGGCCGTGACGACGGCCGCCAGATCGTCGGCGCCGTGCCCCGCGACGCTCGCGTCCACGTACGCACTGCGCACGGCCTGCAGCAGGCGGGAGGTGCGCGGATCCACCGCATCGATCATCAGGTCGACGTCCTTGACCACGCCGTCGATCCCGAACGACGGGGTGAAGTCGCGCTCGATCATCGAGCGGCCCTTCATCTGTGTGTACGGCGCGTTGATCGGACCACCGTCGAGCGCCTCGAGGACGAGCGAGGGCTCCAGGCCCAGTTCCGACGCCATCGCGAGTGACTGCGCCGTGGCCGCCGTGAGCGTGGACACCATCGCGTTGCACGCCAGTTTGAGCGCACTCGCCCGGCCGGGCGCCGTCCCCGCGTTCACGATCTTCACCGTCAACGACTCGAGCACCGGGCGCACCGACTCGAGCGCCTCGGCGGGTCCGGAGGCCAGCGCCGTCAGCTTGCCCGACTCCGCCGGCTCCTTGGTCCCCAGCATCGGGCAGTCGAGAAAGGCGACCCCGTGGTGCTGCGCCAGATCGGCCAGCCGTCGGGCGCCGGCCGGACCGACGGTCGCGGACTGGACCCACACGGCGCCGTCCTTCACCGCGGACAGGAAGGTGGTGGCCGTGTCCGCGGTGGCCGACTCGTCGTAGAGCATCGTGACGATCACGTCGGCGTCAGCGACGCAGGCCGCCGGATCGTCCGCGACGGTCGCCCCCTGGTCCTTCAACGGCGCCGCGCGATCGGCGTTGCGGTTCCACACCGTCACCTCGTGGTCGCCGCGGAGCAAAGACCCCGCCATGCCCGCGCCCATCGTTCCGGTTCCCAGTACTGCCACCCGCATGTTCGTTCCCTCTCACCGGCTGGAGCGGATTCTTTTCCGACCCGCTCCGTGTGTTGCAATGCAGGGTGTTCCCCTCACGGAGCACCACCACACGCACTCTCGAACGGATCACGCATGACCAGCACCGACACGCCCGCCACCGAACGGGCGGGGCGTCGCGAGTGGTGGGGTCTCGCCGTCCTCGTCGTCCCCATCGTCCTCGTCTCGATGGACATGTCGGTCCTGTACCTCGCCCTGCCCTCGCTGACCGAGGATCTCCAGCCGAGCAGCTCGCAGCAGCTGTGGATCCTCGACATCTACAGCTTCATGCTCGCCGGCCTACTGGTCACGATGGGCTCGCTCGGCGACCGCATCGGCACCCGTCGGCTGCTCATGATCGGGTCGCTCGTCTTCGGCATCGCGTCCGTCGCCGCCGCCTTCTCGCACACCCCGGAGGCCCTCATCGCCTCGCGGGTGCTTCTCGGAATCGGCGGCGCCACCCTCGCGCCGTCGACACTGTCGTTGCTGCGCAAGCTCTTCGTCGACCCCGTGCAGCGCGGTGTCGCCATCGGAATCTGGACGGCCGGATTCGCCGGCGGTGGCTCGTTCGGCCCGGTCATCGCGGGCGCGTTGCTCGAGTACTTCTGGTGGGGCTCGGTGTTCCTCATCAACATCCCGATCATGGTGGTCCTGCTGATCGCCGCTCCGGTGATGCTGCCCGAGGCGAAGAACCCGAACCCCGGCCGCTTCGACCTGCCCGCCGTCGGCGCCTCGATCGTCGCGATGCTCGGTATCGTCTACGCGCTCAAGCACGCCGCGCAGAACGGCCTCGACTGGCAGGTGGCCGCCGCGCTCGCGGTGGGGCTCCTGGTCGGCTGGTGGTTCGTGCGACGTCAACGCGCGAGCACGCACCCCGTCATCGAGTTCGATCTGTTCCGCACCCCGGCGTTCTCCGTCGCGGTGATCGTCATCCTCGTGTCGGTCTTCATCATCACGGGCTTCAATCTGATGCTGTCGCAGTATCTTCAGCTCGTCATGGGGCTCGGAACCCTCGAGGCGGGACTGTGGTCGCTGATCCCGGCGATCGCGACGGCCACCGCCTCACTGACGGCCCCCCTGATCATGAAGCGCCGCCCGCCGGCCGTCATCCTCGTCGGCGCCATCTCCGTGATGTTCGTCGGTGCCGTCGTGATCGGTGCGGTGGCCCTCCCCTCGGACGTCGGGTCGGGCGCCACGCTCGCGATCCTGCTGTGCGGCATGGTGATCGCTGCGTTCGGTGTGGGTACCGGCACGACGTTCGGCTCGGATCGGGTGCTCGCCACCGCGGCACCGGAGAAGGCGGGCGCGGCCGGTGCCGTGTCGGAGACGGGTGCGGAACTCGGTGGGGCACTGGGCATCGCCGTGCTCGGCTCCATCAGCGTGGCCACGTACCGCCTGGTGCTGGGGCCCGCCGACACGTCCGGAGACGGCACGCTCGCCGGCACCCTGGCCGAAGCCGGCCGGATGTCACCCGACGTCGGGCCCGACCTCGCGTCCCGCGCCCGCGAGGCGTACGTGGACGGCATCGTCGCCGCGTCCGGGGCCACGCTCGTCACGCTGCTGATCGCCGGCAGCGCGGCCGCCGTCCTGTTCCGTCGAGCGCGCTGACGCACCGACTCCCGACACAGAACACCCCCTGCAGCAGGCTGCAGGGGGTGTTCTGTTCGTACCGGGGGTGTGGGCTCGCTACCGCTGGGGTGCCTGGGTGGGCACGATCGGCGCGGGCAGCGCCGTCTTTCCCATGAGGAACGAATCGACCGCGGACGCGCAGGAGCGGCCCTCGGCGATGGCCCACACGATGAGCGACTGACCGCGGCCCATGTCGCCGGCCACGAAGACACCGTCGACGTTGGTGTTCCACTTGTCGGTCCGCGACACGTTGCCGCGCTCGTTGAGATTCACTCCGAGATCGGTGAGCAGGCCCGGCTTCTCGGGCCCGGTGAAGCCCATCGCGAGGAACACGATGTCGGCCTCGAGGTGGAAGTCCGACCCCTCGACCTTGGCGAAGCGACCGTCCTTGAACTCGACCTCGTGCGCGTCGAGTCCGGTGACCATGCCGTTCTCGCCCGTGAAGCGCTCCGTGTTGACGGAGAAGACGCGCTCGCCACCCTCCTCGTGAGCCGAGGACACGCGGTAGACCAGCGGGTACGTCGGCCACGGGGTGGATCCGGCGCGCTCCTCCGGCGGGCGGGGCATGATCTCGAACTGGTGGACGCTGGCCGCGCCCTGACGGTGCGACGTGCCGAGGCAGTCCGCGCCGGTGTCGCCGCCGCCGATGATGACGACCTTCTTGCCCTTCGCCGTGATGGGCGGCTGGCCGTACTGGTCGACGACGTCGTCGCCGAGCTGAACACGGTTGGCCCAGGGCAGGAACTCCATCGCCTGATGGATGCCGCCGTACTCGCGGCCGGGGACCTCGAGGTCGCGGGCCTTGGTGGCACCGCCCGACAGGACGACCGAGTCGAACTCCTCTCGGAGCTCGTCCGCGGTGATGTCGACACCGACGTTGACACCGGTTCGGAAGATGGTGCCCTCGGCCTCCATCTGCGCCAACCGGCGATCGATGTGGCGCTTCTCCATCTTGAACTCGGGGATGCCGTAGCGCAGGAGTCCGCCGATGCGATCCGCTCGCTCGAACACGGTGACGGTGTGGCCGGCACGCGTGAGCTGCTGCGCTGCAGCGAGACCCGCGGGACCGGAACCGACGACGGCCACCTTCTTGCCGGTGAGGTACGTCGGGTAGACGGGCTGGACCCATCCCTCGTCGAAGGCGCGATCGATGATCTCGACCTCGACCTGCTTGATGGTCACCGGGTCCTGGTTGATGCCCAGGACGCACGACGCCTCACACGGAGCCGGGCACAGCCGGCCCGTGAACTCCGGGAAGTTGTTGGTGGCGTGCAACCGGTCGATGCTCTCGCGCCACCGGTCCTTGTACACCAGGTCGTTCCACTCGGGAATCAGATTCCCGAGCGGGCACCCGTTGTGGCAGAACGGAATGCCACAGTCCATGCACCGGCTGGCCTGGGTGCGGAGGGTGTCCGTGGAGAAGTCCTCGTACACCTCCTTCCAGTCCATCAGGCGCAGGTCGACGGGGCGCCGCGACGGGAGCTCCCGCGACGTGTTCTTCAGAAATCCTTGTGGATCACCCACGAGCTGCCTCCATGATCGCCTCGTCCACGTCCGCGCCGTTCTTCTCGGCCTCGGAGATCGCGAGCAGTACCTTCTTGTAGTCGCGGGGCATCACCTTCACGAAGTGATTGACCTGCTGCGACCAGTCCGCGAGGATGCGCTCGGCGACCTCGGACCCGGTCTCGTCACGATGCCGCGTGATCGCGTCCTTGAGCCACGCGAACTCGTCACCCTGGAGCTCCTCGATGTCGACGAGCTCGGTGTTCAGGTTGTCCTCGAAGGTCGAGTTCGGGTCGAAGACGAACGCCACACCGCCGGACATGCCGGCACCGAAGTTGCGGCCGGTCTCGCCGAGAATGACGACCTTGCCACCGGTCATGTACTCGCACCCGTGGTCACCGACACCCTCGACCACCGCGACGGCGCCCGAGTTACGGACGGCGAACCGCTCACCGACGACACCGCGGATGAGCGCCTCACCCTCGGTGGCACCGAAGAGGATCACGTTGCCGGCGATGATGTTGTTCTCGGCGACGAAGCTCGAGTTGGCCTGGAGCGACGGGCGTACGACGATCCGCCCACCGGACAGACCCTTGCCGACGAAGTCGTTGGCGTCGCCCTGCAGTCGCAGCGTCATGCCCTTGGGCACGAACGCTCCGAAGCTGTTACCGGCCGATCCGGTGAAGGTGATGTCGATCGTGCCTTCCGGCAGACCGTCCTCGCCGTACGCCTTGGTGACCTCGTGGCCGAGCATCGTGCCCACGGTGCGGTTCACGTTGGTGATCCGCGTCGAGAACTCGACCTTCTCGCCCTTGTCCAGTGCCTCGCGGCTCTGCGCGATGAGTTGCTGGTCGAGAGCCTTGTCCAGTGCGTGGTCCTGCGTGCCGGTGCAGTAGAGATCCTGGTTCATGAACGCCGACTCCGCGACGTCCAGGATCGGCGACAGATCGAGCTTCGACGCCTTCCAGTGATCCTTCGCCGCGGTGGTGTCCAGCAGCGCGACCTGGCCGATGGCCTCGTCGAGCGTGCGGAAACCGAACTCCGCGAGGTACTCGCGGACCTCCTCGGCGATGTACAGGAAGAAGTTCTCGACGAACTCCGGCTGACCGGCGAACCGCTTGCGCAGCAGTGGGTTCTGCGTCGCCACGCCCACCGGGCAGGTGTCGAGGTGGCAGACGCGCATCATGATGCAGCCCGAGACCACCAGCGGCGCGGTGGCGAAGCCGAACTCCTCACCACCGAGCAGCGCGGCGACCATGACGTCGCGACCGGTCTTGAGCTGACCGTCGACCTGCACGACGATGCGATCGCGAAGACCGTTGAGCAGCAACGTCTGCTGGGTCTCGGCCAGGCCGAGCTCCCACGGTGCGCCGGCGTGCTTGACCGACGTCAACGGGGTGGCGCCCGTGCCGCCGTCGTGGCCCGAGATGAGCACCACGTCCGCGTGCGCCTTGGAGACACCGGCGGCGACCGTACCGACACCGACCTCGGAGACGAGCTTCACGTGGATGCGCGCCGACGGGTTGGCGTTCTTCAGGTCGTGGATCAGTTGAGCCAGATCCTCGATCGAGTAGATGTCGTGGTGCGGGGGCGGCGAGATGAGGCCGACACCCGGCGTGGAGTGACGGACCTCGGCCACCCACGGGTACACCTTGTGCGCCGGAAGCTGGCCACCCTCACCGGGCTTGGCGCCCTGCGCCATCTTGATCTGGATGTCGGTGCAGTTGGTCAGGTAGTTCGACGTGACACCGAAACGACCCGACGCGACCTGCTTGATGGCCGACCGACGCCAGTCACCGTTCTCGTCGGGGAGGAAGCGTGCGGTGTCCTCGCCGCCCTCACCCGAGTTCGAGCGACCACCGAGGCGGTTCATCGCGATGGCCAGCGTCTCGTGCGCCTCTGCCGAGATGGAGCCGTAGCTCATCGCACCCGTGGAGAAACGCTTGACGATGTCGCGTGCCGACTCGACCTCGTCGATCGGGATCGGGGTGCGACCCTCGGTCTTGAAGCGGAACAGTCCGCGCAGCGACGCGAGCCGCTCGGACTGGTCGTCCACCATGCGGGTGTACTCCTTGAACACGGAGTACTGACCGGTGCGGGTGGCGTGCTGGAGCTTGAACACCGTGTCCGGGTTGAACAGGTGGTACTCGCCCTCGCGGCGCCACTGGTACTCGCCGCCCGTCTCGAGCTCGCGGTGCGCGCGCTCGAACTTGTTGTCCAGGTACGCGACTCCGTGACGCACCGCGACGTCGGCCGCGATCTGGTCGAGGTCGATGCCGCCGAGCGGCGACTGCACGCCGTAGAAGTACTCGTCGACCAGGGCCTGCGACAGGCCGATGACCTGGAACAGCTGGGCGCCGGTGTACGAGGCGAGCGTCGAGATGCCCATCTTCGACATCACCTTCAGCACGCCCTTGCCGGCGGCCTTGATGTAGTTCTTGACGGCACTGTCGTAGTCGATGCCCTGCAGGGTGTCGCGGTCGATCATGTCCTCGATCGACTCGAACGCCATGTAGGGGTTGACCGCTGCGGCACCGAAGCCGACGAGGGTGGCCATGTGGTGGACCTCGCGGGCGTCACCGGCCTCGACGATCAGCCCCACCTTGGTGCGGGTCTTCTCCCGGACGAGGTGGTGATGCACGGCCGAGGTCAGCAGCAGCGACGGGATCGGTGCCAGCCGTTCGCTCGACTCGCGGTCGGACAGGATGACGATGCGCGCGCCGCCGTCGATCGCCGCGGAGACCTGCGAACGAATGATCTCGAGCGAACGACGTAGTCCCTCACCGCCTTCGGCGACCGGGTAGAGGCCGCGGACCACCACGGAGCGCAGTCCGTCCTGGGTGCCGTCGTCGTTGATGTGGACCAGCTTGGCCAGCTCGTCGTTGTGCAGGATCGGCGACTTCAGCACGATCTGCCGGCATGCTTCGGCACTGGGCTGCAGGAGATCCCGCTCGGGACCGATGGTGCCGCCGAGGCTGGTGACCACCTCTTCCCGGATGGCGTCCAGGGGCGGATTCGTCACCTGGGCGAACAGCTGGGAGAAGTAGTCGAACAGCATGCGCGGGCGGTTCGAGAGCACGGCGACGGGCGTGTCGGTGCCCATGGACCCGATGGCCTCGGCGCCCGCCTTGGCCATGGGAGCGACCAGCATGGTCAGTTCCTCGGTGGTGTACCCGAAGATCTGCTGACGGATCAGCACGCGGTCGTGCGTCATGTGGACGTGCGGGCGCTCGGGCAGGTCGTCGATCTCGACGAGACCCTCGTCGAGCCACTCCTGGTAGGGGTGCTCGGCGGCGAGCTCGTCCTTGATCTCGTCGTCGCTGACGATGCGGCCCTGCGCGGTGTCCACCAGGAACATGCGACCGGGCTGCAGGCGGACCTTGCGCACGATCTTCGACGGCTCGATGTCGAGGACGCCGACCTCGGACGCCATGATGACCAGGCCGTCCTCGGTGACCCAGAGACGGCTCGGACGCAGGCCGTTGCGGTCGAGGACCGCGCCGATGACGGTGCCGTCGGTGAAGCACACCGACGCCGGTCCGTCCCACGGCTCCATCAGAGTCGAGTGGTACTGGTAGAACGCCCGGCGAGCCGGATCCATCTTGTCGTGGTGCTCCCACGCCTCGGGGATCATCATCAGCACGGCGTGCGGCAGGCTGCGACCGCCGAGGTGCAGGAACTCCAGCACCTCGTCGAAGCGCGCGGTGTCCGACGCTCCGTGCGTGTTCACCGGGAAGATCTTCTCGAGCTTCTCAGGGCCCCCGAAGACGTCCGACTCGATGAGGGCCTCGCGGGCACGCATCCAGTTCTCGTTGCCGGTGACGGTGTTGATCTCACCGTTGTGCGCGACACGGCGGAACGGGTGTGCCAGCGGCCACGAGGGGAACGTGTTGGTGGAGAAGCGCGAGTGCACCAGACCGAGGGCACTGACGACGCGCTCGTCCTGCAGATCGAGGTAGAAGCCTCGCAGCTGCGGCGTCGTGAGCATGCCCTTGTAGACGATGGTCGAGGGCGACAGCGACGGGAAGTACACGGACTCGCGTCCGGGACCGTCCTTGCCGGGGCCTTCGAGGCCGAGTTCGTGCTCGACGCGCTTGCGCACGACGAACGCGCGGCGCTCGAGATCGATGCCGGACAGTGCACGGTCGGGAGCGGCGACGAACAGCTGGCGGAACGTCGGCATGGCGTCGCGCGCCAGCGCGCCCAGGGAGGCGTCGTCCGTCTCGATGTCGCGCCAGCCGAGAACCTCGAGGCCCTCCTCGGTCACGACACGCTCGACACCGGCGACAGCCTCGGCGGACGCGGCGCGCGCCTGCGGGAGGAACGCGATACCGGTGGCGTAGGAACCCTCGGGCGGCAGATCGAAGTCGACCACGGCGCGGTAGAACGCGTCGGGGACCTGGATCAGGATGCCGGCACCGTCACCCGTGTTGGGCTCGGCACCTGCAGCGCCGCGGTGTTCGAGATTGATCAGCGCCGTGATCGCCTTGTCGACGATGTCGCGGCTCCGTCGGCCGTGCATGTCGACCACGAACGCGACACCGCAGGAGTCGTGTTCGTTGGCGGGATCGTAGAGGCCGCGCGCTGATGGGTACCGGTGTCCGGGAAGCTGCATGTGTCTTGCCTAACTGACGAGTCGAGCCAAGATCCGCGAGAGCGCGGCCACGTCCGAGATTCGACGCGAGCCACCGCGGGGCGATGCGAGAGCGGGTTCACCGTTGAACACGCACTCCGATGGGGCTCCGGCCACTCTCGGACAACGATCCGTTCCGAGGTGGTGACCGAGTGTTTTCGGGCAGGGGCGATCCTTGTGGGTCGACCCCGCAGCTGAACGATAAGTCAGGAACCGGTCGAATTCACAAATCAGGGCATCCTCATTCGGGCCTGACCTGGTCGTTCCCCCGGTGGTGTGGGTGTGTGCGCGACGTTGCGCGGTACCTCGGCGTTCGTTCACGAGAATACTCCGGGAGCGCACGAGCTCGACGTCGGAGATCTCACACCGAGACGTACGTCCGATGAAAGACTACTGGCCGTAGCGATTTCTCGGCTACGGCCAGTGTGGTGGGCGAAGGGGGACTTGAACCCCCACGTCCCGAAGGACACTGGCACCTGAAGCCAGCGCGTCTGCCATTCCGCCACTCGCCCGAGCGACGGGACGAGATTAACACGACCCGTCACTCGGGCAGAAATCCATACCGTCGGTCCGGGTTTCCGGTCCCGAGGCGGGGCCGGGAACCGGTTCCGGGCGTATAGCATGGATCGGTAGTCGCACGACGGAAGGACACGCGAGGCCGCACGGCCTGCGCGGACGTCGGCGGCGTGGACGCCTCGGGGACGGTTCCAGCATCATGAGTCTCCGACGCACGGACGCAGTACCGATGTGAGACGCAGTACCGACGAAGACGGAGAAGGAGGGTGTCGTGGGAGTGGTTCAGCGATTCGAGAGAAAGCTGCAGAGTGCTGTCGGTGACGCCTTCGCTCGCGTCTTCGGTGGCGGTGTGGTGCCGCAGGAGGTCGAGGCGGCCCTCCAGCAGGAGGCCACCATGTCGGTCCGCACGCTGGACGGCGGACATCTGCTGGCACCCAACGCCTACGTCATCACCATCAGCCCGTCGGATCACGACAGGCTCGCGTCCGACCACGACCTCACCACTCGCGCCTTCTCACGCCATCTCCAGGACTTCATCACCGACCAGGGATGGCAGACGTACGGGCGCGTGGTGGTCCGCTTCGAACCGTCCACCACACTGCACACGGGACAGTTCCGCACGTCGGGAACAGTCGATCCCGACGCGTCACCCCAGCAGAGCGCTCCACCTCACCAGTCCACTGCACAAGACCGACCGTCGTCGACATCAGGAGCCGGCCCCATGACCCAGAACTCAGGGACTCAGAACCAGGGCGACGAGCCCGACCGCGACAACGATCGGCCCGCATCGGGCGTCGCCGCCCGTGCCCCCCGCAACGGCAGCGCGTACCCGTCCGAGGCGTACGACCCCGAGGCGTCGGGCCGCGTCGACCCGGCGGCGGAGAACCGGGTGCGCCCGCCCCGCGCGTACGGCGACTCCGAGCAGGACGCCCGCGGCTACGGCCGCCCGCCCGCCGGTCAGGAGCAGGGCGGATACGGACGCGCACCGTACGGACAGGGGCACGATCAGCAGGGCTACGGCCAGGCCGGGTACGACCAGCAGGGGTACGGCCAGGCCGGGTACGACCAGCAGGGTCACGAGCAGGGCGGCTACGACCAGGGTTACGGACGCCAGCCGCAGAACCGCGCCCCCTACGACTCGCGTGCCTACGGCCAGCAGCCTCCCGCTCAGCAGCCGTACGACCGCCAGGCCTACGGACAGCCGGCGGCGGATCCGCGCGGTCACGGCCGTCCTCAGTACGACCAGGGTGGACCCGATCCCCGCGCCTACGGCCAGCAGGGCTACGACCAGGGCGGCTATGACCAGCGCGGGTACGACCAGGGCGGCTATGACCAGCGCGGCTACGACCAGCGCGGCTACGACCAGGGTGGTTACGACCAGCGCGGGTACGACCAGGGTGGGTACGACCAGCGCGGCTACGACCAGGGCGGCTACGACCGATCGGGCTACGACCGATCGGGCTACGACCAGCACGGTCAGGACCAGCACGGTCAGGACCGTCAGCAGGCGTACGGCGACTACGACCAGCGCGGCTACGACCAGGGCGGCCAGGCCGCACAGCCGCGGGCGTACGGCGCCGCGGCGGCGTACGACCAGCCGGCCACACAGGGCTACCAGCAGGTCGCGGACGGGGACGACTACGACCGCCCGGCCGCGTCTCGCGGGCTCGCCGCCACCCTGCAGCTCGAGGACGGCAGCGGCCGTCACTACCAGCTGCGCGAGGGCGGCAACGTCGTCGGTCGCGGCCAGGAGGCCCAGTTCCGGCTCCCCGACACCGGCGTCTCGCGTCGGCACTTCGAGATCCGCTGGGACGGCCGGGTGGCCATGCTGTCCGACCTGGGTTCCACCAACGGCACGACCGTGAACGGTGCACCGGTCCAGGACTGGCAGCTGGCCGACGGCGACATCGTCCGCGCCGGACATTCGGAGATCCTCGTCCGCATCGTCTGACACGACCGGACCGGCGACGGGTGCGGCGGCCGACACCGGCCGTCGGCGCCTGCCCTTATGATGCTCCGAGACGGGACGTCCCCGGGCGACCGAGAAAGCCGTGACCCGGCTTCTGGTGACACGAGGAGGTGACACGCTGTGCAGGGATTGATTCTGCAGCTCACTCGAGCTGGCTTCCTCCTGATCCTGTGGTTGTTCGTCTGGGCAGTGCTGCGCACCCTGCGGTCGGACATCTATGCGGCCTCCGGGCTGCGCGTGGCACCGCGCTCCCGCACGTCACCGGTGTCGCTGCAGGGCCGCAAGGCGAAGGTGGCCAAGCAGCTGGTGGTCACGCAGGGTTCGCTGGCCGGTACCCGCATCACGCTCGGGTCGCAGCCGGTCCTCATGGGTCGGGCGGACGACTCGACGTTGGTCCTCACCGACGACTACGCGTCCACGCGCCACGCACGGCTGTCTCCTCGCGGGGGTGACTGGTACGTCGAGGATCTCGGTTCGACCAACGGCACCTACCTCGACCGGGCCAAGGTCACGACGGCGGTGCGCGTCCCGCTGGGCACGCCCGTCCGCGTCGGCAAGACCGTGATCGAGCTGCGCCCGTGACACTGGTTCTCCGCTACGCCGCGCGCAGCGATCGCGGTCTCGTGCGATCCAACAACGAGGACTCGGTCTACGCCGGTGCGCGCCTGCTCGCTCTCGCCGACGGCATGGGAGGGCACGCCGCCGGTGAGGTCGCGTCCCAGCTCATGATCGCGGCGCTCGCCCACCTCGACGACGACGAGCCGGGAGACGATCTCCTGGGCAAGCTCGAACGGGCGACGCGCGAGGGCAACTCCACCATCGCCGAGCAGGTCGAGGAGGATCCCGAGCTCGACGGCATGGGCACGACCCTGACGGCGATCCTGTTCGGCGGCAGAAAGATCGGGCTCGTCCACATCGGCGACTCGCGTGCCTACCTGCTGCGCGACGACGAGCTGACGCAGATCACGCGAGACGACACGTTCGTCCAATCCCTGGTCGACGAGGGCCGGATCACGGCCGAGCAGGCGCACTCGCACCCGCAGCGGTCGCTCATCATGCGCGCGCTCACCGGTAACGAGATCGAACCGACGCTCACGGTGCGGGAGGCCCGCGCCGGGGATCGGTATCTCCTGTGCTCGGACGGCCTGTCCGACGTCGTCAGCAGCGAGACCATCGCCGACACGCTCCGCGAGGGCGAGAACGACGAGTGCGCCGATCGGCTCATCGAGCTGGCGCTGCGCAGCGGTGGCCCCGACAACGTCACCGTCGTCGTCGCCGACGTCATCGATCTGGACTACGGCCAGTCGCACCCCATTCTCGCCGGAGCCGCGTCGATGTCCGACGAGGAGGACGCGCCGCCGCCGAACACGGCAGCCGGCCGCGCCGCCGCCATGCGGCCGCCCCGCACCACCCCGAAACGTGTCGTGACACCACCGCCCGTGCCGGAGAAGAAGTCGCACAAGCTCCGGTGGTCACTCGCCGGCCTCGGCGTGGTCGCCCTTCTCGTCGTCGGCCTCGTCGTGGGATGGCAACTGCTGCAACGTAACTACTACGTCGGAACCGACGACGGTCGCGTGGTGGTGATGCGCGGAGTCTCCGGTTCGGTGCTCGGCTTCTCGCTGCAGGAGGTCGATCTGGTCGGCTGCGTCCGCGACGGGGCCACGGCCATCGAGGACGCGACGGTCGAGCTGCGCGCTCCCGGCGACGCCGACTGCACGATCCTGGGTGTCGACGATCTCCAGCCCTCGGCACGCGAACAGGTGCGCTCGGGTCTGCCGTCGGGCACCCTCGACGACGCGCGCACCCAGGTGGCGCGACTCGCGTCCGGTGACCTGCTGCCCCCGTGCACGCCGCCGGCGAGCGCCACCACCACGCCGAGCGCCACCCCCGAGGCCACGCCTGCTCCCACGGCCGCACCGCCCGCTCCGGACCCGGCGGTGCCGTTCGATCCGGCGGCTCCCGTGACCACCACGATCGAGCCCACCCCGGCACCGACGCCGACGCTGGTGGCGGGCCAGACCTGCAGGACGGGTTCGTGATGTCCGCTCCGGACCTGCCGACCCCGAACCGGCCCACCCCCAGCCAGTCGTCCGCCTCGTTCCCCAGCCCGCCCGGTGGGTTCGCCCCCGCCCCGCCGCAGTCGACGAGACGCGGTGTCGAAGCGGCACTGCTCGGCGCGGCCGCGGTCATCACCACGGTGTCGCTGGTGCTCGTCGAGGCGAGCCAGGAGCAGGCCATCACCTGGGACCTGGCGAAGTACGGCCTCGCCTACCTCGCGATGTTCGCGGTCGCCCACGCCGCGGTCCGTCGATTCGCCACCCACGCGGATCCGCTGCTGCTCCCGGTCGTCGCCATGCTGAACGGGCTCGGACTGGTGCTCATCCACCGGCTCGACCTCGCGGCGCAGCAGTCGGCGGTGTACCTCGGCATCGAAGAGCCGTCGGCCGACGCCACGCAGCAGGTCCTGTGGACGGCCCTGGGCATCGCCGGGTTCATCGCTGTCCTCGTGCTGGTCCGCGACTACCGCACCCTCGCGCGGTACGGCTACACCCTGGGCCTCGGCGGTCTGGTGTTCCTGGCCCTGCCGGCGGTCCTGCCCTCCTCGTTGTCCGAGGTCAACGGCTCGAAGATCTGGATCCGGTTGCCCGGCTTCAGCATCCAACCCGGTGAGTTCTCGAAGATCCTGCTGCTCATCTTCTTCGCCTCGGTGCTCGTGGCAAAGCGCGAGCTCTTCACCACCGCGGGCAAGCACGTGCTCGGCATGGACTTCCCGCGCGCCCGCGATCTCGGCCCCATCGTCGTCGCGTGGATCGTGTCCATCGGCGTCCTGGTGTTCGAGAAGGATCTCGGCACGTCGCTGCTGATCTACTGCACGGTCCTGGTGATGATCTACGTCGCCACCGAGCGCGTCGGCTGGATCGTCGTGGGTGTGGCGCTGCTCCTGCTCGGCTTCCTGCTCGCGTACCAGTTCTTCGGGCACGTGAAGATCCGCACCGACACATGGCTGGATCCGTTCGCGGACTACAACGACACCGGCTATCAGATCTCGCAGTCGCTCTTCGGTCTGGCGACCGGCGGCATGGGCGGTACCGGGCTCGGCAGTGGCCGGCCGTCGCAGGTGCCGTTCGCGAGCACCGACTTCATCATCGCGACCATCGGCGAGGAGCTCGGCCTCATCGGCCTGGCCGCCGTGTTGATGCTCTATCTGGTCTTCGTGTTGCGTGGGCTGCGCACCGCCCTCGCGGTGCGCGACAGCTTCGGCAAGCTGCTCGCCGCCGGACTGTCCGTCACCATCGCGGTGCAGCTGTTCGTCGTCGTCGGCGGCGTCACCAAGCTCATCCCGCTCACCGGTCTCACCACACCGTTCATGTCCTACGGAGGATCCTCGCTGCTCGCGAACTACGCTCTGGTCGCCCTGCTCATCAAGATCTCGGACGCCGCACGGGCGCCCGTCGTGCCGCAGAAACGCGGACCGGCGGCTCCGATCGGTGACGCTCCCACCGAGGTGGTGAAGCGACCGTGAACACACCTCTGCGCAGAGTCGCCATCGGCGTCATGGCGATGATCGTCGTCCTGCTCGCGAACGCGACGTACGTCCAGGTCATCAAGGCGGACGACCTCCGAACGGATCCGCGGAACTCGCGGGTGCTGCTCGACGAGTACGCACGCCAGCGTGGGCAGATCTCGAGCGGCGGCCAGGTGCTCGCGGCCTCCGTCGCGACCGACGATCGCTACAAGTACCTGCGGACGTACCCCGCCAACCCCGCGGCACCGTCCAGCCCGGCCGCCAACGCACCGGTCACCGGCTTCTACTCGATGCTGTACTCGAGCACCGCTCTCGAACGGTCCGAGGACGCAGTGTTGAACGGCTCGGACAACCGACTGTTCGGCAAGCGGTTCTTCGACCTGCTCTCCGGTCGCGACCCCCGCGGCGGCAACGTCGTCACCACGATCGATCCGGTGATGCAGCAGGTCGCCTACGACCAGTTGACGTCGAAGGGCTACACCGGCTCCGTCGTGGCCATCGAGCCGTCCACCGGCAAGATCCTGACGATGGTGAGCACGCCGAGCTACGACCCCAACGAGCTCGCGACGCACGACGGCGAGACGTCGACGCAGGCGTGGGAGCGACTGAGCAGCGATCCGGGCGAGCCCCTGGTCAACCGCGCGGTCTCCCAGACCTACCCGCCCGGTTCGACGTTCAAGGTGGTCGTCACCGCGGCGGCGCTGGCGGCCGGCTCCACCCCGGACACCCAGCTCACGGCGGCGCCGACCATCACGCTGCCCGACACGTCGACGACGCTCGAGAACTACAACGGCTCCACGTGCGGCGGCGGCGCCACCGCGTCGTTGCGCGAGGCGTTCGCGCGCTCGTGCAACACCGCCTTCGTGGAACTCGGTATCGACGCCGGCACCCAGAACGTCAAGGACACCGCGTCCGCGTTCGGCATCGGCGAGGCGAACCAGGCCGTGCCGATCCCGGTCGCCGACAGCACCGTCGGGGAGATCCCCGACGACGCCGCCCTCGGTCAGAGCAGCATCGGCCAGCGCGACGTAGCACTGACACCGCTGCAGAACGCCGAGATCGCCGCCACCATCGCGAACGGTGGCGTGCGCATGGCGCCGCACATGGTGGCCCAGCTGCAGGGTCCGGATCTGTCGACCCTCGACACCACCGAGCCCACGTCGCTGGGCCAGTCGATCTCTCCCGAGGTCGCGTCCACGCTCACCGATCTGATGGTCGGCTCGGAGAACAACTCCGGCGGCGAGGGCAAGATCGCGGGGGTGCAGATCGCATCCAAGACCGGCACCGCCGAGCACGGCAGCGATCCGCGCAACACCCCTCCGCACGCCTGGTACATCGCGTTCGCGCCGGCACAGGACCCGAAGATCGCCATCGCGGTCATCGTCGAGAACGGTGGTGACCGCGCACTCGCCGCCACCGGTGGGTCCGTCGCGGCACCAGTGGCGAGAGCAGTGCTCGGCGCCGGATTGCAGGGGAGGTGAGCCCCGCATGAGTGGAGGCCTGGGTAACGGAGCAGTGGTCGCCGACCGCTATCGACTGCTCCGACTGATCGCGACCGGTGGAATGGGACAGGTCTGGGAAGCGACGGACAACCGGCTCGATCGCCGCGTCGCCGTCAAGATCCTCAAGCCGGAGTTCTCGGACGACCCCGAGTTCGTCGAACGGTTCCGCGTCGAGGCGCGCACGACCGCGCTGCTGAACCATCCCGGCATCGCCAACATCTACGACTACGGCGAGGTGCGGGACGCCAACGGGCAGTCGCTCGCGTATCTCGTCATGGAGCTCGTCATCGGCGAGCCCCTCAACACGGTGCTCACGCGCATGGGTCGGCTTCCGCTGGTCCACGCACTGGACATGCTCGAGCAGACCGGCCGCGCCCTGCAGGCCGCGCACCGCGCGGGCATCGTCCACCGTGACGTGAAGCCGGGCAACATCATGATCACGCCCGACGGGACGGTGAAGATCACCGACTTCGGCATCGCGAAGGCCGTGGACGCCTCGCCCGTCACGCGGACCGGCATGGTCATGGGCACCGCGCAGTACATCGCCCCCGAACAGGCGCTGGGTCAGGACGCGACGTCCGCGTCCGACGTGTACTCGCTCGGCGTCGTGGGCTACGAGGCCATCAGCGGGACCCGTCCGTTCGTCGGCGACGGCGCGCTGACGGTCGCGATGAAGCACGTGCGGGACGCCGCGCCGCCGCTTCCCGGCGATCTGCCGCAGCCGGTGCGGGAGCTCATCGAGATCACCATGACCAAGGACCCGGCCGCACGGTACGAGAACGGCGGGGAGTTCGCCGACGCGGTCGCTGCCGTGCGCGCCGGCCGGCGCCCGCCCGCCCCGGGCACGGCGTCCGGTACCGGTCGGGTCGCCCCGCCCGTCGGCGCCGTCGGTGGGCCGTCCAGCACCCGCATGATGACCACGTCCGCCACCGGCTACGCCGCCGCGGCAGCGGCCACACCACGATCACCGGAACCTGATCGTGACCGCGAATCGGGCATGACCCCCGGGCAGAAGGCCCTGGCCTGGGCTGCCGGTGGACTGCTCCTGCTCGCCGCCGTCGTCGCGTTCGGGCTGTTCGTCTTCACCGAGAGCAACGGTTCGACGCCCGTCGTCACCTCGACCACCACGGCGGCGCCCACCACGGAGCCGACCACCACCACGACGCGGCCGACGACCACCACCACCGAGCCCACGACGACGACCACCACCACCACCACGACCACCACGACGACGGAACCGACGACGACCACCACCGAGCCCACGACCACCGAGCCGACGACCACCACCACGACCACGACCGACGGGGGACTGTTCACCATCCCCGGTCTCGGCGGCGGGAACGGCAACGGCAACGGGGACGGCAACCCCTTCAACTACGCACCGGGAGGATCGCGATGACCACACCGCGCAAGCTCTCGTCCCGGTACGACCTCGGGGAGATCCTCGGTTTCGGTGGCATGTCGGAGGTCCACCTCGCGAAGGACGGCCGTCTCGATCGCGACGTGGCCATCAAGGTGCTGCGTCAGGATCTGGCACGCGATCCCACGTTCTACCTGCGGTTCCGCCGCGAGGCACAGAACGCTGCGGCACTGAACCATCCGGCGATCGTGGCGGTGTACGACACGGGTGAGGCGGAGACCGAGACGGGTCCGCTGCCCTACATCGTCATGGAGTACGTCGACGGCGACACGCTGCGCGACATCGTCCGCGCCGAGGGGCCGATGGCTCCCAAGCGTGCGATGGAGGTCATTGCCGACGTCTGCGCCGCCCTCGACTTCAGCCACCGCAACGGCATCGTGCACCGCGACGTCAAACCGGCCAACGTGATGATCAACCGCGCCGGTGCGGTCAAGGTCATGGACTTCGGCATCGCGCGGGCCATCGCCGACAGTTCGTCTCCGATGACGCAGACCGCTGCCGTCATCGGTACCGCCCAGTACCTGTCGCCAGAGCAGGCTCGCGGCGAACAGGTCGATGCGCGATCCGACGTCTACTCGCTGGGCTGCGTGCTGTTCGAGATCCTGACGGGCGAGCCGCCGTTCACGGGTGACTCCCCGGTCGCGGTCGCGTACCAGCACGTCCGGGAGGATCCGCGACTGCCGTCGTCGGTGAATCCGGACATCCCGCGGGAGCTGGACTCGATCATTCTCAAGGCGATGAGCAAGAACCCGGCCAATCGGTACCAGAGCGCCGCGGACATGCGCACCGATCTCATCCGCGTCCTCGGTGGCCAGCGGCCCAGTGCGCCGATGGTGATGAACGACGAGGATCGCACCACCATCCTCGGCTCGATGGATGCGCCGCGGTCCGGCGCTCGGCCGGCGTCCGACAACTCCGGCGAGCCTCGCCGGATCGCCCGCCACGCGCATCCCGACGCGGACGACGACGGAGACCGACCGCGCCGCAAGGGCGTGCGCGTCGCCGTCATGGCGCTCGCCGCCCTCGTGGTCGTCGGCATCGTCGGCGTCTTCCTGTGGAATCTCGGCCCCGGTGCGGAGGCCCGTTCGGTGACCGTCCCGGACGTGTCCGCGCAGACCGCCGACGCCGCCCGCACCACCCTCGAGAACGCGGGCTTCCGCGTCGACGTCCAGCAACGCTCCGACGCGACGGTGCCCGAGGGGTCCGTCATCGGCACGCGACCCGTGTCCGGCACGACGGTCGACGAGAACAGCACCCTCGTTCTCGAGGTGTCCACCGGTCCGGAGCAGATCCAGGTCCCCCAGCTGGCAGGACTGACGCAGAGCGCTGCGGAACAGGCACTGGTGCAGGCCGGTCTCGCTCTCGACCCGTCGATCGGCCGGGCCGCGTCGTCTCGCGCGGACGTCGACAAGGTCATCGGTCAGGAGCCGGCTCGCGGATCGTCGATGGCTCAGGGCTCGTCGGTACGCATCACGCTCGGATCGGGACCGCGTCAGGTGCGGGTCCCCGACGTGGTCGGTCAGAACATCGAGGTCGCTCAGCCCAACATCGCGGGTGCCGGTTTCCTCGTCGACCGCCAGAACGTCGACTCGACGCTCCCGGCCGGTCAGGTGGTCGCCACGACGCCCGCGGGCGGCAGCAACGCCACCGACGGCGACACCGTGGTGGTGCGGGTGTCCAACGGATCGCAGTTCGAGATCCCGGACCTGGCAGGCCAGACCCCGGTCCAGGCCGTCGACCTCCTCCGCGCCGCCGGCTGGGAGGGCACCATCGCCGAGATCGACCAGGTCGACGTCCAGACGTCGGACCTCACGCAGGTCAACCGCGTTCAGCAGCAGGCGGTCGCGCCGGGGACGGCCATCGCCAGGACGGCGCGCGTCAACGTGACCGTCGGCAAGTTCGGGCTCTGACCCGACGCGGCGCCGTGCTCAGACGCGGGCGGCGCTCTCGAGTTCGGCCACCAGGCCCGGTTCGGGAGCCTCGCCGCACACGGCGAGCCAGTTCGCCAGCATGCGGTGACCACCCTGCGTCATGACCGACTCGGGGTGGAACTGCACGCCGTGGATCGGCAGCTCCCGGTGGCGCATCGCCATGACGATGCCGCTCTCGGTGCGCGCGGTCACCTCGAGGTCGTCCGGGATCGTGTCCTCCCGCACCGTCAACGAGTGGTAGCGCGTCGCGGTGAACGGATCCGGCAACCCTGCCAGCACGCCGTCTCCGGAGTGGTGGACGACGCTGGTCTTGCCGTGCAGAAGTTCCGGCGCGCGTTCGACCACGCCGCCGAAGGAGGCACCGATGGCCTGGTGTCCGAGGCACACGCCCAGCAGGGGCGTTCCCGACGAGGCGCAGGCCTGCACCATGTCCATGGTGACGCCGGCACGCTGCGGCGTGCCGGGTCCGGGACTGAGCAGCACTCCGTCCACCTCCGCCACTGCGGCCTCGACATCGAGCACCCCGGGGTCGTCGTTCCGCAGCACTCGGGCCCGTGTCCCCAGCTGGCCGAGGTACTGGACCAGGTTGAACACGAAGCTGTCGTAGTTGTCGACGACGAGGATGCGCATGTCACAAGACTAATGCCGCACGGGTGGGAGCTCGGCTGCAGGTTATCGTGGACGTGAGCAGTGAGCGTCCCCACCGTGGCTCACACCCGCCCGCCTGCAGTCCGGTACGAGAGTTCGAGGTCATCCATGCCCAAGTCGAAGGTCCGCAAGAAGCCCGACTACACGATCGATCCGGCGTCGCGGACGCCCGTCAAGGTCAAGGCCGCGCCGTCGAGCACGCTGTATCTGTCGGTCATGTTCGGTTTCATGGTGCTCGGTCTGGTGTATCTCATCGTGTACTACCTCGCCCAGGACAGCATCGGCTGGATGTCGGATCTGGGGGCCTACAACCTGCTGATCGGCTTCGGTTTCTGGATTGTCGGTCTCGTCATGACGATGAAATGGCGCTGACCGGGGCTTCCTCCGCCATGCGCGCCGAAATTACACGCGTGTTGTTCATCCACACTGTGGATAACTTCTGTGGATAACTTGTCCACAGGTGGCCGCGAGGCGCCGCAGTCCTGGTCCACACCCCTCGCCGCCGTGGCCGCGCTGGGGGTGGGAGCCGCTGCACTCGCCGCCGCTGCCGTCGCCACGACGGGTGATCCGGCCGGCCGCGCGCTCATCGGACTCGCCGCACTGGCAGCCCTGGCGCTGGCCGCGGTCCAACGTCCGAAGTTGAGTGTCGACGGCGACGTCCTGCGCATCAGAACTCTGCGCGGAACCCGCGACCACGGGCGCGACGACGTGCTCTCACTGCGTCTGGTCCCGTACCCGCGGCTCGGTCGACGGGTTCCGATGCTGGAGATGGACGTGACCGACGGCGACGACGAGCGACTCGTCATCTTCGGTCGCTGGGACCTCGGGGCCGATCCGCGCGCCGTGTTCGACACCCTCGAACTGCAAGGGTGGGTCGACGCGGGCTGGTCGCAGCGGGACTAGCCCACCACGAGCGTCGGAGCGAGCGTCGCGGCACGCAGACCGATCAGCGCCAGGGCGAGCAGCCCGACGCCGGCGATGCCGAACCATCCCAGTCGGCGTGACCGACGAGCGTCCGAGCCGGTGACGAACAGCACCGCGGCCGTGGCGGCGGCACCGGCGGCGAGCCCGCCGAGGTGTCCCCACAGGGAGATACCGGGGATCGCGATGCTCAGCACCACGTTGAGCCCGATCACGACGAGCACCGGGGTGGGGCTGCGGCGCAGCCGGACGAGGATCACGGCCTGTGCACCGAGGAGGCCGAACACGGCGCCGGATGCTCCGACCGTCGCCACCAGGGGGCTGGACAGCCACATCACCGCCGCGGCGCCGCCCAGCAGCGCGACGACGTACACGGCGAGGTATCGCGAGCGTCCGAGCACCAGTTCGCAATCGCGCCCGATGACGTACAGGGCGAACATGTTCACGGCGAGGTGCACGATGCCGGAGTGCAGGAAACCACTGCCCAGGATGCGGACGACATCGCCGTCGGCCACCAGGAGCGGAACGAGCTGCCAGCTGCGGAACAGCGAGCTCGACTGGTTCGCCAGGCCGCCGGACTGAGCGGCCGTGAGGGCGAACACGAGGATGTTCAGTGCCATCAGCGCGTAGGTGACGACGGGGGTGGAGACGGTCCTGCTGACACCACCGGCCATCGTGCGGGCACGCGGGATCGACCCCGCAGCCTGTGCTACGCACTCGACACAGTGCTGACCCACCGCGGCCGGCCGCAGGCATTCCGGGCAGGCCGGTCGGTCGCACCGGGTGCAGGACAGGCCGGTGGGCCGATCGGGGTGGCGCACGCAGGTAGGGAGGGGCGGCACCGGAGCGCCGCCCCATCCTGGTCCTGTCATGTCACACCGATCTCGCGACGGGGGACCGTGTCGGTCGAATCAGGCAATGGTGACGGATTCGATGACGACGTCGTTCACGGGGCGATCGCCGCGGCCGGTCGCGGTCGAGCCGATCTCGTCGACGACCTTCTGCGACGCGGGATCGATGACCTCGCCGAAGATGGTGTGACGACGGTTGAGATGCGGCGTCGGGCCGACGGTGATGAAGAACTGCGAACCGTTGGTGCCGGGGCCCGCGTTCGCCATGGCGAGCAGGTACGGACGATCGAACGACAGCTCGGGGTGGAACTCGTCGCCGAACTTGTATCCGGGACCACCGGTGCCGGTGCCGGTGGGGTCACCACCCTGGAGCATGAAGCCCGCGATGACGCGGTGGAAGATCGCACCGTCGTAGAAGGGTCCCTCGGAGGTGCCCGACGCGTTCTTCGTGCTGTAGTCCTTGGTGCCCTGCGCGAGACCGACGAAGTTCTCGACCGTCTTCGGCGCGTGGTTGCCGAAGAGGGCGATCACGATGTCGCCGTGATTCGTGTGCAGGGTCGCGGTCTGAGTCTGTAGAGGTGAGGTCACAACACCATCGTGCCACCCGGGGAATGTGCAAGGGTGAACGGATGACGTCAACACCCGACAGTGCCACCGCCAAGAAGGCGCTCGGCATCGCCCGTGACACCGCCCTCACGCTCGCGAAGGGCCCCGCAGCAACAGGTTTCGTCGTCACTCGCAAGGGGGTGTCGGTCCTCCGGTCACGACGCGCCCAGCAGCGTGCCGCTCGTCCCGCACCCGTGCGTGCGGCGGCGCCCGTTCGACGCGGTCGGTTCGTGCCCGGCCGCCGCGCCGGCGTGATCGGACTGCTCGTCCTCTTCGGCGCCGGCGCTGTCGCGTTCTCCCGCTCGCGCCGCACCGAGCTGCCCCCTCCCGCCGCCGAGCCGCCGAGCCTGGGCACGCCGACGACCAACGGTCACCAGGCGCCCTGACACTGCTCCGCCGGTCAGAGCACCCCGAGCACGAACCGCGCCACGTCGGCCAGGTCCATGGTTCGTGGGGCGGGTGGGCTCGGCACTCCGGCCACCACCTCGGCCACGGCCCGTGCCGACACGCTGCCCGGTTCCAGGTAGTCGGCATGGCCCACGGTGCCCGCCGTGTCCAGCGCCTCGGTCTCGGGTCGCTCGCTGGGATCGGGCCCGAACCGTCCCAGGTCGGCGACGGGGTCCCACGCCGCCTCGGCGACGTGCACCGGGCCCGGCGCCGCTGCGGCGGCGCGGTCGCTCCATCCGGGCGAGCCCATCACCACCACGGCGTCGACGGGGGCACCGGCCTCGATGGCCTGCGCCGCGACGACGGTGCCGTAGGAGTGCGCCACCAGCGTCACCTCCGGAGCATCACCACCGTGTCGACGATCGCCGAGCGCCTCGAGAACGCCGACGAGTGCCGGCGCGCCGGCCGCGGCCGGTGCCGTCGAGGCGACGCTGCGCCCGGGCTCGACGAGCTCCGTGTTCCATTGCGGCGCCTCGTATCCGAGCCACGACACACCTGCGGTGACGGAGCCGGGTGACAGCGCACCCGCCTCGGTGACGAGTGCCGCCGTCTCGCCGTCGTGTCGCGCGATCGACCCCGCCACCGTCGTCCCGGCGCCCGGAACCACCACCGCCACCCGATCCGCACCGTCGAGGTCGCCGACGGACACCCCCGCCAGGGTGCGGCGCGTGCCAGCCTCGTAGTGCACGAGACGGCGCTCGGGTCGCGCGAGCACCTCGATCAGCGCGTCGATGGCCGCCAGGCGCTGCCGCGTCTCGGCGAGTCCCGCGTCCACGTTCGAGAACGCGCCCCCGAACGCGGCGTCGTCGAGTCGCGCGGACAAGTCCCGTTCGGCGACGACGAGGCGCTCACGGTCCTCGGCCATCCGCGCCCGGTTGGCGGTGTCGAGCACCGCCACGGCCCTCGTGGGCGCCGACTCCGGCGGCGCGTCTCCGCCTGCCCTGGTCAGGTCCTCGGCGACCGTGCGATCCAGTTCGGCGAGGGCGCCCGTCCGATCCGCGGGATCCCATCGCGACAGGGCTGCACGGTCGTCACCCGCGCGGGCGAGGACGTCCGCGATCCGACCCAACACGTCCGCTCGCGTCGACAGCTCCGCCGCCGTACCCACGACGGCCGACCGAGCGGCGTCGGCCGCCGCTCCCTCCCACCCGGGCAGCCGCCCGATCGCGGTCGTGCGATCGACCAGCACGCGCAGGCGAGTCCCCGCGGACACCACCCTCGTGTGCATGCTCCACATGTCCGGTGCTGTCCAGACCACCGACTCGCTCACGCCGACCCCCGTCGTTCCCGGACGGCACGTGACGGCCGCCTCGAGCGGACAGTGGACCAGATGGAGCCGGCGGGCCTCGCTGCGTCGTCCACAGCCCGGGGAACGAGCCGTCAGCGCCGCTCGGCAGGCACTCCGGTGTCCTCGATGACGGCCCTGGGCACCGGCGTGGACATCTGTTGGGCACCTCGGCTGCGCTTGGCCTTGTAGAGCTCGGCGTCGGCGGCCCGGTAGATCTCCGACCACTTGCGCACGGTGGGCATGCAGACCAGTCCGACGCTCCACTCGGCCGAGTGCGCTGCCCGCAGCCGCTCCAGAAGGGTCGCCGCCTCGCCCTCACCGGTTCCCGGCATGAACAGCACGAACTCGTCGCCGCCGAGACGGCCCAGGACGTCGCCCTTGCGCAGCTGACCGCGCCACGCTGCCGAGACCCGCTCGAGCAGTACGTCGCCGGCGATGTGCCCGTAGATGTCGTTCACGGTCTTGAAGTTGTCGAGATCGAGAACCGCCATGCTCACCGGCAGACCACGAGAGGCGAAGACCGGGAGCAGTTTCTCGACGCGGTCCTCGAGGCCCTGACGGTTGAGGAGTCCGGTCAGGGCGTCCCGCGACGCCGAGTGCCGCATGCGCCGCGAGTGGGAGCCGAAGAACTCGGCGGCGGCCACGATGCCCAGCGCGGTGAGGACGTAACCCACCATCGGCATGGTCGACGGCGACAGCGCGGCCGCCACGACCGATCCCACCGTCAGCACGCTCACCCACACCCAGCCGCCGCGCTCACTCCAGTACCCCGCGAGCTGCATGCCCAGGAACATCGCCGCCTGACTCAGCAGCAGGTACGCCACCGGTCCGTCCGACGTGAGGAACATCGCGCACAGCGACGCGACGGCGCCGCCCGTCACGATGCCCAGCGTGCGAGGCGAGGTCGGACGCGGGCCGAAGTGCAGGACGGCCGCACCGAGGAGTTGGAGACCTGCCGCGAGGACCATGACCACGGTTCCGGTGGTCGTGCCCGAGAACGCGACGGCACCGGCGATGAAGAGAACGGCGGTGGGACAGAGATAGACCACCATCGCGGTGCTCGCTTCTGTTCCTCGTCCGGGGTTCACGCGTCAAGTATCGACGATGAGGCGCGCAGTGGTGGACGAAGCATCGCCGGTGGGCATGGTGACATATCCAGAGACGAGAACACCCTGCTCCGGCATGCGGAACAGGGTGTGGTCGTGACTGTGGAGCCTAGGAGATTCGAACTCCTGACATCTGCCTTGCAAAGGCAGCGCTCTACCAACTGAGCTAAGGCCCCGGATCGACATCCGGCAGACGATGCCACCGCGTACTCTCCACGCGGATCGCGCGAACAGTGACGGCAACGACGACCGACGTCACGAGGGCGGGGAGAAGAATCCTCACGGACATCCTTTCTCGCTCTCGTTCGTGGGCCTAGGAGGACTTGAACCTCCGACCTCTTCCTTATCAGGGAAGCGCTCTAACCGCCTGAGCTATAGGCCCGCACTCGGCCCGCAGAGCACGGTGGAACGTGCTGTGCTGACCGAGGAACGAGATTACCGCACACACGGCGCGAGACCAAAACGCCGGTGTGCGGTGGGTCAGTCCCGGTCCGCCAGCGTCACTTCCAGGCCACCGACGAGGTCGGAGCACAGGTTGTAGATGAACGTGCCGATGGTCGTCAGTGCTGTGAACAGCACCACGTTGATGAGACCGATGACGGCGGCGTAACCGAAGATCTGGCCGGCCGACACCAACCCGGACTCGCCGGACGTGGCGACGATGTCGGAGAACGCATTGTTCAGTCGATCCCACACGCCCATGCCGTCGAGCACCATGTACAGCAGCCCGACGGCCACCATCCAGACGAAGAACAGCGACACGGAGATCACGAGCGACAGCTTCAACATCGACCACGGATCGATCTTGCGCACCTGGACGGTCGCGCGCAGCGGCTCACCGGACTCCGACGGCCGCGCCGTCATCATCGGGGTGGCGCGCTCGGTGCGCTGCTCCTCCTGCTGCGGGTGACGGACCGTCGAGAGGTCCGGCATGTCGGTGGGCAGGTCGTTCCGCGCGATGTTGCGCGTCGGCCCGTCGATCACCGCAGCCTTGGCCGTCGCCTCGGCGGGACGCCCCTGGCGGGGGCGGTCCTGACCGTCCGTCGGACGTGCAGCGGGCTGCACGGTCGTCCGGGCCTGACCCTGGTCCGGACGAGCCTGCTCGGGAGCGCGGCCCGCCGGAGCGGGACGGCTCTGCAGGTTCGTCTGCGGCTGCCGCTGGGGTGGCTGCTGCTCCCGCACGGGAGCCTGCTGGGAGTCCGGTGTCCGAGCCGGACGGGGACCCTGATGGCCGGGGTCCTGTCGAGCAGGGTCCTGTCGAGCGGAGTCCTGCCGAGCGGCGTCCTGCTGCACCCCGTCCTGGCGCGCGCCGTCCTGCTGGGCAGGCGGCCACGCCGCGGGCGGGCGAGGTGCCGGGGGTCCGCCGGCAGGCCGTGGGGCCTGACGGTCGGACGTGGTGCTCGGCGCGGGGCGTCCGTTTCCGGTGGACCCGGGCTGTTCGGGAGTACTCACTGCGCTCATGACTCCTTGGATCCGTCGGCCTCGGCGATCGCGAGGTCCTCCGGCTCGTCCGCGTTGCGTGCGATGGCCAGCAGGTTGTCGCCGTCGCCGAGGTTCATCAGCCGAACGCCCTTGGTCTGGCGTCCTGCCTTGCGAACCTGACGAGCCGCGGTGCGGATGACACCGCCGCTCGAGGTGATGGCGTAGAGCTCGTCGTCGTCCTCGACGATGAGCGCTCCCACCAGGGTGCCACGACGCGGGTCGTACTGAATGGTCAGCACGCCCTTGCCACCGCGGCCCTGCGGGGGGTAGTCCTCCATCGCGGTGCGCTTCGCGTAGCCACCGGACGTGGCGACCAGCAGGTACGTGCCGTCCTTCACCACGTTCAGGGAGAGCAGTGCGTCCTCGCCGTTGAAGCGCATTCCCTGGACACCCGAAGTGGCGCGGCCCATCGGGCGCAGCACCTCGTCGGTGGCCGAGAAGCGGATCGACTGGCCCTGAGCGGACACGAGCAGCAGGTCGTCCGAATTGGTGCACAGCACGGCTCCGACCAGCTCGTCGTCGCCACGCAGGTTGACGGCCACGATGCCACCGGAACGGTTGGAGTCGAAGTCGGCCAACTTGGACTTCTTCACCAGACCGGCCTTCGTCGCGAGCACCAGGTACGGCGCGTCGTCGTAGGTCTTGATCTGGATGATCTGCGCGATGCGCTCGTCCGGCTGGAACGCCAACAGGTTGGCGACGTGCTGTCCGCGGGCCGTGCGGTTGGCCTCGGGGAGCTCGTACGCCTTGGCCCGGTAGACCCGGCCCTTCGTGGTGAAGAACAGGATCCAGTCGTGCGTCGAGCAGACGAAGAACTTGCTGACGATGTCGTCCTGCTTGAGACCCGCGCCCTGCACACCCTTGCCGCCGCGCTTCTGCGATCGGTAGAGGTCGGTTCGCGTGCGCTTGGCATACCCCGTCTCCGTGATGGTGACCACGACGTTCTCACGCGCGATCAGGTCCTCGTCGCTGACGTCGCCGTCGGCCGCGATGATCCGGGTACGACGATCGTCGCCGAACTTGTCGACGATCTCCTTCAGCTCCGAGCGCACGATCTCCCGCTGACGCTCCGGACGGTCCAGGATGTCCTGCAGGTCCGCGATCTCGATCTCGATCGCGGCGAGCTCGTCGACGATGCGCTGCCGTTCGAGGGCGGCGAGGCGACGCAGCTGCATCGCGAGGATGGCGTCCGCCTGGATCTGATCGACGTCGAGCAGGTCCATCAGGCCCTGGCGTGCGACATCAGCGTCGGCGGACCGGCGGATCAACGCGATGACCTCGTCGAGGGCGTCGAGCGCCTTCACCAGTCCGCGCAGGATGTGGGCCCGCTCCTCGGCCTTCCGCAACCGGTACCGCGTACGACGGACGATCACGTCGAGCTGGTGTGTCACGTACAGCTTGATCATCTGGTCGATCCGCAGGGTGCGCGGAACGCCGTCGACGATCGAGAGCATGTTGGCGCCGAAGCTCGTCTGCAACTGGCTGTGCTTGTAGAGGTTGTTCAGCACCACCTTCGCGACCGCGTCGCGACGCAGCTTGATGACGATGCGCATACCGACACGGTCGGACGACTGGTCCTCGATGTCGGAGATGCCGGCGATGCGGCCGTCCTTGAGCTGCTCGGCGATCGAGGCGATCATGTTGTCCGGGTTCACCTGGAACGGCAGCTCGGTGACGACGATCTGCGTGCCGCCGCGCTCCCCCTCCTCGATGTCGACCACGCCGCGCATGCGGATCGATCCGCGACCGGTGCGGTACGCGTCCTCGATGCCCTGCGATCCGACGATGAGACCGTGAGTGGGGAAGTCCGGTCCCTTGATCCGCTCGATCATCGCCTCGAGGGCGATCTCTTCACTGGCCTCGTAGTTGTCCAACATCCAGTACACACCCTCGGCGAGTTCCCGAAGGTTGTGCGGCGGAACGTTGGTCGCCATGCCGACCGCGATGCCGCCACTGCCGTTGGCGAGCAGATTGGGGAAGCGGGCGGGCAGCACGGTCGGCTCGAGGGTGCGGCCGTCGTAGTTCGCGATGAAGTCGACGGTCTCCTCCTCGATGTCCGCGAGCATCTGCATCGCGAGAGGAGTGAGCCGACACTCGGTGTACCGCATGGCCGCCGGGCCGTCGTTGCCGCGGGAACCGAAGTTGCCCTGACCGTCGACGAGCGGGTACCGCATGGACCACGGCTGCGCCATGCGCACGAGGGTGTCGTAGATCGAGCTGTCGCCGTGGGGGTGGTAGTTGCCCATGGTCTCGGCCACCGGTCGAGCCGACTTCACGTATCCGCGATCGGGTCGATATCCGTTGTCGAACATGGCGTACAGCACGCGGCGGTGCACGGGCTTGAGACCGTCGCGCACCTCCGGGAGTGCTCGACCGACGATGACGCTCATCGCGTAGTCGATGTAGCTGTTCTGCATCTCCTGCTGGATGTCGACCAGCTCGATGCGGTCGGACGTGGGTCCGTCGCCGCCGGTGGGGGGCAGGGTGGTGTCTGTCATTGCATTCTCCTAGCGCGGCGCTCGGGGCGCGGAGCGCCTATACGTCGAGGAAACGAACGTCCTTGGCATTACGGGTGATGAAGCTGCGGCGGGCCTCGACGTCCTCACCCATGAGGATGGAGAAGAGTTCGTCGGCGGCGGCAGCGTCGTCCAGAGTCACTTGACGCAGCACGCGCACGCTCGGATCCATCGTGGTCTCCCACAGTTCCTTCGCGTTCATCTCGCCCAGGCCTTTGTAGCGCTGGATGCCGTCGTCCTTGTTGATCTTCTTGCCCGACGCCAGGCCGGCCTCGATCAGTCCGTCGCGCTCCCGATCGGAGTAGGCGAACTCGGGATCCGCACCTCGCTGCCACTTGAGCTTGTACAGCGGCGGCATGGCCAGGTAGACGTAGCCGTGCTCCACGAGAGGCCGCATGAAGCGGAACAGCAAGGTGAGCAACAGAGTCGAGATGTGCTGGCCGTCGACGTCGGCGTCGGCCATCAGCACGATCTTGTGATAGCGCAGCTTCGCGATGTCGAACTCGTCGTGGATGCCGGTGCCGAACGCCGTGATGATCGACTGGACCTCGGTGTTCTTGAGGACACGGTCGATGCGGGCCTTCTCGACGTTGATGATCTTGCCGCGCAACGGAAGAATGGCCTGATACATCGAGTCGCGACCGGACTTGGCGGAGCCGCCGGCCGAGTCGCCCTCCACGATGTAGATCTCGCACTTCGACGGATCATTGGAACGGCAGTCCGCGAGCTTGCCCGGCAGTCCACCGATGTCGGTGGCGCTCTTGCGCCGCACCAGATCTCGCGCACGACGAGCAGCTGTGCGCGCCTGCATCGAGGCGACGGCCTTGGAGATGATGAGCTTGGCCTCGGCGGGATTCGCCTCGAACCAGTGCGTGAGGTGTTCGCCGGCGGCCTTCTGCACGAAAGACTTCACCTCGGTGTTGCCGAGCTTGGTCTTCGTCTGGCCCTCGAACTGCGGCTCACCGACCTTGACGGAGATGATGGCGGCGAGACCCTCGCGGATGTCGTCTCCGGTGAGGATGCCGTCCTTCTCCTTGACGAGCTTCTTCTCGTTGGCGTACTTCTTCACGACGTTGGTCAGCGCGGAGCGGAACCCCTCTTCGTGCGTACCGCCCTCGTGCGTGTTGATCGTGTTGGCGAACGTGTGCACGGACTCCGCGTACGTCGAGTTCCACTGCATCGCGATCTCGAGTTCGTGGCCCGGGCCCTTGGCCGAGAAACCGATGACCGACGGATGCTGCGGCGTCTTCGCACGGTTGATGTAGCGGACGTAGTCCTCGAGACCACCGGGGTAGTGGTAGGTCCGGGTCTTGATCTTGGCCGGTGCTCCCGACGGCTCCTCGGCGTCCGCCTTGGGCGTCTCCGCCAGCTCGCTCTCGGAGGCCTCGTCGGCGATGCGCTCGATGTCCGAGGCGCGCTCGTCGGTGAGGACGATGGTGAGTCCCTTGTTCAGGAACGCCATCTCCTGCAGGCGACGCGCGACCGTGTCGAACTTGAAGACGGTCTCCTCGAAGATGTCCGCGTCCGGCCAGAACGAGATCGCCGTACCCGTGCGCTTCGTCGGCTCGCCCTTGATCAGCTCGCCGGGGACGGATCGCGTGTAGGTCTGCTCCCAGTGGAAGCCGTCGTTGTCGACCTGCGCGAGCAGGGTCGTCGACAGAGCGTTGACCACGGAGATACCCACGCCGTGCAGGCCGCCGGACACCGCGTAGGAGTCGGAGTCGAACTTGCCGCCGGCGTGCAGCTGAGTCATGACGACCTCGATGGTCGGTATGCCCGAGGAGTGCATGCCGACGGGGATACCGCGACCGTCGTCGACGACCCGCACGCCGCCGTCGGCGAGAAGGGTGACCTCCACCGTGGTGGCATGACCTGCCATCGCCTCGTCGACGGAGTTGTCGACGACCTCCCAGATCAGGTGGTGCAGGCCGCGCTCTCCGGTGGAACCGATGTACATACCGGGTCGCTTGCGTACCGCCTCGAGTCCTTCGAGGACGGTGATCGACGACGCGTCGTATTCCTTCGGCTTGTCGCTCTTGCCTGCCTTGGGGTCAGCCACGGTCAGCTGTTCTCCTTCTCGACTACGCTCCCCCGACACTCACCTCGCTCGGTGAGGACGGCAGAGGACCTCGACCCGAAAAAATGCGCTCGGGGACGCATGCCCCTCGCGCTCGGTGGTCTTTACCGGTCCATCGTACCGGTAAAGCGTGGGTCGCGGCTCACGTCGACACCCGAAACGGCCCCTCATTGCGTCGGAGACGGACTTTTCTCGTGTTCCGCGGTTCATTTCGTGGGTACGAGGGCTCCGCGCGTCAGAGATCGAGCGTCAGCCGCTCGCCCGCGGAGCGCGACACACAGATCAGCATGTGATCCTCGCGCTCGTCGTCGGCGAGGCGTCGGTCCCGGTGCTCGGGAGCGCCGGCCAGAACCTTCACCTTGCACGTTCCGCAGAAGCCCTGGCGGCACGAGTACGGCACACCCGGGACGAACTCGCGGATCACGTCGAGTGCCGTCCGGTCCGCCGCGACGTCGAGCACCGTCCCGGACGACGCGAGTTCGACACTGAACGGGGATCCGGCGACGACGGGCGGCGGCGAGAACCGCTCGTAGTGCAGACGCGTCGCTCCCGTCGCCGGGACACCCTCGCGCACCAGAGCCAGCATCGGGGGCGGACCGCAGCAGTAGACGGATCCGCCGTCCGGCGCGTGGCGGAGAAGATCCGCTGCGGTGGGCAACCCGTCGACGTCGTCGGTCCGGACGGTCACACGCTCCTGGTCCCACGTCGACACCTCGTCGAGGAACGGCATCGACTGCCGTGAGCGTCCGCTGTAGACCAGATGCCAGTCCATGCCGAGGGCACGGGCCCGCCGCACCATCGGGATGATCGCGGTGATGCCGATACCACCGGTCACGAACAACGCGGATCCGGACGCGTAGAACGGAAAAGCGTTGCGCGGACCGGTGACCGAGAGTCTGTCTCCCACCTCGAGGGTGTGCATCTCGGCCGAACCGCCGCCGCCGTCCGGTACCAGTCGCACCGCGATCGAGTACGCGTCCTTCTCGAGCGGGTCACCGCACAGCGAGTACTGCCGGCGACGCCCCGAGGGGAGCACGAGGTCGAGGTGGCTGCCCGGATGCCACGGCGGGACGTCACCGCCGTCGACTCGGCGAAGCGTCAGCCCGACCACGTTCTCGTCCCGGCACAGCGTGAAACGCTCGGAGACCGCCATCGTGTGCGTCCGCGTCTGGACCGGCGCCGCACGCGCCTTGTACTTCGAGTGATCCAGGATGGCGAACAGCTTGTCCAGCCCGTCCGTGATCTGCGCCAGCGACTCGTCCATGCCGCCCTTGCCGAGCAGATCCTCGGGAATCGTCCGGGACGCGCGGTACTCGCGCACGGCCGCCATGGCTCGTGCGAACGTGCGATCGCCCATCAGACCGTGGCGGCCCTCGCCGCCGGGGAGGTGGCGAGGTACGCGACTGCCAACGAGGTGGATCCCTCCTTGGACGGGTGGTAGTCCTTCCGCAGGTACCGCACGGACGCCTTGCCGACGGCCTTGGCGGTGGGGAACAACCCGCGCTGCGTGACGGCCCTGATCTGCTTCAGCGTGTAGCTGCGCTGATCGTCCGTCAGCGTCGGATCGTTCTTCATGAGGAAGCGGAGACCGCGGCCCCACATGACCACGACGGTCGGTGCGACGAGAAGGTAGGTACGCGTGCGGCGGAACCGACGCGTGTCGAAGTAATGCAACACGTCGTAGGCCACGGCGCGGTGCTCCACCTCCTCGGCCCCGTGCCAGCGCACGAGGTCCAACATGCGGGGATCCACGTCCGCCTCGTCCAGGCCCTTCTCCGTCAGCACCCACATGCCGAGGAACGACGTGAGGTGCTCGATGGCGGCGATGAGAGCCAGGCGCTCGACGAGGCTGTTCTTGGTGTTCGTCGACCTCTTGTCGAGAGCGACCCGGAAGACGTACTCCATCTGCTTCACGTACGGCGCCGGGTCCAGGCCCTGGTCGGCCAGGAACGTGTGGATGCCGGAGTGCGCCTGCGCGTGCATGGCCTCCTGGCCGATGAAGCCGATCACGTCGGCGCGCAGCTTCTCGTCGTGGATCAACGGCAGCGCCTCCTTGAACACGCGCACGAACCACTCCTCGCCCTCGGGGAGGAACAGGTGCATCACGTTCATGAGGTGCGTGGCCAGGGGGTCACCGTCCATGTAGTGCATGCGCATGGACTCCCAGTCGAACGAGACGTTGCGCGCCTGCAGGACGACGGGTCCTGGATCGTCGTTCATCATCGGGTCCTTTCGTGGCTGATCATTCGATCATTCGCCGCAGAGCGCGAGTTCGGATCGGATCCACCGTGACGCTGTCCCCGATCACCACGTCCGGTCGTTTCCCCGTGAAACGCTACGCACCCTCGTGACATCGATCAATGGGCCCGGGGGTTCACCCGTAGGTGTCACGAGGTCCGCGACCCGACACGTGACGGTCGCCCTTCTTCCAACTGGGCGCAGCCGGGCCGGTGATACGGAGCGACGTGACCACACCGTGGCCCACGGACGCGGCGATCTTCGCGAGGATCTGCGACTGCATCAACCGCAACTGGGTCGCCCACGCCGTGGACTCCGCCGACACCGCCAGCACGCCGTCCCGGACGGACACCGGCTCCGCGTGCGCCGCGATGTCCTCACCCACCACCTGGGGCCACCGGCCGAGCACCGTGCCCTCGTCCACCTTCGCCGACCAGCCACGCGACGCGGCGAGCGTCTTCGCGAGCGACCCGAGTGCCTGCGGATCACGGTCGTCGGGCCTCGAGCCGGACCAGGTGCGCGACCGTCGCGGCCGGCGTTGCGTCGACGCGCGACCCTGCCCCACGGCCTTGCCGTTGGCCTTGGCCGCCGCACGCGCGTTCTCCAGCGCGCGCCGCGCGATGTCCGCTCCGCGCAGCGGGGGCTCGGCCGGACCGCTGCCGGACGGCGTCTCGTCCGTCATGACTCCTCCTCCACGTGGCTCGTGTCGACATCAGTATCGGACGTGCCTCCGACAGAATCCGACCCGGACACCTCGGTCAGTTCCGATCTGCGTGCACCCTCGGTCTCGTGGGCACGGACGTCCATGCGGCGCGCTCGCAACTCGGGCGGAACGTCCTCGGGCACTGCCGCGGTCACCAACACCTGCTCCGCCGTCACCGCGACCCCCGCCAGGGCGGTCCGCCGCGCACGATCGAGTTCGGCGAAGACGTCGTCGAGGAGGAGCACGGGATCCGAACCCTCGGAACGCAGCAACTCGAAAGCGCCGAGCCGCAGGGACAGTGCGAAGGACCACGACTCGCCGTGACTCGCAAACCCCTTGGCAGGATCGGTTCCGAGTACGAGGTCGAGATCGTCACGATGCGGGCCGACGAGGGTGACACCGCGTTCGATCTCCCGTGTCCGCATCACCGAGAGCTGTTGCAGGAAGGCTGCTTCGAGCACCTCGACGTCGTCCGGTTCCTCCGTTCGATCCAGCGCGAGCATCTCGGGGGGCATGGCGTCGGCGAGACTGCTCCGGTACGCGATGGCCGCAGGCCGCGACGACGGTGCGATCCGGCGGTAGGCGTCGACGACGAAGGGACCGACGTCGCGTACCGCGCGCAGCCGGTGCTCCACGATCTCGGCACCGAAGCCGGCGAGCTGCCCGTCCCACACGTCGAGCGTGGCCAACGCGTTCGCGCCGTCGCTCGACGACGATCCGCGTCGCAGAACCCCGCTCGCGCTCTTGAGTAGCGCGGACCTCTGCCGGAGAACGCGGTCGTAATCCGCACGGACAGCGGCCATTCGAGGAGACCGCGCGACGATCAGCTCATCGAGGTAGCGGCGCCGCTCGCTCGGATCGCCGCGCACCATCGCCAGATCCTCGGGTGCGAACAACACCGTGTTCAGGATGCCCAGCACCTCCCGTGTCCGCCGCACCGGAGAAGTGTTGATGCGAGCGCGATTCGCCCGCCCGTCGTTGATCTCCACGTCGACGGTGAGCTCGCGACCGAGGTTGACGACGGACGCCCGCACGAGAGCGCGTTCCGCACCCGTCCGGACGAGCGGAGCATCGGCCGACACCCGGTGCGACGACAGCGTCGCGACGTACCCCAGTGCCTCGAGAATGTTGGTCTTCCCGTGGCCGTTGGGACCGACGAACACCGTCACCCCCGGCGCGAGATCCACCGAGAGTTGTTGCCAGGAACGAAAATCGACCAGGGTCGCCGAGCGGACGAACACTTACGCGCCGGTGCTCTCCGTGTTGGGGGCACGCTGCACCGCGTGTCCACCGAACTGGTTGCGCAGCGCGGACACCGCCTTCATGGCGGGCGAATCCACCTGTCGCGACGCGAATCTCGCGAACAGTGCCGCGGAGATGACGGGAGCCGGCACCGAGTGTCGGATCGCCTCCTCGACGGTCCAGCGTCCTTCACCGGAATCCTGTGTGTAGCCGGAGATGTCGGTGAAGCCCGGATCTTCCTGCAGAGC
Source organism: Rhodococcus sp. MEB041 (assembly GCF_030208955.1). Classification (NCBI taxonomy): domain Bacteria; kingdom Bacillati; phylum Actinomycetota; class Actinomycetes; order Mycobacteriales; family Nocardiaceae; genus Rhodococcus; species Rhodococcus sp. MEB041. The sequence continues at coordinate 92,572 of NZ_JARVSZ010000003.1, forward strand.
CTTCACCAGGAGATCGAGCAACCACGACCGTACGACGGTGCCCTTGGTCCACGCACGCACCACACCGGTGACGTCCTCGATGAGATCCTCCGCGGCGAGGAGCTCGTACCCCTCGGCGTAGGCGTGCATGAGGCCGTACTCGATACCGTTGTGCACCATCTTCGCGTAGTGACCCGCGCCCACCGGGCCGGCGTGGACGAAGCCGTCCGCCCGCTCTCCCTCGGGACGCAACGCATCGAACACGGGCATGGCGCGCTCGACGTCCGCAGCAGCACCGCCGACCATGAGGCCGTACCCGTTCTCCAGGCCCCAGACGCCGCCCGAGACGCCGGCGTCGACATAGCCGATGCCCTTCGCGGACAACAGTTCCGCGTGCACCGCGTCATCGGTGAAGCGCGAGTTGCCGCCGTCGATCACGAGGTCGCCCTCGGACAGCACGCCGGCCAGAGTGGTGACGGTGTCGCGTGTGACGGGGCCGGACGGCACCATCACCCAGACGATGCGGGGAGCGGGGAGCGCGGCGGCGAGGGCCTCGAGCGACTCGACGTCGGTGACCTCCGGCCGCGGATCGTAACCGGTGACCTCGATGTCGTGGCGCCGCAAGCGCTCACGCATGTTGAAGCCCATCTTGCCGAGACCGACCAACCCGATGTTCATGCGTGGCTTCCTTTCGATGGACCTGCGCCGGTGCCTCGCGAGCGACTCAGCCCGGAAGGCGTACCGGCATGAGCAGGTACGTGTACGCACTCTTCGGTGCGCTGAACGTTCCGGTCTCGTCCGGCTCGAGCTCGTCCTCACCCGCCGGGCGCAGCACTGCGGGCCGGCTCGGTGTGGTGAACCCGAAGGACACCCGCTCGGAGTGCAGCGAGTTGAGACCGTCGATGAGATACCCCGGATTGAACGCGATCACCAGGGGCTCGCCCTGGAAGTTCGCCTCGATCGACTCCTCGGCCCGGCCTGCATCGTCGCCGCCGGCGGACAGAGTGACCGTGTCGGCCGAGAACTCGAGGCGGACCTGCGCCCCACGCTCGGCGAGCAGAGCGACACGCTTGATGGCTTCGAGGAGGGGAGCGATGGGCACGCTGGCGACCGCGGTGTGCTCGGACGGCAGCAACTGCCGGAACTTCGGGAACTCTGCGTCGAGCAGGCGGGTGGTGGTGCGGCGGCCGTCGCTGACGATGCCCAGGAGGCCGTCGTTGCCGATGTGCGATGCGGAGCCCAGAGCGAGCTCGACGCCCGACTCCGCGCCTCCGCCAATGCTTTTCGCGGACTCGGACAGGGTCTTGGCGGGGATGAGGACCGCCGCGGCCGTACCGGGTGCGGCCGGAGTCCAGTCGAGTTCGCGCACGGCGAGACGGAACCGGTCGGTAGCGGCGAGCACCACGGAGTCGCCGTCGATCTCCATGCGGATACCGGTGAGCATCGGGAGCGTGTCGTCACGGCCCGCGGCGATGGCCACCTGGCTGATGGCCTCGGCGAACACGTCGACCGGGACGGTGCCCGTCTGCGACGGCAGTTCGGGGAGTTGCGGGTAGTCCTCCACCGGCATCGTGGGAAGCGAGAACTTGGCACTGCCGCACGTGATGAGCACCTTGGTCCCGTCGACCGAGACGTCGACCGGCTTGTTCGGCAGCGAGCGCGTGATGTCGGCGAGCAGCTTGCCCGACACGAGCACCTGGCCTCCGCCGGCGACCTCCACGGGAACGCGTACCTGGGCCGACACCTCGTAGTCGAAGCCGGAGACCGTCAGTCCGGAGTCGTCGACCGACAGCAGCACACCGCCGAGGACGGGAACCGCGGGACGGGACGGGAGTGATCGCGCCACCCAGGCCACCGAATCGGAAAAATCTTCTCGAGCAACTCGAAACTTCACACTGCCAAGCTCCATCGCCCGGTTGATCCTCTCGCTGACCTGCTCCACACGAGTCGGTGGGCAAACCACACCGTATGCCCTCGAGCGCGTGCTGAAAAGTCGGGGTTGGTCTCGATCCGAGGCCTCGGAGGCGGTTGTGAATGGATCCGTCCCCACCCTGTTTTCAAAGAGATGTTCCTAGGAAGAAATACAAGCAGTAGTCATAGGTCCTGTGGAATCTGTGGACCGACCCTGTCCGGTGCTGGTGGCACGGCGTGGCGGCTCGAGGATGAACCCGGGCATCACGACGGGCTCGGTGCGGGTCACATGTGGACGGACGGTGGACTCGGTGCGAACTACAGATTTCATCCCCGGGGTATCCACGTTATTCACACAGTTGTCCACAGGTGTGTATCGAGCAGAATCGGCCCGGATCCCGGCCGAACTCGTCTCCCTTCGGGGCTCCGTACCGACGAGAACGGCCGCCCGCATCGCCGCGGGGGCGAGTCGAACGGCCGTGGACACTCGGAGGGGTCAGCGCTTGGAGCGCTGCTTCACGCGAGCGGTGAGCTCCTGCACCTGGTTGTACGTACGGTGCCGCTCGGCCATCTCCTTGCGGATCTTCTTGTCGGCGTACATGACGGTGGTGTGGTCACGGCCGAACGTCTGACCGATCTTGGGCAGCGACAGATCGGTCAGCTCGCGGCACAGATACATCGCGATCTGTCGCGCCTGCGCCAGCGCGCGGGCCTTGCCGGGGCCGCACAGTTCCTCGATCGAGGTGTCGAAGTACTCCGCGGTGACGGCCATGATCGTCGCCGCCGTGATCTCCAGTCCCGTCGAGTCCGGCATCAGATCTCGGAGAACGGCCTCGGCGAGCGCGGTGTCCAGGTTGTGCCCGTTGAGCGACGCGAAGGCCGTGACTCGGATGAGCGCGCCCTCGAGCTCACGGATGTTCCGCTCGATCCGGCTCGCGATGAGTTCGAGCACCTCGTGGGGCACGTCGAGGCGGTCCATCTGCGCCTTCTTGCTCAGGATCGCGATACGCGTCTCGAGCTCGGGCGGTTGCACGTCGGTGATGAGGCCCCACTCGAAGCGGGTGCGCAGTCGTTCCTCGAGGGTCGCGAGCTGCTTGGGCGGCCGATCGGAGGAGACCACGATCTGCTTGTTCGCGTTGTGCAGCGTGTTGAAGGTGTGGAAGAACTCCTCCTGGATACCTTCCTTGCCCTCGATGAACTGGATGTCGTCGACCAGCAGGACGTCCGTCTCGCGGTAGCGGCGCTTGAACGCCACCTTGCGGTCGTCTCGAAGGCTGTTGATGAAGTCGTTCGTGAACTCCTCGGTGGACACGTACTTCACACGCATGCCGGGAAACAGACGTTGGGCGTAGTGTCCGGCGGCGTGCAGCAGGTGCGTCTTCCCCAGTCCGGACGCACCCCAGACGAACAGCGGGTTGTACGCCCGCGCCGGAGCCTCCGCGATGGCGACGGCGGCCGCGTGGGCGAACCGGTTGGAGGCGCCGATGACGAAGGTGTCGAACGTGTACTTCGCGTTGAGGCTGGTGCTGCCCGTCGGAGTGGACGTCGAGCGCGGCGGCACCGTGTACGAGGTGGGCCACGAGTTCTGGACGCTGGTCAGAGCGTCCCGGTCGTCGTCGACCTCCTCGTGATCGCCGTAGTCACTGCTCTCGGAGTCGGACGGCTCGCCCGCGGTGGACTCGGTGAGCAGGCGCCGGCGATACACGGGTGCACTGTGTGCGGTGTCGGGGCGACGTTCGGTGTCGACGGGCGTGGGAACGTCCGAGAGGTCGGCGTCCGCTCCGGGCGCCAGCCGGACACCGAGCCCCTCGACCGGGCGGTCGAGGTGGCGACCGAGGGCCGCGAGGATGGGTTCACGCAGACCGCGCTCGACTGCCTCCTGCGCGATCGGCGACGGAACCGAGAGCAGAGCGAAACCTTGCGCCAGAGTGATGGGGCGGACGAGAGCGAGCCACGCCTTCTGGGCGCGAGACAGAGAGGACCCCGAATTCGACTCCGCGGTGAGCTCGGCGACGACGCTCGGCCATACAGCGGCCAAGACGTCCGGATCGTCCTCCACGGTGCCTCCCCAGGGCCGTGGCGTGACCGCGGCCGTCGATGATGCTGCGGTGCCTCGAGGGCCCCGCCGACGACACGAATATGCCACTCGACCTGTGTTTCCACATAATTATCCACAGCTGTGGACAAACGACACCGGTGTAGCTCGACGGCATCTCGCACGGAGACGTGCCGGAGCAGCGGCGTTCTGACCTGCGGCGATGCAGAGCCTTGGTGAGAGATCCCCACCGACGGGGCGAGACGTCGTCACCCGCACAGCGAAGTTAGCAGGCTCGTCGGCGCACAACAAGACGAACGGTCCTCTCCTGCCGCCGCGAGGTCGTCGTCGTGCTCGAGGCGTGTCATCGTGACAGGAGCACCGTCCCCGGGGTAGCGCGGTTTGACCTCGTTCGACGCCGTCAGTACCCTCGAACGGTCACCCGCGACATGCGTGGATCGGTCCTGCCGTTCTCCTGCGCGAGTGGCCACCGAACTCGAGTTCGCCGAACTCGCGACCATCAGCACACCACCGGCAGTCCTCGGGACTGCCGATATCTCGAGGAGTACCACCGTGGCCAAGGGCAAGCGGACGTTCCAGCCGAACAACCGTCGTCGTGCACGCGTGCACGGTTTCCGTCTGCGCATGCGCACGCGTGCCGGTCGCGCGATCGTGTCGGCTCGTCGCGGCAAGGGCCGCGCGTCGCTGACCGCCTGATTTCCCGGTAACCGGAACGCTCGGGTGTTACCTGAGCAGCATCGGCTGCACCAGTCGTCGGATTTCCAGGCGACGGTGCGCCGCGGCCGCCGTACAGGACGCCACGACATCGTCGTGCACCTGAGGTTCCGGGGGGACGAGAACGCTCTCGTCTCTTCCGGACACCCGCGTTTCGGGCTCGTGGTCAGTAAAGCAGTGGGGCCGGCGGTGACTCGACACAGAGTCGCACGCCGGCTTCGTCATATCTGCAGCTCGATGCTTCCTCTCGTCGAGTCGGATGTCGACGTGGTCGTGCGGGCACTGCCCGGAGCAGCGACCGCGGCGTCCTCCGAACTCGAACGCCAGCTGGCGTCGGGTCTGCGACGACTCGGAGCGATGCGCGCGATGAACTCCTCTCACCCGGTTCCCGCCGAGCGCCCCCGCGCCCTCGGCCGGTCCGAGACGTGATGACGGAGTCCGCGAATCCGGTCCCGGTCGAGCCTGCGTCCGACCGGAGCCTCCTGCGTCGGCTGATGTCTCTCCCGGCCCGATCGGTCATCCTCATCATCGAGGGGTACCGGTCCTACATCTCCCCTCTTCGCCTTCCGACGTGTCGATTCACGCCGACGTGCAGTGAGTACGCCGTGGAGGCGCTCCGCACCCGTGGGTTCGTCGTCGGTGCCGTTCTGGCGGTCGTCCGCCTCCTGAAGTGCGCGCCCTGGCACCCTGGTGGGTGGGATCCCGTTCCACCCCCGCGTCGTCTCCGGGGTGGTGCCGACGCGGTGCCCACCGACACCGACCACGCTTGCCCGCAGTCTCGTGACCCCGTGAGGGTGAATCAACAGAGGAGTACATAGAGCCGTGCTCGACTTCATCTACTACCCGGTATCCGGAATTCTCTGGGTCTGGCACAAAGTGTTCGGCGCCGTGCTCGGCGCGGACAGCGGTTTCGCCTGGGCGCTGTCCGTGGTGTTCCTCGTCTTCACACTGCGTCTGATCCTCTACAAGCCCTTCGTCAAGCAGGTGCGGACGACGCGCCAGATGCAGGAACTTCAGCCGCAGATCAAGGCTCTGCAGAAGAAGTACGGCAAGGACCGTCAAAAGCTGGCCGTGGAGATGCAGAAGCTCCAGAAGGAGCACGGCTTCAACCCGATCATGGGTTGCCTCCCCGTGCTCGCACAGGCGCCGGTGTTCATCGGCCTGTTCCACGTGCTCCGGTCGTTCAACCGCACCGGCACCGGAATCGGGCAGCTGGGTCTGAGCCCGGAGGTCAACGCCGAGACTCCGAACTACTTCTTCAGCGTCGAGGACGTCCAGTCCTTCCTGTCGGCACGTCTGTTCGGTGCGCCCATCTCGGCGGCCATCACGTCACCCGAGTCGCAGCTGCGCGCGTTCGAGCCGTTCGGCGGCATCCCGTCGATCGGTCCGATCCTCGCCGTCTCGATCCCGCTGATGATCATCGCCAGCATCGCGACCCACCTGAACTCGCGCGCGTCGGTGGCGCGTCAGAGCGAGGCAGCTGCGGCCAACCCGCAGTCCGCGATCATGAACAAGCTCGCCCTGTACGTGTTCCCGCTCGGCGTGCTCGTCGGTGGCCCGTTCCTCCCCGTGGCCATCCTCCTGTACTGGGTGAGCAACAACGTGTGGACCTACGCGCAGCAGCACCTCGTCTTCGGTCGCATCGACAAGGAAGAGGCGGCGAAGAAGGAAGCCGCTCTGGAGCGCCGGAACGAGAACGCTCCGAAGCCCGGTGCGCGCCCTGACGCTCTGAAGAAGAAGCCGGCACCGGGAGCCAAGCCCACCCGCGCCGTCGCGGCAGAATCGACCACGGACACCGGCAGTGACACGGCATCATCGGAGTCGAACCCGACACCGGGCACCGCGGCCACCAACGGCGCCACCACTCCTCGGAAGAAGAAGACTCCTCCCGGCAAGGTGCGACCCAAGCAGCAGAAGCGCCGCTGATCCGGCCGTCGTGACCCTGCCGGTCCGCCCGCGGACCAGAACCACGTGAAGTGATACGAGTGCGAACGGAAATGGACGACAACGTGACCATCGATTCGAAGACGGACGAGCAGAGCACACCCGAGGTCGAGGCCTCGGCAGACGACACCGTGGTGGCCGCTGCTCCCGTGACCCCGGAATCAGACACAGAGGCGGACGAGCCCGAGGGTGACGCCGAGGACTACCTCGTCGAAGAGGGCGAGATCGCGGGCGACTACCTGGAGCAGTTGCTCGACGTCCTCGACTTCGACGGCGACATCGACCTCGACGTGGAGGGTGACCGTGCGGTCGTCAGCATCGACGGCGGCAAGGATCTCAACAAGCTGGTCGGTCGCAAGGGTGAGGTACTCGACGCACTGCAGGAACTGACGCGTCTCGCTGTGCAGCAGTCGACGGGCGACCGCAGCAAGCTGATGCTCGATGTGGCCGGATGGCGTGCGGGCCGCCGCGAGGAGTTGACGCGACTGGGAACCGAGGCCGCTGAGCGCGTCGCGGCGTCCGGTGACAGCGAACCTCTGGAGCCGATGACCCCGTTCGAGCGCAAGATTGTGCACGACGCTGTGGCGACGATCGCCGGTGTGACGAGTGAGAGTGACGGCGTCGAGCCGAATCGACACGTGGTCGTCGTCAAGGAGTGATCTGACGACGGAGTCGACAAGGGGCGCGGTCCACGGACCGCGCCCCTTTCTCGTGCCCGGGGTCGGACGACGTCTCGGCGGGTGAGGAATGTCTGCGGTCGTCACTAGACTGCCTCCAGCGCGTGGCGCCCGGCGTCAGCAGAATTACACGAGTGTGGTTCACGACCACTCAGGACGACGCGAGAGGATGTTTCACGTGGAACATGAGGAAGAGTCCGCGACTCCAGCGTGGGTCGACGATGCCATCGTTCGAGTGTTCGGTGACCGTGCCGACACGGCTCGGGCGTACTACGACTCCCTGAAGGGTGACGGTGTCGTCAGAGGATTGATCGGTCCGCGCGAGGTCCCTCGGCTGTGGGAGCGTCATCTCCTGAATTGCGCCGTGATCGGAGAGCTCATCCCCGAGGGCGCCAGCGTGGTCGACGTCGGCAGTGGTGCCGGGCTGCCAGGGATCCCGCTCGCGATCGCTCGACCGGATCTGTCCGTGTTCCTCGTCGAGCCGCTCCTACGGCGCACGGTGTATCTCGCAGAGATCGTGGAGCAACTCGGTCTCGACGTGACGGTGGTGCGCGGACGAGCCGAGCAGCCGGGCGTCATCAAAGAAGCCGGCGGTTGTGACATCGTCACGTCGCGTGCGGTTGCCCCGTTGGAGAAGTTGGCGCGCTGGTCCCTGCCCCTCGTGCACGAGGGCGGCGTGATGCTCGCCTTGAAGGGCAGCACGGCGCAGGAGGAGATCGATCGCGACTCCGGGACGCTCACACGGATAGGCGCGAAGAACTTCCAGGTGTTGCAGTGTGGTGAGGGCGTCGTTCCCACACCGACTATCGTTGTACGCGCGGAGCGCGCTGTGCGTGGTAACCGCGTCCCCAAGTTCTCCGCCGGCTCACGCTGACGTTTGCGTGGATCGATCGTTGTCGAAGGAGCAAGTCATGTCGGGTGAATCCGAAGCCGCTGTTTCACGTGAAACACCCGCCGTCGACGTTTCACGTGAAACACGATCGGCATCGGAGTCCTACGGCTACTCCCCCATCACGTCGGACGACACCCCCATCGGTGCGGCGGCGCAGCGCGCGAGCCAGGTTCTGCACAAGAGCGGCGTCGCTCTGCCGCGACCCCCGGTTCGGAGAGTGCTGACGATCGCCAACCAGAAGGGCGGCGTCGGCAAGACGACGACGGCGGTGAACATCGCCGCGGCACTCGCTGTGCAAGGACTGTCTGTTCTGGTCGTCGATCTGGATCCCCAGGGCAATGCGTCCACGGCTCTCGGCGCCGTCCACACGTCGGGCACCCCGTCCAGCTACGAGCTGCTCCTCGGTGAGATCACCGCCGTGGAGGCCATTCAACGCAGCCCGAAGAACGATCGCCTGATGTGCATCCCGGCGACGATCGATCTGGCAGGCGCCGAGATCGAGCTGGTCTCCATGGTGGCTCGCGAAGGTCGACTCAAGACCGCGTTGTCCAGCGCGGCGCTCGACGATCTGCAGATCGACTTCGTCCTCATCGACTGCCCGCCGTCGCTCGGACTCCTGACCGTCAACGCGATGGTCGCGGCAACGGAGGTGCTCATCCCCATCCAGTGCGAGTACTACGCACTGGAAGGCGTCGGTCAGCTGCTGCGCAACATCGAGTTGGTCCAGGCGCACCTCAATCCGCGTCTGCACGTGTCCACCGTGATCCTCACGATGTACGACGGCCGAACCAAGCTCGCCGACCAGGTGGCCGACGAGGTGCGCAAGCACTTCGGTGATGCCGTACTCAAGTCGGTGATTCCTCGCAGCGTGAAGGTCTCCGAAGCTCCCGGATACGGAATGACCGTCTTGGACTACGACCCGGGTTCACGTGGCGCCATGTCCTATCTCGACGCGGGGCGTGAGATGGCAGCGCGGAGCGCGAGCATGAACGCAGCAACGGAGGGAACGGCATGAGTTCGACCAAGAAGGGCGGTCTCGGCCGCGGTCTGGCGGCTCTCATTCCGACATCCCCCGGTCAGAGTTCCGGCCTGGGATCGGCGGCCGCGGACGTCGTCATCGGTGGCGAGTCCCGCACGGCGACGGCTCCGTCCCCCACCCCACCGTCCATCGTGGAGGACGACCTCTCGCCCGCCGGCGCGGTCTATCGGGAGATCGCACCCAGCAAGATCGAACCGAATCCGAAGCAGCCGCGCTCGGTGTTCGAGCAGGAAGCGCTCGACGAACTGGTGCACTCGATCCGCGAGTTCGGCCTCATGCAGCCGATCGTGGTCCGCCAGATCGGCGAAGATCGCTACCAGTTGGTCATGGGTGAGCGGCGATGGCGGGCGAGCCAGGAAGCCGGACTCGATGCGATTCCGGCGATCGTGCGCGAGACAGCCGACGACACACTCCTCCGCGACGCGCTCCTCGAGAACATTCATCGGGTCCAGCTGAACCCCCTCGAAGAGGCGGCTGCGTACCAGCAGCTCCTCGAGGAGTTCGACGTGACGCACGATCAGCTCGCTGCGCGGCTGGGTCGATCACGCCCCGTCATCACGAACATGATCAGGCTTCTACGGCTCCCCATTCCCGTACAGAGGCGCGTGGCGGCGGGCGTTCTGTCCGCCGGTCACGCTCGAGCACTGTTGTCGCTCGAGGCGGGCGCCGCGGCACAGGAGGAGTTGGCGGCACGCATCGTGGCCGAGGGCATGTCGGTGCGAGCCACCGAAGAGGCGGTGACTCTCGCGAATCGGGAGGACCCGGCTGCGCCGGCGCCGGCTCCGAAACGCAAGCCGATCCAGATGCCGGGTCTGCAGGACGTCGCGGAGCGGCTCTCCGAATCGTTCGACACCCGTGTCACCGTGAGCCTCGGCAAGCGTAAAGGCAAGATCGTGGTCGAGTTCGGCTCCGTGGACGACCTTCAGCGCATCGTGGAGATGATGGAACGCCAGAAGTCGTCGTGACCGCGTCGATCGCGCATACGGCCACCCACGCTCTTTTCGTCACTGTGACGTAAGTTCGCCATCGAAACCGAAAGTCAGTGCACTGCTTCGACTTTCGTCTGGCAGGCGACGCGGTGTCCTCGGGAGAGGCCTATCGCTTATCCTGAAGGGGCACACACAGTCGCGGAGGCTCGTCGCCGCCGCGAGTCGGGGTACGGAGGCTGAGTCAACGCGTGTCGATCGTCGTCTCCACACTCACCCTCGGCGGATTCGATGCGCTGCCGGCACACGACCGCCAGTGCGTCTTCTGGACCATGGATCCCGCGGCCCCCTCCACGGCAACTCTCGTCGACACCGAATTCGAGAAGGAAGCGTGGCTGTCGATGGTCATGCTCGAGTGGGGTCCGTGCGGACAGGTCGCCACCGATGTCGCGGGCGCCGATGTACCGGCGTCCTCCGACTCGGTGGGGTGCGCTCTGTACGCACCTCCCGGCGCCGTGCCCCGAGTCGCGCACTTCCCCACCGCACCGGTCAGTCCGGATGCAGTCCTGTTGACGTCGCTCTACTCACCGCTGTCCGCGGAGGACGGTGACGGAATTCGGGACACGCTCCTGCACGCAGTGGTGCGCGATCTCGTCAACCGTGGTGTGCGAGCTCTCGAGGCGTTCGGAGTCCGGCTCGAGGATAACGAGGTCGACGAACGCCGGTCCCTCATCGACACCCCACCGTGCGGGGAGGCGACCTGCATGATCGACGCCGACTTCCTCGAGAAGTACGGCTTCGAGGTCGTGGCTCCGCATCACCGGTTCCCGCGGCTCCGGTTGGAGCTCGATCGGGACCACGGGTGGAAGGAAGACGTGGAGGCTGCGCTCGAGCGGTTGCTGGAGGCTGCAGCACTCACCGTGGTGGAAGCCGATGCTCGCGTGCCCGTCGGGGCTCGCTGAGCGACGTCCGGCCGGCCGGACGGAGGAGTGTCAGGCGCCCTCGGCGACAGACAGCTCGTAGGCGAGCAGCTCGGCGAAGGTGAACGTTCCCGTCGGCTGATCGTCCTGGCCGAGGAGATACAGGCGCTTCACCGCGACGAGGACGGCCTCCGCGATGATGTCGCGCATCCGCGGATCGGCGAGCACCTCGACGTCCTCGTGGCTGGTGAGGTAACCCAGCTCGAGCTGCACGGTCGGCATGTTGGTCAGACGCAGCAGGTCCCACGTGCGACCGTGACTCCGGCAGTCCTGCAACGAGGTCCGTGCCACGATCTCACGCTGGATGTAGCTGGTGAGCACCTGACCGATGAGCGACGCGGAGCCGTGTGAATTGCCGAAGTGGAAGCTGGCCACACCGTGCGCCACCGGCGACGGGTAGCTGCTGCAGCGCAGCGAGATCATGAGGTCGGCGCCGATACCGTTGGCGGTCTCGGCACGCTCAGCCGTGCTGGGATCCGCGGACCGGGCACGCGACAGGTACGTCTCCATACCGGTCGCCGCCATGCGCCCCTCGAGCCGTCCGGCGAGATCCCACAGGATCGCCTCCTCGGTCAGCGGACCGTCGGGGGTCTGGACGACCATGCCGGAGTTCACGCCACCCAGTCCCGGGTCGATCACGATGCGCTTGCCCGTCAGCTGCGGTCCCGACCGACGGACGAGCTCCTCCTCGGAGATCGCGTGCGGCGATCCGCCGGTGACCCTGGTGCCGAGCAGGTCGAGGGCACGCAGGGTGGCGGGTCCACAGATGCCGTCGGGCGACAGTCCGATCTCGCTCTGGAAGGACGACAGACCCTCGTGCGTCTCGCCACCGAAGTAGCCGTCGACCCGTCCGTTGTAGAACCCCAGGTCCTGCAGGCGACGCTGCAGGGTGGCGACGTCGTCGCCGTACAGCGGAGCGGAGAGCTGGTAGATCAGGGTGCGAGCGCCGAGTCGGAAGGATGCCTCCTTCACCGAGCGGTACGTGGCGGTGTCGACCTCGCCGGTGACCAGGAGACCGCGCTGCTGTTGGAACGCGCGGACGGCCTCGTCGAGAGCGGCGTCGAACAGGACGTCCGGCTCCGCCCAGGCACAGTCGCCGTCCACCGCGGCCGAGGGAGGCAGGAAGCCGAGACCCGAGAGGATGTCCCGGACCTCCGCGACGGCTGGACCTCGATCGCCGTGGCGGAGTGGCTTCATACTGTCGTCGACCCTTCTTCGTGACCGGTCGCAACGGCGACCGGCGGTACACGTCCCCGGTGGGTGTTCCTGATGGACGATTGTCTCAGAAGATCATGCTCCTCCCACAATCGTCCCGGCCGCAGAACGCACACACGCCCGGCGTGTCATGGACAGGCCGGGCGTGTGGTGGTGCGGGAATGTCAGGTCAGGCGAGGACGCCGTCCAGGTCGCGCAGCAGCGCGGCCTTACCCTTGGCTCCGACGATGGTCTTCACGGGCTCACCGTTCTGGAACAGGATCATGGTGGGGATGGACATCACCTTGAAGTCACGCGCTGCCTGCGGATTCGCGTCGATGTCGAGCTTGGCGACGGTGATCTTGTCTGCGTGCTCTCCGGCGATCTCCTCGAGCACCGGTGCGACCATCTTGCACGGTCCGCACCACGTCGCCCAGAAGTCGACCAGGACGGGCTTCTCGCTCTGCAGGACCTCGGTGGCGAAGGTGTCGTCACTGATCGTGACGGTGTTCTTGTCGGTCATGTTCTCGTGCCTCTCGTGTGCCGGACGTAGCGGGATGGACGGTGCTCAGACACTCACGACGTCGACGTCGCGGTCGGCGTTCTCGAGCGTGTTCTCGGTGATGTCGCCCTGGTCGGCGAGCCAGCGCTCGGCGTCGATGGACGCGGCGCAGCCGGTACCGGCCGCGGTGATGGCCTGCTGGTAGACGTGATCCACCAGGTCGCCGGCCGCGAAGACACCGTCGATGGAGGTGGACGTGGTAGGCGCCTGAACCACCACGTAGCCCGCGTCGTCGAGCTCGACCTGTCCGCGGACGAGCTCGGAGCGGGGGTCGTGGCCGATGGCGACGAACACGCCGGTGACATCGAGGACGCGCTCCTCACCGGATCCCGTGTCACGGATCTTCAGGCCGGTGACTCCCGATTCGCCCTGCACCTCGACGACGTCGGCGTTGGTGACGAACGTGATCTTCTCGTTCTCCTTGGCGCGCTCGAGCATGATGCGCGACGCACGGAACTCCTCGCGGCGGTGCACGATGGTGACCGAGCGCGCGAAACGGGTGAGGAAGGTGGCCTCCTCCATGGCGGAGTCGCCACCACCGATGACGGCGATGTCCTGGTCGCGGAAGAAGAAGCCGTCGCATGTCGCACACGCGGAGACGCCGCGGCCGAGCAGCGTCTGCTCTCCGGGAACACCGAGGTAGCGTGCGGCGGCACCCATGGCCAGGATGATCGCGCGGGCACGGTACTCGGTGCCGTCGACGGTCACGGTCTTGACGTCACCGGTCAGTGACAGCTCCTCGACGTCCTCGGTGCGGATGTCGGCGCCGAATCGCATGGCCTGCTCGCGCATCTGCTCCATGAGGTCGGGGCCCATGATGCCGTCACGGAAGCCGGGGAAGTTCTCCACCTCGGTCGTGGTCATCAGCGCGCCGCCGAACTGGGTGCCCTCGAACACCAGGGGCTTCAGCTCCGCGCGAGCGGCGTACACCGCAGCGGTGTAGCCGGCGGGACCGGACCCGACGATGATCAGGTCGTGGATGTCCGAAGTAGTCATCTTCGCCTTCCGAGATCGTGTGTGGAACCAGGGTCGGCGCTCCAGCGCTCGCCCTCTGATGCCCTCAACACTAGGTCAGGAGACGTTGTTCCCTCACTCGAGGCAGGCGGCCCGAGGCGACGGCACCGGGCGTGTCAGCCGATCTCCGCGCGCGAGACCGTGTCCGGATCGTCCGGACCGCAGGAGTCGCCCACAGCGACCGCGACGAGCGAACCGGGCGTGGTCCCGGCCGTGACGAGAAGGGTCGCCTCGATGCCGTCCAGGGTGACCGGGCCGGATCCGACCACCGTGGCCGACGCCGGGATGCCGTTGGCCTCGAGGCAACCGGCCAGCACGGCGGCATCGACGAAGCGGCCTCGATCGACCGACCCGACGACGGACAACACCGTGCGGTCGTCGAGTGGCCGGGCCGAGGCGATCACCTGATCACCGCCCCCGACCGTCTCGATGGACGCGAGTGCCAGGCCGGCACCGGCCCCCACCAGCGCGACGATCGCCGCGGCCGCCGCGATGATCGGGATCCGGGTGCGTCGGCCCGAGCGTCGTGCCGCCAACTCGTCCCGCGGTACTCCGGTGAGTGCGCCGTGCAGTCGCGCGGCGACGTCGGGCGGCATCGTGACACCGGCGGTGAGATCGGCGCCCCGTGCGCGCACCATGTCGACGACGGCGTCCAGGTCGGCCAGACGGGCCGCTGCCTCGGGATCGGTCTCGACGCGCTCGCGGATGCGGGCGGCCTCGTCCTCCGGGAGCAGGCCCGCGTGCAGGTCGGCGAGGAGGTCGGGAGTGAGGGGAGCGCGGTCGGTCACGGACACGTCACCGCCTCGTCTGTCGCCATGACAGATTGGACGCCCGCGGCGGGTCCCCGGTTCCCCTCACTCGTCCGAGTTCTGCACACGGACGGAGGCGAGGACGACGGCGAGCTTCTGACGGCCCCGGGCGCAACGGCTCTTGATCGTGCCGACGGGAACCCCGAGCGCCGCGGCGGCATCGGCGACGGAGTACCCCTCCATGTCGACGGCGACGATCGCGGCGCGCTGGTCGGGAGGGAGTGAGAACAGTGCCTTCTCGACGACGAGGGAGAGATCGACGTCGGCGTAGCGGTCGAAGGGATCACGTGGCTCGCGGGTCTCCTCCCCGAGCGGCACGGTGGGTCGGACGCGATTGCGGCGGATGCGGTCGAGGCACGCGTTGACGACGATCCGGTGCAGCCAACTGCGGACGGCGGCGTCCGCACGGAACGAGGCGGCGGTGCGGTGCGCGGACAGCAGCGCCTCCTGGAGGGAGTCCGCCGCGTCCTCCGCGGAGTAGCTGGCCCTCCGTGCCGTGAGCCAGAGATGGTCCTGGTGGCGCCGTACGAGCACGGCGAAAGCCGTCGCGTCCCCCGCGATGTGCGCCGCGAGCAGCTCGCCGTCCGTGGCCTCACCACCCGCGACTCCCCCGATTTGTCGCACCCGCGGAGGCTAGCCCAGAAACGAACCGTCCGAGCTGGTCACGAAATCTGTTGTGACAGCGCACGACACGCGGCGATCAGGATGCTGCGGAGACCCCGATGTCCGCGATGGTGCTCTGGTTGCCGCCACCGGCTGTGCTGAGATCCGTGATCCAGAACAGCACGTACCGGACGGGTCCGTCGGGTGTGACGGCGATGTCGGTGAGGCCGTTGCCGAGCGTCGCGGACCCGATCACCTGGGTCTCGTCCAGGCTGGGTGTCGCGCTGGTGGCCGACCGGATCTCGACGACCGTGCCGGGCGACGGCGAGTTCACGTAGACGCTGGCGGGAGTGGTCTCCTGGTCCAGCGTCGCCATGATGCCGACGCCGGACTTGAGGGACGGGAACGGGTTGAAGTACGAGTCCGTCTCCCACACCGTCCCCGCGTCGTTGTCGGCCACGTTGTCGACGGTGCCCGGGTTGTCCGGGGTGCCCTGCGGCGAGAAGACGTCGACGGACGACAGAGCGACGGGCACGGTGGTCGGCGCGGGTGCCGCCTCTCCGGGCGCGGCCGGAGCCGACGCGGACGTCGTGAGCCCGAAGTTCTGCTCGGTGAGAGGTTCGTCGGAACCGCCGCCGGCGAACAGGTTGGCGAGCCACCAGCCGACGAGGCCGAGCACCACGACAGTGAGGACTCCGAGGCCCACCAACGCGGCGACCATGACGTTGGAGCGGTCCGCGGGCGGCTCGTCTTCGGGGTCGGCGAGTGCGTGACCGGTCGATCCGGGCGGCCGTTGACCCAGCCGCAGTGCGGGGATCATCTCGGTCTTCTCGTTGACCACCGCGGCCTGGCCGAGGATGTGCTGCACGGTGGCGGCGGTCCGGATGCCGCTGTTCTGCTCGAGGGCACGCACGGCGACGGCGGAGATCTCGAACGGTACGTCGGGGCGGATCTCGCGGGGCTCGACGGCCGCACCGGACGCCGTGCGATCGGCGATGCGCATCCCGCCGACGGTCGCGGGGCCCGACGGGTCGCCCAGGGGCCACCGCGCGGTGATCAGGGCGTAGAGCATCGCGCCCAGTCCGCGTACGTCGGAGCCGGGATCGGTATCACCGAAGGTGGCCGGGAACGCGAGAACGGCGTCACCCTTGATGCTGATGCGCACACGGTCCGGGTGGTCGATGGACAGTGCGCCGCCGCCGCGATGGGCGGCCTCGGCCGCAGCGGCCAGCGACTTGATGGCGTTGGCGGCGCCCAGGGGCGACGGTTCCGTGTCGGCCATCTCGCGCAGGGATCGTCCGCGAGTCCACTCCGCGACGACGATGCCGCCCGAGCTGCCGCGGACGACGTCGAGGACGCGGGCGAGGCCGGGCGAGTTGATCCGGCCCAGGCGCAGAGTCCGGGACAGCACGGCCTGCGGGCCGTCGGCGCGCTCCGGGGCGTCGCCGGTCGATCGCTGGTCGGCGTCGACGAACGTCAGGGCCACCTCGCGGTCGAGCTTGACGTCGTGGGCCTGCCAGAACTTGAGGCCGCGTGCGCCGCCGTGCGGTGCGAGAAGGCGGTAGCGCCCGCCGGCGACCGACGCGCCGGGGATGAGCTTCGGTCCGCGCAACGGTGTGCGGGGCGACTCGGCGACGGGGACGGCCGGGGGCAGCGTGGGCGATCCGACCGGCATGACGCCGGTGTCGACGAGTCCGGACTCGGTCTCGTCGGCCGTGCGCTCGGTCTCGGTGACGTCGGCCTGGCCGGACACGTCGGGGCTCGACTCGATCGGATCCGTGGTGGACGCGTCGTGCTGCCGGTCGGTGTCCTCGGACGACCCGGTGGCGGCATCGGAGTCGGCGACGCGACGGTCGTCGGTGGACACGCCACCGGGCTGAGCGGCGTCCTCGGCCTCGGACGGCGTACGCCCCCGTGCACCCTCGTCGTCGGTCACTGACACTCCTTCGTCACTACTGGTCGTGAACGCGCCGGTGTACGCGGGGATGATCGTCGTCTCCGACTCGTCTCCGGTGTACATCGGCGCGCGGGAACCGCCGTGTGCTCGCGGGTCCACTCGCCTGTCAGGGTACGGGAGCCGACCCGCGCCGGTGGCCCGACCGAACCCCTCGGTCGGCCGACCCAGCGGGGGCATGTCGGGGCCGCCGATCGCAGGGATCAACTCGGTCTCCGCGTACATCGGATCGGTCCCGACATGCGCTGTCGTCACAGGTCCGGACGTCACGGCCGGGGCGCGGCCGAGGCGACGCGCCACCGCGACGGTGATGGATTCGATTTCCGGGATCCGTGCCCGGTACAGGCACAGACCGGTGATCAGCAGCATGACTGCGCCGTCGAAAGCGACGCGGAGCAGCGCGCCCGGTCCGGTCAGACGGTCGAGCCCGAGGGCCGTGTCGGCCGCGAACACCGCGAGCATGCCGATCGCGGTGGAGATCAGCGTCGCCGCGACCGTCCGCCGCACTCCCGCGAGTCGTAGTTCGCCGAGGCTGCGACGCAGCAGCATCCATCCGATGATCGCCCCGGTGATGTAGCCGAGACCGTTGGCCGCGCCGAGCAACAGGACCACGGATCGATCCGACGTCGCCAGGAACGGCGTCAGGGCGGACAGCGCGATCTTGACGCCGGTGATGCCGAGAACGATCCACGTGGGCGTCCACGCCTGCTCGCGGGCGTAGAAGACCCGCAGGTGGATCAGGACGAGCGAGTAGGGAACGAGGGTGAAGGCCGACCAGCTGACGGCTTCGCCGAGTCGCTCGGCGTCGGCTGCGCCGAAGTTGCCGTAGCCGTACAGAGCCTCGCCGACCTGCGGGCCGGCCACGGTGAGGAAGCCGATGACCGGGATGAGCGCGAGCATGGTCATCCGGGTGGCCACCGACAGGTCGTCGACGACGGCCGGGGTGTCCTTGGCGGCGGCGTTGCGGCTCAGCCGGGGCATGATCGCCGTCAGCACCGTCACGCCGAGCACGCCGTACGGCAGCTGCAGCAGGATCCAGGCCTGGTTGTAGATGAGCGGGCCGGCGGGGTCGACGTGCGAGGAGATGCGCGTCGCGAACACCATGCCGGCCTGACTGATGACGACGTAGAGCACGATCGCGACGGCCATGCCGCCGAACTGACGCAGCCTGTCGTCGAGCCCCCACAGCGGGCGCAGATCGATCTTGTTGCGCCGCAGCGCGGGCACCAGACTCAGGGCCTGGACCACGACGCCGAGCGTGATGCCGACGCCCAGCACCAGCAGCTTCGGGTCGCTGATGCGCACCGGATCGAGGGAGATCTCGCCCGGTACGACGAGGTAGATCACCAGGACGGCGAGCACCACCAGGTTGTTGAGCACGGGTGCCCAGGCACCGGGCTTGAAGTTCTGCCGAGTGTTCAGGATCGCCGTGAACAGTGCGGAGAGGCCGTAGAACAGGATCGCGGGCAACAGCAGGAGAAGGAGTGCGGTGGTGAGGCCCGTGTTCACCTGGCCGTCCTCCGACAGGAAGACGTAGCGCGTGAGCAGTGGCGCCGCGGCCGTCGCCAGCACCGCCGCGAGGATCAGCATGGTCAGCGCAGCCGTGAAGAGCCTGCGCACGAAAGCACGGCCGTTGTCGGCGTCCTCGCTCTCCGCCCGCACCAGCACCGGCACGACGATGGCCGTCAGCACGGCACCGAGGACGAGCTCGGCGATCATGTTGGGGATGACACTCGCGACGGTGTACGACGTGGCGACGGTGGTGCCCAGCACCGTCACCAGCAGCAGTTGCTTGGCGAATCCGGTGATGCGGCTGATCAACGTCGCGAACGCGATCGCACCCGTCGCGGAGAGCAGGCGGGAGGAGCTGGAGCCGGACGCCGGCTGCGGTGACGCCGCGGCCGGGGGGATGCGGGTCGGGGCGGCAGGACGGACCGGGGGCGCGACGCTCGTGGGCACCATCATCGGATCCTGAGCCGCGTCGGAGCTGCGCTGCTGCGCCCCATCGGAGCTGCGCTCCCAGGGCGCGCGAGGCGCCCGCGGTACGGCGTCCCGTCGCCCGTGAGGAATGCTCCCCGTCATCGAGAATCCTTACTGTTCGTCGGCGGGATCCGGTTGGCCCCGGAACCGGTGCCACAACCGTCGGCCCGCGAGCAGCAGCAGGAGCGCACCGGCGCCTGCTGTGATGATCGCCAAAGCACGACCGTACGCATTGGACCGCACATTGACGGTCGCAGCCTGCCCGAGTCGCGTCCCGTCGGTGGTGCTCAGGGAGAACTCCACCACCATCTTGCGCGAATCGCTCACTCGAGCGGGGATCTGCAGAGAACGACTTCCCCGTGGGGGCAGCTGCTGCGGGCCGATGTTCTCGATCTGCATCGCGTCGGGCGCGTCGACCGCCAGGTCGACGGTGATGCCGATGGGCAGATCGTTCCGCGCGACCAACAGCAGCGGGCTGGCCTCCGAGGCGAGGGTGAAGACACCGCCGGGCGCGAGGATCGTCACGGATCCGTACAGCCGGTCCAGGCCGGCGGCAACGTCGGCGGCACGGCGGCGCGCGGCCTGTTCCGACTCCCCGCGCTGCCCGCCCCGACGATCCGACGTGGTCATCGCCCGCAGGAGATCCTCCCGCAGCGGAGCGACGTACAGCGCGGGCGAGATCGCGGCACGCGAATCGTCGATCAGCGCGGCCGCCAGCGCACCGATGCGGGCGTTCTGGGCAGCCAGGACATCGCGGACATCGGCCGGTGCGCCGTCCTCCACGGCCGCGTCCGGGTAGTCCGACTCGGCCGCCTCCAGCGGAGGCGGGACCGCCAGCAGGTCGGACAGGGAGCGAGGCGTCGCGAGTCCGCTACGGAACAGGCCCGCGATGGTGCCGAGCACCGCGGAGGCCTCGTCGCGGTCGGGAGTCCAGGTCTGTGGCGGCGCGACGGTGAGTGATCGTGGGCCGTCCGTGGCAGCGACCGTGTCCGGGGCTCCGGCGTTCAGCGCGTCGAAGTGCAACGCGCCGAGCGCGTCCTGCAATCGGGCCGTGCGCGAGTCCTCGGCGACGTCGTACACCTGCTCACGCGGTGTCACGGACGGGGTCGTCGGGTGCTCGCCCACCGCGGACAGCGCGGTGGAGACCTCGGTGTCGTAGAGCGCGGCACGCAGCGGAGGGGTGCCTGCATCGGTCGCGAGGGTCACCGTGTCGGGCGTACTGACGGTCTGCACGGCGTCCTGTGCGAGCAGTGCGACCGTCCGGCCCGACGCCGCGACCATGGCCGCCCCCCCATCGTCGAGAGCACCCGCGTCCGGCCACAGGACGTCGCGGCGGGACGTGACTCCGAGGATCGAGTCGGCGACGTCCGCCGGGGTCGTGATCGCGGCAGAGGTCAGAACCGGCTCGGCCACGGCGGCGACGGCCGCGAGATCGGTCTGGGCGAACGGCACCGCGGTGACACACATCGAGGACGCGAGGGTGCGGACGCGATCGAGCCACGACGCGGCGGCGACGGCGCCGCTGCCCTCGGAGGCAGGGCCGGTGGGATCGGCCGGGTCGTCGACCACGAGGTAACCCCGCGTCATGCTCGAGACGGTGACCAGCAGGTCGGGATCGACGGCGATACACGTCGAGGAGGCGAGTGCGCCCTCGGTGTCGACGGTCGGTCCGGTCGCGAACTCCAGTGCCGACACCAGTCCTTCGAGTCGACCGCCGGCGGAGAGCGAGGCGGCGAGGTCGTCGTCGTTCAGTCGCACCTCCTCGTCGACGGTGCCGGGCAGGCCCGCCGCCAGGTGTGGGCGGTCGGCCAGCGGCCAGAGCAGCGTCGTGGCGACGGGGCGTCCCGTGTCCGGTGGAAGCGGAACGGCATCGGGAGCGGCCGGATCGAGCACCGTGGTGTCCCGCGGCAGACCCGCGACGGGAAGTAGGAACGCGGCGTCGTCCAGCCGTGCCTCCTGCCCGTACTCGGGGTTGCCGTTGACGTTCACCATCATCGGATAGACACCCGGCCGATCCAGACCAAGTGACGGTCCGGTGGTCGAGCGCAGCGGCAGGGTCAGCTCGAACGGCAGCGTGTCGCCGCGTTGCAGCGCGGTGTCCGATCCGTCGCCGGTGAGCGACTCGAAGGGCCCGACCGTGTCGAAGCGGTCCTGATCCTCGGTGAGCGAGGTCCGGAGTTCGTCGGCCGTGCGTACCGCGGGTGCTCGCTGCAGCCGGACCGAGATGTCGCTGACCGCGCGGTCCCCGACGTTGGTCACCGTTCCCGTGACGGTGACGACCGGCGCACTGCTGGTGGAGACGGTGGTCGGCGTGACCTCGTCGACGGAGATCGACAGGAACGTGCCGTCGATCGAGGTGTCCGGTGGCGCCAGCGTGGCCGAGGGCGACGGTGTGCTCCGCGTCGTGGTGGGGTCGCTGGGCGGGGTGGAGGGTTGCGCTCCCGCGGGGACGGTCAGCCAGGCGAGCACGGCGAGGATCGCCATGACCACGGCGAGGCGCCGGGCCGTCGGTGCGGACCGGGTCATTCGGCGGCGGGAAGGTCGGAGACCGGTCGGGATGGTGCGGGAAGGTCGGAGACCGGTCGGGGGTTCTGCGTGTCGGCGGACTTCTCGCGCGCCATCGAGTCGATCATCTCGCCGGCTCGCTCGGCGAGTTTGCGCTCGTCGGCGTACGCGAGCCGGGAGTGCAGCTCGCTGAGCGGCACCCAGGCCACCTCGGTGACCTCGACGTCCTCGTCCGACAGTTCGCCGCCGAGGGATCGCAGCAGGTAGTGGTGGACGGTCTTGTGGACGCGTCGTCCCTCGGTCACGAACCAGTAGTCGATGCTTCCCAGGGGCGCGAGGACGGACCCGGTGATGCCGGTCTCCTCCTCCACTTCCCGCTCGGCGGTCTGCTCGGGCGTCTCGCCCTGCTCGATGTGACCCTTGGGCAGCGACCACAGCAGGCGGCCGCGTCGGTCGGTGCGACCGATGAGGGCGGCGCACAGTCCGTCGCGGGGTCCGTCGAGTCCGTCGACGACCAGGCCGCCGGCCGAGGTCTCCCGAACGGTGCGCAGTGTGGGTTTGTCGGCCCCTCGTGTTCCGGGGTCGGCGGCGGCACGAGGACGCCGTCGCACACCGCGACGTGTTCTCTTGGCTCGCTCGGCACCGGACACCCGATCGATACTAGTTCCGTCCGCCCTGCTCCCGGTGGGACGCACCGCGAAGTGCGCGCCTCGGTAGGGTGTGACGTCGTGCCTCCCCCGCCTGCCACCGATCCGGACCGCCGCGCACGGCTCCTCGCGTCGGGTGCCGTGGCCCTGCGCGCGCACGACGACATCCTCGGTCCACTGGGGTCGCTGTTCGCTGCGGCGGGCCACGAGTTGTACCTCGTCGGCGGGAGCGTCCGGGACGCTCTCCTGGGCCGCTTGAGCAGTGACCTCGACTTCACGACGAACGCTCTGCCCGAGCACGTGCAGGCGCTGCTGGCGGGCTGGGCCGACCATCAGTGGGACACCGGCATCGACTTCGGCACCGTCAGTGCGGTCAAGCACGGTCGGCAGATCGAGATCACGACGTTCCGGAGCGACAAGTACGACCGGGTGTCCCGGAATCCGATCGTGCAGTACGGCTCGACGCTCGAGGACGACCTGGTCCGGCGCGATTTCACGCTCAACGCCATGGCGGTGCGGATCGGGCCGGACGGGGCCGGCGAGTTCGTCGATCCCCTGGGTGGCCTGGACGCGCTGCTCGAGGGAGTCCTGGACACGCCGACCACCCCGGAGGCGTCCTTCGACGACGATCCGCTCCGGATGTTGCGCGCTGCGCGGTTCGTCGCCCAGCTCGGCTTCACGATGCTGCCGCGGGTCCGCGCGGCGATCGAGAACATGGCGGAGCAGATCGACCGGATCACGGTCGAGCGCGTCACCGCCGAGCTGGACAAGCTGATTCTCGGCGAGTTCGCCGTCGACGGCATCGACGCCCTGTGCGAGACGGGGATCGCGGCACGCATCCTCCCGGAGGTGCCGGCGATGACGCTCGAGATCGACGAGCATCACCAGCACAAGGACGTCTATCAGCACTCCCTCACGGTTCTGCAGCAGGCGATCGACCTCGAGGACGGCGATCCGGACCTGGTGCTCCGATGGGCGGCGCTGCTCCACGACATCGGCAAGCCCGACACCAAACGCAACGAGCCCGGCGGCGGGGTGAGCTTCCACCACCACGAGGTGGTGGGCGCCAAGATGGTGCGTCGCCGCCTGCGCGCACTGAAGTTCCCGAAGAAACTGACCGACGACATCGCGCAGCTCGTCTTTCTGCATCTGCGCTTCCACGGCTACGGCAAAGGTCAGTGGACCGACTCGGCCGTGCGTCGTTACGTCACCGACGCCGGCGATCTGCTGCCCCGGCTGCACAAGCTGGTCCGCGCCGACTGCACCACCCGTAACAAGCGCCGTGCAGCGTCCCTGCAGGCGACGTACGACGATCTCGAGCGGCGTATCGCGGCACTCGCCGAGCAGGAGGACCTGGCCAGGGTGCGTCCGGATCTGGACGGCAACGCCATCATGCAACTGCTCGGCATTCCGGCCGGCCCGCAGGTGGGAGAGGCGTGGAAGTTCCTGAAGGAGCTCCGCCTCGATCGCGGGCCGCTCAGTCGTGAGGATGCGGAGAAGGAGCTCCTGGCGTGGTGGGCCGCGAGGTCCTGACGCCGATCCGGAGCGCGATAGCCGCTGCCGCCGCGTAGGCGACGACGCCGGCGACCACGCAGACGATGGCTGCGGACGTGTCGACCGCGGTCGACCCCGGACCGATCACGAGGGCCGCGCCCGCCACGGCGCCGACGAACGCCACGTTGAACACGGTGTCCTGCACTCCGAAGACGCGTCCGCGAGTGTCGTCGTCGATGTCCGTCTGCATGGCCGCGTCGGCGGTCAGCTTGACCGTCTGACCTGCGAACCCCAGGAGGAAGGCCGCGAGGATCAGCAGGTCCGGCACCAGTGCGACGACGAGGGTGGCCTGGGTGAGCGTGGCCAGGACCAGCGCACCGACCACTGTGCGCGTGCGGCCGAGGCGCGGCAGGAGAACGGGCGTGCCGAGTGCGGCGAGGAACATGCCCGCCGCGGCGGCACCCACCGTCAACCCGAAGCCCGCCACACCGCCGGGCAGGACGGACGAGCGCGCGCCCTCGCGCAGCACCAGCACCATGACGAGGGTGTCGATGCCGAAGGCAACCCGGTGGGCACCCACTCCCACCAGCGCGGCGGCGACGGACGGGGTACAGCGCACCGCGACGAAGCCGGACACCCAGTCGGCGAGAACGCGGCGGGTCGGGGCGGACACCGAGGCGGCGCCGGGACCCAGTCGTCCGGAAGCGAAGCCGCGCGCCAGGAGAGTCGCCGCGACGGCACCCACGGCGGACACGGCCGTCGCGAAGGCCGTGGCCCGATCCGACGGCCCGACGAGTCCGAGCACCAGGACAGCCACCGACGCGCCGACGGCGGAGACGACTGCGCCGACGGTGACCAGGGCGGCGTTGGTCGCGACGAGCGATCGCACCGGAACGACGTGCGGTAGCGACGCGGACAGGCCTGCGAGGACGAACCGGCTCACTCCGACGACGGCGAGGGCCGTGATCAGGACGGCCGTCGTCGAGGCGCCCGCGACGAGTTGCCCGGTGGCGCAGAGGATGAGGAGCGACTTCACGATGCCTGCGCGGGCGAGCACGGTCGCTCGATCGACGCGGTCGAGGATCCGCGCGGCGAACGGGCCGATCAGCGAGTACGGCAACAAGAGCACCGCGAAGCCGGCGGCGATCGCAGCGGGATCACCACCGCGCTGTGGGTCGAAGAGAATCGCGCCTCCGAGGGCGGCCTGGAACATGCCGTCGCCGAACTGAGAGGCGACACGCAGCGCGACCAGACGAGGTGCTCCGGGCTCGTGTCGGACGGATCGCAGCGCGTCGACGGCGCCTGTCCGCTCCGTTCGGGTCACGCGGGTGACACTAACCGCCGCCTCGGCGCGTCATCTCTCGCACTGTCGAGGCTGCCGGTGCCATGATGAGGAGGTGGCACACGCAGAAGAACCGGAGGACCGGACCGCGTCGGCCGATCAGGTGGTGCGGCCGGGATCGCTGCTGGTCTCGTCCACGGAACTCGTCGAACCGACGTTCCGTCGTACCGTGGTCTACATCATCGAGCACAACGACGCCGGCAGCCTGGGCGTCGTCATCAATCGGCCGAGCGAGACCGCTGTGCAGAACGTGCTCCCGCAGTGGTCGGATCTCGCGGCGTCCCCGAAAGCGCTCTACGTGGGCGGACCCGTCAAACGCGACTCCGCACTGTGTCTGGCCACGCTGCGGTCCGGCGTGGACGTCGACGACGTGCGGGGCATCCGTCGAGTGGACGGCCGTGTCGTGATGGTCGACCTGGACTACGACCCGGCTGCGATCGCCCCGCTGGTGGAGGGCATGCGCATCTTCGCCGGCTACTCGGGATGGACGCTCGGACAGCTCGAGGGAGAACTCGAGCGGGACGACTGGATGGTGGTGTCCGCGCTGCCGTCCGACGTCGTGGGCCCGCCGCGCGTCGATCTGTGGGCGCAGGTGTTGCGCCGTCAGCCGCTGCCGCTGGCGATGCTGGCGACCCACCCGATCGACGTCGACCGGAACTGAGACCGAAGTTCTCGTCAGTGGGCGAAGTGCCGAGCGTGCGAGTGCCCGTCGCCGTCGGTGGAGAGCGACGCCAGGACGGCGTCGATCGCTTCGCACAGCATCCTACCCAGGTCTGCCGAGAAGCCCTCTCGCACAACGATTCTCAGGACCGAGACCGACTCGGCACGGGCCGGCATGGTGTACGCGGGAACCTGCCACCCGCGGGCGCGGAGTTCGTGAGAGACGTCGAAGACGGTGAAGCCGCAGTTCTCCCGCAGCGCGAATGCCACCACCGGGATGTCGGACCCGTCGGAGATGACGTCGACGTCGCCGTGCTCGCGCAGGTGGTCGGCGACGCGGGTCGCGGTCGAGCGCAGCGAGGTCATGACATCCGTGTAGCCGGCGCGGCCGAGGCGGAGGAAGTTGTAGTACTGACCGATCACCTGATTGCCCGGGCGTGAGAAGTTCAGGGTGAACGTCGGCATGTCACCGCCGAGGTAGTTGACGCGGAACACGAGGTCCTCGGGGAGGTCCTCCTTCTCGCGCCACACGACGAATCCCAGGCCGGGGTAGGTCAGTCCGTACTTGTGACCGCTGGCGTTGACGGACTTCACGCGCGGCAACCGGAAGTCCCACACCAGATCCGGGTTCAGGAACGGGACCACGAAACCGCCGCTGGCACCGTCCACGTGGATGGGGACGTCCGGCCCGCCGGCCGCGGCGATCTCGTCGAGCACGGCCGAGATCTCCTCGACCGGTTCGAGTTCGCCGGTGAACGTGGTCCCGAGAATCGCGAGCACGCCGATGGTGTTCTCGTCGACGGCGTCGCGCACCTGGTCGGCCGTGACGACGTAGCGGCCCGGCTCCATGTCGAGGTACTTCGGCTCGACGTCGAAGTAGCGACAGAACTTCTCCCAGACCACCTGGACGTTCGTCCCCAACACGAGGTTGGGCCGACCGGTGTCCGCACCGGCCGCGGTCCGACGTGCGCGCCACCGCCATTTCAGTGCCAGACCGGCGAGCATGACGGCCTCGGACGAACCGATCGTCGAGACGCCCGTCGCGCTGGACGGATCGGTCGGGTCGAGCCCGGGCGCGTTCCAGAGATCCGCCACCATGTTGACGCACCGCTCCTCGATCGCCGCGGTGGCCGGGTACTCGTCCTTGTCGATCATGTTCTTGTCGAACGTCTCGGCCATCAGCTTCTCGGCCTCGGGCTCCATCCACGTGGTGACGAACGTGGCGAGGTTGAGGCGGGAACTGCCGTCGAGCATCAGCTCGTCGTGGATGAAGCGGTAGGTGACGTCGGGATCCATGCGGTCGTCCGGCAGTCGCAGCGCCGGAACGGGATCGTTGGCCAAGCGCCCGGTGTAGGCAGGAGAGATCGTTCCGTCGCGCGGGATTCTCGTCACGACGCCACGCTACTGCGGTGACCGGGGCGGTGCCTGTGAACTTCCGGTGTCATTCCAGAAGTGATGCGGCCACTCGCAGATCGGCGACGAGTGCGTCGAACGCGGCATCGCGTTCGTCGTCCGGCGCTCGGAGGACGGCCGACGGGTGCGCGGTGGCAACAGCTCTCGCCTCGCCCACCTCGAGGACGCGCCCCCGGTCGACACCGATCCGGAACGAGGTCCCCAGCATCGCCTGCGCCGCCGTCGCGCCGAGGAGGACCACGACGGACGGGTCGACGGCGCGGATCTCCGCCTCGAGCCACGGGTGACACGCGACGACCTCCGAGCGCAGCGGCTTCTTGTGGATGCGCCGCGGGCCGCGGTCGGCACGCGTGAATTTGAAGTGCTTGACCGCGTTGGTGACGTAGGTCAGCTCCCGGTCGATGTCCGCCTGCGCCAGAGCACGATTCAGGAGCGCACCCGCCGGGCCGACGAAGGGCTGTGCCCGTCGATCCTCCTGATCCCCCGGTTGCTCGCCGATGAGCATCATGCGAGCGGACGGGGTGCCGGCTCCGAACACCGTGTTCTCCGCGGGCTCCCACAGGTCGCATCCCCGGCAACTGCGGGCGGCGTCGGCGAGAACGCGGAGATCGTCGGACTCGGGCACGAAGGTGCCTGCGCCGGGAAACTTCGGGGCCATGTCTTCGGTGGTACCCGCCACGGACCCGGTGACACCTGTTTGGCACCCCCCACGGCCGGGGCATGCCACGGCGATGACCGACCAGTACACGTTCACCGATCCCGTCACCCAGTACCGACAGGACGGGTACCCCGAGCAGCACCAGAATCCGCCGGGCCTCGCCGCGGAACTCGAGCCCAAGGCCGACCACGGTGAGGGCAGCTACCGCGGCACCGGCCGGCTGACCGGGCGCAAGGCACTGGTCACCGGTGCGGACAGCGGCATCGGCCGCGCCGTCGCCATCGCGCTGGCCCGCGAGGGCGCCGACGTCGTTCTCAACTACCTGCCGTCGGAGGAGAAGGACGCGCAGGAGGTGGCCGACCTGGTGCGCACCGCCGGGAGGACCGCGGTACTCGCTCCCGCCGACCTCACGGACGAGTCCGCGGCTCGCGGCATCGTGCGCACCACCGTCGAGAAGTTCGGTGGCATAGACCTTCTCGTGAACGTCGCCGGCAAGCAGCAGTACGTCGAGAAGCTCGAGGATCTGAGCCCGGAGCAGTTCGACGCCACGTTCAAGACCAACGTGTACGCGCTGTTCTGGATCATCCAGGAAGCGGTTCCGCACATGCCGGCAGGATCGACCATCGTCAACACCAGTTCGATCCAGGCGTACACGCCGTCACCGGGACTCGTGGACTACGCGACGACCAAGATGGCGATCAACACGATGAGCAAGGCACTCGCTCAGCAGTTGGCTCCCCGCGGGATCCGGGTCAACGTCGTTGCGCCCGGACCGTTCTGGACACCGTTGCAGGCGTCCGGCGGCCAGCCCACCTCGGCTCTGCCGGAGTTCGGGCAGGAGACGCCCCTCGGTCGTGCGGGTCAGCCCGCCGAGTTGGCCGGCGCCTACGTATACCTCTCGTCGGCCGAGTCGGGCTACGTCACCGGCGACACGCTGAACGTCAACGGCGGCATGCCGACGCCGTGACGGCGGGATCGTGGACTCCTCGCCCCGCTTTCCGGGGTCGGAAGTCCACGATCACCGGGGCGCCCCGGCCTACCCTGATGACATGACCGACTTCTCGTCAGACCAGGCCGCGTCGTTGCCGGATGCCGAGGTCCTGGACCTCGTGGTCGCCCTCACGAGTGCTCGACCGGCGCTGCGCGCGGTGCACGACGCTGCCGTGGCTCTGACTCCCGAGGCGTCGGTCGACCCCGACATCGTGCCGCGCACGCCGTCGGTGACGGACATTCCGCAGGTTCCGACAGACCCGGGCTTCACCGACGCCGGTGTCCCCACGTTCGACGCGGTGCGAGAGCGAATCGACGGGCGTTCGGGGCGCGCGGTGGGGTCTACCGAGCTGGATGCCGAGAGCGCGATCGGTCGAACCGAGGCGGAGAAGTTCGCCGAGCGGGAACGCGCCGGCAAGGCTCGCCTGGACGAGATCAGGAAGTCGATGCAGCAGCGTCCCTGATCGCCTGGCGTTCGTAGCGACCGGCGAGGACGGCGCACACCACCAGTTGGATCTGGTGGAAGATCAGCAGGGGAAGCACGATCACTCCGACGGGTTGCCCGACGAAGAGCACCGACGCGATCGCGATGCCGCTGGCCAGGCTCTTCTTCGACCCGCAGAACACCACGACGATGCGGTCGGCGCGGGACATACGCACCGCGCGCGCGATCCCGGCAGTCGCGGCGAGGACGACAGCGAGCAGGGCACTGCACAAGAGCACCACCGCGACGATCTGCCATGGCGTGGTGGCAGCCCAGACTCCGTCGACGCGCGACGCGCTGAACGCGGCGTACACGATCAGCAGGATCGATCCACGGTCGACGAGCAGGGTGGTGGACCGATGCCGGGCTACCCATCCTGCAAGCCATCGCCTGGCGCACTGTCCGGCGACGAAGGGCAGCAGGAGCTGCAGCATGATGTCGACGATCGACCCGGCGTCGATGCTCGCTCCGCCCGTCGTGCTCATCAGAAGGACCACCAGCAGCGGCGTCGCGAACACTCCGACGATGTTGGACAGCGACGCGCTGACGACGGCACCGGCGACGTTGCCGCGGGCGATCGAAGTGAAGGCGATCGACGACTGGATCGTGGACGGCACCAGGCAGAGGTATAGCATCCCGGTGTACAGGTCGTCGGTCAGCAGCCCCGGCGCGAGCACCCGTACTCCGAGCCCGAGAAGCGGGAACAGCAGATACGTGCAGGCGAGGACCACTCCGTGCAGCCGCCAGTGCCGGACCCCGTCCATGGCGTCGCGAGGGGACAGTCGAATTCCGTAGAGGAAGAACAGCAGCGCGATACCGACAGTGGTGACCCACGACAGCACGTCGGCTGCGGTGCCCGAGACCGGGAACACGGTCGCCGCGATGGCAGCAGCGAAGATCGCAAGGACGAAGCCGTCGAGCGCCTTGACGGTGCCGGTCAGGGAGAACGCCACGTCAGGACGGCTGGCACGCGTCCTTGAGACTGCACGAGATGCAGCTGTGTCCGCATCCGCCGGTCTCCTCGACGGGGACGGCCGCAGCAGCACGGGTGCCCATGGCGCCGCCGTAGGCAGCGGTCACCAGGGCGGCGACGGTGGTCAGGACGGCGGCCACGACACCGAACACGCCACCGGGGGCCATGGTCGCCACCGCTCCGATCAGCAGCAGGACGGCTGCAGCAGCGGTCGTCGGGCCTGCCACCTTGTTGGCGACGGCGAACGTCTCGTCGGACCGCATGCTGGCTTCGGTGCGCACTCCGGCGACGGAGTTGCGCTTCAGCCGGCCACCCAGGCCGAGGAACGCCACCGTGCCCAGCGCGACAGCGCCCACGAGGAGTACGAGCAGAAGGATCACGGACACGACAATCACGTACACCACTTTACGGCCTCGTGGCCGGGCGTTCGCGTGCGCATGGTCACGCTTTACGCTGGTCGGGTGAGTGAACACGGCGACGCCTCCCCCGACACGACCCCCGGATACCGCTACACCGCGGACCTGGCGGGTTCCCTCGAGTCGCGGTGGCAGGAGCGGTGGGCCGCCGAGGGCACGTTCGACGCGCCCAATCCGGTGGGCGACCTGGCCGGCGAGGTGCCGTCGGACAAGCTGTTCGTCCAGGACATGTTCCCGTATCCCTCGGGTAGCGGTCTGCACGTCGGCCACCCGCTCGGCTACATCGCGACGGACGTGTTCGCGCGCTACCACCGCATGCAGGGCCGCAATGTGCTGCACACCCTCGGGTACGACGCGTTCGGTCTACCCGCCGAGCAGTACGCGGTGCAGACGGGAACGCACCCGCGCACCACCACCGAGGCGAACATCGCCAACATGCGCCGGCAGCTGGGGCGGCTGGGACTCGGTCACGACACCCGCCGCTCGCTCGCCACGACGGACGTCGACTTCTATCACTGGACGCAGTGGATCTTCCTGCAGATCTTCGATTCCTGGTACGACACCGAGGCCGGTAAAGCACGACGGATCGTCGAGCTCGAGGAGGAATTCACCTCCGGTGCTCGGACTCTGGACGACGGGCGTGCATGGGCCGATCTCTCGGTCTCCGAGCGTCGCGACGTCATCGACGGTCATCGTCTGGTCTACCAGTCCAACTCGCTGGTCAACTGGTGCCCCGGTCTGGGCACCGTGCTGGCCAACGAGGAGGTCACCGCCGACGGTCGCAGCGACCGCGGCAACTTCCCGGTGTTCCGGAAGAACCTGCGCCAGTGGATGATGCGGATCACCGCATACTCCGACCGGTTGATCGACGACCTGGATCTGCTCGATTGGCCGGACAAGGTCAAGACGATGCAGCGCAACTGGATCGGGCGCTCCCGCGGCGCCGAGGTGACGTTCGTCGCCGGTCTGCCGCACGGGTCCGGCACCGCCGACATCGACGTGTTCACCACCCGCCCCGACACGCTCTTCGGCGCCACCTACGTGGTGCTGGCACCCGAACACCCGCTGGTGGACGACATCACGGCGGCGGCATGGCCGACGGACACCGACGAGCGCTGGACGCACGGTGAGGGAACTCCCGTGCTCGCGGTCGGCGCGTACCGTCGTGCGATCGCAGCCAAGTCGGACCTCGAGCGCCAGGAGAACAAGGAGAAGACCGGTGTGTTCACCGGCGCCTTCGCCGTCAACCCCGTCAACGGCGCGTCGGTGCCGGTCTTCATCGCCGACTACGTCCTGACCGGCTACGGCACCGGTGCCATCATGGCCGTCCCGGGTCACGACCAGCGTGACTGGGAGTTCGCCACGAAGTTCGGACTGCCTGTGGTGCAGGTCATCTCGGGTGGCGCTGTCGACGAGTCCGCGTGGACCGGCGACGGCGAGCTGATCAACTCCGATTTCCTGGACGGCCTCACCGTCGACGCGGCCAAGGCGCGTGTCATCGAGCACCTCGAGTCCGAGGGCCGCGGCAGGGGCACCATCCAGTACAAGCTGCGCGACTGGCTGTTCGCCCGTCAGCGGTACTGGGGCGAGCCCTTCCCTGTGGTGTACGACGCGGAGGGCAAGGCGCACCCGTTGCCGGATTCTGCTCTGCCGGTGGAACTTCCGGAGGTGGAGGACTACGCACCCGTGTCGTTCGACCCGGACGACGCGAACAGTGAGCCGTCTCCCCCGTTGGCGAAGGCGACCGACTGGGTGAACGTCGAGCTCGACCTGGGCGACGGGCTGCAGACGTACACGCGCGACACCAATGTCATGCCGCAGTGGGCCGGTAGCTCGTGGTACCAGCTGCGCTACATCGATCCGACCAACTCCGAGCAGATGTGCGCTCCGGAGAACGAGGCGTACTGGATGGGACCGCGCCCCGACGTTCACGGTGAGAACGACCCCGGCGGCCTCGACCTCTACGTCGGCGGCGTGGAACACGCTGTGCTGCACCTGCTGTACGCGCGGTTCTGGCACAAGGTGCTGTTCGACCTGGGGCACGTCAGCTCGAAGGAGCCGTACCGCCGCCTGTACAACCAGGGGTACATCCAGGCGTACGCGTTCACCGACGCGCGCGGCGTCTACGTCGCGGCCGACGAGGTGGAGGAGCGCGACGGCGGGTACTTCCACGACGGGCAGCCCGTCACTCGTGAGTACGGGAAGATGGGCAAGTCCCTGAAGAACTCCGTCTCCCCCGACGAGATCTTCACCGAGTACGGCGCGGACACCCTGCGCATGTACGAGATGTCGATGGGTCCGTTGGACACGTCCCGGCCGTGGGCGACCAAGGACGTCGTCGGCGCGCACCGTTTCCTGCAGCGCGTCTGGCGTCTGGTGGTCGACGAGGAGACCGGCGCCGTCCGGACCACCGACGCGACGCCGAGCGACGCCACGCTGAAGGCTCTCAACCGGACCGTCGAGGGTGTCGACGCGGATTACGCTGCGCTGCGCGACAA
The DNA here is from genome assembly GCF_030208955.1 of Rhodococcus sp. MEB041. Lineage (NCBI taxonomy): Bacteria > Bacillati > Actinomycetota > Actinomycetes > Mycobacteriales > Nocardiaceae > Rhodococcus > Rhodococcus sp. MEB041. The sequence goes on from NZ_JARVSZ010000003.1 coordinate 125,886, forward strand.
CACGGCCGGCGCGAAGCTCATCGAGTACACCAACCACCTCACGAAGGAGTACCCGCAGGGCGCACCTCGGGACGCCGTCGAGCCGTTGGTGCTGATGCTGGCTCCTCTCGCACCGCACATCGCCGAGGAACTGTGGAACACGATGGGACACAGCGAGTCACTGGCTCACGGTCCATTCCCCACGGTCGACGAGAAGTGGCTCGTGGACGATACGGTGGACTACCCGATCCAGGTCAACGGCAAGGTACGCAGTCGCATCACGGTGGCGGCCGACGGGTCCCGCGAGGACGTGCAGGCGGTGGCCCTGGCCGACGAGAAGATCGTCGCGCTTCTCGACGGCAAGGATCCGAAGAAGGTCATCGTCGTGCCGGGCAGAATGGTGAACATCGTTCTGTAGCTCGACCGACCTCACCACACCAGGTCGTCGGCTCCCTCGATCTCACGCCATTCGACGGGCCGGACGCCGGGAACCAGGGCGAGGCGATCGGCCGCCGTCAGCTCGGCCATCGCCAGGCCGGTCGCAGCGGCGATGTCGGTGATCGGCACCTGATACGTGCGGTACGCCCCGAGCGGAGGGATGTCGCTCGCCAGGGCGCCGCGTTCGAGAATGGGTGCCAGCGACTCCGACTGGTCGAGCACGTAGCCGGTCGCGGCGAGCACGTCGTTCTGCCACCAGGCCGCGATCTTGAAGAAGCGCCGCGGGATCGCGACACCGCGGTAGACGGGATCGTCCTCGGCGAACACGCAGCCGCTGAAGACGGAGATCGTCTGCCCGTACGTCCGCGCGTGCTCGAGCACGTAGTCCTCGAGGCCGAGCCAGAGAGTCTTGGACTGGTTCAGTGTCGCCGTCTGCGGTCCGCACACGGTGTAGTGGAAGGTGTCCTCGTTGGCCTGCTCCGCGACGTCGAGCGTGCCCCACACGGGATCGCGTCGTCGTACGAGGTGCCCACGGTCGATGTCGTTGTTCGCGTACAGCTCCGGGCCCGCCTGCGCGGTCGCCGGCAGTCGCGGATCGAGGCGCCAGTCGTCTCCGCGGTCCACCTCCTGCAATGCGCCGCCGTCGATGTTCACCGCGGTCACGGCGGCGAGGCGCCGTTCGGGGTCCATCGACACGGAGAAGTGCGTGTAGGTCAGGACGGTCAGGTCCGGCCGGGCGGGGAGCGGCAGCGGGGTGGTGGACAGGAAGGTCTCGTCGTATCCCATGCCGTCATTCAGCCACGGTGGGGTGACACGGGGGTGAACACCCACGAACCCCCCGCGAGTACGTCCTGATTGTCGTGATCAGCAGCTGGATCACGACACTGTCGACGTACTCGCGAGGGGTGAGGGGTGAAGCGGGGTGCTCTAGAAGTCCACCTTCGCCCGCGACCGCACCTTCGTCACGATGGAGAAGACCACCGCGATGACCATCAGCGTGTACAGCACGACGGTGATGCCACTGCCGACGAGGACGGAGACGTCCCCTTCACTGACGGCCAGGGCTCGTCGCAGCGAATCCTCGGCGAGCGGTCCCAGGATGACGGCGATGAGCACCGGCGCCAACGGGATCCCGAAGCGGCGCAGCATGAATCCGATGATGCCGAGTCCGAGCATGGCGATGAGGTCCACGATCGAGGCGCTCACCGCGTAGACGCCGAGCGAGGCGAACACGGTGATGCCGGCGTACAGGTAGTTCTTGGGGATCTTGAGCAGCTGCGCCCACAGTGGGGCGAACGGCAGGTTCAGGATCAGCAGGACCACCATGCCGACGAAGAGGCTGGCGAGCAGTGCCCAGACGACCTCACCGTTCCGCTCGAACAGCAACGGTCCCGGTTGGATCCCGTACTGCTGGAACGCTGCGAGCAGGATCGCTGCCGTCGCCGACGTGGGGAGCCCGAGGGCGAGAAGTGCACCCATCGCGGTACCGGCGGTGGAGTTGCCGGCGGCTTCCGGTCCGGCGACGCCGCGGATCGCGCCCTTGCCGAACATCGGGTTCTTGCTGCGTCGGTCCAAGCGGCGCTCGGTGCCGTAGGCCAGGAAGCTCGGCACCTCGGCGCCGCCGGCGGGGATGACGCCGAAGGGGACACCGAATGCGGTGCCGCGCAACCATGCAGGCATCGCTTCGCGGAACTCTGCCTTGCTCAGGAAGGGTCGACCCTTCGACGGGATCAGCGTGTTGTCGTCGGGCTTGCCGATCTTCGAGGCGATGAAGATGACCTCGCCGAGGGCGAGCATCGCGACGGTGATGACCACCACGGAGATGCCGTCGAACAGTGCGGGTACCTCGAACGTGAACCGTGATGCGCCGGAGGGTCCGTCGATACCGATGACGGCGAGTGTCAGGCCGATCAGCAGTGCGCTCAGACCCTTGAGGACGGAGTCGGACACGACTGCGGACGTCGCGATGAAGGCGAACACCGCCAGGGCGAAGTACTCCGCGGGTCCGAAGTTCGTGGCCAGGTCGGCGAGCGTCGGGGCGAAGAACACCACGAGGGTGGTAGCGATGATGCCGCCGATGAAGGCGCCGATGGCGGAGGTGGCCAACGCTTGTGGGGCGCGGCCGTTCTTCGCCATGCGGTGCCCCTCGAACGTTCCCGCGATCGCCGTGCTGTTTCCGGGGGTGTTCATGAGGATGCCGGAGATCGAGTCACCGAACAGGCCGCCGAAGTAGACGCCGGCGAACATGATGAGCGCCGAGGTGGGCTCGAGGGTGAACGTCACGGGTAGGAGCAGGGCGACAGCCATGGCCGATCCGAGACCGGGAAGGACACCCACCGCGGTGCCGAGCAGGGCGCCGACGACGACCCACACGATGTTCATGGGCGTCAGCGCGGTGCCGAAGCCGTCGATGAGATTGGAGAGTGCGTCCATCAGAACACCGCCGCGAGGATGCCGCCGGGCAACGTGAGCCCGAGTCCACCGGAGAAGACAAGCTGGACGACGGACGACATGACAAGCGCCACACCGGCGTCGAAGACGTACCGGGTGCCGCCGAGTCCGATCGAGACGCCCCAGAACAGCAGCGCACCGGCGAGCACCCATCCCAGCGGATTCAGCAGGGCGATGAACAGGGCGATCGAGCCGACGGTGATGCCGACGGAGCGCCAGTTGGACACGGTCCCGGTGTTCGGCTCGCCGGCCTCGTCGACGCCGAGGTCGACCTCGTCCGGAGTGCGCAGCAGTTGAACCGCGACGAGCACGGCGATCACGAAGCACAGTCCCGCGATGATGGCCGGGAAGACCTGCGGGCCGGGCGATGTCGCGGTGTCGGGTACGTCCATGGTGACGGTGCCGTAGATCAGGAACAGGCCGAGGGCGACGAGAAGCCCCGACACCACCAGTCCGCTCCGGCCGTGGAGGAAACCACGATCGGTATCGGGCGGCGTTTCCGCCCGCGTGGTCGAAACACTCTCACTCATACCAGGCCCAACTCTCGGAGGATGTCGGTGATGCGGGTCTGTTCGACCTCGAGGAAGTCACCGAAGTCGTCCCCGGTGACGAAGGACGGCTTCCACCGGTTGCGCTCGATGGCGGTGTCCCACTGTTCGGTCTCCTGCATCTCGGTGACGATCTCGATCAACGTCTGCCTGTCGGTGTCCGAGATGCCGGGAGGTGCGACGAATCCGCGCCAGTTGACCAGGTCGACGTCGTACCCGAGTTCCTTGAACGTCGGGGTGTCGATCCCCTCGACGGGCTCGGGTGCCGCCACCGCGAGGGCGCGGACGTTCCCGGATTCGATCTGGTCGCGGAAGTCGTTGTATCCGCTGACGGCGATGCCGACGGTGTTGGACAACAGCGAGGTCAGCACCTCACCACCGCCGGAGAACGCGATGTAGTTGATCGCTGCCGGATCGATGTCGACCTGCTGTGCCAGCTGGCCGGAGACGATGTGGTCGATACCGCCGAGCGAGCCGCCGCCGATGGGGAGACCGCCGGGGTTGGCCCGCCATGCGGCGATGAAGTCCTCGAGGTTCTGGTACGGCGAGTCTCGCGGTACGACGAAGACCTCGAAGTCCTCGGCCATCTTGGCGATGGGCACGGTGTCCTGCAGGGTGATGTCGGAATCGTTGATCGCGATACCGCCGAGCATGACCGTGCCGGTCACCATGACCGTGGTCGACTGGCCCGTGAGATTTTCGAGCTGACTGAGCCCGATGGTCCCGCCGGCTCCGGGGACGTTCACCACCTGGGCGTTGTTCACGATGCCGTCGGAACGGAGTGCTTGCTGCGACTCACGCGCCACCAGGTCCCATCCACCTCCCGCTGCGGCGGGAGCGATCAGGGTCAACTTGGCGCGGGCGTCGGATCCGCTGGCGCTGCCGGCCGCGTCGATGCCGGCGACGGCGACGACGGCGACGACAGCGAGCGTGCCGAGCGCGCGCTTCACTGTGATCTGCATGGGCACGACAACTCAGGAGTGGTTTCGGTCACATCAGGAGGCTAGGTTCTGGATGTCCGAATAGTCCAGGGAATCCGAGTTGTGGCCATAGTGTGCACGGACGAATACCGCGAAACGTACGTCGTCGCGACGGAATCTCGGTGAACCTGGAGTCTCCCCGATGTGAAAGGCACCGTCATGACCGTTGCAGTAGCGATGAATTCGACACCCGAAGGCCGTGAGGCGCTCGTGCAGGGACAGGCGGAGGCGACGCTGAGGGGAACCGATCTCGTCGTCCTGTCGGTGATCGACGCCGATTCGGTCACCACCGCCCACCGGGACGCAGCCGAGGCGCAGGCACGTCAGGTGCTGGGAGAGAACTCCTTCACGGTGCGCGTCGAACCCGACGGCGGCGATCCGGCGGGGGCTCTCGTCGATCTGGTCTCGGATGTCGGTGCCACGCTGGTGATCATCGGATCACGTCGCCGAAGCGCGGTCGGAAAGTTCCTGACCGGCAGCACGGTTCAGCGCGTGTTGCTCGACAGTCCGGTCCCCGTGCTCGTGGTCAAGGCGAACGAGCACTGAGTCACGCTCGCCCCTGATCCCCGATCACCGTGTGCGCAGGACGATCTCGGTGGGATGCGCATCGGCAGGGGTGTCCACGGCCTGGCGGACGGCGCGGGCGACGGTCTCGACGGTGAGGTACTTCGAGGCGTCGTACTCGTCGCCCTCGCCCGCGACGATCGCGCGCTGCATGTCGGTGTCGATGCGCCCCGGGTGGACGGACGTCACGCGCAGGGTCGGCTCCTCGAGGCGCAGTGCGTCGCCGAAGGCCCGCAGCGCGAACTTGCTCGCGGCGTAGGCACTCCACCCCGGGTTGGCCCTGATGCCGGCGCCCGAGTTGATCAACACGACGTGGCCGCCGGCTGCTCGGAGCGCGGGCAGCAGGAGGCGGGTGAGCTCGGCCACCGCGAAGACGTTGGCCTCGAACGTGTGTCGCCAGTCCGCGAGCGTCAGCGTCTCCACCGTGCCGAGATCGGCGACGCCCGCGTTGTGCACCAGGACGTCGAGGCTCGTGATGTCCGCGGTGGCCGCGGCGAGAGCGTCCGCGTCGGTGAGGTCGACGGGCCACGGCCGCGCGCTGATCAGTTCGTCGGAGATGCCCGCGACGGAGTCGGCCGTCGATCCCCCGACCCAGACGTCGTGATCGGCGGACAACAGGCGAGCGATTCCCGCTCCCAGTCCGCGGGCGGCTCCGGTGACGAGTGCTGTGCGTGGCATACAGCGAGGCTATCCGGCGCCCTTCTGGATGTGCGTCCGCATGTCCGAGTACGCCCTCGCGAAGGTCGCGACGTCGTCGTCGGTGAGGACGTCGAACATCGACGCCCGGACGGCGCCGACATGGCCGGGGCTCGACGCCGCGAGCTTGTCCATACCCGCGTCGGTGAGTTCCGCGAGCATCCCCCGACGGTCGTCCTCGCACTCGACGCGGACGACCCAACCGGCGTCGACGAGTCGGGTGATCGCCCGGGTGACGCCACTGCGGGTGGTGGTCACCGCATCGGCCAGGTCGCGCATCCGCATCTGTCGGCCGGGTGCCTCCGAGAGCACGACGAGCAGCTCGAAGTCGGTGAAGGAGATCCCGGAATCGCGCGTGAGCTGCCGATCGAGCGTCTGCATCAGCAGACGCGTCGCGTCGAGGTACGAGCGCCAGGCGCGCTGCTCGTCCTCGTTCAGCCACTGAGTCATGACACGAGTCTACCCAAGTAGTTGACAGCGCAACCATATGCGGTACTGTTCTCGGTAGTTGACAACGCAACGATTCGATCGAAGGCGGAGACGATGAGCATGACAGCCGACGAGCAGCAGCGCTCGGACGAGTTCGAGGCCAGGCGCGACCGACTGCGGGGCCTGCACCTGCAGCCTGCAGAGTCCCGCCCGACGTCCTCGGCGCGCGGACTGCACCACACCGCGCTGATCAGCAGCGACGTCGAGCAGACCATCCTGTTCTACCAGGGTGTGCTCGAGTTCCCACTGACCGAGTTGATCGAGAACCGCGACTACCCCGGCTCGTCGCACTTCTTCTTCGACATCGGGAACAGCAACCTCCTCGCCTTCTTCGACTTCCCCGGCCTCGACGTCGGCCCCTACGAGGAGGTGCTCGGCGGACTGCATCACGTGGCCATCAGCGTGGAACCCGACCGCTGGGAACACCTGCGCACCAAGCTGACGGATGCGGGCGTCGAGCTCACGGAGCACAGTGGAGTCTCGATCTACTTCCGTGATCCCGACGGTGCACGCCTCGAACTCATCGCCGACCCGCTCGGCGAGATGTACGGCCACCACGTTCTCTGAGTCCGAATCACTCCCGAATCACGGTTCTCTCCCGAAAGGTCACTCATGACGAAGCTCGCGATCCTCTACTACTCCTCCACCGGCCACGGCACCACGATGGCGGCCGAGCTCGAGAAGGCCGCTCAGGCGGCCGGCGCCGAGGTGCGCGTCCGGCACATCGCCGAGACCCGTGACCCGGCGACCTTCGCCGAGAACCCCGCCTGGACTGCCAACTACGAGGCCACCAAGGATCTGCCGGCCGCCACCGGTGACGACATCGTGTGGGCCGACGGCGTCATCTTCGGCTCGCCGACCCGTTTCGGCAGCGTCGCGTCCCCGTTCCAGACCTTCTTCGACACGCTCGGTGGCCTGTGGGCCCAGGGCAAGCTCGCCGACAAGGCCTACGCCGCGTTCACCTCGAGCCAGACGGCCCACGGCGGCCAGGAGACGACCATCGTCAACCTGTACACCTCGCTCATGCACTTCGGCGGCATCCTCGTTCCCCCCGGCTACACCGACGGACTGAAGTTCGCCGACGGCAACCCCTACGGCGTCGGCCACGTCACCGGACCCGACAACCAGAACGAACTGGACGACGCGACCCGCGCCGCCCTCGGACATCTCGCCACCCGCGTCGTCACCATCGCGGGCAAGCTCGCTCGGTAGTCTCAGTTTCCATCCCGAGAAGGGACCCCCATGACGAACTCCACCGCACCCGAACTCGACGTCCGTCGCGCCGACGACCGGCCGGCCACGAACATCGGCTGGCTCGACTCGCACCATTCGTTCTCGTTCGGACATCACTACGATCCCGACAACACCCACCACGGGGTGCTGATGGTGAACAACGACGACATCGTGGACGCGGGTACCGGTTTCGACACGCACCCGCACCGGGACATGGAGATCGTCACGTGGGTCCTGCAGGGATCCCTCGTGCACCAGGACTCCATCGGGCACAACGGGCTCATCTACCCGGGGCTCGCCCAGCGGATGAGCGCCGGCACGGGAATCCTGCACTCGGAGAAGAACGACTCGTGGCGTCTCGCGTCGGCGGAGAACCCGTCGCAGAAGCATCGGGACCCGGTGCACTTCGTGCAGATGTGGGTCGTGCCCGACGAGGCCGGCATCACCCCCGGGTACGAGCAGCTCGAGATCGACGACGAACTGCTCTCGGGCGGGCTGGTTCCGGTCGCGTCGGGAATGGACGCCTACAAGGACCACTCGGCGATCCGCATCAAGAACAAGTACGCCGCGATGCACGTCGCACGGTTGCGTTCCGACACCCCGGCTCAGGACCTTCCGGATGCTCCGTTCCTGCACGTCTTCGTCGCCCGCGGCGAGGCCTCGCTCGAGGGCGTGGGCCTGCTGCGCGAGGGTGACGCGGTCCGCATCAAGGGCGGTGGCGGACAGACACTGTCGACGACGTCCGCAGCCGAGGTCATCGTCTGGGAGATGCACGCCACCATCGGTCGCTGACCGTCACGCTTCGATCAGCCCTGGAGCCTGTTCGGCTCCAGGGCCGATCGCCGTCGTGAGTAGGTGAAGTAGAGCACCGACGTGGCCGCCAGCCAGACCGCGAAGAGGATCCACGTCTGGATGTGCAGGGTGCTGATGAGGTACAGGCATGCGCAGATCGACAGGATCGGGAGCACCGGGTACAGCGGAACCTTGAAGCCGCGCTCGATGTTCGGCTCGCGGCGGCGCAGGATGATCACTCCGGCGGAGACGACGATGAAGGCCACGAGCGTGCCCATCGACACCAGGTCCGCCAGGAAGTCCAGCGGCAGGAAACCCGCGAGCAGGGACACGAAGAACGCCACGATGATCGTGTTCTTCACCGGTGCGAGGCTGCGAGGGTTCACCTGCGAGAACACCTTCGGGATCAGACCGTCGCGGCTCATCGCGAACAGGATCCGAGTCTGCCCGTAGAGGGTGACCAGCGTGACCGAGAAGATCGAGACGACGGCGCCCGCCGACAGCACGATCGACGGCCAGCTCGATCCTGTGACGTACTGCAGGATCTCGGCGAGACCGGCCTCCTGGCCCTCGAACTCGGTGTACTTCTGCGCGCCGATCGCCGACATCGTCACCAACAGGTAGATCAGCGTGACCACCACCAGCGCGCTGATGAGCGCGATGGGCAGCGTGCGCTTGGGATCGTGCACCTCCTCGCCGGCCGTCGACACCGCGTCGAGTCCGATGAACGAGAAGAAGATCAGGCCGGACGCCGCACCGACACCGGCGACTCCGAACGGGGCGAATGGTTCCAGATTCTCGAGACTGAATCCGGTGAAACCGACGATGGCGAACATCGCGAGGATGCCGATCTTGATGACGACCATGACGGCGTTCGCACGAGCGGACTCACTCGTTCCGCGGATCAGCAACACGGCGCACAGCGCGACGAGAACGATGGCGGGCAGGTTGACGCCGAAGCCGGCGCCGTCCCCGGGTGCATGCGACAGCACGTCCGGAATGCGTAGTCCGACAGTACGATCCAACAGGTCGTTGAGATACTGGGACCACAGCACCGACACCGCGGCCGTCGACACGCCGTACTCGAGGATGAGGCAGGCGCCGACGAGGATCGCGACGAACTCGCCGATGGTGGTGTACGTGTAGGTGTAGGTCGACCCGGAGGCCGGGATCGACGACGCCAGCTCGGCGTAGCAGAGCGCCGTCAGGCCGGCCGTGACGGCGGCGATGACGAACGAGAAGATGACGGCGGGCCCCGCCACCGGGACGGCGGACGAGAAGATGAAGAAGATGCCGGTGCCCACGGTCGAGCCGACGCCGATGCACGTCAGCTGGAACGTGGTGATCGACCGCTTCAGCCGACCTTCGCCCGTCGTTTCCAGTGCCGCGATGTCGCTGATCGACTTGCGTCGCAGCAATCCCGAACCGTTGCTCGGATCGCTCATGTTTCCTCCACTATCGGCGTGGTTCACCGAGCGAATCGGCTTCCACGGGGAACGACCAGAATCGGAACAGGGCTGTGCCGCAAAATCTTCGACGCGGTGGAGCCGAGGAACACCCGTGCGAGAGGTCCGAGGCGGGACGAACCGAGCACCAGCAGGTCCTCGGGCCCCAGCTCGACCGAGTCCACCACGTGCTGCCAGTCCCCGCCGGATCCCACCGCGCACGTAGGGGACAGGGCCGGGTAGGCGGACGTGACGTCCGACGCCGCGGAGTGCAGCATCTCGGTGGCCTGCTCGCGCCACTGCGACGTCACCAGATCCTCCGCGTCGTAGCCACCGAAGGGGGGATACGTCGTCGAGCGTCGTGGTGCGAACGCCACCAGGCGCAGCGCGATGTTCCAGCGCACCGCGAGAGCCGCCGCGGAGTACAGCGCATCCTTGGCTTCCGGGGTCCCGGTGTAGGCGCAGGAGATGCGGGCGACGGCGTCGGTGCGGCGGCGCGCGCCGCGCGGCGCCAGTGCCAGCGGAACAGCCGACGAGTGCAGCAGCGTCTCGCTCGTGCTCCCCGGCGTGAAGCGATCGTCGGGACCGTCGGAGCTCCCCAGCACCACCAGGTCGGCATGGTGAGTGGCCGCCGCCGCGGTGAGTGCGGCCGACTCGGCGGCGTTCTCGGCGAAGAAGGCGGAGGGCGATCCCAGATCGGCCGGAGTGAGCAGGTCCGCCATCGCCGCATCGGCCCGAGCGGCCGCATCCGTGCCGCGCTCCTCGAGCCAGCGTCGGTACTCCGCGTCCACGTGCGCCATCGACGGGAACGGCCACGTCCGCGGCAGGACGGTGCACGTGCGGACCGTCATCGCGCCGCCCGCGGCCCGAGCGGTGGTCGCCATGCGCGCGGCCAGACCCAGCGCATCGTGACCGGAGTCGTCCGGCAGCCACCCGACCAGCGCGGACATCGACGCGGTCGACACACCCACCACCCCCGACCAGTTGCCCCGGCGCGTTCGACGCCGATGGCTCAGTATGCGACCGACGCGCCGGGCCCGCACCCCGACTCACCGGCGCGTCCTGCAGGATCGCGCCGTCCGACGGATGATGTCTCCCATGGCCGCCCCCGGATTCACCCCGACTCAGCTCGCGGCACGGGCCGCCTATCTCCTGCGCGGCAACGATCTGGGCACCATGACCAGCGCGGCTCCGCGTCTGTACCCACACATGTGGAGCTGGGACGCCGCCTTCGTGTCGGTCGGGCTCGCCCCGTTGAGTGTCGAGCGGGCCGTCGTCGAGCTCGACACCCTGTTGTCCGCGCAGTGGTCCAACGGCATGATCCCGCACATCGTCTTCGCCAGCGGTGTCGACGGATACTTTCCCGGGCCCGCCCGCTGGCAGGTGAACGAACTCGCCGCGCACGCACCCGTCGGCGTCCACACCTCGGGCATCACGCAGCCCCCCGTGCACGCGATCGCCGTGCAGCGCATTCTCGATCACGCCCGTCGACGTGGGCGGACCACGCGGCAGGTCGCCGGTGAGTTCCTCGATCGGCGATGGCCGGATCTGGTGCGGTGGCACCGCTGGCTGGCACACGCACGCGATCAGAACCACACGGGGCGCATCACGCTGTACCACGGGTGGGAATCGGGCATGGACAACTCGCCGCGCTGGGACGCGGCGTACGGGAAGGTGATTCCGGGGGCGGTGCCGCCGTACATCCGGGAGGACACGTCCATCGTCACCGACTCGTCGCAGCGCCCGAGCAACATCGAGTACGACCGCTATCTCTGGCTGCTCGAGGAGATGAAACTCGCCCGGTACGACGATCTCGCGCTGAACAGTGCCATGAGCTTCGCGGTGGAGGACGTGTTCGTCAGCGCGATCTTCGCCGTCGCCTGTGACGTGCTGGCCACCATCGGCGAGGACCATTCCCGGCCTCATGCGGACGTGCGGGACCTGCGCGCCTGGGCCGACCGGTTCCGGAGCGGCGTCGTCGCAACCACCGACGCGCGTTCCGGCGCGGCTCGGGATCGCGACGTGCGGTCCGGGGAGTGGATCAAGACCGACACGATGGCGATGTTCGCGCCGCTGCTGTGCGGTGGGTTGCCTCGTGACACCGAGCGGGCGCTGCTGCGACTCTTCGAGGGTCCGCGCTTCTGCGGGCACCCGGACTTCAAGTACGCCGTTCCCCCGTCGACGTCGCCGATCTCGCGGGACTTCCGACCTCGCGAGTACTGGCGCGGTCCCGTGTGGCCGGTGGTGACGTGGCTGTTCTCGTGGGCCTTCGCTCGACGCGGGTGGTCGGAGCGGTCGGCGATGTTGCGCGAGGAGGGGCTGCGGCAGGCCAGCGACGGCAGCTTCGCCGAGTACTACGAGCCGTTCACCGGAGAGCCGTTGGGAAGCATGCAGCAATCGTGGACCGCGGCCAGCGTGCTCGACTGGCTGGGCTGACCGCGGTCCACGACGGCAGGGAGAAGGTCAGACCTTCCACACCGCGACGACCGACGGGCGGGGCTGCGAGTCGCCACCGTCGGGCCAGTGCGAGGCGGGGGCGTCGGCACTGGCGTCGTCCTCCTCGCCCGGGTGCTGCACGCTCACGACGACACGCTGCTCCTGCACGATCGGACCGCAGGTCTCGGCGCCCTTCGGCACGGTGAGGAACTGCTTCGTCTGGCCGCGGCGGTCACCGTCGAGAACCACCGAGAACAGGCCGTCGTTGGAGTCGAGGGCGTTGCCGTCCGTCGACACCCACAGGTTGCCGTCGGCGTCGAACGCCAGGTTGTCCGGGCACGAGATCGGGCTGACCTGCGACTTGTCGAAGCCACCGAAGTAGGTGTCGGCGGCTGCGGGATCGCCACAGACGAGCAGAAGGTTCCACGTGAAACTGGTCCCGGCGTGGTCGTCGTCGAGCTCGAGGACCTGGCCGTTCTTGTTCTTGTCCCGCGGATTCGCCTCGTCGGCGGCGGCCTTGCCCTCGGTGCCTCGGTTCGAGTTGTTGGTCAGCGCCACGTACACCTTGCCGGTGACGGGGTTCGGCTCGAAGTCCTCCGGCCGGTCCATCTTGGTGGCGCCGACCTTGTCACCGGCGAGGCGCGTGAAGACGGCGACCTCCTCGGCGGACATGCCGTCGACCAGGGACTCGCCGCGGCCGTCCTCGCCGGTACGCAACAACGGGATCCATTCGCCCTTGCCGGCGAACTGTCCCGTCGTCGGGAGCTTTCCGGAGCCGTCGATCTGGTCGGGCGCGTCACCGGAGAGCGTCGCGACGTAGAGGGTTCCGGCGTCGAGAAGCGTCACGTTGGACCGCAGTGCCGCAGCGCCGGTGCCCTGCATCATCTTCCGGCTGGAGACGAACTTGTACATGTAGTCGAAACGCTCGTCGTCACCGCTGTAGGCGACCACGGTGCCGTCGTCGGTCACGTGGATGGTCGCGGCCTCGTGCTTGAACCGGCCGAGCGCCGTGTGCTTGATCGGCGCTGCGGTGGGATCCCACGGGTTCACCTCGACGACCCAGCCGAAGCGATTCACCTCGTTCGGCTCCTGCGCCAGATCGAAGCGCTTGACGAATCGCTCCCACTTGCGCTCGGACGCAGCACCTTCCACGCCGTAGCGCGCCAGACGCTCGGCGACCACGGGGTCGGTCACACTCTCGGCGTTGGCGAAGTACTGGTTGATGTTCTCCTCGCCGGACAACACGGTGCCCCACGGGGTGACGCCACCGGAGCAGTTGTTGAACGTGCCGAACACCGTGGTGCCGGTGGGATCGGCGGAGGTCTTGAGGAAGTCACTGCCGGCCGCGGGTCCGGTGAGGACGAACTCGGTCGATCCGGTGATGCGACGGTTGTAGCGGCCCATCTGCGGGGTGAGTTTGCCCGAGCCGTTCTCACCGGCCACCTGGACCACCGAGAGACCATGGGCGGCAAGGCCGATGGCGACCTGCTCCGCGGTGGGGTTCTCCGCGTCGTACCCCTTGAAGAGGAACGGTTCCGTCGTGTACTCGTGGTTGACCACCAGCAGGTACTCGGTGGACGACCCGTCGATCGGGAGAAGACCCGCGAAGTCGTTGTTGAATCCGAACTGCTTCTCCTGGGCCGCCGAGGTCTGGTTGTCGAAGTCGAAGGCAGGCGCACCCTCGACCACCGGGTCGCCCCACCGGATGACGACGGCCTGCTCGTACCCCTCCGGGACGACGACCGCGTCCTCGGTGTTGGGCGCGACGGCGGCGAAGTCGAGTCCACGCGGCTCCGGGGTCGGGGTGGCCGACGCGGTGGTGGCGGTGCCGGAGTCCTCTGTGCCGCACGCGGCGAGGGCGCTGGTGGCGCCGACGGCCAGCACGGCCATCGCACTACCGCGCAGGATGCCGCGGCGCGTCATCGCCGTCTTGACGATGTCGCCGAAGTACTCGCTCGACGACGTGTTGGGCACCTCGTGGAAGCAGGCGTCGCCGCACTTGTACTTGCACGTCAGCGACGACCGCGAGGAGCTGCCGTCGTGCTGATGGGAGACGATCAGGGGAAGCGGAATCGTGGTCACCGGTCGACCGTAGAAGTGCCGGGCAAAAGGCAAAGGGAAGGTAAGCAACTCCCCGGGTGCAGGAAGGTGAACGGTGGGCGAACGTGTGTCGTCGGGGCACGCTCCGGGTAGACCGAGAGCGACGCGGAGACACCGCGACGAAGGAGGCACGACATGCCGATGCTCTCGGTGGGAGTCGAGAACGACGCCCCGATCGACCTGCACTACCAGGACCGAGGCGAGGGCGCGCCGGTGGTGTTGATCCACGGCTGGCCGCTCAACGAGCGGTCGTGGGAGCCCCAGATCGTCGCACTGCTCGACGCGGGCCACCGCGTCGTCACGTACGACCGGCGTGGATTCGGCAGCTCGTCGCAGCCCGAGTCCGGTTACGACTACGACACGTTCGCCGCGGACCTGTCGGTCCTGCTGGAGACGCTCGACCTGCGGGACGTGACGCTGGTGGGTTTCTCCATGGGCGGCGGCGAGGTGGTGCGCTACCTCGCGAAGTACGGCAGCGACCGCATCGCGAAGGCGGTCCTCGCCGGTGCTGTTCCCCCGTACCTCTACAAGTCCGAGGACAACCCCGACGGCGGCCTCGACGACGAGACGATCGCGGGTTTCGAGAACGGCGTCGAGGAGGACCGTAACGCCTTCCTCGACGGCTTCGCCACCAACTTCTTCAGCGCGAACGGCGAGCTGAAGGTCTCGGAGGAGGATCGTCAGTACGCGGTGGACATGGCGGCCGAAGCGTCGACACCGGCGATCCTCGGCTGCATCGAGGCGTTCGCGCGCACCGACTTCCGTGAGGACATGCCGAAGATCGACGTCCCCACCCTCGTCATCCACGGCGACGCGGACGCCATCGTTCCGTTCGAGGTGAGCGGCAAGCGCTCACACGAGGCGATCGCGAACAGCACCCTGGTA
This sequence comes from Rhodococcus sp. MEB041, assembly GCF_030208955.1. Lineage (NCBI taxonomy): Bacteria > Bacillati > Actinomycetota > Actinomycetes > Mycobacteriales > Nocardiaceae > Rhodococcus > Rhodococcus sp. MEB041. Next base: position 140,922 of record NZ_JARVSZ010000003.1, read on the forward strand.
CTCGTCGAGGGCGGCCCGCACGGGTTCAACACCTCGCACCCGGATCGGTTCAACCAGGAACTGCTCGCGTTCCTGGGCTGACGCGCACTCGCGAGGTGGGCGCGACAGCCCACCTCGCGAGAGTCGGTCAGGCCGCGCCGAGGAGCCCGTGGGGGTCGAGCACGAACTTCGTGGCCTCACCGGAGTCGAAGTCGGCGTAGCCCTGCGGAGCCTGCTCGAGCGAGATGGCGCGTGCGTTGACGGCCTTCGCGATCTGCACGCGATCGTGCAGGATCGCCATCATCAGGCCGCGGTGGTACTGCATCGTCGGGCACTGTCCGGTGGCGAAGGACAACGACTTGGCCCACCCGGTGCCGAGGCTCAGCGACAACGCGCCGACCTTGGCGGCTTCGTCGGATGCGCCGGGATCGCCGGTGACGTACAACCCCGGAATGCCGAGCGAACCACCCGCCGTCGTGATGTCCATCAGCGAATTCAGCACGGTGGCAGGCGCTTCCGTCGCCGACCCGTCACCGTGACCGCGTGCCTCGAAACCGACGGCGTCGACGCCGCAGTCGACTTCCGGCACCCCGAGCAGCTGCTCGATCTGATCCTTCGGATCGCCCTTGCTGACGTCGACGGTCTCGCAACCGAAGCTTCGGGCCTGCGCGAGCCGGCTCTCGTTGAGGTCGCCGACGATGACGACGGCGGCGCCGAGCAGTTGCGCACTGGCTGCGGCGGCGAGCCCGACCGGACCGGCGCCGGCGATGTAGACCGTCGATCCGACGCCCACTCCGGCGGTGACGCAGCCGTGGAAGCCGGTGGGGAAGATGTCCGACAGCATCGTCAGGTCGAGGATCTTCTCCATGGCCTGGTCTCGGTTCGGGAACTTCAACAGGTTCCAGTCCGCGTACGGCACCATGACGTATTCGGCCTGGCCGCCGACCCAGCCGCCCATGTCGACGTAGCCGTAGGCGGCACCGGGACGATCAGGATTGACGTTCAGGCAGATGCCGGTCTTGCGTTCCTTGCAGTTCCTGCAGCGACCGCACGCGATGTTGAACGGCACCGAGCACAGATCACCCTGCTTGATGAACTCCACGTCGCGGCCCACCTCGATGACCTCGCCCGTGATCTCGTGCCCGAGCACCAGGCCCTCGGGTGCCGTCGTGCGGCCTCGCACCATGTGCTGATCGCTGCCGCAGATGTTGGTGGACACCACCTTCAGGATCACTCCGTGCGGGCACTCGCGGCCCACACTCGCCGGGTTCACGCCGGGCCCGTCTTGCAAGGTGAAGCTGGGGAAGTCGATGTCGACGACCTCGACCTTCCCGGCTCCGGCGTAGGCGACGGCTCTGTTGTCGGCCATGTTTTCAGCTCCCGTTCGAGGTAGAGCGCCGACATTCTCGAGTGCGAATGTCGGCATCTCTCTCGACCGTACGCGGGATGCTGTGCGCCGCGTCACATTCGCGGCTCGGGGATCAGAGCACTTCGGACAGGAACCGCTGCAGTCGCTCGGTCTGCGGGTCGTCGAACAGCGCTGCGGGCGGGCCCACCTCGACGGCGCTGCCGTGGTCCATGAACAGCACGCGGTCGGACACCGAGCGGGCGAAGCCCATCTCGTGCGTGACGACGACCATCGTCATGCCGCCGGTCGCGAGGTCCGCCATGAGGGCGAGCACGCCCTTGACGAGCTCCGGGTCGAGGGCGGACGTGGCCTCGTCGAAGAACATCACCTGCGGTTCCATGGCGAGTGCTCGCGCGATGGCCACGCGCTGCTGCTGACCGCCGGAGAGGTTGCCCGGGCGCGAGCCCGCTTTCTCCTTCAGGCCCACCTTGTCGAGCTGGGCGAGTGCGGCGGCGTGTGCGTCGTCCTTGCTCAGTCCCTTCAACTTCCACGGACCGAGCGCGACGTTGTCGAGGACGGTGCGGTGCGGGAACAGGTTGAACTGCTGGAACACCATGCCGATGCGCTGGCGCAGCGCGTCGGGATCGTCCTTCAGCACCGAGCGTCCGTCGAGCAGGATGTCGCCCTGCTCGGGCTCGTGCAGTCGGTTGAGCACGCGCAGGAGCGTGGACTTGCCCGACCCGGACGGTCCGATGACCGTGGTGGTGGCTCCTGCGGCGACGTCGATGTCGACGCCGCGCAGGACCTTGTTGGTGCCGAAGGACAGGTGCAGGTCACGGCCGGCGAGTGAGACGCCGGTCAACGGCTCAGTCGAGGGTGCGGTGGTCATGTGTCAGCCTCTTTCCACGACGATGGCCTGCTCGACCGGGTCGAGTGTCTGCTCGGCCTTGCCGACGCGCAGACGCTTGTCGATGTAGTTGACCAGGTGGGTCAGCGGGACGGTCATCGCGAGATAGACGAGTCCGGCCGCCACCAGGGGTGACAGGTTTCCGGTCTGGGCGTTGAGGTCACGACCGACGGCGAACAGCTCGCGCTGCGTGGCCAGCAGACCCAGGAAGTAGATCAGCGACGAGTCCTTGATCAACGAGATGAACTGGTTGACCAGGGCCGGCAGCACGCGGCGGACACCCTGCGGCACCACGACGAGGCGCATCGAGCGGCGGTAGCTGAAGCCGAGCGCACGTGCTGCCTCGATCTGCCCCTTCTCGACGCTCTGGATGCCGGAGCGGAAGATCTCGCCGATGTACGCGGCCGCGAGCAGCGACAGCGCCACCGCGCCGAGCCAGTACGGGTTGTTGCCGGTGAGCCCACTGACGACGGGTCCGATGCCGAGACCGATGACGAGGATGATCACGACGGCGGGCAGTCCGCGGAAGATGTCGGTGTAGACGCGTGCCGGCCAGCGCAGCCAGCGGGTGCGGGACAGGCCCGCCAGTGCGAGCAGCATGCCGAGAACCGTGCCGATGATGCCCGATGCCAGCGCCAGGATCAGTGTGTTCGGCAGGCCGGTCTTCAGCAGGTCCGGCAGCGCCTGCTTGTAGAGGTTCCAGTCGAAGAACGTGTCGCCGAGCTGCTCGAACGTCGACTTCGGTGCGACGGCCTGCGCGGCGGGAGCGTTCGCGTCGTTCTCGGCGGCGATGGCCGCGAAGTCGGGAAGCTCGGGCTGCGGCGCTGCCTTGCTACCGGGCTTGAATCCCTCCGGGAGTTCGCGCGGCACCCAGTCGGAGTACAGCTGGGCCCAGGTCCCGTCCTCGATGATCGCGTCGAGGCCGGAGTTCAACGCGTCGATCAGCGGCTGGTTGTCCCGCGCGACGGCCCACCCGACGAAGTTGTTGAGGCTGAACGTGTTCTGCGTGATCGCGGTCCCGTCCTCCGGCTTCACCAGGCCCTCGGCCTGCTGCGACGGTGCGACCCAGGCGTCGATCTGTCCGGTGCGGAGATTTGCGTACGCGGTGTTGTAGTCGGGGAACTTCACCGGGTCCAGGCCCAGGGTGTTGACGACGTAGTCGTCCTGCACCGTTCCCTGCACGACGCCGATACGGGTGTCCGGCCCCAGGTTCTCGAAGGCGGTGATCGGTCCGCCGGCCTTCGCGACCAGGGAGAAGTAGCCGAAATCGTAGCCGTTGGTGAAGCCGACCGTGTTGCGCCGCTCGTCGGTGGTGGTGATGGACGACGACCCGACGTCGAAGCGTCGGCCGGCGACCTGCGCGAGCAGACCCGAGAACTCGGTGCCCGAGAAGTTGATCTGCAGGCCGAGCTTCGCGGCGACGGCCTTCAGCAGCTCGTTGTCGTAGCCGGTGTAGGTGCCGGAGCCGTCGACGCAGATGCTCGGCGGCGCGTCGGAGAGCGTGCCGACGGTGAGCTGGCCGGGCGTGATCAGTCCGAGCTGCGAGGTGTCGATGCGATCGAGCGGCGTGACCGACGGCGTCGTGTACCGATCCTCGGTCGCGGCGGCGGCCGCGGCGTCGAAGTTGGTCGGCGTGGACGACGCGCTGTCCACACCGGGAGGTGAGCACAGTTCGGTCGGTGCCGCGGCAGCGGACGAGGAGCCGTCCGACGAGCCGCCGTCCGAGGTGCCGCAGGACGCGAGGAGGACGGCGAGGAGAAGTGTGGAGACGAGGACGATGAGTTTCCGTCCCACGCGGTGCGCAAGCATGAGATGAACACTAGGGCTCACGTGCCGGAATCACCGAAACGTCGAACGCGCAATGGTTGTGCTCAGTGATCTGTTGCCGGTGATCGACGTGGGGACCGCTCCGACCAGGGGTCTAGTCTCCGTCGGGGCGCACGTCACCGACTATCCAGGACGCCTGGAGGGTGTGTGCCGGGGGACGGAAGGTGTTCGTATGTACTCCAGTCTCGAGTACCCGCTGACGGGCGCTCCGGATGCCGGAAACACGGCGTGGGTTCTGGCCAGTGCCGCGATGGTGCTGTTGATGACTCCGGGGCTCGCGTTCTTCTACGGCGGCATGGTGCGCGTGAAGAGCGTGCTGAACATGATGATGATGAGCCTGTCGGCCATCGGGGTCGTGTGGGTCCTGTGGGTCCTGTTCGGATACTCGATGGTGTTCGGCGACGACAGCGTCGGTGGGTGGATCGGGGACCCGACGCAGTTCGCCGGCCTCACCTCGTTGATCGGCGGCAGCTTCGGAGCCGGGGGCGGCGCGGTCGAGATCCCGCTGGTGGGAACCGTTCCGGCGCTCGCCTTCGTGGCCTTCCAGGCAGGCTTCGCGATGGTCACCGTGGCGCTCGTGTCCGGCGCCGTCGCCGACCGGATGCGTTTCATGCCGTGGGTGATCTTCGCCGGCCTCTGGGCGACACTCGTCTACTTCCCCGTCGCACACTGGGTGTTCGCGTTCGACGGTGTCACCGCGGAGACCGGGGGCTGGATCGCCAACCAGCTGAAGGCCATCGACTTCGCCGGGGGCACCGCGGTGGAGATCAATGCCGGCGCGGCCGGACTGGCGCTCGCCCTGGTCGTCGGCAAGCGTCGTGGGTGGCCCCGGGAGGCGATGCGGCCGCACAACCTGCCCGCCGTCATGGTGGGTGCCGGGCTGCTGTGGTTCGGCTGGTTCGGCTTCAACGCCGGATCGTCGCTCGCGGCGGACGGCGTCGCCGCGGTCGCGTTGGTCAACACGATGGGCGCGGGCGCGATGTCGATGGTGGCGTGGCTGGTGGTCGAGAAGATCCGCGACGGGAAGGCCACATCCTTCGGCGCGGCGTCGGGTGTCGTCGCCGGTCTGGTGGCCATCACGCCGTCGTGCACGGCCGTCACCCCGATCGGCGCTCTGGGCGTCGGCGCTGCCGCCGGTGTCGCCTGCGCCCTGGCGATCGGCCTCAAGTACCGCTTCCGGTACGACGACTCGCTCGACGTGGTCGGAGTGCACCTGGTCGGTGGCATCGTCGGCACGCTCATGATCGGCCTCCTCGCGAGCAGCGACATGCCGCCCGGTGTCGACGGCCTGTTCTACGGCGGCGGCGTCACGCAGCTGGGTCGACAGGTGGTCGCCGTCGTCGTCGTTCTCGCCTATGCGTTCCTGGTCACCGCGGCCATCGCCACGGTGCTGAAGCTGACCATCGGGATCAGAGCGGATCCGCAGCACGAGACGGACGGCATCGACGAACACGAGCATGCCGAGTCCGCGTACGAGTTCGCCTCCTCGCACGGCGGACACGGCAGCTCGGGGCTGTTCGGAAAGCAGTCCGGCTGACTGTCAACCCTGGTGCGACCGCGCCCAGGAGATCGCGCCGGTCAGCTCGGTGAGGTCGTAGTCGGGGCCGTTGACGCCGACGGTGAAGAGGGTGGCTCCGGCGTCGACGAAGGCCTGCGCGTCGTCCGCGCCCGGCCACGCCACCGATCGCTCGATCTGCGACACGTCGCGGCCGACGGTCTCACCGTGTCCGGCCAGGACCTCGGACTTGTGCTTCAGCGCGTCCAGGTCGGCGAAGCTGTGCCAGACGTCGGCGTAGCGGGCGACCATCTTGAGCGTCTTCTTCTCACCGCCACCGCCGATGAGAATCGGGATGTGGCGAGTGGGCGCCGGATTGCCGACGGCGAGACGCGAGGTGATGCGGGCGAGACTCTCGTCGAGCAGTGCCAGGCGTGAGCCGGCGGTGCCGAAGTCGTAGCCGAAGTTGTCGTAGTCCTTCTGGTTCCACCCGGCGCCGATGCCCAGGATCAGCCGTCCTCCACTGATGTGGTCCACGGTGCGCGCCATGTCGGCCAGCAGGTCGGGATTGCGGTAGCCGCCGCCGGTGACGAGCGCGCCGATCTCGACGTTCGAGGTCTGCTCGGCCCAGGCGCCCAGCATCGTCCAGCACTCGAAGTGGGCGCCGTCGAGGTCGCCGTACAACGGGTAGAAGTGATCCCAGTTGAAGACGATGTCCACGCCGGCGTCCTCGGACCGCAACACCGCGTCGCGGATGAGGCCGTAATCGGGTGCGTGTTGGGGCTGAAGCTGAACTCCGATGCGAACGGACATGTCTGATCCTTCGGTGAGTGCGCTGGCTGTCGCTTCCATGGTGCCCGGCCTGTCAACCGATGCGCACTCCACACGAGTGCATCGTCGCGCGGAGGACGAAACCTGCCTCGGCGCCGATGATCTCCGAGACCAGGGTGAGATAGCGATCGACGAACGCGCCGCCGTGGGCCGGTTCGCGGTGGTCGTCCGGATCGCCGGGTTCGAGATGGTGCGCGATCTCGTGCAGCACCACCATCTCGCGCAGGGCCCAGGCGCGTCCCCGCACGTGGAGTGGGACAGCGATGGTGGCGGTGTCGACCTCGTAGTGCGCGGCGCCCGCGCCCGAGCGGGCCCGGACCCGTACCGGGACGGCCGCGCGTGGCCACTCGCTGCGCACCCAGTCCAGAGCGGTGACGCCGTCGACGTAGGTCTGGACCGAGTCGAGCGAGGCGAAGCGCCGCTCGATCGGCAGGGTGACCGTGGACCCGAGGATCTCGACGGTGCGCAGGCCCCGTTCGTCCGCGCGGTCGAACATGGTGCGGACCTGATGCTCGGCGTCGTAGACGCGGGAGCGCTGGCTGTCGCGGGTCACCGTTCGAGTTGTCCTCGGGGGCCGCCGATCTCGCTCTGATTGCCCAGGCGTGCACGTCGACCGGCGTGGTCTCCGGCTCGCCGAGCCTCCGACGAGTACGAGCGACCCGAGCTGCCGCGCCAGGTACCCCGGGCGGTGGAAGCGGACCGGTAGAAGTCGCGCAGCTCGATCTCCTTGTCACGCAACACCAGTGCGGTGCCGGCCTCGGGAGCTTCCGTGGCGACCGCCTCGGCCTCGGCCTCCTTCTTGACGGCGGCCAGGCGCTCGCCGACCCGGTGCGCGAACGCGGTCTGGAACTCGATCCTGGCAGTGACGCCGGCGAGCGGCGCCCGCTCGACCGTGCGATAGCGCCGGCGTCCTCGGACGACGGTGACCTCACGGTCCACGGTGGCGTCCCGGTACGCACCCGACGAGATGTACGTGTCGCTCGCGCGCACCATCTGCACTAGCAGGCTCGCGTACAGGGCCTCGCACGTGTCGATGTCGCTCTCGAACCCGTACGCGAAGACCTGCGTCGACGACTGCGCCACGTCGCACTGCACGTCGTTCGCGCGGGCGATGGCCACGAACAGCAGGACGTAGGTGCGCAGGCCCTTCTTGCCGTGCTCCCCGATGTGGACGACGCGCTGCACCGGCGTCGCCCGCTTCTCGCGCGAGGCGGTGTGCGAGCGTGCCACGGCCAGATCGACCGAGGCGGCGGTCGCGAGACGCTGCGCGGCCTCCATGAACGCCTCGGCCTCGTGGGGATTGTCCGTGGACTCGGCCTGACGCAGAAGCCCACCGATGCGGGCCACCATCCTGTCTGAACTCACGGGCCGAGAGTACGCCCGGACCAGCCGTGAGCCGGGCCCACCGAGCGTCCCCGGGGACGGCCGTCCACAGGCGCTCGCAGGGTCTTGCGGACGACCGCGTCGGCGAGTAGCAGTCAGCGCTCGGAGTTCTCCACCAAGGCCGCGACGGCGTCGATGCGCCGCCGGACCGCCGAGGCTCCGATGACGTCCGCACGGGTGCGGGCCGACGCCAGAGCGCGGGCCGCGAGCCGTCCGGTGCGGGCGTGCTCGATGCGGAGACCGAGATACGCGTCCTCCGCGCTCCATCCCTCGAAGCCGCGGGCGACGTGCAGGCGCCGCGCGGCGTGCAGATGGCGACCCGCTCGCTCGACGTGACCGGTGGCCAGGGACGCGTCGGCCAGGTGGTGGTGCACCACGCCGAAGACGCTCGGGGCGACCGACACGGTCTGCTCCGCGTAGGGCAGCAACCGTTCGTACACGTCGGTGCACACCAGTGTGTTGCCCACCGTGGCACCGGCACGGGCGATGAAGGTCATCGACATCAGCCAGAGCATGTCCGGGGCGATCGCCGCGAGCCGTTGCTCGTCGTACCAGTCCATCAGCTCGCGCGCCTCGTCCATGCGTCCGACGTCGGCGAGCGAGGACGCCACGACCGGGCGGAACGCCGGGATCAGGTCGAACATCGTGGCCATCTCGTCGCGCCGATCCGCGAAGTGCCGGAGATCTCCGCGCATCGTCCGGAGGGTGAGGATCGACGTGTGTTCGCGGCCGTAGGTGTGTCTGCCGAGCGCGGCGTCGGGCGTCTTGCAGATCCGTGCCAGCACGGTCTCCGCGCGCACCAGTCGTCCTGCCGACACGTCCACGCCGAACTTGGAACACACCATGGCCCAGGTCATCTCGGGGTCGTCCGCGAGATCGGCCCGGGTCACCGCCGCGAGTGTCGAGTCGGCGCCGCCGAGGTCGCCGAACGCCTGCTGGGTCCTGGCCAGGATGGTGGCGGCGGACGGATCGCGATGCCGCCGAGACGATGTCGACTCCAGCTCGACGAGGCGCGTCATCGCCTCCTGGCGCAGATCCCAGCACTGGGGCACCAGGAGGCACCACAGCATCGCGCGCAGCGCCGACTCGAGGGCACTGCGGTCTCCCACCGAATGCGCCAGCGTCACAGCCTGTTCGAGAAGGTCTCGGCGTTCCTTCCAGTCATCGGTCCAGCTCAGCTCCATGGCCAGCAGTACCAGGACCTTGGCCGTGGCGGCGCTGTTCGAGCGGCCGGAGTCCTCGAGGACGTGCAGTGCGTCGTGCAGGCTGTCGAGTCGTTCCGGCAACGGGTCGAACATCTGGAACAGGCCCGCACCACTGATCGTGTCCGCCAGCGTCGCGTCGACCTGCAGGTCGACGTCGCCCAGTCTCCGCGCCATGGCGATCGCGTCGAAGAGAGTGGCCCGGTAGGACCGGTCGATGCACTTACGCTGCGCCCGGCCGAGGTCGATCAGCAGTCGGCACCGCTCTCGGGAGTCGCCGTGCGGCACCATCTTCCGAAGGGCGGTCCGGTACCCCACCACCGCGTCCTCGTACGCGGACACCGCGTAGGCGGCGTCGCCGGCACGCCGCGCGTAGAGCGCGGCCTCGGAGCGGTCGGAGTCCAGCGCCCTGCCGAAGTGGTACGCGATGCGCGCGAGTTCGTCGGCGGTGGTGTCGGCACCGAGATCGACCAGGGCCCGAGCCACGTCGGAGTGCATCTGCGCTCGCCGCGCCCCGGGTATCGCGTCGTACAGAGTCGACTGCACGAGAGCGTGTCTCATCACCAGCTCGTCGTCGGTGTCGCCGGCGACCAGGAAGTTCACGGCCAGCAGTTCGTCGAGGGTCTCGGCGAAACGGAGATCGGACGGGATCGTCGAGGCGGCCCGCAGCAGCGGGCGCGAGACCGTCACCCCGGTCACCGCGCACAGTTCGAGCAGAGTGACTGCGTCACAGCTGAGTTCGCGACTCGCGAGACGCACCGCGTCCGTGACCGTGAAGGGGAGCGAGCCGCCGGGTTCGCGCTCGTGTGCCGCGATGACGGCTGCGACCAGCAGGGCGGAGCCACCCGTCCGTGCCACGATGGCCTCGGGGTCGAGGGTCGAGTTCTGCTCGCGAAGGAGGTCGTGCACCGCGGCCAGAGACAGTCCGCCCAGGGTGATCTCGCGGAACCCCGCCGACAACCGGATGACGTCGAGGGTCGCCTGGAGTTCCGGGGACACGAGGTTCTCGTCCCGCATTGTCGCGAGGATGCAGAGTCGGTCGTTCTGCGTCGACCGCGCGAGATGGCGGACCAGGGCGGCCGTCGTGCCGGAGGCCCACTGCAGGTCGTCGATCACGAGCAGGGTCGGGGCCTGTCGAGCGGGCCCGACGAGCCACCGCTGCACCGCGTCGGACGCCCCTGTGCGGTCGTCGTCCACGTGCGGGGGGATGAGGTCCCCGAATCGACGTGCGGCCCCGGGGATGATGCCGAGGATGTCGGCGCCGTTGGTCCGCAGCCACTGACGCGCTCCGATGACGCCGCGCGAGTCGAGGTCGCGGGTGACTGCCTCCACGAACGGTTCGTACGGGATGGTCGAGTGTTCGCTGCAGCGACCCGACACGACGTCCGTGCCGGCGGCGCGGGCACGCTGCATCACGGCGCGGGCGAGTGACGTCTTCCCTGCCCCCGGCGGACCCGAGACCAGGAGAAACCGTCCATGACCGGCAGCGGCCGCCTCGAGGTCCTCGACGATGCGGCTCATCTCGACATCGCGTCCGACGAAGGCGGATCCCACCGGCGGCTCCTCGCGCTGCGCTGGGGTGGTCTCGGTATCGTCCTCCAACAACTCCAGGTACAACGACTGGGTCTCGCGTGAGGGGCTCACCCCGAGCCGGTCCGCCAGCACCGCCCGGCATCGCGCCGCCGCCCCGAGAGCCTGTCCGCGGTCGCCCAGTGCCACGTAGCCACGCATGGCGATGCGGTACGCGCTCTCGCGCAGGGGGTCGGCTGCCAGCAGGGACTCCGCGGAGGACACGGCGTTCTCGAACGCACCGAGATCCATCGACGCGGTGGCGTCCGCTTCGAGGGCCGTGAGCCGCAGGTCGTCGAACTCTCGCCGGACGTCGTCCGCCCACGCGCCGTTGGCTCCGACGAGCACGGGTTCGGCGAGCAGACGCAACGCCGTCCGGGCATCGCGGGCACGGTCCGCGGGTGATCCCTCCGTGCGGCGGCACGCGTCCCGGATCTCCTCGAGATCGACCGTGGTGTCCGGCGGAAGAGTCAGACGCACCATGCCGGTACGGGACACGATCGACGTACCCGCGATGTCCGCGGCGTCGAGAACGTCCCGCACCTTCGAGATCACCCCACGCAGCACAGAATTCCAGGTGCGCGGCCGCTCCTCGGGCCAGAGCAGGTCCGCCAACTCGTCGTGCGAGACCTCTCGATGGCGATTGAGCGTCAGATACGACAGCAGTTCGACGCAGCGCGGCCCACCGATGATGCGGGGATCGACCACCCGAGAGCCACGCTCGACGGTGACGGCACCGACGAGTCGGACGGAAGCGGGTGAGTCACTCGTCACCTGACAAGTCTAGTCAGCTGTGCGTATTCGCGCCGCACGCAGGCACTTTTGCACTTCTTGTGCACGCGTCGGGCACGGTGAGTACAGGAGAATCCGGCCGACCCGGCCGGCGCACGACCCTCAGGAGCGACCCCATGCCTCGAACCTCCGTCACGGCCTGCCTGCTGGCGGGGTCCGTCGCCTCGCCCCTGTGCACACAGCGGAGCCACCGACTGGGTTCCGGCCCGTCCTGCGGTACCGCGGACGTCGCGTCCGACGGGATGTTCACCTACTCGCGTACGGCGTCCGTGGACCGGTGGGAGGACGACCCGTCGTCCTTCGGCTCCGATCGCTTCACCATCGTCGTCACCGACGGGGACCACGAGGTGGGGGAGATCGTGATCACGCCGGTGTTGTCCACGAGTGCGACGGAACCGATCACGGCCGTCGGCGTGGTCACCACCGAGGGCACCGTCGTGACGTACGAGCACGACGCGGCGGCGTCCGCACGTCGCCGACCGCTCACGGAATCGTCTCCTCCGCGGGGGCCGCGCGTGACGGGTGCGCATCATCGACTCGCCGTCGTCCGCTTCGGTACCGAGACCTGCGATCAGACGTTCCAGGTGTTCGTGTCCGACGGTGTCCGCGGCACCACGTCGTACCTGCTCGGCGTCCCCGACGGCCCGCTCGACCGGTGAGACGCCGACGGGGTCGCCGCGGCCGAGTGATCGACCGTGACGACCCCGTCGGGACGTTCGCGAGTGGCTACTGCTCGTCGGAGCCGATGATGAACGCCTCGAGCTGCTGACGAGCGATGTCGTCGGCGAGCTGCTTCGGCGGGCTCTTCATCAGGTACGCGGACGCGGGCACGACAGGTCCACCGATTCCGCGGTCCTGAGCGATCTTCGCGGCGCGCACGGCATCGATGATGACGCCGGCGGAGTTCGGGGAGTCCCAGACCTCGAGCTTGTACTCGAGGTTCAGCGGGACGTCACCGAACGCGCGACCCTCGAGGCGGACGTAGGCCCACTTGCGGTCGTCGAGCCAGCCGACGTGATCGGACGGGCCGATGTGCACGTCCTTCGCATTGAACTCACGCTGCAGGTTGGACGTGACGGCCTGCGTCTTCGAGATCTTCTTCGACTCGAGGCGCGTGCGCTCGAGCATGTTGAGGAAGTCCATGTTGCCGCCGACGTTCAGCTGCATCGTGCGATCGAGCTGGACGCCGCGATCCTCGAACAGCTTGGCCATGACGCGGTGGGTGATGGTGGCACCGACCTGGCTCTTGATGTCGTCGCCGACGATGGGCACACCGGCGTCGGTGAACTTCTTGGCCCAGACCGGATCGGACGCGATGAAGACGGGCAGCGCGTTGACGAACGCGACCTTCGCGTCGATGCAGGCCTGCGCGTAGAACTTGTCGGCTTCTTCGGATCCGACGGGCAGGTAGGAGACGAGCACGTCGACCTTCGCGTCACGCAGTGCCTGCGCCACGTCGACCGGCTCCGCGTCGGAGATCTCGATGGTCTCCGAGTAGTACTTGCCGATGCCGTCGAGTGTCGGGCCGCGCTGGACGCTGACGTCGCTCGGGGGCACGTCGGCGATCTTGATGGTGTTGTTCTCGCTGTTGAAGATGGCTTCGGACAGATCGAAGCCGACCTTCTTGGCGTCCACGTCGAACGCGGCGACGAACTCGACGTCGCGGACGTGGTACTTGCCGAACTTCACGTGCATGAGGCCGGGAACGGTGGTGTTCTCGTCGGCGTCCTTGTAGTACTGCACGCCCTGAACCAGGGACGACGCGCAGTTACCCACGCCCACAATGGCCACGCGCACCGCAGTGCTGTTGTCACTCATGGTCGGGTTCTCCTTCTTTTCCGTATCGGGTGGCCGGAGCCGACGTGCTCTCCGGGTGTGCCACGGCCGAGGTGTCGGTCGTGGGTGCGGGCGGTGGACTCTCCGAAGTGATCGCCATTGCCTCGGCAGCGATCAATTCGTTGAGCCACCGCACTTCGCGCTCGCTCGACTCGAGGCCGAGCTGATGCAATCCGCGCGTGTACCTGTCCAACGACCCACTTGCTCGGCCGATGGCGTCGCGGAGCCCCTCACGGCGCTCCTCGACCTGGCGACGCCGACCTTCGAGTATCCGCATCCGCGCCTCAGCGGGGGTGCGCCCGAAAAAGGCCAGGTGTACGCCGAATCCATCATCTGTGTAGTTCTGCGGACCCGTGTCCGCGACCAGCTCGGTGAACCGAGCTCGGCCGGCCGGCGTGAGTTCGTAGACACGACGTGCCCGACGCTTGACGGCGCCCTGGACTCCGGGGTTCTCGACGATGAGCCCGTCCGCCTGCATACGACGCAAGGTGGGGTAGAGCGAACCGTACGAGAAGGCCCGGAAGGCACCGAGAAGTCCGGTGAGTCGCTTACGAAGCTCGTAACCGTGCATGGGTGTCTCCAGGAGCAGGCCGAGGATCGCCAGTTCGAGCATGTGCGGTCCCCTTCCTGTTCCGACCCGAGTCCGCGTCGAGATGACGCTCGCTCACTATAACCGCCACATGTATCGGGCCGATATATGGGGGTACATGTAACTGTCGAGAACATGAACACGGGCCCCGTCAGGGACGGTGGGGGCTGACCCGCGTGACCTCACCGGCCAGGGTGGCCTGCAGGTATCCACCGCGGCCGTCCGCATCCGCGGGATAGACCAGTACCTCCGGCACTGCCTCGTTGCGCACGATCACGTGGGTGACCGACGCGTCCGGTACCTCGACGAACGACGCGGAACCCGCCATCAGGCCCGCCAGTGCCGCGACGTCGAGCGCGGTGAGGTCGAAGGGCAGCTCGTCCGTCTCCCTCGGGCTCGTGGCGGCGGACTCCTCGAAACCGCCGCGGACCGACACGTCGCGCACGCGGTCGCTCTCGGCGAGGCGGGTCAGAGAGGCGCGATCGTCCGACGGGTACAGCACCAACTCGGTGACCTCGGGGTCGCCGAATCGTGTGATCCACCGGTCGCGGAAGTCGGCCAGGCCCTCCGGGGTGTCGAATACGAAGGGTCGCGCGACGATCGGCGTCACGGTGCCCGCGGCCGTCGCTCCCGGGCCGACGGACGACGACGGAGCCGCGACGCTCGGCGACGACGGTGCATCGGATCCGCGGACCGCCAGCACGACGGCGACTCCGAGGACGAGGACCACGACGAGCAGACCCACGATCACCGGGCGCCGGGACGGTCCGGGTGCGGGCCGTATCGCCTCGGGCAGCGGTACGGCCGCCTGCAGATCGGCGGCCAACGCGTGGAGATCGCCCAGTGTCGTCGCCGTTCTCGCCGCCGCCACCCGTGACCGGTGCTCGTCGAACGTCAGCTGCCCGTCCGCGTACGCGGTGTCGAGAGCGGTCGCGACCACGGCGCGATCGATGTCACGGGCGCGCAGTCGTCGATCCTGTCCGGTCGCCATCGTCGTCTCCTACTCGGTCGGATCGAACGGGGTGACGCTGAGGAAGTCGCCCGACAGGGACGCCTCGAGGTATCCGTCCTCGTTCGCGGCCTCGTTGCTCGCGTGCAGGCTGATCACGGGGCCGACGCCGGTGTTCCGGACGAACAGGTACAGCGAGTCGATCTCGGCGATGTTCAGGCTCGCGCCGGCGCCCAGAACCAACCCGCCGAGCACGCCGGGGCCCAGGTCGGCGAGGTCGACGGTCGCCGTCTCTCGGTCCCTGTCCGCGTCGTCCGACTGTCTCCACTCGCCGTCGCGGTACTGATAACGCCTCTCCCGGCCCGGATTGTCGGGACTCGGCGCCCTCAGCAGCACGTACTCGGAGTAGAACATCAGCTCGTCGACGACGGTGGTTCCCAGCAGGATGCCCGTCGACGCCACGATGTCGTCCATCGCGCGCGGTTCGAGGTAGCCGGCCGAGCCGTAGGTGCCGGTCGCGCTGTCGTCGGACGCACAGGCGCGGACACCGAGGAACAGGAGTGCGGCGACGACCAGGAGAACAGCCCACCGGATCACCGCGCTCAGCACGCTCGGCCGACCCCGACGGGAGAGCCCCGCAGCTGTCGCCCCGGGCGACGCCATCCGAGCCAGGTCCGACGTGCCCTGCAGATCGCCGATCAGATCGTGGAGGTCCTCGAGCGCACGTGCATCGGTGGCGAGGGCGATGCGGGTGGCGTGCTCCTCGGCGTCGATCTGGCCGTCCGCGAGCGCACGGTCCAGCGCGGCGCACGCGTGCACTCTGTCCTGGTCACGCGCTCTGACACCCACAGATCGGACCGTCGGCATCGCCAGATGGTAGGCCCGTGGACCGGGTCCCTCAAGTGCTCCGGCTCCACGGCTCCGCTCCAGCGCACGGGACGGGGTCGAGCACCACCCCACCTCGACGGCGCACGTACTCTGGTCACCGTGAGATCACAGCGGCAGGTGGTGGACTACGCGTTGCAGCGCAAGTCGCTGCTCGCCGAGGTCTACTCCGGACGAACGGCGATGGCCCAGGTCTGCGACGCCGATCCCTACCTCCTCCGAGCGGCCAAGTTCCACGGTCGGCCGTCCACCGTGGCGTGCCCCATCTGCCGGAAGGAGCAGCTCACGCTGGTCTCCTGGGTGTTCGGAGAGAAGCTCGGGACGATGAACGGCTCGGCCCGGACCGCGGACGAGCTCACCCGCCTCGCCGGCACGCAGGAGGAGTTCTCCGTGCACGTCGTCGAGGTCTGCCGAACCTGCAGTTGGAACCACCTCGTGCAGTCGTACGTCCTGGGTGCCGTTCCGGCGCCCAAGAGCCCCCGCACACGCTCCGCCTCCCGCCGACGCACGGCCAGTGAGTGACGGACGCAGGTCGTCGGCGGTACCGTCCGTCGGTGGTCCCCCGCGCAACCGAGTCGAACGAGCCCGACGCACACGTGACCGTCGCCACCTGGTCACACGTGCGTCCTGACAGTGGAGTACGTGAGTGAGTTCCCCCTACGACAGTTCCGGTGACGATCGCGGGCGTCCGTCCGGCCGCCACGGTCGACCCGACGGGCCCGGGGAACCACCGCGTCACGGGCGCCCGAGCCACGAGCCGGTCCGCGATCCCCAGCAGCGGCCGTCGGGCCCACCCCCACCGCGTGCGCCTCGCCGGGACGGCCCCGGTGGTCCCCCGCCGAGCTGGCCGCCGGCCGATCACCCGCGGCGCCCGGCCTACGGTCCGCCGTCCTACGACGATCGTGGACCGGACACCACCCAAATTCCCCCGACCGCGCCCCCGCCGCGGTCGCAGGCGTTCTCGCAGCCGCGCCCGTACTCGGACGATCCACGGGCGACCGACGCTCCACCCTCCCGGCCCGTGACGTCCCACTCGCGTGGCGACGCCGACGGTGACCGGGACCGGTTCGGTGGAGGACCCACCGAACCGCCATCAGGAGGTACTGCCACGAAGACGAAGAGGAAGTCGAAGTGGAAGGTCCTGCGGCGCACGCTGTACGGCTTGATCGCGCTGGGCATGGTCGTTCCTGTCCTGGTGTTCATGGTCGCGTACGTCGTCGAGGACGTTCCGCGGCCCGGTGACATCAAGACCAACCAGGTCGCCACCGTCCTCGCGTCGGACGGAACGTCCGTCCTCGGCACGGTGGTCCCTCCCGAGGGCAACCGCACCGATGTCGAGATCGGACAGATCCCCGAGCACGTCCGCAATGCGGTGTTGTCGGCCGAGGATCGTGACTTCTACTCCAACCCCGGATTCTCGGTCACCGGCTTCGCACGCGCCGCTCGCGACAACGTGCTCGGGCGCGACAGCGCCGGTGGTGGATCCACCATCACGCAGCAGTACGTGAAGAACGCGCTCGTGGGGTCCGAGCGGACGCTCACCCGCAAGATGCGCGAGCTGGTCATCTCCTCGAAGATGGCGCGTCAGTGGACCAAGGACGACATCCTCGCCGCGTACCTCAACACCATCTACTTCGGCCGCGGCGCGTACGGCATCGCGGCGGCGTCGAAGGCGTACTTCGACAAGCCCGTCGAGCAGTTGAGCGTCGAGGAGGGTGCCGTGCTCGCGGCCACCATCCAGCAGCCCTCCGGACTCGATCCGGAGAACAACCCGACGGGTGCGCAGAGCCGCTGGAACTACGTCCTCGACGGCATGGTCACGATGGGTGCGCTCGATCAGACCCAGCGTCAGGCGATGCAGTACCCGCAGTGGCGACCGCTCGCCTCGGTGGACAGCGGCGACGCCGCCGACGCCGGCCCGAACGGACTGATCAAGAACCAGGTGCTCAAGGAGCTCACCGCGTCGGGCATCAGTGAGCAGGACCTGAACACCGCCGGACTGCAGATCACCACGACGATCGATCCGCAGGATCAGCAGGCCGCCATCGACGCCGTGAACTCCAACATGGAGGGTGAACCGTCCGAGCTGCGCACGGCGTCGGTGTCGATCGACCCCCGCACCGGTGCGGTGCGCTCGTACTACGGCGGTGTCGACGGCCGCGGCTTCGACTTCGCGCAGTCCGGCCTGCAGACCGGTTCGTCGTTCAAGGTCTTCGGCCTGGCGGCGGCTCTGGATCAGGGCATCCCGCTGTCGCAGATGTACGACAGCTCGCCGCTGACGGTCAACGGCATCTCCATCGGCAACGTCGAGGGCGAGTCCTGCGGCACCTGCACCATTGCCGAGGCTCTCAAGCGGTCGCTCAACACGAGCTTCTACCGGTTGCAGCTCAGCCTCGACGGCGGCCCGCAGGCGGTGGCCGACATGGCGCACCGCCTCGGTATCCCGACCGAGGTCGAGGGCATCGGCGAGACCCTGACCGAGCCGAACGGCGCCGGCCCCAACAACGGCATCGTGCTCGGGCAGTACCAGTCCCGTGTCATCGACATGGCCAGCGCGTACGCGACGCTCGCCGCATCGGGTACCTACCACGCACCGCACTTCGTGCAGAAGGTCGTGACGGCCGACGGCACCGTGTTGCTCGATCGCGGAGCGGACCCCGGCGAGCAGCGGGTCGACCCCGCCGTCGCGGACAACGTCACGGCGGCCATGCGTCCCATCGCGGGTTACTCGAACGGCCACAACCTGGCCGAGGGACGCGCGTCCGCTGCGAAGACCGGTACCGCGCAGCTCGGTGACACCGGCGAGAACAAGGACGCCTGGATGGTCGGGTACACGCCGTCTCTGGCGACGGCCGTGTGGGTCGGTACCGAGCAGGGCCTCCCGCTGGAGAACAGCTACGGGGGACCCATCTACGGCTCCGGACTTCCGTCGGACATCTGGAAGGACACGCTCGACGCGTCCCTCGAGGGCTCGCCCGTCGAGTCGTTCCCTGCACCGGGTGCGATCGCCGGCCAGGCCGGTGTGCCGCAGTACTCGGCACCCGCGCCGACACGGACCGCGGCGCCGCCCACGTCCTCTTCCGCAGCGCCGGAGCCCACGACGCCGGAGCCCGTCGCTCCGCCGGTCGTCGTCCCGTCGCAGGTCGAGATCCTGCCGGGCATCACCATTCCGGTTCCCGGTCTGGCCCCGGCGCCGGCGGAACCTTCCGCCGTCACCCCGCCCGACGACGGGGCGGCTCCGGAGCCGGCCACGCCGCCCGGCGGCTAGGGGTGACGGGCAGGCCGGAGGCCGGTCGGGATTCGACGGGCAGGCCGGAGGCCGGTCGAGTTTCGACGGGCAGGCCGGAGGCCGGTCGAGTGTCGACGGGCGGGCCGGAGGCCGGTCGGGACCATTCGTCCGACGAGTTGTTGGCGAGCCCGGGTGAGTTGGCGACGGATCGGCGCTCCGCTCGTCGGCGCGATCGGCCGAGTCTGACCGACCCCATGGTCGCGGAGTTGTCGACGGTGGTCGGCGGCCCCGTCGGCAAGCACGCATTGGTGGGGCGGCAGCGCCACATCACGCCACTGCGCGTGATCTTCGCGTTCACGGTCGTGTTTCTCGCGCTGGGCTGGTTCGGGAAGGCCGCGTGCATCCAGCAGGCCCCGAACAGCCCCGGCGGCGAGCTGGGACTCGACTGGAGCGGGAGCCGTCAGTACGTCGCGATGTGTTACTCCGACGTGGTCCCCCTCTACGGAGCGGAGCGACTCGATCAGGGCGCGTTCCCGTACAAGAAGTCGTGGGAGGAAACGGGTTCCGACGGTTCCACGATCACCCGGTACATGGAGTATCCGGTGGTGGCGGGGCTGTACCAGTACGTGTCGATGCAGGTGGCCCACGCGTGGTCTGCAGTCCCGTGGTTGCCGCAGGCGCTCACGGTCGCGCTGTATTTCAACGTGGTGGCGTTCGGCTCCGCCCTCGCCTGGCTCGTGACGATCTGGGCGACCACGATGTTGGCGGGACGTCGGGTGTGGGACGCCGCGCTGGCCGCGTGTTCCCCTCTGGTGATCGTGCACGTCTTCACCAACTTCGACGCCCTCGCAACGGCATTCGCCTCCGGTGGGTTGCTGGCGTGGGCGCGACGCAGGCCGGTGCTGGCCGGTGTCCTGCTCGGCATCGGGGGTGCGACGAAGCTCTACCCGCTGTTCCTGCTCGGTCCGCTCCTCGTGCTGTGCATCCGCACGGGGAACATCAGGGACTGGTCGCGGACCACGGCGGCGGCGCTCTCGGCGTGGGTTCTGGTCAATCTGCCCATCGCACTGCTGTTTCCGCGTGGCTGGTCGGAGTTCTTCCGACTGAACTCCGACCGCGGCGCCGATCCGGACTCGCTCTACAACGTGGCCCGGTCGTTCACCGGCTGGGCCGGATTCGACGGCCCGCTCGGTCCCGGCGAGAAGCCGGTGATCCTCAATCTCGTGACGGCGCTGCTCTTCGTGGTCGTGTGCCTCGCCATCGGCTGGGTGGCGCTGACGGCTCCGCGGCGTCCTCGCCTGATGCAGCTGTGTTTCCTCGTTGTCGCCGGTTTCCTGCTGACGAACAAGGTGTGGAGTCCGCAGTACTCCTTGTGGCTGGTGCCGCTCGCGGTCCTGGCTCTGCCGCACCGGCGAATCCTGTTGGCGTGGATGACCATCGACGCACTCGTCTGGGTTCCACGGATGATGTACTACCTGGGCGTGGCCGACAAGGGTCTGCCCGAGCAGTACTTCACGGCGACCGTCCTGGTGCGCGATCTCGCCGTCGTCGGATTGTGTGTCCTGGTGGTGCGGCAGATCTACCGGCCGGTGGACGATCTGGTGCGTCGCAGCGGCGACGACGATCCGGCCGGTGGTGTGCTCGACGGAGCACCCGACGCGTACCCGTCGTGGGTGCCGGCGATGGTGCGTCCGCGGCCCGTCGAGGTTCCGATCGCGGATGCGGCGCCACCGCCTAGGGCACCACGGTCACCGGCCACCGACCCAGCTTGACCAGTCGGACGGCGACGGAGCCGAAGATGCGGTGCCCGGCAGACTCGGACGTGCCCACGACGATCGCGTCGGCACGCAGTTCGTCGCCGACGGCGGCGAGTCCCATCGCCGGGTCGCCGCGGAACGTCCGGAACTCCCAGTTCACGTGCTGGTGCTCGCCGAAACGCACCACGTGGTCGCGGATCTCGGTGAGCAGCTGGTCCGCCACCTGGCTCCCCGAGTCGTAGACCACGCCGCTCGCCTGCGCGAAGGCGCCGGCCGCCAGCGTCTGCACGTAGACCAGCACGAGCTTGGAGTGCTGCCGGCGCGCCAGTCCGGCGGCGTACGCGGCCGCCCGCCAGGAGGAGTCGGAGCCGTCGAGGCCCACGACGATCAGCTTGGGGCCGTCCACTCCGTACTCGAAGACGGAGGGATCGTTCGACGAGGTCACGACCCGAGCCTACGACTCCTCGTCAGGAGAGGTACGGACGGAGCTGCGGCAACGCTTCGCCCGCGTGCTTGGCGTTGATGCCGTCGCCGATCGCCTGCAGCTTCCACTCGCTCCCGGCTCGGTACACCTTGGCCATGACCAGCCCGGTGAACGGCATGCCGCCCTGCAGCGTGAAGCGTGCCAGCTCGGTGTTGATCGTGTTGTCGACCAGGCGGGTGAAGGCGTTCGCCACCTGCTCGAAGGTCTGCCCGCGGTACGAGGTCACGATGAAGACGATCGAGCTCACATGGGCGGGCACCCGCGTCAGGTCCACCGTGATCACCTCGTCGTCGCCCTCGCCCTCGCCGGTGAGGTTGTCGCCCTGGTGGACGATCGACCCGTCCTTCGACCGCAGCTGGCCGAAGTAGACGACGTCGGCGTGCTTGTCGCCGGAGAACATCAGCGCCGAGGCGTCGAGATCGACGTCCGCGCTGCGCCCGCCTCCGAAGAAGCCGGCCTTCTTGATGGGGTCCCAACCGAGGCCCATGCGGATGGTGGTCAGTGCGACGCCACCGTCCTTCTTCAGCGTCACCTTCTGACCCTTGGTGAGGCTGACGGGCCGAGCCTTCGCCAGGCTCACCTCGGCGGGGGCCGCGGGCGCAGAAGGTGCCGGGGGTGCCGCGGGCGGCGGCGTGGGGGCCGGCGGAGGTGTGGGAGCGGCAGGCGGAGGTGTGGGTGCAGCAGGCGCAGGCGCCGCTGCGGGAGCGTCGTCCACCGAGACCCCGTGGTCACCGACGAGAGCGGCGAACCCGCCCGCGTAACCCTGGCCCACGGCACGGACCTTCCAGCCGTCGCCGCGCCGGTACAGCTCGAGCGCGATGACGATGGACTCCGTCGTGAGGCCGTCCACGGTGTACGAGTAGAGCGTCGCACCGGTGCCGCCGTCGATCACGTGGGCGGTGGGAGCGGAGACGCGTCCGAAGCTGCTCGACGAGTCGTCGAGCGTGACGACGACTCGGATCTGCGTGATGTCGGCCGGGACCGCGGCGAGGGTCACGGCGACTTCCTGCGGCCCACCCTGGCCCGGAACCAGCTGCACACCGGGGCCGGAGGGTTGGTTGAAGAAGACGAAGTCGGCGTCGGAGCGAACCTTGCCGCTGTCGGTGACGAGCAGGGCGGAGATGTCCGCCGGTGCGGTCAGCTCGAGACCGATGCGAACGGTGGCGGTGGACAGAGGAGCATTCTGTCCCTTGGTCAACGGCTGTGCAGCCACGTCTCGTCCTCTTCCGGGGTGGTCGGGTACGTCCGAATTCAGCGTACGTGTGTCGGCGGGGCAGCGGCGGAGCCCGACGTGCCGGCCGTTGCCCGGAACCAGTGCAGGATCTCCTCGCTCGCAGCACCGCCGGACCGTTCGGTGACCACCAGCCCGGGGGCGTCCCACTGCAGCAGTTCCAGTTCACCGTGCCGCGGACGGATGGCGGCGGTCGCGGCACGAAGCATCTCCGCGTCGAGGGCGCCGTCCCCGGCGGCGAGCACCGGGGCGTCGGCCTCCAGCGTTCCCGCGTCCACGCACCGTCGGCGCACCTCGGCGACGGCGTGCGACTTGCACACCGCGTCGGGCATCGCATAGACCTTGCGGCCCTGCCGGGACACGCCCCAGCCGCGCTCGGTGCACCAGTGTGCGAACTCGTCGACGAAATCCTCGGGCATCGTCTCCACGTTCACGACGAGGTAGCAGAACAGATCGTCCGCCGTCCGCTGCGTGAGCACCCACGAGTCGTCGCCCCGCCGTGTCATCTCCGCGGTCACCTCCGCGAGCGGCACCGCGGATCCGGCGACGGCGTCCTCGACGGCGCGGCGCCAGTCGAGATCCGGCTCACCGTCGACGAGGATGGTGGCCCCGTTGGTCGTGATCGCGTGCCGCCAGGGTGCTCCCGGCAGGGCGATGCGTCGGAACTGCTCGACGGTGCGCGTCGTGGTCGGCACCACCACCACCTCGGACGCGAGGCTGGTGAGCAGGTCCGCGGCGCGTGTGGTCATGTACGACAGCGGAGCACCCTCGTAGTACTCGACGCAGCGCACGTCATCGTGCTCTCCGTCCGTGCGACCCTCCGCCAAGGCGGCGGCGCTGTAGATCATCGTGCGGTCGAGATCCGTCGCGACCAGCGTGGTCCTCGCCTCGGTCACGAGACGTCCCGGACGAGACCCATGCAGGAGTAGGCGAGATCGGGAACGACGTCCACGGGCACTCCCCTCGCCTCGGCGAGCATCCGGATGTGGCGGTGCTCGGGCGCCTGCGCGTCGCGCACGAGAACGCGCCACGGGACCCGGCGGAGCAGCACGCGGGTGGTCTCTCCCACTCCGGGTTTGACGAAGTTGACCGTGCTGATGCCGTACTCCTCCCGTACTCGCTCGACCGAGGCCCAGCCACTCCACGTCGGAGTCCGGTCGGCGGACCGCACCGTCGACAGTCCCTCTGCCACGGCGTCCGCGACGTCGTCGAATCTGGCGGACACGCTGTCCAGCAACAGGTTCGAGACGTCCACCGCGGCGAGGTCGGCGTAGAACTTGGCGCCGTGGAACTCACCGGGCCCGATGAGCGTGTCGTTGAGCACGGTGCGGGAGATCAGGCCCGACACCGTCGAGTTGAGGCATGCCGACGCGATGAGGAAGTCGTCGCGGGTGCCGTAGGTGGTCACACAGTGCCCGGGGTCCGCCAGTACCGCGAGCCGGTCGTCGAAGCGCGGACCTCCCGCCCGGTGCACCGCGTCGAGGGCGGCGGTCAACTCCCGAGTGATGGCGCCCTTGCCGGTCCACCCGTCCACGAAGACGACGTCGGCCGGGTCGTGGTGACGGGCGAGATGATCCAGTGCGGCCGAGTCGATTCCGCGATCGCGCACGATGGACACGGCGTAGTGCGGCCACGTCAGACCGCGCACGTCCCGCGCCCAGCGGCGCATCAGGATGCCGATGGGGGTGCCGGCGCGGGCGAGAGAGGCGAGCACCAGGTTCTCACCGCGCTCGGCGATCACCAGATCGGTGACGATGCCGACCGCGGTGGCGAGGCGCGTCGCGCTCTCCTCCAGGACGGTGGCGAACAGGTCGCGGTAGGCGGCATCGGGTTGATACTCGACGGGCAGGCTCTCGGCGTAGTGCGCTGCGCCCGATTGGATCTGCTGCTCCCGCGACGCGGTGTCCGCCTCCAGCGAGACGTGCGAGAGATCCTTCAGGAGCCAGGACACCTCGCCCGCCGCGTAGGACCCGAACGCCGGACCGTGCAGCGGTGCCGTCATCGAGACTCCGTCCGCAGCGAGTGCGGATCCGCCGCCACCACGGCGACGGTGACGTCGATACCGGTGCGGGTGAGGGCGTCCACGAGACCGTCCGGACCCGTCAACGCCTCGGTGTCCGCGGGCGGATCCACGACGAGAAGAACGGGGCTCGGCGCCTCCTCGTCCGGTACCCGAGCGTTGTAGAGATGACGTCGGCCACCGGCCGCGGGTTCCGGTGCGACGAACGAGAAGCCGCGCCGCAGCGGGTAACCCGGCTCGTCGAGCACATGAGCGGGTGAGCGGGTGGTGGTCTGGAACAGGGTCGGCGTTCCGCGGTCCGACAGTGCGCGGGCGATGCGGAGCGGGAGGTACATCAGTTCCTCGTGCCCGATCACGACGGTGGTGCCCGAGCCGAGGTGCGGTCGCAGCAGATCGGCCGACTCCTCGACCGCGGCGTCGAAGGCGGCGACGTCCTCGGCCCGAAAACCGTGGCGACCGCCGTCGGGCACTCCGGCCGGCCAGGGCACGTCGACCCTGGTGACGGTCCCTCGGTGGGGAGCATCCACCGGTGCAGACGCAGCGGGTAGCGCTTCCACGACGGCGATGATGTCGTCGGGCAGATGCACGGTGCCCGTCGCGAGCGACACCGAGTCGATGACCACCCCGAGTTCCGCAGCGACGCGGTCGGTCTCGCGGCGCTGATCCGCCGAGCGCATGTCGACGAGCGAGGCGATCACGTAGCGCGCCCGCGGCGCGAGTGCGTGCACCGCGCGAATGGCACCGAGGGCCGTCGTTCCCGTGGAGATCTCGTCGTCGACCAGGACCATCGGGAGGTAAGAGGGCAGGTCGCGCTCCGGATCGGTGGGTAGGAGGCGATGATCCGTCGCGTGCGAGTGGCCCTCCTCGAACTCACCGTGCACGGCGAATCCCTCGACGGGTCGACGGGTCGAGTGGATGTAGGACCGTGCGCCGAGGCGCGTCGCCACGCAGTGACCGAGTCCCGTCGCGGTCTCGGCGAATCCGAGTACCACCACGCCGTCGTCGTGCCCGGCGAGCACGTCGGCGCACAGGGAGCCCAGGAGCTCACCTGCTCGGATCACCTCGGCCGGGTCCTGCGGGATGTGTTTGCCCAGAACGGTCGACACCAGCAGGTGTGCCCGGCGCGGGTTGCGCCGCAGCCCCGGCTGCACCAGGTCGCCCACCCGCCGGCCCACCGACGAGGTGCCGTGCTCGAGGACGAGCCCCAGTTCCGCTGTCGCCCAGGGCAGTCGACGGCCCATCGCGCGGCTCATCGTGCAGTGCCGGTCGTGGACGCGGGACGCCTGGCCAGTGCCTGCATCACGTCGACGAACGACACACCCTCGGCGGTGACGCCGAAGACGGCGGCCCGGCGCAGCGTCTGCTCGGCCCACGGCCGGTGCGGACCGAGTTCGTTCATCTTGTTGCCGTAGCCGGAGGCGAGGACGCCGCCTCCGCCGGAGGACGACGCGATGGCCTGTGCATCCTGATACTCCTCGTGGGTGACCACCGACAGCGAGTGCACGGCGGCGACGTGGGACGGGTGGATGACGGTCTTGCCGTGCAGCCCGTTGGCACGGTCGAGCGCGACCTCACGGAGCAGACCGTCGATGTCGCGGCTGACCAGCTGCTGGCGGAAGCGGACGGCGTCGTGCTCGGCGAAGGGCGTGGCTCGCAGCATCGGGCGGAACAGCCGCTCGTGGTCGGCGAAGTACTCCCAGACCGGGCCGGTGACGACGAAACCCGTTCCGTCACTGCGCCCGAGGTGGTTGACGATGGCGCCGATGGTGTCCGCGACCACCCGCACGTCGTAGATCGTCAGGTCGCGGTCGCGTCGGATCCCGAAGGCGCCGCTCATGTCGGTGGCACCGACTCGCACCGCCAGGACGCTGTCGCGGTATCGGTCGAGCACGTCACGTGCACCGGCCAACTCGTCGTCACGGGTCTCCCGGTAGACCATCTCGCGGGACTCCATCACGGGCATGACCACCAGGTGTCTGCCCGCTGCGGCCGACCGAGCGGCCACCTCCTCGAGAAACTTCTCGCCGCTCTCCGGCCGGAACTTGGGAAGAACGAAGCCGTGCAGGACGTCGATGCCGGTGGTGAGACGGTCGCAGACGTGGTGCATGTCCTCCGCCGTGCGGACGCGGACGAAGACGGCGGCCTCGGGCGGATCGACGGCGAGTGCGTCCAGCGCGGCGACCACGTGTCCGCGCGCCGCTTCGAGGTCGGCGTCGGCAACGGCGTCCTCGAGATCGAGCACGACGGACCGGGAGCCCTCGGCCGCGCGCTTGCGTACCGTCTCCACCAGGTTTGCCCTGGTGGCCGGGACGTAGAGCGTGGCGCCCAGGGCGAGCGCCCGCGTCGTGAGGTCGCTCTCCGCGGTCACGGCGACGGGCGGGCGGTGGAACAGGTACTCGAGTGTGGCGGGTTCCAGGTGAGAGAAGTGCTGCACTGCAACCCCTTTCGTATCAGGTCCGACTCTGTCGGCCGCGGATGCGGTCGACCACACCGGAGATGAAGTCCTCGACGGAATCGAGTTCGCGCAGGTACGCCCAGTAGTCGGGCCGGCCCGTTCCGAGTGCCGCGGCGGCCCTCTCGATCCGTGCGAGCTGAGCATCCAACACCGAGCCCCATTCGGCAACCAGTCCCCGGTCGACGGCCAGCAGCTGCGCGTCGCGCAGCCGGAACCGGACGCGCCGATCCACGGCCCCGGGGTCGTCCCGCACCTCGCGCAGGCGTGCCAGGCGTCCGGTGACGGCCTCGATGTCCGCCTCCGCGTCGGCCAGATGCTGCCGTGCGGCGGTGATCCGGTCGAGTGCCTCCTCCGGGTCGCCTCGGTCGCGTGCGGTCGCCGCGTCGTCGATGTCGCGGGCCGCCTCGACCATGTGGGTCTCGCAGTTCTCCCGAGCTCGGGAGAGATCGTCCGAGCTGGCGGCCACGAACTCGCGCAGCAGGGCGGAGTAGGCGGGCGCGATGTACTCGGCCTTGGTGCCGACCGCCTGGAGCCGGGTGCGGACCGATGCCAGGGCGGTGGACGCCGATCCGGCGCGGCCGGGTGCCTCGGCGAGTGCCCTCCGGAGATCGTCCGCGGCGGAGCGCACCTGCGCTGCGCGGCCGGTGACCGCGGTGCCGCTGCCACCGGATTCCGCCGCCGCGAGACCGTCCAGTGCACGGTGTACCGCGGCGACGGCGTCACGCACGGAGCGATAGGAGTGGTGCGGTTCCGATCCGGTGACGGTCGCCAGCACCGAGGTCGCCGCGGTGCGTGCGTCGTTCGCCAATCGCGGGACCGCGGCGTACTCGAGCGTCGCGTGCTCGAGCCGGGCCCGATGCGCCTCGTAGAACTGGTCGACCGCGGCGCTGGCGGCGGAGAGATGGGCGATGGCGGTGGCGAAGGCGTCGTACGCCTCCTCGCTCGCGTCGGACTCGGGGCGCTCCGTGGCCGCCAGATACGAGGCACCCGCTGCGAAGCACTGCTCCTCCACCGGCCGCCAGCGCGCTCGCAGACTGTCGTCCGACCTGCCCAGTCGTTCCAGCGCGTCGACCCCCGCGGATGCGATCGACTGACGCTTGTCCATGTCGAGGAAGGTCCGGACCGTGTCGGCCCGGATGGCGGCGACCGCCTCGGTGCGCGCCCGGCCGCGGCTCAGGCGCCCGGGCCAGCGGTGTGTCACCCGCCCGATGGTACTGGCGGCGCCGTTCTCGGACGCGCCGGCGATCTCGAGTCGCACCGGCTCGCGGGAACGCTGGTGCGATGCCACACGTTGAGGGTATGAACGCGAGTGGACAGCACTTTCCAGCACGCGACCGGTAGCACGCAACCGAAAGGACTCGAGCCATGGGCGTCAGCCTGACCAAGGGTGGCAATGTCTCCCTCACGAAAGCCGCACCGAACCTCACGGCCGTCTCGGTGGGTCTCGGATGGGACATCCGCACGACCACCGGTACCGACTTCGACCTCGATGCCAGCGCCATCGCGCTCGGTACGGACAAGAAGGTGGTCAGCGACCAGCACTTCGTGTTCTTCAACAACCTGAAGAGCCCCGACGGGTCGATCGAACACACCGGTGACAACACCACCGGTGAGGGCGACGGCGACGACGAGGTCATCAACGTCGAGCTCTCCGCCGTGCCGCCGAACATCGACACCATCAACTTCCCGGTGTCCATCTACGAGGCCGACGCACGCTCGCAGTCGTTCGGCCAGGTCCGCAACGCCTACATCCGCGTCGTCGACAAGTCCAACGGCACCGAACTCGCCCGCTACGACCTCAGCGAGGACGCCTCGACGGAGACCGCCATGGTGTTCGGCGAGCTCTACCGCAACGGTGCGGAGTGGAAGTTCCGCGCCGTGGGCCAGGGCTACGCCTCCGGTCTGGCCGGCATCGCCCGCGACTTCGGAGTGAACGTCTGACCCCTGTGAAGGAGTAATGTCCCGCTCGACGGGGCATTCGGTCCGAGTACCGGAGAGTGTTGCGCGTCGTCCTCGTCGGACGGCGCTGCGACACTCTCCGTTGCATGTCGGGGCAACGACGCCCCGTTGCCGGAGCCCGCAGGGATCGACACCAGAGAAAGGCCACCACCCGTGGTTCTACGCATCTTCGGATGGTCGTTCGCGATCACCGCGCTCGCCATCGTGGTGGCCTTCATCTACGGGAGCTGGCAGGCCGTCGCTCTCGTCGTGATCCTCGGCATCCTCGAGGTGTCGCTGTCCTTCGACAACGCGGTCATCAACGCGACGGTCCTGCGCCGGATGAGCGAGTTCTGGCAGAAGATCTTCCTCACCATCGGCATCATCATCGCCGTCTTCGGTATGCGGCTGGTCTTCCCGCTGGTCATCGTCTGGGCCGCGTCCGGCCTGGGCCCCGTGGCGGCGCTCCGTCTCGCGCTCAACCCGCCCGCGGACGATGCCGCCTACTTCCCCGACGGCAGCCCGTCGTACGAGACGCTGATCACCGACGCGCATCCGCAGATCGCCGCGTTCGGTGGCATGTTCCTGCTCATGCTGTTCCTCGGCTTCATCTTCGAGGAGCGCGAGCACACCTGGCTCTCGTGGATCGAGAAGCCGCTGGCCAAGGCCGGCAAGCTCGACATGATGTCCGTGATCGTCGCCGGCATCCTGCTGGTTCTCGCGGCCGAGTTCATGGCGGAGGACGACAAGATCTCCACGGTCATGGTGTCCGGCGTGCTGGGCATGGTCACCTACATCGCGGTGAACGGCCTCGGCAATCTGTTCCACGTCCCCGGTGAAGACGAGGAGGAGGAGACCTCCGGCGGGCCGTCGGACCTCGCGAAGGCGACCGGCAAGGCCGGCTTCTTCCTGTTCCTCTACCTCGAGGTCCTCGACGCGTCCTTCAGCTTCGACGGCGTCATCGGCGCGTTCGCCATCACCGCCGACCCCATCATCATCGCCCTGGGCCTCGGCTTCATCGGTGCGATGTTCGTGCGGTCGCTCACGGTCTATCTGGTGCGCAAGGGCACGCTCGACGACTACGTGTACCTCGAGCACGGCGCCCACTGGGCCATCGGCGCACTGTCGATCATCCTGCTGGTCTCGATCGGCGTGCACATCAACGAGATCATCACCGGACTCGTCGGTGTGGTCCTCATCGGACTGTCGTTCCTGTCCAGCGTGCGCCGTAACCGGCGCCTCGCGGTCGAGGGGCATGCCGACGACGCCAAGGTGCACATCCAGGAGTGACGGGCGGACCTCAGAGTTCGTCGATGTCGATCAGGCCGTCCTGCAGGGCCCGCGCGACCAGGGATGCCTTGGTCGGTGCGGGCCGGCCGACGGCCGCGTACTTCTGACGGATCCGCGTCAGGTGGGTGTTCACCGTTCCGAGCGAGAGGAACATGCTGGCCGCGACGGCCGGCTTGGAATCGCAGCGGAACCAGCTGATGAGCACCTCGATCTCACGAACCGTGAGGTTGGGGCGCTGGTAGGTGGTGCTGTCGGTGTGGCCATGCGTGCGAACGGTGGCCGAGCCGTCCTGATCCGGACGGCGCCATGTCGTGGTCGTCACTGGTGTGCCCTTGTTTCTCGTGTCCCTGGCTTCGGTCGAACTGCCGGTTTCTTCAGCAGTCTCTCACCAAACAGTCGGTTTTGTCATCGTTCCCCGGAGAATGACTCGTCACGAACTCTGCCGGACGAGTGCACACATTCTGTAAAAGGCGCAGGTCGACGGACGGCTCAGCTGTCGATGCGGCTGCGCAGAACGTCCCGGGCCGCCGGCCATTCGTCGTCGGTCATCGAGAACAGCGCCGTGGTGCGCCACGTTCCGTCGACGCGGCGACGATGCTTGCGCAGCAATCCCTCGAAGTGTGCGCCGAGCTTGCCGATCGCCGCACGGGACTGCTCGTTCAGTGCGTCGGTGTGCCACTCCACCCGCACCACGCCGGCGGAGCCGAAGGCGTGCTCGAGCAGAAGGAACTTCGACTCGGGGTTGATCCTGGTTCCCTGGGCCGAGCGCGAGAGCCAGGTGTATCCGATGGCGACGCTCCGATTCGAGGCGTCGATCTGATAGTAGGACGTCGTGCCGACCGCGACGCCGGTACGCGCGTCCCGCTGCAGGAACGCCCGCCGCGCCGTGTCCGCGAGGGCGGTGTCGATGTACGCGCGGGCGGTCGTGTCGTCGGACACGACGGATCCGGTCCAGCGGAAGATCGCGGGGTCGTCCGCGGCCGCCGCGAGCTCGCCCGCGTGATCGGGCGTCAGCGGCTCGAGGTGCACGCGCTCGCCGAGCAGGGGGACGGGATCGAACGGCGTGCTCACACGGGTACCTCCGCTTCGGCGTCGGTCCGGCGGCGCGGGGACCGGGTGGGACGGGCGTCGAGAGTGCGGCGACGGGACCGTGCGAACAGGACGACGAGAACGACCAGCAGCACGGCGCGCACCCACACCCCGAACACCACGACGTTCTCCTCGGTGGTCGCGTCGCTGCCACTCGACAACGCGGCGAAGTACCGGAAGACGCCGACACCGAGTACGACGTCGGTGATCAGGTAAGCCGTCACCACGTGCCAGGGAACGTGCAACAGGACGAAGAACGGGACGAGCCACAGCGTGTACTGCGGTGAGTGCACCTTGTGGAACAGAAGGAACGCCACGAGCATCACCGCGCTGGTCTGCACCCAGGGGTAGGTGCCCTCCGCGAGACGTCGACGCCAGCCGAACCACAGCGCGGCGGCGAACGACACCAGCACCAGCAACGGCGAGAGCACCGAGACCAAGCTCTGGTACGCCTGGTCGTTGGCGGCGCTCATGTCCGGCGTCGCCGACGGCACGTCGTAGAGGATCCGCAGTCCCCAGTACCAGATCGAGTTGGTCGTGATGTCGGCCTGCCGCATGCCCTGGAAGGCGAACGACGCTCGCCATCCGTCGTAGCCGAGGATCGCGAAGGGCAGGTTGACGGCGGCCACCACGGCAGCGGCGACGGCTATCACTCCGGCCGCCCCGCGCACGTCGAGTCGGCGCGGCGACCGGCGTGCGGACACGGGGGACTCCACCCCGCCCACGCCCCCGGCCAGGACGTACGACGCGAGCGGGAGAACGAAGGCGCCCGGATAGAGCTTGAGGCAGAAGCCCACCGCCAGGAGTGCCGACGCCAGATACGCCCGACGTCGGAGCGGCATGCGGGTGGACATCACGTACACGGCGCCGACGGTCGTCGCCACCACGGGGAGTTCCCAGTTGTGGAACGCGTAGAGAACCAGCGCGGGGCCGGCCGACCAGAGCAGCGCGACGCGGCCGCCGAGGCGTCCCAGCATCCAGGCGGTCACCGCGCCGAACGGTGCGAGCAGGAGCGCCGAGTAGAGGAGGAACTGGGCGTCGGTGTGGCTCGCCAGACCGCCGACCCACATGAGGAGTCCGCTGAGCACCGGGTACTCGACGGTTCCGCCGGTGAGTGTGCCGTCGGCGGAGATACCGCCGGTCAGGTAGGGGAACAGGTGCTGATCGATGCCGCGGTCGAGCCACAGGAACTGGATGTCGGAGTAGCAGACGGACGAGTCCTTGATGCGGTCGAACGCCAGACTGCGTCCGGTCTCGTCGAAGGGTGCTCCCGCGCACCGCGCCTTGTTGACGTAGCCGAGCACCATCGTGATCACCGAGATCGCGGTGACGGCGGCCGCCGTGGCGACCCCGGCGCGGCCGGAGATCGTCGCGCGGCCGGTGGTCATGAGGACAAGAGTAGGTGTCCCGGACCTCGCGCCGTGCTGTCCGCACCGTCGATCCGCCGATTTCGTGGTGAGCCGCGGTCCAGGTACCCTGGACCGGTTGCTGACGCAACGACCCTCCTGTCACGGATCGTCCGTGACCGTTTCACAGTCCATAGGAGGTGATGAGGTCTTATGCGTCATTACGAACTGATGGTCATCCTCGACCCCAATCTCGACGAGCGCACGGTCGCCCCGTCGCTGGATACGTTCCTGAACGTCATCCGCAAGGACGGCGGCAAGGTCGACAAGGTCGACGTGTGGGGAAAGCGCCGTCTCGCCTACGAGATCGAGAAGCACGCCGAAGGCATCTACGCGGTGATCGACATCAACGCGGAGCCCGCCACGGTGTCGGAGCTCGATCGCCAGCTCGGCCTGAACGAATCGGTGCTGCGCACCAAGGTTCTGCGCCGCGGCAAGTGATCCCTCGTGTCACCGTCTCGCCCTAGGCTGACGGCAACCGAGAAGATCATGCGCTGACAAGGCACGAGAAAGAGGAATCATGGCAGGCGAAACCGTCATCACCGTCGTCGGGAACCTGACGGCCGATCCCGAACTCCGATTCACCCCCGCAGGTGCAGCGGTCGCGAACTTCACCGTCGCGTCCACGCCCCGCACGTTCGATCGTCAGTCCAACGAATGGAAGGACGGCGACGCACTCTTCATGCGCTGCAACATCTGGCGCGAGGCTGCGGAGAACGTCGCGGAGTCGCTCACCCGCGGTGCGCGAGTCGTCGTGACGGGCCGGTTGCGGCAGCGTTCCTACGAGACGCGTGAAGGCGAGAAGCGCACTGTCGTCGAACTCGAGGTCGACGAGGTCGGTCCCTCCCTGCGGTACGCGACGGCCAAGGTCAACAAGGTCAGTCGTGGCAGCGGCGGAGGCGGCGGCAACAGCGGCGGCGGGTTCGGTGGTTCCTCCGGTGGATCGGGTGGCTCGTCGAGCCGTTCGTCCGGTGGCAGCTCGGGCGGTGACGATCCGTGGGGCAGTGCCCCGCAGGCATCGGGATCGTTCGGTGGCTCCCGTGGCGGCAGCGACGACGAACCGCCGTTCTGATCCGGTACGCACCACACATGCAGTGAATCAAGATTCGGAGATTGTCCATGCCTAAACCGCCGTTGCGCGACAAGGTGATCAAGAAGAAGGTCTGTGCCTTCTGCAAGGAAAAGAACACGTCCATCGACTACAAGGACACGACGTTGCTGCGTAAGTACGTCAGCGACCGCGGCAAGATCCGCGCTCGTCGTGTCACCGGCAACTGCGTCCAGCACCAGCGGGACATCGCCATCGCAGTCAAGAACTCGCGTGAGGTAGCACTGCTGCCCTACGCCGCGACTGCGCGATAAGGGGAAAGGTAACCATGAAGCTCATCCTCACCGCTGATGTCGACAACCTCGGCGCACCCGGAGACACCGTCGAGGTCAAGGACGGCTACGGACGTAACTTCCTGCTGCCCCGTGGACTGGCCATTGCGGCCACCCGCGGAGCACAGAAGCAGGTCGAGGGCATCCGTCGTGCCCAGGAAGCTCGCGCCGTGCGCGGGCTGGACCATGCCAACGAGCTCAAGCAGGCCATCGAGGGCCTGACGTCCGTGATGCTGTCGGTGCGAACCGGCGGCTCGGGCAAGCTTTTCGGTGCGGTCACCGCAGCCGACGTCGCCGCTGCCGTCAAGAGCGCCGGTGGCCCGGTGCTCGACAAGCGCAGCATCGAACTGCCGAAGTCGCACGTGAAGTCCACCGGAACGCACCGCATCACCGTGGCGCTGCACCCCGATGTGACGGCGTCGTTCGACCTCGAGGTCACCGCCTCGTAAGCATCACCGACACGCAATACCGAATGCCCCGGCCGATTCTCGGCCGGGGCATTCTGCGTTTGCGTTCGTTCTTTTCCTGCCTGTCTCGGCCGTCCTCCGGCGTGGGCGAGGTGGTGATTCTGTGCGCGGTGAGTGTTTCCGGGTGGGTCCACTGGCACCGTCCCCAAACCTCGGAGCAGACGCGGCCCGAGCACCGTCCGACGCCGAGGGTGCGTCGAAACCTTTACGTACTCTTCGAGATGTCTTGACCAACGATGCGCCCCGAGGAGAGACCGGGCGTTCTGCACCGACGAAACCGCACAGACCCACACCATCCGTGTCCGCCTGGAGGCTTCACCGTGACTGCACAACTCGATCGCTCGTCCCCCGCCGAACCACCCGTACCCGACCCGAGCCCCACACCGCGCGACCGGCTGGCGAGCATCGCCCGGTACGACGTGCCCGCGTCTCTCGTGGTGTTCCTGGTGGCGGTACCGCTCTCCATCGGAATCGCGGTCGCCTCCGGCGCTCCCGTCATGGCGGGCCTCATCGCGGCCGTCATCGGCGGCATCCTCGCCGGTGCGCTGGGTGGGTCCCCGCTGCAGGTGAGCGGGCCGGCCGCCGGCCTGACCGTGGTGGTGGCGGAGTTGGTGAACCAGTTCGGTTGGCGCATCACGTGTCTCATCACGGTGTTCGCCGGTGTGCTGCAGGTGGTGCTGGGTCTGAGCCGTATCGCCCGCCAGGCGCTCGCCATCTCGCCGGTGGTGGTGCACGCGATGCTGGCCGGTATCGGTATCACCATCGCGCTGCAGCAGATCCACGTGCTGCTCGGTGGGGAGAGCCGGAGTTCCGCCGTCGCCAACATCACGTCTCTGCCTTCGTCGATCCTGAACGCCGAGGCGGCGCCGGTCGCCATCGGCGGCGTGGTCGTTGCGCTGATGCTGCTGTGGCCGCGCATCACCGGCCCACTCGGTAAGGTCCCCGGCCCGCTGGTGGCCGTGGTCGCGGGAACCGGTCTCTCACTGGCCTTCTCGATGAACGTCGAACGAATCGATCTGCCCGGCAACCTGATCGAGGCCGTGGAGTTGCCGGCATTCCCGGACGGGCAGTGGGCAGCGTTCGCGACCGGTGTGCTGACCATCGCGTTGATCGCGAGCGTCGAGAGTCTGCTCTCCGCCGTCGCCATCGACAAGATGCACTCGGGCAGACGCACCAACTTCGATCGCGAACTCATGGGTCAGGGCGCCGCCAACATGGTGTCCGGTGTCGCCGGCGGACTGCCCGTCACCGGCGTCATCGTGCGCAGCGCCACCAACGTCCGATCCGGCGCCCGATCCCCCGCTTCGTCTGTGCTGCACGGTGTCTGGGTTCTAATCTTCTCGGTCCTGTTCATCGGTGTGGTCGAGCTGGTCCCCTACGCCGCACTGGCAGGTCTGCTCGTCATGATCGGTGTGCAGCTGGTCAAGCTCGCGGACATCCGCTCGGCGACGAGGACCGGCGACGTGGTGGTGTACGCGGCGACGGTCGTCGGTGTCGTCACCCTCAATCTGCTCGAGGGTGTGCTGATCGGGCTCGCCATCTCCGTCCTGCTGGTGTTGCGTCGCGTGCTGTGGGCACGGGTGCGTGCCGAGCAGCTCACCGAGGACTCCTGGCGCGTCGTGGTGGAGGGATCGCTCAGCTTCCTGTCGCTTCCTCGCCTCACGCGGGTGCTGCAGTCCGTTCCTGCCGGCCGATCCGTGACGATCGAGCTGACCGTCGACTTCCTCGACCACGCGGTGTACGACGCGCTGCACGAGTGGACGAAGCAGTACGAGGCGACGGGCGGCACCGTCGTCGTCGACGAGGTCGGCGCCGTGGACATGGCGTCGGCCACGGCCGGGCCACCGAGACGCATGCCCCACATGCTGTCCGCGCGCACGTTCATGCCGTGGTCGCAGTGGCAGACCGTCGACAGCCACTCCGGGCCGTTCACCGCCGATGCCGTCACCCCGGCGGCGCTCCGGCCGGTCCTGGCCGGTGTCGAGGAATACCATCGTCGCAGCGCGTCGTCCATGCGCCCGCACCTCGAGAAGCTGAGCGAGTTCCAGGACCCGGACACGTTCTTCCTGAGTTGTGTCGACTCGCGCGTGCTGCCGAACACGATCACCAGCGCCGGACCCGGAGACCTCTTCACCGTCCGCAACATGGGCAATCTGATCCCGGTCGGTGATCCGGACACGTCGCTCGAGGCCGCTCTGGAGTACGGCGTGAACACGCTCGCCATCAGTTCAGTCGTGGTCTGCGGCCACTCCGGCTGTGGAGCCATGCGGGGGCTGCTCGCGGACGCCCACGACGCCGACGGGGTGGTGGGTGAGTGGCTCTCGCACGGCCGGGCGAGCCTCAGTGCGTTCCGGAGTGGCCACCCCGTCGCGCGGGATGCCGCGGAGCTGGGGTTCTCCGAGATCGACCAGCTCGCCATGGTGAACGTGGCAGTACAACTGCAGACCCTGTCGCGTCACGCCGTGGTGGGCAAGGCGGTCGCCGAGGGGAGGCTCAAGGTGGTCGGACTTTTCTTCGACATTCCCACGGCGCGGGTCGTGCTCGTCGACGCGGCCTCGGTCACCGAGCTCGATCAGGAGCCTGCGCAGAACTGACCAGGGCTCCACGGGGCGCCGCGATGCACTGCATCGCGGCGCCCCGTCGCGTGTCCGGCGGCTGTTATCCGGACCGGATCAGAATCACTCGGCGGTTTCACCGGCGGATACCGACATGTGACCCAGGTCATGTTGATAACTCCAGCCACGGAGACCTGACACGCCCGACATGTCAAGTCGGCAGGACACGCCGAGTGCGGATTCATCCACAGAGAGAAAAATTGAGAAATCGCCCTGACGTGCACTGATGGGCTGTGTGATCTTGTTGCTGCACAGGTTCTGCACAGGTGGTCAACACGACTCGCCTGCGTTGTCCACACCCCGTCCACAGATTGCTCAACAGGCCCGTTTGGTGCTGGCGGACCGAGCACCTAACGTCCCTCCGGCACACCATCGACGGGCCTCGTCGACCGCCGGACAGCCGCTCGCGCACGCGCGTGCAGTCACGTGTTCGGACCGTGTCGGAGGCCGGGGGTACAACGTGGTGAGCACGGACTCGGCCGACACGGCCGAGGACGGACGAGATCTCCGGGGGCGAGCTTCGGTCGAGCGAGAGGGCGGCGAACTTCTGTGGCAGTCGTGGACGATCGGGGAACGAACGACTACCAGGGGCCGTCCGAGGCGCCCGGTGAGGACTTCGGTCGTCAGCCCCCTCAGGACATGGCTGCCGAGCAGTCCGTTCTGGGCGGCATGCTGCTCAGCAAGGACGCCATCGCGGACGTCCTGGAGGTTCTGCGTCCCGGCGACTTCTACCGCCCGGCCCACCAGATGGTCTACGACGCCATCCTCGATCTGTACGGCCGCGGCGACCCCGCCGACCCGGTCACCGTCTCCGCGGAGCTCGAACGGCGCGGCGAGCTCAAGCGCATCGGCGGCCCGCCCTACCTCGTCACGCTGACGCAGACGGTCCCCACGGCGGCCAACGCGTCGTTCTACGCCGAGATCGTCGTCGAGAAGGCGATCCTGCGTCGCCTCGTCGAGGCCGGTACGCGCATCGTCCAGTTCGGCTACGCGGGCGCGGACGGTCAGGACGTGTCCGAAGTCGTCGACCGGGCTCAGGCCGAGGTGTACGAGGTCACCGAGCGTCGTACCGCGGAGGACTTCGTCCAACTCGAAGAGCTGCTGCAGCCCACGATGGACGAGATCGACTCCATCGCCAGCCGCGGCGGCATGTCGAACGGTGTCCCCACCGGCTTCACCGAGCTCGACGAGGTGACCAACGGTCTGCATCCGGGCCAGATGATCATCGTCGCGGCGAGGCCTGGTGTCGGGAAGTCAACTCTCGGAATGGATTTCATGCGCTCGTGCTCCATCAAGCACGGCATGGCCAGCGTCATGTTCTCGCTCGAGATGAGCCGCACCGAGATCGTCATGCGTCTCCTCTCCGCCGAGGCCAAGATCAAGCTCGGCGACATGCGCTCGGGAAAGATGACGGACGACGACTGGACCCGCCTCGCCCGCAGGATGAGCGAGATCAGCGAGGCACCACTCTTCGTCGACGACTCCCCCAACCTCACCATGATGGAGATCCGCGCCAAGGCGCGGCGACTCAAGCAGCGACACGATCTCAAGCTCATCGTCATCGACTACCTGCAGCTGATGTCGTCCGGCAAGAAGGTGGAGTCGCGTCAGCAGGAGGTCTCGGACTTCTCGCGATCGCTGAAGCTGTTGGCCAAGGAGCTCATGGTTCCGGTGGTCGCCATCTGTCAGCTCAACCGTGGTCCCGAGCAGCGCACGGACAAGAAGCCGATGGTCTCGGACCTTCGTGAGTCCGGCTCGCTCGAGCAGGACGCCGACATGGTCATCCTGCTCTACCGTCCGGATGCGACCGAGCGCGACGATCCCCGCGGCGGCGAAGCCGACCTGATCCTCGGCAAGCACCGCAACGGACCCACGGCCACCATCACTGTGGCGCACCAGCTGCACCTGTCGCGCTTCGTCGACATGGCGCGCGGCTAGTCCGCCGAGGCCGGCCAGGAGATCGAGGCCGGCTGGGAGATCGGGGCAGGGCTGCAGGGCTACGAGATCGAGGCGGAGAAGGACACGTCGACGTCGTCGACGACCTTCATCGATCCGAGCAGCTGGGAGTAGGGCTTCACGCCGAAGTCCGTCTGCGTCACCACCGCGTCGAAGGCGACGTGCGTGGTCCCGTCGGAGGTGGAGACCGAAAGGTCGACGGTGTGCTCGCGTGTCACGCCGTGGATCGTCAGCGTGCCGTCGAGACGGTAGCCGTCCTTCGTCGACTCGACGGTGGTCGCGTCGTAGCGGATCTCGGGATGGTCCGACGCGTCCAGCGTGCCGAGGGCGTTGGACCGCGCGAGCATCTTCTCGGGGCCGAACATCGGTGTGACGCCGCCCTCGCCACTGACGACCTCCATGGAGTCGACGCGGACCCGAACCGTGACGGCCGTCGGAGCGCCGTCCGACTCGTCGACGGTGACGCTCCAGTCGCGGAACGCGATGGTCAGCCGGTGCCCCATCTTCGAGGCTCGACCGGTCACCCCGGTGTGGACGTTCAGCGTGCCGTCCGCCGCGGTCAGGGTCCTGCTCGAGGTGGTCATCACCCGACTGTATCCGCGCTGCTGGGGCAGAATGCGTGGCCGTGACCACACATGGCTTCTCGGACTACGTCGCGCATCCCCGCCACGGGCCGCTGCCGATGATCCTGCTGGCCGTCACGGTCGTCACCGGTGCGATCGACGCGCTCAGCCTGCTGGCTCTCGGTCGAGTGTTCGTGGCCAACATGACGGGCAACGTCGTGTTCATCGGTTTCGCACTGGGCGGGGCGCCCGGTTTCTCGTTGTGGGGCTCGGTGCTCGCCCTGGTCGGATTCCTGGCGGGCGCGATGGTCGGTGGAACACTGATCACGCGGGCCGGTGGTCGACGAGATCATCTGCTGCGCAACGCACTCGGGGTCGAGCTCGTCCTCGCGCTCGCGTCGCTTATCGCCGCGATCCTCATGGTGGACGGTCCCGGCCGCGGATACGTCATCGTCGTGCTGCTCGCGCTGGGCCTGGGGCTGCAGAACGCGGCGGTGCGGCATCTCGCCGTCCCGGACATGACCACCACCGTGCTGACGATGGCCCTCACCGGCATCGGGTCCGATCTCCGGAAACGGGACGGGGCGGCTGTACTGCGTCGGCTCTCCTCCGTCGTCGCCATGTTCCTCGGTGCGATCCTTGGCACCGTGGTGGTGTTGCATTCGGGTGTGGTGGCGACGCTGGTGCTCGTGGCCGCGCTGTTCGCGGCGATCCTCGTGGTCGTGTGGGCGGTGGGGCGCCGCGAGCGACCATGGCAGGTCGCCGCCTGACGTCGGTCAGTCGAGGCTGACCGCGACCACCGTGTTCCGGCCGCGTCGCTTCGCGTCGTACAGCGCATGATCCGCGGACACGAGCAGCGGCGAGACGGACTGCGGGGCGTAGCTCGTCCAGGCCAACCCTATGCTCACCGTCGCCGTGCGCGACGAGAGTACGTGCAGCCGTTCGTGATCGCGGCGGATCGAGTCGGCGATGGAGGCGGCGTCCTCCTGATCCGCGTGCGGGAGGAGGATCGCGAACTCCTCACCGCCCATGCGCCCGGCGATCGCGTCGTCCGGTAGGGCACCGAGGATGCAGGCGGCGCTGCGGACCAACGCGATGTCGCCCACGGCGTGGCCGAGCGTGTCGTTGATGGACTTGAAGTGGTCGAGGTCGAGCATGAGCAGCGCGACCGGCCGCGAGTCGGTGATGAGGGTGTCGAGGCGCTGCTGGCTCCGTCGCAGGAAGGCGGCGCGGGAGAGGACGCCGGTGAGACTGTCGTACTCGAGGGCCTCGCGGAGCTTGTTCTGCACGGCCATCCGGTCCAGCGACACGGCGGCGACCAGCAGCGGTCCGAGTGCGACTAACGCGACGGACAGCACCGCGGAGGCGCCGTCCTGGCCGTCCGCGCCCAGCAGCCCACCGGTCTGGAGTTCCCCGCGTCCGAGGAAGAGCAGCGTCCACGCGGACCACAGTGCGGTGAGCAGCGCGGTGCCGAAGATGGGGATGCGGGTGGCGCACCAGAGCAGCGCGGGCAGCGGCAGCGCGAGCAGCAACGGGCCCTGGACGATGAGACCGGCCAGCATCAGCAGGACGGTCAGCGCGATCGGTGCAGTCTCACCCGTGATCAGGCGCCGGAGCGAGGCGGGGCCGGTGCGGCGGCGCGGCGTCGACGCGCGGAAGGACAGTAGGACGGGGACGATCAGCAGGTAGCTCGTGAGCTCGGATCCGAACCAGCTCAGAGCCTCGACGGCGGGTGCGTGCGGTCCCAGCCGGCTGCTCGAGAGGGTGGCGACGGTCGTCGACAGGAGAGCGGCGGCGACGATGCCGAGGCACATTCTGGCGAAGTCCGCGGATCCCGCGAGGGTCATCGGCTCGGGGTGCCGCCGCCGGATCACCAGCGTGCCTCCGAGGACCCCGACGATGTTCGCGACATTGAACGCGACCGCAGCGTAGACGTCGGTACCCGAGACGAGGTCCGCGGTGACGAGGGCGAGCAGCGTTGCGACGGCAGCCGGCGCGGAGAAGGTGCGGGGCCAGCGAACGAAGACGCTCAGCGCCACCGCGTTGGCCACCCACACCGAGGCGAGAAGTCCCGGTGGCCGCGAATGGATTCCGATGATCGCCGCGATGAAGACGGCGGCGGTCAGGAGGGCGATGTCGG
Organism: Rhodococcus sp. MEB041; assembly: GCF_030208955.1. NCBI lineage: Bacteria > Bacillati > Actinomycetota > Actinomycetes > Mycobacteriales > Nocardiaceae > Rhodococcus > Rhodococcus sp. MEB041. Next base: position 182,534 of record NZ_JARVSZ010000003.1, read on the forward strand.
TCGCGGCGCGCGCGGCCGGACTGCGCATGTCCGGCTCGGGTGTCGCAGGCAAGGTCGTCCTTCGCATGGACGGGAACCCCCTGTGACATCTCAGTCGTCCCCAACGGCTTCGTTGTTATCGAGTGCAGTATCTACTACCGCAACCGCACGTGGCGACCGATGCGACAGACTGCTCACTCGCGCTGAGGCGCCGCGCTCGCCCACGTCTCCGGTTCCGGTACGGGGACCGATATTCAGTCCACTGCCGGTCGGTGGACTGGACTCGAGCAGCGGACGGGCGGACAGACTCGAGACATGAACGCCCGCGACCTCGCACTCCGGACCACCCTGCTCGTGGGTGGCCTCACGCTCTACGGCACGTCGATGGCCATGATGATCACCGGTGGTCTCGGGCTCAACCCGTGGGACGTGTTCCACCAGGGGCTGACCGCACGGCTCCCGATCAGTTTCGGGGCGATCACGGCGGTGACCGGCGTGATGGTGCTGCTGCTGTGGATCCCGCTGCGTCAGCGGCCGGGCATCGGAACCGTCGCGAACATCGTCATCATCGCGGTGAGCGTCGACCTCGCGCTTGACTGGCTGCCCGATGTCACCTCGATCCCGTCACGCGCAGCGCTGCTCACCGGAGGGATCGTCCTCAACGGTCTCGCCACGGCGGCCTACATCTCGGCCGGCCTGGGCGCGGGTCCGCGCGACGGCCTGATGACAGGACTCGTCGCGCGGACCGGACTGTCCGTGCGCCTGGTGCGCACGGCCATCGAACTCGCGGTGCTGGGAACCGGATGGCTCCTCGGCGGCACGGCCGGTGTGGGGACGGTGCTGTACGCGCTTTCGATCGGGCCGCTGGTGCACTTCTTCCTCGGCGTGATGCCCCAGAAGTTCACGGCCCAGAAGTTCACGGCCCAGAAGTTCACGGCCCGGAAGTGCGCGGTGCGAGCAGGAGGAGATCACTCCTCGGTGGAGAGCTCCGAACCGGCCGACAGGATCCCGACCGAGACACCGTAGGGAAGGAAGCGGACCTTGCGATTCGGATCCACGTTGTCCCGGTGGGCACGCAGAGCATCGAGTTCGGTCGCGAAGACCTGATCGACGCTCGCCGACCCGTCGGAGTCGACGGAGTAGACGGCCCACACCCCGTCGCCCTTCTGACCCGTGGTCTCCGGCTCCGGGGTGGACTTGGTCGCGGCGGGCGTGAACATGCCGACCCACGGAGCGCCTCCGCCCGACTGATCGGCCATCTTCATGGCCTGGCCCAGCATGTCCCGCAGGCCCTCGCCCGCTTCGCGAGCGACGCGCTCGAAGTCCTCGGGATCGAAACCGAACTGTCCTTTACCGCTCATGGTGTACCTCGCAGAGTGTGGTGTGACGGGCTTTACTCCCCCAACGACCGATGAGCTTCATCCGTTCCCGTGTCAGTACGGCGCGGACGGGTACACCATGACGGCAAGTACCCCTCGACGAACGGACATCACCGCATGACGAAGCTTCTGTACGTGGTCACCGGATCGGATCACTGGACGCTGAAGGACGGAACCGCGCACCCCACCGGGTACTGGGCGGAGGAGCTCGTCGAGTCGCACCGGACCTTCACCGAGGCCGGCTGGGACATCGTCGTCGCGACGCCCGGTGGTGTGACCCCGACCGTCGACGAGGGATCGCTGGCCGTCGAGGCGAACGGCGGCGACGAGGCGAAGGTCGCCGATCTGAAGTCGTACCTGGAGTCGGTGAAGGACGTGCTCGCGTCACCCGCGCGCCTCGAGGACCAGACAGCGTCGTCCTTCGACGCGGTCTTCGTCCCCGGTGGCCACGGTCCGATGGAGGACCTCGCGGTGTCGGACGACTTCGGCGCCCTGGTCACCGAGTTCCTCGACTCGGGCAAGATCGTGTCGGCCGTGTGCCACGCACCCGCCGCGCTGCTGTCGGCGAAGCGCGACGACGGCAGCTGGCCCTTCTCCGGCTACCAGCTCACGGGCTTCACCAACCAGGAGGAGGAGCAGGCCGGACTGGCCGACAAGGCGCCCTGGCTGCTCGAGACCCGTCTGCGTGAGGGTGGAGCGAGCTTCTCGGCGGCGGATGCCTGGTCGCCCCACGTCATCGTCGATCGCACCGTCTACACCGGCCAGAACCCGGCATCGACCAAGGCATTGGCGGATCGGCTCGTCGCTGCTCTGAGCTGACGGCACCCTCGCTGACTCCCGGCGCCCGCTGACCCTCCCTGCCGCCCCCGCGAGTACGTCCACACTGTCGCGATTCCCCGCCGATTCACGACGCTTCGGACGTACTCGCCGGGAGCGGGCGGGCCGGGAGCGGGCGGGGGGAAGGGGGTCAGACCATCGCGGCTGCAGCCCGCTCGGCCAGGTCGAGCAGCGGTTGCGGGAAGACCCCGAGCACCACGGTGGCGACGGCCGAGACGGCGACGGCCACGGTCGCGCCCGTTCCGTGGGTGATCGTCGCCGAGGGTCCCTCCGGTTCGGTGAAGAACAGCACCACGATGACGCGGATGTAGAACGACGCGGCGATGGCACTACTGACGACGCCGACGATCACCAGCACGGCACCGCCGTCCTCGAGTGCGGCCTGGAAGACGGCGAACTTGCTCGTGAAGCCGCTCGTCAGCGGGATGCCGGCGAAGGCGAGCAGGAACAGCGCGAAGGCCGCTGCGGTCAGGGGCGACGATCGTCCGAGGCCCGCCCACCGGGACAGTTCGGTGACCTCGCCGCCCTGATCCCGCACGAGGGACACCACGGCGAAGGCGCCGAGTGTGCTGAAGGCGTAGGCCGCGAGATAGAACAGCGTGGCGGACACGCCCGCAGCTCCCGCGGAGACACCCGTGAGGATGAAGCCCGCGTGGGCGATCGACGAGTACGCCAGCATCCGCGTGACGTCGGTCTGCGTCACCGCGATCACGGCTCCCACGAGCATGGTGACGACGGCGACGGCCCACAGCATCGGCCGCCACGCGTCCTGGAGATCGGGCACGCCCACGACGAGAATACGCAGCAGCGCGCCGAAGGCCGCCACCTTCGTGGCCGAGGCCATGAACGCGGTCACGGGCGTGGGTGCGCCCTGGTACACGTCGGGGATCCACGAATGAAACGGCACCGCACCGACTTTGAACAGCAGGCCGACGGCCACGAGACCGACCCCCAGCACGCCGAGAACCTGGTCCCCGTCGGCCACGTCGGCGATGTCGTCGAGTCGGACGCTGCCCGCGTAGCCGTAGAGCAGCGCCGTGCCGAACAGGAAGAAGGCCGACGAGAACGCTCCGAGGAGGAAGTACTTGAGCGACGCCTCCTGGGACAGCAGACGCCGACGACGCGCGAGACCGCACAGCAGGTACAGCGGGAGCGAGAGCACCTCCAGCGCGACGAACATGCTCAGCAGATCGTTCGAGGCCGGCAACACCATCATGCCGCCGACGGCGAACAGGGTGAGCGGGTAGATCTCGGTACGGGTGACCCGGGCAGTGACGGCACGGGCCTCGGCGACCGTGCCCGGCACCGTGGACGCCGCGGGCGTGAAGGCATCGACCGCAGCCACTTCGGGATGGTCGGACGAGCGATGCGCCATCAGTACGACCGACGCCGCGGACACCGCGACGATGACCCCCTGCAGGAACAGTGTGGGCCCGTCCACGGCCACCGACCCCACAGCGGCGACGGTGCTGGTTCCGGCCAGCGCGACGACGGCGGCGAACGCTGCCGCGAGTGCGCCGAGGGCGAGCACGAGATGGGTGACGCGGCGCCGATCGGCGGGAACGAACGCCTCGACCAGGACGCCGATCACCGCGGCCGCCAGCACGATGATCATGGGCGACAGCAGGCTGTACTCGAGGGACGGGGTGTCGATGGTCATGGCGCGGCCACTCCTGTCTCGAGTTGCTCGACCGATGTGCGTTCGACGGCCGGCGTGAGTATGTCCAGCGCGGGTCTCGGGTACACGCCCAGCGCGATGACGAGCACGAGAAGTGGAGCGACGACGGCGATCTCGCGCGGCACGAGATCGCGGATCCGTTCCGAGCCGGCGGCGACGGGCCCGGTCATCACCCGTTGATACAGCCACAGCACGTAGATCGCCGAGAGCACCAGCGCCGACGCCGCGATCACCGCCGCGACGCCGTAGCGCGGGAACGTTCCCACGAGGACCAGAAATTCGCTGACGAACGGGGCGAGTCCGGGAAGCGACAGAGTGGCCAGTCCGGCGACGAGGAACGTGCCGGCGAGCACGGGCGCCACCTTCTGCACACCCCCGTGGTCGGCGATGACCGCGCTCCCGCGCCGGGTGACGAGGAACCCTGCGACGAGGAACAGTGCGGCCGTGGCGATCCCGTGGTTCACCATGTACAGCGCGGACCCCGCCTGCGACTGGCTCGTCATGGCGAAGATGCCGAGGATGATGAACCCGAAGTGCGAGATGGAGGTGTACGCGATGAGGCGCATGATGTCGGTCGCGCCGATCGCCAGCACCGCGCCGTAGACGATCCCGACGACGGCGAGCGTGATCACCGCCGGCGCGAAGGTCGCCGACGACTCCGGGAACAGCTGCAGGCAGTACCGCAGCATCCCGAAGGTGCCCACCTTGTCGACGACGGCCATCATCAGTACCGCGGTCGCCGGGGTGCTCTCGGTCGCCGCGCCGGGCAACCAGGTGTGCAGCGGCCACAGCGGCGCCTTCACGGCGAAGGCCACGAGGAATCCCAGGAACAGCGCGTTCAGCACGCCGGGCGAGGCGCCGAGTTCGCCGGCCGCCGCGGCGTCCGCGATGGCGCGCAGGTCGAACGTGCCCGCCGAGAAGGGACTCGCATCCGAGGCGGTGACGACGTACAGGCCGATGACGGCCGCCAGCATGACGAGCCCGCCCGCGAGGTTGTAAAGCAGGAAGGTCACCGCGGCGGAACGCGCTCGTCCGGCATCACGGCCGAAGCCGCCGATGAGGAAGTACATCGGCACGAGCATGGCCTCGAAGAAGAGGTAGAAGAGCAGGATGTCGAGGGAGACGAACGCGACCATGACCATCGACTCGACGACGAGGATCAACGCGACGTAGGTGTGGGTGCGGCGTGAGCGCGACGCGGGCGGGGTGTCGTTCCACCCGGCCAGCAGGAGGATCGGGACCAGGACAGCGGTCAGCAGTACGAGAGTCAGTGCGATGCCGTCGATCCCGAGTGTGTAGCCCGCACCGAAGCTGGGGATCCACTCGTGCTCCTCCACGAACTGGTATCCCGGCGCGCCCGCCTCGAACCCGATCGCACACAGCACGGCGAGGATGAGCACGACGCACGATGTCGTGAGTCCCACCGCGCGGGCGGCCGCAGACCGGGTGGGCGGCACGGCGATCACTGCCAGCGCTCCGATCAGCGGGAGGAGCCAGAGCGCGCTCAGCACGGGAAGGTCGGTCATCGCGTCACTCCCAGTGCCACGGTCAGGGCGACGACCACCAGGACGGCCCCGGCGAACATCGAGAGGGCGTACGACCGGACGAACCCGTTCTGCCACCGGCGTAGTCGTGTGGAGGACTCCCGGACCGCGGTGGCGACGGCACCCACCACTCCCTCGACGCCGACGCGGTCGGCGGTGACCACCGCGGCGGTCGCCCGCTGACCCGGCCGCATGAAGACGGCCTCGTTCACTGCGTCTCCGTACAGATCTCGGCGGGCGGCCGCGGTGAGGACCGACCCCGTGGGTGCGGTCATCGGGATCGCCGATCGGCCGTACATGCGCACGGCCACGCCCACTCCCGAGGCGACGGTCACCAGCACCGCGAGGGTGACGGCCCACGCGGGTACGAGGTGTGCGGGGTCGTGTTCACCGACGACCGGGGCGAGCCATCCCTCCAATCGGGTGCCGATCGCGAGAAGCGCACCGGCACCGACGGATCCGACGGCCAGCACGATCATCGGGCCGGTCATGCTCGCGGGTGCCTCGTGCGGGTGGACTCCGCTGCGCCACCGCCGCTCGCCGAAGAACGTGAGGATCATGACCCGCGTCATGTAGAAGGCGGTGAGTCCCGCGCCGACCAGGGTGGCCGCGCCGAGTGCCGCACCCTTCGCACCGCCGGCGTCGATCGCGGCCTCGATGATGCCGTCCTTCGAGAAGAACCCCGAGAACGGTGGGACACCGATGATCGCGAGATAGGCCAGCCCGAACGTCACGTAGGTGATCGGCAGGACGGTGCGCAGTCCGCCGTACCGCCGCATGTCCGTCTCGTCGTTCGTCGCGTGCATCACGGACCCGGCGCCGAGGAACAGGCCGGCCTTGAAGAATCCGTGCGTGAGCAGGTGCAGGATCGCGACCGCGTACCCGGCGGGGCCGAGACCGGCCGCGAGCACCATGTACCCGATCTGGCTCATCGTCGACGCGGCCAGAGCCTTCTTGATGTCGTCCTTCGCGCAGCCGATGACGGCCCCGAAGAGCAGCGTCACGGCGCCGACCAGCACGACGACGTTCTGGGCGGCCGGGGACGCCTCGAAGACGGGCCCGGACCGGACGATGAGGTACACACCGGCGGTGACCATCGTCGCGGCGTGGATGAGCGCCGAGACGGGCGTCGGGCCCTCCATCGCGTCACCCAGCCACGATTGCAGCGGCACCTGCGCCGACTTGCCGCACGCGGCGAGCAGGAGGACGAGGCCGAGGGCGGTCGCGGTGCCATCGCCCATGCCGTCGACCCCGGCGAACACGTCGTCGTACGAGACGGATCCGACGGACGAGATCATGATCATCAGCGCGACGGCCAGTCCGATGTCGCCGACACGATTGACGACGAACGCCTTGCGTGCGGCCGAGGCCGCCGACGGCCGGGTGGACCAGAATCCGATCAACAGGTACGACGCGAGGCCCACGCCCTCCCATCCGACGTACAGGCCGAGGAAGTTGTCCGCCATGACCAGCAGCAGCATCGCGGCCACGAACAGATTGAGGTACGCGAAGAATCGGCGGCGCGCGGGATCGTCCCGCATGTACCCGATCGAGTACACGTGGATGAGGGTTCCGACGCCGGTGATGAGCAGGACGAAGCACACCGACAGCTGGTCGAGGCGGAGACTGAACTCGATCTGCAGCGACTCGACCGGAACGTAGGTGAAGACCGTCTGCGAGAGCGCGCGGTCCTCCGCTGCCCGCCCGGCCATGTCGACGAAGGCGACGACGGCCAGCGCGAACGACGCGAGCATCGCCGCGCACGCGAGGAGGTGGCCCCACGCATCGCTCCGGCGTCCACCCAGCAGCAGCACGACGGCTCCGGCGAGGGGAATGAGCGGCAGCAGAACCAGAGTCGTCGCCATGTCAGTACTTCAACAGACTGTCGTCGTCGACCGAGACGGATCGACGAGAGCGGAAGATCGCCATGATGACGGCCAGACCCACCACCACCTCGGCGGCGGCGACGACCATCGTGAAGAACGCGAAGACCTGTCCGTCCAGTCCGCCGTGCATCCGCGAGAACGTCACGAAGGCCAGGTTCGCGGCGTTGAGCATCAGCTCGATGCACATGAAGACGACGATGGCGTTGCGGCGCAGGAGGACACCGGCGGCGCCGATGGTGAACAGGGCCGCGGACAGGTACAGGTAGTACTCCGGGTTCATCGGCTCGGCCCGTCGCGGAACTGCCGACTGACCGACGACTCGGCGTCGCTGCCGTCGGGGAGACGAGCGGGCCGGTCCACACCGTTGTGGCGTGCGTAGACACCCGGACTCGGCAGCGGTGTCACGCGGTCTCCGAAGCGGAACCTGTCCTGCGACAGCTCCTTCTGGGTTCTGGTCCGGCCGACGGCGTCCCGGTGGGTCAGCACCATGGCACCGATCGTGGCAGTGATGAGCAGCGCTCCGGTGAGCTCGAAGGCCCACACGTAGCGCACGAACACCAGCTCGGCGAGCCCCTCGACGTTCGCCGGCGACTGCGCGGTGAAGCCGCGGAAGTCGCTCAGCGCGGCATTGCCGAGCCCCCCGATCAGCAGGACACCGAATCCGAGACCCACGACGATGGCCGCGATGCGTTGCCCCCGTAGCGATTCGACGAGCGAGTCCGACGAGTCCACCCCCACGAGCATGAGTACGAAGAGGAAGAGCATCATCACGGCGCCGGTGTAGACCACGATCTGGACGACACCGAGGAAGACGGCACCCTGGACGATGTAGAAGATCGCGAGCACCACCATCGTCGATGCCAGGAACAGAGCCGAGTACACGGCTTTCGCCGACGCCACGACGCCCAGCGCGCCGATGAGAGCGAGCGGGGCGAGGATCCAGAAGGCGATGGCCTCGGAGGTCGAGACGATCATCGGTCCGCCTCCCGCCGGGCGATGACGGCCCCGCGGTAGTAGTCCTCGTCGGTGGCGCCGTCGGCCATGGCGTGCGGGGGCGCGTCCATCCCCTCGGCGAGCGAGGCCAACAGATCGGTCTTCTCGTAGATCAGATCGGCGCGGTTGTCGTCGGCCATCTCGTACTCGTTGGTCATGGTCAGGGCGCGGGTGGGGCACGCCTCGATGCACAGACCGCACCCGATGCACCGCAGGTAGTTGATCTGGTAGACGCGCCCGTACCGTTCGCCGGGCGAGTACCGCTCGGTCTCCGTGTTGTCGGCGCCCTCGACGTAGATGGCGTCGGCGGGGCACGCCCACGCGCACAGTTCGCAGCCGATGCACTTCTCCAGGCCGTCCGCGTAGCGATTCAGCTGGTGACGGCCGTGGTACCGCGTCGCCGTCGGTACCTTCTCCTCCGGATACGACTCGGTCTCCGGCTTCTTGAACATGGTGGCGAAGGTGACGCCGAAACCCGCGACAGGTCCCAGGAATTCAGGCATCGGTCGTCTCCTTGGTGATGGGTCGAGGGCGTGCCGGACCGGGTGAGCGGTCCGGCATCGGAGGCACGGGGAACCCGCCCGCCGCGGCATCGACCCCCTGCTGGTCCGCCGTCGCACCGGAGTGGGTCCGTTCCAGGCGCCCACGCCGTAGCGTCCGGGCGAGCACGGCGATCAGGGCGGCGGTGTAGACCAGTGACACCACCACGGTGACCGGCCGGACGTGCGGGGAGTCGAGGAGGAGGACGCGCACGGCCGCGATGACCATGATCCACAGCAGCGCAGCGGGAATGAGCACCTTCCACCCGAAGTTCATGAACTGGTCGTAGCGCAGGCGTGGCAGGGTGCTGCGGAGCCAGACGAAGACGAACAGGAAGCCCCACACCTTGATCGTGAACCAGAGAACGGGCCACCAGCCCTGATTGGCGCCGTCCCACAGGCTGATCGGGAAGGGGGCGCGCCAGCCGCCGAGAAAAAGCGTGGTCGCGAGCGCCGAGACGGTGACCATGTTCACGTACTCCGCGAGCATGAACATGGCGAACCGGAGCGAGGAGTACTCGGTGTGGAATCCGCCGACCAGTTCGCCCTCCGCCTCGGGGAGATCGAACGGCGCACGGTTGGTCTCGCCCACCATCGAGGTGATGTAGACGAGGAACGACGGCAGCAGCATCACGACGAACCACAGGCGCTCCTGCGAGGCGACGATGCCGGACGTCGACATGGTGCCCGCGTAGAGGAACACGGCCGCGAAGCTCAGGCCCATGGCCACCTCGTACGAGATCACCTGCGCGGTCGAGCGCAGTGCTCCCAGAAGCGGATACGTGGAACCGGACGACCACCCGGCCAGGACGATGCCGTACACACCGATCGAGGTCACGGCCAGGATGTAGAGCACCGCGACGGGCATGTCGGTCAGCTGGAGCGGGGTGATGTGCCCGAACACCGACACGGTGGGGCCGAACGGGATCACGGCGAAGGCCATGAAGGCGGGGACGACCGAGATGATCGGTGCCAGCAGGTAGATCGGACGGTCCACGCCCCTCGGGACGATCCCCTCCTTCAGGGCGAGCTTCACACCGTCGGCGAGGCTCTGCAGGATGCCCCACGGCCCGACCCTGTTGGGGCCGATGCGCATCTGCATCCAGGCCATGACCTTGCGCTCGGCGTAGATCGCGATGAGCGGTGTCAGCACGAGGAAGCCGAAGACGGCGAGCGCCTTGGCGACGACCAGCCACAGTGGGTCGATCCCGAAGACGGAGAGGTCGGTCATGACGGTGCTCCTGCCGAGAGACGCACGGCGGCACCGGGTGCGACGTGGAGGGTCGCACTCACTCGGGACGGTGCCGAGTTCGACGGCAGCCACACCACGTGGTCCGGCATGGCGGTGACGTGGAGCGGCAGCGTGATCGACCCCGAGTCGGTGGAGACGGTCAGTGGCTCACCGTCGGACACCCCGGTGTCGGCCGCGGTCGCGGGCGACAGCCGGGCGACGGGGGTCCGCGCCGTGCCGGCGAGATCGGTCTCCCCGTCCTGCATCCGCCCGGCGTCGAGCAGCATCCGCCAGCCGGCCAGTACGGCGGTTCCTGCGCCGAGGGCGGTCGGTGCCGCGCTGCCGCGGTCCGGAACGTCGGGGGATCCGGGTGCCGACCCGGCCGCGTCGAGTTCGCGGCGTGCCGCGTCGGCGTCCGGCAGTCCGAGGCGGTGACCCATCTCGGTGGCGATCGCGTCGAGGACCCGCAGGTCGGCCATCATGGACGGCGTCGGGAGTGCTGCTCCGAACGTGCGCCGGCGGCCTTCCCAGGTGGTGAACGATCCGGCCTTCTGCGCGACGGCGGCGACCGGGAACACGACGTCGGCCCGGTCGGTCACCTCGCTGCTGCGCAGGTCCAGTGCGACGACGAAGGGGACTCGGTCGAGCGCGGCGCGGGCCGCCTCGGGATCGGGGAGGTCGTCGAGCTCGACACCGGCCACGACGAGCGCGCGGAGGTCGGCGCCGAGGATGCCGACCGTGTCCCGGCCCGGTGTCGCCGGCAGATCGTCGACACCCCACGCCGCGGCCACCGTGCGCCGAGCCGCGGGGTCGTCCACCCGGCGACCTCCGTGCAGGAGGGTGGGGAACGCACCCGAGTCGAGGGCGCCGCGGTCACCGGCACGGCGGGGGATCCACGCGACGCGGGCGCCGGTGGTGTCGGCGGTGCGCGCGACCGCGGCGAGGGTGCCGGGGCTCGACGCCGCGCGCTCGCCGACGAGGATCACCGCGCCCGGCACGCGCAGCTGGTCGAGCACGTCCGGGTCCGCCAGCCCCGCGGCCTCCGTCCCCGGCACCGTGGGACGCACGTCGGCTCTCAGCTTCGTGCTGCCGGGCGACGCGAAGGGCGCCAGTGTCAGTACGCGAGTGTGTCCCCCGCGCACTGCCTTCCGCAGGCGGAGGAAGACGATGGGGCTCTCCTCCTCCGGTTCGAAGGACACGAGGACGACGATCGGTGCGGCCTCGAGTGCGGCGTACGTGACGTCGATCCCGCGGCCGGCCACCCGAGCGGACAGGAAGTCGGTCTCCTCCTCGGACGTCGGGCGGGCCCGGAAGTCGATGTCGTTGGTACCCAGCGCGATCCGTGCGAACTTGCTGTAGGCGTACGCGTCCTCGACGGTGAGACGACCCCCGGTGAGCACCCCGGCGTGTCCGCGAGCCTCCGCCAGGCCGCGGGCGGCCACCGCCAGGGCCTCCGACCACGACGCGGGCTCGAGGGTGGTTCCGCGGCGGACCAGCGGGGTGTCGAGGCGATCGGGCAGCGTGCCGTACGCGAACGCCCAGCGGCCCTTGTCGCAGCTCCATTCCTCGTTGACCTCGGGATCATCGCCGGCCAACCGACGCAACACCTTTCCGCGGCGATGGTCCGTGCGCTGGGCGCACCCACTGGAGCAGTGCTCGCAGACGCTGGGAGTCGACACCAGGTCGAAGGGCCGCGCGCGGAATCGGTAGGCGGTGTTGGTGAGTGCACCCACCGGGCAGATCTGCACGGTGTTGCCGGAGAAGTACGACTCGAACGGCTCGGCGCCGTAGATGCCGACCTGTTGCAGCGCACCGCGTTCGAGCAGATCGATGAACGGGTCACCGGCGATCTGCTCGGAGAAGCGCGTGCACCGGGCGCAGAGGACGCACCGCTCCCGGTCGAGCAGGACCTCGGTCGACAGGGGGATCGGCTTGGGATACGTGCGTTTGGTCTCCGTGAAGCGCGACTCGGTGCGGCCGGTGGACATGGCCTGGTTCTGCAGCGGGCACTCGCCACCCTTGTCGCACACCGGGCAGTCGAGCGGATGGTTGATCAGGAGCAGTTCCATCACTCCGCGCTGCGCCTTCTCGGCGATCTCCGAGCTGTGCTGCGTCCGGATCACCATGCCGTCGGACACCGTGGTGGTGCACGACGCCAAGGGCTTGCGTTGGCCCTCGACATCGACCAGGCACTGCCGGCACGCGCCGACCGGGTCGAGCAGCGGGTGGTCGCAGAACCGCGGGATCTGCACACCGAGCATCTCGGCCGCCCGGATGACCAGGGTGCCTTTCGGGACCGACATCGGGACGCCGTCGAGGGTGATGTCCACCGTCGTCTCGGCGCGCGCGCCGCCGTTCTGCACCGCGGTCATGTCAGTTGTCCTGCCATCAGGGTGGAGAGGTGCGGATCGAAGGGGCATCCACCCTGCTCCACGTGCGCCACGTACTCGTCCCGGAAGTGGGCGATCGACGAGACGATGGGGCTGGCCGCCCCGTCTCCCAACGCGCAGAACGACTTTCCCAGGATGCTGTCGGCGACGTCGAGCAGCTTCTGCAGGTCACCCTCCGATCCGGTGCCGTTCTCGAGGCGCGCGAGTATCTGCACCAGCCAGTAGGTGCCCTCGCGGCACGGGGTGCACTTCCCGCACGATTCGTGCGCGTAGAACTCGCTCCAGCGACGGACCGCGCGGACCACGCACGTCGTCTCGTCGAAGATCTGGAGTGCTTTCGTGCCGAGCATCGATCCCGCGGCACTCACGCCCTCGTAGTCGAGCGGGACATCGAGGTGCTCGGCCGTGAAAATCGGGGTGGAGGATCCGCCGGGTGTCCAGAACTTCAGCGTGTGCCCGGCGCGGACACCGCCCGCGTGCTCGAGCAACTCGCGCAACGTGATGCCGAGCGGCGCCTCGTACTGTCCGGGGCGGGTGACGTGGCCGGAGAGCGAGTACAGCGTGAAGCCGGGTGACTTCTCACTGCCCATCGAGCGGAACCATTGCGTCCCGCGCGCCAGGACCGTCGGCACACTCGCGATGGACTCGACGTTGTTGACGACGGTGGGGCTCGCGTAGAGGCCCGCCACGGCGGGGAACGGTGGCCGCAGCCGGGGCTGGCCGCGGCGCCCCTCGAGGGAGTCGAGCAGTGCGGTCTCCTCGCCGCAGATGTAGGCGCCCGCCCCCGCATGGACGACGAGGTCCAGATCGAACCCGGAGCCCTGGATGTCCGTGCCCAGATACCCCGCGGCGTAGGCCTCGGCGACCGCGGCCTGCAGCCGCCGCAGCACCGGCACCACCTCACCGCGGAGGTAGACGAACGCGTGCGACGAGCGGATGGCGTACGCCGCGATCACGATGCCCTCGACCAGCGCGTGGGGTGTGGCCATCAGCAGCGGCATGTCCTTGCACGTGCCCGGCTCCGACTCGTCGGCGTTCACCACCAGGTAGTGCGGCACGGTCTGGTTCGCGGGTGTCGGGCCGTCCTGGGGGATGAAGCTCCACTTCGTGCCGGTGGGGAAGCCGGCGCCGCCGCGACCACGCAGGCCCGAGTCCTTGACCGTGCCGATCACCTCGTCGGGTGTCATCGCCAGGGCTGCGGCGAGACCGTCGTACCCGCCGTGGCGGCGGTAGGTGTCCAGAGTCCAGGACTCGGGCTCGTCCCAGTAGCGGCTCAGAACCGGGGTGAGTGTCACGGCCGGGCCTCCTTCGCTGCAGTGCCGTCCGGGCGGGGCACATCGGCCGACGGGGCGGGCGCGGGCTTGTCCGGGGTGGAGTCCGTCGGCGGCTCGGCTGCCGCCGCCGCGTCGGGTTCCGCGTGATCGGGGGCGCGCATGTCCTTCTCCCGCGCGACACGCAGGCCTGCCAGCGTCGCCTCGCCTGCGGTCGGTGCGTCGAGCGCGCCGGGCCGGGTGTCAGGGAAGCCCGCCAGGATGCGCGAGGTCTCGCGGAAGGTGCACAGGGTCGCACCGCGCGTCGGGGTGACCGGGCGCCCGGCGCGGAGTTCGTCGACCAGCGTGCGCGCCGACTCGGGAGTCTGGTTGTCGAAGAACTCCCAGTTCACCATCACCACCGGTGCGTAGTCGCAGGCGGCGTTGCACTCGATGTGTTCGAGCGTCACGGTGCCGTCCGTGACGCCGTCGAGGTGGTCGACGAGGGCCTCGTGAATGGCGTCCCCGCCCATCACGGCGCAGAGAGTGTTGGTGCACACGCCGACGAGGTAGTCGCCTGTCGGCTCGCGGCGGTACATCGAGTAGAACGTCGCCACCGCCGCGACCTCGGCACCCGTGAGGTCGAGTGTGTGCGAACAGAAGTCGATCGCGGCGGGGGTGAGGTACCCGTCCTCGGCCTGGAGCAGATGAAGGATCGGGATGATCGCGGACCGGGCGCGCGGGTAGCGGGCCACGATGGTGGCGGCGTCCGCCTCGAGGCGAGCCAGCACGTCCTCGGGGTAGGTCCGCCGGGCGCCTGGTCGCACGAGTTGGACGCGTTCCTCCGGACGGGGTCCGAAGGGTATCGCCACCGGTTCCCGTGCGCTCATCGGTCCACCCCACCCATCACGGGATCGATGCTCGCCACGGACGCGATCACGTCGGACACCATGCCGCCCTCGCACATCGCCGCGACGGCCTGCAGATTGGTGAACGACGGGTCCCGGAAGTGCACACGGTAGGGCCGGGATCCACCGTCGGAGACCATGTGCACACCCAGCTCGCCGCGGGGTGACTCCACCGCGACGTACACCTGTCCCTCGGGCACGCGGATGCCCTCGGTGACGAGCTTGAAATGGTGGATCAGCGATTCCATCGATCCGTCCATGATCTTCTGCACGTGCTCGCGGGAGTTGCCCAGTCCGTCGGGGCCCGAGACCAGGTCCGCAGGCCACGCGATCTTCTTGTCCGACACCATCACGGGCCCCGGCGCCAGTCGGTCGAGGCACTGTTCGACGATCTTCAGCGACTCGCTCATCTCGTCGACACGGATGAGATACCGCGCGTAGCAGTCACTCTCCTGTTCGGTGATCACGTCGAACTCGTAGGTCTCGTAGCCGCAGTAGGGCTCCGCGCGACGGAGATCGTGGGGCAAGCCCGTGGCACGCAGCACCGGACCGGTGATCCCGAGTGCCATGCACCCGGTGAGATCGAGGTACCCGATGCCGCGGGTCCGACCCTTCCAGATGGGGTTGTCGTCCAGCATCGCGCTCATGTCGCGCAGGCGGATCGGCAACAGGTGCAGCAGGTCCCGGATCTTCGGCACGGCGTCGTCGGGCAGGTCCATCGCCAGCCCGCCCGGCCGGACGAACGCGTGATTCATCCGCAGGCCCGTGATCGTCTCGAAGATGTCGAGGATCAGTTCACGTTCCCGGAATCCGAAGAGCATGGCGGTGACCGCGCCGAGCTCCATGCCGCCGGTGGCCAGAGCGACCAGGTGCGAGGAGATGCGGTTGAGTTCCATCAGCAACACCCGGATCACGGTCGCGCGTTCCGGCACGTCGTCGGTGATGCCGAGCAGCTTCTCCACGCCGAGGCAGTACGCCGTCTCGTTGAAGAAGGGCGACAGGTAGTCCATCCGCGTCACGTAGGTGACGCCCTGCGTCCAGTTCCGGTACTCGAGGTTCTTCTCGATACCGGTGTGCAGGTAGCCGATTCCGCACCGCGCCTCGGTGACGGTCTCCCCCTCGATCTCGAGGATGAGGCGGAGGACCCCGTGCGTGGAGGGGTGCTGCGGTCCCATGTTGACGACGATGCGCTCCTCACCGGCGGTGCCGGCCAGGTCGACGATCTCGTCCCAGTCCTGGCCCGACACGGTGTAGACGGTCGGCGTGGTGTGATCCTTCTCGAGTGTCATCAGTTGTACGACCTGCGCTGATCGGGGGGCGCGATCCGCGCGCCCTTGAACTCCACCGGGATGCCGCCCAGCGGGTAGTCCTTGCGTTGCGGGTGCCCCACCCAGTCGTCGGGCATCTCGATGCGTGTCAGGGACGGGTGCCCGTCGAACTCGATGCCGAAGAAGTCGTACGTCTCGCGCTCGTGCCAGTCGGTGGTGGGGTAGATGCCGCACAGCGACGGAATGTGCGGGTCGGACTCCGGCACTGACACTTCGAGACGCAACCGACGACCGTGCGTGATGGACTGCAGATGGTAGACGGCGTGCAGCTCGCGTCCGGTCTCGCCGGGCTGGTGGACGCCACTGACGCCGAGACACAGTTCGAAGCGGAGTGCCTGATCGTCGCGTAGCGCGGACGCGACAGCGGGCAGGTGCGTACGCGCGATGTGCAGAGTCAGCTCACCGCGGTGGAGCACGGCACGCTCGACGGCGTCGTCCCAACGTTCGCCCCGAGCCGCGAGCGCCGACTCCAGTGCGTCCGCCACGACGTCGTGGTCCCCACCGAACGGTCGACTCGCGTTGTCGTGTCGGGGTTTCGGCGGCGCCAGTCGGCCGTAACCCGACGTGTCGCCCGAACCGCGCACTCCGAACATGCCCCGCGCTCTCATCGCAGCAGCGTCTTCGCGTCGATGACGGACGGAGAACTCAGCGCGGCCTTCTCGGTCTCGGCGATGGCCCTCTCGCGGTCGACGCCCAGCGGCATCGCCTGGATCGACGCGTGCAACTGCAGGATGGCATTGATCAGCATCTCGGGCCGCGGCGGACAACCGGGCAGATAGATGTCGACCGGTACCACGTGGTCGACGCCCTGCACGATGGCGTAGTTGTTGAACATTCCTCCCGAGGACGCGCAGACACCCATCGCCAGAACCCATTTCGGCTCGGCCATCTGGTCGTACACCTGTCGGAGCACCGGTGCCATCTTCTGGCTCACCCGTCCCGCGACGATCATGAGATCCGCCTGGCGGGGGGAGGCGCGGAAGGCTTCCATACCGAATCGGGCGAGATCGAACCGGCCGGACGTCGTCGACATCATCTCGATCGCACAGCACGCCAGTCCGAAGGTCGCGGGCCACAGAGACCCCTTGCGGGCGAAGCCGGCGAGGCCTTCGACAGTGGTCAGCAGGAAGCCGCTCGGCAGCTTCTCTTCCAATCCCATGCGATCACTTCTTCCACGGCGAGTGGATCAGTCCCAGCTGAGACCTCCACGACGCCACTCGTATGCGTAGGCGACGGAAACGTTGACGATGAACAGGGCCATCGCGGCGAGACCGAACACACCCAGTGCCTCGAAGTGCACAGCCCACGGGTACAGGAACACGATCTCGATGTCGAAGATGATGAAAAGCATTGCGGTGAGGTAGAACTTGACCGGAAAGCGACCGCCGCCGATGTGCTGCGGGGTGGGCTCGACGCCACATTCGTACGCGTCGAGCTTGGCGCGGTTGTATCGCTTCGGTCCCACTTCCGATGCCACGAGGACCGAGAACAGCGCGAAGGCGACCGCGATCGCGCCGAGAACGAGGACCGGCACATATGCGTTCATGCCACTCGAACTCCTGCCCGTGTCGTGGGTTCCGACCGGAACCGCCCTACGCCTCGAGGTGATCTGTGCCACACAGTAGGACTTTTTCGTCGCGATGGGTCCGGTTTGGTGACTCGGGCTCACAATCGTCGCGAATCGGTGATCCCCCGGCGTCAGAGATCGGAGATCCGGCGGGGCCTCAGGCAGGATCGCGGAGCAGTCCCACCACGGCGCGGCCGAGTTCGAGTGGGTCGATCGGGTGCGACACCGACGCGTCGGCACGCGACCAGGTGGCCAACCACGCGTCGTCGGGGCGGCCGGTGAGCACGAGAAGTGGTGGACACGGGTCGATCTCGTCGCGCAGTTGCTTCGCGAGGCCCATCCCGCCGACGGGAGCGCTCTCGCCGTCGAGGATCACGAGATCGACACCGCCGCGATCCAGGTGCTCGATCACGACGGGCGCCGTCGCCACGTCGAGATACTCGATCTCGGGCAGGTCGGGGTGCGGGCGACGGCCCAGCGCCTGGTGGACGAGCGCCCGCGTGGACGCGTGGCTGCTGTAGATCAGCACCGACAATGTTGCGTCCGCCACGGGTGGGACGTTACCCAGTGCGCTTCGCGCCCGTGCGCCTTTTGCGTATGCCTGGATGCGCAAAAGACGCACAGGCGCGGAGCGCATCTACGACCGGTACAGCGACTCCTCGTATGCCGGCCCGTAGTACGCCCGCAGTTCCTCGAGCGATTCCGGCGAGTCGGGGATCAGCGTCTTGGAGATCTCTGCGACCGTCGGCAGCACCGACGGATTCCAGGTGTCCGGCTCCCACAGCCGTGACCGCAGGAACGCCTTGGCGCAGTGATGGAAGACCTGCTCGATGTCGACGACGAGCGCGAGGATCGGGCGGTGTCCCTTGACCACGAGGTCGTCGAAGAACGGCGCGTCGGAGATCAACCGCGCGCGGCCGTTGATGCGCAGCGTGTCCCCGCGTCCGGGGACCAGGAAGTCGAGACCCACGAACGGGTTGCTCAGCACGTTGCGGTATCCGTCCATCCGCTTGTTGCCGGGCCTTTCCGCCAGCGCGATGGTGGCGTCGTCGAGGACGTGCACCAGCGAGCCGGGCGGGTCTCCCTTCGGTGAGACGTCGCACCGTCCGGTCTCGTCGGCGGTGGCCACCAGGCAGAACGGCGAGGCCGCGAGGAAGTCGCGGTCGAGCGGATGCAGCCGGGGGCGATCCTTGTGGGCGGCGCGGAAGCTCGGCGTGCCGAACATCGCCGTCAGCGTCTCGCGGTCGGTCACCTGTGTCCACGTCACGACGCGTCACCCACCGGGAGTGCCGGGAGATTCTGCTCGATCTGCTCCCGCGTCGGCTCGAGCCACGGCGGCAGCTTCAGCGAGCGCCCGAGTTCGAGCAGTGGCTCGTCGACGTCGAATCCCGGCGCCTCGGTCGCGATCTCGAACAGCACGCCGCCCGGTTCCCGGAAGTAGATCGACTGGAAGTACTGCCGGTCCAGGATCTCGGTGACGTGCGCTCCGCTGTCGACCAGCTCGGTGCGCCAGGCGGTGAGCGTCTCGTGGTCGGGCGCACGGAAGGCGACGTGGTGAACGGTGCCGCCTGCCTGCAGACCACGGTCGCTGCGGTCGGTGACGACGTCGACCAGCGCGCCCGCGCCGCCCGCGGCCATGGCGAACCGCGCGCTCGCGGCACCGTCCGCGGCGACGGTCATGCTCATCCGGTCGGTGAGCAGCTCGGCTGTCGCGTCGAGTGTCGTCTCGGTGAGGGTGACCGAGTGCAGTCCGCGCACCGCGTATTCGGTGGGCACCGATGCCACGCCGTCCCAGCCGGAGCGGGTGTCCCCGTCGGAGGCGATCAGGTCGAGGACCATGCCGTCGTGGTCGTACAGGCGCAGGACCTCGTCGTCGCCGCGGGTCACCGGCGCCTCGACGCGCACGTTCAGCTCCCGGAGCCGGTCGTGCCAGAAGGACAGCGACGAGCCCGGAACGCTGAACGCTGTCGAGGTCGCGAGTCCGGTTCCCTGTCGTCCGCGCTCGACGTCCTTCCACGGGAAGAAGGTGATGAGCGACGACGGGCTCCCGTGCTCGTCCCCGTAATACAGGTGGTAGGTGCCGGGGTCGTCGAAGTTGACGGTCTGCTTCACCAACCGCAGGCCGAGCACGCGCGTGTAGAACTCCACGTTCCGGCCGGGGTCCGACGCGATGGCGGTGACGTGGTGAAGACCGAGAGGGGCGAGTGTCGTCATGGGACCATCGTCCTACGTGTGCGCCGATATCTCCGTGAAAGGGATGCAGTGACCGATACGAACGATGCCTGGCCGGAACTCGTCGTGGACTCGTGGCAGGACACCCGCGACACCGTGCACATGTGGACGCAGATCGTCGGCAAGGTGCGCATGGCTCTGGCGCCACCGCTCAACCACTGGTGGGGCGTGACGTCCTACGTCGATGCGTCCGGACTCACCACCTCGCTCATGCCGTACCGCGGCGGCGGAGTCGAGATCCGCTTCGACTTCCTCCGACACCGGCTGACCATCGAGACCACGTGGGGCGACGCACGCGAGATGGAGTTGCGGCCGCGCACGGTCGCGGACTTCCACGACGAGTTCTTCGCCCACCTCGAGGCGCTCGGGGTCCACGTCTCGATCATGGGCTCTCCCGTCGAGGTCGACCCCGCCATCCCGTTCGCCCGGGACACCGTGCATGCCAGCTACGACGCCGAGGCGATGACGCGATACTGGCGCTCGCTGGTGTCGGCGCATCGGGTGTTCTCCGCGTTCCGCGGCGAATTCCGCGGGAAGTCCAGTCCGTCCCACTTCTTCTGGGGGGCCTTCGACCTGGCGGTGACCCGGTTCTCGGGTCGCCCGGCGGCGCAGCATCCGGGCGGGGTGCCCAACTGCCCCGACTGGGTGATGCACGAGGCCTACAACGAGGAGGTGTCGAGCGCCGGGTACTGGCCCGGCGGGGCGTCGGAGGGCATCTTCTACTCGTACGCCTACCCGCAACCCGACGGCTTCGACACCGCGGCCGTCGAGCCGGCGCAGGCGTACTTCGATCGCGATCTCGGAGAGTTCGTGCTCCCCTACTCGGCGGTGCGGGAGGCCGAGGACGGCGACGCCCTGCTGCGGGAGTTCCTCGAGAGCACTGCACGCATCGCCGCGGACCTCGCGGAGTGGCCCGACGGTCAGGGCAGGATCGAGTCCACGTAGCCGCCGTCGACGCGCAGTGCGCCGCCCGTGGTGGCCGACGCGAGAGGTGAACTGAGGTAGACCACCATGTTGGCGATCTCCTCGGGCTCGATGAGTCGCTGGATCAGGCTCTGCGGGCGGTACTTCACCATGAACTCGTGCTGCGCCTCGTCCCACGGCAACTCGTCGCCCACCAGATCGCGGACGAAGGTCTCGACACCTCCCGTGTGTGTCGGTCCGGCGATGACGGAGTTGACGGTCACGCCCGAGCCGGCCGCCTCCTTCGCGAAGCCGCGCGACACCGCGAGCAGCGCGGTCTTGGACATGCCGTAGTGGATCATCTCGGCCGGAATTACGACGGCCGAGTCGCTGGCGATCGACAGGACCCGTCCCCAGCCCCGGTCCTTCATACCCGGAAGGTAGGCGCGGATCAGACGCACGGCGGCGAGGACGTTGACCTCGAAATAGCGGCGCCACTCGTCGTCGTCGATCTCCAGAGCCGGTGTGGCGCCGAAGATTCCGAGATTGTTCACCAGGACGTCGACATCGGGGTGTGCCTGCACCAGGGCGCGTGTGCCGTCCTCCGTGCTGACGTCCGCCGGGGCCGCGACGACCGTCGCGTCGGGTACCTCCGCGGTGAGACGGTCGAGTGCCGCACCGACGGACGCGTCGGACCGGCCGTTGATCAGCACGGTCGCTCCCGCTCGGGCGAGGCCGACGGCGATGGCGTAGCCGATGCCCTGCGTGGAACCCGTGACGAGGGCTGTCCGGCCGCTCAGATCGATCTGCATGTGTCCTCCTGGTGTCAGGTACGGGTCAGCAGCATCGGCAGGTGGTCTATTCCTGCCTCCAGATAGTTCGGCCCGGTGCGCACGAAGCCGAGGCGCACGTACCACTCCTCCAGGTAGGCCTGGGCGGAGATCGCGACGTCGGTGCCCGCGAACTCGATCGCCGCCCGCACCAGGTCGGCGGCCAGCCCGCGTCCGCGTGCCGCCGACGCCGTGGCGACGCGGCCGATGTGGGCCGGCACCTCGTCCTGCAACACCCGCAGTGTCGCGAGCACGTCGCCGTTCGGCTCCTCCGACCAGAACAAGGTGGTCGTGGGTTCGAGATCGCGCCCGTCGATCTCCTGCTCGCCGACGATGCCCTGCTCGTGAATGAACACCTCGGTGCGCAACTGCAGGACGCGGTACAGCGCAACGGGATCGACGTCTCGAACGGTGGCGTGATGGATGCTGGTCACCGCACCACTATCCCAGGGCCGCGAACCCCACCGGATCCGAGAGCAGGGTCGCGACGGTGGACAGGAACTTGGAGCCCTGTTCGCCGTCGACGAGCCGGTGGTCGAACGACAGACTGAGGGTCGTGACGTGTCGCAGCGCGATCTCCCCGCGGTACTCCCACGGCTGACGCCGGACGGCCCCGAAGCACAGGATGGCGGCCTCGCCGGGCGTGAGGATCGGGGTGCCCGAATCGATGCCGAACACGCCGATGTTGGTGATCGTGATGGTCCCGTCGGCGAGCTCCGCCGGACCGGTCTTCCCCTCCTTGGCGACGGCGGTGAGCGCGGACAGTGACGAGCACAGGTCGCGGAATCCGAGGGTCTGCGCGTTCTTGATGTTGGGAACCATCAGCCCGCGCGGTGTCGCCGCGGCGATACCGAGGTTCACGTACTTCTTGGTGACGATCTCGTTCGCCGCCTCGTCCCACGACGAGTTGAGGCTCGGGTGCTCCCGGACGGCGATGAGCAGGGCCTTCGCGACGAGAGCGAGCGGCGTCACGCGGACGCCGGCCAGCAGTGGGCTCGCCTTCAGCTCGTCGAGCAACTCCATCATCGGTGTGACGTCGACGGTGACGAACTCGGTGACGTGCGGCGCGGTGAACGCGCTGCGCACCATGGCCTCGGCGGTGTGCTTGCGGACGCCCTTGATCGGTGTGCGCTCCTCGTCCGCGTGCGGCGCGGAGGAGACGGCCAGGTCGTCGCGGGTCACGTTGCCGTGCGGTCCCGTCGGGGCCACGGTCGCGAGGTCGATACCGCGCTCACGCGCTTCCTTGCGTACCGGCGGCGCGGCCAGGGGCCGACGACTCGATGTCTCCTCCGCGACGCCGTAGCCGACGAGGACTGGCGTCCGCGTCGGCGCGGCCCCGACCGTCTCGGACTCCGCCTTCTCGACCGACGGCTCGGGACGCGCGTCGGCTGCCGCCTCGTCGGCGGTGTCGGGCGAGGCCGGACCGGTCGTCGCCGGACCCGCCACCTCGATGTCGAGGAACGGTGCGCCCACGTCGATGGTGGTGCCCTCCTCGGCGTGCCGCGCCACGACCACGCCGGCATAGGGAGACGGCAGTTCGACGGACGCCTTCGCGGTCTCGACCTCGGCGATGGTCTGGTTGAGCGTGATGGTGTCGCCGACGTCGACCGACCAGGTGAGCAGCTCGGCGTCGGCGAGCCCCTCGCCGAGGTCCGGCAGCAGGAATGTCTTGACCGTGGACATGGCGGATGCTCCTCGTGAGTGCACTCGTGAACGCTGTGTGTCAGATCACACAATCACCACGCCGCACAGTGCGCAAGAGACGGTCGACCGAGTGAGCACGATGACCAACGGCGGCGGTCGAGCGAGGCAGTCGGTCGTGCACCGTGCGTCAGCGCAGTGCGGCCACGATCTCGCGCGCGGTGTTCTGGTGACTCGCCGCCGTGGGGTGCAGCGGCACCACCGCGTCCGGAGACGTCGGCACCGCGCCGACCATCCAGCTGTCGGCGGCGCACACGTCGTGGTCACGGGTGGTCGGCGCGAGGTCGACGAACGTGGCGTCGTGCGCGGCGGCGGCGCGACTCATCACCGAGTTGAGCTGATCGATGCGGGCCTGTAGGTAGGTCGCGTCCGCGGGCCGCACGGGCTGCGAGTCGAGGCAGCCGCCGGGCCGGATGCCGGTGGGATACCCGACCATCACCACCTGCGCGGCCGGCGCCCGGCGGGCGATCTCGTCGAGGATCGTGTCGTACGTCGCGGCGAACGCGTCGATACGGTCGCTGTAGGTGTCCGGACGATCGGAGCACGATGGCGTCAGAGGAGCCGGGAGCACGCTGATACAGCCCGCCGCGAGCTGAACCAACTGGATGTCGTTGCCGCCGATTCCCAGGGTGACGAGCGTGGTGTCTGGACCGAGCGCGTCGAACTGCGGTGCGGCGACTCCGCCGCCGAGCCCGGTCTGCGGTCCCGCGAGGTTCTCGCTCTCCGCGGCGCCGCACGTCACGTCGCGCACCGTGTCGATGCCGAGTTCGCGAGCGACGAGCGTGGGGTAGTTCACCGCGGACCGGCCGCAGATCCCGGACGGTGTCTGCGGTGCGATTCCGCTGCCGGCGGAGAACGAATCTCCTAGCGCGACATACGCACCGGGTGCCGGCGCGGCGGCCGCGGGAGCGGCGGACAGAGTGCTCGCGGCGGCGGCAGCCGCCACTGCGACGACGAGTCGGCGTGTCGACATGCGCGCAGTCCTAGTCGGCGTCGTTCGATGCTTCCGACTCCGCGACGTCGGGTGCGTTCTCCCGCGTCGCCATACCGCCGGCGCCGCCCTGATCGGCGGGTCCGGGTCGGCCGCCCTTGGGCTCGTCGGTGGAGTCGTTCGTCGTCGTCTTCTCGGCCATGGACTCAGCGTAAACGGCCGTGGCGCCGTCGGACCTCGAAAGGTCGGGACCGGGTGCGCGCATCCCTACCGCCGCCAGTTCGAGCGCCGCGAGCGAGCGGACCACGTCGGGGTCGCCCGCGCGCCAGGCGCCGGCAGGATCGGGATGGATGTGCGTCAGTTCCGTCAGCGGTCGCCGTGCGAGAGCACGCAGCGCGAAGAGGTCGAGGTCGGCGCCGGACCGGAGAAGCGCCGCCGCGGCGGTGGCCTGCCGGGCGAAGCGGATCCGCCGCGGGAGCCACAGGAGCAGCAGCGCGACGATGGGGAGCAGGGCGACGGTGACACCGAGGAACGACGCCAGCGCCTCGACCGCCGCGACCTGCGCCTCACCTGCGCCGCGCAGTGCGGCGCCGGCGTCCCCGGCCCGGTCGAACGGTGTGCGGACGTCGTCACCGATGAGTGGGACGGAGGACACCCGTTCGCCCGCGGACCGGAGGTTGTTCTCCAGTCCGCTTCCGGCGTCGGCGATCTCGCGTCCGGGCGCCGCCAACGCCATCACCGCGTCGTGCAGCGCCGAGCCCACCCGGATCCAGACCACGGTCCACACCGCGACCACCACGTCGGCGACCACCTGGCGGGTCCGGCGGGCGGGCAGCTCCGAGTAGAGGGTCATCACACGGACTCCGACCAGACGCCTGTCGCGAGGAAGTGGTCGATGCAGGCGCGGTGTGCGTCGAGGTTCATGCCGTGGCTCGTCACCCAGGCGTCGTCGTAGTAGGTGCCCTCGTAGCGCTCTCCCCCGTCGCACAGCAGCGTGACGATGCTCCCCTGCTCTCCGCGAGCCTTCATGTCCGCTGCCAACCGGAAGGCGCCGACGAGGTTGGTCCCGGTCGATCCACCGGCGTGCAGGCCCGTCACCTGGTCGAGCATGCGGACGGCCGCCACCGAGGCGGCGTCGGGGATCTGCACCATGTGCTCGATGACGGCGGGGACGAACGACGGCTCGACGCGGGGCCGACCGATTCCCTCGATGCGCGATCCGGTGCCGACGGCGTCACGGGTGTCGTCGCGCCACGCCTCGAAGAACGCGGATCCCTCGGGGTCGACGACACACACCCGGGTGGGCACGCGCCGGTAGCGGCAGTACCGGCCGATGGTCGCGCTGGTGCCACCGGTGCCGGCGCCGACCACCACCCAGGTGGGGACGGGGAACCGTTCGAGGGCCATCTGATCGAAGATGGAGGCGGCGATGCTGTTGTTGCCGCGCCAGTCGGTGACCACCGACGCATTGGTGAACTGGTCGAGATACAGCCAGTCCTTCTGCGCACCCAGTTCCTCCGCGACGTCGTACACGGCACCCGAGTGCTCGACGAGGCGACAGATGCCGCCGTAGCGCTCGATCAGCGCGATCTTCGTCGGGCTGGTGGTGGCCGGCATGACCGCGACGAACTCGAGGCCGATGAGCCGGGCGAAGTACGCCTCCGACACGGCGGTCGACCCGGACGACGCCTCGACCAGCGTGGTGCGGGGCCCGATGTCCCCGTTGGCCAGGCCGAAGAGGAAGAGCGACCGTGCGAGCCGATGCTTGAGCGATCCGGTGGGGTGGACCGACTCGTCCTTGAGGTAGAGATCGATGCCCCACTCGGCCGGCAGTGGGAAGGGATGCAGATGAGTGTCCGCGCTGCGGTTCGCGTCGGCCTCGACGATGCGCAGCGCGTTCTCCACCCAGGAACGGTCCTCGATTCTCATGACGGTCATTCTGTCCGACGCGCGGCCCCGCTCGGTGGTTGACTGCGGTGGTCAGGGGGAACTCGACCTGTCGAGCCCCCACCTTCACGAGAGGCACCTGTGACGATCGCATACATCAATGCCATCTCGACCGCCGTTCCCGAGCACGACGTCCACGACGACTTCGTCGCCTACGCCGACAGCACGTTCACGCTGCGACGGAAGCAATTGCTGTTCCGCCGCATGGCGGATCGCGCGCAGATCTCGCACCGGTGGTCCGCGTTCCCGTCCATCGCCAGTTTCTACGGCGACGATCCCAACGCCGTCGACACGCAGGCGCGGATGCAGGAGTTCGAGCGCACCGCTCCCGGACTCGCCGTTCGTGCCGTCGACGGGCTCGGCCTCGGCGACGCGGCAGCGGACATCACCCATCTCATCGTCCTGACATGTACCGGGTTCTACACTCCGGGAATCGATTTCGAGATCATGAAGCAGTGCGGCGTGCCCACCACGGCAGAGCGCACCCAGGTCGGTTTCATGGGCTGCTTCGCCGGCATCAACGGTCTCAAGCTCGCCCACCACATCGTGCGCTCCGAGCCCGCCGCGAAGGTGCTCGTGGTCAGCGTCGAACTGTGCTCGCTGCACATGCAGCAGACCGACGATCTCGAGACGATGCTGTCGTTCCTGGTGTTCGGCGACGGCGCCGCGGCCGTGCTGGTCACTGCCGAGTCCACCGGTCTGGCCATGGACTCCTTCCAGGCCCTCATGATCGAGGACTCCCGCGACCTCATCACCTGGCGCATCGGCGGCATGGGGTTCGACATGGTGCTCTCCGGCAAGGTGCCGGGCTCGTTGTCACGCGCGTTGGACGAGACCACGATGAAGACGGTGCTCTCGGGGGCGGAGACGTCGTCGATCGACCTGTGGGCCGTGCATCCCGGTGGTCGCTCGATCCTCGACGCGGTGGAGGGCGCGCTGCACCTCGACGCAGACGCTCTGACGTCGTCGCGCCGCGTGCTCGAGAACTACGGCAACATGTCGTCGGCCACCGTGCTGTTCGTGCTCGCGGACATGCTCGAGCGGGGTGACACCGGGTCGGGATGCGCGATGGCGTTCGGCCCCGGACTCACCGCCGAGACCATGCTGTTCCACGCAGCCTGATCACCCCAGCCGTTCGATCGACCCAGCCGTTCCGTCAATCCAGCAGGCGCGTGGCTTCCTCGCGTAGTTCGATCTTGCGGATCTTGCCGGTCACGGTCATGGGGAAGGCATCCATGACGCGCAGGTAGCGCGGGATCTTGTATCGTGCGATGCGGCCGTCGCAGTAGGCCCGGAGATCGTCGACGGTCATGGCCGCCGCGCCCTCACGCAGACGGACGCAGGCCATCAGTTCCTCGCCGTACTTGTCGTCGGGCACACCGATGACCTGGGCGTCCAGGATGTCGGGGTGGGAGTACAGGAACTCCTCGATCTCACGGGGGTAGATGTTCTCGCCGCCGCGGATCACCATGTCCTTGATGCGCCCGGTGATGGCGACGTAGCCGTCGTCGTCCATGGTGCCGATGTCGCCCGTGTGCATCCAGCGCTCGGAATCGAGTGCCTCGGCGGTCTTCTCGGGGTCGTCCCAGTAACCGAGCATCACGGAGTACCCCCGTGTGCACAGTTCACCGGGCTCCCCGCGGGGAACCGTCTCCCCGGTGACGGGGTCGACGATCTTCACCTCGAGATGCGGTCCGACTCGTCCGACCGTGGACACGCGCTGCTCGATCGTGTCCTCGGAGCGGGTCTGCAGTGACACCGGGGACGTCTCGGTCATCCCGTAACAGATGGAGACCTCCGCCATTCCCATGACGTCGATGACCTGCTTCATCACCTCGGTGGGACAGGGTGATCCGGCCATGATGCCCGTGCGCAGCGACCGAAGATCGTGCTCCGCCAGGTCGGGAACGGCCAGTTCCGCGATGAACATGGTGGGAACTCCGTAGAGCGAGGTGCACCGCTCGGCGGAGATCGCGGCCAGTGTCGCTGCCGGATCGAACGACGGTCCCGGGATCACCATGGTCGAACCGTGCGAGGTGCAGGCGAGGTTTCCCATCACCATCCCGAAGCAGTGATAGAACGGCACGGGAATGCAGACACTGTCCGCCTCGGTGTAATGGCAGAGTTCGCCGACGAAGTAGCCGTTGTTCAGGATGTTGCGGTGGCTCAGCGTCGCGCCCTTGGGGAATCCCGTGGTGCCGGAGGTGTACTGGATGTTGATGGCGTCGTCGGGTCCGAGATCGGCACTGCGCCGGTCGAATTCGTCCACATCGACGGACTCACCATCGGTGACGAGGTCGGTCCAGTCGTCGGTGCCGATGTACACGACGTGGGCCAGATCGGTGCACTCGCCGCGCACGGCGTCGATCATCGAGGCGTAGTCCGAGGTGCCGTGCGCCCGGACCGCCACCAGCATGGTGGCGCCGGACTGGTCGAGCACGTACTGCAGCTCGTGCGCACGGTAGGCAGGGTTGATGGTCACCAGCACCGCGCCGATCTTCGCGGTGGCGTACTGGACGATGGTCCACTCCGGGCAGTTCGGTGCCCAGATCCCCACGCGATCCCCGCGACGGATTCCGCGCGCGAGCAGGCCGCGGGCGAGATCGTCGACGTCGGATCGCAACTCGTCGTACGTCCACCGGCGACCGGACGCGACGTCCACGAGAGCGTCCGACGAGCCCACCCGCGCGGCGGTGCGATCGAAGTTCCGTCCGATCGTCTCGTCGAGCAGCGGCGTGTCGGTCGGGCCGGACGAGTAGGAAGTCTGCGGTGACAAAGTCGCTCCTCGAGGCTCGGGTACCTCCGCGACGCTAATCCATGGGACGGCCGCCCGTCTGCGGTTTCCCCGATTTCGGTTAATCGTGATTCATCGAAGTGGCGTGTTTCCGTTCGGCGTTCACCGGGGGTCCCTATGCTTCGTCGATGCCGCTGCAACGACGACTGACCACGCGCGACGCCGTCGTCATCGGCGTGGGGTCGATGGTCGGCGCCGGGGTGTTCTCCGCCTTCGGCCCGGCCGCGGCGGCCGCGGGTGGCGGGCTGCTGGTCGGGCTCGCCGTCGCCGCCGTCGTGGCGTTCTGCAACGCGACGTCGACTGCCCAGCTCGCCGCGGTGCACCCCACGTCCGGCGGCGCCTACGCGTACGGGCGAGCGCGACTCGGTGACCGGTGGGGCTTCCTGGCGGGCTGGAGTTTCGTGGTCGGCAAGACCGCGAGTTGTGCCGCCATGGCCCTGACGTTCGGCGCGTACGCGTGGCCCGAGCACACACGGGCGCTCGCCGTGATCGCGGTGGTGGCGCTGGCGGCGGTCAACTGCCTGGGCATCACCCGCACCGCGTCGGTCACGCGCGTGCTGGTGGCGGTGGTGCTCGTCGTGCTCGTCGCGGCACTGATCGTCGGTGCGACGGGCTCGTCCACCGTGACGGGCGCCGAGTTCTCGGCGACCTCGGGTCCGGTGGGCGTTCTGCAGTCCGCGGGGATCCTGTTCTTCGCCTTCGCAGGGTACGCGCGCATCGCGACGCTCGGAGACGAGGTGCGGGACCCGGCGCGCACCATCCCGCGCGCCGTGGTCGGCGCCCTCGCGTGCGCGGTCGTGATCTACGCGGCCGTCGCAGTGATGCTGCTGCACGTTCTCGGGGCGGACGCACTCGCGCGCTCGACGGCTCCGGTGGCCGCTGCGATGGACGCGGTCGGGGCACACTGGGCGGGCCCGGTGGTGCGCGTCGGGGCATCGGCCGCGGCTCTCGGAGCCCTGCTGGGACTGATCGCGGGGATCGGCCGCACCACCATGGCGATGGCGCGGGAAGGGGACATGCCGCGATACCTCGCGCACGTCGACGAGCGCCGCTCGGTTCCGCGCGCCGCGGAGATCACCGTGGCCGCCGTGGTGGTGGTCGTGGTTCTCACGCTCGACGTGCGGAACGCGATCGGATTCTCATCGTTCGGAGTTCTCGTCTATTACGCCGTGGCCAATGCCGCGGCATTCACGCAGACCGGTTCCGATCGCCGGTGGCCGCGGGCACTGCAGATGCTCGGGCTCTGCGGCTGCGTCCTGCTGGCGGTCACACTGCCCGCGGCGGCGGTGGTGGTCGGAATCGGGGTCCTGTCGGCAGGGTCGGCCGGACGGTGGATGCTGCAGCGCCGGCGCGCATTGCGGTCATGACATCGCTACTGCCTTGACGTCACTGGGCGGAGTTGTACGCCTCTTCGACCTCGGCCGGAATACGTCCGCGGCTCGAGACCGTGTACCCGTTCTGATTCGCCCACTCGCGAATGGCTTTGGTCTGCAGAGGATCTCGCGGAGACGAGCCGACCTGCGTCGCCGTTCCGGTCGCCTTCTTCGCCGTTGCCTTCTTGCCACGTGACGACACCTTCGTGGCGTGCTCGGCCCAGTAATCGAGTTGCTTGCGGAACTCCTTGGCATTCTTCACACCGAGATCGATCTCGTACTCCACACCGTCGACCGAGAAACCGATGGTCTCCCCTTTACCCGATTTGATGGGTGCGCCGTCGATATCGTCGACCAATTCCACGAAGACCTGTTTCGCCATGACGCTGTGGTTCCTTTCGATGATGAGTTCCCCGACCGAACCGGACATGGATTCATCGAGCCGTCGTCGACTCGTCGTTCCGACCACCATCGCGGTTCTTCCGCCAGAGTTTATCCATCTCGAAGCCCGATTAGCGAGTCACCGCCAATTCCGGTTCGATGTCGTGTACTCGTGCCGGTCCTTCGATACCGCACGGTTCGGTCGTTCGAGGTCACGCGGCTCGGGAAATATTCTCCGCCGGGCGGGCGTTCGCACCTGACAAGTCTTCTTTTTCTCGAAAGGGTGAACGCACGTGGCCGTACCACTGTCCGTACTCGATCTCGCACAGGTCGGCGTAGGTGAAACTCCTCGAAGCAGTTTCGATGCCAGTGTCGCGTTGGCCCGCCTCGCGGAGGAGAGCGGATATCGGCGAGTCTGGTACGCGGAGCACCACAACATGCCCTCCATCGCGTCCTCGGCGACGTCGGTCCTCATCGCACACGTGGCCGCGCACACCTCGTCCATTCGTCTCGGATCGGGTGGAGTGATGTTGCCGAACCATTCTCCGCTGACCATTGCCGAGCAATTCGGAACGCTGGCCACACTCCATCCGGACCGTATCGATCTCGGTCTCGGCAGAGCGCCGGGATCCGATCAGACCACCATGCGTGCGCTGCGCCGTGACCCGTCGTCGGCCGATTCCTTCCCGCAGGACGTTCTCGAACTCCAGGGCTACCTGTCGGGTTCGAGTCGGGTTCCGGGAGTGCAGGCAGTGCCGGGCGCGGGAACCGATGTGCCGCTCTACATTCTGGGATCCTCGCTCTTCGGTGCTCAGCTCGCAGCACATCTCGGCCTTCCGTATGCCAACGCGTCGCACTTCTCTCCCGACTCGCTCGAGGAGGCCGTGGCCGTCTATCGGGACACGTTCGAGCCGTCCGCACAGCTCGCCGAGCCCTACGTCATCGCCGCAGTCAACGCGACGGTCGCACCGACGTCCGCTCGCGCGCACGAGCTGTTCACGGCCGGTCTGCGGCGCCGGGTGGTGCAGATGGTGGGACGCGGCCGTTCCTTCTCCGAGGAGGAGGTCGACATGATCATGGACTCGCCCGCTGGCCGACAGATTCAGGGAATGGTGAAGTACTCGGCCGTCGGAACGCCGGCGGAGGCGTCGGACTACATCGATCGTTTCGCCGCGCACGCCCGGGCCGACGAGGTCATCGTCGCCAGCGGTATCGACGACACCGACGAGCGACTGCTCTCCTACCGCCTGCTCGCCGAGCAGCACCTGCACGCCACCGCGGCCTGACGCCGCACGACCGACGCCGCCCGCGCGATGACTTTTCCGCCCGGGCGGTGTCGGTAGTGGTGAGTGGCCCTGACGCCGGGGCCGACGACACCACACCAGGAGACACCATGTCCGGCATGATCTTCGTCAACACCTTCGTCCAGGACGTCGCCGCGAGCCGCGCGTTCTTCACGTCGCTGGGATTCTCTTTCAACGACACCTTCAGCGACGAGAACACCGCGTGCCTGATCGTCAACGAGCAGGCCGTCGTGATGCTGCTGAACGTCCCGCGCTTCAAGGATTTCATCCGCGACGACGTCGCGGACCTCTCCACCTCGCGCGAGATGCTGTTGGCCGTGTCGGCCGACAGCAAGGAGGCCGTCGACGCCATGGCCGACGCGGCGCTCGCCGCGGGCGGCAGTGACTGGATGGATCCGCAGGACCACGGCTTCATGTACGGGCGGTCGTTCCGCGACCTCGATGGTCACGTGTGGGAAGTGACCTGGATGGACCCGGCCGTCGCCTCGGGCGAGGCCACGCCTCCCGACATGTGAGCCGCGGCAGGTGACCCGGGCTCAGCCCGGGTACACCGGTGGCAGTCCGAACCGATCGAACAGCGTGAGATCGAAGAAGCACGCCACATGCGCGACGCGGGCGTCGATGATCTCGAGGACGTGCAGCTGGAACGGACGGTGTACCCCGTCCTCTCCGAGCATGTAGAGGCCGAAGGCCGGCTGCCCGTTGGCGGTGGTCGCCATCATCCGCATCGACTCGGGGCCGGTCGCGGGGCACTTCGTCGAGATGAGGGCGCCGATGTCGGCCGGGCCGCGGTACCACCCGGTGAACGGCGGCATCTCCCAGACCGCCTCTGCGGCGAAGAGTTTCACGATGCCGTCGATGTCGTACGTCTCAAATCCCTCGACGTAGCGTCGCAACAACTCTCGCGTCTCCGGTGACTCCGGCTCGGACACGGAGTTCTCGTCGGGCATGATCGCCTCGATCTGGCCGCGCGCACGTTGCAGCAGGCTGTTGACTGCAGCAGTGGAGGTGCCGAGCAGTTCGGCCACCTCGGACGCCTTCCACTGCAACACCTCTCGGAGTACGAGGACGGCTCGCTGCCGGGCGGACAGATGCTGCAACGCGGCCACGAACGCGAGCCGCACCGATTCACGCGAGCCGATCAGCGATGCCGGGTCGTCGTCCACCGGATCGCCGAACGGCGGCGCCGGCTCGAGCCACGCGATCTCGTGGCGCTCGACCAGCTCGTCCGACGGATCGGACGACGGTGTACCCAGCCCCGACGGCATCGGTCGGCGCTTGCGGCCCTCGAGCGAGGTGAGGCAGGTGTTCGTGGCGATGCGGTAGAGCCACGTGCGCAGCGACGAGTCGCCCTTGAAGTTCGCGTACCCCTTCCACCCTCGGACCAGGGTCTCCTGCACCAGATCCTCCGCGTCGTGGATGGATCCGGTCATGCGGTAACAGTGCGCGAGGAGCTCGCGGCGGTACGGTTCCGCGAGAGTCATGAAGTCGTTGCCGAGCTCCTGCGTCGCAGTCATGCGAGGAGGATAGTCCTCGCAGGGACGACTCGCCGAGGAAAATTTCGGGGCTTCGTGATGAGTTTCCGTGGCGTACGCGGTCGACAGTCACATGACCACACACCTCACCCGCGCCACCACCACCGCACCGTCCCGCGGAGCCGTTCGAGCAGGATGGATCGTCAGCGCGCTGGTGGTCGTCTTCATGCTGTTCGACGCCGTGATCCATCTGCTGAACCTGGACGTCGTGAAGGACGCGTCCGCCGAACTCGGACTCCCCGTCGACATGGCCCCGAAGATCGGCGTCGTCTGCCTCGTGATCGTGACCCTGTACGTGATTCCGCGGACCGCGCCGCTGGGTGCCGTCCTGTTGACCGGCTACCTCGGTGGAGCGGTGATCACGAACTGGCGCACCGACCAGCCACTCGTCAGCACGGTGTTCTTCGCGATCTACGTCGGCATCGCCGCGTGGCTCGGACTCTGGCTGCGCGACGGCCGAGTCCGAGCCTTGCTCGCAGGCTGAGTCACACCACCGAGGACCGGAAGGATCGGAGCCGCAGGCTGTTGGTGACGACGAAGACCGACGACAGCGCCATCGCGGCACCGGCCAGCATGGGGTTGAGCAGTCCGGCGGCCGCGAGCGGGATCGCCGCGACGTTGTAGGCGAAGGCCCAGAAGAGATTGACCTTGATGGTGCGGAGGGTCGCGCGCGAGAGGCGCACCGCGTCGACCGCGACGCGCAGATCTCCCCGCACCAGCGTGAGGTCGCCGGCCTCGATCGCGACGTCGGTGCCCGTGCCCATCGAGAGTCCGAGGTCCGACGTCGCCAGTGCCGCAGCATCGTTGACGCCGTCACCGACCATGGCGACGACCTTGCCCGACGCCTGCAGCTCGCGGATCGCGTCCACCTTCTGCTCCGGCAGCACACCGGCGATGACGGTGTCGACACCGACCGAGGCGGCCACCGTGCGGGCTGCGGACTCGTTGTCACCGGTGAGCATGATCGGGTCGAGACCCAGTGCGCGGAGCTCCGAGACCGCCTGCGCGGACGTCTCCTTCACGGTGTCGGAGACCGCGATGACGGCGCGGGCCTCGTCGTCCCACCCGACGACCACCGCGGTGGCCCCGGTGGCCTCGGCGTCCTCGAAGGCCGTCTGCAGAGCGCTGGGCAGTGCGCCGCCCACCAGGCCGGGGCGTCCGACGACCACGCGGTGGCCGTCGACTGTCGCGGTCACACCGCGTCCCGCCGTGGTGGTGAAGTCGGTGGCCGCGACGGGCTCTCCGTGCGCGGTCCGGTACGCGTCGACGATCGCGCGGGCGACCGGGTGCTCGGAACCGGACTCCGCCGCCGCGGCGAACCGCAGCGCGTCGTCGCGAGCGTCTCCCACGACGGACTGCACGCTCATGACACCGCTGGTGATGGTGCCCGTCTTGTCCAGCACGATGGTGTTCACGCGGCGGGTGCGCTCGAGCACCTCGGGTCCCTTGATGAGGACGCCGAGTTGGGCGCCGCGTCCGGTGCCCACCATCAGGGCGGTCGGAGTGGCCAGGCCCAGCGCGCACGGGCACGCGATGATGAGGACCGCGACGGATGCGGTGAACGCGGCGGACCAGCTGCCGCTGACGAGGACCCAGCCCAGCAGGGTGGCCAGGGCGAGACCGATCACGACGGGGACGAAGACGCCCGAGATGCGGTCGGCCAGGCGCTGCGCCTCGGCCTTGCCGTTCTGCGCGTCCTCCACGATGCGGGCCATGCGCGCGAGCTGCGTGTCCGCGCCCACGCGGTCGGCGACGACGGTGAGCGCGCCACCCACGTTGACGGTCCCGCCCGTGACCGTGGCGCCCGGACCGACCTCCACGGGGATGGACTCACCGGAGATCATCGAGGCGTCGACGGCGGACGTGCCGCTCTCGACGGTGCCGTCGGCGGCGATCTTCTCGCCCGGTCGGACGACGATGCGGTCTCCGACCACGAGCTCGTCGGCGGGCACGCTGACCTCACTGCCGTTGCGCAGCACGGTCGCGTTCCTGGAGCCGACCTCGAGCAACGCACGCAGGGCGGCGCCGGCGCTGCGCTTGGACCGCGCTTCCAGATACCGACCGGCGAGCAGGAACGTCGTGACGCCGGCCGCCGCCTCGAGATAGATGTTCGCGCTGCCGTCGCCACGCGAGACGGTGAACTCGAAGGCGTGGCGCATGCCGGGCATGCCCGCGTGGCCGAAGAAGAGCGCGTACAGCGACCAGCCGAAGGCGGCCAGCGTGCCCACCGACACGAGCGTGTCCATGGTGGTCGCGCCGTGCCGCGCAGTGGTGAAGGCGGCGCGGTGGAACGGCAGTCCGCCCCACACGACGACGGGCGCGGCGAGGGTGAGCGAGAGCCACTGCCAGTTGTCGAACTGCAGCGGCGGAATCATCGCCATCGCGATGACGGGAGCGGACAGCAGCGTCGACACGAGCAGACGCGTGCGCAGGGGATCGGACTCGGCTGCGGCGGCATCGGACTCGGCTGCGGGAGGGCCGGCCGGTCGGTGGGGTTCGTGCACGGTCGCGGTGTAACCGGCCTTCTCGACGGTGCCGATGAGGTCCCCGGTCTCGACGGTCGAGTCCGTGGCGATGCTCGCCTTCTCGGTGGCGTAGTTGACCGTCGCGGTCACACCGTCGAGGCGGTTGAGCTTCTTCTCGATGCGGTTGGCGCACGACGCACAGGTCATGCCGCCGATGTCGAGCTGGATGTTCGCGGCCTTCTCCCCGGTGGTCACGGCTGAGCCAGCTCGTACCCGGCCTCGTCCACCGCGGCTGCGAGGGCAGCGTCGTCGACGGGTGTGTCGGACTCGACATCGACGCGTCCGGACTCGAGGTCGACGTGGACCGAGGTGACTCCCTGCAGGGCGCTCACCTCCTCCGTCACCGCTGCGACGCAGTGCTGGCAGGTCATTCCGACGACGGTGACAGTCTTCGTGGTCATGAGAACTACCATACCCCCCTACGGTATGCCGTCAACCCCGTGTCGCCCGGCGTTCGGCGGCTCGACACCTCCTGTGGTTAGGGTGGACGAGCCCGGTACACACAGGGTGACCGAGCTCCGATCCGGGAGCACTGGGAAGCGAGAACTCATGGAGCCAGTCGAGCAGACCTGGCGCACCGCCGAGCATCCACGGCCGGACCATTTCCTCCTGCACATCAGTGACACGCACCTGGTCGGCGCCGGCGAGTTGTACGACGCGGTCGACAGCGAGGCGCGTCTTCGCCAGATCTTCGCGGAGCTCGAGGCGACGGGTGCCCGGCCGGAGGCTCTGGTGTTCACGGGTGATCTCGCGGACAAGGGCGAGCCCGACGCGTACGACTCGTTGCGCGCGCTGGTCGATCCGGTCGCCGCAGCTCTGGGGTCCGAGGTGATCTGGGCGATGGGCAACCACGACGACCGAGCGGCGTTCCGTCGCGGCCTGCTCGACGAGCGCGGATCGACCGAGCCCGTGGACAGGGTCTACGACATCGGTGGGCTGCGAGTCATCACGTTGGACTCGACCGTCCCCGGCCACCACTACGGCCAGATCTCCGCGGAACAGTTGCGATGGCTCGCAGCAGAACTGGCGATGCCGGCGCCGGACGGCACAGTGCTCGCGCTGCACCATCCGCCGGTTCCCTGCGTGCAAGATCTCGCGGTGTTGGTGGAACTCCGCGACCAGGACTCGCTCGCGGAGGTGCTCGCGGGCAGCGACGTGCGGGCGATCCTCGCGGGCCACCTGCACTACTCCACGTCCGCGACCTTCGCCGGAATCCCGGTGTCGGTGGCGTCGGCCACCTGCTACACGCAGGACCTCAACGTTCCGGTGGGTGCGCAACGCGGGCGCGACGGGGCGCAGGCCTACAACCTGGTGCATCTGTACCAGGACACGGTGGTCCACTCGGTGGTGCCCATCGGGACGGGCGACACCGTCGGCACCTACGTGTCGGCCGACGAGGCCGCCCAGCGCCTGCACGATGCCGGCGTCGTCATCGCCGACGCTCCCCAGAAGGCGATCAGCCGGCAGTCGTAGCTGTGGCGATCAGCCGACCGGTGTGACGGCGTGTTCCCAGGGCGCCGGCACCGGGAAGTAGGTGCTCAGGAACGTCGTCACCGCCGCTGCGCGCTCGTCGGCGTCGATCTCGGGGAAGCTGCCGTCGTTGAGGCAGAAGAAGTCCATCGACCGCTTCGCGAGTAGGCGGTCCATGTCCCGCAGTCCACTGCGCATCGTCGTGTCGACGTACTTGACCGAGGCCTGCGTCTGCACCACGGCGCGGCCGGTGAGCAGGGCGTAGTAGTGGTACAGCGAGTTGGTCACCGAGATGTTGGAGCTCGCGCGGAACCGACTGGCGGCCGTGGCCGCGAACTCGTCGGGGAACTCCTTCTCGAGCTCGAACATCACACTGCGCCGGAGCGGCACGGGAGCGTGCTCGAGGTGGCGCGTGGTGATGCGACCGAAGCGGTCGTGGAGCAGGCGACGGTTGACCCGCGCGGCGTTCTCGAATCCGCTGCGCTGCTCGTCGTTGGCGCCCAGTCCGATCCGGGTTCCCGCCTCGACGAACATGCTGATGCCGCCGGGTGAGAAGAACATCTGGGGACCGACGGGGCGGCCGAAGAACATGTCGTCGTTCGAGTACAGGAAGTGCTCGGCGAGACCGTCGATGTGGTGGAGCTGGCATTCCACGGCCTGCGAGTTGTAGGTGGGCAGCACGGAGGTGTCGGTGAAGAACTCCTCGCTGCGCACGAACGTGACGTCGGGATGATCGTCGAGCCACCCCGGCTTCGGTGAGTCGGTGACGACGAAGATGCGCCGGATCCACGGCGCGTACAGGTGTACCGAGCGCAGGGCGTACTTGAGTTCGTCGATCTGGCGGAAGCGGGCCTCGTGATCGTCGCCCTCGCCCACGACGACCTCACGCAGCATCGCCGCGCGTTCCGCCTGCCACTCCACGTCGGTGCCGTCGACCCAGGAGAAGATCAGGTCGATGTCGAAGTCGATGTCCGACGCGTGGTCGGCGAACATGTTCTCGATGGTCGGCCAGTGTCGGCCGAAGCGCTCGACCGTGCCACGCACCGCCTCGTCCTGACGGATGGTGCGTCGGGTCAGCGAGTTCTCGACGGGGAGAACGATCGTGTCGTCCGAGAACTCCCACAGTTCGATCTGGATGCCCTTGCCGGATCCGTAGAAGAGCCCGCTCGGGCGGTGCGCACGAGGGCGGAACAACCGGAAGATCCGCGCCTGCGTGGCCGACGCCAGGAGTCCGTCCGCGATGAGCAGGGCCGGGGATCCCTTGACGTCCATCGGCTTGGAGTAGAACGGCTCGTCCGCGCAGGCCGCGACCAGGGCGTCGCGCAACGTCGGCCTGTCGTGCCTGTCGATGGCGATGACGGGCCGCTCGTCGTTGCCGCGGACGAGCAGGTACTCGATCGCGGTCGCGTCCAGCACATCGCGGACGAACAGGAGGTCCTCCACCATCGCCTCGTGGGGCGTCGTGGTGGTGATGGACAGTGCGAACTTGTCCTTGACCCACACGATGTCGGAGCGCTCGGTCAACCGATGTCGGGACGCCGCGGACGCGACGCGCGCCCGTTCGATCTCGCCGCTGTCGGGCGGGACGAGGTAGACATCGGGCGTCTCGACGTTCTGCAGGGCTGGCGGCTGTGTGATGGTGGACCTTCCCGACGTGCTGGTGGGCGAGCCTGTGCGGCGCTGTGACCTGCTCATTCTAAGTGATGCCGAGGGTGGGTCCGGACCACGGGAGTCATCGGCCGCGAAGCTGGCCGAGTGCGTCCTGCACGTGCGTCAGGTGTCGGCTCATCGCCTCGGACGCGGCCTCGCCGGACCCCGAGTCGATGGCGTCGACGATGCTCTCGTGCTCGACGTTGGACCGGTGCCGACGGTCGGGCAGCAGGTTCACCATCTCGGACTGCTGCGACAGGGCCTCGCGGATCTCGGTGATGACGGCGGCGAAGACGTCGTTGCCGCTCGCGGTCGCGATGAGCAGATGGAACTCCGCGTCGAGACGGACCCACTCCTTGGGATCGTTCTCGGCGATCATCCGATTCAACAGGCTGCGGATCGCGTCCATCTGCTCCGGCGTCCGCCGTTCGGCAGCGAGTGCGGCGGCAGGAATCTCGATGTGCGGGCGGGCCTCGCGCAGGGAATCGACGGAATGGTTGCCGAAGACTCTGTCGGTCTCGACGGTCTTCGCCAGGACGAACGTTCCCTTGCCGGTGTGCGTCTCCGTCAGTCCGAGAGCCGTGGTCGAGCGCAGTGCCTCGCGAACCACCGACCGGCTCACGCCGAAGCGCGTCGCGAGAGCGGCCTCGGACGGGAGCTTGGTGCCGACCTCGAGTTCGCCGCTCTCGATCGCCGAACGCAGCTCGCGCAGGACGGCCTCGGCCGCCCCCACGCGCGTCACTGTGGCCTGTTTGCTGGCCCAACTGTCCGACAGGGTCATGGCGTCACTGTGAACGAGGAATGGTGGTCAGGCAAATCGGACGTGCACAGGACGATATTCATGTTTCTAGTCGCAGTGCTAGAGATCGAGAGAGATCCCGATGGAACGGTGATCGGGTGCTGTCCGACACACATCCGTGCACTCGGTCGACTGCCGGATCTACGGTCGAGGGGAACGAAGGAGTTCACATGGCTCACAGCATCGTCACCGTCACAGGCGCGGCCGGCAGCATCGGCTACGCGGCACTGTTCCGCATCGCATCGGGTGCGATGCTCGGTCCGGACACGTCCGTCACGTTGCGGCTTCTCGAGATCCCGCCGGCACTGCGCGCAGCCGAGGGCACGGCCATGGAACTGCACGACAGTGCGTTCCCCCTGCTGCGGTCGGTGGAGATCCACGACGATCCGGTCGACGCCTTCGACGGCGCGAACGTCGCGTTGCTGATCGGCGCTCGCCCTCGTACCGCGGGGATGGAGCGCGCCGACCTGCTCGAGGCCAACGGGTCGATCTTCGGGCCGCAGGGCGCCGCTCTCGAGGCGGGCGCCGCGTCCGACATCCGGGTGGTCGTCGTGGGCAATCCCGCCAACACCAACGCGGCCATCGCCGCGGCGCACGCACCCAGCATTCCCGCAGACAGGTTCACCGCGCTGACCCGGCTCGATCACAACCGCGCCGTCGCGCAACTGTCCGCTCGTGCGGACGTCCCGGTGGGTGAGATCTCGCGGGTCAGCATCTGGGGCAACCATTCCGCCACGCAGTACCCGGACATCTTCCACGCGCGAGTCGGTGACCGGTCGGGCGCCGAGTTCGCCGCGGACACCACCTGGCTCGAGGACGTCTTCGTGCCGACGGTGGCGCGCCGCGGTACCGCGATCATCGAGGCGCGCGGTGCGTCGTCCGCTGCCTCCGCGGCGAACGCCACCATCGATCATGTGCGCGACTGGGTCCTGGGCACTCCCGCCGACGACTGGACGTCCGTCGCACTCCCGTCGACGGGTGCGTACGGCGTGCCCGAGGGACTGGTGTCCTCGTTCCCCGTGCGGTCCTCCGGCGGCGCCTGGCAGATCGTGGAGGGACTCGAGATCGGCGAGTTCTCCCGGCGCCGTATCGACGCCTCCGTCGCGGAACTGCAGGCCGAGCGCGAGGCTGTCACGAGACTCGGGATGCTGCCGAACTGACTCGACCGTCCATGTCCCGCCGTCGAGGCTGTCGTGGCCACACCGTGTAGGTGATCGCGGCGACGACGTCGACGGCGAGCACGACGAGGGGCACGGGCATGAAGGCCGTCAGCGCCTCGGTTCGCTCGGGAGACCCGACCAGCGCGACGAGGCCGGCGAGCAGCCCGACGGTGACGGCCACGGCGATCAGGGTTCTGACCACGTCCGCCCAGCACGCTCTCGCATAGGCAGCGCCGTGGAGACGAACCGGCGCGGGCCCGCCGCGGAAGTGGTGGGCCACTCGCACGTCTGCCCAGCGAATCATGCGGTGTCCGTACGCGATCGAGAAGCCGATGTAGGCAGCGGCCAGCGCGTGATGCCACGTGGCGGTACTGCCCGACCGCAGGTCGATGACGGTGGCGCAGAGCAGGACGAGATCGACGACCGGGGCGCAGGCCAGAACCACGGCACCGGCACGAGGTCGCCGTGCGCCGTACCGGAGCGTGAGGCCGGCGGCGATGGCCACCCAGAATCCGATCTCGCACGCGACGATGACTGCCAGAACCATGAGCGCTCCTTGTTGGTACGATCGTGTTCACAACAAAGTAGCACAACTGTGTACATTCAGGGAGTGCCGAAACTGATCGATCACGACCAGCGGCGACGCGACGTCGCCGACGCCGCCTGGCGCATCATCGGTCGAGACGGCCTGCTCGATCTGTCGGTGCGCAACGTGGCCGAGGAGGCCGGGCTGGCGACGGCCTCCCTCCGTCGTTCCTTTCCCACTCAGGACGACCTGCGAGCGTTCTGCCTCGAACACGCAGCCGAACGCGTCGTCGAACGCCTGGAGCGCATCGACCCGCAGCTGTCACCCCGCGAGTACTGCGAGGCGAGTCTGCGAGAGTTGTTGCCGCTCACCGACGAGAGTCGCCTCGAGATGGAGGTGCAGATGTCGCTGGGCGCTCTCGCCTTCACGAACGCCGCGATGCGCGTCGCCTACGACCGGGCGCACCAGTACCTGGCCGCGGGGTGCAGGCGACTGGTGAACCTACTCGCCGAGAACGACACCGACTACGCGTCACTGTCCGACCGGGTACCCGACGAGGCGCGTCGACTTCATGCATTCCTGGACGGACTCGCGCTGCACCTGGTCCACGCGCCACACGACGAGAACCGCGCGTGGGCCGAGGCGGAGCTGGCGGCACATCTCGACTCGCTGCGAGGGCCGTAGGGTCTACAGCCATGCCCGACACCTGCCCGTGCGGCACTCCCCTACCGATGTCCGAGTGCTGTGGACCCTTGCTCGA
This sequence comes from Rhodococcus sp. MEB041, assembly GCF_030208955.1. NCBI lineage: Bacteria > Bacillati > Actinomycetota > Actinomycetes > Mycobacteriales > Nocardiaceae > Rhodococcus > Rhodococcus sp. MEB041. Next base: position 224,864 of record NZ_JARVSZ010000003.1, read on the forward strand.
GGGACGGATCGGTGCGCCGACCGCCGAGCGGCTCATGCGCTCGCGGTACACCGCCTTCACGGTGCTCGACGCCGAGTATCTGCTGCGCACATGGCATCCCGATACTCGACCGTCGGCGCTCGACCTCGACGACCGCCGCCGGTGGACCGGGCTCGAGATCCTGGGCACCACCGGAGGCGGCATGCTGCACACCACGGGCACGGTCGAGTTCGTGGCTCACTTCCGTGACGCGGGTGCCCGGCGACCGGGTTCGCAGCGGGAGAACAGCACGTTCTCCCGCGTCGATGGAGCCTGGGTCTACGTCGACGCGGTCTGACGCCGCGACTCGATGCCGTCGACGAACTCGGACGTGATGCGCGCGATGTCCCAAGGATGCGACAGCGGCGACCAGTGTCCTGCATCGAGATCGGTTCGCGACAGGTCGGCCACCCAGCGCGGCGTGTCCTCGTAGTGGAACGGACGCACCGCCGCGTCACGGGTGTTGACGATCAGATGCACGGGCACGGTGACGTAGCGACGCCGCGGAGAGGTGAAGCGCGGCAAAAGATTTGCTCGATAGATGCGCAGGCCGTTCCACGCGTCGTCGAGAAGTGTCGGTGACTCCTCCACCATCGCGGCGGGGACGTCGGAGAACTCGCCGATGAACTGGGTCCAGCCCTTGCGCTTCATGCGGTACATCCGCACCCGAGCCAACGGCGGGACGTGGAAGGTGACCGTGTACCAGGACGCTCGCGTCTGGGCGAACACCTGTGCCAGGTTGCGCGGTGTGGGCCTACGGAGCCGCGAGCGGGCCCACAGTGCGAGGTGGTCGAGGTTGGGTCCCGACACGGACGTGTAGGACGAGATGCGGAGCGGCGCATCGGCTTCGGCGACGAGCTCCCAGGCCTCCACCGCGCCCCAGTCGTGACCGAGCACGTGGACCGGGGCGTCGGGACTGACCGCGTCGATCACCGCTCGCAGATCGGAGGCCATCGCGTCGAGTCGGTACCCGCGGGTCCGTGCGGGGACCGTGGAGTCACCGGCGCCGCGTGAGTCGTAGGTGACGACGCGGTAGCGGTCGGCGAGCAGTCCGACGACGTGGTTCCAGAGAGTGTGATTGTCCGGCCAGCCGTGCACCAGCACGAGAGTGGGGCCGTCGGACACGCCGGCGGTGTACACGGCGAGCTCGACGTCACCGTTCCGCACGGTGGAACGCTCGGACTCGAACGGGCGGGTGACGGTCATGGACGCTCCGGAATCGGTGGACGTGGGGTGTGCGGGGGACATCAGACGTCGAGCGTGAGGTGGTCGGAGTCTGCCCGAGACACGCACGGCAGCATGTGTTCCTGCTGCTCGGTGGGACTCAGTCGAGTCTCGCGGTGCTCGGGCGTCCCCGCGAGAACACGCACCTTGCAGGTGCCGCAGAAGCCTTGGCGACAGGAGTACGCGACTGTCGGGTCCTCGTCCACGATGACGGACAGTGCAGACCTGTCGGCGGGAACTGTCAGCGTGCGACCGCTTCTCGCGAGTGTGACCGTGAACGGCCGACCGCCCACCACGGGTGGGGCCCCGAAACGTTCGAAGTGGAGAGCAGACGCGCCGCAGCCCGCGAACGACGTGCGCACGGTGTTCAGCATCGGCGTCGGTCCGCAGCAGTACACCGCGCCGCCACGGGCGGCCGGACCCAGAAGGTCCGTGGCAGTGGGCAGTCCGTCCTCGACGTCGGTGCGGACGGCGACACGCGGCGAATTCCAGCTCTCGATCTCGTCGAGAAAGGGCATGCTCTCGCGGGAGCGTCCGCAGTAGACGAAGGTCCAGTCCAGGCCGAGATCGCGAGCGGCGCGGACCATCGGCAGGACCGGGGTGATGCCGATGCCGCCGGCGACGAAGTGCACCGAGCGTTCCTGCGCGAACAGGAAGGCGTTGCGGGGGCCGCGCACCGTCACCGTGTCGCCGGGGCGCAGGGCGTGCATCCGCTCCGAGACGGTGCCGATGCGTCGGACGGCGATGCGGTACCGCGTCGTGTCGGCGGGGTCGCCGCACAGCGAGTACTGCCGCCGGAGCGGTCCCGACGTCGCGTCACCCTCCAGGTGCACGTCGATGTGGCAGCCCGGCTGCCAGGCCGGCAGGGACGATCCGCCCGCGTCGACGAGATCGATCTGCGCGACATCGCCGTCGCTGGTCACCGGCGTGACACTCGCGACCGTCAGTGTGGCCGCGGTGTCCGGGGGACGCAGGGCCACCCGAGGGTCGTAGGGGACACGCGACATCGCGCCGAGGTAGTTGCCGACGACCAGGCCGATCAGGCCGAGGGCCCGGTCGCCACGAGGCCGTCCGCGGAGGTCGCGTGGTGCGTCGATCATCGCGACGCTGCCCGCGCCGCGGGCGAGGAGGCCAGATAGGCGACGGCCTGCGCCGTCGAGCCCTCCTGGCTGGGGTGGTAGCTGCGACGGAAGTAGCGCGAGAGCCGCAGGCCGAGATCGACAGGCCCCGGCACGGTGCCCTTCTTCGCCGCGCGGCGCCAGGCGAGTGGCGTGGGACGGCGCCGGGACGCCGGTCCGTCGGCGAGAAGCGGATCGTTCTGCATGAGGAAGCGGGTTCCGCGGATCCACAGGTAGACCAGCAGCGGTGCCGCGAGTGCCTGGGTGCGAAGGCGTCGGACCTCGCGGCGATCGAAGTAGCGCATCGTCTCGTAGGCGACAGAGCGGTGCTCGACCTCCTCGGACCCGTGCCATCGCAGCAGGTCGAGCATGGTCGGGTGGATGTTGGCGCGGTCGAGCCCCTCGGCGTTCAGAACCCAGTCGCCGAGAAACGCGGTGATGTGCTCGATGGCCGCGATGATCGCCAGGCGCTCGACGAGGTAGTTCTTCTCGCGGCTGCTGGTGATGGGTCGAGGGCCGATGACCTTGCCGAAGACCCAGTTCATCTGGTCGGTGAACGGCGTCGGATCGAGTCCGCTGCGCTGCAGGTGCTCGAGGACGCCGGAGTGCGCCGACGAGTGCATGGCCTCCTGGCCGATGAACCCGATGACGTCCTCGCGGAGCTTCTCGTCCTCGATGAACGGGAGCGCCTGGCGGAACGTCTCGACGAACCATTCCTCCCCGGCGGGGAGGAGCAGGTGCAGGACGTTGAGCGCGTGTGTGGAGAACGGCTCACCCGGGATCCAGTGCATCGGCAGGTCGTCCCAGTCGAAGTGCACGTCGCGCGCCTGCAGCACGAGATTGTCGGCATCGGCGGTCATGTCGGGTCCTTCCGGTGTGGCTTCGTTCACACAAATCTTAGTATGACAACTGGTAACAGTAAAGCACCTCGGGTAAGCGAGAACACATGTGACGTGACGCGAACGACCTTGCCGAGGTCACACGCTGCGCGGACGCTGGACAGAAGGTCGGACACGCAGGACACCCGCCGCCGTCACGGCGCACGGGGTCCGTGACGCAGGCAGGACACGAGACGATGGCGGACAATTCCAAGAGGGCGGAGCGCGGGACCGACGACACTCGGCGGCCCGTGGCGCGCACACCGCGCAACCCGCTCGTTCGAGGCGTCGACCGCGCGGAGGCTCGACTGCACCGTCTTCTCGTGACGCTGTTCCTGCTCGCCGTCCCGTTCGTCGCCGTGATGGGCGTCAGCCTCTACCACGATCAGCAGACCATGGCGGCCGACGCCGTGACGTCGTCCTCGTCGGTGCTCGCCACGACCACCGCGGACGCCGTGGCGCCGGTGGCGTCGGACGAATTCGCGGCGGTCACTCCCACCGTGTTGGCTCCCGCGACCTGGTCCTCCGACGGCGTGAAGCACGTCGGGTCGGTTCCTGTTGCGGCGCAGAGTCCGTCGGGTACCGAGGTGACCATCACCGTCGACGCGGACGGTCGTCGCATCGCACCCCCGCCCACCGGGGTCGACGTCGTGGTGGTCAGCATCTTCGGCGCCGCAGCGCTTCTCGCGCTCGTGGCGATCGTGCTCGTGATCGTGCGCAGCGTCTTCGCCCGCGTCTACGACCGTCGTCGGGACCGGGAGTGGGACGACGCGATCGCGCGATTCCTGTCCTGACGGACGTGTGCCGACGGCTGTCGCTACCTCGTCAGAGCGTCGTGAATCGCGACGCCGAGTTCTGCTCTAGGTGAGTCCGGGAACGTGTGATGGGTGGCGCCGTCGAGGATTCGGGTACTGATCGACGGCCAGTTCTTCTGGATGCGATCTCGCACCCCAGCACTGTCGTGAATCCGGCTGGACCCGGCGAGAACGACCGTCGTGGTCGCCTGGAGCGAGTGCAGCGCCGAAGAACTCGGCCGCCTCGGAACGATGGGCCGACGACGAGGGTGATGGGCTGTTCCGAGTTCGGACAGTCGGGACAAGTCGGCGTCGAGAACTGCGTCGCCCGTCTCCCACGCCGTGAATCGTCTCTGTCGCTCTTCCGACGGTCGCAGCAGGAGCGGTAACGCATGAGCCAGGTAGGCGGCGCGCATGCCGGCGAAGCACGAATTCGGATCGAGCAGGACGAGGCGGTCGACGTCGGCCGGCCGACGGAGAGCGAACGCCAGAGCGATCATCGCGCCGTACGAGTGAGCGAGAATCGACGGTCGCCGCAGTGCCGACCCGGCGAACACATCGTCCAACCACAGCATGAGGTCGTCGACGTTCCTCGCGGGTTCACCCGCCGGAACCGATCGCCCCACGTCACCGAGAATGTCCACCGCGACCACTCGGTGGCGACGACTCAGTTCGGTCGCCTGGCCGGTCCAGGCCATCGAGGTAGCCCCGGATCCGGGGAGCAGTACGACAGGGCGACCGTCGGTGGGACCGGCCGAGGTGACATGGGTGTCGCCGAATCGTGTCGGCACCATCGTCGTGGTCGTTTCCGCCGGCCACGTCCCGAGTACGCGGTCGTAGGCCGCAGCGAACTCCCGCCCCTCGGGCGATCGATGGAACGTCTGCATCGCGTCTGTCATGCGGCACCCCGTTATCTCGATGGTCGAGTAATACGATAGGTGACATACTGATGCCGTGGACGAAGTCGATGCAACCCCTTCGGTGGACACGGACGTCATGGACCTGGTGCACGGCCTGCGTGCGCTCGTCGTCGAGCTCGATCTGCTGGGTGCGGGATTCGCCGAGAAGCACCGCATGCACAGCACCGACGTGCGGGCATTGATCGTTCTTCTCGATGCTGCTCGTGCCGGTCGAACGGCTACTCCGTCCTGGCTGCGGACGCAGCTGGGAATCACCTCGGCGACCGCGACGGCACTCGTCGACAGGCTCGAACTCGCCGGCCACGTCGAACGGCAGTCGGTCGTCGGTGACCGCCGCAAGGTGGCCCTGAGGGTCACCGACAAGGCAGAGCGACTGGGCACAGAGTTCTTCGGCCCGCTGATCCTCAGGGCGGCCACGCAACTCTCCGAGTTGTCGGACGACGACCGAGCAACCATTCGTCGGTATCAGTCCGCGATGCTGGCCGCCATCAGATCGACTGCGCCGGGCTCGTGAGAGCCGTGTGATCGCCGACTACTGGTTCTGCATCCGATTAGCCGCAGCGACAAGGGCTTTGGCGGTCGACTCTGTCGGATCCGAGCCCGTCCCCATGGCCCACGCGGTGCGGTGATCCTGCTGTCCGCGGATGTAGGTGACGTATCCCGTCTCGGTGATCTGCTGGTGGAACGACAAGATCTCGAGGTTGACGCCGGCGTCGTAGAGCATCGACGTCATGGCCTCGGCGGGCCCGTGGCAGACGATCGACGAACTGCGGATGGTGTCGCCGATGGCGAGGGTGGCCGTGAACTCGAACCTGCCCGCACCCTTCGGCGCGCACTCTGCGGAACCGAGCCGGATGGGGCCCGAGGTGGGCGAGTAGGTGTGGACGAACTCCGCGAAGGACATGCCGTCAGCCTCCGCGCGCAACCCGTGCGGCAGAGCCGACGAGGCGTGAATGGCAGCGGAACTGTGTGAGAAGTGTTCGGTGAGGGAATGTGCGCTGGTGCTCATGTCGCTGGGGTCTTTCCGGTGAGAGGAAGGACCGACGGGCGCTCGTTCGACCCGCAGCGGGGGGTCGGTCCGAGATCAGACCCCGCTGCGGTGAACTACGAGAATGCGCGACATGGCCCCAGAGTAGCTGCGTCGCGGCGTCACAGGCAAGGGTCCGGTTCTCGATTGCTCTCTGTTCGGTTCTAGGACACGCGCTAGAGAAGGGCAGAGAACGCTACCGACGTTGCTACCGTCACGCCATGGACCCCGTTCGCAATCCGTACGCACCCGGCGCCGGCCAGCGGCCACCCGAGCTCGCCGGCAGGTCCAAGCAACTCGACGCGTTCGACGTGGTGCTCGAGCGCATCGCGCGCGGTCGGCCCGAACGCAGTGTCGTGCTCACCGGGTTGCGCGGCGTCGGCAAGACGGTGCTGCTGAACCACCTGCGATCGGCCGCGATCTCGCGGAAGTGGGGAACCGGGAAGATCGAGGCCCGCCCCGACCAGGACCTGCGGCGACCGCTGTCGTCGGCGCTGCACATGGCAGTGCGGGAGATCGCGGTGGCGCATCGCGATCCCGAACGCGTGGACCAGTTCCTCGGTGTGCTGAAGTCCTTCGCTCTTCGTGCGTCCGCAGACAAGGGCATGCGGGACAAGTGGCAGCCCGGCATCGACGCGCCCGCCCTCAAGGGGCGCGCGGACACCGGTGACATCGAGATCGACCTGGTCGAACTGCTGCTCGACGCCGCGTCGCTGGCTCGGGACGTCGGCGTCGGTATCGCCATCTTCATCGACGAGATGCAGGACCTCGCGGCGGAGGACATCTCCGCGATCTGCGGGGCGTGCCACGAACTGAGCCAGGATGCGGCTCCGCTGATCGTCGTCGGCGCCGGTCTTCCCCACCTGCCTGCGGTGCTGTCCGCGTCGAAGAGCTACTCCGAGCGCCTGTTCAGCTACCACCGCATCGACCGCCTGGACCGCGCTTCGGCGGACCGCGCCCTCATCGCACCGGCCGAGCGGGAGGACGTCGAGTACACGAGCGAGGCACTCGACGCGCTGTACGAGGCCGCGGACGGGTACCCCTACTTCGTTCAGGCGTACGGCAAGGCGACGTGGGATCTGGCCGCGGACAGCCCGATCACGGTCCACGACGTGCGGGTCGCAGCACCGACGGCCGAGGACGAGCTGGCCGTCGGGTTCTTCGGATCCCGTTACGAGAGAGCAACTCCCGCCGAACGCGAGTACATGCGAGCGATGGCCGACCTGTCCGGCGACGACGGTCCCGTCTCCACGTCGAAGATCGCCGTGGAACTCGGACGGAAACCTGCGTCGCTGTCCCCCGCACGCGACGGGTTGATCAAGAAGGGACTGATCTACTCCGCCGAGCGCGGGTCGATCGGCTTCACCGTCCCCCACTTCGGGCGGTACCTGAGGGCGCAGGCCGACTAGCGCCGACCTGCACGCTTTGGGTGTGGAACCGGCTACTCGGCTGCGGGAACCCGCAGGATGAGGGCGTCGCCCTGTCCACCGCCACCGCACAGTGCTGCGGCGCCGACTCCGCCGCCGCGTCGCTGCAGCTCCAGTGCGAGGTGCAGGGCGATGCGGGCGCCGGACGCGCCGAGGGGGTGACCGATGGCGATGGCGCCGCCGTTGACGTTGACCTTCTCGGGGTCGATGCCCAGTTCGCGGGTGGAGACGATGCCGACGGCGGCGAACGCCTCGTTGATCTCGACGAGGTCGAGGTCGGTCGGGGCGATGCCCTCCTTGGCGCAGGCGGTGGTGATGGCGTTGGCGGGCTGGGACTGGAGCGAGGAGTCGGGTCCGGCGACGACGCCGTGGGCGCCGATCTCGGCGAGCCAGGTCAGTCCCAGTTCCTCGGCCTTGGCGCGGCTCATGACGACGACGGCAGCGGCGCCGTCGGAGATCTGGGACGCGGAGCCGGCGGTGATGGTGCCGTTCCTGTCGAACGACGGGCGGAGCTTGGCGAGGCTCTCGCTGGTGGTGTCGGCGCGGATGCCCTCGTCGCTGGTGACGACGACGGGATCACCCTTGCGCTGCGGGATGCTGACGGGAACGACCTCGTCGTCGAAGACGCCGTTCTTCCAGGCTGCGGCGGCGCGCTGGTGCGACGCGGCGGCGAAGGCGTCCTGCTCCTCGCGGGTGACGAAACGGGTGTCGGCGTTGCGGTCCTCGGTGAGGGCGCCCATGGCCTGGTCGGTGAAGATGTCGTACAGGCCGTCGTAGGCCATGTGGTCCTTCATGGTGACGTCGCCGTACTTGAATCCGCTGCGGCTCTTCTCGAGCATGTGCGGGGCGAGGGACATCGATTCCTGGCCGCCGGCGACGACGATGTCGAACTCTCCGGCGCGGATCATCTGGTCGGCGAGGGCGATGGCGTCGACACCGGACAGACACACCTTGTTGATGGTCAGGGCAGGAACGCTGAGGGGGATGCCGCCGGCGTGGGCGGCCTGGCGTGCGGGAATCTGGCCTGCGCCGGCCGTGAGGACCTGGCCCATGATGACGTACTGGACCTGGTCACCGCTGATCCCGGCCTTCTCGAGGGCGCCGGCGATGGCGACGCCGCCGAGGTCCGAGCCGGAGAGGGTCGACAGCGATCCGAGCAGACGGCCGATGGGAGTGCGGGCACCGGCCACGATGACGGACGTGGTGCCGGAAGGTGCGGTCATGCTGTTTCCTCACTGGTGGGGGCAGATGTGATGGTGGATGCGGCGGGGTCGATCCCCAGAGCGGTCAGAGCCATGGTGGACAAACGGTGTCGGAGCAGCGACGCGGGCACGCGGCCCATCGACTGCGGAGTGGAGTTGAGCAGACCGAACGCCGCGTGAGCCTGGACGCGAGCGTCGTCCTCGGAGCAGTCCGAGTCCAGTTCCCGCAGGGTGCGGACCCAGATCTCGACGTAGCGGCGCTGCAGCGAGCGCACCGAACGCTGGGCGTCGGTCGGCAGGTTCGCGAGATCGCGGAACTGGATCTCGATGAGGCGCGGCGAGGTCATGGCGAAGTCGAGGTGGAACGCGACCAGTTCGTGCAGCGTCGGCAGCGGTGCCGACCGTCGCGCCAGGACCTCTTCCCCACCGGCGTGGAGGTACTCGGAGATTCCCACCAGCAGTTCGACGAGGACGGCTTCCTTGTTCGGAAAGTGGCGATACACGGCGGGACCGCTGATCCCCACCGCGGCGCCGAGGTCCTCGAGTCGTAGACCGTGGTACCCGCGCTCCGCGACGAGGACGGCGGCGGCGTCGACCAGTGCGCTGCGGCGCTCGGCCTTCATCCGTGAACGTTCGGTGGACGCGGAGCCCGCCGCGATACGGTTCACCACCCGGGCCTCCCACCTGTCGTCGGTCGCGAGCAGCCAGTTTACCGTATTCGGTTAGTGACCATTCACTTGGTGACCGCGCTCTCTTCGCGGGATTTCCGCGATGCGCGCCCGTCTGCGGCGGTACATTCATTCCGTCCATGTCGGTCGGGGTCACGAGAGAGGCAGCATGGTCTCGATGTCCTCGCCGACCCGTTTTCTCGTGGTCGGTGCGCTCGCGATCGCCGTGTACGCGACGCTTCCGCCCGGCGTGGTGTCCAGCGTGCTGTACTGCGTCATCGCCGTGGGTGCGGTGGCGTCCATTCCTGTCGGCATCCGCGCACACCGCAAGGTGAGCACCCATTCGTGGTGGATCGTCGCGACGGCGCTGTCGTTCTGGGTCGTCGGCGACATCGCGATCGCGGTGATGGAGAACTCGGGCGGCGTCGTACCTCTCCCGTCGGTGGCGGACGCCGCCTACGTCCTGGGGTACCTCCTCATCGTCGTGGCCCTGCTGTCGGTCCGCAGTTCGGGGACCCCGATGCTGAGTCCGGCGGACGGACTCGAAGCCGCGATCATGACCGCGGGGGTGGGTCTCGCGTCCTGGGTCGTGGTGTCCGGTCCCCGAGGCGAGCGCGTGCCCGACGCCGGAACGTGGCTCGGCATCTTCTACACCGAGATCGACGTCTTCCTGCTGGTACTGCTCGTCTTCGTCGTGTTGAAGCGACGCGCGGGCTCCACCACCCACTGGCTGCTGGGTGCGGCCACGGCACTGATGGTGGTCGCCGACTACACCTCGTACGTGGTGGTCGCGGACGGTCCCGCCGAGAGCACGATCCTCAACGTCTGCTGGCTCGCGTCCTACGTGCTCTTCGGTGCGGCGGCGTTGCGACATGACGAGCGTCCGCGTGTCAGCACCATCAGTCGTGCGCAGACGGGGATGGCTCGACTGATCCTGCTGACCTCGGCCGTGGCGATGACGCCGGTCGTCATGAGCATCGAACTGATGCGCGGCACTCCGGTCACTCGCTGGGGGCCCGCGGTGGTGATCGCCGCCTCGATCATCGTCGTCCTCGGCGCCGTGCGGATGACCTCGTTCCTGACACTGCTGCAACGACAGTCGCGGGCACTGCGCCTTGCGGCCGACACCGATTCCGTCACGGGACTGGCGAACCGCGGCCGGCTCGGGCGTCGGCTGCACGAGATCCTCGGTCCGGAGGGCCGCGACGGAGTGGCCCTGGTGCTGGTGGATCTCAACCGGTTCTCCGACATCAACCAGACCTTCGGCTACGCGGTGGGAGATCAGGTGCTCACCGAGATCGGTCGCCGACTCGTCGACACGGTGGACTCGTCGGCGACGGTGGGACGTCTCGGGGGTGACGAGTTCGCCCTCGTCCTGCCGGGCCCCGTCGACAGGCACGACGCCGTGGCGGTCGCGATCGCTGCGCAACGCGCGGTCGGGGCCCCGCTCGAGGTGCGGGACATGAAGCTGACGCTGGAAAGCAGTGTGGCCGTGGCACTGTCGACCGACACGCCGCACCCACGATCCGAGGAGCTGGTGCAGCGGGCGTACGCCGCCGTGGTGGCCGCGAAGTCCCGGCAACCGCGACTGGCCGTCTACGACCACACGATGGACATCGACAGGATCGATCAGCTCCGGAGGATGGGCGAGTTGGAGGACGCCATCACGGGAGGTGAGCTCGAGGTGTTCTTCCAGCCCCGCCTCGACCTGCGCACCGGAGCCGTGTCGGGAATGGAAGCCCTTCTGCGGTGGCGACATCCGCGCGAGGGGCTGCTGCTGCCGGCCGCGTTCCTGCCGAGTGCGGAGCAGACCGGCATGCTCCCGGCCGTCACCTCGTTCGTCATCGACACGGCGATGGCCGCGTGCCGACGCTGGCGGCTGGCGGGACTGGACATCGACGTGGCCGTCAATCTCTCCGTCCGGGATCTCGTGGACTCCTCCCTGGCGTCCCGAGTGCGAACGGCTCTGGACGACCACGGCCTTCCCGGGCACGCCGTCGTCTTCGAGGTCACCGAGTCGTCCGCGATGACCGATCCCGAACGATCCATCGACACGCTCGAAGCGCTTCGCGCGCAGGGAGTCTCACTCTCCATCGACGACTTCGGCACGGGGTACAGCTCCTTGACGTACCTGGCGTCGCTTCCGGTGCAGCAGCTGAAGATGGACCGGTCCTTCGTCACCTCGCTCGCGTCGGACTCCGCCAACCTCGCGATCGTCCGATCCACCATCGCTCTCGCGCACAGCATGGGTCTGCACATCGTGGCCGAGGGCGTCGAGGACGAACACACCCTCGACGTGCTGCGCGGACTCGGATGCGACGCGGTGCAGGGCTTCCACATCGCGCGGCCGGTTCCCGCGGGCGACGTCGTGCGCACGGTGAAGGCCGTGAACTCTGCAGTGGGCGCCGCTCGTACTGCTGTGTGACCCAGCGCACCGGCGACGGCGGGTTATTTGTAACCTGAGGCCCGAGTCGACTCGCACCACCCCTCGACCGTCGACCGGCGAAAGGACAGTCCGTGCGCGCAGTGCAGGTGACCACCCTCGAAGGCCCCGAAGCCCTCACCCTCACCGATCTCGACGAGCCCACCGGCGACGGCGTGGTGATCGACGTGCGTGCGGCCGGCGTGGCCTTCCCCGACGCACTGCTCAGTCGTGGGCTCTACCAGTACAAGCCGGACCTGCCGTTCGTGCCCGGAAGCGAGGTCGCCGGTGTCGTGCGGTCCGCGCCCGAGGGCTCGGGATTCGCGCCCGGTGACCGAGTGGCGGCGCTGACCGGATTCGGCGGCGGTATTGCCGAGGTGGCGGTGGCGACCCCCGACCTCGTCTTCGCGCTGCCCGACGCCGTCTCGTTCGAGGCCGGTGCGGGACTGCTCTTCAACGATCTGACGGTGCACTTCGCCCTCCGCGAGCGCGGACGTCTGGCCGAGGGCGAGACCGTCCTGGTCCACGGCGCCGGTGGCGGCATCGGGACATCGACGCTGCGACTCGCCCCGGTACTGGGAGCGTCACGCACCATCGCGGTGGTGAGCAGCGAGGCCAAGGCCGAGGTCGCTCGCGCCGCGGGCGCCACCGATGTGGTGATGCTGCAGGGCCCGAACGGCGAGGGCTGGAAGGACACGGTCAAGGAACTCACCGGTGGCCGCGGAGTCGACATCGTCATCGACCCCGTCGGTGGGGATCGCTTCACCGACAGCATCCGATCGCTGGCGCCTGCGGGTCGACTCGTGGTCATCGGCTTCACCGGTGGCGACATCCCGACGGTCAAGGTCAACCGACTGCTGCTGAGCAACGTCGAGGTCGTCGGCGCCGGATGGGGTGCGTGGTGGATGAGCCGGCCCGGTTACACGACGACGCAGTGGGCCGAGCTCGAGCCGCTGTTCGCCTCGGGCGCGCTGGTGGCGCCGGAGCCGGTGGTGTACCCACTCGACAAGGCCGGCGAGGCCATCGCATCTCTTGAGAACCGGACCGCCACAGGCAAAGTCGTGGTGACGCTGCAGTGAGTGATGCCTATCGGGACGGTCTCGCGGTCCGCCGCGAGGTGATGGGCGATACCTTCGTCGCGGCCGCCCTCGAGAACAGCACGGGCACCGACTCGGAAGCGTTGCAACGCCACGTCACCGAGCACGTGTGGGACGCCGTGTGGAACAGGCCGGGCCTCGACCGACGGAGTCGGAGCCTGCTGAACATCGGCATGCTGATCGCCCTCCGGGCCGAGCAGGAGCTCGGCGGGCACATCCGGGGCGCACTCACCAACGGTCTGACCCGCGAGGAGATCGTGGAGTCCGTGGTCCACGCCAGTGGCTACTGCGGCGCGCCGGCGGCGCTCGCAGCGATGCGGGTGGTGCAGCGAGTACTCGACGAGGAGCTGGGTCCGCTCGAGTAAGGTCGGGACATGCGTATCGGTGCACACGTCCGCAACTCGGAGAACCCGCTCGGCGAGGCCGAGGATCTCGACGTCGACCTGGTGCAACTGTTCCTCACGGACCCGCAGAAGTGGAACAAGCCCGTCGTCGGTTCGGGGTTGGAGGCGGTCCGGGACAGTGCGGTCGACATCGTCGTCCACTCGTCCTACGTCATCAACGTCGCGAGCCTGAACAACCGCATCCGCATCCCGTCCCGCAAGGCCGTCGCGCAGCAGGCCGACGTGGCCGCAGAGATCGGTGCCCTCGGGTTGGTGGTCCACGGTGGACACGTTCGCGACGGGGAGGATCCCGCCGAGGGAGTGGCCAACTGGCGCAAGCTGTTCGAACGGCAGGCGGAGTCCGGTGGATTCGCGGTTCCGATCTGGATCGAGAACACCGCCGGCGGCGACTTCGCGATGGCGCGGCGCTTCGACGCCATCGCTCGCCTCTGGGACGCCGTCGGGGAGTTCGGAGCAGGGTTCTGCCTCGACACGTGCCACGCCTGGGCCGGCGGCGAGGACCTCGTGGACGCCGTGGAGCGCGTCAAGGCGATCACCGGACGCATCGACCTGGTGCACCTGAACAACTCTCGCGACGAGTTCGATTCGGCTCGCGACCGTCACGCCAATCTTGAGAGCGGCGAGATCGAGGCCGAGGTGCTGGCCGCCGTCGCCGCCTCGGCGGACGCTCCGGTGATGCTGGAGACGCCCGCTGACGGCATGAAGGACGACGTCGCGTACCTCCGCTCGCTCTGAGTCAGACCGCGTCGGCGGGTACCGGCTTCTCGGACCGGACGCTCGCGAGAGCGAGCAGCGCGATGGTCGCGCCACCGGTCATCGCGATGGCCATGGCCGGGCCGTCGTTGCCGAGGACGCCCACCAGGGGCGCGATGAGCGCACCGATGCCGAACTGCGCGGCACCCAGCAGAGCGGCGGCGGTGCCGGCGGCCTCACCGTGGCGTGACAGGGCGAGCGCCGGGGAGTTGGGCATGACGAATCCTGCCGACGCCAGCACGAACAGCACGGGCACCATGAATCCGACGATGCCGCCGAATCCGGTGGTCGTGGTGACGATGAGGGCGGCGCCGGACACGGCCATCGCGACCAGTGCCACGGTGACGATCCGCTGCGGGGTGAAGCGCTGCAGCGCCAGGACGTTGAGTTGCGACGCGCTGATCAGTGCGACGGCGCCGATGCCGAACACCAGGGCGAACTGCTGCTCGCCGAGTCCGTAGCCGTCCTGCAGCACGAACGAGCTGCCGGAGATGTAGGCGAACAGCGCGGACATACCGAGGCCGGCCACGAGAACGAGAACCACGAACCGTCGGTCGCCGAGCAACGATCCGTAGGTGCGCAGGACGGGCAGGAACTCGTTGGGTCGACGACGCTCCTCGGGGAGCGTCTCCTTCAGCAGGAACATCGCCACGAGCATGAGGGCGGCACCCACGACCGCGAGCCCGGCGAACACGCCGCGCCACGACCCGTGGATGAGGACGAGGCTGCCGAGGCTGGGTGCCACGATCGGCGCGACGCCCATGACCAGGACCAGACGCGACATCACGGTGGCGGCGGCCCTGCCGTCGAACAGGTCGCGGACGATGGCGATCGCGATGACCATGGCGGCGGCGGCACCGAAGCCCTGCAGGGCTCGGGTCACACCCAGGACGCCGACGGTCGGAGCGATCATGCACAGGAGCGACGCGACGATGTGGATCATCGTTCCGGCGATGAGGGGCCGTCGACGTCCCAGGGAGTCCGAGAGCGGCCCGATCACCAGCTGTCCCACGGCCAGTCCGATGAGGGTGCCGGTGAGGGTGAACTGCACCGCGGCATTCGTGGACCCGAGGTCCTCGGTGATCGCGGGCAGCGCCGGGAGGTAGACGTCGATCGTGAGCGGCCCCAGCGCGACGAGGGCGCCGAGAACCAGGATGGTGCGAAGCCTGGAGGGTGCGGCCGGCTGGTCGGAGGTACCGACGGCCGTGCCGGGAGTCGCCGAGGTGGTGCGGGAGTCTGTCGTCACCCGGGGTGCAGCACCGTGCGGCCGCGATGTGTTCCCGATCCGTGTGACGGTCAGGTGAACTGTCGGCGATGCGTGAGGTGCGGGACTGTCGGAACGGGGGACTCCCCGCGGTCCAGCGCAGCCACCAGGAGGTCGGCCCACCGCATCAGGCCCGCGATGTCGATGTCGTGGGGTGCGTCGGCGTACGTCCCGATGCGATCACGTCCCTGCGTCAACAGCGAGGTGGCTCCCACGCGATTCCCACGCAGCAGGTGGGTGAGACCGACGGCGAGCTGGGCCAGGCCCTGCCACAGTGCACGTTCCCCTGGCGTACTGATCTTCCACGTGCCTTCGAGGATCTCGTGCGCGTGGAAGGGCATGCCGTCGTCGAGGAGTTGCTGGGCACGGACCAGGGACTCGACCGGCGGGAGCTGGACGTCGTCCGGAATGCGCTCGACGCCCTCGGCTCCGCGGGGCAGGGGACGTCCGAGCCCGTCGCGGGGCCGGCCGTTCTGCGGCCGGCCCTCGGGGTTGCGCTCTCGTCTCGGCGTGACCACCGAGACGACGCTACTCGCCGACCTTGTCCGACAATGCGGTCAGACGGTCGAGCTCGTCGGCGGTCAGCGACAACGTCGAGGCGTCCGTCAGGGACGCGAGCTGTTCGAGACGGCTCGCGCTGGCGATGGGTGCCACGATGCCGTTGCGGGAGAGCAGCCACGCCAGTGCCACGGTGGGGATCGCGGAGCCGTGAGCGTCCGCGATGTCGGCGAGCGCACCGACGACCTCGAGGCCGGCGTCACTGAAGTAGCCGGACGTCATCGCTGCACGGGGTGTGCCCTCGATGTCCTCGCGCGTGCGGTACTTGCCCGTCAGGAAGCCCGAGGCGAGCGCGAAGTACGGGAAGACGCCCAACAGATTCTTCTCGGCGACCTCCATCAGCTCCGGCTCGTAGCTGCGGCGATGCACCAGGTTGTAGTGCGGCTGCAGCGCCACGGGTGCGTCGAACCCCTCGCGCTGTGCGATGTCGATCCACTGCCGCGCGCGCTCCGCCGTGTAGTTGGAGATGCCGACATACCGCACCTTGCCGGCCTTCACGAGTGAGTCGAAGGCGGCCACCGTCTCCTCGAGCGGGGTGTCCGCGTCATCGAAGTGTGCGTAGTAGAGGTCGATGCGATCGGTCTGCAGGCGCTGCAACGACGCGTCGGCCGCGGCAGCGACCGTGCCCGCGGCCAGACCCTTGAACTGCGGGTGCTGGCTCACCTTGGTGGCCAGGACGACGTCGTCGCGTCGGCCCGTCGAGGTGAACCAGTTCCCGATCACCGTCTCCGACTCGCCGCCCGAGTTGCCGGGGGCGAAGGCGGAGTACGAGTCCGCGGTGTCGATCAGCGAACCACCGGCTCCGAGGAAGGCCTCGATGATGCGGTGCGAGTCCGGCTCGTCGCTCGTCCATCCGAAGGTGTTGGCACCGAGTGCGAGCGGGAAGACGTCCAGGTCCGAGGTTCCGATACGAGTCATGTTCGGTGCAACACCTGTGAGCCGTCGCTATTTCCGCCCGGCACCGGGTGAGAGGCGTCCGTCAGGACAGCGCCGCCGTGCTGACGCCGATGCCGCCCGTGGTGTCGGCGCCGTAACGAGCGATCTCCGCGTCGAGGTCCAGCGGAGCGATGCTGGAACGACCGTGGAGGACGGCGTCGTCGATGCGGTCCGCGGGAACGAGCCAGGCGATCTCGAACTCGATGCCGTCGGGATCCTGGCCGTAGAGACTCTTGGACGTCGAGTGATCGGATGCGCCGACCAGTGCGCCCGCGGTGGCCAGCTTCTCCCGCAGGTCGACGAGATCGGACAGCGTCTGCACCTCCCAGGCCAGGTGGTAGAGCCCGACGGTGCTGCGGCCGGCCGGGGACGCGCCCGCTCCGTCGCCGACGGAGAACAGGCCGAGGTCGTGGTCGTTCGTGCTGTCCGGCGCCTGCACGAACACGGCGCGATCGCCCATGGACATGACGACGCGGAAACCGAGCACGTCCGAGTAGAAGCGTGCGCTGCGCTGGGCGTCGCGCACGTAGAGCACGGCGTGGTTCAGACGGGAGATGGCCATGAGAGGTCCCTTCGGATCGAGGCGTTGTCGCTAGCTTGAAGCTTCAACTTCAACTGTACCCCGGTTGTTCCCGCAGCCGCGTGGACACAGCCTGCGTGAACCGAACACCCGCTCCTGCGTGCGGGAGATCGTGTGGGCTCACCAGTACCTGTGTGCACACACCTCGTACCTGTGTGCACACACCTCGCAGCGTCCGTCAGTGATGGCGGTGGTCGGTGACCACGGTGCGCGGACCGAACTTCGGGCGCAGGGCCGTTCCGCTGACCTCGAGCAGACGTACCGCGCGATAGCGGTGCGGCCGGATCGGCGCCAGGTACTCGAGCATCTCGTCGTCCGTCATCGGTGCCCCCGTCAACGTCCATCCGATCACCGACGCCAGGTGGTAGTCGCCGACGGACAGAGCGTCCGCATCTCCCAGCGCCCGTTGCATCACCTCGGCCGCGGTCCACACGCCGATTCCGGGAACGTGGCGCAACCGGCGCTCGGCATCCTCCCTCGTCATGGACACGATCGGTTCGAGCTTGTCGGCCAGGGCGGCGCTCCGCACGATCGTCTTGGAGCGCTTCGGATCCACGTTCGCCCGGTGGAACTCCCAGGACGGCACCCGCCGCCAGACCTCGGCGGGCGGCGGTACCCGCATCCCCGCGGGCGCCGGTCCCGGTGCCGGCTCGCCGAACTTCGAGAGCAGGTAGCGCCATGCCGCGAAGGCAGCGACCCCGTGCACCTTCTGCTCCAGAACGGCCGGGACCAGCGCCTCCATGACCTGCCCGGTGCGGCCGATACGCAGGTGGGGAAATCGACGATGCGCCTCCGCGAGGATGCGATGCTCGGGCGCGAATCCGTCGGCGTCGTCCTCCATGCCCACGAGCCCCGGAAGAGAGTCGAGGAACTCCGCGGAGCCGGCGCCCCAGGCCTCGCAGGTCACCTCGAACCGGTCCACCTGGCGCAGGCGATACGTCACCGGCCCCGTGCGAAACCGTGAGGTGCGCCAGATGGATCCGTCGGCCTCCACCCGATGGGCCGGATCGCCCGCTCCGCGGCGGTGTGGCGACAACGAATACCGCAGGGCGAGTGGGCGATCCGAGGTGAGCGTGATCTCCACCGCGCCGCCGCGGGAAGTGTGTCCGGGGTCGAGCACGCGAAACGAGCTAGCCGACACGGACGAGGGTGCGACCGATGGTGGCCCCGTCGCGCAGGGAGTCGAGCACTCCCGCCACCTCGTCGAGAGTCACCTCGGTGGTGACCTCGGCGAGCCGACTCGGGCGCAGGGAACCCGCCAGGTCGTTCCACAGGGTGCGTCGGGCCTCGATGGGCAACTGCACCGAGTCGATGCCCAGCAGGGCCACTCCCCGGAGGATGAAGGGCAACACCGTGGTCGAAAGCCCTGCTCCCCCGGTGAGCCCGCTGGCGGCGACCGCGCCGCCGTACCTCGTGGTGCTGAGTACGTGCGCGAGGGTCTTGCCGCCGACACAGTCGACCGCGGCGGCCCACTGCGCCTTCCCGAGGGGACGCGGCGCCGCGTCGGGGTCCTCGGGGAGGCGGCCGATGATCGAGGACGCGCCGAGTGTGGTCAGCAGGTCGTGTGCCGACTCCTTGCCGGTGGAGGCGACCACCTCGAACCCGGCCTGCGACAACAGGTCCACGCTGACACTGCCGACCCCGCCGCTCGCTCCGGTGACCAGTACCGGACCGTCGGACGGGGTGAGGCCACGCGCCAGCAGGGCCTGCACGCTGAGTGCGGCGGTGAAGCCCGCGGTGCCGATGGTGGCGGCGTCGGCCGTCGACAGTCCGTCCGCGAGTGGCACGACCCACTCGGCCGGAACGCGCGCGTACTCGGCGTAGCCGCCGTGACGTCCGGTGCCGATCTCGTAGCCGTGTGCCACGACGCGGTCACCGACCGACACCCCGTCGGACGTCGAGGAGACCACCACACCGGCGAGGTCGATGCCGGGGACGATGGGGTACTCCCGCACCACTCCGCCCTTCGGGGTGACGGCCAGGGCGTCCTTGTAGTTGGCGCCCGAGTACTCGACGCGGACGACCACCTCGCCCTCGGGCAGGAACGACAGGTCGACCGTCTCGGACGTCAGATCCACACCGTCGTCGGTCTGCCGGGCGACCAGGGCGCGGAAGTTCTCCGGGATCTCGGTGGCGGATCGATCGTCGGTCGGCGAGGTCACGTGGCGTCTCCCTGTGTCGGTCCAGATCGAAGTCTGGGCTGATGGTTCACGTTCGAGAGTAGGCCGAGCCGTGGACAATGTGTGCGCTCGGCGCGGGACCGCGGAATTGTCGGTCCTCGGCCGTACTGTCTCGAGGGTGATCATCGTGAGTACCGACGGTTCGTGCCTGAAGAACCCCGGCGGGGCCATCGGCTGGGCCTGGGTCGACCACACCGGCCCGTCCGCCTCCGGCGGAGAAGCGTCCGGCACGAATCAGATCGCCGAGCTCAGGGCGTTGTACGAGGCCGTGGCCGCGCATCCGGGTCCGGAGCCGATGCTCATCGAGTCGGACAGCCAGTACGCCATCAAGTGTGCGTCGGAGTGGCTCGCCGGATGGAAGCGCAAGGGCTGGCGCACGTCCACGGGTGGGCCGGTGCGCAATCTGGAACTGGTCCGCGCGATCGACCGTGCCATCACCGAGCGCGAGGGTCCGGTGCGGTTCCGCTGGGTCCGCGGACACGTGGGCAACCAGTTCAACGAGATGGCGGACGAGCTGGCAGGAATCGCTGCGCGGGCGATCCGAGACGGTTCGCTGACGCCGTGCGAGCCGGTCGGCGCACAGGAACCCGTCACGCTCTTCTAGAGCAGAGGCTCATTCCTGGCGAGCGGTCTGCTTGTCGTCCTTGTCGCCGGCGGTCACGTCGCGCGGACTCGGGGCGGGCAGATCCTTGCCCTCGTCCACGGCGGCCTCACTCCGATCGAGGGTCGGCGCCGGCTCGGCCTCGGCATGGTTGTCGAACTCGCGCACGGCCTCGTCGCGCTCGTCCGGACCCTGCGCAGTGTCCGCACCCGTGCCCTTGGACTCCTCGCGCGGGTCGATGGATGCGGTGTCGACGGGCTCGTTCACGGAATCACTCATGAGCACCGGTGTGCCCGATCCACCGCGCGGTCAACCCTTCCGCACCTGTCACGGCGTCGGAGCGGGCGTCAAGGTCACCGAGAACTGGTTCTCCAGATTGTCGGTGAACTGCTGCTGGCACTGCTCGACCCGTGTCGCGTCGCCACCGGCGTCGCTGAGGCAGGTCGCGAGGTCACCGACTCCCACCTCGTTGAACACCCATACGGTCAGGGCGATGAACACCGCGCCACCGATGATGCCGAGGACACCCAGCACCAGCCCCGTCGTGGCGACGCCGCCGTTCGTGGCTTCGCGGCGCTTGACTCGGCCGCGGCCGAGCACGCCGAGCACCACGGCGATGATGCCCAGGAAGATGCCGAATCCGAAGGTCCAGAAGGCCAGGATCGACAGGATGCCGAGAATCAGCGCCGCGATTCCCACGCCGTTCTTCGGGCTGACCGGGGGCTGGCCGTAGCCGCCGGGTGGTGGGTACTGCCCGCCGGAACCGGGCTGCTGACCGTACTGAGGCTGCTGGCCGTACGGGGGCTGCTGACCATATTCGGGCTGCTGGCCGTACTCGGGCGTGGGACCGCTCACTGGTCTCTCCTGACGGGCGACTCGGCTGGTGTCTCGCACTGTAGCGCCGGACGGCACCTTCGGCGTGAGTGCGTGATCGCACCGTTACCGCAGGTGTCCGGTGGGGTATCTCAGCAGGATGAGTACGTGGACCGTCAGCGACGGCACAGTCCTGCACTACACCGACCAGGGAACGGGACGGCCGCTCGTGATGCTGCACGGGTGGGGATTCAGCGGCCGCTTCTTCGACGGCAGTGTCGATCGGCTCGCCGAGTACGCCCGCGTGATCACCGTCGATCTGCGCGCTCACGGTGACTCGGAGGATCCGGGCCACGGCTACCGGGTGTCGAGGTTGGCCAAGGACCTCCGCGATCTGCTCGTGGGGTTGGAGCTGACGGACGTCACCGTTCTGGGGTGGTCGCTGGGCTGTCCGGTGATCTGGAGTTACCAGGAGTTGTTCGGCACCGACCTGTTGGCGCAGGCGATCTACGTCGCGCAGACTCCGCGGCAGTACCGGACGCCCGAGTGGACCCTGGCGCACACCAGCATCTTCGACGACGCGTCGCTGGCCGCGGTGCAGGGCCGTGTGACGTACGACCGCGAGAACTTCGACCGCGAACAGCTCGACGAGATCACCGCCACCGACCTCCCCGCCGAGCGTGTCGAGGTCCTCCTCGCGGAGATGACGAAGATCTCCTCGGAGGCGCGCAACGCGGTGATGGCGGACCACACCCATCACGACTGGCGTGATCTGCTGCCGGCACTCGAGCTGCCGTCGCTGGTCATGGTGGGCAAGCACGACAAGGCGTTTCCGTGGGAAGCGGCACAGTACGTGGGTGACACGATTCCCGGCGCGCGCACCGTCGTGTTCGAGAACAGCAGTCACGCACTGTTTCTCGACGAGCCGCGGAAGTTCGAGGACGAGGTGCTCGGCTTCCTCGCCGAGCACTCTTGACCTCGGTGGTTTGCGGACAGCGGTTCGCGGACACCCGGCAGGCATGAGTCAAGACCTGTACACCGCCACTGTCACCGCCACCGACGGATCGATCTCCTCGAGCGACGACGTGCTCTCCCTCGATGTCCACGAGCCCTCCGACCTCGGGGGTCCGGGTGGGGCGACCAACCCCGAACAGTTGATGGCCGCTGCGCTGAGCTCGTGCCTGCTCGAGTCGCTGCGCATCGCAGTCGGTACCGCGGGTGGATCCCTCGAGGGTGCATCGGTGGAGGGACAGGTGACGCTGTCCTCCGCGGACGGCGCGGGCTACGACGCGGCCTACCGCCTCGGCGTGACACTGCCGGGCGTCGACAACCCGGGCGACGTGCTCGAGCAGGCACGGTCGATCTGCCCGTTCCTCAAGACCGTCACCGGCGTGGACGTGACGCTCAGCGAGTGAGCGCCGCCGGCTGACCGTTCCCGCGGGTGTTCCGCCTCGCCGTAGTGGTTGCAGCCGCTGCGGGAGCATGGAATGCCTGCGGGAACCACTCTCGGGCCCGCCATGTCCGCCTCCAGCGAACGCCCTCATCTGCGGGAACACCGGGGCCCACCGCCAAGTTGAGCTGATCACGCTGAACTTTGGAGGACCCCATGAGCGAATCGACTCGCCTGCCCGTTCTGTTCCTGACCGACCCCGTCGTCCTGCCCGGCATGGTCGTGCCGGTCGAACTGGACGACGCTGCCCGCGCTGCGGTCGACGCCGCGCGGACCAGCGCCGACGGCACTCTGCTGATCGCCCCACGACTGGACGACCGCTACCCCGCCTACGGCGTCGTGGCGACGATCGTGCAGGTCGGCCGTCTCGCGACCGGTGAGCCGGCTGCGGTGCTGAAGGCGGAGAAGCGTGCGCACATCGGGTCCGGCGTGAGCGGCCCCGGCGCGGCCCTCTGGGTGGAGGCCGAGCTCGTGTCGGAACCCGAGCCCACCGAGGAGGTGCGCGCGCAGGCGGCCGACTACAAGAAGCTGGTCCTCGCGATGCTGCAGCGTCGCGACGCCTGGCAGGTGATCGACACCGTGAACCGGATGACGGATCCGTCTGCGCTGGCCGACACCGCCGGTTACGCGTCGTGGCTCACCGACGTCCAGAAGCGGCAGTTGCTCGAGACCCCCGACGTGGCGACCCGACTCACCGTTCTCACCGGCTGGATCACCGACCACCTCGCCGAGATCGAGGTGACCGACAAGATCGCGGGCGATGTCCGCGACGGTATGGAGAAGACGCAGAAGGAGTTCTTGCTGCGGCAGCAACTCGCGGCCATCCGCAAGGAGTTGGGCGAGGGCGAGCCCGACGGTGCCGACGACTACCGCGGACGCGTCGAGTCCGCAGACCTGCCCGACTCGGTTCGTGAGGCGGCGCTGCGCGAGGTGGGCCGGCTGGAGCGCTCGAGCGATCAGAGTCCCGAGAGTGGTTGGATCCGAACGTGGTTGGACACGGTCCTGGAATTGCCGTGGACGCTGACGACCGACGACAGCACGGACATCGTGGCAGCGCGCGCCGTTCTCGATGCCGACCACCACGGACTCGACGACGTGAAGGACCGCATCACCGAGTACCTGGCCGTCCGGTCGAGGCGCGCTTCACGCGGTCTGACGGTGGTGGGCGGACGTGGATCCGGTGCCGTCATGGTGCTGGCCGGTCCTCCCGGCGTCGGCAAGACCTCGCTGGGCGAGTCGGTGGCGAAGGCTCTGGGCCGCAAGTTCGTTCGCGTCGCCCTCGGTGGCGTGCGCGACGAGGCCGAGATTCGCGGACACCGGCGTACGTACGTCGGAGCCCTGCCGGGCCGGATCGTGCGTGCGATCGCCGAGGCAGGCTCGATGAATCCCGTCGTCCTGCTGGACGAGATCGACAAGATCGGATCGGACTTCCGCGGTGACCCCGCGGCGGCGCTGCTCGAGGTCCTCGATCCGGCTCAGAATCACACGTTCCGTGACCATTACCTGGACCTCGATCTCGACCTGTCGGACGTGGTGTTCCTGGCGACCGCCAACGTGATCGACCAGATTCCGACAGCGCTGCTGGACCGTATGGAACTGGTGACCATCGACGGCTACACCGAGGACGACAAGGTCGTCATCGCACGGAACCACCTGCTCCCGCGGCAGGTCGACCGCGCTGCACTGACCGATGCCGAGGTGACCGTCACGGACGCTGCACTCCGCACGATCGCCGCCGACTACACCCGTGAGCCCGGTGTCCGTCAGTTCGAGCGACTGCTGGCGAAGGCGTTGCGCAAGGTGGCGACCGTGCTGGCGCAAGACGAGCGGCCCATCACCGTGGACGAGCCCGATCTGGTCACCTACCTCGGACGGCCCCGCTTCACCCCCGAGGCACACCAACGCACCGAGGTCCCCGGTGTCGCGACGGGCCTGGCCGTGACCGGTCTGGGCGGCGACGTCCTGTTCATCGAGGCGAGCTCGACGGGTGACACCGCCGGCCTCACCCTCACCGGTCAGCTCGGCGATGTCATGAAGGAGTCGGCGCAGATCGCGCTCTCCTACGTGCGGTCGCACGCGGCGGAACTCGGGGTGGACCCCACGGCGCTGGACAAGGCGATCCACATCCACGTGCCGGCAGGCGCCGTACCGAAGGACGGCCCGTCCGCGGGCGTCACGATGGTCACCGCGCTGGTGTCGATGGCGACGGGCCGTCCCGTGCGGTCCGACGTCGGCATGACGGGCGAGGTCTCCCTGAACGGTCGGGTACTCCCGATCGGTGGGGTGAAGCAGAAATTGCTCGCCGCTCAGCGCGCCGGACTCACCACCGTGTTCGTTCCCGCGCGGAACGAGCCCGATCTCGACGACGTGCCGGCCGAGGTACGGGCTGCCGTCGACGTCCGGCCCATGTCGGACGTCGCCGATATCGTCGCCCAAGCCCTCGAACCTGCGCGGGAGCAGGTCGCCGCGGCCTGACCACGGAATGAGCGGGGCAGCGCGGGGGTTGCCCTCAGTGCAGGTGAACGGGCCGCGCCGTGGGTGTGCAGAGATCGTGACGAGTAACAGGAGGTTCCACATGAGTATGGAAATGACCGCGTGGAACCAGATGTACCGATCGATGCACACCAACGGCGACGATCACCGACCGTTCTCCCGGGTGACCGTGCGGCGGATCATGGTGTTCGCGCGGCCCCTGCGCTCCCTGCTCGTCGGGTTCCTGATCCTCAGCGTCGTCGCGGCGGTCCTGGCCGTCGCGACGCCCGTGCTGGCCGGCCGTGTCGTGGACGCGATCGTGCAGGGCAGCGCGTACGGGACGGTCCTCGTACTGGCCGTCATCATCGCGGTCGTGGCGTTGCTCGATGCCGGTACGGGGCTGGTGAACCGGTGGCTCTCGGCGCGGATCGGCGAGAACCTCATCCTCGACCTCCGTACTCGCGTGTTCGACCACGTGCAGAAGATGCCCATCGCCTTCTTCACACGCACGCGCACCGGTGCCCTGGTCTCGCGGCTGAACAACGACGTCATCGGGGCGCAGCGCGCCTTCAGCGGCACGCTGTCGGGTGTCGTCAGCAACCTCGTGACGTTGCTGCTCACCCTCGTCGTCATGCTCGGGATCTCCTGGCAGATCACCCTGCTGGCACTGTTGCTGTTGCCGATCTTCGTGCTCCCGGCCCGCAGGATGGGCACTCGGCTCGCCCGTCTGCAGCGTGAGGCCGCCGCGCACAACGCGGCCATGTCGACGCAGATGACGGAGCGTTTCTCCGCTCCCGGCGCGACGCTGATCAAGCTGTTCGGACGCCCCGATCACGAGTCGGCCGAGTTCGCGCTTCGAGCGGGCCGCGTCCGCGACATCGGCGTGCGGTCGGCCATGGTCCAGACCGTCTTCGTGACGGCGCTGACCCTCGTGTCCGCGCTGGCACTCGCGCTCGTCTACGGCCTCGGTGGCTTCTACGCGCTGCGGGGGCAGCTCGACGCAGGGTCGGTCGTGACTCTCGCGCTGCTTCTGACCAGGCTGTACGCACCGCTCACCGCACTGGCGAGCGCCCGCGTCGACATCATGAGCGCCGTGGTGAGCTTCGAGCGGGTCTTCGAGATCCTCGACCTCGATCCGCTCATCACCGACAAGCCCGACGCCCGCGCGGTTCCGGAGGGCCCGGTCACCGTCGAGTTCGACGACGTCCGCTTCGCCTATCCGTCGGCCGACAAGGTGTCACTGGCGTCTCTGGAGGACGTGTCCGTCCTGGATGCTCGTGGCGGCGAGGAGGTGCTCCACGGAGTGTCCTTCCGCGCCGAGCCCGGACACATGGTGGCCCTGGTCGGCTCGTCCGGTGCAGGAAAGTCGACCATCGCGCAGCTCGTCTCGCGGCTGTACGACGTGGATTCCGGTGCCGTGCGCATCGGCGACGTCGACGTGCGGGATCTGACGGCCGAATCGATCCGTCGCACCGTCGGCATGGTGACGCAGGACGGCCACCTGTTCCACGAGACGTTGCGGTCCAATCTCACCCTGGCGCACCCGGATGCGACGGAGGAGGAGATCTGGTCCGCGCTGCGGCGTGCGCGTCTCGAGGAGCTGGTGCTGTCGCTGCCGGACGGCCTGGACACCGTGGTCGGCGAGCGCGGCTTTCGCTTCTCCGGTGGTGAGCGTCAACGTGTCACCATCGCCCGCCTGCTGCTGGCGCGTCCCACCGTCGTCGTGTTGGACGAGGCCACCGCGTCACTGGACTCCACTTCCGAGGCCGCGGTGCAGGAGGCACTCGCCGAGGCACTGGAGGGACGGACGTCCATCGTCATCGCGCACCGGCTCTCCACCATCCGGGCGGCCGATCTCATCCTGGTCATCGAGAACGGCCGCGTCGTCGAGCGCGGTACGCACACCGAACTGCTGGCGAACTCGGGTCGTTACTCCGAGCTCTACCGCACGCAGTTCGACGAACCGGTCCGCGCCTGACCCTCCGCGATCAGCAGGTGCTGGGTGCAGGCAGGCCGGCGAAGCGATCGTTCAGCCACTGCAGTGCGGACGGCAGCCCGAGCAACGCGCCACTGAGGTGATCGGGTGTCGGGGTGAGCAGCGTCTGCACTCGAGCGCCGGCGCTGCAGTACCGGGCGGTGGTGCTGTCGATGGCTTCGACGGGGATGAGCCCGTCGGTCGGGCTGTGCCACTCGAAGATCGGTGCGCGCGGAACGCCGGGGTAGAGCTCGACACTGTTCTCTTCCACGACGGCACGGCCCTGCGGATCCGCGAACACCGACTTGTTCGCGGTGATCTCCGCGGCGCTGTGGTTGGCGCCCACGGCCAGGATGTCGTTGGTGCAGGAGTCGGCGATCTGATTCATCATCGACGTGCCCTGGGGAGTCAGGTTCTGCGACACGGGCATCCGGTCCGGGTACTCGCGACCGAGACCGATCGCCGCAGCCAGTGCCAGCCCGAACACGGGGTGCGGTGTGTTCTCGCCGAGCATGTAGGCCATCTTCAACAGGTTCATCGGAACGCCACCCTGGGCGCTGCCCACGATGTTCAACTCGGGTGCGTACGAGGGTGCCAACGCGGCTGCCCAGGCGGTGGCCATGCCGCCGCCGGAGTAGCCGCCCATGCCGACGGGGCTGTTGCGCAGCTGCAGCGGATCGAAGTTCTTGGCAGCGCGGATGCCGTCCAGCGTGATCTGACCGCCCAGCTTGGCGGCACCGTAGGCACTGTTGGGGCCGAGGTGGTCCGGCATCGAGACCGACCAGCCGCGGGTGAACACCGCGTTCAAGGCGGCGGCGTCGCGGATGACGACGTTCGGGTCGGTCGACCACAACGCCTGCGAGGGCGCGCACTTCAGGCCGAGAGCATTGACGATCTGCTGGTAGGAGAGCAGCGGGCCGTCGGGCGCCTTCCCCAGCGGGACGAAGACGGTGGTGACACCGACGATGGGGTTGCCCTCGCTGCCGGTGCTGCGGAACGCCAGTTGCCACGTCGACACGCCGATGAAGTTGGGCGGGTTGGGCATCGGACGGCTGGCGAGGATCGTGCCCGGTGCGAGCCCGGAGATGTCGCCCGGCGCGGAGTAGAACGGGTCGGCACTGGGGGTCGGGTACTGGGCGTCTGCGGCGGCGGTCCCCGGAAGGGCGGCAGCGACGACGGCTGCGGTGACCACGGCGAGCACGAGGCGACGAATGGATCTCACTGGAACACTCCTACGAACCGACTGTGCGGTTATCGAACGACAGCCACATTGAACACTGCCCGAGCGCACGGTTCCACTCGGGAAACGGCGCCCCGGCCCCGTGATCGAACCGTAAGCAAGCGACACGACGGCGACAACCGTATTCGAGGGTTCTTGTGTAAGGTCCAAACTTTGCCCACTCGAGTGGGAGCGCTCAGTCCTCGCGGTGAACGTCCTCGACGGTCTTGTCCTCACGCAGGCCCCGCCAGCTCGGATGGCGCAACGAGCCGCCGTCCGTCCACTCGAAGAACCGCACCTCGCCGACGACGGTGGGGGCCACCCACGTCGCATCGCGGCGGTCGGCGGTGGGGAGAGGTTCGTCGAACGGTGACTCGTCGACGACGCTCGGGCGCAGCAGTGTCAGCAGGTCCGCGCGCTGGCGCTCGGTGAACCCGGTGCCGACGCGCCCGACGTAGTGCAGTCCGTTCTCCGACGGGATGCCGAGCAGGAGCGACCCGATGCTCCCGGTGCGGGAACCCTTGCCGGCGCGCCATCCGCCGATGACCACCTCCTGCGTCCGCCAGTTCTTCACCTTGATCCACGAGGTGCTGCGTCGGCCCACCTCGTAGGTCGAGTCCCGCCGCTTCGCGACGATGCCCTCCCACCCGCGGCGTTCGCTCTCGGACAGTGCTCCCGCCGCTGTGCCGGGCAGGAGCGGCGAGACGGTCGCCGTCTCGAGGCCGGTCAGGAGCAGCTCGAGGATCTTGCGCCGGTCGGTGAACTTCTTGCCCGTCAGATCCGTGCCGTCGAGGTGGAGGATGTCGAAGCAGATGAACTGCACGTCGTCGGGATGCGCGTCCTGCAGTGCCTGAAAGCTGGTGACTCCGTCCGCGCGGTAGACCACGGCCTCACCGTCCAGTACGACCGCATGGTCGGACAGATCCGCGGCGAGCGCCGTGATCCCCGCGTAGCGGCGCGTGAGGTCCTGTCCGGTCCGACTCTCGAGCACGACGTCCCCGTGGTCGAGGGTCGCGACGATGCGGACGCCGTCCCACTTCCCCTCGAACGACCACTCGTCGGCTTCGAGTCCGGACAGCGTTCCGGCGGACGCCAGCATCGGCCGCAGGTGCTGGGGCAACTCCGTGCGTGTCGGCTGGGGGCGCGATGTCATCCGGTGCACGAGCCACTGGTCCCGGTCGGTCCGGATCAGTGCGTACCGACCCGCGACGCGCTCACCCGCGAGTTCGACGATGACCTCGTCGTCCCGCCACTTCTCGGTGGTGAAGGTGCCGTGATCCCAGACGCTCACCTCGCCGCCGCCGTACTCGCCCTGCGGGATGGTCCCCTCGAAGGATGCGTAGTCCATCGGATGGTCCTCGGTGTGCACGGCGAGATGGTTCTTCTTCTCGTCCGTCGGCAGATTCTTCGGAACCGCCCACGAGACCAGCACGCCGTCGCGCTCGAGTCGGAAGTCGTAGTGGAGTCGACGTGCGTGGTGTTCCTGGATGACGAAGATCGGGTCCGCGGATTCCCGAGTCGTCGATGTCGTCGGGACGGGTTCCGGTGTGCGCGAGGCAGTCCGCTTGCCGCGGTACGGACCGAGGCTGTCGGTGATCGTCGACGCCTCCGGCTCCGGATCGAGGCCGGCGAGCAGATCGCCGTCCCGGTGGAAGCGAGCGAGCACCTCCTCGAAGCTCAGTTGGGCGAGACCGCCGCCGGAGAGCTCGTCCCACGTCCGCGGAGCCGCGACGGTAGGGCGGTCGCGTCCGCGCAGCGAGTACGGCGCGATGGTGGTCTTCTTGCCGTTGTTCTGACTCCAGTCCAGGAAGATCTTCCCGGGCCGCAGAGCCTTCGACATCGACGCGGTGACCAGATCGGGCATCTTCTCCTCGAGAAGCTTCGCAACGCGTTTCGCGACGGTCGAGGCACCGGACGACGAGACCGGCTTCTCCAGCGGGACGTACAGGTGTATGCCTTTGCTACCACTGGTGAGGGGGTGGGCGGTGAGCCCGATGTCGGTGATCATCGCCCGTACCTCACAGGCCACGGTCGCGCAGGTGTCGAGGTCGACGCCCTCGCCCGGATCGAGATCGAAGACGATGCGGGTGGCTTTGCCCTGCTCGTCGCCGTCGAAAGTCCATTGCGGCACATGGGCTTCCAGCGCAGCCTGCTGTCCCAGCCACGCGAGATCGGCGGCGGTGTGGAAGACGGGGTAGACCACGACGCGGTCCGAGTGGTGCAGACGTCGTCGATCGAGCCAGTCCGGAGCCGACGCGGCGAGGTTCTTCTCGAAGAACGAGCCTGCCTGGACCCCGTTCGGCCATCGCTTCCGCGTGACCGGGCGTCCGAGAAGGTGGGGGAGCATCGCGGGCGCGATGTCGACGTAGTAGTCGATCACCTCGCCCTTGGTGGTGCCCGTCTCCGGCCACAGCACCTTGTCGACGTTGGTCAAGGCGATCTGTCGCCCCGCGACCTCCAGCGATGCCATGGGTTCAGGATAGATTGCGTGCTTCGCGAGCTGGGTATGTTCGAGAGCGGTGCCACGCTCGGTGGCAGGACCCGCGCGCGGGACCGACGAGGCAGGAAGCGAGGGCCGCGTGGCCGGAGTGAACGTGACGGTGGATTCGACGATGACACCGGACGAGGCGTGGGCCAGGGCGTCCGATCTGTCCAGCTTCCAGGAGTGGATGACCATCTTCGGTGGATGGCGCAGCCCCGTGCCGGACACGTTGAAGGAAGGCGTCACCATCGACTCGCTGATCAAGGTCAAGGGTTTCCGCAACGTGATCACCTGGACGATCACCGAGTACGACAAGCCCTACGAGATCGCGCTGCTCGGCAAAGGCAAGGGCGGCATCAAGATCGATCTGAAGATGTCCGTCGCGCCGAAGGGCGCCGGATCTGAGTTCACCCTCGACGCGAACTTCCGCGGCGGGTTGCTGTCCGGCCCGATCGGCGGGGTCGTCGCGAAGGTGCTGGAGTCGGACGTGCGCACGAGTGTGACCAACCTGGCGAAGCTGGGGTAGTTCGTGGAACCTGCTCCGGTGCTGTCACTTCTCGTCGGGGTGGTCCTCCTCGGGTCCCTGTCGCTCGTGATGCGGACGCCGGGCACGAACGTGGACGTGAATTCGGCCGTGGGATTGCGCACGAAGGCGACGACGGCATCCCGCGATGCCTGGCGAGCCGGTCATCGAGCTGCCGCGGCGCACTTTCTCGCCGTCGGTGTCACCGCTGTCGCGGTCGTCGTTCTGACGAGCACGCTCTGGCTGATCGCGTCGATCACCGAGGCCGACATCGGGCCCGCGGTGGTTTCGGTTCCCGCCGCAGGTCTCGCGGTGCAAGCTGTGATCCTGGTGGCCGCCACCGTGCGTGCGGACCGGGTGGCCAAACGTCACGCGTGATTCCCTACCCACTGCGAGGAGGCTCGTTCGTGTGGCCGCAGCGCGGACGAATCAGCCCTTCCCCGCCCTACCGGTGTCCGTCCGGCGCAGCCACCACAGCGCCGCGATCGGCAGGATCACCGGGATGAACAGGTAGCCCGATCCGAAGTGCGACCACACCGTGGGCTCCGGGAACTCCTGCGGCACGGCGTAACTGGCGATCGAGACGGCGAGCACACCGACTATCTCGACGACGCACGAGATGGTCGCGATGCGGCGCGACACCACGGAGGCTCGTGCGAGACACACGGTGCCGACGATGTAGACCAGGGCGGCGAACGCGGACAGCAGGTACGCGACAGGTGCGTCGTCGAACCGGGTCCCGATCTGCACCGCCGAGCGCGACGCGGCGGCGACGGAGAACAGGGCGTAGAGGGCGATGAGGACGCGCCCGATGCCGGACCGGGTGGCCGTCTGCAGGTCCGTGCGTGCGGTGTCAGGCATGGCCGGCCCAGATCTGGTTCAGACGCAGCACCATCACCGCGAGGGTGAGGGTGACGACGATCAGGACGGCGGTGCCGCCGCGACTGCGGTCCCCGAGGGACCACCACACACCGATCGGCAGCAGCAGCGCGAGACCGATGAGGTACGCGCCGAAGGTGACGGTGTGCACATCGCGGTCGGTGGTGGCCAGGGCGACGAAACCGACCACGGCCTGCGCGAGCACGAGCAGCTCGATGCCGACGAGGAACCGGAAGAACACGCGGTCACCGCGGTTCGCGAGGAGCAGCGCCTGATTGCGGATCAGCTTCACCAGTGCCCAGACCGCGGCGACGAGTGGCAGCACGTAGAGGGCGACCGTGATGGGTGTGAGCATGGTGAGCCCAGTTTATCCCCGTCCGATTCGTCCCTCGGCAGGTGAGGTTGCGGCCCCCGGACGGTCGGACCAGTCGTGTCCGAAGCGCGCGACGCAGTGCCAGAGCTGTTTGATGTGCTGATCGTCGTGCTCACCGGTGTTCGCGGCCTGACCGACGATGCACGCGGTGAGACGCCCGTCTCTCGCCACGGACCGTGCGAGGTCGGCGATGTGTGGTCCGCGGTAGTCGGCGCAGTGATCGAACCGACTCGATGTCAGCTCGAACCCGTGGTGCCACCGCACCGGAACGGGTGCCCGGCATACGATCGCGTCCAGCTCGGTCCCGCGGAACGACGGGTCGAGAACGAGTGCCTCGACATCGGTGTCGAGTCGTAGCGGTCCGTGGACATGGGCCTCGATGTAGTCGTCGAGCACGTCGACGTCGTGGTGGGAGAGTGCCGTCTCGACGAGTGGCATGCGCTCACCGGTGCCGAAGGCTGTCGGCTCGTGGACGGAATCGGGGTAGCAGAAGGTCGTCCGGGGCAGCACGTCTCCGCGGAGCACCAGGTGGGAGGAGCCGAAGCGCACCGATCCGCCCGCAGGCACCAGGCGGTGATTCAGCGAGCCGTAGATCGGGCGCTCCGATGCCGGGCCGTGGTCGTACGCCCCACCGAACATCCGGGACTCCCATGCGTGGCGACGACCGCCGGGCGCAGGATCGAACCCGCCGTTGCTCGTGCCGGTGACGAACTGCGATCGGTACAGGTTCTCCTCGATCAGCACCTCGAGCAACGGTCGGCCGGCCACGAGCCGATCGGGATGGAAGTGCACGGTCACTCTCGTCGCCGGCGGCACGGGTGGGCCCGCCTCGACTCGCGACGCGACGTGCGCGAGTGCGAGGAGGCGTCGGGCACCCGAGGCGTCGACCACACTCCGACGGTAACGCGGCGGTGTGTCGCCGGGGTTACGCGAGTGAGCAGGACGAAACAGGGCGTTGTTCCGCGGGTGACCATCCGGACATCGAGCGGGCCTGTACTGGTGTCAGCGGGACGGACGTCTCCGCACCCGAGTACTTGCTCACTCATCTTCCGGAGGTTCCCGTGGCCGCGTTCGATCAGACCATCCTCGACAACATGTCCGCCTCACTCGCCGAGATCCCGCACCCGTCACTCCCCAAGGGCAGCAACATCTACGGCGGAACCAAGATCTTCCCGGACTACAAGGCGGAGGACGGCGAGTCGTACTTCACCCTCGTGCACGGCATCGCCCACGAGTCGTCGGTGAGCTTCGTCGCCGTGCTGCAGGCGACGCGCGCTCTGCGCAAGGGCTACGAGTCGGCGATGTACTTCTACGGTCCCGGTGCCATCAACTGCCTGGCGACCCGCGGCTTCCCCACCACCGGAGACTCCGGTTTCCCCGGCGAACAGAACATCAACGACGCTCTCGCGACGTTCATCTCGGAGGGCGGCACCGTGTTCTGTTGCCGATTCGGGCTCGCGCTGCACGGCGGCCGCGAGGAAGACCTCATCGAGGGCGTCGTGCCCGCGCACCCGCTGGACGTGCAGGACGCGTTGATCCACTACGCCCGCAAGGGCGCGATCATCAACTCCACGTACATGGTCTGAGGTGAGACGGCGATGTCCGACGTTCGACTGAAGACCAGGAACCACCGGGTCGATCTGGCCCTGCTCGGCATCCGTGGGACCCCACCGGTGCGCCGCACCGCGGGTGCGGGACCGAGCGACGACGGCCACGTGAGCATCGACGGACTCGGTGCAGCGCTGCCCCGCAATCCGTCGAGCCCCTACGTCCTGGACGGCGATCGGGTGCTGTTCGACGGGGACGACATCGGACTGGACATCGCCGCCATCGCCCGGCCGGCCTTCTACGACCTCACCACCGACGACGGTGTGCCCTACGAGAAGCTCGCCAAGCTCCACGGCAAGGGGGTGCTGGCCACGACCGTGGTCCAGACCTGCATTCGCTACGACGAGTCGCAACGGTGTCGGTTCTGCTCCATCGAGGAGTCGTTGCGCAGCGGCGCCACCGTGGCGGTGAAGAAGCCCGCCGATCTCGCCGCCGTGGCCGAGGCGGCGGTGCGACTCGACGGCATCACCCAGATGGTCATGACGACCGGGACCTCGGCGGGCCGAGATCGCGGGGCGTTGCACCTGGCACGCTGCGTCCGCGCGGTGCGCACCGTGCTCCCCGACCTGCCGATCCAGGTGCAGTGCGAACCGCCCGGTGATCTCGCGACCCTCACCGAGTTGTACGACGCCGGCGCACGGTCCATCGGTATCCACGTCGAGTCCCTGGACGAGGACGTGCGGCGCCGCTGGATGCCGGGCAAGGCGTCGGTCTCGCTCGACGAGTACCGCGCGGCATGGGCGGAGGCGGTGCGTGTCTTCGGACACAACCAGGTGTCGACATATCTGCTGGTCGGGCTCGGCGAGGACCCGGACGAGGTGGTTCGCGGCGCCACCGAGCTGATCGCGATGGGGGTCTATCCCTTCGTCGTCCCGTTCCGGCCACACCCGGGGACCCTCGCGGTGGACGTCGACGGGGCCGGGGCGCCGTCCGCCGAGCTGTTGACGGACGTGAGCACTCGGGTGGCCGCGGCACTGGTGGACGCGGAGATGCTGGGGACCGACCAGAAGGCCGGGTGCGCAGCGTGTGGTGCGTGCAGCGTCCTGCAGACGATGGGTGGCTGACATGAGCACCGAACTGTCGATCCTCACCGGGGCACCCACCGTCGGCGCTGCCCCGTTCCTCGTCCGGCCGGCCGAGTCGGCGGCCGATCTCGCCGCCTATCACCGTCTTCGACGCGAGTCGTTCGTCGTCGAGCAGGGCTTGTTCTCGGGTACCGACCGGGACGACGTCGACGACGATCCGCGCGCGGTCGTCCTTCTCGCGACCGCCCCCGACGGCACCGTCCTCGGCGGGGTCCGGGTGGCTCCCTGCACGGACGTCGACCTGGGATGGTGGTCGGGCAGCCGCCTCGTCGTCGCGCGGGAGAAGCGTAGCCGCGCAGTGGGACCCGCTCTGATCCGAGCCGCCTGCGCTCATGTGGAGACGGCCGGGGTGGTGCGGTTCGACGCCACCGTGCAGTCTCGCCACGTCCCGATGTTCACGGCGCTCGGGTGGACCGCCACCGGCCCCACCGTGCTGGCCGGCGCCCCGCACGAGACGATGCGCTGGACCATCGACACGGTGGCACGTCTCGTCCGGTCGACCAAGGCCGTGCTCGCAGGTGTGCTGGCGCCCCTGGCCACTGCGCCACTGGGGTTGGGGGCGAGTGGTTTCCGAGGCGACGACGGAGTGCCGGTGCCCGGCTCCGACATCATCGCCGCGTGCGACGCCATCGTGCCGTCGATGGTCGAGCGCGACCCGGAGTGGGCCGGATGGTGTGCCGCCCTGGTGAATCTGAACGATCTGTCCGCCATGGGTGCGACCCCGGTGGGCATGCTGGACGCCGTCGGCGCTCCGACGACGTCGCTCCTCACCCGCGTGATCCGGGGCCTCGCCCGCGCCGGTGACGCGTGGGGGGTTCCCGTGCTCGGCGGCCACACCCAGGTGGGTGTGCCGGCGGCGCTGTCGGTCACGGCACTCGGACGGACGTCGTCGCCGGTGCGTGCGGGCGGCGGTGAGGTCGGTGACGAGCTGAGTCTCACCGCCGACCTCGGGGGCGGCTGGCGACCCGGTTACCACGGCCTGCAGTGGGACTCGACCTCCGCACGCTCCGGGTCGGACCTCCGCGAGATGGGCTCGTTCGTGGCCCGGGCAGCTCCTCGTGCGGCGAAGGACGTCAGCATGGCGGGGCTCGCGGGCACCGTCGGCATGCTGGCCGAGGCATCCGGTACGGGCGCCGAGATCGACGTCGCCCGCATACCCCGACCCGGCGGCGCCGACCTCGGCCGATGGATCACGTGCTTCCCCGGGTTCGCGATGATCACCGCGGACCGCCCCGGACGTCGGCTCCCGCCGGCCGGTCCGGCGACATCGGCCGCCTGCGGCCGCCTCACCTCGGAGCCGGGAGTCACCTTGCGGTGGCCCGACGGCGCCACCACCTCGGCGGTCTCCGCCGCAGTCACAGGATTGGGACCAGCATGAACGACGTAACTCTCTCGGTGGCGTCCGAGCGCTTCGGCCGCGACATGGACGAGTCGTACGCCACCATCGAGCGCACCATCGCGGAAGCACGGCGACGCGGCAGCGCGCTGCTGGTCCTGCCGGAGGCGTGCCTCGGGGGCTACCTCCCGAGTCTGGGAGGCGGAGACGAGTCGGAGGAGAAGCGCCGCACCCGGCTGCAGAACCTGCCGCCGGCCCTCGAGCTGGACGGTCCGGAGATCGCGCGAGTGTCGGCGATGGCCGGGGACATGGTGGTGACCTTCGGGTTCTGTGAGGCGGACGGTCTCACGCGGTACAACGCCGCGGTGACGGTGCACGGTGACGGGGTGCTGGGCTCGTACCGCAAGGTGCACCAGCCACTGGGCGAGAACCTCTGCTACTCGGCGGGATCCGAGTACCGCGCCTTCGACACCCCGGTCGGCCGGATGGGCATGCAGATCTGTTACGACAAAGCGTTCCCCGAGGCGGCGCGGGAGATCGCACTCGACGGCGCCGAGATCATCACCTCGCTGTCGGCATGGCCGACCTCGCGAACGGGTCGTGCTCCGAACATGGCCGACGATCGATGGAAGCTGCGCTTCGACATCTACGACCAGGCGCGAGCACTGGAGAACCAGGTCGTCTGGATCGCGTCCAATCAGGCGGGGTCCTTCGGGTCGCTGGACTTCGTGTGCAGCGCCAAGATCGTCGGTCCGGGAGGGGAGATCCTCGCCGGCACGGGCGTCGAACCCGGCCTGGCGACAGCGACTCTCGATGTGCAGAAGGCGATCGCGGCGGCTCGCGGAGGTGGCATGTACAACCTGCGGGACCGCCGTCCGTCCGTGTACGGGACCCTCGTCGACGGCGACAGCATGTCACGGGTGGACCGGGTGATGAGCCGTGCCTGAGATGACCTTCACCGTCCAGTGGCCCAACGGGTGCCGCCAACAGTGCTACTCACCGTCACTCGTCGTCCGTGACCATCTCACGGTCGGGACGCGCTACGAGATCGCCGACTTCGTGCAGCGCAGTCGACTCGCGCTCACCGAGGCCAGTGACCGGGTGCGGGCCAAGTACGGCTTCGCGTGTACCTCGGCAGCGGCGACTCTGCGCGAGATCGAGACCACCGCAGCGGCGTTCGACCGCGGCACCGTGCACGTGCTCGACCTGGGAGGAGCGCGATGACCGAGCATCACACCGTGATCGTGATCGGCGCGGGCCAGGCGGGGCTGTCCATGAGCTGGCACCTGACCCGACGCGGTGTCGACCATGTCGTCCTCGAACGGGACACCATCGCCCACGAGTGGCTGGACGGGCGGTGGGACAACTTCACCCTGGTGACACCGAACTGGCAGTGCGTCCTGCCCGGGTACGCCTACGACGGCGACGATCCCGACGGATTCATGACCCGAGACCTGGTGTACGACTTCGTGCGGCGCTACGCCGACTCGTTCGGCGCTCCGGTCCGCGAACACGTCGCGGTGCTGTCGGTGCAGCAGGCACCCGGCGGCGGCCACGTCGTGTCGACCTCCGCCGGGTCGATGACCGCGGATCAGGTCGTGGTGGCCGTCGGTGGCTACCACGTCCCGTCGATTCCACGCCTCGCCGAGCGAGTGCCGGAGACGATCACGCAGATCCACTCGTCGGGGTACCGCAGCGCGGCGGCGCTTCCTCCGGGCGGGGTCCTGGTGGTCGGTACCGGGCAGTCCGGCGCGCAGATCGCCGAGGACCTGCACCTCGAGGGCAGGCAGGTGCACCTCGTCGCAGGGTCCGCGCCTCGCGTCGCCCGCTTCTACCGCGGACGGGACTGCGTCGCGTGGCTGCAGGACATGGGGGTGTACGACGTGTCGATCTCCGAACACGCCGGCGGACTCTCCAAGCGGGAGAGCACGAACCACTACGTGACCGGGCGGGACGGCGGACGCGACATCGACCTGCGTGCCTTCGCGCTGGACGGGATGCGGCTGTACGGGCGGTTGACCGACGTCGGTTCGGACGGTGTCCTGCGTTTCGCGCCGACTCTCGAGCAGTCACTCGACGCGGCGGACGCGGTGTCGGAGGGCATCAAGAACGACATCGACGCCTACATCACCAGGGCGGGACTCGACGCTCCCGTCGAGGAGCGCTACACACCGGTCTGGCGGCCCGAGTCGGAACCCACCGAGCTCGATCTCGAGGCGGCGGGCGTCACGTCCGTCGTGTGGGCCGTCGGCTTCCGCCGGGACTACCGCTGGCTGAAGGTCGGGGTGTTCGACGGTGAGGGCCACCCGGCTCACACCCGCGGTGTGACCGCGGCGGAGGGCCTGTACTTCCTGGGTCTGCCATGGCAGAACACCTGGGGCTCGGGCCGATTCGCGGCGGTGGCACGGGATGCGGAGTACCTCGCGGAGCAGATGTCCCCGGCGGTCGGCGCCCGCGTGCCCGCGGCGGTCTGACCGCGAGATGGCGCCGATCCGGGCGGCGGCGCTCGCGGGACACTTCGGCCGTGACGTCGAGCGGTCCGTCGAGAAGATCGTGGGCATCATCGAGCAGGGCCATCAGCGGGGCATCGAC
Organism: Rhodococcus sp. MEB041; assembly: GCF_030208955.1. NCBI lineage: Bacteria > Bacillati > Actinomycetota > Actinomycetes > Mycobacteriales > Nocardiaceae > Rhodococcus > Rhodococcus sp. MEB041. Next base: position 263,742 of record NZ_JARVSZ010000003.1, read on the forward strand.
CTGTTGGTCATGCCCGACGCCTGCCTCGGCGGTTACCTCGGTGATCTCGCGCGGCCCGATCTCGAGGAGCTGCCGCCGGCGCTCGACGAGGACGGACCCGAGCTCGCGGCGATCGCTGCTGCGGCCGGTGCGATGACCGTGTGCGTGGGCTACACCGAGAGGGCGGCCCTGGTCCGTTACAACGCCGCCGTGTGCCTCACGGGCGACGGTGTGTTGGGTCGTCATCGAAAGGTGCACCAACCGGCGGGGGAGTCGTTGGCCTATGCGGCGGGAGATCGGTTCTCGGCGTTCGACACGCCGGTGGGCAGGATGGGCATGCTGATCGACTACGACAAGACATTCCCCGAGGCGGCGCGCACCTTGGCTCTGGACGGTGCGCGCATCATCGCGGCGCTGTCGGCGTGGCCGGCCAGTGTGACGGACAGGGCGTCGAAGTTGGCCAACGACAGACAGTCTCGCCTGTTCGACCTCTACGACGCCGCCCGGGCAGCCGAGAATCAGGTGGTGCTGCTGTCGTCCAATCACACGGGGGTGACGGGATCTCTGCGCTTCCTCGGGCAGGCGAAGATCGTCGGTCCCGGCGGCGAGGTCCTGTGCCGGACGCGAGACAAGGGTGGCCTGGCGTGCTGCGACATCGACGTGGACGCGGAGGTGGACCGGGCCCGTCGGGTGCTGCGTCACCTCGACGAACGACGACCGGACACCTACCACTCACAGGCATCGAAGGAGACCACGTGCGTGTCGCCCTCCTGACCTACTCGACGAAACCGCGAGGGGGAGTGGTCCACACCGTCGAACTGGCGGAAGCACTGGCGCGCGCGGGAGCGGACGTGACGGTGTGGTCCCTGGCGCGCGGCGGCGACGAGGGCTTCTACCGTGCGATCGATCCCGCGGTGACGGTTCGTCTCGTTCCGTTCCCGGCGCGCGAGGACGAGTCGGTGGGCGATCGCATCCTGCGGTCGATAGCACTGATGCGCAGTGCATTCGACCCGGGTGACGCCGACGTCGTGCATGCCCAGGACTGCATCACCGCGAACGCCGTCGGACGCTGTGTCCGCACGATCCACCACCTCGAGGAGTTCACGACACCGGAACTCGCCGCCTGCCACGAGCGCGCGGTCGTCGAGCCCCTCGCCCGCATCTGTGTCTCGCGCGCCGTGGCCGACGAGGTGCGTGCGGGATGGGGGCTGTCGCCGACGGTCATCCCCAACGGGGTCGACCATGCTCGGTTCGCGGCGGCACGCGGCGACGAGTGGCGCACCCGTCTCGGCCGATACGTCCTCGCGGTCGGTGGCATCGAGCCGCGCAAGGGGAGCATCGACCTGCTCGAGGCCCACGCCGCGCTTCGAGAGCGGTGTCCGGACGTGGGTCTGGTGTTCGCCGGCGGTGAGACGTTGTTCGACTACCGGGGGTACCGGGCGGAGTTCGACACCCGACTCGCGGAACTGGCGGGCAGGCCGGAGGCCGGTCGGTCGACAGGCGACGAGGGGCCCGTACCGCGGGTGCTCGGCACCGTCGACCACGACGTGCTCCCGTCTCTTGTCGCGGGCGCGTCGGCATTCGCGTTCCTCTCCACCAAGGAAGGCTTCGGGCTGGCCGCGATGGAGGCTCTCGCCGCCTCGGTTCCCGTCGTGGTGCGGGACCTCCCCGTGTTCCGCGAGGTGTTCGGGGACGCGGTGCGCTACGGCGGCGACGCGGAGGGGACGGCTGCCGCACTCGAGGACGCTCTGACGTCGGACGACCGTGCCGCTGCCGGGCGCGCACTGGCTGCCCGCACGAGTTGGGACGACGCCGCGGCCGCTCATCTCGCGTTCTACGCAGGGCTCGCGCATCGCTGATCAGCGCAGGGGCGATGTGCCCGCGTCGTCGGGTCCGTCGTCGGGGAGGTGTCCCGGCGACGTGGTGTCGACCGTCGCGTCGAAGAACAACTGGACGAACGACAACGGAGCCGCGCGTTGCTCGCTGTCCCGCTCGGGCTCGTCGGACATGGTGGCACTCCCTTCTCGACGTGGATCGCCGGACCAATCATCTCAGATTCTGAATAGTTGAACAACTGAGAGATATACCGGTGTCGAGGGGAAAATGATGTGATCCACTTCTCAGGGCTCGGAAACTATGTTAAGACATACAGACATGGTTCGAGCGTCGCTGGGCGGCTCGGACCCGCCACGCCGACGATGGGATGTCATGTCTTCGCAAGTCAGCACCACGGGAAGTGCACTACCGCCGGACGCACCCGGTCCCCACTCGCGTCGCCTCGGCGTCATCGCCGTGGTGGCGACCTTCGGTGGCCTGCTGTTCGGATACGACACGGGCGTCATCAACGGCGCGCTGGAGCCGTTGAAGGAGGACCTGTCGCTCACGGCCTTCACCGAGGGCTTCGTCGTCAGCATCCTCATCTTCGGGGCGGCCATCGGCGCACTGGTCGGGGGCCGACTGTCGGACAAGTACGGCCGTCGGCACAACATCCTGATGCTGGCCGGCATCTTCGTCCTCGGCACTCTGGGCTGCGTTCTCGCCCCGTCGTGGGAGGTGCTGGCGGTGTTCCGCTTCATCCTCGGCCTCGCGGTCGGCGGAGCGTCCGCGACCGTGCCGGTGTACCTCTCGGAGGTCTCACCGTTCGAGCGCCGCGGTTCCCTGGTGACGCGCAACGAGGTCATGATCGTCAGCGGCCAGTTCGCGGCCTTCGTGATCAACGCCCTCATCTTCAACATCTGGGGCGAGCACGACTCCGTCTGGCGCTACATGCTGCTGGTCGCCGTGTTGCCCGCGTTCGCACTGTTCTTCGGCATGCTGCGGATGCCCGAGAGTCCGCGCTGGCTCGTCTCGCAGGGCCGGGACGACGACGCCCTGGCGGTGCTGAAGCAGGTGCGGTCCCCCGAACGTGCGGAGGCCGAGATGGCCGAGGTGCACGCGCTGGCCGAGGAGGAGAAGCTCTCGCAGACCGGCGGCGCGGCCGACCTGTCGGTGCGGTGGATCCGACGGTTGATCTACATCGGTGTGGGACTCGGTGTGTTCCAACAGTTCACGGGCATCAACTCGGTGATGTACTACGGCACCCAGCTCCTCGGCGACGCCGGATTCTCGAGCAGCTCCGCCATCATCGCGAACACGCTCAACGGCCTCTTCAGCGTCCTCGGCATCACGGTCGGCCTGCTCATCATGAATCGGATCGATCGCCGAACGATGCTGATCGCGGGCTTCTCACTGACGACGCTCTTCCATCTCCTGGTCGGACTGTCCGCACTGCTGCTGCCGGACGGCACCGCCAAGGCATACTTCATCCTCGTCTTCGTCGTGCTCTTCGTCTTCTGCATGCAGGGCACGATCGGGCCGCTGGTCTGGCTGATGCTCGCAGAGATCTTCCCGCTCAAGATTCGCAGCTTCGCCATCGGTGTCTGCGTGTTCATGCTGTGGATCGCCAATGCTGCCGTCGCACTGGCCTTCCCGCCGGTGGTCGACGCGCTCGGCATCGCGCCGACGTTCTTCATCTTCGTCGGACTGGGCATACTGGCCCTGGTCTTCATCATCACGCAGGTGCCGGAGACCCGCGGTCAGAGCCTGGAGGAACTCGAGGCCCGGTTCCGCCGCGAGTACTCCTGACACGATCACCCCACTTCGAGAAGGACGGCGAGACATCATGGCAGTACTGGTGGCAGTGACCGACAGCGACGAGGGCCGACACGCACTGTCGGAGGCGGTGTCGGAGGCGCGCATGCTCGAGACCGACGTGATCGCGGTGAATCTGACCCTCGGCGCGCTAGACACGAGCGACGTGGGCGGTGACGTGGCGGTGCGAGTGATCGACCGGGCGGGGCGCGAGGACCGCGACCCGGTGATCGCGGTGATCGACGAGATCGAGGCGCACCCGGAGGTGACGCGACTCGTGATCGGGATCAAGAAGCGCAGTCGGGTGGGAAAGGCGTTGCTGGGCAGCGTCAGTCAGCGTCTGCTGATGACGTCACCGGTGCCGGTGCTCACCGTTCGACCCAGCTGAGCCGAACGGTGAGCGGTGGCGGAGGTCAGACGGTGCAGAGCGGGCGGATCTCGTTGCTGCCCTGAGTGGTCGGCGACGTCAACAGCAGGCAGGCGTTGTAGCCGCGGCTCTCGACGACGCTCCGGATCTGCTTCCACTGATCGGCACTCACCTGCGGCGACCTCGACAGGACGAAGCCGGACGTGCGGAACGGGTCGCCCACCAACGCCCACGAGTAGTCGTCGGCGATGTAGGTGACGATGTAGTTGGTGGGACCCTCGGGATTGTCCTGGGTGGGCACGCCGGGGAAGCTCACGTGCAGCTGCGCCTGCGTGACCGGATCGTTCACCCGGGCGTTGCCGATGATCTCGTTGGCTCCGCCGTCCCAGCGCGTGCAGTTGTTCTGCACGCGCACGTTGCTGGGGTCGAGCACCTGGTAGTTGGCCCGGGTGTCCTTGGCGCAGTTCAGGTTGAACGGCTGCGGGACGGCCGCGATCTGCCACCAGTCACCCGCGTAGCGCTGGACGTCCAGCTGAGCGATGGGCTGCAGCGGCTCGAACAGGGGCTGCGCGGACGCGGCGCTGCCGCCGGCGAGCAGCGCTCCGGTGACCAACGCTCCGGCGACTGCCGTGCGGATGATGCTGCGGATCATGAGGTGACTCCTTCTTTCGTGGCGTTCGGACTGTCTTCGGAGTGCGGGTCGAGTTCGGTCGGCCACCAGATGCGGGGACCGATCAGGGTGAACAGGGCCGGAATCACGATCGTGCGGACCACGAAGGTGTCGAGCAGGATGCCGAGGCCCACGACGATCCCGAGCTGCGTGAGCAGAATGAGTGGCAGGACGCCCAGCACGGTGAACACCGCGGCGAGCACGATGCCCGCACTGGTGATGACCGCGCCCGTCGACGCGACGGCGCGCACGATGCCCGTCCGCGTCCCGTACGACGGTGTCTCCTCGCGTGCCCGGGTGACGAGGAAGATCGTGTAGTCCACACCCAGGGCCACGAGGAACAGGAACCCGAACAGCGGCACGTTGTCGCCGAGGGCGGGGAAGCCGAAGATGTTCTCGCTGGCCCAGCTGCCGATGCCCAGAGCCGCCAGCGTGCTGAGCACCGTCGTGGCCACGAGCACCAGGGGTGCGAGGGCCGACCGGAGCAGAACGAACAGCACCAGCAGTACCACCAGCAGGATCACCGGGATGATCACCAGGCGGTCGCGAGCTGCGGCATCGGACGTGTCCAGCGCCTGCGCATCGCTGCCGCCCACCAGAGCGTCGGCACCCGTGATCGGAGCGACAGATGCACGCAGGTTCTCGACCGCGGCGAACGCGCCGTCGGAGGACGGTTCCGCGTCGAGCACGACGGACCACTCGGTGAGACCGGTGTTTGAGGTGCCGGGCCGGGAGTCCGCAGTTCGGGACACCGACACCACGCCGTCGGTGTCCTGCAGCGCTGCCTCGACCTCCGAGGCCGCCGCGGTCCGGGCGACGACGACGGTCGGATCTGACTGCCCCGCCGGGAAGTGCTCGGCGAGCGTGTCGATGCCGGTGACGGATTCGGCGGTGACGCGGAACTGCTCGGTCTGCGACAGGCCCACGTTCGTTCCGACGAGGCCGAGAATGCAGACGGCCAGCGCGACCAGCGACACCGCCGCGGCGCGGCCGGGTCGACGACCGACGGCGTTGGCGACGCGGAAGAACACGCCCTTGTCCGTCGGCTCGGGATCGCCCACGCGAGGAACGAACGGCCAGAACAGCTTCCGGCCGAACAGTGAGAGCAGTGGCGGAAGAACGAAGAGCACGAAGACGGCGGCGACCACGAGACCGGCCGCGGCCAGACCGCCCAGGCTGCGCGTACTCGGCAGAGTGCCCAGCAGCAGCGTCAGGAGCGCGAGCACCACCGTCGCGTTGCTCGCCACGATGGCCGGGCCGGCGCGTCGCACGGCATGGTGGAGGGCGACCCGGTGGTCGCTCTCGCGGCGCAGTTCCTCGCGGTACCGGGAGATGAGCAGCAGCGCGTAGTTGGTCCCGGCGCCGAACACCAGGACGCTGGTGATGCCCGAGGTGCTGCCGTCGAACGAGAGCCCGGTGAGCCCGGACACGGCGGTGCCGACCGTCGAGGCGACCCGGTCACCGAAGCCCACGACGGCGAGCGGCACGAGCCAGAGAACCGGTGATCGGTACGTGGCGATCAGCAGCAGGGCCACCACCAGCGCGGTGACGCCGAGTAGCGTGACATTGGCCCCGGAGAAGGAGTCGGCGATGTCGGCGGCGAACGCGGGACCGCCCGTGACCTGCGCCGTCAACCCGTCGGGGAGGCCGTCGGTGGCAGCGGTGCGCAGCTCGGTGACCAGATCGGCCAGTCCCGTTCCGGACTCCGACGTCGACACCTGGACGGGGGCGATGGCCGCCTCGCCGTCGGGTGCGGGAACGACCGGGGAGTCGGGCGCACCCGCGTCCACCCCGCGCTCGACACCGTTCATCCGCATCCTCGCGGCAGCGACGTCGGCGAGGTCCTGTTCGGACAGGGCGCCGCCGTCGGCGCGCGTCACCACGAGGATCACCGGCGAGAGGTCGGAGTCGGGGAATTCCTCGAGCAGGGCGTCGACCCGTGCCGATTCCGCGTCCGATGGGAGCGATGTCGGTGAACTCTCGGCAGCGGAGTTGCTCCCGACGCCGCCGATGAGCGCGCCGGCGGCAAGGACGACGAGCAGGGCGACGATCCAGGACCGAGGCCCCGAGACGAGGCCGGCCACGCGGTTCCACACAGAGTTGTCGCTCACCGGAAAAGTGTCTCAGTTAATTGATCGTTAAGCAACTGAGACATTGCTCGGAGGTCCGGCGAGTACGCTGACACCCGAGTTTTCGAAGGAGAATCTGTGTCAGCACACGAACGGTCGGAGCGGTCCGACGCGACCGACGCCGACGGTGCCCGGCGCGATCTCGAATCCACGATCGCCGCCGACATGCGCGCCATGACAGCCGAGTCGGATCAGCTCGGCCGTGTGTTCGGCTCTCGACACCACCTCAGCGCGAACGACTTCCGAGCCCTGCTGCACATCATGGTCGCCGATGTCGGTGGACGTCCGGTGTCGCCGGGCGAGCTCGGCTCTCTCCTCGGACTCTCCTCCGCCGCCATGACGTATCTGGTGGAGCGGATGATCGCGTCGGGTCACATCCGCCGCGAACCCGACACGCGGGACCGACGGCGGGTCATCCTCCGCTACGACGAGCCGGGAATGGACGTCGCACGGCAGTTCTTCGGCCCGCTCGGACAGCACGTCCACGAGTCGCTGTCCGCGCTGCCAGACACGGATCTCGCTGCGGCGCACCGTGTGTTCGGAGCTCTCACCGACGCCATGCAGACCTACCACCAGGAGATCAAGAGCACCGGGTGATCAGGCCCCGAGCTTCTGAGCGAACATGACGATGATGCCGCTGGGTCCGCGCACGTAGGTCAGTGCATAGACACCCTCGTAGTTCGCGACACCGCGCAACGGGTGGCAGCCGTGCCGAGCGGCCACTGCCAGAGCCTGCTCGAGGTCGTCGACCTCGAAGGCGATGCGGTGCATGCCGATCTGATGCGGGAGCGTCGGTTCCGTCTCGATCATGGTGGGATGGCGGTTCTGGAACAGCTCGATGCGGCCCGCCCCGTCCGGCGTCTGCAGCATCGCGATGTCGGCGTGATTGCCGTCGAGACCCACCGCCGTGTCGGCCCACTCGCCCTGGACCGTGTCACGGCCGAGGAGTGTCAGACCCAGATCGGTGAAGAACGCGATGGCCTCGTCGAGGTCGCGTACCGCGATCCCGACGTTCTCGAGTCGTATCGACATCGCTCGACTCTAACGACCGGTGTGCTCCACGATGACGTCCTTCACGCGATCGACGTCCGCGGGGACGACATCGAAGCGCTGCGGCAGGTCCTCGATGCCCTCGAACGCCGGCGGACGCTCGGGTTCGGTTCCCAGTGCCTCCCGCACGATGTCCGCGAACTTCGCGGGCAACGCGGTCTCGAGCACGATCATGGGCACGCCCTCGCGCAGGTTCCGGCGGGCGACACTCACGCCGTCGGCGGTGTGCGGGTCGATGGTCACGCCGTAGCGCTCGGCCACGTCGCGGATGGTCTCGACGCGGTTCGCGTGCGTGCTGCGGCCGGACACGAAGCCGAACTCCTGGATGCGATCGAACTCGGGAGTACCGGAGAAGTCGAAGCCGCCGTCGGTGTCGAGCGCGCGGAACAGCTCACCGAGCCGGACCGCGTCCTGATCGACGAGGTCGTAGAGGAAGCGCTCGAAGTTGGACGCCTTGGAGATGTCCATGCTGGGGCTCGAGGTGTGGTGGGTCTCGGCGGCCGCGCGGGGACGGTAGACACCCGTGCGGAAGAACTCGTCGAGGACGTCGTTCTCGTTGGTCGCGACGACGAGCTGGTCGATCGGCAGGCCCATGCACCGGGCGATGTGCCCGGCGCACACGTTGCCGAAGTTGCCGGACGGCACCGAGAACGACACGCGCCGGCCCGGCCCGTCCGTCGCGAGGAGCCACCCGTGCACGTAGTAGACGACCTGCGCGACGACTCGACCCCAGTTGATCGAGTTGACGGTGCCGATGGCGTGGTGCGCCTTGAACTCGGCGTCCTTGGAGACGGCCTTGACGATGTCCTGGCAGTCGTCGAAATTCCCCTCGACCGCGAGGTTCACGATGTTCTCGTCCTGCAGGCTGAACATCTGTGCCCGCTGGAAACTGCTCATCCGGCCGTGCGGGCTCAGCATGACGACGCGGATGTTCTTCTTGCCGCGCATCGCGTGCTCGGCGGCGCTGCCGGTGTCACCCGATGTGGCGCCCAGGATGTTGAGCTCCTCGCCGCTGCCCGCGAGGGAGTACTCGAACAGGTTGCCCAACAACTGCATCGCCATGTCCTTGAATGCCAGCGTCGGGCCGTTGGACAGCCCCAGGAGATGGAGCGAGGTGCCCTGCTCCTCGCCGAGTGGACGCAGCGGGGTGATGAGTGACGTGTCGTCGCCGGGTCGGCCGTTCGAGTAGACCTCGGCGGTGTACGTCCGGCGCGTGATGTCGCGGAGGTCCTCCGCGGGAATGTCGTCGGCGAACTTCGAGAGCACCTCGAAGGCGAGGTCGGCGTAGGACAGTGAGCGGAACGACTCGAGCTCGTCGGCGGTCAGCTGCGGGTACTCGGCCGGCAGGTAGAGACCACCGTCGGGGGCCAGGCCGCCGAGGAGGATGTCCGAGAAGTGCTGGGGCAGGTTGTGACCCCGCGTCGACTGATACTGCATCTTCGTCTCTCTCGTCCGGTGGCGCGCCCGGCTGACAACTGTGCCACATCCGCCGGTCCGGACCGGATCTGGTGCAGTGAACCGTGGAGAGCACGGTTAGCTGCACCGGATCAGCCGGTGACGAAGCGTCGCACCTCGGCCGCCACCTCGTCGGGCCGTTCGACGAGGTCCCGCCACGTGTACCGCAACACCGTCCACTCCCTGCTGAGGACGTTCTGCCGGATCCGGTCGCGGTGGAACGCGGCGCTGTCCGAGTGGAAGGCCCACCCGTCGATCTCCACGCAGACCCTGGCGTGCGGGAACGCGAAGTCGAGGATGTAGCCCGCGTACGGCAGGTTCACCCGCAGTCCGGTGATGTGTGCGGATCTCATGATCCTGCGGAACAGCCGTTCGGCCTCGGACCGGGCACCGCCCTCGGCGGCGCGCAGGAGCTGCTCCGCTCGCACGTACCCGCGACGTCCGGGGTTGCGAGCGTGCGCTCGTCGGAGATGGTCGAGGGTCATCGTCTTCTGCAGGGCGCGATCCATGACCTCGGGGCCCAGCACCGTGGACGCCTCCAGAACGGTCAGCGGCGTCCTCGTCACGAGGACACGGCGCACGATCACGACGTCGATGCTCGGCAGGTCGCGCCGGCGCACCCCGACGCCGGTGATTCCGCGACCGGAGCCTGTCCGGGGCACGGTCACCTCGATCGTCTCCGGGGCCCGCGGAAGCATGCGATACCAGTACGCGGCTGCAGGACCGGACAGCGCGCCCGTACTCGTGGACCACACCGCGCACCGGATCCGCGCGTCGTCGGTGAACGGTCGGTCGACGGCGAAGAACACTCCGCGACTCGTGCGCCGCCAGCGGCCGGTGTGGACGCGCCACTCGATGGCCTCGGGGGTGAGTCCGGCGGTGCGGGCCTGCGCGGTGGTCACCACCCCGTCCTGCTCGGCCAGCAGTCTCTCGATCATCTCGCACTGGACGCGCGCGCCTCCGCGGCAGTTCCGTGGATCGGATCCGGTGCAGTGAACCGGGTACAGCACGGTCGGCTGCACCGGATCACGGCCGCTCCGGCCCCGGCTGGCAGTGCGGGCACCACCAGGTCCGCCGTCGTTCCGGATCTCCCGGCACCTCGGCGACCACGCGGACGGTGGTGCCGCATCGCAGGCACGGCTTGCCCGCGCGACCCGCCACCCAGTGCTGCCGACCTGGCCGGGTGTCTCCGGTGGTCACCTGCATGGCCCGCGGGGTGGACACCGAGTGGCGCATCGCCTTGCGAGTGAGGGCGACCAGTCGAGTGGCATCCACGTCGCACGCCGGCACCCACGGCCCGAGACCACGAAGGAAACACAGTTCGTTGGCCCACAGGTTGCCCGGACCGGCCATGACGCGCTGATCGAGCAGTACCGCGACGATCGGGCGCGGGTCCCGCGCGATGTTCGCCGCCGCCTGCGCGGCGTCGAAGTCGTCGTGCAGCGGATCGGGGCCGAGATACGACAGCGCCGCGTCGACGTCGCGAGTGGTGGAGAACTCGACCACCGGGAGCAGCAGCCCGTACGCGGTGGGCCCGTCGCGCACGGCCAGCCGCACGCGCACGTCGGGATCGAGGCGACGGGGCAGTCGTCGGCCGGGCGCGGTGACGGTCCACGACCCCGTCATCCTCAGATGCGTGTGGAGCGTCAGGTCGCCGTCGAGATCGGTGAGCAGGTGTTTGCCGTGCGTCCGGTGCCGTTGGATCGTGCGTCCCGCGAGGTTCTCCGTCGCATGTGCGGGGACGTTCAGCCGGCCCTCGGCCAGTTCCCGGCCGTCCAGCGCCGCCCGCAGACGTGCCGCGAGCGCGTGGACCGTGTCCCCCTCCGGCACGTCAGGTCCAGTACAGGAGCTGCGCCGCGGGCAGGACGTCCCGTAGTTCCTCGGTGAACCAGCTCTTCATCTCCGCCATGGTGTCCTTCGGGTAGACGTACTTGACGCCCCCGAACTTCGAGCGCTTGGCCGAGCGCGAGTCCTCGTCCATCTCGAGCTTCGTGGCCGGGTACCAGCTCAGCAGCACGTCCTTGCTCGACGGAGTGAACCGGTGCGTGATGATCTCGGCGGTGAGGTCGACGTCCGGGACGTCGGCCAGCGCCGCCGCGATGTCGGCGAGGAGCTCGCCGTACTGCTCGCGCCAGCCGGGCACGGGCATGATCGGAGCGATGGTCACGCCCACCGGGTACCCCGCCTGCGCGAGCGCACGCAGCGCCGCGATGCGGGCGGGCATCCGAGCCGTGCCGCCCTCGAAACGGTTCCCGATGTCGCGGGCGTTGACCGACAGTCGCACCCGGGTACGCCCGCCGTGGTCGAGGCCGACCAACTCGGTGACATCGTCGAACTTGGTCGTGAAGCGGAGGGAGGCGCCGGGTCCGAACTCGCCGGCGCCGACCCGCGAGATGGCGGCGGCCAGTGATCCGGTGACGTGCTCGATGCCGAGAGGGTCGGTGTAGCAGGACATCTCGAAGGTGGTGCCCTCGTGTCCACGCTCGGCGGTGCCGCTGGTGATGGTGCCGCGGCCGACATGCGTCGCGATCGGGGCCAGGACGTCGTCGAGATTGGCGTACACCCGAGTGACAGGTGGGCCCGACAGCGAGCCGGCGAGGTAGCAGTACTGGCAGTGCGCCGGGCAGCCCTTCGCCAGGTCGATGCGCCAATCGGCGCTGGGTGGGATGGGTTGCGGCTTCAGTGCACTGGGCGGAGCGACCACGACCGCGAGCGTCGACTTCGCCCGCGCGTAGGTCTCCCGCTCGGACTCGCCGCGCAGCCCCGTGAGGCGATCCGCCGGGAGGACGTCGATCTCCGACACACCCGCCGCCTCGCACCGCCGCACGATCTCGGCGGTGTGTGGCAGTTCGGCGGCCGACTTGGTGATCATCACCCGCCGGGGTGTCCACAGGCGGGTCGGAGTGAGCAGCGCATCCGTCATCACCTCACGTCAACGCTCGGTGTCGCGCGATCCTTCCCGCTGGTGGTCGCGATTGCGACGCAGCGCGTAGGTGCGTAGCTTGCTGAAACCGCGCACCCGCAGGGGTCGTAGCGACTTGAGGTAGAACTCGTCCTCGCCCGACAGCGCGTCGGCCGTCTCGCTGTCCACCAGCACCGTGCCGGGGTGCGCGTTGCTGGTCAGGCGGGCGGCCATGTTGACCACGGACCCGTACAGGTCGCCGAAGCGGGCGAGCACCGGACCCACGGCGATGCCGACGCGCAGCGCGGGAACGTCGTCCCGGTCGGCGAAGGCGTCGTGCAGCTCCAGGGCGATCCGTGCCGCGTCCCGGGGGTCGGTGGTCTGGAACATCACCTCGTCGCCGACGTTCTTCACCACCGATCCGTGGCCGCGGGCGATGATCGTCGTGGCCACCGACTCGAACTCCTCGAGCAGCGAGGTCAGCTCGGAGACATCGAGTCGACGGGTGAGCGAGGTGTAGCCGACCATGTCCGCGAAGCCGACCGCGAGCACCGTGTCGGTCTCCCCGCTCGACTCGACGGACAGTGCGCGCCCGGCCACCGCGGCGAGATGGCGCCGCCACACGTAGTTCTGCAGTTTCTCCATGGTGGGCACCGTGTCCGCGGCGGTGACCCGGGACTCCGATCGAATGGCGTCCGGATCGGCGGCGTCGGCAGCGATGCGCGAGCGGATGTAGGAGTTGACGACGCCCACCTGCCACTCGGCCAGTCGTGACATCGACTGCCCCAGCGTCCGCGCGACCGCCACCTCCATCGACTTCTCGACGACGTTCTCGTCGACGAGTGTCGTGAGCAGGCGCAGCGCCTCGATGTCGGCATCGGTGAACATGACGGCGTCCGGATCCGGGCTGACCGGGAAGCCCATGGCGATCCACAGTTGTTGCGCGCGTTCGAGATCCACGTTCGCCAGCTCCGCGACCTGATCGCGGGTGTACGTGGGTTCCTCTCCCAGCAGGGTCTGTTCGACCTCGTTCTGCCGGAAGGTGGGCCGGCCGGCGTCCGGTGGGCCCTGGTCAGGCATGGTCGAGAGTCCGCTCGTAGACCGCCCGGACCTCCGCGATGTGCTCGTCCAGTGTCTCCGCCGTCCAGTCCGTCGTCGGGATCGGTTCTCCCACAGTGACGGTGACGGTGCCGGAGTGCGCGGTGAACGAGGACTTCCACATCACGTCGCCCGCTCCCTGGAGGATCAGGGGAACCACCGGGACCCCGGCCGCCATGGCCAGATGGAACCCGCCCTTCTTGAAGCGCCCCAACCGCTCCGTCGGCATGCGGGTGCCCTCCGGGGCCACGGCCACCGACACGCCGCTGTGGAGCTTGTCGATGGCCGGCTTCATCGCTTCGCGCGCCGCGGCGTTGTTCGATCGGTCGACGTAGGCCACGTCGAAGAGAGCCCCGAGGGGGGCGAACCGGGGGTCGCGGCTCAGTTCCTTCTTCGCGACGGCCGTGATGTCCCGACGCAGGACGCGGGCGACGACGATCATGTCCATCGTGGACTGATGGTTGAACAGGAACACCGCCGGTCGGTGGCTCCAGGCGTTCTCCTCGTTCACCACGTTCACCGTGATGCCGGTGAGGGCCAGAGCGACCTCCGGTGCGACGGCGTTGGTGACGTTGGCGCCCACTCGGCGGCTGCCGCTGAGCACGCCCAGGGTCGCACCCAGTCCGGCACTCGCCAGGACCGAGCCGAGGGCGGCGACGCTGCGCACGGTGGACGTCAGATCGGCTCCGCGCGTGGGCCTGCGCAGCTGGACACGGGACCAGCCGCGGTCACGCGCCGTGCGGTCGAGTTCGGGGTCCGGGTTGAGCGCGACGGGACGACCGACGGCCTCGAGCATCGGGACGTCCTCGATGCCGTTGGAGTAGCCGAAACACACGGAGGTGTCGACGCCCTCGGCCGTCGCCCAGTCCTCGATCCCCTCGGCCTTGCGCGGACCCCACAGCGACCGGCCGTCGAGGAGGCCGGTGAGGACGCCGTCCGGCCCGATCTCGGGGTGGGTGCAGATCAGGTCGTCGAAGCGGAGGTCGTCGACCACGGGCTGAGCCTGGTACGGGGTCGCGGACGTCGACATCACGACGCGGTGACCGGCCCGGCGATGCGCGGCGACGAGGGTGCGGACCTGAGGAAAGATCTGCGAAGCGATCTCGGAGCGGAAGAGCCGCTGCGCCTGCTCCATCAACTCGTCGTGCGTCTTGCCGGCCAACGCGTGCACGGCCTTGTCCATCAGGTTGTCGACGGTGGTCCCGCGCACCCGCATCTCCACGACGGCGCTGCTGATCTCCCACAGCTCGAACAGGTCGACGTCGAAGCGGCGAAGACGTTCCTTGAACACGGCGGTCGCGGAGTAACCGTCGATCACGGTGCCGTCGAAATCGAAGAACGCCACCACGTCCGGACCCTTCGGAGCCTGTGCGACCTCGTCGAGCAGATCCTGGAACGTGTGTGCTGGGTGAGTGCTGGTCACCGGTGCCCTCCGGAAGCGTTGTCTGGTCGATCGGGTGCGTCCGCACCGTCGACGGAGTCGAGGGCCACGTGCACCATCGTGCGGATACGTCTGCTCACACGTCCCCACGCCGCGATGTCCGCAGCGAATTCCTCACGGCGGGAAGCGATGTCGTGGTCCTCGGTGGACAGGAGACCACGATTGTCGGCCAACTGCAGGGCGGTGTCGAAGAGCTCGTTCGAGATGGCCTCGCTGTGCTCGAGCTGCTGTCGGAGTCGCCGCGACTGCGCGACGCCCAGGCAGTCGTCGAGGAACGACACCTTGTCGAACTTCGCACCCGGTGTGAGGGTGAGCAGCTGGTCGGCCACCACCTGATACGCCTCGAAGATCGGCTGCAGTACCCGGTGCGCCAGATGAAAAGGCTGCGACTGCAACGACTTCAGCGCGTATCCGGGTCGATCGAGACCGGTGCGCCAGTGCGGATCGATGAGATCGACCTCGGCTTCGAGGCGCTCCCCGAACTCACGCTTCTCGCCGAAGAAGAACTCGAACTTCAGCATGTCCCGCAGTTCCAGCGCGGACTTCCACAGATCGTCGGCGGCCACCTCGCCCGTGGGGCAGTCCTCGGTGCGCAACACCACCAACTCGCCGATCGCCCGCATCACGAAGAAGTGAATGGCGTTGTTGCGGAAGAACGACGCGACGAGATGCTTGTCCTGCGCGAGCAGGAACAACGGCTCCGGGCCGTCGTCGAAGCGCCGCACCACACCGGCCGCGACCTGCGCGCGCACAGCGGCCGTCATGACGTCGATGTCGGTCAGATCCACCCCACCCGCCGTCGGGAGACCACGCTGCTGGATGTACGACGCCAACGGCTCGATGATCGACCACATCTCACGCTTGTTCAGCGCGCGGTCCTCGATGCCGAGCATCGCCATCGCCACCAGCGCCGCCGGCGTCACCGGAGTGGACTCGTTGATGGCGTGCGACACCGCCAGCGCCGCACGCTGCACCGCGACCCGCTTGTCGTCGTACTCGTCGAGGAACTGCCGTGCCGACATCGGAGTCCCGAACCGCAGGTAGACGGTTCCGCGTAACTGGCCCTGGGCGCGGACGTACCCGATGGCCATCCGGATTCCCTCGGCCTGCTTCGTCGCACCGTGCGACTCCTTCGCCATCTCGCCGACCTCGTGCAACCGGTCGTAGGTGATGGACGTCGGGACGAGGTACGCGTCGGCCGCCGTGCTGTTCTCGAGCGCGTCGAAGAGGTAGGTGAGCAGGCCGAAGCGCGGAGGCCGGAGCTTGCCGGTGCGAGACCTGCCGCCCTCGATGTACCACTCGAGGTTGAACTTCTTGCTCAACAGGAAGCTCATGTACTGGCGAAGGGTCCACTTGTAGACCGCGTCGGAGAACTTGCGCTGGATCAACACCACACCGCTGCGCTTCGCGAGCGGGCCGATGGGCCAGAACCCGACGTTGATGCCGCCCATGACGTGATTGAGCGGGAAGCCCTGCTCGAGCAGGGCGGGGCGCAGAACCAGCGGGTCGAGGTAGGAGCGGTGGTTCGGCAGGAAGACCAGGGGGAACGACTTGTCCAGATCGCGCAGCTCGGCGAGCTTCTCGGTGTCCACCTCGACGCGGTAGGCCCGCGAGAAGAAGGCACCGAGCTGGCCCCAGAGTTCGACGGCACCCTTGTTCTCGGTGGCCACCATCTCGTCGAGGATCTCGTGGACCCGAGCATTGACCGCCGACACCGGGGTGTCCACCGAGGCCGCCAACTCCGCCAGATCGGCGCGGAACTGCGAGCGCTCCGTCATCTCCTCGACGACGAACCGCGGCACCTTGTACTCGCTGCCGATGACCTCACGCTCGGCCTTGTCCAGCGTGAGGCTGGCCTGCCGCGCGATGTAGGACGACAGGGAGCGGCCGGCCGTCGCCTCGAACCGCTCACGCAGCGCCGACAACGAGGCGGGCTCACCCTCGATGATGCGCGGCTCACCGCGGCGTGCCCGGCCCACCCGGAGACCGAATCCCTTACGCGGAGCCTTGGTCCAGCTCACCCGCAACGGAGTGATGAGTGGATCGGCGCCACCGGCCCGCTCGGTGAGTTCGTCGAGTGCCTTGCCCGTCATGACGACCGACTCCGGCCGGCCGTCACCGTGGTGACGGTCGATCCAGTCGTCGGCCGCGTGGACGTCGACGTCGGAGACCGCGTCGATGAGGAAGACCTGATCGCCGGCGGACGAGGATCTCCCCGTCAGCGGATGCTCGGTCGAATCCAGTTGAGACATGTCCGCTCGCCTTCCCCCTCCGATGCGCCACCGGTGGTGGGCCGTGCACGTGATGGTCCGCAACGCTACGCCCGGGACAGGTACCCCGGTGCCACTTTCACGAGCCGCCCCGGCCGCGGAACCGAAGTGGTGCCTCCGTCACGACATGTCGACCTTCTCGTTGTCACCCACGTCCGGCTTGTCGCCCGTGATGCGCGACTTGGCGTACGCGATGAGTGTCGAGACCTTGGACCCCGGCGCCGACCAGAACTCGGCTCCCTCCGACTCCACCCGGATGAGGACGACCTCGTCGGACTCGGGACCGTTCTCGAACCACGCGGCGACGCCCTGGCTCCAGAGATCCTTCTTCTTCGCGTCGTCCAGCACCACGCTCGCGCGCCCCGACAGCGAGACCCACGACGTGCCCGACTGGAACGACACGTTGACCGACGGATCGGAACGGATGTCGGCCACCTTCCTCGAGTCGTTCGCGGCGAAGAACCACAGATCGCCGTCGAACTCCGTCTCCTGCAGGGCCATCGGCCTCGCCTTCAGGTGGCCGTCGGTGCCGTGGGTGGTGAACATGCAGAGTTTCGCGTCGGACAGCAGTTCGGCGACGCGGGCGGTGCCTTCGGTTCTCTCGTCAGTAGTCATGGGGCACGGCTACCCGCGGTGGTGGTGGCGCAACCGGAAGGCGGGTCAGGAGACGCCGTACTTGGCGACGAACCCGTCGAGATCCGCGCTCTGCAGGTCTGCGGCACGGGCGAGGACGTCGCTGTGCGGCCAGTCCCACCACGCGATCCCCTGCAGTGCGCGGGCCGTCTCCTCGCTCGCGCGTCGTCGGATCGGCTTCGCGGGGACACCGCCCACCACGGTGTAGGGCGGCACGTCCTTCACGACGACCGCCCGTGCGGCGATGACCGCCCCGTCCCCGATCGTCACTCCCGACATGATCATGGCGCCGAGGCCCACCCACACGTCGTGGCCGATGCTGACGTCCCCCTTGGTGCGCGGCTCCGCGCGCCGGGTGCGGTCCGCCGGTGGGAAGACCTCGGTGAACGGGTAGGTGCTCACCGCATCGGCATCGTGCTCTCCGCCGAGCAGTATCACGGACCCGTGTGCGAAGGAGCAGTATTTGCCGATGGTCAACCGGCCGCCGTCCGCCCAGCCGACCATGGGCTTGCCGTAGGTCCAGTCGCCGATCTGGTGCCTGCGGTAGCGCCGCAGCCGGTTGGTGAGCGGGATGCGCCGATTGCGTCGTACTCGATCTCGCGCCGGTGACGGAAAGGGCAGTCTCATCCGATCGAGGCTAGGTGGCAGGACTCGGTGCGTCGAACGGTGTCGGTGGGTCGTGCAAAACTTCTGTCGCGTCCGTTCTGCCCCACGCCCGGACTCGCCGATCCCCAGCCACGACCCGCTCCACTCACGACGAGAGGCACCCGATCATGAGCGCTCCCGCCCGGCGCCGCGCCCCCCGACCCGGCGAGGCGCTGACCGCCGAGGACCTCGCGACTCTCGAGGCGGGGCTCGCGGCCGGTCGCCGCGTCACCGTCTACCTGCGGGAGGCGACGCCGTCCCTCGGCCTCGAGGCGGGCGCCTCGGCGCGGGTGATCTCGGTCGACGGCACCACGGTGACGGTGAGCCCCAAGGGCATCGACGACCAGCTGCCGTACGAGGCGGACGAGTTGCGTCTGCGCAAGGACGCGCCGGCGCCGGCGCGCAAAGCCACGAAGGTCGCTCCGCGCACGACGGCGGCGCGCCCGACAACCCGCCCCGCCGTGGTCCCACCCCCCGTCGTCCCACATGCAGCGACGCCCCGATCGGAGACTCCCGTGCCTGTAAAAGCAGCACCCGAGAAGTCGGTGGCCACGCCGGCTCTCGCGCCGGAGACGTCGGTGAAGCCCGCGGCTCGGCCGGCTCGGCGCACGAAGGCGCAGCCCGCGCCGGTGTCGGTGACCGTGACGTCGGGGCCCGACGATCAGTGGACCGTCACCGTGTCGCACGGTGCGAAGAAGCTGGCCAAGCCGTCGGACGTGACGGCAGACCGGGTCCTCCGCGCGATCCGCGAACTGGGCGACGATGTGGCTTCCGCTGCCGTCGAGGACAAGATCGAGGCGGCTCGGGCTGCCGCGCTCGAGCGGGTCGAGGCCCTGAGTCGGGAACTCGACGAGGCACGCCGCGCGCTCGATCGACTGAAGAACGAGTAGAAGCGTCGCGTTCCGGGTCCCGCGTATTGCTACGGTGTGCGTGACCTCGGAGGGGATACATGCTCAAGAAACTCGTGCTCGTTGCCACCACAGCGCTGGCGCTCGCCGGCGGGATCGGCGCCGGAACCGCGTCGGCCGCACCCGTCGCCGTGCTCGGTGGCGGATCCGGAGTGCTCGTCGCAGACAGCACCGGCAAGGGCAAGTTCGACTGCACACTGACCACCATCGGCAACGACGCCGCCGGTCGACTCGTCGGCATCACCGCAGGTCACTGCGGCGTTCCCGGTGATCTGATCGGCGCCGAGTACCTGCCCGACGCGGGCGCCGTCGGCCGCATCGTGAGCTCGGTCCCCGGCCTCGACTACGCCGTCATCGAGTTCGATCGGGGCCGCGTCGCACCGACCAACCGCGTCGGCAACGTGACCATCACGGGCGTGGGGGCGCCCGCGACCTTCCCCGGCATCATGTGCAAGGAGGGCCGCACCACCGGTAACACGTGCGGCATCACCTACGGGGAGCTCTTCCAGAACGACCGCACCTACACGCAGATCTGCGTCCAGCAGGGTGACTCGGGCGGCCCGGTCGTCGCCGGCACCACGTTGGTGGGCATGGTCAACGCGTACCTGGGCATCCCGTGCATCGGTCCCGAGGTGGGCACCAACATCCAGACGGTGCTCGACGACATCAACCGCGGCGGCGGCGTCGGTACCGGGTTCACCGTCACGGGCTGATCGCCGGACCCCAGCCACACGACGAAGGCCGTGACTCCCGAGAGGGGGTCACGGCCTTCGTCGTGTCGGCTGGGTGGAGCTGTGGATCAGTTGACGCGCAGGCACGCCTTCAGCGTGGTGAGGTCGCCGGCGAATCCGGGGCCGTCGCAGGTGACGCCGCCGAGGGAGTCGACCGTGACGGTCGAGCCCGGTGCCGCGATGGCGATGGACAGACCCGGGTTCAGGCCGAGTGCCTCGGCGACGGAACCCGGTCCGAACGCGATGGCGGCCGGTGCCGCGTAACCGACGGCCGAGCTGCTGGCGATGCCGCCGTTGAGGCCGAGCGCCAGGGCGAGGGCGTTGCGGCTGGCGTCGGCGGACGCGTCACCGTAGGCGGCAGCGGCGCTGGAGGCGTCACTGGTCGCCGAGCACAGGCCACCGGCGGGCACGGCGTCCGCACCGAACGGTGCCTGGCATGCCGTGACCGGTGCGGCCGAGGCGGTGGCGGGCAGGAATGCGGCGACACCGAGTGCGACGGTGAACGCTCCGGCGATGGTTCTCTTGACGACTGACATGACGTGGGTTGCCCTCTCCCGAAAACGATCGACGGCAACGATCGTTGCCGCGTCTTGTCCTCGAAGAATGCCCCCGCCGGGTATCAGCCAACTCTGCCGACGGTCACGGTCAGGTCACGGTCTTGTCACCGCGCGGTCTCAGCTGCAGACGGCGCCCTGCGACGCGGACCCCACGAGCTTGGAGTACTTGGCCAGCACGCCACGGGTGTAGCGAGGCGGAAGCGGTGCCCACTCCGCCTTGCGTGACTCGAGCTCGGCGTCCTCGACCAGCAGGTCGAGCGTGCCGTTCGCGACGTCCAGGCGGATGCGGTCGCCGTCGCGGACGAACGCGATCGGTCCGCCGTCGACGGCCTCGGGAGCGATGTGCCCGACACACAGGCCCGTCGTGCCACCCGAGAACCGACCGTCGGTCATCAGCAGGACGTCCTTGCCGAGGCCCGCGCCCTTGATGGCTCCGGTGATCGCCAGCATCTCGCGCATGCCCGGGCCGCCCTTGGGGCCCTCGTACCGGATGACGACGACGTCGCCGGACGTGATGGTGCCGTCCTCGAGAGCGTCCATCGCGGCGCGCTCACGCTCGAAGACGCGGGCGGTGCCCTCGAAGACGTCGGAGTCGAAGCCTGCCGACTTCACGACGGCGCCGCCGGGAGCCAGCGAGCCCTTCAGGATCGTGATGCCGCCGGTCGGGTGGATCGGCTCGCTCATCGCGCGCAGCACCAGACCGTCGGGATCCGGCGGGGCGATGTCGGCGAGGTTCTCCGCCACCGTCTTGCCGGTGACCGTGAGGCAGTCGCCGTGCAGCAGGCCGGCGTCGAGCAAGGCCTTCATGACGACGGGAACGCCGCCGATGCGATCGACGTCGGTCATGACGTGGCGGCCGAACGGCTTCACGTCGGCGAGGTGCGGCACCTTGGCGCCGACGCGGACGAAATCGTCGAGGGTGAGTTCGACACCTGCCTCGTACGCGATCGCGAGCAGATGCAGCACGGCGTTCGTGGAACCGCCGAAGGCCATGACGACGGCGATGGCGTTCTCGAACGCCTCCTTCGTCATGATGTCGCGCGTGGTGATGCCGCGACGCAGCAGTTCGACGACGGCCTCGCCGCTGGCACGAGCGAATCCGTCGCGACGCTTGTCGGGAGCGGGCGGAGCGGCGCTGCCGGGGAGCGACATGCCCATGGCCTCGGCCGCGCTGGCCATCGTGTTGGCGGTGTACATACCGCCACAGGCGCCCTCGCCGGGACAGATCGCGCGTTCGATGGTGTCGACGTCCTCACGTGACATCAGGCCGCGCGAGCAGGCGCCGACGGCCTCGAACGCGTCGATGATGGTGACCTGGTGCTCGCTGCCGTCCGAGAGCGTCGCGAAACCGGGAAGAGTGGAGCCCGCGTAGAGGAAGACACTCGCGAGGTCGAGGCGCGCGGCCGCCATGAGCATTCCGGGCAGCGACTTGTCGCAGCCGGCCAGCAGCACGGAGCCGTCGAGGCGCTCGGCGCTGATCACGGTCTCGACCGAGTCGGCGATGACCTCACGGGAGACCAGCGAGAAGTGCATGCCCTCGTGGCCCATGGAGATGCCGTCGGACACGGAGATGGTGCCGAACTCGAGGGGATAGCCGCCGCCCGTGTGCACACCCTCCTTGACTGCCTTCGCCAGGCGATCGAGCGAGAGGTTGCACGGGGTGATCTCGTTCCACGACGACGCGACGCCGATCTGGGACTTGCCCCAGTCCGCGTCGCCCATGCCGACCGCGCGCAGCATGCCGCGCGCTGCGGTCTTCTCGAGACCGTCGGTGACGTCGCGGCTGCGGGGCTTGACGTCGGCCGTGTCGGCGCTGGTGGAGGTGGTGGCGTCTGCGGGGGTGCTGCTCATGGCAAAAACCCTAGACCGCACCGGAATCACCGATCATCGGGCACCGCACTCGACCTCCGCCACCGTGACCGTTCCGTTATCAACCAGTGACCCGATCGCGACACTCGCGATGCGCTACCGCGTGGTAGCGCTGGCATCGTCATGCCTATCGAGAGCACGTCCCGCGTTCGACGGATCGAGGTGAAGACCGTGAATACACTTGTTGCACAGCCGCTTACGGAAGATTCGGCGGTGTCTCCCGCGCCTCGGCCCGCGGCTCGCTCGACGGCGGAACTGTCGGCTCTGCTCCAGGCCGTCGGCCGTGGCGACCGTGAGGCGTTCGCCCGGTTCTACGACGCGACGTCCTCCCGCGTCTACGGAGCCGTGCTCCGGGTGCTCCGCGATCGTGGATTCTCCGAGGAGTGCGTCCAGGACGTCTACCTCGAGGTGTGGCAGAAGGCCCCCACGTTCTCGCCCGAACAGGGGTCGCCGGCGGCGTGGTTGGTGACCATGGCGCACCGGCGAGCCATCGACCGTGTGCGGTCCGAGCAGTCGCGGACCGATCGCGAGTCGAAGTACGCGATGCTCGACGCCGCCGTGGGGATCCACGACACGTCGGACCGCTTCCTCGACCGCCGTCCGGTGCTCGACGCGATGCAGGAACTGAGTGGCCGGCAGCGGGAATGCCTGTTCATGGCGTTCTTCGAAGGTCTCACGTACGCGGAGGCCGCCGATCGTATGGGCGTGCCGGTGTCGACGATGAAGTCGCGGATCCGCAGCGCACTCGCAAAGATGCGCGTCGATCCCCGCGTGGCCTGCCTGGCGGAGTGACCGTCAGCGGCCGTCCGTCACGGGCGGCCCGGACACGTCGCAGTGCGTCGGTGTGCGACCCGTCGGGCGAGGTGTGCGGATCGAGACGGCGGCGAGTGCCCCGGCGAGAGCCAGCATGGCCGCACAGATGAGCATCGCGGCGCGGAATCCCGACGAGAACTGCGCGGGATCCAGCTGCCCGGAGATGCCGACGATGCCGGGAATCGCGGCGACCGAGAGCAGTTGAGCCGTGCGCGCGACCGCGTTGTTCACCGCGGACGCGGTACCCGCGTGCGATGCCGGTGCCGCACCGATGACGGCCGCGGTGAGTGGCGCCACGAGCAGGGAGAGCCCCACGCCGAACACGACGACGGCCGGCAGCACGGCACCGAGGTAGGTCGATCCCGGCTCGATGCGGATCATGAGTACCAGCCCGACCGCGGCCACCAACGGTCCCACCGTCATGGGCAGGCGAGGTCCGATGCGGCCGGCCAGCGCGCCGGCGCGCGCCGACAGCAGGAGGAGCGCCGCGGTGATCGGCAGTGTCGCCGTGCCGGCGGCGAGGGCCGAGTAGCTGAGCGCGACCTGCAGTTGCAGCAGCAGCAGGAAGAACACGCCGCCGAGCGCGGCGTAGGCCGCGAAGGTCACGATGTTCGCCGCGACGAAGACCCTGGACGAGAAGAGCGACGGCGGCACCAGAGGGTGGGCCGTCCGGCGCTCGACGACCACGAACACGGCCATGCCGACAAGGCCGATCGCGATGATCGGCCACCGTCCGTCGATCGCCCCGTACGTCAGTGCCGCGAGAGCGAGGGCGACGACGGCAGCTCCGGGGAGGTCGAGTCGGCCGGAGGTCTCGGGGTCTCGCGTCTCGGGCACGTGGCGCAACGCGACGACGACGACCGCGACGGCGAGCGGCACGTTGAGCAGGAAGATGGACCGCCACCCGGCGATCTCCACGAGCCAGCCGCCCAGCAGCGGGCCCACCGCGGACCCGATGCCACCGAAGCCCGACCACAGGCCGATGGCCGCACCCCGATCCTTCGGGTCGATCGAGGCCGACAGGATCGCCAGCGAACCCGGCGTCACCAACGCAGCGCCGATGCCCTGCACGACACGAGCGAGCACGAGGAACTCGACGTTCGGCGCCAGACCGCACGCGACCGACGCGACCGCGAACCAGATCGTGCCCAGGACGAAGATGCGCCGCCGTCCGACACGGTCGCCGAGCGAGCCGCCCAGCAGCACGAACGCGGCGAGCGTCAGGGTGTAGCCGGTGACCGTCCACTGCAGCCCGCTGACGTCGGCGCCCAGTTCGGTCCCGATGTCGGGGAGGGCGATGGTGACCACGGTTCCGTCGAGCAGCGACAGGGTCGATCCCAGCACCGTGGCCAGCACGATCCACCGGCCGCGCGCCGACGACAGGGGGACGGTCGGCGAGGGCGAGGTCACTGGTCGTCGAGACAGACGACGAAGGCGCGCTCGTCGTAGACGTAACTGCGTGACGACGGGCATTCCGACGCGTCGGTCGTGCCCTGCAGGACGTCGACGACCCGGACACCGCCGATCATCGGGGCGTCGCAGTCCGAGCGCTCCGGGTCGGGCGTGCCCAGATCCATGCATCCCCCGACCACGAAGTCGATGTCGAGGCACAGCGCGCCCTGCTCGATGCCGGCGAGCGTCTCGTAGTACGTCTGGTCGACGTCACCGGGACAGAAGTCGGTGGAGACCTCGGCAGACACCACGCGGTAGTTCGATTCGGGAGACCCGCACGCGGCCTCCTCGATGGTGGCCTCGTCGACCGTGCCGCCGAGACGCACGCAGTCACCCGCCTGCGCGTCGATGGAGACGTCGCCGCCGGTGCCGGACGGAGTGGTGGGGACCGGCGGGAGGATCGAATCGTTCGGCAACTCGGGCACCTCGGACGCGGGTACGGAGCCCTGCTGAGCGACGGGGGTACCGGTGATCGTCGACGAGCATCCTGCCAGCAGAGCGACCGCCGTCAGCACGAGGAGAACGGCCGGAGCGCGCCGCGTTCCCGGTCGCCGAGAAATCGTCATAGACGACACTGTAAGCCCGTTGCACCGTTTGTCCGACGTGTAAGTATTGAGCGGTGGACCTCCCCGTTTCACCCCCGTTGCAGCCCATGCTCGCCAAGGCCTCCAAGACGGTCCCCGACCAGCCCGACTCGGGGGATCCGGCGTGGTCCTACGAGCCGAAGTGGGACGGCTTCCGCACGATCGTCTTCCGTGACGGGGACGAGGTCGTGCTCGGGTCACGCGGTGGTAAGGACCTGGCCCGGTACTTCCCGGAGATGGTCGACGCCGTGCGCGAGGAACTGCCCGAACGATGTGTCGTCGACGGCGAGCTGGTGGTCGCTCTCGAGACCGACGGATCGTGGCGGCTCGACTGGGACTCGCTGTCCGAGCGGATCCACCCCGCCGACAGTCGCGTGCGGATGCTGGCCGAGAAGACCCCCGCGCAGTTCATCGGATTCGATCTCCTGGCTCTCGGTGACGAGGACCTGACCGGTCTTCCCTTCGCCGAGAGGCGTGCCCGCCTGGAGACGATCCTCGACACGGGTCGGACCGAGCCGCGGTGCCACGTGACGCGCGTGACCGCGGACGCCGCTCTGGCCACCGACTGGTTCGACCGGTTCGAGGGAGCGGGACTGGACGGGGTCGTGGCCAAGCGGCTCGACGGCGTGTACGTGCCGAACAAGCGCGAGATGATCAAGGTCAAGCACGCCCGCACGGCCGACTGCGTTCTCATCGGGTACCGCATTCACAAGAGCGGCAACGGTATCGGGTCGATGCTGCTGGGTCTCTACAACGGTGACCAGCTCCAGATGATCGGCGGCGCGTCCGCGTTCACGGACGCGAAGCGGTTGTCCTACCTCGAGGAACTGGAACCGTTGCGGCTCGGTGACGACATCGTCTCCGACGGCGAGCAGACCCGCTGGCGCTCAGGCATGGACCGTACGTGGATCCCGGTGCGGCCCGAGCGGGTTCTCGAGGTGGCCTACGACCAGATGGAGAAGTCCAGGCTGCGCCACGCCGCGCGCTTCGTCCGCTGGCGCCCCGACCGGGATCCGCTGAGCTGCACGTACGACCAGCTCGACGTGCCCGCGGACTACGACGTCTCCGACATCCTCGAGAGGTCCTGACCGTGGCCGCGAAGTCGACGCCCGTGATGCTGCAGGTCGGCGAGCGTGAGGTGAAGGTCTCGAGTCCGGACCGCATCATCTACGAGGCCACGGACCGCACACCGGACATCACCAAACTGCAGGTGTGCGAGTACTTCTCGACGGTGGGCGAGCCGTTGATGCGCGCCCTGGGGGACCGTCCCACCGCGATGGAGCGCTGGCCCGACGGGTATCGCGACGGGATGCGCCTGGCCACCGGCCCGCAGGACAAGGGTGGCGACGGCTTCTATCAGAAGCGATTGCCCAGAGGTGCACCCGATTTCGTCGAGACCGTCGAGATCACGTTCCCGAGCCGGAGGCGCGCAGAGGAACTGTGTCCCACCGAGCCGGCGTCGCTGGTGTGGGCCGCCCAGATGGGCACCCTGACCTTCCACCCGTGGCCGGTCCGTCGGCCCGAGGTCGACCGTCCCGACGAGTTACGCATCGACATCGACCCCCAGCCGGGAACCTCGTTCACCGACGCCCGCCGCGTCGCTCTGGTGACGCGAGAACTGTTGGAGGAACTGGGTCTTCGTGGCTACCCGAAGACCAGTGGCAACCGCGGCATCCACGTGTACGTGCGGATCCGGCCGGAGTGGACGTTCGAGGACGTGCGTCACGCCGCGATCGGCCTGGGCCGTGAACTCGAACGCCGCGACGACGGCGTGACCACGGCCTGGTGGAAGGAGGAGCGCGGTGCGCGCCTCTTCATCGACTACAACCAGAACAACAGGGACCGCACCATCGCGAGTGCGTGGAGTCTGCGGGCGCGTCCCGGCGCCCCGGTGTCGACGCCGCTGACCTGGGAGCGCCTCGCCGAGACCAGCGACCCCCGTGAGTACTCCCTGGTCACCGTCCCCGACTACCTGCAGGACGGCGATCCCTGGGCGTCGATGGACGACGAGGCGTACTCGTTGGCTCCGCTGCTCGATCTGTGGGAGACGCTGCCCGGCGGCGAACTCAACTTCCCCCCGGACTACCCCAAGATGCCCGGCGAGCCGCCCCGCGTCCAGCCGTCGAAGAAGGTGGCCGCCCATTGGGACGAGGACGGCAACCGGGCGCAGGAGTAGGCGACGTCAGTCGGCGACAGGCCGGCGGGCGGCTGCGCGCATCGCCTCGAGCTCGCGGATGATGGTCGCGGCGTCGTGGGGGCCGCTGTGGCGCTGCGGAACCCGGCCCTCGACGCCGAGATAGAACGTCGGTGTCCCCGGTAGCTCGCTGGTGAGCGCGTCGAGTTCGTCGTCCTCGACGCGGGTGACGAAGTCGCCGGTCCGGAGGTCGTCCTCGAAGCGATCCATGTCGAGCCCGAGGTCCGCGGCGTAGCGGTCGATGTCGTCGCGCTCGAGGGCGTCGCTGTGCAGGAACAGCGTGTCGTGCATCTCCCAGAACTTGCCCTGTGCCGCAGCGGATTCCGACGCCTCGGACGCGTACCGGGCATGCGGGTGGTAGTCGTCGAGCGGGTAGTGGCGGAAGATGTAGCGCACCTGGTCTCCGAAGTGTTCCCGCACCTCGCGCGTGCTTCCGGTCGCCTTGCTGCAGAACGGGCACTCGAAATCGCCGTACTCCACGATGGTGAGCGGCGCGTCCACCGGTCCGCGGATGTGGTCCCGCTTCGGGCTCACGCGGCGGAGGAGGTCCAGTGACGGTTCCGCGGGCGGCGGCGCGAATCGGTTGCCGAGCGAGAACACCAGCCAGCCGAGCAGCGCGGCGATCACGGAGGCACTGAGCACGCCGACGCGGGCTTGATCTGCAAGAGCCGGGTCGTCCAGCGCGAGATCGACGATGAACAGCGAGATGGTGAATCCCACGCCGGAGAGCGCGGCGCCGCCGGCGATCTGCGGGAAGGTGAGCCCCGGCGTCATGGATCCCGGCCGGAGCTTCGCGAACACCGCGCTCGCCGTCGTGATGCCGACGAACTTGCCGAGCACCAGGCCGACGACGATGCCCCAGGTCAGCGACGACGTGGCGGCGGCACGCAGCGTCTCCGAGCTCAGGACCACACCCGCGTTCGCGAGGGCGAAGATCGGCACGATGATGAAGGCCGTGTACGGCTGGTAGAGCCGCATCAGCCGCTCGTTCACCGAGACGGCGCGCTCGAGTCCGAGCCGCGCGGCGCGGGCGTACTCCGGATTGGGGGACTGTCGGAACGCCCGGGTCAGCGCGGCGGCATTTTCCACCTCACGCCGCCGCGGCGGGTAGACGGGCAGGATCAGGGCGATCATGACGCCCGCGAGAGTGGGGTGGACGCCGGACTCGTACATGGCGACCCAGGTGACCACCGAGACGAGTCCGTAGCCCGCGCCGCGCCACACCCGCAGGCCGCGCAGCGACGCGATCAGAGCGAGGCCCGCCACGGACACGAGCAGGGGCCCGATCCGCAGTTCGTCGGTGTAGAACACCGCGATGATGGCGAGTGCGCCGACGTCGTCGGCGACGGCGAGGGTCAGCAGGAAGATGCGCAGACGCACGGCTCGGGCGGGTCCGACGACCGCGAGCAGCCCGACCACGAACGCGGTGTCGGTCGAGATCACCACACCCCACGCCGCGGCCTCGGGCCCGGTGGGATTGAGGAGAAGGAACAACGCCGCGGGCAGTGCGAGCCCGGCGATCGCCGCCACGATGGGAACGGCGGCGCGGGACCGGTCGCGGAGCTCGCCCATGGCGAACTCCCGCTTGACCTCGAGCCCGACGACGAAGAAGAACAGAGCCATCAGACCGTCGTTGACCCAATGCTGCAGGTCGAGCTCGATGCCCTGATCACCCAGCGTGATCGACAGCGGGGTGTGCCAGAACGACTGGTAGGTCTCACCCCACGGCGAGTTCGCCCAGATCAGCGCCACCACGGTGGCGACGAGGAGGAACGCGGCAGCGACGGTCTCGCTGCTGTCTCCCCGACGCGCGTCGGCGATCTTGTCGACCAGGCCTCTGAACCGCGTCCGATGCGCGGTGATCGACTCCGTCACCGCACGAAGCTACAGCAGCGCCGCACCCCTCGCGGGGTGCGGCGCTGTGAGCTCGTGCGGTGGAGACGGAGTGTCAGCTCGCGTCGCGTGCCGCTTCCTTCTCGGAACCGGCGCCGGCCGTCGAGAGCTGGCCACCCGCGTTCTCGAGGTGCGCACGCACGAACCAGTGGAACAGCTCCAGCTGGCCGCTGTGTCCGATGAGCAGGTCCTCGGTGACGGGGTCGACCTTGCCGACCTCCTCGATCGCCGCGCGGTAGTCCGAGATCACGCCGGTGTAGACGAGGTCGAGCGCGCCGAGGTGCTCGATGGCCGGCGCGCGGCCGATGCTGTAGTCGTCCCACTTGCGCTGCGAGACGATGGTGCCGGGGGTGCCGAGTGCGGACGAGCCCAGCGTCGCGATGCGCTCCGCGACGTCGTCGGCGAAGCCGCGCACGGCCTCGACCTGGGGATCCAGCATCTCGTGGACGGAGATGAAGTTGGGTCCGACGACGTTCCAGTGCACGTGCTTGAGCGTCAGATGCAGGTCGTTCAGGGCGTTGAGGCGGTCCTGGAGGACCTCCGCCACATGGGCACCGTCGGCGACGTCCATGCCGGGAACGGTGTACGAGGCCGTCTTCTGCGTCGTGTCAGTCATGCACCGTGGATTCACCGTCGGCCCCTCGTTCAAACCCCCCGGCGTCGCAGGTCACACCGGCTCGGGGGCATGGTCTCGGTGTGGTCCGGAGCGACCCCGCATCTGCGTAGGCTGAGCGTCGTAGCGTTGTCGAGAAGGGTGTTCCACGAGTCATGCGAGTCTTCTTCTGCCGCAAGTGCGGTCAACAGCTGTCGTTCGAGAACTCCATCTGCCTGAGCTGTGACAGCAGGCTGGGATTCCACCTGCCGAGTCGCAGCATGCAGGTGCTCGACGACGATCTGTCCGTGGTCGTGGACGGCACCACCTGGCGACGCTGCGCCAACATCAAGTTGGCGCAGTGCAACTGGTTGGTCGACGCGACGGACGGGGACACGCTGTGCCTGTCCTGCGCCCTCACTCGCACGCGGCCCGCCGACTCCGACCAGGAGGCCATCGCCGAGTTCGCGTCCGCGGAGACGGCGAAGCGCCGGGTGGTGCTCGAGCTCGACGAGTTGCACCTGCCGATCATCGGGCGGGACGAGAACCCCGAGGGTGGTCTCGCGTTCGACCTTCTCTCGAGCGCCAACCGCAACGTCATCACCGGTCATGCCAACGGTCTGATCACGCTGGACCTCGCCGAGAGCGACGACGTGCACCGCGAGCAGCTGCGGGTGTCGATGGACGAGCCCTATCGCACGCTCGTCGGCCACTTCCGGCACGAGATCGGCCACTTCTATCAGATGGTGCTGATCGGCAGCGGTGAGCATCGCGCGCGGTTCGAGGAACTCTTCGGCAACCCGGACGACGATTACCAGGCGGCACTGGATCGGCACTACAGCGAGGGTGCACCGGACGGCTGGAAGAAGAACTACGTGTCGTCCTACGCGACGATGCATCCGGCCGAGGACTGGGCGGAGACGTTCGCCCACTACCTGCACATCCGGGACACCCTGGACACCGCTGCGGCCTACGCCTTCGCGCCCGCCGGATCCACCTTCGAGGCGCCACTGGCCGGCGACGTCGGTTTCAGCCGGATCATCGACTGGTGGCTACCGCTCACGTGGGCACTCAACCAGCTGAACAGGTCCATGGGACACCAGGACCTCTACCCCTTCGTCCTGCCGGCGAAGGTGCTGGAGAAGATGCGCTTCGTCCACTCCGTCATCGTCCCCGACGAGGTCTGAGCAGGCGCCTTCTACCAGGAACCGCTTCGTTCGGGAGGCAGCCGGGCGATGAGGGACCGCGCGCACTCGATGGTGAGCGTCGTGTCGTGGGACAGCACGTAGTCGTACCGACGTTCCATGTCGGGTCCGGTGTCGCCGAGGTCGCGGGCAGCGAGCACCGCGGAGAAGTGGGGCGTAAGCACGACGACGTCCCATTCCTCGCGCAACGCGTCCGACGCGGCGAGGTTGGCGCCGCGGATCTTCGGGGCAGGCTCGGTCCCGATGTTCTCCGCGAGCGCGCCGACGAGCGTCGCGTTCATGGCCATCAGCTCCCACCGTCGTCCGGTGATGGGCGTGAAGTGCTTGACGTGCTGGAACGCTCCGAGCATCAGCGCGGTCTGCTGGCTGTCGGTCGCCATCGCCTCGAGGTTCTTGCTGATCTCGATGAGCAGACGCTTGCTCGCTCGGCGTACGTCGCGACCGCCGGCAGCCAGGTTGTACGGCGTCGACATCGGGGTGAAGCCGCGATCGCGCGCGATCTCGAACTCGAGGGGTGATCCCACGGGACTGTCGACGGAGAGGTCGGTGGTCGATCCGTAGAGGGAGCCCTCGCCGACACGCGCTCCCATGGCCTGCGCCGTGAGCGCTGCTCGTGGGGTGTCGATGCCCTCGGCCATGACCACGGCGCCGGTGCGCTCCACCTGGGCCGCCACGGCGTTGACCACGCGGGCCGTGAAGCGATTGGGGCGTGTGGCCAGGAGGGTCCGGTCCAGCTTGATCACGTCCGGCTCGAGCAGCGGGAGCAGAGCGAGGGACTCGGGCCGTACTCCCACGTGGTCGACGGCGATGGCCCAGCCGAGTCGTCGGACCTCGGCGACCACCTGCATCAGGTGCGCCGGTCGTCGGATGAGCGCGGTCTCGTCGAACTGCAGCACCGCGCCGCCCATGTCGTGGTCCCGCAGGTCGGGCAGTTCCGTGAGGGAGTCGGGGTCGACCGCGATGAACAGGGGCAGTTCACGAGGAAGCTCGGCGCGCGCGGCCTCGCTGAGCGCTCCGTTCCACCGCGCGGCGTCGAGGTCGGGTGTCATGCCCATCGACTTCGCGGCCGACGCGAGTGACACGGGGTCGGCGAACGACGAGTCGGCGGGACCCAGAACGACCGCCTCGTACCCGACGATGGCATCGGTCTGCAGATCGATGATGCGCTGGAACGACGTGCGGAGGCTCTCGGGACCGAGCAGATCGCTGAGTCCGCCCCCGTCCCGGTCGCCGGAGAACAGCACGGGACGGGCCGGCCTGCTTCCGGCTGTGTTGGTTCGGTCGTCGATCACCACGGCGTGTGCCCTTCCGTCATGTCGGCGCGTTCGCGAGGAACGTGCTCGACCCTCGACCGCCGCCGTGGTTTGACAGGAGTCCTACGTCATCCCGACACGGCGCAGTCAGCGCCCTCCCGGGTGTCTCACCACATTACCCGATTGGCGATGGGGACCACCCGTATGTGTTAATTGCGGTGCGATCAGGTACAGCGACTTCGCTAGGGATGGTTCACAAGCATGGGTGCTCGACGTTCGGCTCGTTTCCTTGCTCGTTCGGCTGCAGGCGTCCTCGCCGCGGCCGCCGTCACCGTCGGGGTGGCCGTGCCCGCCTCCGCGGCGCCGCTGTGGCCCGGTGGCCCGGACATCTCGCTCCCTCCGATCCCCGGCATCACCGCCCCCGCGCCCGGTGTCCCGACACCGCCGGTCGCCCCGCCCGCACCCGTCGAGGCGCCGCGTGGTCCCGCGAACTTCTCCGCTCCCGCACTGAACCCGTCCGCGGGCGAGGTCGTCGGTGTCGCGCAGCCGATCATCGTCCGGTTCGCCGCCCCGATCGACGACCGCGCGGCCGCCGAGCGGGCGATCGACGTGACCACGTCCGCCGGTGACGTCGCCGGCCGCTTCTTCTGGTTCTCCGACAGCCAGGTCCGCTGGCGACCCGACGTCTTCTGGCCGGCGAACACGACCGTGACGGTGACCGCGGGAGACGCGTCGTCCACCTTCACCGTCGGCGACGCGATCGTCACGACGGCCGACGACGACACCAAGACCATCACGGTGACGCGCAACGGCGAGGTGGTGCGCACGATGCCCACCTCGATGGGCAAGGTCGGCCACGAGACGCCCAACGGCACCTACATCGTCGGCGAGCGTTTCCGCGACATGTACATGGACTCGTCCACCTACGGCGTGCCGGTCGATGCGCCCGAGGGCTACCGGACCTACGTGGAGTACGCCACCCGCATGTCGAACAGCGGCATCTTCGTCCACGCCGCGCCGTGGTCGGTGGACAGTCAGGGTGTCGAGAACGTCAGCCACGGCTGCCTCAACGTCAGCACCGAGGACGCGAAATGGTTCTTCGAGACGGCCCAGAAGGGTGATCCGGTGGTGGTGCAGAACACCGACGGCGGCATTCTGAACGGCCGCGACGGCCTCGGCGACTGGCAACTCTGAACGATCACATCTCGGACCGATACTGATCGGTCCATGTTCACCATTCGTTCGCTTTACCTACGCTAATGTCCCACCGGTGAGAGCAAGCCCGCCGCGATCGCGGCCGGTGGTCCAGCGCACCTTGCCGGAACTGCCACCCGCACAACGATCTTTCCTCCGTCGACCGTGGCGCGACTACGCGCTGTTCCTGGTGTTGGTCGGGCCGAACCTGGTTTTGCTGGGCGTGTTCACCTACCGGCCTCTGCTGGACAACATCAGGCTCTCGTTCTTCGACTGGAACATCTCGTCGCCGACGTCGACCTTCATCGGTCTCTCGAACTACCGCGAATGGTGGGGGCGCAGCGACACGTGGCAGATCGTGTCGAACACCGTCATCTTCACCATCGCGGCGGTGGCGGGCAGCATGCTCCTCGGACTCGTCCTGGCGATGCTCCTCGATCGCAAGCTGCGCGGCCGTAACATCGTCCGCTCGGCCGTCTTCGCTCCGTTCGTCATCTCCGGCGCGGCCATCGGTGTGGCGTTCCAGTTCGTGTTCGATCCGAACTTCGGCCTGATCCAGGACGTCATGCGGCGGTTCGGCTTCGAGGGAGTGCCGGACTTCTACCAGAGCCCCGGGTGGGCGCTGTTCATGATCACCGTGACGTACCTGTGGAAGAACCTGGGCTACGCCTTCGTCATCTATCTCGCAGCGCTGCAGGGTCTTCGGCAGGATCTGACCGAAGCCGCGCAGATCGACGGCGCGAGTCGGTGGACGACGTTCCGCAAGGTGACGCTCCCTCAGCTGCGTCCCACCACGTTCTTCCTGTCCATCACGGTCATGCTCAACTCGTTGCAGGTCTTCGACATCATCAACGTGATGACGCGAGGCGGTCCGCTGGGTACCGGCACCACCACGATGGTCTATCAGGTGTACGAGGAGTCCTTCAGGAACTTCCGGGCGGGCTACGGCGCGACCGTCGCCACGATCATGTTCCTGGTGCTGCTGATCATCACCGTCCTGCAGGTGCGAGTCATGGATCGAGGTGACGCGCGATGAGCGTGATCGACAGGGCACCGGCCGCCGCCACTGCCGACGATGCCCGCCCGGCGCGGGACGCCGCCCGGCGTCGTCGACTCTCCACACTCTTCGGCTACGCAGCGATGGTCGTGGTCATCGTCATCATCGGGTTGCCGCTGTTCTGGATCGTCGTCACCTCGTTCAAGGAGCGCGGTGACATCTACGTGCAGCCGTCGGTCTGGTGGCCCGCGGTGTTCCGCCCGGAGAACTACGACGAGGCGACGACCACCGTTCCGTTCTGGACGTTCCTGAAGAACTCCCTGATCATCACCAGCATCCTGGCCGTCGTGAAGTTCGCGCTGGGCGTGCTCAGCGCCTACGGCCTCGTCTTCCTGCGCTTTCCGGGCAAGACGATCGTCTTCCTCGTGATCATCGCCGCACTGATGGTGCCGAATCAGATCACGGTGATCTCCAACTACGCGCTGGTGGCGCAGTTGGGGTGGCGCAACACCTTCCAGGGCATCATCGTGCCGCTGGCGGGCGTGGCATTCGGAACGTTCCTCATGCGCAACCACTTCCTGTCGATACCGCAGGAGATCATCGAGGCCGCCCGCATGGACGCCGCCGGCCCGGTCCGCCTGCTGTTCCGGGTGGTCCTGCCGTTGTCGGGCCCGACCATGGTCGCGTTCGCCACCATCACCGTGGTGAACGAGTGGAACGAGTACCTCTGGCCGTTCCTGATGTCGGACGACTCGTCCGTCGCGCCGCTGCCGGTGGGCCTGACCCAGTTGCAGAACAACGACGGCGTCACCAACTGGGGGCCCGTCATGGCCGGCACCGTCCTGACGATGCTCCCCATTCTGATCGTCTTCCTGGCTCTCCAGCGTCACATGATCAAGGGCCTCACTTCCGGCGCCGTCAAGGGCTGACCAACCTATGAACAAGGAGCACATGATGCAGCCATTCTCTCGCCGCGGATTCCTCGGACTGTCCGGTGCCGTCGCCGCGGGCGCCGCTCTCACCGCCTGTGCCGGAACGAGTTCGACGAGCAGCTCGTCGTCGTCCGGTGGTGGCGATGCCAGTACGATCACGTTCTGGTCGTCCCACCCGGGCAGCTCGAAGGACATCGAGAACGAGCTCATCTCGCGCTTCCAGACCGCCAATCCCGACCTGACGGTGCAGATGGTCGACGGCGGCAAGAACTACGAGGAGATCGCGCAGAAGTTCAACGCGGCGCTGTCGGGCGGGTCGCTGCCGGACGTCGTGCTGCTCTCGGACGTGTGGTGGTTCAACTTCGCGTTGCTCGGCGCGATCTCGCCGCTGGACGACCTGTTCTCGCAGGCGGGCGTGAACACGAGCGACTACGTCGACTCGCTCGTCGCCGATTACAACTGGAACGACAAGACGTGGGCGCTGCCCTACGCCCGCTCGACCCCGCTGTTCTACTACAACCGCGAGGTGTGGACTGCTGCCGGACTCCCGGATCGCGGGCCTGCCACGTGGCAGGAGTTCGACCAGTGGGGCCCGGAGATCCAGCGCGCCATCGGATCCGGCAAGCTCGCGCACGGCTGGGGCAACGCGGAGGACTACCTGGGGTGGACCTTCGAGGGCCCGATCTGGACGTTCGGCGGCAGCTACTCCGACGAGTTCGATCTGAAGTTCACCGACGAGCGCACCATCGAGGCCGGCAACTTCCTCAAGGACATGATCCACACGAAGAAGTACGCGGCCGTGTCCAACGACATCGCCAACGACTTCTCCGCGGGCCTGCTCGGCTCGACCATCGCGTCGACCGGCGACCTGTCGGGCATCACGAAGAACGCGAAGTTCGACTTCGGCACGGCGTTTCTACCCGCCGAGGCGGGCACTCCCGGGTGCCCGACGGGTGGCGCCGGACTGGCCATCCCGGCGAACATCCCGGACGAGCGGAAGATCAACGCGCTCAAGTTCATCGAGTTCGTGACCAACACCGAGAACACGGCGTACTTCTCGCAGAACGTCGGCTACATGCCGGTGCGCAAGTCGTCCGCCACCGACGCCTCCGAGGTCGCGTTCCTCGAGCAGAACCCCCGCTCGCGGACCGCGGTGGACCAGCTCGCGCGGACCCGGTCGCAGGACTACGCCCGCGTGTTCGTGCCCGGCGGCGATCAGATCATCGGTGCGGGTCTCGAGCAGATCGCCCTGCAGAACGCCGACGTCGCGTCGACGTTCTCGGGTGTGCAGGATCAGTTGCAGCAGATCATCGATCGCCAGATCACTCCCAAGCTGCCCAAGTAGAAGCGGACCACCTCTGTCATGGCCTCGGTACATTTCGTGGAGACGACCCACCGCTACGCGGGAGCACCGACTCCCTCGGTGGACGCGCTCAGTCTGGACATCGCGGACGGCGAGTTCCTCGTGCTCGTCGGACCGTCGGGATGCGGCAAGTCGACGAGCCTGCGCATGCTCGCCGGGCTCGAGGCGATCGAGAGCGGGCGCATCGAGATCGGCGGCAAGGACGTCAGCGGGTTCGCACCCAAGGAACGTGACGTCGCGATGGTGTTCCAGAACTACGCGCTGTATCCGAACATGACGGTGGCGGAGAACATGGGATTCGCGCTGCGCAACGCGGGAATGTCGAAGGCGGACACGGCCGTCCGCGTCGAGGAGGCGGCTCGGATGCTCGAGCTCGAGCCCCTCCTCGGCCGGCGTCCGGGCAAGCTGTCCGGCGGCCAACGTCAGCGCGTGGCGATGGGGCGCGCGATCGTGCGTCGCCCCGAGGTGTTCTGCATGGACGAGCCGCTCTCCAACCTGGACGCGAAGCTCCGGGTGAGCACGAGGTCGCAGATCGCGTCGTTGCAGCGCCGGCTCGGCACGACGACGGTGTACGTGACACACGATCAGGTCGAGGCCATGACGATGGGGGACCGGGTCGCGGTGTTGAAGAGCGGACTCCTGCAGCAGGTCGCGAGTCCGCGTGAGCTGTACGCGAATCCGGTCAACGACTTCGTCGCGTCGTTCATCGGCTCGCCCGCGATGAATCTGCTCGAGACGGACGTGGTGGACGGCCACGCCGTCCTGGGTGGCGCGCGCATCCCGGTGCCCGCCGCACACAAGGGGAGGATCGTCGTCGGGGTCCGCCCCGAGTCGTGGGAACTGGTGGGCGAGTCCGACACCGAGGCGGTCGAGCTGACCACCGAGCTGGTCGAGGAACTGGGGGCGGAGTCGTTCGCCTACTCGGTCGGACCGGCGGACGCCGGCTGGACGGCCCGCGGTGGCCGCGTGGTGGTGCGGGTGGATCGTCGTGTCGTGGTCGGTGCGGGCGAGCGCCTGCGCGTCCGGCCGGACGCGGGTGAGGTGTACTTCTTCGATCCCGAGTCCGGCCTGCGCCTGCGCTAGATCACCAGATGCGGACGCGCTGCTGCGGATCGAGGTAGAGCGCGTCCTGCTCTGTCACCTCGAAGGCCTCGTGGAAGCTGTCGAGGTTGCGGACCACGCCGTTGCATCGGAACTCGGGCGGCGAGTGGGGATCGATGGACAGGCGGCGCAGCGCCTCCGCGTCCCGCGCCTTGGTGCGCCACACCTGCGCCCAACCGAAGAAGACACGTTGGAGCCCTGTCAGGCCGTCGATCTCCGGGGCCGCGGAGCCGTTCAGTGAGATCTTGTACGCCTCGACGGCGATCGACAGACCACCGAGGTCGCCGATGTTCTCGCCGATCGTGAACTTCCCGTTGACGTGGTGTCCGGGAAGGGCTTTCGGCTCGAACGAGTCGTACTGCTCGATCAGCGCGGTGGTGCGCTTGCCGAACTCGCTGCGATCACTGTCGGTCCACCAGTCGACGAGGTTGCCGTCACCGTCGTACTTGGCTCCCTGGTCGTCGAATCCGTGGCCGATCTCGTGTCCGATGACCGCACCGATTCCGCCGTAGTTCGCGGCGTCGTCGGCGTCCGGGTCGAAGAACGGGGGCTGCAGGATCGCGGCGGGGAACACGATCTCGTTCATGCCCGGGTTGTAGTAGGCGTTGACGGTCTGCGGGGTCATGAACCACTCGCCGCGGTCCACCGGACCACCGAGCTTGTCCAGATCGCGCTGGTACTCGGCCTCGTAGCCGCGGCGGTAGTTGCCCACCACGTCCGCCGGATCGATCAGCAGCGAGGAGTAGTCCCGCCAGGTGTCCGGGTAGCCGATCTTCGGGGTGAACTTGTCGAGCTTCGCCAGCGCGGCCGTCCGCGTCTCCGGGCTCATCCACTCGAGGTCGGAGATGTTGCGCCGGTACGCCTCGACGAGGTTGGCCACCAGTTCCTGCATGCGCGTCCGCGAATCGGCCGGGAAGTGCTTCTGTACGTACAGCTTTCCCACCGCCTCGCCCATCAGATCCTGTACGAGGGAGACGCCGCGCTTCCAGCGCTCGCGGTTGGTCTCGGTTCCCGTCAGCGTGCGGCCGTAGAAGGCGAAGTTCTCGTCGACGATCGCGGACGTCAGGTACGGCGCGCGGGAGTGGAGGATGCGCCAGGTGGCCCAGGCCTTCCAGTCGTCGAGGCTGCGCGTCGACCACAGCTCCGCGAACGTGGTGAGGAACTCGGGCTGGCGGACGACGATCTCGGCGAAGTGACGGTCCGCGTCGGCGCCGAGGCCCTCGATCCAGGCGCCCCACTCGAAGCCGGGCGCGTCCGCTCGCAGCGACGCGAGCGTCGTCAGGTTGTAGGAGAGATCGGCGTCGCGGCGCTTCACCACGTCCCAGTGGCCCGCCGCCAGGGCGGTCTCGAGATCGAGGACGCTCGCTGCGGAACGGGTCACGCCCGCGAGGGCGAACATGGCGCCGATGTGCTCGGCGTACTGCTCGCGAACCTGTGCGTGCTCGTCCTCCCGGTAGTACGACTCGTCGGGGAGGCCGAGGCCGGACTGCGAGAAGTGGACGAGGTAGCGGTCCGAGTTCTTCGAGTCGGTGTCGACGTAGTGCGCGACCGCGCCGCCGACACCGGTGCGCTGCAAAGTGCCGAGTACGCGGGCGAGCGCCTCGCTGTCGGTGGCGTCGGCCACCGCCGCGAGCTCGTCGGCGATCGGCGCGGTGCCGGCCGCCTCGATGGCGTCGGCGTCCAGGAAGCTGCTGTAGAGGTCACCGATCTTCGCGGCGTCCGAGCCGGGCGCCGGGCTGGAGTCCGCCGCGACCTGGATGATGTCGCGGACGTGCTCCTCGGCCCGGTCGTACAGTGTCCGGAACGCGCCGTCGACGGCGCGGTCGGCCGGGATGTCGTACTCGGCCAGCCAGCGGCCGTTGACGTGCTCGAAGAGATCGTCCTGCGCTCTGGTGGCGGCGTCGACGAACTTCAGGTCCAGGCCCGAGGGCCGTGCGAGTGATGCGTCCGAGGTCATGCCTCCATCCTGACAGGCCGGACGAGATGCGCGGGGTCGACGGGGCATTACGCTGGTCCGCGCAGGGTCACGTTGTCGACGAGAGAATTCGGGGTAACCGAGGCTCATGTCCACGGAACAGCACAGCATCGACGAGCCCGTCGCGCCGCCACCCCTCGACGAGGGCGCCCTCCTCGGCGCACTCGCCGCCTGGCTGCCGGAACAGCGGTGGTTCTCCGCCAAGGGTCACACCGTCACCGGAGTGCATCTGCTCACGCGGGAGACGCTGGCCACCACGTCCGAGCTCGTGGTCGAGCACGTACTCGTGCGGGTGGACCTCGAGGGCACCGAGCCCCAGATCTTCCAGGTGCCCCTCGGTGTCCGAGCCTCGGTGGACGAGGACCTCGACCCGTGGGTCGTCACTCGGGACGGCGGCGCGGTGGTGTTCGACGCCCTGCGTGATCCCGATGCCATCTCGGTCTACTCCGACCTCCTGGCCACCGGCGGGACCGGCGAGGTGCGCTTCCTGGCGATGCCGGGCAGCGACCTGCAGACCGGCCTGCGCGGAAAGGTGCTGGGCGCCGAACAGTCGAACACGTCGGTCATCCTGGGCGACCACCATCTGCTGAAGATCTTCCGGCGCGTCACGATCGGCATCAATCCCGACGTGGAGCTGCACCGGGCGTTGGGCCAGGCGGGGTGCGAGAACGTCGCGCCGCTGCGCGGATGGATGGAAGCGGACATCGACCACACCGAGACGACCCTCGCCATGGCGCAGGACTTCGTGGCGGGATCCACCGAGGGGTGGACCACCGCGCAGGCCAGCGTGCGGGACGTCCTGGCCAGCGGTGACGTGACGACGTCCGACTTCACGAGCGAGGCCCGCGAGCTGGGCCGCGCCGTCGCCTCCGTGCACGCCGATCTCGCGTCGGTGCTGGGCACGTCCCTGGCGCCGGCGGCCGGTACGGCGGCCGACATCTCCGCTCGCGTGGAGACGGCACTGCCGGTGATCGCCGACCTGGAGCAGTACCTCCCGCGCATCCGGGCCCTGATCGACCAGGCAGCGGGCACGGGCGGCATCGACACCCAGCGCATCCACGGCGACCTGCATCTGGGGCAGGTGCTCCGCACGTCGGAGCGGTGGGTCCTCATCGACTTCGAGGGCGAACCGTCGAAGACGTTCGAGGAGCGGCGCACTCCGGACAGCACGCTGCGCGACGTGGCAGGAATGATCCGCTCTTTCGACTACGCCGCCATGAGCCACGTCGTCGAGATCGAGGATCCGCAGGAACGGGCGCGACTCGAGCCCGTGGCGCGGGAGTGGGTGGAGCGCAACGTGTCCGCATTCTGCGACGGCTACACCGAGGTGGCGGGACACGACCCGCGCATCTCGTGGGCGCTGCTGCGAGCGTACGAGCTGGACAAGGCCGTGTACGAGGCCGTCTACGAGGCGCGCAACCGCCCGACCTGGCTCTCGATCCCCCTGCACGCCATCGAGCGGCTCGTCGCGGAGTGACCTCGCGGACGGTCGCCGTGCTGAGGGCGGCCGGATGCGTGTTCGCCGAGGACGAGGCAGCTCTGCTGATCGGCGAGGCTCCGGACGAGAGCACGCTGGCCGACTGGATCGAGCGCCGTGTCGCCGGGGAGCCGCTCGAGTACATCGTGGGGTGGGCGCAGTTCCACGGGGGCCGCGTGCTCGTCGAGCCCGGCGTCTTCGTGCCGCGCCGACGGACCGAGGCCATGGTGGACGCGGCGCTCGGCCGACTCG
This sequence comes from Rhodococcus sp. MEB041, assembly GCF_030208955.1. Lineage (NCBI taxonomy): Bacteria > Bacillati > Actinomycetota > Actinomycetes > Mycobacteriales > Nocardiaceae > Rhodococcus > Rhodococcus sp. MEB041. The sequence goes on from NZ_JARVSZ010000003.1 coordinate 305,353, forward strand.
GCGGCGGCGTGCTGCTCGATCTGTGCTGCGGCTCGGGTGCCGTGGCCGCCGCGGTGGTGCGCTCGGCGCCGGGGTCCACGGTGTACGCCTCCGACATCGACCCGGTGGCGGTGGCGTGCGCTCGTCGAAACCTGCCGGGCTGCACGGTCTTCGAGAGCGACACCTTCGCCGCGATACCGACGCACCTGCGCCACGGGATCGCCGTCGTCACCGCCAACACGCCGTACGTTCCCTCGTCGGCCATCGAGACCATGCCGCCCGAGGCGCGGGATCACGAACCCCGCGTCACCCTCGACGGTGGACCGGACGGACTGGACGTCCAGCGCCGCGTGGCCGCACAGGCACGCGACTGGCTGGCACCCGGCGGATCACTGATCGTGGAGGCGTCCGCGGCCCAGGCCGACACGGTGCGACAGATCTTCGCTGCCGCCGGTCTGGAGCCGACGGTGGTACACGACGAGGACCGGGACGCCACCATGGTGATCGGGCGAGGGACGCTCGATCAGGGCTGACCGAACCGCCCGGACTGGAAGTCCTCGAACGCCTGGAGCACCTCGGCCTTGGTGTTCATGACGAACGGCCCGGCCATCGCGACGGGCTCGCGGATCGGCTCGCCTCCGAGAACGAACATCTCCATCGACTCGGTGCCCTCGGCGGCGGCGAAGGTCAAGGTGTCGCCCGAGCCGTAGACCGTGGTCTGACCTGTGCGTACGGGCCGCCGCTCGGTGCCGACGGTGCCGGATCCGCCCAGCACGTAGGCGATGGCGTTGTAGCGCGCGTTCCAGGGCAGGGTCACCGAGGCACCCGGGGCGACGGTGACATGGGACAGCGTGATCGGCGTGTAGGTCGATCCCGGTCCCTCGTGGCCGTCCATCTCGCCGGCGATGACGCGCACCAGCGCGCCGCCGTCCTGGCTCGAGAGGAGAGCGACCTCGCGGCCGGTGATGTCCTGGTACCGCGGCGCCGCCATCTTGTTGCTGCGCGGGAGGTTGACCCACAGCTGCACGCCGTGGAACAGCCCGCCCGAGACGACGAGGTGCTCCGGCGGGGCCTCGATGTGCAGGATGCCGCTGCCCGCGGTCATCCACTGGGTGTCGCCGCCGGTGATAGAACCGCCACCGCCGTGCGAGTCCTGGTGATCCATGATCCCGTCGATCATGTAGGTGACCGTCTCGAAGCCGCGGTGCGGGTGCCACGGTGTGCCCTTGGGCTCGCCCGGCGCGTAGTTCACCTCGCCCATCTGGTCCATGTGGATGAAGGGGTCGAGGTACTTCATGTCGACGCCCGCGAAGGCACGTCGGACCGGGAACCCCTCGCCCTCGTAGCCGGTGGGGGCGGTGGTGACGGCGCGGACCGGACGGTTCACCGAGCCGGGCTGCGGCGTGGAGATGCGGGGGAGCGCGAGAACGTTGTCGACGGTCACTGCGGGCATGTCGGCCTCCTGGGATAAAGTTGACGAATCAACTACTTGCCCGGCTCAACCGCGAGGGGCCCGTCCTTGTTCCCCGGCCGGATCCACGTGCAGATCGAACCAGTCGAGGGTGCGCGACCACGCGTCGTACGCAGCCCGTTCGTTGTAGACGGCGGGTCGATCGTTGCAGTGGAAGCCGTGCTCGGCGTCGGGATAGCGGGCGATGCGAGTGTCCACCTGCGCGTCGGTGACGGCAGCGTTCAGCGCATCGACATCGTCGACCGGGATCCCGGTGTCGAGGTCGCCGAAGAACCCGTGCCACGGCGTTCGCAGTGCCGTGGCGCCGTCGAGCAGCGGCGGGTAACCGAAGCGACCCTCGCGGATGCCGCCGCCGTAGAACGTGGCCGCGGCACCGAGTGGACGCCGCACCGCCGTCTCGAAGGCGACGGTGCCGCCCATGCAGAACCCGACGATCGCGCACCCGCTCGGTCCGTAGCCGTACCCGGCCAACTCGTCGAACGCGGCATCGACGTCCTGGTCGATCTCCTCGGCCTTCAGTGCTCCGATGAGGTCCATCGCGGTGCTCATGTCGTCGTACGACACCACCGGATCACCGGCCCGGTGGAAGAGATGCGGGGCCACCGCGATCCATCCTGCCGAGGCGAAGCGGCCGCAGACCTCCGCGATGTGGTCGGTCACGCCGAACGCCTCCTGGACGACGACGACACCGCCTCGTATCGGACCTTCCGGGACGCGTGTGGTGAAAGTGATGGCCATCCCACCATCAGATCACGAGAATCTCGGTGTTCCATGTGTGAACTGTGTGAAACGGGGAAACCGCACCGAGGAAACAGCAGGAGGCTGCCATGACATCGACCCTGAACAATCCCGGCGCAGCGACGCCGCAGGAGCCGACCGGGCCGCCGCCGACGTTCGAGGTCGGTGCGCGGGTACGTACCCGGCACTCGATCGACCGCGACTCGGATCCGACGACGTGGCCTCTCGAGACGGGATCGATCGTCGAGGACTTCGCCGACTTCGTGGACTCGTCGTCCGTGGGTCGGGACTGGGCCGTGGCGCACCGGTGGGCGGTGGCCCTGGACAACGGGTGCCTGGTGTTCCGCGACACCGACGACCTCGAGGCCGCCGGCGACCTGACCCCTGCCGCCGAGACGTCAGCGCGGAAGCAGTAGCACCAGCACTGTCACGCCGGCGATGACGATGGCCGCGCGGAACGGTGTCCGCCCGCTGCTCGTCGACGCGATCCATGCGGCGACGACCACGACGGCCAAAGCGGCTCCGCCCGCTGCGGTCGACACCCCGGTGCGCCCGAGAGCCCCGCTCCCCACGACCCCCACGATCGATGCGGTGACGAGCACCCCCGCGGCGAGTGGAGCGACCACGCGAGCAGGGAGTCGGTGTGCCAGCCCGCGGACTCCCGTCGCCGTGTCGTCGGCGATGTCGGGCAGCACGTTGACCAGGTGGGCGCCGAAGCCGAGCAGCGCCCCTACCGTGATCATCCACCACGGCGGCATCGCGTCGACCACGGTGAGCGAGACGACCACGGGCGCCGATCCGAACGCGACGGTGTACGGCAGCCACGACACGACGGTGGATTTCAGACCGAGGTTGTAGGCGAGGGCCGACCCGACTCCCAGCACGAGGTGCACCGCACCCGGAACGACGCCGCACAGCATGGAGAACACCACGCAGACCACCGCCGCGACTGCGACGCTCACCCGCACGGTGGCGGGGTCGAGGCGGCCGACGGCGAGCGGTTTGTCCGTGCGGCCGACCGCGGTGTCCCGCGGGGCGTCGATCAGATCGTTGGTCCAGCCCACGATCAGCTGCCCGCTCAGCACCGCCACGACCACGACGACGAGGAGCCCCGCCGAGGGTGGGCCGATGCTGACCGACAGCAGTGCGACGAACGTCGTGACCGCGGCGGCGGGGCCGGGGTGGGAGGCGACGAGGAGAGCGGAGAGTCGACTGCCCATGTACCGGAACAGTACTCAGCTGGCGCGAGCGTCCTCGCGTGCCGCGGCTCCCGCGTCCCGCTCCCGGCGGGCGTCCTCGAGCACGACGAGCCTGCCGAGTGCCGTGCGCGCGTGCATCTGCTGCTGCGTGACGGTCAGCTGGGTGCGCGCTCGGCCGAGGAACGTCCACGTCCAGTTGAAGACGGTGGTGAGTCGGCTCTTGAATCCGACGATGTAGACGAGGTGCACCGCGAGCCACATCAGCCATGCCAGGAAGCCGGTGATCTTGACGGGTCCCACCTGCGCCACGGCCGAGAACCGCGTCACGGTCGCCATGCTGCCCTTGTCCCGGTAGCGGAACGGGGTGCGCTCGGAGCGCGGTGTGTCGGTGGCAGCGGCGCGGACGTCGGCAGTGATGCACCGCGCGGCGTAGCGGCCGCCCTGGATCGCCACCTGGGCGACGCCGGGGAGCTTGTCGCGCGCCATCATGTCGCCGACCACGAAGACCTCGGGGTGGCCCGGCAGTGTCAGATCGGCCTCGACGAGCACGCGGCCCGCGCGGTCGACCTCGGCCCCGGACTTCGCCGCGAGCTGTGCCGCGAGCGGGCTCGCGGAGACACCGGCCGACCAGACCTTGCAGGATGACTCGATGCGGCGCTCGGTGCCGTCGCTGTCGCGGACAGATAATCCGTCGGCGTCGACGTCGGTGACCGCGGCGCCCAGCTCGACCTCGACGCCGACCTTCTCGAGACGTCGTCGAGCATTCTCGCCCAGCGAGTCGGCGAAGGGCGGCAACACCTTCGGGGCCGCGTCGAGCAGAATCACGCGGGCGTCGCGGCTGTCGATCGTGCGGAACGTTCCGGCGAGGGTGCGGCGCGAGAGCTCGGCGATCTGGCCCGCCATCTCGACACCCGTGGGGCCGGCGCCGACGACGACGAACGTGAGCAGCCGTGCGCGCTCGACGGGGTCGGTGGTGAGTTCGGCGGCGTCGAACGCGTTCATGATGCGCCCGCGCAGCTCGAGGGCGTCGTCGAGCGTCTTCATGCCGGGGGCGAACTCGGCGAAGTGATCGTTGCCGAAGTAGGACTGGCCGGCGCCCGCGGCGACGACGAGGCTGTCGTACGGAGTGACGGTGACGCGGCCACGGCTGACCGAGACGACGGTGCGCGCCTCGAGGTCCACCTCCGTGACGTCGCCGAGCACGACGGCGGCATTCGCCTGGTTCTTGAGGATGAGACGGGTGGAGGGCGCGATCTCGCCCTCGGAGAGGATCCCGGTGGCCACCTGGTAGAGCAACGGCTGGAAGAGGTGGTGCGCGGTGCGCGCCACGATCGTCACGTCGACGTCGCTGCGGCGCAGGGCCTTGGTCGCGAACAGGCCGCCGAATCCGGAGCCGACGACGACGACGCGGTGCGGGGCTGTGGTGGTGGTCACGGTGCCCGTTCCTCTCACTTCACGTGGCCGACCTGCGGGTCCGCCTCCGACGGGGTTTCCGTCTGTGACCCAGACCATACACGGCGCGCTCGATTTGTCAGAACAAATAGGTGGAACAGGGCGAACGCCTACGATTCGAGCATGGATCGCCCCGTGGTCGCCCTCGAGAACGCCGACGCCGTGTACGAGTACTACCGGGAGCATCAGCAGAATCGACGCGTCACGCGGCTCGCCTACGGGGCTCTCGCCGGACGGTTCCGACCCCGCGTCCGGTACGGCGACGGTGCTCGCGAACGCCTCCGCTCCCTCATCTACGACGACACGCGGTTCATCCTGGCCGTGAACCACGTCAGCGAGACCGACCCGTACACGGTCGCCGCCGCCGCGTGGTCCAGCGCGCTGCGACCCGTCATCGGCCGCACCCGCGTCCTGGCCAAGGACGAGCTGTTCGTCGAGACCGAACCGAACCGCCCGCGGACCCGCCGCATCGCCGAGCGGACGTCGCAACGACGTCGCATCGAGATGATGGGCGGCATCCCGGTGTTCCGCAGCCGCGACCACGGTCTGCGCGCCGTGTCTCGGGCCGGCAATCTCATGATGGACGTGTGTGCCGAAAGGCTTTCTCGTGGTGACGATCTCGCGATCTTCCCGGAGGGCACGTGCAACGACGGTGATCCGACGGTGCTCCAGCACGTCGGGAGCGGGATCGGGCACATCGTCGCGCGCGCACGGACTCGCGGCGTCGAACCGAGGCTCGTGGTGATGGGGCTGCACTACGGACCGCCGCCCGGCAGGTACCGCTCGGCGAGCGTGCACATCGACGTGCCGGACATCGTGCTCCCCGACAAGCCGGTCTCCATCGCGCGCACCGTCGCCGAGTACCTTCAGGTGGCCGTGGAGTTGTCGGTCCGCCAGTACTGACTGGTGGTTTTGTCCGGTCAGACCGAAATGTCATGTGCTGCATCGTTGTTCACATTCGGTTCGGCTCCTGCTCGCCTGCCGTGCGCCTGACGTCGAGGTGACGGGAGCAGCGTCGTCTCCATGGTGGAGAACGCACTGAATCCGGCCGGGGAGATCGTCGACACAGGAGTCCCCGCCCACATCGCGGCGAACGCTTCCATCGCCGAGCAGCACGACTGGCACCTGAGCAATCTCCGTCGCCATCGGGTGTCCCGTCGCAACTTCCTCGTGGGTGCTGCCGCCGTCGCCGCGGCGGCCGGGGTGGGAAACCCCGGTTGGAATCGCGTCGCCTACGCGCAGGACGCGCCGCTGACCGTCGGAGGACGGCATCTCTCCTTCGGCTCCGACGCCGCGACGCAGCTCCGGTTCTCGGCGCAGCTCTCCCGCAATCCCGGACTCACCGGGGTGTTTCTCGACCACGGTCCGACCCCGGCACTGGGCGCCACGACGTCGGCCGAGGTGCGCAACCTGGTGAGCCAGGTACCGCGGTCCGACGGCGGCATCCTGGCGGCCGAGCAGTTCTACGTGCACGTTCCGGTGGACGGGCTCACTCCGCGTCTTCCGCACTACTACCGGTGGCGCACCGCCGACGGCTACGTCAGCGATGTCCGCAGTGCCGCACCGGCTCTGCCGCCGGGCCGGCTCGCGCCGTTCCGGTTCACGATGATGGGAGATCAAGGCGTCGACGAGACGCCGACCCAGCCTCCCGGCCTGAAGCCCGGTGACTACGACGATCTGTACTACAAGCCCGACAACGAGCCGTCGGCCAAGCACGCGGCCAACATCGTGCGCCAGATCGCCGACTCGCGGCCCGACTTCCACATCCTCGCGGGCGACATCGCGTACGCGGACCCGTCGGGACAGGGCCGCACTCCTCGCTTCGTACCCAGTGGCGGCACCGTCGACAAGGCCTTCGACAAGTTCAACCCGTACGTCTGGGACGGCTACCTCGCGGCGATCGAGCAGAGCGCGGCGTCGACGCCCTGGCTCTTCGCGACCGGAAATCACGACATGGAGGCGCTGTACGGGCCGAACGGATACGGCGGCCACGCAGCACGATTGGACCAGCCGGACAACGGCCCCGCCGGGTGCCCGTCGGTCTACTCGTTCGTCCACGGCAACGTCGCCGTGCTCTCGCTCGACGCCAACGACGTCTCGAACGAGATCCGCGCGAACACGGGCTACAGCGGCGGACGTCAGACGGGATGGGTGGAGTCGACCCTGGCGCGCTACCGGGCCGATCCGGCCGTCGACTTCATCGTCTGCTTCTTCCACCACTGCGCGTACTCGACGACGAAGGACCACGCGAGCGACGGCGGCGTCCGCAGTGCGTGGGCGGGGCTCTTCGACCGGTACCACGTCGATGTGGTGCTGCAGGCGCACAACCACGTGTTCGAGCGGTCCGATCCGATCCGCGGCGGCTCGCCGACCCGCGTCGCCGGTGACCGGTCGGAGGTCACCTCGGTCTCGGACGGCACCGTCTACTACACGGTGGGCGGCGGTGGGCGCCCGCGTTACGGGTTCCAGGACGGCGAACCCGAGAGCTACCGCGGCAACGAGGTGGCCGACACGTCGGTGCCGAACAGCTACGTCGTCGCCGCGGACGGTTCGAAGGTGCCCGAGTCGCTCACCTGGTCACGGGTGCGATTCCGCAACTACTCGTTCGTCCGCGCGGACGTGACGCCCGGGATCCCCGGCATCACACCGAGTCGGATGCGCATCGCCGCGGTCGACGAGTACGGGCGGGAGTTCGACGAGGTCACCTTCCGTCGCGACCTGCCGCTCGCGTTCGGCAGCTAGCTGCCGGCCATGTGACCGTCGGCAGCTAGCTGCCGGCGATGTTCACCATCCAGCCGATCCCGAACCGGTCGGTGAGTATCCCGAAGGTGTCGCCCCACGGGGCCGTCTCGAGCGGGACGCCGAGGGTGCCGCCCGCGGCGAGCGCGTCCCAGTAGCCGCGCAGTTCTGGCTCGTCGTCGCCGCTCAGGGACACCGTGCCGTTGGTGCTCACCTCCACCGACGACGGAGTGTCGGCGCCCATCAGCGTGAAGCCGCTCAGGGTGTCGAGCTGACCGTGCATGACGTTGCCCGACTCGGACTCCTCGACAGGCATGCCCGAGTCACCGAACGTCGACAGCGTGAGTTCTCCGCCGAACACGGTGCGATAGAACTCCATCGCCTCCCGCGCCGTGTCCCGGAACGACAGGTACGGATTCAGTCGGGTCGTCATGGTGAGCCTCTTTCTCGAGCAGGGGTGGTCCGCCGACTCCTGTGACTTGATAGAAAGAGTGGGAGCCGCGGGGTTTCGGGGCCGAGATGAGAAAGAGGGTAGTCGTGAGCGAGCAGGTCAGGACAGCAATCGTCACGGGAAGCGCGCGAGGAATCGGTGCCGCCGTCGCCCGACGTCTCGCCGCGGACGGCTTCGGTGTCGCCGTCGTCGATCTCGACGAGGCGGCGTGTGCCGGCACGGTGGACGCGATCACCGCAGCCGGTGGTCAGGCCATCGCCGTCGGCGCGAACGTCGCGGACGAGCAGTCGGTCGTCTCTGCGGTCGAGCGCATCGCCACCGACTTCGGGGCGCCCACGGTGCTGGTGAACAACGCCGGCATCCTGCGCGACAATCTTCTCTTCAAGATGTCGGTCGACGACTGGGACGCCGTGCTCGGCGTGCATCTGCGCGGATCGTTCCTCATGTCCCGCGAGGTGCAGAAGCATCAGGTCGAGGCCAAGTGGGGACGCATCGTCAACCTGTCGTCCACCTCGGCGCTGGGCAACCGCGGTCAGGCCAACTACGCGGCCGCCAAGGCCGGCATGCAGGGCTTCACCAAGACCCTCGCCATCGAGCTGGGCCGCTACAACGTCACCGTCAACGCGATCGCACCCGGCTTCGTCGAGACGGAGATGACGGCGGCGACGGCCGAGCGCGTCGGCGTGCCGTTCGAGGACTTCAAGAAGGGTGCCGCGTCGCAGATCCCGGTCAACCGCATCGGTCAGCCCGAGGACATCGCCCACACGGCATCCTTCTTCTGCAGTGAGGGTGCAGGATTCGTGTCCGGCCAGGTCGTGTACGTCGCGGGCGGGCCGAAAGACTGACGTGAAGTTGCTGCTGCTCGCCGACACCCACGTCCCCACCCGCGCGCGGGATCTGCCCGCCGCGGTGTGGGACGCGGTGGACGCGGCCGACCTGGTGGTGCACGCGGGTGACTGGATGGCGCCGTCGTTGCTGGACGCGCTCGAGGAACGGTCGACCGATCTGCTCGCCTGCTGGGGCAACAACGACGGTGACGATCTCCGTGCGCGGTTGCCGGAGGTCGCACGGCGGACGGTCGAGGGCGTACGCATGGTGGTGACGCACGAGACCGGGGCGAAGGGGGGACGGGAGAAGCGGATGGACGCGCAGTTCCCGGACACCGACCTGCTCGTGTTCGGGCACAGCCACATTCCGTGGGACACGCTGTCCGACAACGGGATGCGCCTGCTCAACCCGGGTTCGCCGACCGACCGTCGGCGGCAACCGCACTGCACCTACATGACGCTGACCCTGAGCGGCGGTGCCGTCTCGGACGTCGTGGTGCACGAGCTGTGACGCGCATCGACGCCTGGACGTGGTCGGTGCGGCTGTTCAAGACGCGCTCCGCCGCCGCGTCGGCGTGCCGCGGCGGACACGTGAAGATCAACGGCAGCGCCGCCAAGCCGGCGCAGCACGTAGTGCCCGGTGACGAGGTACGCATCCGCGCAGGGGGATTCGAGAAGATCGTCGAGGTCACTCAGCTCGTGAACAAGCGAGTGGGAGCCCCGGCCGCGGTGGCGTGCTACATCGACCGGAGCCCGCCCCCACCGCCACGGGAACTGTTCGCCGCGGTGCCCGTTCGCGATCGCGGAGCCGGGAGGCCGACGAAGCGGGACCGGCGCGAGATCGACCGGTTGCGGGCGGCACCGCCGAGCGAGTGACGCACGGCGGTCCCGCCACCGGCGTCAGCGCAGCAGTGCGCGCGACATGACGACGCGCTGAATCTGGTTGGTGCCCTCGTAGATCTGCGTGATCTTGGCGTCACGCATCATGCGCTCGACAGGGAAGTCGCGCGTGTAGCCGGCGCCACCGAAGAGCTGCACCGCGTCGGTGGTCACCTTCATGGCGACGTCCGAGGCGAAGCACTTGGAGGCGGCGGAGATGAAGCCGAGGTTCTTCTCGCCGCGCTCGGCGCGAGCGGCTGCCGAGTACACCATGAGGCGGGCCGCCTCGATCTCCATCGCCATGTCGGCGAGCATGAACTCGACGCCCTGGAACGTGCTGATGGCCTTGCCGAACTGCTTGCGGTCCTTGGTGTACGCGATGGCCGCGTCGAGAGCGCCCTGCGCGATGCCGACGGCCTGCGCGCCGATGGTGGGACGGGTGTGGTCGAGCGTCGCGAGTGCCGTCTTGAAGCCGGTGCCGGGCTCACCGATGATGCGGTCTCCGGGGATGCGGCAGTTCTCGAAGTACAGCTCGCGGGTGGGGCTGCCCTTGATGCCGAGCTTGCGCTCCTTCTCGCCGACAGAGAAGCCCTCGTCGTCCTTGTGCACCATGAACGCCGAGATGCCGTTGGCCTTCTTCTCGGGATCGGTGACGGCCATGACGGTGTACCAGGTCGACTTGCCGGCGTTGGTGATCCACGCCTTCGAGCCGTTCAGGATCCAGTCGTCGCCGTCCGCCTTGGCGCGGGTCTTCATGCCGGCGGCGTCGGAGCCCGCCTCACGCTCGGACAGTCCGTAGGAGGCCATCTCGCCCTCGGCGATGGAGGGCAGCACCTTCTGCTTGAGGTCCTCGTTGCCGCTGAGGATGAGGCCCATGGTGCCGAGCTTGTTCACGGCGGGGATCAGGGAGGAGGAACCGCACACGCGGGCGACCTCCTCGATCACCATGCAGGCCGCGACGGAGTCGGCGCCCTGGCCGCCGTACTCCTCGGGAATGTGCACCGCGTTGAAGCCGGAGGCGTTGAGAGCCTTCAAGGCCTCGTCGGGGAAGCGCTCCTGCTCGTCGACCTCGGTGGCGTACGGCGCGATCTCCTTCTCGGAGAGTGCGCGGATGGCCTCGCGGAGCTCGTTGTGCTCGTCGGCGAGCTGGAAGAGGTCGAAGCTGGGGTTGCCGGCCATGGGATGTCCGTTCGTCGTGGTGAGAGGGTCGTGGCACTCGGTGTCACGGAATGTGGCCAGCGTACCGGACCGACCGGCCGGTGACCATGGCTGCGTGGCACTTGGTGTCACTGGTCACGTGTGGGTGCTCCGGACCCGTACCGTCCGTCCCTTATTCTGGTGGTCGTGCACCACCAGGCGACGACCCGTGCGCCGGGTGCCCGGGCAGTCGGCGCGCGCAGGCCGGGCCACCGCGTCGATCTGGACGGTCTCCGCGGGCTGGCGATCGCCCTCGTGGTCGTCTTCCACATCTGGTTCGGCAGGGTCTCGGGCGGTGTCGACGTCTTCCTCGTCCTGTCCGGCTTCTTCTTCACGTCGATGGTGCTGCGCCGCGTCGAGCGAGCCGACGGTCCGGTCCTGCGGCCCCTCGTCGTCCGCACCGCCCGACGCCTGTACCCCGCGGCGGTGGTGGTGTTCGGCGCGGTGGCCCTCTGGACCGTGTGGGACAGACCCTTCACGATGTGGGACGCGACGACGCGGCAGCTCCTCGCGTCGCTGGCGTACGTCCAGAACTGGGAGCTCGCGCGGACCGCGTCCGACTACGCGGCGGCCGATCTGTCGGTCAGTCCGCTCCAGCACCTGTGGTCGATGTCCGTGCAGGTGCAGTTCTACGTCGGTGTCACGGCCGTGGTGTTCCTCGTCGCCGCGGCGTGCCGTCGGTGTGGTCGTCGGGACCTGACCACACCGGTGCTGGTGTCGGTGCTCGCGGTCGCCGCCGCGGTGTCGTTCACCTATGCGGCCGACATCGGCCGCACCCACCAGGGGTGGGCCTACTACGACACCGGGGCGCGGACGTGGGAACTCGCGGTCGGTGCGATCGCCGGGCTGGTGATCGGTCGAGTGGTGCTGCCGGCCGCGCTACGGGCCGCGGCCGCCGTCGTCGGACTTGCCGCGCTGGTGGGCTGTGGGTTCCTCGTCGACGGTGCGGCGCAGTTCCCCGGTCCTGCCGCGCTGGTGCCGGTCGGGGCCGCGATGCTGCTGGTGCTTGCCGGTGCGGGTGCTCCCGAGTCACGAGCACCGGCCGTGACCCGTGCTCTCGGTTCCCGCCCACTGCAGTTCCTCGGCTCCATCGCCTACCCGCTGTACCTGTGGCACTGGCCGATCCTCATCGCGGTGCTCGGAACCGGGCACTCGGTGACCGTGGTGACGGGATCCGCCGTGGTGGTCGTCTCGATCGCCCTGGCCGTCGCCACACGCTCGTGGGTGGAGGAGCCGGTGCACCGTCGGGGCGCGGGCCGCGGCGTCCTCACCGCCCTGGTGACCGTCGGAGCGATCGGCCTCGCCGCGGCGAGCGCGACCTGGCAGGGCTACCTCGATCGAGCGACGGCCCAGCCGACCGCCGACGTGAGCTCCGACGATCGCTACCCGGGGGCGCTCGCGCTCGTCGACGGTGTTCCCGTGCCGGACGCTCCGATGCGACCCACCGTGCTCGATGCGGACCTGGACCTGCCGCAGTCGACGCTGGACGGCTGCATCGCGGACATGACGCAGCGCGAGGTGATCTCGTGCGTGTACGGCGATCCCGACGCGACGCGCACCCTTGCCCTGGCCGGGGGATCGCATGCCGAGCACTGGCTCCCCGCACTCGACCGGATCGGCCGGGATCGCGGGTTCGCCGTGGTGACCTACCTCAAGATGGGGTGCCCGCTCGACATCGGCGAGCCGCTCCTGGTGGATCTGCCCTACCCGGACTGCCGGGACTGGTCCTCGGACGTGCTCGACATCCTCGCGTCGGACCGCCCCGACTGGGTGTTCACCACCTCGACGCGGCCGAGCCCCACGGAGTTCGGCGACGTCACACCCGACGCGTACCTCGACGTCTGGGCACGCTTCTCCGCGCTCGCTCTTCCCGTCGTGGCCGTGCGGGACACTCCGTGGCTCAGCCGGGAGGGCGTCCCGTATCGCGCCGCGGACTGCCTTGCCGACGGCGGCGACAGCGAGTCGTGCGGACTGCCGCGCAGCGAGGTCCTGTCCGAGATCGATCCGGCCCGCGCCGCGTCGCTGCCGTTCCCCTCGGTGGTTCCCGTCGACTTCTCCGATGCGGTCTGCGGTCCCGACGTGTGTCGCGTCGTCGAAGGAAACGTGCTGGTCTACCACGATTCCCACCACCTGTCGGCGACGTACGTCCGGTCGCTCGTGCCGGTGGTCGACAGCACGCTCGGCGAGGTCACGGGGTGGTGGTGAGACCGTCCCCGAAGTGCTGTGCGAGCAGGGTCGTGACGTCGGCGACCGACGTCCCCGGCGGCAACACGAGTGCGGTGGGCCGGTCTCCCGCGGTGTCGGTGACGAACCGCCGCTTCACCGCCCCGAGGGCGCGCCGGACGTCCTCGACCTCCACTCGGGCCCCGTCGCGAAGCCACGTACGCAGCAGGTAGTTGTGCGTCGCCGTGACCGCGGCGGCGAACTGCACCAGGGAGAGCGGCTCCTGCGTCGGGGCGCCGCGGCGCAGGGTGTCGACGAAGACGCGCTCGTACCGCATCACCATCACCAGTTCGCGCTCGCGCAGGGCGGGCACCGTCTGCAGGACGCGGTAGCGGCGACGGGTGGTGTCCGGCGTGCCGGAGAACCGGGCGAACACGCGCGCGGCGGCCTCGCACACGGCGTCGTACGGGTCGAGGTCGGTCGTTCCCAGGAAGTCCTGCACATGGGCGAGGGTGGCGTCGTGGTCGAGGAAGACCACATCCTCCTTGGACCGGAACTGCCGGAAGAACGTGCGGCGCGACAGTCCCGCGCTCTCCGCGATCTGGTCGACCGTGGTGGCCTCGTACCCCTTGCTCTCGAAGAGCTCCAGCGCCGCACCCATGACCTCGAGGCGAAACCGGGCGTCCTCGGTTTCTCGCGGTTCGTCGTGGGCGGCCATGGCTTCACGGTAGCGTGAACTGCTCGGACCGGTGAGCTGCCGGAACGCACGTGACGGTGAAGGGACGAGGTCGTGGCGTTGGTGATGGGTGTCGATTCGTCCACCCAGTCGTGCAAAATCGTTGTTCGGGACGCGGATTCCGGTGAGCTGGTCCGCCACGGTCGGGCCGGCCATCCCGACGGCACCGAGATGGACCCGGCCCGGTGGCACGAGGCTCTCGAGACCGCTCTCGCGGACGCCGGTGGAATGGACGGCGTCGACGCGGTCTCCGTCGGAGCGCAGCAGCACGGCATGGTGTGTCTCGACGAGGCGGGCGAGACCGTCCGACCGGCGTTGCTGTGGAACGACACTCGCTCCGCCGAGTCGGCGCGCGACCTGGTGACCGAGCTGGGTGGAGGCCAGGAGTGGGCCGACGCCGTGGGCGTGGTGCCGGTCGCGTCCATCACCGCGGCAAAGCTGCGGTGGCTCGCGGATCACGAGCCGGAGAACGCCGATCGCACTGCGGCAGTCTGTCTTCCGCACGACTGGCTGTCCTGGCGCCTCGGCGGTGCTCGTGGACTCGACGCCCTGGCCACGGATCGGGGTGACGCCAGCGGCACGGGATACTTCTCGGCGGCCACGAACGAGTACCGCGTCGATCTGCTCGGTCTCGCGCTACGCGGGCGCACCCCGCACGTGCCCACCGTGGCGGCGCCCTCGACACGGATCGGCACGACTTCCGGAGGCGCGGCCATCGGGCCCGGAACCGGTGACAATGCCGCTGCGGCACTGGCTCTGGGTGCCGGCGAGGGTGACCTGGTGGTCTCCATCGGCACGTCCGGCGTCGTCTCGGCCGTGTCCACCGTGGCTCCTCGCGACCCGTCGGGACTGGTGGCCGGCTTCGCCGACGCCACCGGTCGTCAACTGCCTCTCGTCTGTACGCTGAACGCCGCGCGCGTGCTCGATGCGACCGCGCGCCTGCTCGGCGTCGACCACGACGAGCTGTCGCGGCTCGCGCTGTCCACGGAGAGCCAGAGCCTGGTCATGGTGCCGTACCTCGAGGGGGAGCGCACACCGAACCGGCCCGACGCGACCGGCGCGATTCATGGCCTGCGCCTGAGCAATTCGACCCCGGCGCACCTCGCGCGCGCCGCGATCGAGGGTCTGCTGTGCAGTCTCGCCGACGGGATCGACCACCTGGTGGCGCAGGGTGCGACCGTGTCGCGAGTGCTGCTCGTCGGCGGGGGCGCAAAATCCGAGGCGGTGCGCGTCCTCGCGCCGGGAGTCTTCGGCATGCCCGTCGACGTCCCGCCGCCCGGTGAGTACGTGGCCGACGGGGCCGCGCGCCAGGCGGCCTGGGTGCTGTCCGGCGGGGCCGAACCGCCCACCTGGGCCGCGGCGGACATTCCCCGGTACGAGGCGGAACCGACCCCGGCGGTGCGCGAACGCTACGCCGAGGTGCGGGACCTGACGGAGGGTGCCGGGTAGGTCAGCGCCCCGTAGCGTTCGACTCGTCGTCGGCGTGGGTCATGGCAGCGAGGTGCATCTCGTCGACGGTGGCCGAGTCGGGTGTGTAGTCGACTCTGTCCGACTTCGCCAGCACGCCCTCCATGTGCGCGATGTACGCCATCTGCATGATCTTCGTCGGCTCCTCCTCGAAAAGGCGGGCGTACGCATCCTGCCGGGCGTCACCCGTGAGCTGGCCGGCCGCGGCGATCTCCGCGTCGAACTCCGGTGTTCCGTAGGCACTCTGGAATCCGTCACTCGTGAAGTACTGGTCGACGGTGAAGGCCGAGTCACCCGCCTGATTGCCGTGCTGGATGACCAGGAGGTACGGGCCGGCGTCGGCGGGGAAGGGGCGCTCCTGGTACTGCGACGTACCGGCCGAGTCCATCATCTCGATCGAGATGTTCATGCCCAGTTCGGACAGTGCGTTCTGGACGACCTCGAGGGTCTCGTTGACCTTCGGGAACTGACCGGTACGGCCGATCAGTCGGATCTTCGCATCGACCGGCACGCCGTCCGCTCGTGCCTCGTCGAGCAGTGCTCGCGCCTTCTCCGTGTCGTACGGCCACGCCTCGAGATCGTCGTCGTACCCGACGACTCCCGGCGAGACCAACTGGGCCGCCGGGCGTCCCAGATCGCGAAAGAGGGCGTGCACGATGCCGTTCCGGTTGATGGAATAGTTGATCGCCTGCCGCACCCGGATGTCGTCCAGGGGTGGCTCCCCGACCTGGATCCGAACCGCGGTGGTCTCGTTGTTCGGGTAGGCCACACCCAGGTCCCCGGCACCGTCCTCCGGTCCGATACCGGTCGCGATGTCGGCCTCGTCTCCCGAGACCATCGACGCGCGGATGCTGCCTTCGCTGCGCCACTGGTAGACGGCACGGGCGAACTCCGGCCGAGGCCCCCAGTACCGATCGTTGCGCACCAGGGTCAGCCGCTGGCCGTAGTCCCAGGTGTCGAGAGCGAACGGTCCGGTGCCGACCGGTTCCCGCTCGCGTTCCGTGATGCTGGCGGTGCGTGGGACCATCTCCACGAACGAGATCCGCAGCGGGAGGATGGGATCCGGGTTCGGCGCTGCCACCGTCAGGGTCAGCGGATCGACGACGGCCACGGTCAGATCGGCGTCGCCGAACACGTATCCCTCGACGTTGCATCCGATGTCGGAGTTCACGGTGCGTTCGATGGAGTGCGCGGCGTCCGCGGCCTCGAACGGTCGACCGTCGCTGAAGGTGACTCCGGGGTGCAGACGGAACGTCCACTGGCGGTCGGAGTTCTGTTCCCAGGAGTCGGCAAGCTTGGGTTCGAGATCACCGGTGGTGGGGTTCCGCTCCATGAGAGGTTCGGTGATGTTCGACCGCGTGACGACGCCGATCGAGGTCTGCGAGACGTCGCACGCCTCGAGCGTCGGGGGTTCCTGACTCAGGACGATGCGCAGGGTGTCCGGATCGGTGACCGAGCTGCGGTCCGTGTTGGCCACGGAGCACGCCGAGGCGGTGAGCGCGAGGACGAGCACGCCGGCGAGCGTCCCGGATCGGTGTCGCGGTGCAGGGCTCATGTCGACCTCCGGGTATGACGTCCGAGTGGACGGGGGATTCGAGTGACACCGGACAGGTGGGCTGTGGTGATCGGATCCTGTGACGGTGGACACAACGTAGGAGCGGTTGTCGAGGTCGTCAACGGCGTCGAGCCGTCGTCGAGACCGTCCGCGTCACCATCGAGGCGACGACGCCGACGCCGCTCGAGTCACCCACCTGCGGCGATACGTGGTCAGAGATCGACCGGTCCGGATCGTGAACCGACACATGCGATTTCCGCATCGTTCGATGCCGATGTGGTGCGGCCGGAGCGCCACTCGTCGGGACATGCAGTGATGCTCGGTCGGCATCGACCGATGCGACATCAGTGTTGGACGCGCATCAGTGCGGCTTCTAGCGTGTGAGCTGGACCACGTACCCGATGGAGGAGCCGACTGTGACCGACACGCGAGAGACCCCCGAGCGCAGCACCACCCGGCCGACCAGCGGGCTCACCGCGCCCGACGCGGCCGTTCGTGCGCTCGCGCCCGGGGCCGCCACGATCGATCGCATCGCGGACGTCACCCTGCGCTCCGTCGTTCTCCCTCTGGCCACACCGATCAGCGACGCGAAAGTGCTGACCGGACGGCAGAAGCCGATGACGGAGGTGGTGTTCCTCTTCGTCGAGATACGCACCGAGCAGGGGCACGAGGGCATCGGGTTCAGCTACTCCAAACGTGCCGGCGGCCCTGCGCAGTTCGCCCACGCGCGAGAGATCGCGCCTGTGCTGATCGGTCAGGATCCCAGTGACATCGGTAAGATCTGGAGCTCTCTCGTCTGGGCCGGTGCCTCCGTCGGTCGCAGCGGCGTCGCCACCCAGGCGATCGCGGCCGTCGACATCGCACTGTGGGACCTGAAGGCGAAGCGCGCCGGGCTCCCGCTCGCGAAACTCATCGGCTCCACCCGTGATGCCGTGCAGACGTACAACACGTCCGGCGGCTTCCTGCACACCCCGATCGAGGAGGTGCTGGAGAACGCGACCGCGTCTCTCGCGGCCGGCATCGGCGGTATCAAACTGAAGGTGGGACAGCCGGACTGGCGCCAGGACATCGCTCGGGTGACCGCAGTGCGCGAGCACCTGGGTGACGACGTGCCCCTGATGGTCGACGCGAACCAGCAGTGGGACCGACCGACGGCGACCCGGATGTGCCGCATTCTCGAACAGTTCGATCTGGTGTGGATCGAGGAACCACTCGACGCCTACGACGCCGAGGGCCACGCCATGCTCGCGCGGACCTTCGACACGTCCATCGCGACCGGTGAGATGCTGGCCAGTGTCGGCGAGCACGTGCGCCTGATCGAGGCCGGGTCCGTCGACATCATCCAGCCCGACGCGCCGCGCATCGGTGGGATCACGCAGTTCCTGAAGCTCGCAGGACTCGCCGAGCATCACGGCCTGCAGATGGCGCCGCACTTCGCGATGGAGATCCACCTGCATCTCGCGGCTGCCTATCCTCTGCAGACCTGGGTGGAGCACTTCGACTGGTTGGATCCGCTGTTCGAGGAGCACCTGGAGACGCGGGACGGGCGGATGCACCTGTCCGAACGTCCTGGCCTCGGCTTCACCCTGAGCGAGCAGGCGCACGCGTGGACCGTGGCGGAGGTGCACGTGTGAGGGCCTCCGGGCGCGTCAGCGCACCGACGACTCCACGGTGGCGCGGGCTCCGCGAGTGTGCAGGGAGTCGAGAGCCGACGTGTAGGCGTCGACGAAGCGCGGATCGTCCACCAGATCCCCGAACAACTCCCGGTTCCGCACGAACGCGAGGGGGTCGTCGCGCTGCTGCCGAGCCAGCGGGGTCAGCGTGTCCTTCAGACGGTCGACGATCTCGATGGGCTCACCCTGCTCGTCGACACCCTCGGCGTAGCGCGCCCAGCTCGCGATCACCGTGGCGGACAGTGCGACCGGCCCTCCGGACTCGAGGTTCGTGCGTACCACCGGGACCAGCCACTTCGGGATCCGGTCCGACGACTCGGCGCAGAGCCGGGCCACGGTGTCCCGGATCTCCGGATTGGAGAAGCGCTCGATCAGCGTCTTCTTGTACTCGGCCAGGTCGATTCCGGGAACCGGCTGCAGCGTGGGAGTGGCTTCCTCGTCCATGTAGCGCAACAGGAACTCGGCGAACAGTGCGTCCTGCGTGACGTCGTGCACGAGCCGGTAGCCACTGAGGTATCCGACGTAGCAGAGGGCCTGATGGCTCGCGTTGAGCAGACGCAGCTTCATCAGCTCGTACGGTGTGACGTCGTCGACGACCTGCACGCCCACGTCCTCGAACGGCGGCCGGCCGAGGGTGAAGTGATCCTCCAGGGCCCACTGGGTGAACGGCTCCGCGGCCACGGGCCACTGGTCCTCGAGGTCGTACCGTGAGGCGAGCTCGTCGACGACGTCGGGTGTGGTGACGGGCGTGATGCGGTCGACCATGGAGTTGGGGAACTGCGCGGTGTCCGTGATCCACTGTGCCAGTGCGGGATCCTTCAGGCGGGCGAACGCGGTGAAGGTCGATCGGGCGATGTGTCCGTTGCCCTCGATGTTGTCGCACGACATGATGGTGAACGGCGCGAGCCCGCGATCCTTCCGGCGGGACAACGCCTCGCACACCAGTCCGAAGGTCGTGCCCGGTACCGCATCGGGGGCCAGATCTGCTCGCACAGCCGGGTTCTCGGCGTCGAACTCGCCCGTGGTGGCCGAGAAGTTGTAGCCGCCCTCGGTGACGGTGAGAGAGACGATGCGGGTGTCGGCGTGGGCGAGCTTCTCGATCACCGCCTCGGGATCGTCCGGCGCGAAGAGGTACTCGGTGATGGATCCGATGACCGAAGTGTCCCACGAGCCGTCGGAGTGCCGCAGTGCCAGGGTGTAGAGACAGTCCTGGGCGTCCATGACGTCCTTCATACGGCGATCACCCGGCAGCACGCCCACGCCGCAGATGCCCCAGCTCGACGCGGACTCGAAGTCGGTGCGGAGCAGCCGGTCGACGTACATCGCCTGGTGCGCACGGTGGAAGCCGCCGACGCCGAAGTGGACGATCCCGGTGGTGATCGCCGAGCGGTCGTACCGTGGCACGTCCACGTCGTCGGGAAGCTGGGCGAGGGTGGCAGCGGACAGCTTCACGAGAGGGTCTCCTGACTGGGTGTCACGGTGACGACAGCCTTGATGCTGCCGTCGGTGCGGTCGTGATTCAGTGCGTCCTCGACATGATCCAGGTCGAACCGACCCGTCACCATGCTGTCGAGCTCGACTCGTCCGGTGCGGACGAGTTCCAGTGCGGTGGGCCAGGTGTCGGCATAGCGGAAGACGCCGGTGACCCACAGTTCCCGGTTCTGGATCACGGACACGGGTATCGGGTACGCGTCTCCGCCCATGCCCACGAGCACCACTCTGCCCGCAGGGCGCACGGCGCGCATCCCGTCCTGCACTGCGCGGGGTGCGCCCGACGCGTCGACGAACACGTCGACGTCGAGGTCGTGCACCGACTCGTCCGCCGGGTCGATCACGCGGGTCGCCCCGTACCGCGTGGCGTTGGCGCGGCGGTCGGCCGAGATGTCCGACACGACGATCTCCGTGGCGCCGAAGGCGCGTGCGACCTGCGCCGTGAGCACTCCGACCGGCCCGGCGCCCGCGATCAACACTCGCGAGCCGCCGGTGATCCCGCCCTTGCGTGCGGTCGCGATGGCCACCGACAGGGGCTCGAAGAGGGCCGCGGCGTCGTCGGACACGGCGTCGGGTACGTCGTGCGCGAACGTGGATCCGATGGTCACGTACTCACAGAGGGCACCGTCCACGGGAGGGGTCGCATAGAACTCCATATGGGGGCACAGGTTGTAGTGGCCCGATCGGGTCTCGCGACTGTCGGGATCGGGTCGTTGCGGCTCGATGGACACTCGCGACCCGACTCGCCGAGGGGAGACGCCGTCACCGACGGCGACGATCACACCCGACGCCTCGTGGCCCAGAACGAGCGGCGACTCGACGACGAAGTCGCCGATGCGACCCTCGCGGTAGTAGTGCGCATCCGATCCGCAGACCCCGACGGATGCCACCCGGACGAGGACGTCACCTGCGTTCGGCGTCGGCACAGGTCGCGTCTGCGTCTCGATGTGTCCCGGTTCGGTGAGAACTGCGGCACGCATGGAATCGACTGTTGTGTGGATCACACCTGGATGTTAGCTTAAGTGAGCAGATGAACACCAGGTGAGCAGATGCTCACCTCGACGACCGGGAGCGACATCGTGACGACGCCGAGTTCGAGCGACGAGCTGAGGCTCGCGCTGCGTGCGGCGACGATGTACCACGTCGAGGGCGCGACCCAGGCGGAGATCGCCACCAAGCTCGGTGTCTCCCGTCCCACGGCAGGTCGACTCGTCGCTCGGGCTCGGGCGAACGGGCTCGTGCGCATCGAGATCCACGTGCCCGAGGAGATCAGCGGATCGGTGCACACCGATCTCGAACGTCGACTCGAGGAGCGGTACGGCCTGGACGAGGCGCTGGTGGTCACGTCGACCATCGACGACGCCGGCGGTCGGTACGACGCGGTGGGGCGCGCCGCGTCGGGCATCCTCACCCGGCGCGTGCAGCCTGCTCACACACTCGGTTTCACGTGGGGGCCGGAGACGGTCGCGGTGGCGCAGTCGCTCCAGGGACGCGGCAGCCGCTGCGCCCGCGTGGTGCAGCTGGACGGATCCATGAGCACCGCGGATTACCAGACCGGTGTCGACTTCGTCCTCACCCGCTGCGCCGAGCAACTGCAGGCGACGCCGATGCGGCTCAACGCCCCTCTCTACGCCGACCCGGCGACAGTCGTCGCGCTGCAACAGGACTCGCTGATGTCCAAGGCGCTCGACGCCGGACGCACCGCGGACCTCATGTTCTTCGGACTGGGCCCGGTGTCGACGTCGACGACGCTGTTCGAGGGAAGCTTCCTCGACGCCGACCTCCTGTCCGAACTCGATCGACTCGGTGCGGTCGGTGAGATCGGCGGTCGGTTCTTCGACTCCGACGGCGCCGACGTCGACAGCTCACTGACCGACCGCACGGTCTCGGTGCCGCTGGACGACATCCGGAACTGCGCCACCACGCTCCTCATCTCCGGCGGTGCGCGCAAGCACGCCGCGATCCGGGCCGCTCTGCGCGGCCGTCTCGCCACCGTCCTGGTGACCGATATCGCCTGTGCTCTGGACCTTCTCGACGAGCACGGCAGCAACCCCATGAAGGAATCGAGGTAGTACCGACGTGACATCACGATTCGTCCCACTCGCCGCCCTCGCCGCAGCCACCGTGCTGACGGCGAGCGGCTGCGCGGGCGCGGGATCGTTCGGAGGTGACGGTGGCGGCACGACCATCACCGTGGCCATCGTCTCCAACTCGCAGATGTCCGACGCGATCTCGCTCGCACCGGAGTTCGAGGCCGAGAACCCGGGTGTGAACCTGAAGTTCGTCTCGCTGTCCGAGAACGAGGCGCGCGCGAAGATCACGGCGTCGGTGGCCACGGGCGGTGGTGAGTTCGACGTGGTGATGATCAGCAACTACGAGACGCCGCAATGGGCCGAGAACGGGTGGCTCACCAATCTGTCCGAGTACGCGCAGGCCACACCGGGATACGACGAGGACGATTTCATCCCGTCGCTCAAGGAGTCGCTGTCCTACGAGGGAAGCATGTACTCGGTGCCGTTCTACGGTGAGTCGTCCTTCCTCATGTACCGCAAGGACCTGATGGAGGAAGCAGGCATCACGATACCGGCCGAGCCCACCTGGGACCAGGTGGCCGAGGCCGCCGCCACACTCGACCGTCCGGGCATGTCCGGCATCTGCCTGCGTGGCAAGCCCGGCTGGGGCGAGGTGCTCGCGCCCCTCGACACCGTCATCAACGCCTTCGGCGGCCGGTGGTACGACGAGAACTGGAACGCGCAACTCGACAGTCCGCAGGTCGAGGAAGCCGTGCAGTTCTACGTCGACCTGGTCCGGTCGCACGGACAGGCCGGCGCGGCGACGAGCGGCTTCAGCGAGTGCGGAACGCAACTTGCACAGGGCAACACGGCCATGTGGTACGACGCCACCTCGGCCGTGTCGGTGCTCGAGGACCCCACGTCGAGCAACGTCGTAGGCAAGATCGGGTACGCCAAGGCCCCGTCGGCGGCAAAGGGCGACAACGGGTGGCTGTACTCCTGGTCGCTCGGCATCCCGACGACGTCGGAGAGCCCGGACGACGCCTGGAAGTTCGTGTCGTGGATGACGAACAAGGAGTACCTGAAGAAGGTGGGCACAGAGCTCGGCTGGGAGCGGGTGCCACCGGGAAGCCGGTTGTCCACCTACGAGATCCCGGAGTACAAGGAGGCGTCGGCCGCCTTCGGTCAGGTCACACTCGACTCGATAAACAATGCCGATCCGCTGAACCCGACGGTCGATCCGGTGCCGTACACCGGCGTCCAGTTCCTCACCATCCCCGAGTTCCAGGATCTCGGCACCCGGGTCAGTCAGCAGATCAGCGCCGCCGTGGCAGGACAGATCAGCGTCCAGGACGCGCTCGCTCAAGCGCAGCAGTACGCCGAGGTGGTCGGCAAGACGTATCAGGAGGATCAGTGATGACCACGACCGAAGTCGGCTCGGCGAGATCCGAGACGCCGTTCGTTCCTCGCGAACGGGTGATCTCGAAGGCGGAGGGGTGGCGGCGCCGCGGTCCCCTGCTGCCGGCCATGGTCTTCGCGATCGTCGTCACGCAGATCCCGTTCCTGTTCACGCTGTACTACTCGACGCAGTCGTGGAACCTGGTGCGCCCCGGATCGCGGGAGTTCAACGGTCTGAACAACTACGTGGACGTGTTCCGGGACAGCCAGTTCCGCTCGGTCGCGTTCAACACGGTGATCATGATCGTGGGCACGGTGATCATCTCGGTGGCGCTGGGCCTGGTGCTCGCACTGCTACTGGACCGTAAGTTCATCGGCCGCAGTCTGATCCGCACCCTGCTGATCACTCCGTTCCTCATCACCCCGGTCGCCGGTGCACTGATCTGGAAGACCACCATGTTCGACCCGGTGTTCGGCCTCATCAACTTCGTGCTCAGCCCGTTCGGGGTCGACCAGATCGACTGGGTCTCGCGGTTCCCGCTCGCCGCGGTCATGACCAACCTCGTCTGGCAGTGGACCCCCTTCATGATGCTGCTCATCCTGGCGGGACTGCAGTCGATGCCGAAGGACATCGCGGAGGCGGCGCGGGTGGACGGCGCCGGGCCCGTCGCACTGTTCCGCGAGTTGACGTTGCCGCATCTGCGACGCTTCATCGAGCTCGGAGCGGTCCTCGGCGCCATCTACCTCATCAACACCTTCGACGCCGTCTACATGATGACGTCCGGCGGCCCGGGTGTGGCGTCGTCGAACCTGCCGTTCTACATCTATCAACGAGCGTTCCTCGGCTTCGACATCGGCCAGGCCGCGGCCATGGGCGTCGTCACCGTGGTGGCCACCATCGTCGTCAGCACACTGGCGCTGCGACTGATCTTCACGAGCTTCAGCGGGAAAGAGGAGGCTGCCTGATGAGTACCACCACCGAGCGGAGCGCCGGCAGCGGAACTCCGAGCGTCACCGCGCCGATCACACGCAAGAAGCGATGGGGGCCCGGATCGATCTGGTCCTTCGTCGCCTGGGTCGCCGGCATCGCCTTCTTCTTCCCGGTCCTGTGGATGGTCATCACCGGGTTCAAGCAGGAAGCCGATGCGTACACCGCGACGCCGAAGATCTTCTTCACCCCGACCCTCGACCAGTACCGCGGCGTTCTCGAGAGCGGCATCGGCACCACGCTGCTCAACTCGGCCTTCGCGACCGTCGTGTCCACGATTCTCGTTCTGCTGCTGGGTGTCCCGGCTGCATTCGCCCTGTCGCTGCGTCCCGTGAAGAAGACGCAGGACGTGCTCTTCTTCTTCATCTCGACGAAGATGCTGCCGGTCGTGGCGGCCATCGTGCCGCTGTACGTCATCGTCGGCGACATCGGTCTGCTCGACAACATCTGGGCGCTCATCATCCTGTACACGGCGATGAATCTGCCGATCGCGGTGTGGATGATGCGGTCGTTCTTCCTCGAGGTCCCGAGCGAGTTGCTCGAGGCCGCGAGCATGGACGGTGCCTCGCTGTGGACATCGGTGCGGGAGGTCATCCTGCCGCTGGTCTCGCCCGGCATCGCGGCCACGTCGCTGATCTGTGTGATCTTCTCGTGGAACGAGTTCTTCTTCGCCGTCAACCTCACTGCCGTTCAGGCACAGACGATTCCGGTCTACCTCGTCGGCTTCATCACCGGGCAAGGCCTGTACTGGGCCCAGCTCTCCGCCGCTGCGACGTTCGCAGCCCTCCCCGTCGTCCTCGCCGGATGGTTCGCGCAGAACAAGCTCGTGCGCGGCCTGTCCTTCGGCGCCATCAAGTAGGAGAAAGAACCATGGCTGCAATCTCGTACAAGCAAGCGTCCTGCATCTACGACGGCGCCGACAAGCTGGCGGTGGACTCGCTCGACCTCGACATCCAGGACGGCGAGTTCGTCGTCCTGGTCGGCCCGTCGGGCTCCGGGAAATCCACCGCGCTGCGGATGCTCGCCGGTCTCGAGGAGATCGACGGCGGTGCCATCGAGATCGGCGGGAAGAACATGGTCGGTGTGCCGTCCAAGGACCGCGACATCGCGATGGTGTTCCAGAACTACGCGCTCTACCCCAACAAGACCGTCGGCGAGAACATGGGCTTCGCGCTCAAGATGCGCGGGGTCAGCCTCGAGAAGCGTCAGGCCCGCGTCGCCGAGGCGGCCCGACTCCTCGACCTCACCGAGTACCTGGATCGCAAGCCCGGCAAGCTCTCCGGCGGTCAGCGGCAGCGCGTCGCCATGGGCCGCGCGATCGTCCGTGAGCCCCAGGTGTTCTGCATGGACGAGCCGCTGTCGAACCTCGACGCCAAACTGCGGGTACAGACACGCACGCAGATCGCCGCGCTGCAGCGTCGGCTGGGGACGACCACCGTGTACGTCACCCACGACCAGGTCGAGGCCATGACGATGGGCGACCGCGTCGCGATCCTCAAGGACGGCAAGCTGCAGCAGTTCGCCGCGCCGACCGAGCTCTACGACCACCCGGTCAACGCCTTCGTGGCCGGATTCATCGGCTCGCCGGCGATGAACCTGTTCACGGTGCCCGTCGTGTCCGGCGGACTGAAGGTCGGTGAGCGCACCGTCCCCCTCGAGCGCGACCAGCTCACCGCCATCGCCGCCGCGGGACTCGACGAGGTGACCCTCGGCCTGCGTCCAGAACAGCTCGCGATCGGCTCCGCGGACGACGACGGACTGCTGGTCACCGTCGACCTCGTGGAGGAACTGGGCAACGAGAGCTACCTCTACGCCAGCTTCGACGACACCCGGATCCGCGCCTCGGACGGCACACCGGCCACGATCGTGGCACGCTCTCCCAGGAGGGCACCCGCGCGGATCGGCGAGAAAGTCACGCTGACCAAGCAGGAGGGCACCGCGTACCTGTTCCACCCGACCTCGGGGGAGCGGATCGGGGCCTGAGCAGCAGGGGGCAAGACTCGGGTGTGGGAACGTGCCGGGAAGACCGTTCCCACACCCGTCCATCGTCGCGGGACCTCGCATGTGAGCGTGCGGCCACAGGATCGCCGGTGATTCTGCGGATCGGCAGAGTGTTCGTCGATCGTGTGTACTCACACTCGCCTGCGGGCTGTCGGTCCCTGTGGGCGTGGTCGAGCAGCACGTCCGCCGCGTCTCGCGGGTGACTCCAGGGCCACCAGTGCTTCGCGTCGACCTCCGGGACGGTCAGGTCCGGCACCCGGCGGTCGACGTCCTGGACCGGTCGACACGTTTCAGCGCACGGCACGAGGGTAGTTCGAGGCACTCGCTCTCGACACAGGAGATTCTCATGGCCCGTGCCACCCTTGCCCACCTGCTCCACGATGTCGGACTCGCGGCCTGGTTCGGCGGAACCCTCGCCAATGCCGTCGCACTGAACGAGGCGTCGTCGAACGCCGACACCGCCGCCT
Source organism: Rhodococcus sp. MEB041 (assembly GCF_030208955.1). Taxonomy (NCBI): domain Bacteria; kingdom Bacillati; phylum Actinomycetota; class Actinomycetes; order Mycobacteriales; family Nocardiaceae; genus Rhodococcus; species Rhodococcus sp. MEB041. The sequence continues at coordinate 332,236 of NZ_JARVSZ010000003.1, forward strand.
CCACCGGGGCTGTCACCAACGAGGGATGGGATCGGTGGACGCCGGTGAACGCCGCGGCCATCGGTGTCCATCTCGCCGGTGCGACAGCACTGCTGAAGAACGACTACGGACGTCTGAAGGCGCAGGACGGCGTCGCCTCGATGGCCGTCGCCAAGACCGCGCTCACGGCGGCCGCACTGGCGGTCACCGCGTACAGCCGCGTTCTGGGACAGACGGTCTCGAAGGAAGGTGCGGTACCAGCCTCCGACGGGACCACGCCCACCGCGTCCACGCCACCGCACGTGGCGGCCGCGCAGAAGAAACTCCAGGCACTGCAGTGGGTCGTCCCCGCGTTGGCCGGCGGAGTGGTCGCCATCTCCGCGTACGCGAGCGAGCAGTTTCGTCCCGAGGAGGTCACTCGCGGCGTAGTGTCGCGCATCGTCGGCTGATCGCCCGATCCGCGAGGTCTGTCCGGGTCGCAACCGCAGAGTGGTGATGACGTGGCAACGACACCGGACGACGATACCGACGCGGGAGCCGACCAGCGCACTCCGCTGGTGCGACCGCCGAAGTTACGGACCGAGGCCGATCGCGGCGCGACCCGGCTGGAGCTGTTCTTCGACCTCGCCTACGTGCTGGTCGTGCACCAACTCGCACTCGCACTGAAGGACGACCTTCGCTGGCAGGGCATCGCCGAGTTCGCGGGAATCTTCGCCGTCACGTGGTGGTCCTGGGTGACCACCACGTTGTACGCCAACAGGTTCGACACGAACGACGTGCTGTACCGATTGCTGAAACTCGCCGCCACCTTCGCCGTGGCGGTGATGGCCGCCAGTGCCGCGACGGCGGTGGGCGGCGACGGCACCGTCGCCTTCGGAGCCGGGTACATCGCGACGCGGGTGATTCTCGCCGGTCTGTATCTTCGCGCACGGCGGCACATCCCCGACGTCCGCGTCACGATCGATCTGTACCTCGCGGCCACCGGCGTCAGTATCGTGATCTGGACGGTCTCGCTGCTCACCCCGTCACCGATCACCTACCTGCTGTGGGCGGTGGGAATCATGGTGGAGGCCGCGGCGCCGTTCGCCGCGACCCACTGGGGACCGGATGTTCCGCTGCACCTCGAGCATCTGCCGGAGAGGTTCGGGCTCTTCGTCATTCTCGTTCTCGGTGAGTCGATCTCGGCTGTGGTGCTCGGGATGCACGACACCCACTGGATGTTCTCGTCCGTCGCCGTCGCGGCACTCGGATTCACGATCGCTGCAGCCGTGTGGTGGATGTACTTCGACATCGGCGGCGCGGAGGCCAAGACGGAGATCCAGGACGACGAGCGGGTGGTGGGCAGTGGGCGTGCCGACGGGTACGTCTACGGGCACCTCCCTCTCACCCTGGGTGTCGCTCTCCTCGGCGTCGGGATCCAGCAGTACGTCCTGCATCCCGTCGGCGAACTGACCGATGCCGGGCGCTGGGCCCTGTCCGGTGGGGTGGCGCTGTTCGTCGTCGGGATCTGCGCCGTTCTCGGCTGGAGTTCCGGCGACTGGAGAACGGTGTTCCCGTGGCCGGCGCTGGCCATTCCCGTCGTCGTCGTGCTGGGTCTCGTCGACACCAGGCTCCCGTTCGCCTCGGCCATCGTCCTCGCTGTCGGCGCGATCACGGCCGTCGTCACCGGGGTGATCCGTCGGCGCCGCAGTCCGGTCGACACGACCGAGACCTGACGCCGGGGCTATCGGTCCCGGCCGGCGTGGTCGAGCAGCACGTCCGCCGCGTCTCCCGGGTGACTCCAGGGCCACCAGTGCTTCGCGTCGACCTCCAGGACGGTCAGGTCGGGGACCCAGCGGTCGACGTCCTGGACCAGATCGGGGGAGAGGAAGCGATCCTTCAGCGGAACCACGACGAGTGTGGGTACGTCGCACCGCGGTGGTGGCCCGGACAGCATGCGCCGAATGATGTTGGCGCGGTAGAGCTCGACACCACGCTGCATGTTCAGCGGATCCGCGGCGGGAGCGGGGTCCGCGGGACCGGCCTGGACGAACAGAGTCGGAACGTACTTTCCCAGGACCGGCACGTGGAAGCCCCAGATGTACCACGACCGGGCGAGCTGACCGAGCACCGACGGCCACTGGGTGGGCCGCAGTCCGCGCCGACGCGACGTCTCGCGGAGGTGGTCGATGCTGGGACCGGAGACGGAGGTGAACGATCCGAACACCTCGGCGGCGCGGGGATCGCGCATCGGCTCCCACATCTGCACCGAACCCCAGTCGTGGGCGAAGGCGTGGACCGCTCCGCGGAGATCGGGGATCGACTCGACCACCGCGTAGGTGTCGTCGGCCAGGCGTTCGATGGCGAACGACTCGGACCGTTCCGGGTGCTCGACGACGGTGCGGCCACCACCGCGCGTGTCGTAGGCGATGACGCGGGCGCGATCACCGATGGCGTCGATCATCGGGTGAAACATGGTGTGGTCGTCCGGATACCCGTGCACGAGCAGCACCGTCGTGTCCGACTCCGGATCGCCGTACTCGAACACGGCCAGTGCGGCACCCGTCGAGTGAGCGGTCCACCTGCTGTGCGGCTCGGTCATCCTGCCTCGCTCCTTCTGTACAGCGACTCTCCTCGGAGCAGTCGCGCGACGAGGTGCAGCCGCACCTCGTCCTGCTCGGGCTGCGGATGCACCACGGCGGAGAGGGCTTCCCCGTCGAGGAGGTGTACCACCGTGAAGAGCACCGTATCGAGTTCCGCCGCGGGAATCGTGCCCGCGATCGGCAGCGAGCGTCCGAGGTCGGTGATCTCCTGGTGGTAGCGCACGGTGAACGGAACGAGACGCTCCCGCAGTGCATCGTCACTCCGGGCGGCGATGAGCAGCTCGTACCAGGCACCGTTGATCGGCGCCCGGCACGCGGCGCGCAGCAACGTCAGGCAGTGCTCGACGGACGCCGAGCCGAAGCCGGACAGCCCGGCGCGGAACTCCTCGAACTGGCGCCTCCGGACCTCGTCCGCCGCGGCCACGACGAGATCGAGACGGGTGGGGAAGTGCCGGAAGAGTGCACCCGACGACACTCCCGCGCGGGTCACCACCTCGTTGACCGTCGTGGCGGCGTACCCCTTCTCGCACAGCGACGCGATGGTCGCGTCGAGGAGTCGCGCGATGGTGTCGGTGCGGCGCTCTTCCTGCGTTCGTCTCACACGGACACGGTAGTGGCCGCAGGTGTCCTCACGCCCGCTCGCAGGAATCGGCCCGCCCGCTCGGACACCCCGAACCAGGAGGCGAATCGGCCCTCGCGATACGCGACTCGTCCGCCGACGAGCGTCGCGGTGACCGCGGTGTCGTTACGGTTGACCATGCGGCTGAGACCCCCGAATTCCGGCATCGTCTCCTCGTTGTACGCGTCGACCTCGTCCGTCAGGCCGGCGGGATTCACCACGACGATGTCGGCGCGATCGCCGAGACGCAGGTGGCCGGCGTCGACGCCGTAGAAGTCGGCGAGCTCGCCGCTGAGTTTGTGAGCCGCCTGGCCGACCGTCAGGAACGACTCGCGGGCGTCGTTCACGCGCCGCAGCAGGCGGATGCCGAAGTTGTAGAACGCCATGTTGCGCAGGTGCGCCCCGGCATCGGAGAACCCCACCGTCACACCGGGCTTCGTGATCAGCTTGTCCATCTGCTTCTGGCGATGATTGGCGATGGTGGTGTGCCAGCGTAGTTTCCGGCCGTGCTCGACCACCAGGTCGAGGAAGGCGTCGACGACGTGGATCCCATGCTCCCGTGCCAACTCTGCGATGTTCTTGCCGATGACGGACGAGTCGGGGCATTCGGTGATGATGACGTCGCCGAAGTCTCGGTGCCACACACGGGAGGAGAACTTCTTCTCGAAGTCGGCGCGGAACCAGCGTCGATACGCCTCGTCCTTCAGCAGTTCGTTACGGCCGAGCTCCTCACGAAGGTGCAGAGCTGCTCTGCCGGAACCGAATTCCTCGAAGACGACCAGGTCGATTCCGTCGGAGTAGACGTCGAACGTCGTGGGCAGGTGCTGCCAGCGGAACTGCCCCTTGCCTGGTCCGTTCACCGCAGCGGCCAGCGGACCGAAGATGTGGTGGATCCACGGCGAGGCCTTGGCGTCGGCGGCGGCCAGCAGCGAGACCTTCAGTGCGCGTCGGCCGATGCCCGTCGCGGCGCCGAGGAAGAACACCATGTCGTACTTGGTGTTCAGGTTCGGAATGCTCTGCAGCAGACGGCCGCGGCGACGCAGGATCTTGTGCAGACGCCGGAACTCCGACCACGACGCGTAGGACGACGGCAGCGAGCGCGAGCGGTATCGATCCCCGTCCAGCTTGTCCCAGGGATTGGTCATCGTGGACATGCCGAGCATGCCCGCGTCGAGTGCCTTCTCGAGAGCGTCCGCCATCTGCGCCGTCTCCTCGCGCGTCGGTCGCTGGGAGCGGTCGGTCGACCGGTCGAGTCCCATGACGTGGGCGCGCAGGTCCGAGTGCCCCACCAGCGCAGCGATGTTCGGTCCGAGCGGGAGGCGCTCGAGCGCGGCGATGTACTCCTCCGGGCCCGACCAGGTCTTGTGCGTGTCGACGGCCTTGAGCACGTGATCGCGGGGGAGGGCCTCGACGCGGCTGAACAGGTCGGCGATGTCGACGGGAGTGGAGTACAGGGTGGAGAGCGAACAGTTGCCGAGCAGCACCGTCGTCACGCCGTGGCGCACCGACTCGCTCAGGCCCGGCCCCACCAGGACCTCCGCGTCGTAATGAGTGTGCACGTCGACGAATCCCGGCATGACCCACTGGCCGGTGGCGTCGACGACCTCGGTGTCCGGTCCGACGTCGAGCGCGTCCGAGGACACGGCACGGACCACGCCGTCGACGATGCCGACATCGCGGCGAACTCCCGGCCCACCATCTCCGTCGAACACGGTCCCGCCGCTGATCACCACATCGAAGTGCGATTCGTTCATGTGACCTCCATCACTGTGCGATGGGCTCACCGTAACTTAGAGAGTGATCACTCGCAATAGTGGGACTTCGTCCCCCGTGCTCCTTTTGCGCATCTCCGGATGCGCAAAGGGCGCACGGAGCCGAAGGCCACTCAGAACGCGAGTGGACGGTGCGACTCGCGAACATAGGTCCAGGTCGAAGACGGACGCACCAGCCCCGCCGACTCAAGGTCCACACCGTCGTCGGTGATCGTCGAGGTCAGGAAGGTGCGGTCGGACTCCTCGAGGGCATGGGACTGCACCTCGGCGAACGCCTCGATCGCGATGCGGTGGTACTCGTCGAGCGGGTTCTGTCGGCCGAGTGCCCGGAGATGAATGCTCTCGCGGACATCGCCGAGGTGCGCCAGGTAGTCGGACCACGCGCGGTCGAGATGGTGGAGAACGATGCGCCGGGCGGCGCGTACGCGGGCGTCGGAGTCGACGGCCTCCAGTTCCGCGGCACGCTCGGGATTACGGGTGGCCAGCAGGTCCCACGCTTCGTCGGTGCCGAGCAGCGCGGCCCGACGCGTGTCGAGAATGTCGCGGTGCTGGGCAGTCAGCTGGTTGTACCGCCACGTGGACGCGTGGGTGTCGAGCATCGCGCCCTCCGCGACGCGCTGCGCGTGGTCGATGCGCTTGGCCGCGACCTCCGACTCGAGGAAGCCCGTGTCGTCGGGGTGGCCGGGGCGATCGCTCTTCTCCAGGTAGCGCGTCACGAGCGAGTCGTCCCAGCTGGCGAAGAACACGGAGCGGCCCGGATCACCCTGTCGCCCGGCGCGTCCCCGTAGCTGGTTGTCGAGGCGCTCGGTGACGTAACGCGCGGTGCCGATCACGAGTAGGCCGCCGAGGTCGGTCACGCCGTCCCCGAGCCTGATGTCGGTGCCGCGGCCGGCGATCTGCGTCGAGACGGTCACCGCATCGCGCAGTCCGGCGCGCGCGATGATCTCGGCTTCCTCCGCGTCGTTCTTCGCGTTGAGGGCGACCACCGGCACTCCGGCGTCCTCGAGCCGGGCGGCCAGCGATTCGGACTCCTCGACGTCGTGCGTCCCCACGAGCACGGGCTGCCCCGTGGCGTGGGCTTCCAACACCGCGGCGACGACGGCCGCGTTCTTCTCGGGAGCGGTGGCGTACACGCGGTCGACCTCGTCGACGCGGACGAGAGGCTCGTTCGGCTCGACCACCGACACCCCGAGGCCGTAGAACGTCCGAAGCTGTTCTCCTGCTGCGAGAGCCGTTCCGGTCATTCCGCACACGCGGCGGTACCGACCCATCAGGGCCTGCACGGTGATGGTGTCCAGGACCTGCCCGGTCTCCGTGCGCGCCAGGCCTTCCTTCGCTTCGACCGCGGCCTGGAGACCGTCCGGCCAACGCTGCAGCTCCGCGACACGGCCGCGGGAGGCGTTGACCAGCTGTACCCGACCGTCCCGCACGATGTAGTCGACATCCTTGCGTACCAACACCTCTGCGTGCAGGGTGAGATTGACGCGCACCAACGTGGTGCCGACGTGCTCCTCGCTGTACAGATCGATCCCGCCCAGTGCGTCCTCGAGCTTCTCGGCCCCGGCATCGGTCAGGAACACGTTGCGACGCTCGGCATCGACCTCCCAGTCGGTGTCAGCGTCGAGAGACCGCACGGCGTCGAGCACGTCGTCGGCCGACACGTCCTGATCGATGGAGCCGGCGAGAAACAAGGGCACCAGAGCTTCGTCGACGAGCACCGAGTCGGCCTCGTCGACGACGGCGACGTCCGCGGTCGGGGAGACGAGCAGTTCGACATCGTCCACCAGATGATCGCGCAGCACGTCGAAGCCCACCTCGTTGACCGAGGCGTAAGTGACATCGCACCCGTAGGCAGCGCGCCGCTCATCCGCCGTCGACTCCGCCGTGATCCACCCGACCGTGACTCCGAGCGCGTCGTAGAACGGGCCCATCCACTCGGCGTCGCGTCGAGCGAGGAAGTCGTTGACCGACACCACGTGCACGTCCCTGCCCTGCAGCACGTAGGCGGCGGCCGCGACGGCGCCGGAGAGCGTCTTCCCCTCACCCGTCGCCATCTCGATCACGTCGCCCTCCAGCAGCCGTACGGCTCCGTAGAGCTGAGTATCGAAGGGGCGCAGGGACAACGCACGATCGGACGCCTCGCGGGCGAGCGCGAGGAACGCGGGCACGTCGAGGGAGCCGGGTCCGCGTAGACCGTCGGCCGCGGCACGCAGACCGTCCGCGTCGAGGTCGCGGTGGCGGTCCTCGAGCGCCCGGGCGGCATCCACGGCACCTCGCGACCGCGCATGCCCCTTCGCGACCGAACGACCGAGCAGGGACCAGAACCGTGACGCCATGTTCGCCAGGCTACCGACGGGCCCGTAGGTGCGGCCGCAAGCCGTGTGCACACCCCCAGCGGTGAGCGCACACGGTCTGCGGCCGGTGGGGAGGGGTGTGCGGTCACTAGAAGGGGTGCGCACACCCGTTGTCGCAGCGCGTCCGACGCGGGAACCGCCTCATCTGAGACGGTCGCGGCCGGACGGCTTCGAGAGGACGACGTTCACCATGGTCACCGTGGGCATCGCATGGCTGCGCGACGTGCGTTGATCGAAGGTCCAGGCCACCGACGGGCCGTCACGCAGGAGTGATGCGCCGACTGGGGAGTGGGCTCGAGTACACGACGTTAGTGGTGATGGAGCCGAGGGTGGCGAGCCGGCCGGTGACACGTTCGAGATCCCGCATCGAGCGGGCGAGGACCTTGATGATGAAGCAGTCGTCACCCGTGACGTGATGCGCCTCGATGATCTCCGGGGTGGACGCCACCAGTGCGTCGAACGGACCGTAATTACCCGACGGGTACGCCAGGCGGACGAACGCCGAGACCGTGTAGCCGAGAGCCTCGGTGTCGACAGTGACGGAGTAGCCGGTGATGACGCCGATGTCGGTCAGGCGACGGACGCGGTCGGCCGTCGCACTCGACGACAGGTTTACCACTCGGGCCAGATGTGCAACAATCGCGCGCCCGTCACTCTGCAGCTCGTCCAGCAGTCGCCGGTCGATCTCGTCGACCTCGGGGTGTGGATTACGCGGCACAAAGAAAACGATACCGGCCGATCGACGCCGGATCGTGCGATCAGCCGGTGATCATCACTTCTCCCAGTCGCCCGAACAGGATTGGCTGAGGTCATGCAACAGACACCGTCCGCCGCCGACTTCTTCGCCGCGAAACTGAGGTTCGAGACAGATCCCGCCGATCTCGCCGCCGAGCGATCCCGCGGTGCGGGGCCGCTGCTCATCGACGTTCGTTCGGACGCGTCCTGGAGTGCGGGACGCATTCCCGGAGCGGTGCACATCGTCGGGGCCGATCTGGGCACGCGCATCGCCGAGGTGGAGCCGGATCGCGACGCCGACATCGTCGTCTACTGCTGGGGACCGGGATGCAACGGCAGCACCCGAGCGGCCCTGACGCTCAGTCGCCTCGGCTACTCCCGCGTGCGGGAGCTGATCGGGGGATTCGAGTACTGGGCACGGGAAGGTTTCGCCGTCGTGTCCGACACCGGCCGTACACGGCGAGCACCCGATCCGCTCACCGCTCCGACGACGTGACCTCACTCAGCCACCTGGACACGAGTTCGACGGCCTCCGGCGCGGCCACGGCCGTCGCGTGGTCGTACCCGCGGAGCTCTTCGTACTCGGCGGCAGCGATCAGCGATCGGGTGCGACGGGTGTCGTCGATACGCTGGACGTCGCGGGAGCCGACGTAGAACAGTGTCGGCGCCGTGATGGCGCGGACGGCGTCGTCGGCGATACCGGGATCGTCGTCCGATGCCCGGAAGTAGGCGGCCAACGCTTCGGAGTCGTTGCGCAGGAACGCGGCTCGGGTGCCGGAGTCGACCGGGAAGCCGCGGCGGTTCGCCCACTCGTCGACGAACCCGTCCATTCCCCGTTCGGCGAGGACGTCGGCGCTGCCGTCGAAGAACAGGCTGTCCAGCGCGCCCTTCTGCGGCCCCGATCCGGCTCCGCCCACGACGAGTGATGCGACACGCTGGGGAGTGCGGGTGACCAGATTGAGGCCGGACCGACCGCCGAACGAGTAGCCGACGTAGTGCGCGGCGGACACGTCCGCCGCGTCCAGGACGGCGACCAGATCCTCGCTGACACGGTCCATCGAGTAGGCCTCGACGTCGCGAGGAGCCTCGCTCCGGCCATGTCCACGCTGGTCCACGAGGATCAGGCGGTACCGGTCGCGTAGCGCACGGACGTAGCCGAAGGTGCGCCAGATCTGGTGCGACAACAGGCTGCCGTGCACCAGCATCACCGGCGGGCCGGTGGGGTCACCCGTCACCGACCAGGCGATGCGGGTGCCGTCCACCGGGTTCGTCGCGAAGTCCACGGTGCCATGGTCGCAGGTGGGCGATCTCAGGTGGACGTCGAGGTGAGCCCGTCGGCGGTCAGATCGACCCGCCGCGTGATCCCCAGCGCATCGAGGAACGCCTCGTCGTGGCTGACCACGATCAGGGCTCCCCGATACGACGACAGCGCCGTGCTCAGGTGCGTCCTCGACGCGACATCCAGGTTGTTCGTCGGTTCGTCGAGAATGAGCAGCTGCGGAGCCGGATCGGCCAGCAGCAGCATCGCCAGTGCCGCCCGCACCCGCTCCCCGCCCGACAGCGTGCGCACCACCGCGTCTGCGCGCCGACCGCGGAAGAGGAAGCGAGCGAGCCGAGTTCGGACGTCGGTGATCGACGTGTCCGGTGCCGCGCGGCGGACGTTCTCCACCACGGACGCATCGTCGTCGAACACGTCGAGGGATTGCGGCAGCACCGCGGTCGGCACCGACGGCGCCAGAGATCGCAGGAGAGTCGTCTTGCCGACTCCGTTGTCCCCGACGAGCGCGATGCGTTCCGGGCCCATGATCGTGAGTTCGACCGTCCTGTCCGGGTACCGACCGTCCAGATCGAGCAGCATCTCGCCCGTCGACGCCACCGACTTCGACGCGTGCACCGCCGTCTCGGGCAGATCCACCACGATCTCGGTGTCGTCACGAATCATCTCGTGCGCCTCGTCGGCGCGGGCGCGGGCATCCGCCACGCGGTCCTCGTGTCCGATGCGGTACTTGGCAGCCGACTCCTGTGCGGCGCTGCGCCGGTTGTGGGCGACGATCTTCGGTACCCGCTTCTCGCGAGATGCCTTCTCTCCCATCCGTCGCCGGTGGGCCACGGTGGTCTGCGCCTCGACCAGATCCCGCTTCTGCCGGCGCAGATCCTGATCGGCCGACCGCGCCGCGGACCGCGCCGCCTCCTGCTCGCCCTCCACGACGCTCCGGTAGTGCGTCCAGTTCCCGCCGAACATCCGGAGCGACGCGGGCGACGACCGTACCGAGTGGAGTTCGGCGATGTCGTCCATGGTGTCGAGCAGGCCCTGGTCGTGACTCGCGACGACGACGGCGCCGGAGAACTCGTCGAGTACTCGTCCCAGAGCGGAGCGAGCTCGTTGGTCCAGGTTGTTCGTCGGTTCGTCGAGAAGCAGGACGGAGGGCCGCCGGATCACCTGACCGACGAGTGCGACGAGCGTCGACTCGCCCCCCGACAGGGTTCTCATCGGTCGATCGAGATCTGCTGCCGTGCCCAGACTCTCGCCGAGGCCGGCCGAGTCGAGCAACGCGAGAGTGCGCTCCTCGACGTCCCAGTCCGTCCCGACGACGGTGAAGTCGTCGGGATCGGTGCTGCCGTGCTCGATGCGTGCCAGGGCCCGTCGGACGTCTCCGATGCCGAGGAGATCGGCGACGGTGTCCGAGACGTTCATGACCACCTGCTGGGGAAGATGGCCGACGGTGCCGGTGACGCGCACGGACCCGCGCTGCGGTCGATACCGCCCGGTGATCAGGTGCAGCAGAGTGGATTTGCCCGCTCCGTTGGTGCCGACGAGGCCGGTCCGGCGCGGCATGAACGATGCGTCCAGGCCGTCGAGGACAGGCCGGCCGTCGGGCCAGGAGAAGGTGAGATCGGAGAGAACGACGGAGGGTGATATTGACATGGAGCACCTCGAGAGGAGTGTCGTGCCACCGCGACGTGCGCGTCGGTGGGATCCGCACTACTTACGAGAGGAGCAACTGCCTGTCCGTTCGTCGGGGACGATGAGCTACCAACTCTAGGTCGGCAGCGCAGAACGGTCAACAGAGATGTCGAATACGGCTGTGAATCAGTCGGTCTCGTCGTCCTGAGTGTGGGTGTTCCGGACGTCGGGTCCCTGGGCCCGCAGGTCGTCCACCTTCGCCATGGCCTCGCGCAGTTCTGCGAGCCACGGGTCGATGTGATCGCCGGTCAACCGCACGGCCCAGGCGAGAGCATCGGCGCGCGAGCGTGCGACGCCGGCGTCGACGAGCGTGTCGAGCACCTTGCGCTCCGGCTGACGCAGTCGAGTCATGACCGGCACCGCGAGGTGGGTGAAGAGGGTGGTGTCGCCGTCGATGGTGACACCCCAGGCGACCTTGCGGCCGTAGCGTGCCTCGGCCTCGTCGGCGATACGCATCCGATCGTCGCGGGTGGACTCGCGGAATCGAGCGATGCGGCCCTCGGCGCCGGCATCGGACTCGGGGGCGTTCAGCTCGCCGATCACGACGATCTCCTCGCGGTCGACCTCGACCGTGGCAGTGCCGTCGAACCAGTCGTCGGGCAAGCGGCCGAGGAACCACTGTTCCGCATCGCCTGCGTCGGGTACGTCTTTCTGCTGCCATCCGCCGGGCCGGCCGACGCGTTCGCCGCGCTTTGCGCCGCGACCGCGGCCGTGTCCGTGGGGTCCACCGCGCCGGGGTGCGTCACCTCGACCGAAGGGACTGGAGGGTCGTTCCCCGAAGGGGAAGGTGTCATGGGGATTCATGATGTTCTACTTTCGCCAGTGGCGCGATTACTTGATTACAACGCCATTGATTACAAGATTACACATGTCGCGCCGAGCGTCAAGAGTTCGTCGCGTCGTGTGACCGACGGATCGGTGGGGCACTATCAGTGCGTGCCTTCGCTGATGTCTCGACCGTCCCGCCGATTCGGCCCTTCCACCAGCAGCGGACTCCGTCTCGCCGCCGCGACCATCGCGGTCGCGCTCGCCGCCACCGCGTGCAGTGCCGACGAGCCCCCGGCGTCCCGTGTGACGGCCGATCGGTTCGCCGAAGCGCTGAGCACACAGAACGTGGGCGCCGCGGCAGAGTTGACCTCGGATCCGGCGGCAGCGACCGCGGTGCTCACCCAGATGTACGACGGACTCGGCGGTGGCGGAACAGTCACGGCGACACCGCGGTTCACGGTGAGCCAGGCAGACGACGAGCAGCAGACGTTCACACTGTCCGCCTCCTGGTCCTTTGCACCGCCCGAGGATGCGGAGGCACCCGCGACCGGCACCGCATCCGCGACGGCGACCACCACGGCAGCTCCCACCACGTCGGCCCCGGCGGACGCGGAACGCGTCTGGACCTACACGACGACCGGATCCGTCGCCGACGGCGGACAGGGGCTGAAGGTCACCTGGAACCCGGGTGTCGTCGTACCGGGCCTGACTCCGGAGACGACGGTTCGGTACACGCCCGTCACCGCGTCGACCGCGCCTCGCGTCGTCGACACCTCGGGAGCGCCACTCATGTCGCAGCAGGTGGTGACGCTGGTGAATCTCGACCAGACCGCCGATCCCGGCGCCGTCGCGGCACTGGTGTCGCCGTTCGCGCCGACGGTCACGGCGGAATCCCTTCGTGACGCGCAGTCGAGCGCTCCGTCGGTGACGGCCGTGAGCCTGCGGCAGGAGGATCTCGCCCCCATCGAGTCTCTGCTCTCCGCCTTGCCCGGCGTCACTCTGGCGCCGCAGACGCGGCTCCTGACCGAGAATCGCGCACTGTCCTCTCCCGCGCTGAACGACGTGGCGCAGCTGTGGCAGGAGCAGCAGGACGCCACCGCCGGGTGGGCCGTGCAGTTGGTGGCCGCCGACGGTTCCGTCGCCCAGCGGGTGACCGGCGTCGAGGCGACCGTCGGCCCGGACATCCAGGTCACGCTCGACACACTGTTGCAGCTCAAGGCGGAGAACGCTCTCGCGTCGACAGCGAACGCCGCGGCCGTCGTGGCGATCCGGCCCTCCACCGGAGACGTCGTGGCCGTCGCGCAGAACTCGGCCGCGGACGCGCAGGGCCCGATCGCCCTCACGGGCCTGTACCCGCCGGGCTCCACCTTCAAGACCGTCACCACCTCGGCGGCACTGCAGGCGGGCACCGTCACCCCCACGACCGTGGTGCCGTGCCCCGGATCCGCGAACATCGAGGGCCGGACCATCCCCAACGACGACAACTTCGACCTCGGATCGGTTCCGCTCCAGACGGCATTCGCGCGTTCGTGCAACACCACCATGGGTCAGCTGGCCGTCGATCTGCCCGACGACGCGCTGCAGCAGGCGGCTCTGCAGTTCGGGCTCGGCGTCGACTACCTGACACCCGGGCTCACCACCGTGACCGGCAGCGTTCCGCCCGCGACGACGTCGGCCGAGCGCGTCGAGAGCGCGATCGGGCAGGGCACCGTCACCGCGTCCCCGTTCGGCATGGCCCTGGTCGCGGCGTCCATCGCGGACGGATCCGCCCCGTCGCCGACCATGATCAGCGGACGACCCGGTACCGCGGATCGCACCGTCGCAGCCCCGCCGGCGGAGGTGACCGACCAGCTGCGCGCCATGATGCGGGAGACGGTCACCGCCGGTACGGCGACGCAGTTGCAGGACATCGACGGACTGCTCGGTAAGACCGGCACCGCCGAGGTCGCGAGCGGCCCGGCGCACGGCTGGTTCGTCGGCATCCGCGGTGACCTGGCGTTCGCCGTGTTCGTCGAGGGCGGCGACTCCTCCGCGCCGGCGCTGACGGTGGCGGGGTCCTTCCTGCGCTGAGTGGCCTTCGGCGCTGTGCGCCTTTTGCGCACCCCTGGATACGCACAAGGCGCACGGGGTGACCGGATCGTGACCGGTCCGAGTGCTCACCGTGCTGTGTTACTGGTGTGACTCATGTGATTATTGGGGCATGGTTCTGCGTTCCAGGTACGTCGTCGCGCTGCTCGCAGTGTTCGTGTCGCTCGCGACCGTCGCCTCGTTCGTGGTGAACAAGCCTCGCAGTGAGGCGGCGGTGCTGGTGGACCGGTTCGTCGCCGCCCTCGATCAACGTGACGTGGCCGCGGCCGCCGCGCTGACCTCCTACCCCAATGCCGCGGCCCAAACGATCGGCGCCATGTTCGACTCGATGGGGCCCGGAGTCTCGACGAGCCGCATGTCGCAGTACATCGGCCTGGACGACGAGTCCGGCTTCTTCACCGTCGACTCCACCTGGTCGTTCGGCGAGCCCCGCGGCCAGGACTCGCGCGAGTGGCGCGTCACCACCCAGGGGTCGACGCGCAAGCTCGGCGTCGGCTGGCGCATCTCGTGGGATCCGTCGATCCTCGCCCCGGAACTGCGTGCCGGTGGGTCCGTCCGCTACGCCCGGACCGATGCACCCGCACCGCGCGTGCTCGACGCCTCGGGCGCCGTGATGATGGCGGAACAGAACGTCGCCTCCGTGCGGCTCGATCCCTCCGCGACCTCCGACCTGGCCGACACGACGTCCCGCCTCGCCGACGTCATCGACGTCGTGGCGCCGCTGATCACGTCCGAGTCGCTCCAGGCCGATGTCGCGGCGGACCCCGGTGCCGTGATCACCGCCGTGAACCTGCGTGCCGACGACTACGCCGTGCTGGAGGACGACCTGCGTGCGATCCCCGGTGTGGTCCTCTACGCGGAACCCAAGCTCATCGCCGGTGACCGGCGGCTGACGTCGCCGGTGCTGGACTCGCTGCGGACCGTGTGGCAGGACTCCCGCGACGCCACCGCGGGCTGGGCTGTCGAGGTCGCGGACACCGACGGCGAGACCACCCGACTGGCAGGTTTCCAGGGTCCGGGATCACCCGACATCACGTCCACTCTCGACCCGGCCGTGCAGCTCGCTGCGGAGACCGCCGCCGTCAGCGTCGGGACCCCGGCCTCGATCGTGGTCATGAAGCCGTCCACCGGCGCCGTCGTCGCCACCGCGCAGAACAGTTACGCCAACGACGAGGGCACGCCGGCGTTCACCGGCCTCTACCCCGCCGGGACGCTCGTGGACGTGATCCAGGCGTCGGCCGACCGCCAGAAGATCGGATTCTCCGACGCCGCACGCCAGTTCGGCTTGGGCACCTCCTTCGACATCCCCGGTCTCGACGCCGTCACCGCCTCGCTCCCCGACGGCCAGTCGGCGGTGGACCAGTTCCGCGGTGTCAGCCGGACGTCGTCAGTGTCCGGCATGACGGTGACACCCTTCGGCCTCGCCGAGATGGCGGCGGCCGTCGCTCGCGGATCGGCACCGGCTCCGATGATCGTCGGCGGCGCACCGGCGACGGTGTCCGGTGCGGGCTCGCCCGTCGCCCCGGCCGTGCTGACCTCGCTGCGGAACACACTGCGTGACAACGCCCGCAGCGAAGGTGTCAGCGATCCGTCGGTCACCGGGCTCGCCGGGGACAACGGAGACGATCGCTGGTTCCTCGGCACCAAGGGCGATCTGGCCTTCGCGGTCTACATCGAGGACGCCGACGGAACCGATGCCGCGGCGCGCATGACGAACATGCTGATGCGCGAGATGGCCTCGCCGTCGGAGTGATCACCGGCTTGCTACGTTTCACCCCGTGACCGTCACCGAGTTCGTCCTGCTGATCGCGGCGGGCTTCGGTGCCGGAGTCATCGGCTACATCACCGGCCTGGCGTCGCTCGTGTCGTACCCCGCGCTGCTGGCGGTGGGGCTGCCACCGGTCGCGGCCAACGTGACCAACACCGTGGCGCTCGTCGGGGCCGGTGTGGGTGCCACCGCGTCGTCGGTCAAAGAGCTTGCCAAGAGCGGTCGTTCGCTGCTCTGGCTCACCCTGTGGGCCGCGCTGGGCGGCATCGCGGGAGCCGTCGTCCTGCTGCGCGCGCCGGGGGAGACGTTCGAGGCGGTCGTGCCGATCCTGGTCGTTCTCGCATCCGTCGCCATGCTGCTGCAGCCGCGGATCCGCGTCCTCGCCGGTGACCGGACGTTCCCGGTGCTGTATCCGAGCGCGATCTTCCTCGTCGCGATCTACGGCGGCTATTTCGGCGCGGGTGCGGGCGTCATCTTCATGGCCTTGACGCTGATCTGCACGGCCGAACCCGTCTGGCGCGCAACGCTCCTCAAGAGCTACCTGCTGGGTGTGGCCAACCTGGTCGCCGCGGTGATATTCGCGTTCTCCGGCCAGGTGAACTGGCTCGCCGCACTGGCGATGGGCATCGGCACCATCGCCGGGGGAACGCTCGGCCCGCGCATCGTGAGACACCTTCCGCCGAATCCGCTCCGGATCGCCGTGGCGCTGTGCGGGTTCGGCCTCGCAGCGTGGCTGTGGCTGGGCTGAGGAACTGTGTGGGTCAGGCGCGACGACGCTGCGCGAGGCGGGCGACGAGACGCCACCCGAGCAGGAACACCGCCAGCGTCACCGTCGCGATCACGATGAAGCTGAAGGCCGTTCCCTCGCCGGACACCTGCCGCAGCACCATGCCCACGATGACGGCGCCGATCCACGCGAGCACCCCGGTGGGGACCAGGGACACCGCGACGAACTTCTCGCGGTACAGCGCGTAGGTCACCGCCCATCCCACGGCGAGGCCGACGAGGAACGGCCAGGCCGTCGACAGAGTGCCCCCGACGGTCACGCCCTCCTCGTGGCTGCCTCGGCCGATGGCGCTGAAGACGAGGACGAGAACGACGTCGATCACCGCCGGCACTGCGAGGGCCGACAGGGCGGGAGTGCGGGTGCGCGCGGGCATGCCACCAGACTACGAGGCGCCGAGACGCGGAAAGACCCGCACCGGCGCCGGCTGTGCGGGCGTCGAGCGGGTCTTTCCGGGAGGAGGTCAGGCCTGGTGGCCGGCCTCGATCTCGAGCAGCAGGCCGATCTTGTCGCCGACGACGGCGCCGCCACCCTCGAGGGGCATGTCGATGCTGATGCCGAAGTCCTTGCGGTTGATCGTGGTGGTGGCCTCGAAGCCGGCGACCGGTCCGTTGCCCATGCCGGCGTTGACTCCGTTGAACTCGACGTTCAGATCGATGGACTTGGTCACGCCGTGCAGCGTGAAGTCACCGGTGAGCACGAAGTCGTCGCCCTTGGCCTTGACCGAGGTGGACCGGAAGGTGGCAGTGGGGAACTTCTCGACCTCGAAGAAGTCGGCGGTCTTGAGGTGGCCGTCGCGCTGCGCGTTGTCGGTGGTGATGGAGGCGACGTCGATCTCGGCGTCGATGGTGGGCGCGCCGTTCTCGTCGACCGTGATGGTGCCGGTGAAGGTCTGGAAACGGCCACGGACCTTGCTCACCATCAGGTGGCGGACGGTGAACCCGACGGTCGAGTGGGTGGCATCGATGGCCCACGTGCCAGCGGTGAGCTGGGGGACGGACACTGCTGCAGTCATGACGAACTCCTGTGTGGTTGAAGGTTCAAGCCTCACAGTACACAACCGGACCGTGGTCCGCATCTATTCCCGCGGAGGGGAATCCTTGCCGAGCGGGTGGGTGGCCGACGGCTGTTCCGTCCGCTCCCGAAGTTCCGTCCGCTCGCGCTGCTCGACGGCGAGATCGAAGTGCAGGTCCTCGTGCTGATGCTTGCGGAACAGGATCAGGAAGACGACCCAGCCGACGAGTGCCACCAGGATGAAGCTGACCAGGCGATACACCAGTGCGGACGCGACCGCTTGTGACGCGCTGATGCTGGCCGCGGTGGTGAGGGTCGCGATGAGAGTGGCGTCCACGATGACCAGACCACCGGGCGCACCGGGGATGGACCCCACCGTCTTGCTGGCCGAGAAGGCGATGAGGAGCCCGTAGATCTTCGGATCCGCGCCGATGGCGTAGCAGGCGAACCCGAGGCACGCGACGTCCGCGAGGCGGTGCACCGCCGAGAAGCCGAGCGACACCGTGCCGTCGCGGGCACCGAGGCGTACCGACTTCACCTGCTCGACGATCTCGTCCAGCCGAGCCATGCCCGTGTCGGGATCGTTGTTGCGCAGCGAGTTGTACTTCGACAGCCCCCACCGGCCGATGCCCACGATCGACTGGGGGTGGGAGCGGACGTAGCGCACGCCGGCGATGAGGGCGATCACGCCGGCGACGGGGACGATCAGTGCGAGGGTGTTGGCGCTGCCGCCGACGAGGAAGGCTCCCGTCACGCCCAGGACCGCCAGCCCGAGCGCGGCGATGACGCCGGAGATGGCGAGCTGCCACGACGCGACCACCGGGCTCGCGCCCCAGCGGCGTGTCTCGCGGTACGTGAACGCTGTGGAGAAGACCTGGCCGGCCGGCAGTGTCAGCGCCATGGCGGTGCTGCCGTAGATGACGGAGAGCGAGCGTCGCTGCGATACGCGGACACCGCCCGCGCGCAGCAACTGCTTCTGGACACGCGCGAACGCGGACAGCGAGATCGCTTGCATCACGACGCAGGCCGCGGCCCATCCCCAGTGGATCTCGGTGAGGGCGCGCCACGACTCGTGCAGGCGCGGCCACAGGTAGACACCCTCACCGACCAGCAACGCCACGAGGGCGACCGCGGCCACCCAGCGCAGCCATCGCCATCTGCCACCGGCGCGGGGCGACCCAGCGGATCGGCCCTGCTCCGGAACTACCACGGCACCGAGAGTAACGAACGGTGCCGACGATCAGCGCGGATAGTCGACCGGGGAGGCCAGGTGCGTCGCGCGCCGCCGTCCGCGCAGCTGCACCTTCTCGCCCAGTTCCCACTCGGACTGCTCGTCCTCGTCGGCGAAGTACAGTGCCGACGTCGACGCGAGAACCCGACTGGGAGTGAACTTCGCGAGTTCCGTCAGGCGCGACGCCTCGTTCACCGGATCACCGATGACGGTGTACTCGAAGCGTTCCTTGGCGCCGATGTTTCCCGCCACCGCCAGTCCGGCCGACACGCCGATGCCGATGTCGAGTCCGGCGATCTCGGTGAGCTCGCTGCGCAGTTCCCGCGCTGCGGACAGTGCCGCGGTGGGTGCGTCCGGGCGATCCAGGGGCGCGCCGAAGATGGCCAGCGCCGCGTCGCCCACGAACTTGTTGACGAAGCCGTGGTGCCGGTCGACCACGTCGACGACGACGCGGAAGAAGTCGTTGAGCAGGTCGACGACCTCGCCGGGCGGACGTTCGGAGGCGGCGGCCGTCGAGCCGACCATGTCGACGAACAGCACCGCGACGAATCGGGTCTCGCCGCCGAGCTCGGTGCCGAACTTGAGGGCGCGCCGCGCGACGTCCTCACCGACGTGCTGCCCGAACAGCTCGCGCAGGACTGCACGCTCCGACGCGTCGGCCATCATCCGGTTGAAGCCGACCTGCAGACGGCCGATCTCACTGCCGTCGAACACCTCGACCTGGACCTCGGTGTGGCCCTCCTGCACCTTCTCGATGGCGCGGCGCAGCTGACGGATGGGATCGGAGATCTGGCTGGCGGTGAGCATCGACAGACAGAACGCCTGGATGATCGCCAGCACGCAGAGCAGGCTGATGGCGATGGCCAGCGAGTCGGGGGAGAAGACCAGGTCGGTGGTCAGCTGGGTCGCGCACAGCAGCAGGATGCCGACGACGGGGATCAGTGTGCCCAGTCCCCACGTCATCGCCATGCGTGTACCCACACCGGGCGTCATCGTGCGGTCGAAACTGCCCTCGCTGAGCGCCTGCGCGGCGACGGGCCGGAGGATGCGTTCGCCCAGCATGTAGGTGAAGCCGAAGGTGATCGCCGCGGACATGGCGACCGTCACCGCGACGGCCACCGCGAGCGACGGCATCTCCGACGCGGTGAGCAGCATGAAGATGACGCCGCCCACGATCCAGAGCACCAGGTGCACGATGGCCTGGCGCAGCGGTGCGTGCAGGGCGGCCATCTGCTCCGATCGGCTGGGCGGTCCACCGCGGATCTGCCACCGCATGACACTGCGCAGCATG
Organism: Rhodococcus sp. MEB041; assembly: GCF_030208955.1. Lineage (NCBI taxonomy): Bacteria > Bacillati > Actinomycetota > Actinomycetes > Mycobacteriales > Nocardiaceae > Rhodococcus > Rhodococcus sp. MEB041. The sequence goes on from NZ_JARVSZ010000003.1 coordinate 352,186, forward strand.
ACGGCGGCGGTCGCGAGGCTGACGACGGCCGCGAAGAGCAGGTACGCCCCGAAGATGAAGACATTGCGCACCCGATCGACGACGATCGACTCGTTCTCGGGAATGGGCAGCCCGTACCGGACGAAGGCGAACACCAGGATCGCGCCGAGCAGATTGGCCAGGAGCATCGACGCGAGGTACAGCGGCCAGCGACTTCTCAGGGTCAACGAGACCGCACGTAGAAGCGTCAGCACGAGGTCAACTTACCGGGTGCTCGGTTAGGCTTCCTCGGTGACGGACGATCCGGCGGAGTCGGTACACCCTGTGGTACGCGTCGGAGCTGCGTGGACGTGGCGTCTGTTGGTGTTGTTCGCCGGTCTCGTGGTGATCGGCATGATCGTGCACCGGCTCGAGAGCGTCGTCGTCCCGGTGGCACTCGCCCTGCTGGCGTCGGCGCTGCTCTCCCCGCTCGTCGACTGGATGCAGCGGCGCGGAATCCCGCGCGTCGTCGCGGTCATCGTCTCGATCCTCGGCAGTCTCGGGCTGCTGGTGGGCATCCTGACGTTCGTCGTCGAGCAGTTCATCGAGGGCGTACCCGCCCTCACGGATCAGTTCACCGGCAGCGTCACCCAGATCCAGGACTGGCTGACGCAGGGGCCCCTGCACTTCAGCGAGGACCAGATCCGCAGTGCCGGCGACTCGGTGGTCCGGTCGGTGCAGTCGAATCAGGAAGCTCTCACCAGTGGCGCGTTGACCACCGCCGCGGTGATCGGCGAGATGCTCACCGGGGCTCTGCTCGTGCTCTTCACCCTCATCTTCTTCCTCTACGGCGGACAGCAGATCTGGGACTTCGTGTCCCGGATCGTCCCGACGCGGGCGCGCCGCCGCGTCCGGTTGGCAGGCAGCCAGGCGTTCGGCTCGCTGGTGGGGTACGTGCGCGCCACCGTCGCGGTCGCCGCCGTGGACGCCATCGGTATCGGCACGGGACTGGCGATCCTCGGTGTCCCGCTGGCTCTTCCGCTGGCGTCACTGGTGTTCATCGGAGCGTTCATTCCCATCGTGGGTGCGGTGCTCACCGGCTTCGTCGCGGTGCTCGTCGCCCTGGTGACCAAGGGATTCATCACGGCGCTCATCGCACTCGCGATCGTCATCGCCGTGATGCAGGTCGAAGGCCATGTGCTGCAACCACTCCTGCTCGGTCGCGCAGTCCGTGTGCATCCCCTGGCCGTGGTGCTCGCCATCGCCACCGGCATCGTCATGGCGGGCATCATCGGTGGCCTGCTCTCGGTGCCGCTCGTCGCGATGGCCAATACCGCTATCCGCTCACTGCTCGCCGACGATCCCGAGGAGGCGTACGAGGAGATCGCCGACACGGATCCGTCGGAACCGATGTTCCCGGCCGCGCCGAACAGTCCGCACCCCGAGAACCAGAAGCTGAGCCGTGGCGAGGTCGACGGTCCCGCGAGCTGACGCCACCGGTGTCGCGGAGGCACCGCTGTGGCGCGCCGCGGCAGCGTTCCGACTGGTCACCGTCCTGTACGTGGTCGGGTTCCAGTTGGTCGTCCAGGACCGGTACGACGCACCGCGCCTGAGCTGGCTGTTCGTCGTCGTCACCGTCATCTGGTCCGGAATCGCGGCCGTCGCGACCCTGACGACGCCCGCGCGGCGCCCCGTCGTCGTCGCCGACCAGATGATGACGCCGGCATTGATCTGCAGCACGCTGCTGGTGGCGAGTCCGGCATGGCGCCAGGACCACCAGGTGCTCCCGACGACGATTTGGGTGGCCAACGCCGTGATCGGTGCCGCCGTCCTGGGAGGCCCCCGAGCGGGGCTCGCCTCGGCGGCGGTGATGACCGCCGCCATCGCCGTGGTGCGCGGCACCGTCGACGGCGAGTTGTGGCGCGACTCGACCGGGCCCGTGCTGTTGTCCGTCGGTCTGGCACTGGGGCTCGCGGCGCGGACGGCTCGCCTCGCACGCAGCCGCCTGGACGAGGCGGTGGCCCTGGCCGCGGCGACCGCGGAACGCGAGCGCCTGGCCCGCGAGGTGCACGACGGTGTGCTGCAGGTGCTGGCCATGGTCAGTCGTCGCGGCCACGAGATCGGCGGCGCAGCAGCAGAACTGGCAGATCTCGCCGGCAGCCAGGAGGCTGCGCTCCGCGCCCTGCTGTCCGGGTCGGCCACCGGGCGTACCGACGGCACTGCCGACCTGGCCGCGCTGGTGCGCGCTGCGGTGGGCACGCGCGCCGTGGTCTCGGCGCCGTCCGAGGCCGTCGTTCTCCGGGCGTCGGCCGCGTCGGAGCTCGCGGCCGCGACGCTCGCCGCCGTCGACAACGCGCATCGACACGGCGGGTCCGACGTCCACGTGTTCGTGCTGGTGGAGGACTTGGGGGACGAGGTGATGGTGACGGTGCGCGACGACGGAGCAGGAATGGCACCCGGCCGTCTCGACGAGGCGCGTGCGGAGGGACGGCTCGGCGTCTCCGGCTCGATCGTGGGCCGGACGGCAGCCATCGGTGGGCGTGCGAGGGTGGACAGCAGGCCAGGAGAGGGAACGGAATGGGAACTGACGCTGCCACGGACAGCGCCGACGCCTCGGTGACGGTGATGGTCGTCGACGACCACCCGATGTGGCGTGACGGAGTGGCGCGGGACCTCGACGCGCGGGGCTTCCGTGTGGTGGCCACCGCCGACGGAGTCCGCTCGGCCACCGCGCGTGCGCGGGCGACGTCGCCGCAGGTGGTCGTCATGGACATGGACCTCGGAGACGGAACCGGAGCCGAGGGCACCGCGTCGGTGCTGGCGGTCTCGCCCGACAGTCGGGTACTGGTGCTCTCCGCGTCCGCCGAACGGGACGACGTGCTCGGCGCGGTCAAGGCTGGGGCGACCGGCTACCTCGTGAAGAGCGCCTCCATCGACGATCTGGTGTCCGCCGTACAGGCGACGAGTCGCGGCGATGCGGTGTTCACGCCCGGACTGGCCGGGCTGGTGCTCGGGGAGTACCGGCGCATGGCAGCCGCCCCCACGGCTGCGGAACCGCCTCCCGTGCTGACCGAGCGCGAGACGGAGGTGTTGCGCATGGTCGCGAAAGGGTTGAGCGCCAAGCAGATCGGCACTCGGCTCGGTATCAGTCATCGCACCGTCGAGAACCACGTGCAGGCGACCCTGCGCAAGCTGCACCTCGCGAATCGTGTCGAACTCACCCGGTGGGCGCTCGAGCAGGGGCTGCAGTGACGGCGTCGTGTTCACTACTCTGGTCGCCATGACCGGAGACGGCACCGACCCCAGGAACATGCGCGTGAGCGACGCCGAACGAGAGCACGTGGGCGGCCTGCTCCAACGCGCCGTCGGACAGGGGATGCTGTCGCTCGGCGAGTTCACCGAGCGGATGGACTCGGTACTGGCGGCCAAGACGCGCGGTGAGCTCAACGCGGTGCTGGTCGACCTGCCGGGCATGACACTGCAGGGCGGCCCACCCCAGCAGGCCGGGCCGCTCGCCGTGGTCCCGAGCGACGCGCTGACGTCGGCACCCGGACACCCGGCCACCGACGGTGCACCCGTGGACATCCGAGCCACGATGTCGACGGTCACCCGTTCCGGTACCTGGACCGCGCCGTCGGCCATCCGGGTCGCGTCGAAGATGGCCACGGTGACCCTCGACTTCAGTTCCGCGGTTCTGACCTCGCGCGAGGTGCGGATCGACGTGGACGACTACTGCAGCACCATCACCGTCGTGGTGCCCGAGGGTGCGTCGGTGGATCTCGACGGCCTCGACACCATGGGCGGCAGTGCGACCAACAAGGTGCGCAGCCGGCCTGTCGAAGGTGGACTGCACGTCGTCGTGCGCGGACGCATCCGCTTCGGATCCGTCACGGCCAAGCACCCGTTCGGGACGTCCATCAAGCGCATGTTCGGGTAGGAACTGCACCCTCGGCTGAGTAGAACGGCGTCGGACTCGAGTAGTTTCCCGTGTTCCCCCGGTCCGCCCCGGCCAGCACGATCGAGGTATGACCACTCCCTCGATAGATCCGCGACTCGTGCACGTGTTGTCCGGTGAGGTTGCCTCCCTGCAGCAGCATCTCGCCCGCGTCGGCCACGACCTGGGTCTCCTCCGACAGCAGCTCGACGGTCCGCCGATGCAGGCCCCGCTGCAGGCGCCCCCGCAGCAGCACCCCGTCTCGAGGCCACAGGTGCAGAGTCCTCCGGTGTCGACTCCCCCGGTACGGCCGATCCCGCGCCCGATGCCCACGCCTCGCCGTGACACCACCCCGTGGTGGCAACGCGACGGTGTCGTCAGTCGTGTGCTCGCCGCCGCGGGCGCTGCGGTGACCGTCATCGGTGTCGTGATGCTGGTGGTGCTCGCGGCGCAGTCGGGCTGGTTCGGGCCCGGTCCTCGTGTCGCCGCGGGTGCGCTGCTGTCCGGAGCGCTCGTCGCCGCCGCGCACCGTGTGGTCGCCCGACCCGGTGGCCGCGTCGGCGCCGTCGCACTCGCCGCGACGGGATTCGCCGGGCTGTATCTCGACCTCGCCGCCGTCACCGCGCTGTACGGGTGGGTGCATCCCGTCGTCGGGCTCGTGGTGGGACTCGGTGTCGCCGCGCTCGGAGTCGCGGTCGCACTGCGCTGGTCGTCGCAGTCACTCGCGGTGATGGTCGTGGCCGGCATCGCGACACTGGCACCCGTCGTCACGGGCGGCATCACGCCGGCACTCCTCGCATTCCTGGTGGTCGTGCAGATCGCCGCCTCGCCGGTCGACGTCCGCGAACAGTGGGTCTGGTTGCGCGTCGTCCGCACCGTCCCGGTCGTCGGAGCGGTGCTGCTCGCCGGGCTGCTCGCCCACGTGGAGACGGTCCCGACCGCCGATCTGCTGCCGCTGCTCGTCGTCGCGGGACTGTCCTTCGGCACCGCTGTCGTCGCCTGGTGGACCACCCTCGCCCACCGCGCCGTGGACCCGGCGTCGCTCGCCTCGATCGCGGCCACCGCCGCCGCGGTCCTCGTCACCGTGACGCTGTTCTCTCGCCCCGTCGCCGGCGGCGTCGACGCTGCGGTCGCGCTCGCCCTGGTGGCGATCCTGGTCGCTCGACGCGAGCTGGTCACCACGGTTCGTCTGGTGCTCACAGCGACGGCTTCGGTGGCGGTGGCGTCGGCGCTGGTGACGGGCACGGCCGATCAGGTCCGCATTCTCGCCCTGCTGCTGGTCGCCACCACGGCGCTTCTCGTCGGCGCCCGGACCCGCTCGGGTGTGTCGGCCGCAGCCGGCGCGTTCTTCGCCCTCCTCGGAACCAGCGCACACTCGCAGATCACCTCGGTCGACTCGCTGAGCAGCCCCGTTCGCGCGCTCGACTCCGGCTGGGCCTCGGTGCCCGCGTCGGTCGCCATGATCGCGATGGCTGTGGCGGGAGTGCTCGCGGCACTGCGCACCATCGGGGACGCGACTCTCCGAACCCTCGCCGCCGGCCTGGCGGGAGTCGCCGGCCTCTTCGGTGCGACGGCGGTGTGCGTCATCACCGGCATCGAGATCGGCGGCCGCACCGGGTTCCTCGTCGGCCACGGCGCAGCGACCATCGTGTGGATGACCGTCGCCGTCGCACTGCTGATGCGTGGTCTGTCCGACGCCACCGGTACCCGCGCGGTCCTCGCCGCTGGTCTGACCGTGGCGGCCTCGGCCATCGCCAAGCTGTTCCTGTTCGACCTCAGCGCACTCGGTGGACTGCCCCGCGCCGCAGCGTTCCTGGTGGTGGGAGTGATGCTGCTCGGTATCGGCACCCGCTACGCGAGGTCGTTCGCGGACCGCGCCGTCACTGCCGACGCTGGCGGGCCAGCAACTCGCTCACACTGATGGCACCGGACTGACCGTGGTGACGACCGCCCGACTCGTCGTCCCCGTCCCGAGCCCGCCGGCGACCCGATGTGGTCGTCGGCGGTGTCTCGTCGGGCTCGGGGACCTCGGGCGTGGAGGGGTTGTGGGTCTCGGGCTCGGGTGCCGGCCGATCCTCGCGCTCGGGCATGCGCAGACCGGCGATCCAGGAATCGACCTCGGCGCTGGTGCGCGAGCCGTTCCCGTGGGGCCCTCCGTTCCCGGTGCCGTTCCCGTTGCCGTTGGAGTGGCCGTTCCCGTTGCTGTCGCCGTTGCGGGGCCGATCGACATCGATGCCGTCGCCCGAGACCGAGCCGTACCGGAACGACGTGGTCTCGTGCCCGTTCGAGCCGTTCGAGCCGTTCGAACGCTGAGCGACCGACGGCGCGCGGAGTTCGGCGAGCCAGCTCTCGATGGGGCGCGGGGCGGGTGCGCCGTTCCGCGGTGCCGGCTCGGCCGACGTCGGCTCGGGACCGGCCGTCGGACGACTCTGCTGATCGTCGGAGGCCCGGGCGGGTCGGGTCTCCGCCGGGCGTGCGACCCGAATCTCCTCCGCGGGCGCGGGTGCGACGGGAGGTGCCGTGGGTTCGACGGCGCGCGGTGCGACGGGCTCCGGCGCGGCGGGCTGCTGCACCGGGGGTTCCTGCACAGCGGGCTTCTGCACGCGCTCGGGAGCCGGACGCGGGGCGACGGGCCGGGGACGATCGGGTGCGACGCGCTCGGGCATTGCACGAGCGGCCGACGGGCCGCTCTGCATGACCCGCGGAATCGGCTGGGTGAGCGGTTCCCGCGTCCGCGCCGGGAGCGGTGCGGACCCGATCGCGACGAGCTCGGGGACATCGGTGGGCATCATCTCGGCGTCGAGGATCGGCTCGCCGAGCCCCAGCTTCTGCTGGATGCGCTTCATCCACTGCGGCGCCCACCAGCAGTCGTCGCCGAGCAGCTTCATCGTCGCCGGGACCAGGAACATGCGGATCAACGTCGCGTCGATGATGAGCGCGGCGATCATGCCGTAGGCGATGTACTTCATCATCACCAGCTCGGAGAAGGCGAAGGCGCCCGTGACGACGATGAGGATCAGTGCGGCCGCGGTGATGATGCGACCGGTGTGCGAGGTACCGACGCGAATGGCCTCGGTCGTACTGGCTCCGCGGGCTCGTGCCTCCACCATGCGGGAGAGCAGGAACACCTCGTAGTCCGTCGACAACCCGAAGATGATCGCGATGATCAGCACCAGGACCGGGGCCATGATCGGCCCGGGAGTGAAGTTCAGCAGACCCGCGCCGTTGCCGTCGACGAAGATGAACGTGAGGATGCCGAGCGTCGCGCCGAGGCCCAGCGTGGTCATCAGGATGGCCTTGAGGGGGAGCACCAGCGACCCGAACGTGAGGAACATCAGCAGCGTCGTGACCAGCACGACGAGCGTCGCCATGAGGGGTAGTCGGTCCACGAGCGCCGCGATCGAGTCCTGCTCGATGGCGGGCGTGCCGCCGACCGACAGGGTCACCCCGTCGGGAACGTCGATGGAGCGGATGTAGTCGATGGCCGGCGACGACACGTTGCGGTCGACCAGGCCCGCCTTGAGCACGGCGACACCGTTCTCGTTGCGCTCGATGGAGAACCGTTCGACGAGCCCGGGAGCGTTGGACGCCTCGCGCAGGACCGTGCCCAACTGCGGACCCTCCGCGTTCTCGAGCACGATCTTGAGCGGCTCGGTGCGGTAGGACGGGAAGTTCTCGTCGAACACGTTCTGGGCGACACGGGTGGGGTTGTCCGGCGGCAGGTACGTCTCGTTGATGCCGCCGAACTTGATGGCACCGACCGGCAGCGTGAGGATCAGCAGGCCCAGGACGATGGGCACGCACACCTTGAGCGGGTTCCGCATGACCCAGCGCGTGAGCTTGCCCCACGGCCCGGACTCGATCTCCTCGGTCGTCTTGGTCTTGCGCATGCTCTTCAGTCCGAGAGCGTCGATGCGCGGGCCGAGGATCGACAGGATCGCCGGGAGAATGGTGATGGCGGTCAGGGCCGCCAGCGCGACGGTGGCGATCGCACCGAACGCGACGGACTTGAGGAAGCCCTGCGGGAAGAGCAGCAGACCGCCGAGGCTCGCGACGATCATCGTCGCCGAGAAGACGACCGTGCGGCCCGCGGTCATGACGGAGCGTTGCACGGCCTGCTGTGTCGTGCGGCCGTCGGCCAGTTCCTCTCGGAACCGGCTGACGATGAACAGCGCGTAGTCGATGGCCAACCCGAGACCGATGAGCGAGACGACGGGCGCGACGAAGCTGTTGACCTCGACGAAATTGGTGAACAGCCGGACCATGCCGTTGGCCGCGACCACGGTGAGACCACCGATGATCAGTGGCAACGCCGCAGCCACGACGCCGCCGAACACGAAGAACAGGAGCACGCCCACCACGGGGATGGCGAGGATCTCCATGCGCTTGATGTCGCCGGCCATGGTGTCGTTCAGCGCGTTCGCGATGGGCTGGAGGCCGGCGAGCTGCACGTCGACGCCGTCGATGGCGAACGCGTCCTTCACGTCACGGAAGTTGTTGGTCAGTTCCGTGTCGTTCGCGCCGGCGATCGCGAACGTGGCGATCGCCTTCGTCTTGTCGGGCGAGGCCAGCGCGGGGAGCCGCTGCTGGAAGTAGTTGATGTTGATCTTCGAGATCTTGTCCGAGTGCGCCGCCATCATGGCGTCCTGACCAGCGGTGACGGTCTGCTGGAACGCCGGGTCGTCGACCGTCGATCCCTCGGGTGCGGTGTAGAGGGCGACGACGTCGCCGGTGCTGTCGCGACCGAAGGTGCCGTCCGCGGTGACGGCGGCGTGCACCGACTCCGAGTTCGGGTCGTCCCAGCCGCTCTGACTCAGGTGATCGTTGAGGCTGAGTCCGTACGCGGCGAGGCCCAGCAGGAACGCGACCATCACACCGATGACGGTGAACCGTGATCGGTGAACCAGATCTCCCCAGCGAGAAAACACTCAGGACACTCCTTGACGCCCGACGAGCAGGGCGGACAGCGGACGGAACGGCTGCAGCCAGGCGCCCTCGTCCGGAAGGGACTCGAGGCTGACCCGCGGCAGTGGTTCGCGGAACACACCGGGGATGTCCTCGAGATCCAGGAACTCGAGAGTCTCCGACGTGACGGCCCAACTGGCGTGTTCACGGAACCCGAGGATCTGAACGGGCACACCCGTTGCCGCGATGGCTTCGAGTGGGAGCCGGAAGGCCTGGCCGTCCGCGGACGCGACCACCACTCCCGCGAGACCGTGGTCCCGTGAGCGGAGCTCGATGTGATCGAGCATGTCGGAGTCGACGTCGCTGTCCTCGTCGATCTTCGGCTTGGCGAAGACCGCGAAGCCCACGTTACGCAAGGCCTCGACCCAGGGACGAACGACGTCGGCGCTGCCCTGGGCGATGTTCGTGAAGACGGTGGCCTCGGGTTCGAGGCTCGCGGTCTGGTGCGCGGAGAGCTGGGCGGTGCGGCCGAGCAGCCATCGGCCCAGCGCATCGAAGCGCGGGCGGTAGGCGGCGGTGGGTCGTCCGCCCAGGATGGCGCCGAGGCCCATGTCCAGATTGGGCGCATCCCAGACGAGCAGGACCTTCTTGGTATGGCGAGAATCACCGGCGCCGTCGAGCACGGCCGTGTCCGTGTTCTGTTCGTCCACGCTCATCGGAGTGGGTTCTCGCTCTCTCGTCGCGTGATCGTCGCCGCAGCGACGTCGGTCGCTCCGGTGGATGGCCTGCCCCAGACGAACTCGCTCGTCGGCCTGCCGACCTGCTGGGCCTTGCCCTCGAACTTCGTCACCGGACGGTCGACGGACAGGGAGGACCCCTCGACGGTACGTCGTTCGGCATCGAACGGCAGCCGCGTCAGAGCGGGCTCCGCGTCACCGACTTCCTCGATCCACTCCGCGTAGTCGGCGTGGTCGGTGGCGACGTGGAGAATGCCGCCGGGCTCGAGACGGTCCGCCACCAGGGCGAATGTGGCGGCCTTCAGCAGTCGGCGCTTGTGGTGCCGGGCCTTGGGCCAGGGGTCGGGGAAGAAGACTCGGACGCCGGCGAGCGAACCGGGAGCGACCATGTTCTCGAGCACGTCGGCAGCGTCGCCCCGCAGAATGCGCAGGTTGGAGAGACCTTCTCGCTCGATCCCCTGGACCGTCTGCGCGATTCCCGGTCGGTAGACCTCGACGGCGACGAGGTTCACGTGCGGTTCGGCGGCCGCCATCGCGAGCGCGGCGGTGCCGGTCCCGGAGCCGATCTCGAGAACCACCGGGGCGGTCCGGCCGAACCACGACGCGGCGTCGAGCGGCTCGTCGGCCACCTCGCGGCCGATGCCGGGCCACATCCGGTCCCACGAGGCCTGCTGCGGTTCGGTGAGCGCGCCGCGTCGGGACCGGAAACTGGTCACCCGGGGATACAGCCGGGAACCGCCGGACCGGCTCTCGTCGGCACCGTCGGACAGGCCGTTCTCGGGCGCTGCGTCCACGGCACGGGGGTCGGTCATCCTGTCATTGTCTCCCATGGACGCATTTCGTGACAGCAGGGTCTCGACTTCAGGTCGAGACTCTGGCCTACCGACACCGGGATCGGCGTGTGAGAATCGCCCCGTCGCATCTGCAGAATCGGGGGATCACGGATGCCGGGGACCGAGTCGAGCGCGCTGCACCGCGCGGTGACCGAGCTGGAACGCAGCGTCGACGACGCCGCTCTGCGGGCGGTGATCGAGCGATGGCGTTCCCCGGTGCGTCTCGCCGTCGCGGGACGCCCCGGTGCGGGCAAGTCCCGCGTCGTCACGGCGCTGGTCCTTCCCGAGGCGGCCGAGGTGCACGGGGTGGACGCCCCCGACCTTCCTCCTCCCGTCCTGGACCACGACGTTCTCGCGCTCGTCGTCGCTCGGACCGTGAGCGCCGCGGACCTCGAGGTGGTGGCGGCACGGCCCGGCGGTGACACCCTCGTGGTCCTCGGGCGCACCGACCTCCCGATCGACGCGGACGCCGTCGCCGCGGTGCTGCCGGCCGGGATGCCCGTGATCGGCGTGGACGACGTCGACACGCTCACCCGTGCCTGGGCGACGGCGGTGTCGCGCGCGGCGAGGTGCCGCGACATCGCCCTGCTCGCCGCGGTCGAGACGGTGGCCGCTCGGAGTGCGCTCGGAAGGTCGTCGATCGAGACGTTTCTGCGCGCCCCCGAGGTGGCTCACGTCCGGAGCGGTGCACGCGCGTGAGTCTCGACCTGCCCGCCGACGCGGCCCGAGTGGTGCGGACGTGGAGTCCCGACTCCCTGAGTCGGCTGGGGCGAGGACCCGCACCGGCGCGCACCGTCGCCGTTCTCGCGGCACCGGGTCTCGACCAGGAGGCGGTCGGTGCGGTGGTGACCTCCGCGGGATGGTCCGTCCGTCCCGTCTGCGCGGCCTCGGCCGTGCTCGTCCTGGTGGATCCCGCCCTGCCGCCGGGCGGTGCCCTCGTCCGGGCGGCGCGGTCGATCCCGGCCGATCTTCCGGTGGTGCTCCGGATCGCCGCCGGACCGGACGACGCGCGGCGCGTCCTCGCCCGATGGGCGGCGTCGGTCCCGCGCGCCGACGCGGTGGTGCTGTGCGGTCCCGACGACGATGCAATCCTGGACGCGCTCGCTCGGGCAGCGGACCGGGTGGACCCGGCAGAGGCGGAGCGGACGGCGGTGGACCGTGCGCTGGCCGAGGCCCGCACGGCACTGACAGCGGCGGCCCGACGCGACACGGGCAGCGCGGACCTCGCCGACGCGCGGGAACGCCGGCGCCGGGCCGCGTCGATCGCGACGGACGACGGACTGCTCCTCCGGCGGTCGACGGCCGAGCTGCGCCTCGATCTCGCCCACCGGGTCGGCGTGCATCGGCGGGAGACGGGCGCGCGGGTCGCCGCTGCCGTCGGGGACGCGAGCTTCGCCGACCTCCGACGCCTTCCGTCCGTGGTCGCCGCGGAGATCGATGCGGCGACGGGTCGGCTCGCGGACGAGGTGACCACCGCGCTGACCGCGGTCGGCGCCGTGGACTCCGCACCCCCGGTCGAACGCGCGTCGACGACCCACCAACCGCCCCCGTCGGCCGGGTGGGGAGTCGACGACGTGTTGGCGGGTGTCGTCGGTGCCTCGGCGGGTGCAGGGGTGGGGCGGGTGGCGGTGTGGGCGGCCTCCCTCGGCGGCACGTCGGCCGGGTTCGTGACCGTGCTCTGCGCCGCGATGATGGCCGCCGCGGTGGTGCGGACGAGGCTGCTCTCGACGCGCCGCGCGCGCCTGCGCCGATGGGCTGCGGACGTGGTGGCCGATGCCGCCTCCGGCTGGGAACGGGACACCGCGTCCCGTCTCGTGATCGCCGACTCGTGGCTGACCGCGAGACTGTCGGCGCAGGTCAGAGACGCCTCCGCCCGGCGGAACGCGCTGATCGCGGAGATCGACGGCGAGATCCGAGACATCACGTCCCGAGCTGCCTCGCGGGCGGCCGCCTATCAACGGGATCTCGACGTGCTGGACCGCGTCGCCCTCACTTTCGGGCGGCGGGGAACCGTCTCTTCGCTGGATGCGTCCAAGCACGAGGTAGGAACGACAGCGAGGAACACGGGGGACTGAGATGGCCGAGTGGTCGGGATCGTTCGACCCGGACGGGCCGGGTGTCGCGGACGACGGGTTCGACCCCGCCCTCGATCTCGACGGGGACGGCACCGCCGACACGGCGGTGTTGCACGGAGGTCTGTCCGACGTCCACGCGTCGGCATTCCATCGGAGTGCGACGGAGATGACGGTTCTCAGCGATCTCGACGGTGACGGCGACGTCGACCGTGCGACGGTCTTCGAGGCCGACGGCGACTACACCGTGTGGGTGTCCTCCACCGACCTCGCGGACGGTCCCGACGCCGTCTGGCGTGCGTCCGAGCGCGGGTCGCTGTGACGCGATAGACACCAAATGTCCTGACATAGTGCGCTTTACGGCCAGGTCACTGAATCGGTTTTGTGACGGAACGGACATGCCCCGAGTGCCCTGGCCGTTCTTCACAGCGTTAACCTCTAGGTCCAGGACACTCGGGGCCCTGCGATCTGTCGATCGAAGGTCACGGGACTACCCCGCCCACTGGGAACCCATGGTTCGCTCACGCACTTCGGTTCGGCGCCGATCGACGGACCGAGGCGGTGACGGCCACACGTTCCTGCACCACCCCAGGAGACAAGATGACCGCGACCATTCCGGGTCTCAACGGAACCGACGGCACGCCGCCCACGACGCATGCAGGCCTGCTGGCCTGGGTACGTGACGTGGCCGAGCTGACCCAGCCCGACCGGATCGTCTTCGCCGACGGTTCGGACGAGGAGTGGAACCGCCTCACCGACCAGTTGGTCGACGCGGGGACGTTCACTCGGCTGAACGCCGAGAAGAAGCCCAACTCGTTCCTGGGCAACTCCGACCCGTCCGACGTGGCGCGCGTCGAGTCGCGGACCTACATCTGCTCCACTCGGGAGATCGACGCCGGTCCCACCAACAACTGGATGGACCCGGAGGAGATGCGCGGCACGATGCGCGATCTGTACCGCGGATGCATGCGCGGTCGCACCATGTACGTCATCCCGTTCTGCATGGGCCCGCTCGAGGCCGACGACCCCAAGCTGGGTGTCGAGATCACCGACTCCGAGTACGTCGTCGTCTCCATGCGCGTCATGACGCGCATGGGCGCGAAGGTGCTCGAGAAGCTCGGGGACGACGGCTTCTTCGTCAAGGCTCTGCACTCGCTCGGAGCCCCGCTCGACGAGGGTCAGCAGGACGTCCCGTGGCCGTGCAACGACACCAAGTACATCTCGCACTTCCCCGAGGACCGCGAGATCTGGAGCTACGGCTCCGGCTACGGCGGCAACGCGCTGCTGGGCAAGAAGTGCTACTCGCTGCGTATCGCGTCGGCCATGGCCCACGACGAGGGCTGGCTGGCCGAGCACATGCTGATCCTCAAGCTCATCTCGCCGGAGGACAAGGCGTACTACATCGCCGCGGCGTTCCCGTCCGCCTGTGGCAAGACCAACCTCGCGATGATCCAGCCGACCATTCCGGGCTGGCGCGCCGAGACCATCGGTGACGACATCGCGTGGATGCGCTTCGGCAAGGACGGCCGGCTGTACGCGGTCAACCCGGAGTTCGGCTTCTTCGGTGTCGCGCCCGGTACCAACTGGGACTCGAACCCCAACGCGATGCGCACCATCGATCAGGGCAACGCCGTCTTCACCAACGTCGCGCAGACCGACGACGGCGACGTCTGGTGGGAGGGCCTCGAGGGCGACCCCCAGCACCTGATCGACTGGACCGGCAAGGACTGGACGCCGGACTCGGACAGCAATGCGGCGCACCCCAACTCGCGCTACTGCGTGCCGATGTCCCAGTGCCCGTCCATGGCGCCCGAGTGGGACGACCCGCAGGGTGTGCCGATCTCGGCGATCCTCTTCGGTGGCCGTCGCAAGACCACCGTTCCTCTGGTCACCGAGGCTCGCGACTGGCAGCACGGCGTGTTCATGGGCGCCACCGTCGGTTCCGAGCAGACAGCGGCGGCCGAGGGAACCGTCGGCACCATCCGCCGCGACCCGATGGCGATGCTGCCGTTCCTCGGCTACAACGTCGGCGACTACTTCCAGCACTGGATCGACCTCGGCAAGAACGCCGACGAGTCCAAGCTCCCGAAGGTGTTCTACGTCAACTGGTTCCGCCGCGGCGACGACAAGCGCTTCCTGTGGCCCGGATTCGGTGAGAACTCCCGCGTGCTGAAGTGGATCGTCGAGCGCATCGAGCACAAGGCCGCCGGTGTCGACACGCCCATCGGTGTGGTGCCCACGGCCGACGCGCTCGACATCGACGGACTCGACGTCGCCACGGCCGATGTGGCCGAGGCGCTCGCGGTGAACGTCGACGAGTGGAAGAAGGAGATCCCGCTCATCGAGGAATGGTTCGACTTCGTCGGCGAGAAGCTCCCCACCGGCATCCAGGACGAGTTCGACGCTCTCAAGCAGCGCCTGAACTCCTGATCCACCACCACTGACGCCCGCTCCCGATCACGGGGGCGGGCGTCAGTGCTGTTTCGGGGTGACCAGTGCGGCCGCTCCTGTGAGAGTCCCGACGGCCCCGAGGGCAGCGGGGACCACCGTGAACGACTCGAGGAAGCCGAGCCGGGCGTGCAACGCGACGGTCTCGCGGATGGGGTTCCACAGCGCCGGGCCGGCCGCGCTGAAGCCACCGCCGAGGACGGCCGTCTCGATGTCGAGCAGCGCCGCGGCGGACGCGATCGCCTGTCCCAGCGCCACGCCGGCCCGCTGGAGGGCGGCGACCGCCACCGGGTCGGCGGCGCGGGCCGACTCGGCGAGGTCGATGCCGGTGGCACCATCCCAGCCGTTCTCGCGGGCCCAACGGACCGCGTTCGGGCCGCTGGCGACCGTCTCGACACAGCCGACCCCGCCGCAGGTGCAGGGTTCGATGGATCCGGGGACGACGATGTGTCCCACGTGCCCGGCGTTGCCGCTGTGGCCGCGAACGATCTCGCCGCCCAGGACCAGGCCGCCGCCGATGCCGGTCGACACCACCATGCCCAGCACGTTCTGCACGTGGCGGGCGGCCCCGAAACGATGCTCGGCCAGGGCCGCGCACGCACCGTCGAGTGCCAGGGTCACGGTGGCGTTCGGAACCACGCCGCGGACGGCCTCCACGAGCCCGAAGCCCTCGTACCACTCCGCGATGTTGATCGGCGCCACAGTGCCGGCAACGGTGTCCACGGGCCCGGCCGACGCGATACCGACGGCCTCGATGTCCTGGAACTCGACCCCTGCCGCGGACACCACCGAGAGGAGAAGCTCCTCGCACGCCGCCCAGACGTTCTCGGTGGGGGTCGGAACGACGACGGGGTCCTGCGGTCGTCCGTCGGCACCCACCACCGCGGCGGTGAACTTGGTGCCACCGATGTCGAGTGCGAGCGATGTTCTCTCGGTCGTCGTCATTCACGCCACCCTAACGGGCGAGCGTGGTCCCGAGTCCGCGGTCGGCGGCGGAGTGCGCGCGGAGCACGACCACGAGGTTGCTCACCGCCAGCTCGCGAAATCCGGGGACGCGGACACACCACCACGCCCAGCGGGGGTGGTAACGCGGGAAGGCCGCGAGGAGTTTTCCGCCCGAAGTCTCTGCAGCCCAGCGCAATCCGTGCGAGGCGCGGATCGGGAACAGCGACACTCCGAAACGGTTCTTCGGTTCGGCGCCGTGCACGCGCGCGTAGCGGCGAGCGGCGCGCTCGCCGCCGAACACGTGCCACGGTCCGGTCTCGTGCCCGCCGAACGGGCCCCACCACATCGTGTAGGACAACACCACCAGTCCGCCGGGCCGCGTCACGCGCAGCATCTCCTCGGCCATGATCCACGGGTGGCGGACATGCTCCGCGACGTTGGAGGAGAGGCAGATGTCGACGCTGTCCGAGCGGACGGGCAGCGCGGTACCGGATCCTCGGACGGACCCGCGGGCGTCGAGCCCCGCGGCGTGCATCTCCGAGGCGTCCGGTTCCACGGAGACGTAGTGGGCACCCGCGTCCGCGAAGGCGTCGGCGAAGTAGCCGGGTCCGCCGCCGACGTCGAGCACCGTCAGTCCGTCGAGAGTCGTTCCGGTCGCCCCGGTCCACAGGTCGTCGATCAGCATCGCTGTGTCGCGAGCCAGCGCCCCGTAGAAGCGTGCGGGATCGGACTGCTCGAACCGGAAGTCCGACACGAGCGAGAGTGACCGTCGAAGGGTGGCCCGTCGAGCGAGTCCGGCGGTGACGGGAGACGAGGGCACGAGTGGAGACTGTAGAGCCTCTCCGATGTGATCGTGCGGCGGGACGACGGCATACTTGACGACGTCGAAGAACCGAGAACCGTCACGGGGGTGACAGCAGATGACCGAGTTACGTGAGGTGCTGCTGCTCTGTTGGCGTGACAGCGGTCATCCGCAGGGTGGAGGTAGCGAGCGCTACCTCGAGCACGTGGGCGCAGGGCTGGCGTCGCAGGGCATCAAGGTCACCCTGCGCACGGCCGGCTACCCCGGCGCACCAGCGTCGGACACGATCGACGGTGTACGCATCAGCCGCGGCGGCGGACGCCTGACGGTCTACCCGCGAGCGCTCGGAGCGCTCCTCGCCGGGCGGCTCGGCTTCGGTCCCCTGGCGGGACTGAAGCCCGACGCGGTGATCGACACGCAGAACGGCATCCCGTTCTTCGCACGACTCGTGACGGCGGCTCCCGTCACCGTGCTGGTCCACCATTGTCACCGCGAACAATGGCCGGTGGCCGGTGCGGTCATGGCGCGGCTGGGATGGTGGATCGAGTCCAGGCTGTCGCCGCGGGTCCATCGACGCTCGCAGTACCTGACGGTGTCGCTTCCCTCGGCGGACGAGCTGATCGCCCTCGGCGTGGACCGCGAGAGGGTGGCCGTCGTCCGCAACGGTGTCGACGACATTCCCGGTTCCGTCACGGTGGGCGATCCGGACACGCGTGCGGACGCCCCGACGCTGGCCGTCCTGTCCCGTCTCGTCCCGCACAAGCAGATCGAGGACGCGATCGACGTCGTCGCTGCGCTGCGCGATGCGACGCCCGCCCTGCGTCTCGACGTCATCGGCGGTGGGTGGTGGGACGACAACCTGCGCGACCACGCCCGCGCGCGTGGCGTGGCCGACGCCGTGGCCTTCCACGGTCACGTGTCCGAGACCCGCAAGCACGAGATCCTGTCGCAGTCGTGGATCCACGTGCTCCCGTCCCGGAAGGAGGGGTGGGGACTCGCCGTCGTCGAGGCAGCTCAGCACGGTGTCCCCACCGTCGGCTACCGGCATTCTCGGGGGCTGACCGACTCCGTGGTGGACGGCGTCACCGGCGTCCTGGTGGGCGACGAGTGGCTCAGCCGCGACTCCGACGTCGACGAATTGACCGACGCGGTGCGGACCCTGTTGGACGACGGCGATCTCCGTCGGCAGCTCGGGGAGAAGGCGCGGCTGCGGACCCGAGAGTTCTCGTGGACGTGGTGCGCGCGAGCGGTGGAGTCGGTGCTGCGCGAGCGGGTACACGGCCGAGCGGTGTCCGGGCTGGTCGCGGGAAGGCCGGAGGGTCCGGAGTCAGCGAGTCCGGGTGCGACGCGCTCTCGTGACGGCGACGCCCGCCGAGATCAGGACGGCGGCCGCCCACAGCAGATGAGCGACGATCGCCGGCAGACGATCCGAGCGTGCACGAGGTACCGGATCAGCGAGTGAGTACAGCGTGAGATCGGCGTCCGCGTACACGGGTTCCAGGCCCGCGAGGGTGCGTGCGGAGTTCCCGCTCTCGCCCGCCGACCTCTCGACCAGGATCCACCCGACTCCGAGTGCGGCGAGGTCGCTCGCCGGGGCACCGGCCAGGAGCAGGCCTTCGACTCGCCCCGCGACGGTGTTCTCTCCCCGGACGACCGTCCCGCCCACCGGGAGATCTCCGGTGCCGAGCACATCGGCGTCCAGCAGCCTCGGAGCGGGATCGAGGACCGGTGCCTCGCCCGACCAGTCGAACCGGCGGAAGGTACCTGTCGGCAGGACGGCCACGAGAGCGTCGGACGGTCCGACCCCGTCGATCACCGAGGACCACCCGGCGGGGTAGTCGACCGGACGCAGCGCGCCGTGCACCCCCCATGCCAGATCAGGCAGGACGACGAGCAGCGCGGCGACGGCGGACACGGCTGCGAGCCGGGGACGTGTCCCGCTGCGACCGGGTCGATCGACCGCGGCGCCTGCACTCAGGGCGAGTGCCGGCATCCACAGGGCGACCCATTTCTGACCGTCCCGGAACAGCCCGGCACCGGGTACCGACTCGGCGGCCCATCGGCCGACGTCGAACCCGATCGGGGTGGCGGCGAGGGCGACGAGCACCATGGACACGGCGCCGGTGAGCAGGAGCGCCGCGACCACGGGCGACGCGGTCCGGCGCATACGAGGGAGTCCGGCGGCGGCCAGGCCGAGCAGCACGGCGGTGCCGACGACGGCGAACAGGCTGGTTCGGCTGCCGGGAACCGCATCGGCGTTCCAGATGCCGCCCAGACCGGCGAGCGCTCCGATCGTCCCGAGTCCGGGCTCGGCCCGCGCCGCGAAGGCCGCGACACCCGCCGGATCGGCGCCGGTACCGGCCCCGGACACGGCGGTGGCCACCAGCCAGGGCAGCGACACGATCACCGTGGTGACAGCCACGACGACGAGCCGCCGTACGCGGCGTGCCCCTCCCGGTGCGGCCAGGACCACCACGGCGAGAACAGCGCAGAGCAGCACGCCTGTCGGGGTCAGCCCGGCGATGCCGAGACACAGCACGAGGGGCGCAGCGGACCGCAGGTCACCGCGGTCGCGGAGCGTCATGGTCGCGACGACCGTCCAGGGGAGAGCCGCGTAGCCGACGAGCAGGCTCCAGTGTCCCTGCAGCAGACGTTCGGCCACATATGGGTTCCACACGGCCACCGTGGCGGCCACCAGACGTGGGCCGGTCGAGGCGCCGCCGAGCACCCGCGCCGTCATCTGCGCGGCGCCCCACCCGGCGGCGATCAGAGCGAGAGCGAGCAGTCCGACGACCAGTACACCGCCGTCGACGACCGTGGTGGCGACCGCGACGACGGCGTCCTGGGGAACCGCCCGAGCTGCCGAGTCGGACAGGCCCAAGGCCGAGTCGGTGAGATACGACCGGGGCGTCGACACCGCGTCACGCAGCAGTAGGTGGCCGCCACCCGGAAGCAACACACGCAGGAGCGGGCCGAGGACGACACCGGTGAGCACGACGGACCAGGCGAGGGACCACGCCCCGGCTGTCCTGCTCGACCCTGCGATCATGAGGGCATGATCCCTGCGCGCACCTCCACCGTGGTGGCCGGGGTGAGCATCGTGACGGCGGGGTCGATGGCGGCGAACATCGCCTCGTATCTGCTGCACCTCCCGGCCGGGCGTGTGCTCGGGCCGCAGGGCTACGGGGTCTTCGCGTCGCTGCTCGCCGCCCAGCTGGTACTCGCGGTGCCGGCGCTGGCGTTGCAGACCGTCGTGGCGCGTGACCGGGTGCGCGGTCGTTCGGTGGCTGCCTCCCGCAGGCTCGGACACCTGTACGCCGTGGTCGTCGCCGGTCTCGCCGTCGTCGCGACTCCCGTCGTGGCGGCTCTGCTCCACACCGACGTCGTGACCACGGCGGCGGCCGTCGTGACGGCGCCGTTCCTCGTGCTGCTGGCCACGGAACAGGGCCTGTTGCAGGGAGACTCGCGCTTCGGTGCCCTCGGCGGTGTACTCGCGGCGAGCGGCCTGGCGAAGGTGGCGCCCGCCGTGACCGCCCTGGTGCTGGGCGGAGGTGTGGGACCAGCCCTGGTCGCCGGTGCGGTGGGGACCGCGGTCATGGCGCTGGCCGCGCGCATCGTCGTCGACCGCGCCGAGCAAACGGACGAGCACGACCGGCACGCCGCGGCCGGGACCTGGCGTGACGTGCTGGCCGCATCGCAGGTCCAACTCGTGATCGTCGCGTTGTCCTCGGTCGACCTCCTGCTCGCCCGACGCGTCCTCGACCCGGAGGCCGCGGGTGTCTACGCGCTCGGCGCCGTCGCCGCGAAGGCCGCCTTCTGGCTCCCGCAGTCGGTCGGCGTGGTGCTGTACCCGAGGATGGCGGATCCGCGTCGGTCGGCGTCGGCGGTCCGCACCGCCCTGCTGGTGCTGCTCGGCGTCGGATCCGTCGTGGTGGTGGGTGCCGCGATCGTCGGGCCGATCGTTCCGCTGGTGATGGGCGCGGACTACGCGCCGGTGCAGTACCTGCTGTGGCTGTTCGCCGCGCAGGGCGCGCTGTTGGCCGTGGTGCAGTGCGGTCTCCTGGCGGCCGTGGCCCGCGGCGACACGCGCTCGGCGCTGGCGGCGTGGACCGTGCTGCTGGTCGAGGCCGTCCTGGTGCTCACGATCGTCGACAGCGCGACCGAGCTCGTCGTCGTGGCCGCGGCATGTGCTGCGGTGGCATCTGTTGTGGTTTCGACCAGCGCGCTCGGGCGTGTCCGTGTGCTTGGATCGGTGGATGACCGAATCCGGGGGGTGGGTCCGTGAGGCTGCGTAGGGGCATGACGGGGATCGACGTGCTGCACGAGACCACGGGAACGTGGGTCGATCTGAGAGCTGCTGGTGGAGAGGAACTTCCGAGCGGAATCGTCGAGTTCCTCGGTGCCGGTGAGCGTGCTCGCGACGTGGCGCGCGATCTCGTGGACCGGGCCGTCACCGCCGGGACCGCCACTGCGTCGACGTCCTTCGCCTCCCTGCCGTTCGAGCCGCGATCGCTTCGCTGCTTCGCGGGGTGGGACCAGCACTGGCACCAGGCGGCCGAGCAGATGGTGCGGCGCAACCTGCCCGCCGTCGTGCCACTGGCGAAGGCGTTCCAGGCGATCGCGCGGAAGCCGTTCCCGCCTCTACGGCCGGGCGCCGCGGCAGTCGAGCACCCGATCTACTACACGGGCAATCACCTCTCCGTCGTCGGCGACGGCGACCCCATGTCGTGGCCCGCGTACACCGAGCTGTTGGACTTCGAACTCGAGTTCGGCGCCCTGGTGGTCCGGCCCGTCGTCAGCGCCTCGACGGCCGAAGCGGAAGCGGCGATCGGCGGCTTCGTGGTGTTCAACGACTTCAGCGCGCGCGACGTGCAGTGGGACGAGCAGCGCAACGGTCCCTTCGGACCCGTCGTGAAGACCAAGACGTTCGGTAGTTCCGTGAGTGCCGAGGTGGTCACCGCGGACGAGGTCCTGCCGCACCTGACCGATCTGCGCGGCACCGTCACCGTCAACGGCGAGGTGTGGTCGGAGACGTCGACACGAGGCGGCCGGTGGTCGTTGGTGGACGGACTCGCCTACGCCAGCAGGTCCGAGAGCATCGGCCCCGGCGAGCTGCTGACCTCGGGGACCTTGCCGTCGGGGTGCGGGATGGAACTCGACCGCTGGGTGCGGCCGGGCGACGTGGTGCGCCTCGAGGTCGAGCGCATCGGGTCGGTGACCAACACGGTGGCGGAGCCTGCCTAGCTGGGTAGCGGGCAGGCCGGAGGCCGGTCGTTCGACAGTAGTGTCGGTGCATGCGTGCACTGGTGATCGAGGAGTTCGGCCGACCGGGAACCGTGCGGGAGATCGACCGTCCCGACGCGGGTCCCGACGGTGCGGTGATCCGGGTGGCCGCCACCGGGGTGTGCCGGAGTGACTGGCATGCCTGGCAGGGACACGACGGGGACGTGCGACTGCCGTTCGTTCCGGGCCACGAGTTCGCGGGAACGGTCGTCGCCGTGGGTGCGGACGTCGACCGCGACTGGATCGGTCGTCGCGTCACCACCCCCTTCGTGTGTGCGTGTGGGTCGTGTCCGACGTGCGCTGCCGGCGACCACCAGGTGTGTCCCCGTCAGGAACAGCCCGGGTTCACACACGACGGGTCGTACGCCGAGTTCGTCGCCGTCCGGTATGCCTCGACCAACCTGATCGCGTTGCCGGACGAGGTGTCGTTCGACGTGGCGGCCACTCTGGGATGCCGGTACGCGACCGCATGGCGGGCGGTTCATCGCCGCGCCCGCGTGGTGGCAGGCGAGCGCGTCGCCGTCTACGGGTGCGGTGGGCTCGGCCTGTCCGCGGTGATCATCGCGTCCGGGGCCGGCGCGGAGGTGACGGCAGTGGATCGCTCCACCTCGGCGCTGGACCTGGCGCGCCGACTGGGAGCAGCTCGGACGGTGCAGACGCCGGTCGACGACATGCACGTCGCGCTGGAGTGCTCCGGGCATGCCGGGTTGGCGGACGAGGCGATCCGGGGTCTGCGACGGCGCGGTCGGCACGTGCAGATCGGGTTGCTTCCGGGCGGCGGGCACGTGTCGATGGACGTGGTGATCGCGCGAGAGATCGACGTGCTCGGCAGCCACGGGCTGGCCGCCCACGAGTACCCCGAACTGTTGCGCACTCTCCCGCACGCCGCCGTGGAATCGATGATCGGAGGCCGCAGACGACTCGAGGACGCCCAGCTCGCGCTGGACGCCCTCGGTCAGTCTGCAGGAGTGACGCTGCTACTTCCCTGACGGGAAGGCCGGAGGCCGGCCGATTCATGACCTGAAGGCCGGAGACGTCAGTCCTTGCGGAGGTTGGTGCGGGGAATCTCCTCGGTACGGTCCGTCGTCCAGTCGTGGTCCGGTGCGGGTGAACCGGCGCCGGAGGTACGAGGTCCGGTCGTGGGTCCGTCGGCCACCGGACGTGTTCCGCGGGTGGTGCGGCCGCCGCGCAGGAGCAGCACGATGCCGACTGCCAGGAGGATGACGCCCAGAACGCCGGCGACGATCGGCACGGTGCGGCCGATCAGGGCGATCTGGTCCTTGCCGTCCTGTGCGCGACCGAGCTGGTAGGTGACGGTGTTGTCGTCGAAGCCGATGACGGCCTTGACCACGTCCACCTCGGGAGTTCCGGCGCGGCGTGCGTAGTACTGGTGCACGTCCTCCTGGCCCTTGACGATGACGCCGGTGACGGGCTCGACGTAGATGTCCCGGGTGTTCTCGTAGTACCGCGTCATCGTGATCGGCGTGGCGCCGCCGTCGACGCCCCACGTGCTCGCGGGGAGAGCAAGCTTGTTGGCCGGCGAGGGGACGACGGCGGACAGGTCCACCGCGGGGATGGTCTGCGTGTAGTGGTAGACCGTGACGCCCTCGATCTGCGTCTCCTCGACGAAGGTCATGTCGTAGCTCTCGCGGGCCACGGTGTCGAAGAAGGGGTAGGTCTGCTTCTGCGAGTCGAACGGGAACTTGTACTGCAGTCCGGTGTGCGGCACTTCCTCGGCCGGCTTGTCGGCCTGGCTCTGGATGGATCCGACCGGGTCGACCGGCATGGAGGACACGCGGTCCAGGCTCACGCGGTCGACGGTCGCGGTGAGCAGACCGGTGTCACCCTGTCGATCGGTGCGTCGCAGCGACGAGCCGGCCTGCACGGTGATGACGTCGGAGTTCGACGGCTCCTCCGTGGTGACGAAGCGCTGGGAGATCAGGGGGACGTTCTGATCCACGACGGCGGAACCCGCTGTGAGCGAACGCGAATCGAGCACCGACCCGGTGCCGGTGGACACGCTGGTGATCTCGAGGTCCAGCGGCGTCTTCTCGAGGCGCCCGACCGTGTACAGCGGGATCAGGATCGCGATGACCAGGAAGAAAGCTCCGAGCCCGATGAGGATCGGCGGGATCACACGCGTCGGTGTGGATCTGTTCGCCATACTGGAGGTCCCCTTTGTGCATGTGCACTTGTCAGTGCATACCGGCCGTGATGGGTCGAACACTAACGTATTGGGCCGCTCCGAGTTCGGGTGCGATGCGGCAGACTCTCCTGACGATGACCACTGCAGAGAAGGCCCGCGTCGATCCGCGCATCGGCGGATTCGTGCCCGCGCTCGAGGGGATGCGCGGTCTCGCGGCCGTCGGCGTGCTGCTGACCCACGTCGCGTTCCAGACGGGATCGACGGGCACACCCCTCGTGGGCCCGCTGCTCGGCCGTCTCGATCTCGCGGTGGCCGTGTTCTTCGCGCTCTCGGGGTTCCTGCTGTGGCGACCCCACGCGGCCGCCGCGCGCGGCTCGCGGCCGAGGCCGTCCGTCCGTACCTATCTGGTGCACCGCGCGGCACGCATCCTGCCCGCGTACTGGCTCGTGGTCGTCGTCGTGCTGGCCCTGCTGCCGGGTGCGGGTGGTGGCGTCCGGGGGTGGATCGCCAACCTGACCCTCGTGCAGGTGTTCGTCCCGTTGACGTTGACGCAGGGCATGACCCAGATGTGGTCGCTGTCGGTCGAGGTGGCGTTCTATCTGCTGCTCCCGTTCATCGGGGTCGCCATGGCCGCGCTCCGCGGACCTCGAGCCCGTCTGCGCACGCCGGTGCTGGTCGGGGTGTCCGCCCTGTCGCTCGGGTGGACCTTTCTCCCGATCTCCACCGCGGACGGCGTGAACATCGAGAACTGGCTGCCCGGCTACCTGGCGTGGTTCGCGGCCGGGATGGTGGTGGCCGAGGCTGCTGCCGACCTGCCCGCTCAGTCCCGACCGGTCTCCGACCTGCCCGCTGTCCCGCTGGTCGTCCGGATCGCGAGCCGACGATGGTTGCTCACCGGCATCGCGGCGGCGGCCTTCGCGGCGTCGTCGACACCGATCGCGGGCGCACAGGACCTCACGACGCCGGCGGCATGGCAGTTCGCGGTCAAGGTGGCCTTGGGCGCCGTCGTCGCGTTCTGTCTCATCGCGCCCCTGGCCGTCGGAACGGGTGTCCGTACCCGGTGGCTGTCGGGTCCGTTCGCGCTGATGATCGGCCGGTGGTCCTACGGCATCTTCATCTGGCACCTCGCGGTGCTGGCCGTGGTGTTCCCCGTGCTGGGGGTGTCCCCGTTCGGCGGGCAGTTCCTCCTCGTCGCCGGTGCCACGGTCGTGTTGACGCTGCCGGTCGCCGCGGCGAGCTACGCGCTGGTGGAGGAGCCGGTCCGTGTCGCACTGCGTCGACGGGAAGCGCGCAGGGCCGACCGGATCCGGGCGAACGAGGGAAGCGCCGCGAGCGCCACGGCGCCGACGGATGCCAGCGCTGCGAGCTGAATGACGGCCGAGTGGCCGACGTAGCCGTCGGGATCACGCCAGGGGCCGGTCGACAGCATCGCCCCGGCGACACTGAGTCCGAGCCCCGCGATCGCGACGAGCACACGACCGCGGACACGGGCTCCCCAGCGATGGTCGACGGCGGCGACCGCGACGGTGAGAACCGCCAGCCAGCCAAGTGCGGCGAGCCCACCGATGACCCACACGGCGGCGACCAGCCCCGCGTGGCCGACGAGGGCGGGTTGCCAGGTGGGTGTCGGTGCCGTCGCGGGGTCCGACGGGCGGCGCCGCATCGTCATCACGGCCAGAGCCGCGAGAAGCGCCAGGCCCGCGACGATCGCCGTGCGGTACCAGGTGTCGGCGGGGAACGTCAGGGTCACCTCGCCCGAGAGGCCGGCGGGGAGAATCCACCCTTGCTGCCACCCGTTCACGATCACCGGGGCGAGCACCTCTCCGTCCGGGCGCGTGGCCACCCATCCCGGGTTGGTGCTCTCGGGCACCACGAGAATGCGCTGAGTCGAGGACCCGGCCACGACGACGCGGCGGGTGTCGGCGGTCCACTCGTCCGCGGTGACCGCCACGGGGGTGGGGCCGGTGTGGGGGAACGCAGCGAGCGGTGCCGTGCGCAGCACGACGCTGTCGACGACGAAGGCGTCGCCCGGGTCCACCGACACGGACTGCGAACCCGAGGGAAGCGGAACAGGATTGGAGACGTTCGCCGCGACGGGGACATCGCCCTCGCAGAGAGACGCACGGATCGGTGCGCCGGTGGCCAACGCCCCGGCCGTCGTCGAGACGGCGGTGCGGACGAGCTGATCCGCGATGGTCAGGGTGGGGCCGGTCGCGCACGACGTCACGATCGGGCGATCGGGATCGAACGCCGCCCCCGCGGACGCGGTACCGGATTCGGATTCGGATCCGGATCCGGATCCGGAGAGCACCGTGATCTCGGCCAGACCGGGAGGCCGTACCTGGTCG
This sequence comes from Rhodococcus sp. MEB041, assembly GCF_030208955.1. Taxonomy (NCBI): domain Bacteria; kingdom Bacillati; phylum Actinomycetota; class Actinomycetes; order Mycobacteriales; family Nocardiaceae; genus Rhodococcus; species Rhodococcus sp. MEB041. Next base: position 378,597 of record NZ_JARVSZ010000003.1, read on the forward strand.
AATCCCAGTGCCGTGCGGTCGAGTACGTCGTCCCATTCCAGCAGCGAGACCGTGATCCGGTCGGTCACCGCCGGTTCGAGGGACACTCTGGTGTCGCCGTCCGCGTCGACGTCGCGGACCTGGGGGCCGGTCCCGAGGTTCACGGCGATCCTGGTCGGATGAGACGGCAGTGCGCCGAGGCTCTGGGCGATGTCGAGCCCCTCGACCGAAACGAGTTGCGGCAGTTCGAGAGTGACGGTGGGATACGTTCCGGCCCGGCCCTCGATCGAGTCCTGGCTCGCGGTCCAGGACGTGCGGTCGTCGCCGTCCGTGAGGGCGAAGGTGGACCCCCGGACGTCGGTGACCTCGGCCGCACCCCGAGCCCGCGGACGTGTGGCGTCCTGCAGGAGATCCTCCAGCGCGGACGACTGACGCGAGCGCAGCCAGAGTTCGGGGGTCACCGCCGTGCCACTGGGAACCGAGAGCGTGCGCTGGAAACTGTCGAGTTCCTCGGGTTCGACGGCCACGCCACCCGCACAGCGCACCCGATCGGGCGTGTCGACGCAGCCTGTCCGGCCCGGAAGCTCCTGTGCCAGATTCCATCCCGTCACCGTGACGCCGTCGGCCGGAGCCGGCATCTCCGTGAGGTGCCGGACGACCACCGGTGCCGGTGCATCGGGATCCGTGTAATCGGTGAGGCGAAGGTCGCTGACGCCGAACTGTGCTCCGACCGAACCGTTCTCGGTCTCGGTGGCTGTCACCCGGATCCGCGTCGTCGTGCCGGCGGGCAGTGAGACGGTCACCGGATCGCCCGGTTCGGTGATGCGTGCGGCTGCGGTCCCGTTGTCCGTCTCGATCTCGACCCATTTCACCGGTGACCCCAGAGCGCCGGGGCTGGTGCGGAAGTCGAGCAGGCCGGACTGCACCGGGCGATCGAGGTCGAGCTGGATCCACTGACCGACCGAGCTCTCGAGGCCGTTGCTCACCCAACTCGTCGCGGCGTCGCCGTCGACGGCCGCCGCCGGACCGTTGCCGGGCGAGGCGCCGCCGAACTGGGTGGCGTCCGATGCCGAGGAGGAGACGGACACCCGGGCACCGGACCACGCGCCCTCGACCAGCGGCGCACCGTCGACCGGATAGTCGGACACGAGATTGAGTGTGCGGCGGGGATCGTCGGATGTGCGCAGGGCGCTGCTGTGATCGTCGACGGAGCCGAAGTCCACCTCGCGGTTCATCGGGGTGTCCGTCACCAGGACGTCGTCGACCGTGAGCCCGGCGGCCCGGGCGTCGCCGTCGAGAAGTACCGGTCCCGCCGGAGTCGGGTCCAGGCCGCCGCGCTCGCGGTGCTCGTTCAGGCGAGCGAGGACCTCGGGCCCGCCCTGCACTCGGGGCACGTCGTCGGCCACCACCGTGTACGGGCCGGCGACGGCGGGGGTGCCGGGAGTCGCCTCGAAGATCTCGATCGCGGGATAGGTGGGGCGCAGGTCGGAGTCGGCGACGATGCCGTCCACCCGTCCGGGCCCGATGTCGTCGCCGAAGGTCGCGACCCGCTCGAGCCCGGGCGAGTTCTCTATGCTCTGGTGCGCCAGCGAGGTCCGGGTCGAACGCGACGTCTCGGGGTCGAGATCGTTGCGCATCACGAGGTAGCGGACGTTCATCGATGCCAGCGTGTCGGCGAGCCCGTCGGACGGTCTGCCGTCCGCGAGGAGCCGCTGCACCGAGTCGAGGGCGCGGATCGCGCCGGGCGGCACCAACGGGACCGCGTCACGGACGGCCCACGGCGAGGCCGCCAACGCCTGCAACGGTTCGTCCCGCGTCAGCCCCCACAGCTGAGCGGCCAGGGGCGCACCGGGAACGACGAGCGCGCGGGACCCCTCGGCTCCGGTGCCCGCGTGGTCGGCCAACCAGCCCGCCGCGTCGGACCATTCGGCCGGAACGGCCTCGTACGCGCCCCGCGGCGCGAGCCGCCCGGTCCAGGCCAGCGAGGTCGAGACGGTGAGTGCCACCAGGACGAGTGCGGCGAAAGCGACGAGGGGCTCCCGTTCCGGGTGCGACGCCGCGCGACGCCAGCGAGGCGACGGCACCGAACCCGGCAGCGGCACCTGCGCCAGCAACTGTGCGAGGCCCAGCGCCAACGGCAGTCGGATCACCGGTTCCAGCTTGTGGATGTTGCGCAGCGGCGCACCGGAGGTGTCGAGGAACAGTCGCACCTGCTCGGAGACGGGGGAGGCCAGTCCGCCGACGTACCCGGCGGTCATGCCCACGAGCCCGATCAGCAGCACCAGGGTCAGCCGACCGCGTGCCGGCATCGACCGCATGCAGAGCCCGGCCATTCCCGCCGCGGCCACGACGGCAGAGGCGATCACCGCGGCGGGTTGTGTCACCACCACAGCGCCGGCGATGCGTTCCGGCGAGACGAACGGTGTCCAGCTGCTCGTGCCGCGCAGGACCTCCACCAGCGAGGCCCACTGCGTCGTCGTGCCGGCCGACTCGATGTAGTCGAGGAACGGTGGACTGACGCCGCGCAGGATGAAGAGGGGAACCAGCCACCACGTCGTCGCGGCGACGAGACACCCGATCCACCACAGCGAGAACCGGCGCCACCGGGCGTCCGGCCTGTGCGCGAGCCACCACACGACCGCCACGAGGGTGGCTGCCGCCGTCGCCACGGCGTTCACGGCACCCATCGCCGCGACGGCCAGCGCCGAACACGCGGCGGCGCGCGGAATGCTCACGGCGCGGCCGGAGAAGACGCGGACCAGGGGAATGAGCACCCACGGCGCCAGCATCATCGGCAGCGACTCGGAACTGATCGACCCCAGGGTGGTGATCACCCGCGGAGCGAGGACGAACGCGAGCGCACCCACCACCCGCGACCCGCGGCTCCCGACCCCGAGGGCCTCGCACAAGCGCAGGACACCCCAGAACCCGAGAAAGATCAGCACCGCCCACCACAGACGCTGCGTCACCCACCCGGGCAGCCCCAGCACGTCACCGAGGGCGAAGAACGACCCGTGCGGGAAGAAGTAGCCGTACGCCTGGTTCTGTACCTGGCCGAAGGTGGCGTCGGACGTCCACAGATGGGACGCACGCGAGAGGAACCCCAGCGGGTTCTGCGTCAGGTCGTATTTGGTGTCGGCGACGGTCAGGCCGGGAGCCTGCAGGAACGCCAGGACCAGCGCACCGACCGCGGAGAAGAAACGCCACCGGGCCCCTACGGGCGCGGTGACGGGAGCATCGGACGTCAGCGGCTGCCGTACTCGACCTGGTTGAGGAGGGAGGACTCGGCGTTACCGGAACGATCGACCTCGGGGCGGGTGTTGGACGAGGCGGCGGCAGTGGCGCCGAACACCACGGCCACTCCCAGCACGACGCCGATGACGGCACTGATCGCTGCGGATTTCACGAGCAGAACCTATCACTTCGACCGGCCAACGGCCTGCCCGTTCACCTCGACCGGCCTCCGGCCTGCCCGTTCACCTCGACCGGCCTCCGGCCTGCCCGTCACTCATCTGCCGGGCGGCACGATGAGTACAGGGCGATGGCTGTGCTTGAGCACGAGATCGGCACAGGACGACTGCAGCAGCGACCGCAGACCGGTCCGGCCGCGCGTCCCGGTGACGATGATGTCGGCGTTCACCTCGTCCGCCGTCTCGACGATGGTGGTCCAGATGGCGGAGTGCGACTCCTCGCAGCGCCCGTCGGCGTTGATGCCGGCGCGGGCGGCCAGCTCGAGGCCCTCGCTGTTGGTGACCTTCGCGTCGGCGAGTGCGATGTCCTCGGTCTGCTCGTCCGGCAGCCACTCCGGCGCCATCACTCCGGACAGGCCGGACATGCGGGCCGCCTGTCGCACCATCGGTTCCCACGCGGTGAGCACGATGGCGCGTTTCGCCTGAAGGAATCTGCCGGCGTAGTCCACCGCCCTGCGCGCATTGTCCGAACCGTCGTACGCGATCAACATGACGTCACACGACATGAGAGCCTCCAGGCTTGTGGCGGTGGCTGACGATCTTACCGTCGCGGTCGGGTTGCGGGGAGGCTCACGCGATAACGTTTCGGGTATGTACCTGCGCCGAGTTCTGACACTGGTCGCGACGTGCGCGATCGCCACGACGGCGTGCGGGACGGGGGACGCGGCGGCTCCCACACCCACCACCACCGGTGCGGCCACGGCACCGCCCTCGGCTCCCTCGGCGGTCGTGTCGACGTCCGAGATGCCTGCGGCCACGCCCGATTCGTGCGCCACCGCCATCGACGCCATGACGCTGCGGCAGCGGCTCGCCCAGCTGTTGACGGTCGGGGTCACCGGGACCGAGGACGCCGTGGCGGTGGTGGGCGCCGAGCAGGTGGGTGGTGTGTTCGTGGGTAGCTGGACCGACAAGACGATGCTCACCGGCGGCGGTGTCGATCGCATGCAGTCGGCCGCCACCGTGCCCGTCATGGTGACGATCGACGAGGAGGGCGGCCGGGTGTCGCGGGCAGCCGACCTGCTCGGCTCGGTGCCCTCGGCACGCGAGACCGCCGCCACGATGACCCCCGAGCAGACGTACGAGATGTGGCTCGAGCGCGGACGTGGACTGAAGGATCTCGGCATCACCGTCGACTTCGCTCCCGACGTGGACGTCAGCAGCCAGCCCGACGACTCGGTGATCGGTGACCGGTCGTACTCGGACGATCCCGCCACCGTCGTCGCGTACGCCGGAGCTGCTGCGCGCGGTCTCCGCGACGCCGGGGTGATGCCCGTGATCAAGCACTTCCCGGGGCACGGCTCCGGATCGGGCGACTCGCACACCGGCGCCGTCACAACACCGCCGCTCTCCGAACTGCAGGCCCGCGACCTGGTTCCGTTCCGCGATCTCGTGTCCACCGGAGTGGGTGCCATGGTCGGACACCTCGACGTTCCGGGCCTGACGACGGAGGGCGTGCCCGCCAGTATCAGTCCCGCCGCGATGGCACTGCTGCGTGACGGCACCGGCTACGGGGCGGCGCCGTTCACCGGCCCGATCTTCACCGACGACCTGTCCGGCATGGCGGCGATCACGTCGCGACTGGGCATCGAGGACGCGGCGCTGGCCGCCCTCGTCGCCGGGGCCGACGTCGCCCTCTGGATCACCACCGACGCGGTGCCGAGCGTCCTCGACCGTCTCGAGGCGGCCGTGGCGTCCGGGGAGTTGAGCGATGCGCGCGTGGACGACGCGGCCCGGACCGTCCTCACGGCCAAGGGAGCCCTCGGCTGCGCCTGACTCGTCCTGCGGACGGTGACGTAGAGTCGGGAGGTCGTACGGCGGACAGCTCCGGGGAGGACGCATGGCAGGCGGAACCAAGCGGTTGCCGCGCGCCGTCCGTGAGCAGCAGATGCTCGACGCCGCCATCGAGGTGTTCTCCGAGAACGGCTTTCACAGCACGTCGATGGACTCCATCGCCGCACGGGCCGAGATCTCGAAACCAATGCTGTATCTGTACTACGGCAGCAAGGACGAACTCTTCGCCGCGTGCATCCATCGGGAGGGCCTCGAGTTCGTCGCTGCGATGACTCCCGCGGCGGACCCGACGCTCACTCCCCGCGAGCAGTTGCGCAAGGCATTGCTCGGGTTCCTCACGTTCGTGGACGAGCACCGCTCGTCGTGGATGGTGCTCTACCGGCAGGCGATCGGCCAGCAGGCCTTCGCCGGTCAGGTGCAGAGCAGCCGCGATCGGTTGATCAGCCTCACCGCGTCGCTGCTCGAGATGAGCACCAAGGACCCGCGGCCGGAACACAACTTCGGACTGATGGCCGTCGCCCTGGTCGGTGCCGGCGAGGCCGTGGCCGACAGGGTCGCCGGCGGCGAGATCGACGTGCACCAGGCGGTCGACCTTCTCGAGAGCCTCGCGTGGCGGGGGCTTCGGGCCTGACGCGAGGCCGGACCCGTAGTCGGTTCCGGGAACGTACCGACCGTTCACATCATTCGGTCGAATGAAAAAAGTCCTCGATAAGCGTCATGGCGAAGGTTTCTGTTTAAAGTACTGATCACTCAGTCTGCTGTCGGCGTGCACGAGGTCGCGTCGAACACAGCACAGGGACCCGACTCCGTCATGCGGTGGCGGATCCCGCGCACGCCGTGCGACTCCCACGGCTCGGATCAGTGTTGATCATCGAGGTGACCCATGAAGCTTTCCACTGCACTCGGTTCGAGCGAGAGCACACCCACTTCTGCAGCTCTGCATCTCACCGCCGCGATCGACGACGCGGTCGGTGACGGCACGGCAGTCGACATCCGAACAGAGCCGACGCGGACTTCCCCGCAACGAACCGCACGCATGATCGTGGCGGGTACTCGGGTGGACCTGTGCGGTACCCCGCATGTTCTGGGCCTGGTCGGGGACAGGTTGAAGGGCGGCAAGCCCCTCGCGATCGGATCGGTCAACCTCGACCACATCCACCACTTCGGTGGCATCGAGCGGTCCAGGTTGAACCTGCCGGACGAGCGACCCACTCATGAATGGCTGCTGCTGGCCGACGGTCAGCCGATCGTGGACCGTGCGAACGATCTCACCGGAACCAAGTGGCCACGACTCACGGGATCCGACCTGCTTCCCGAGATCCTCTCTCTCGCAGAGACGGCCGGCGCTTCGGTCGGGTTCCTCGGGGGCACCCCTCAGGTCCACGAACGCCTCCGGCGCCGTCTGACACGCAATCACCCGGCACTGCGGGTGGCGGGCTACTGGGCTCCCGACCGCCGGACGGTCCAGGACGAGACACTGGGCCGCGAATTGGCCGAGTCGGTGCGCGAGTCCGGTGCGGACATCGTGGTGGTCAGCTTCGGCAAACCGGTTCAGGAGCTCTGGATCGAACGGTACGGGGACCACACCGGAGCGCGATTGCTCCTCGCCTTCGGCGCCGCAACGGATTTCATGGCCGGTGATTCCACACGTGCGCCGCGCTTCATGAGCGATCACGGATTCGAGTGGCTCTATCGCCTCGCCCGTGAGCCACGGCGCCTCGCACGTCGCTACATCGTCCAGGGGCCGGAGGCGTGGTTCCGTCTGCGTGGTGCCTATCTGGTCGCCGACTCCGACCCGTCGTCGGACCGTCGGCAGGGTGACTCGTGAGCAGGCCGTACGGCGTTGCTGTCATCGGCGCCGGCTACTGGGGTCCGAACTTGGTGCGCAACTTCAGAAATCATCCGTCGTGGGATCTCGTCGCGGTGTGTGACCGGGACAGGAGCCGGGCCGAGCGTGTGGTCGGGTCGCGGTCGACCGTGGAGATCGAGACCGATGTCGACGTGCTTCTCGGCAGGTCCGACATCGATGCCGTCGCGATCGCGACGCCCGCGGCGTCCCACGCCCCGATCGCTCTCGCTGCCCTGGCCGCAGGTAAACACGTCCTGGTGGAGAAGCCCCTGGCGCCCGGATCCGTGGACGCCGGGAAGATGGTCCGAGCGGCTCGGGACGCCGGACTGGTCCTGATGATCGACCACACGTACTGCTACACGCCTGCAGTGCAGTACATCCACGATGTCCTGCACAAGGGCATGTTGGGACGAGTCCTCTACATCGAGTCGACACGGATCAATCTCGGTCTGATTCAGCCCGATGTCGACGTACTGTGGGACCTCGCACCGCACGACCTGTCGATTCTCGATTTCGTGCTTCCCGGCGGGCTCGCCCCGACGCGGGTGTCGGCCACAGGTTCCGACCCGCTCGGCGCCGGCCGATCCTGCGTGTCACATCTGACGCTGGGTCTGGAGGACGGTGCCTCGGCGCACGTGTCCGTGAATTGGCTGTCGCCGACGAAGATTCGTCAGATGGTGATCGGTGGCAGCCACCGCACCCTCGTCTGGGACGACCTCGACCCCCTGCGCAGAGTGTCGATCCACGATCGTGGAGTACATCTGGGCCAGCCGGGAGCGGACGAGAAGCGTCGTGCGGCGGTGTCGTATCGGTTGGGCGACATCACCGTTCCCGCGCTCGCCGAGACGGAGGCCCTCCACACCATGGTCGGAGAGTTCGCGTCCGCGATCAGAGAAGACCGTCCTGCTCGAACGGACGGTACCGCCGGACTCCGAGTGCTGTCCGTGCTCGAAGCCGCCACCGACAGCGCAGCGGATCACGGACGCCCCGTTCGTCCCCGTGCCGTCGACCCCGAGACCGGAGACATGGAATGACAGACCTGAACGGCGCGACGACGGTGGTCACCGGCGGTGCCGGCACCATCGGATCGACCATCGTCGACCAGCTCGTCGAGGCCGGGTGTGCGCGGGTGATCATTCTCGACAACCTCACCCGTGGTCGCCGTGAGAACCTCGAGACGTCACTGTCCGATCCACGGGTCGAGCTGGTGGAGGGCGACATTCGTGACCGAGACCTCGTGAACGACGTGGTGTCCGGGGCGGATGTGGTCTTCCACCAGGCCGCGATTCGCATCACGCAGTGCGCGGAGGAGCCCCGGCTCGCTCTGGAAGTGCTCGTGGACGGCACCTTCACCGTGTACGAGGCAGCGGCCGCACACGGGGTGAGCAAGATCGTGTCCGCCTCCTCCGCTTCGGTCTACGGTCTCGCGGAATCCTTTCCGACGAACGAGCGTCACCACCACCACAACAACGACACGTTCTACGGTGCCGCGAAGTCGTTCGGTGAGGGGATGTTGCGCAGCTTCCGCGCCATGTACGGCACTGACCACGTCTCCCTGCGTTACTTCAACGTCTACGGGCCGCGCATGGACGTTCACGGGCTGTACACCGAGGTGCTCGTCCGCTGGATGGAGAGAATCGAGGACGGCCGTTCCCCGCTCATCTTCGGTGACGGTACCCAGACCATGGATTTCGCCTACACGGAGGACATCGCTCGGGCGAACGTCGCAGCCGCCTCGTCGTCCGTCGTGGACGGCGTGTACAACATCGGGAGCGGTCGTGAGACGAGTCTGCGGGAGCTCGCCGAAGCGCTGCTGCGCGTGATGGACTCGGATCTTCCGATCGAGTTCGGACCCGCTCGGACCGTCAATGCGGTCACCCGCCGGCTGGCGGACACGACGGCAGCCTCCCGCGACCTCGGCTATGCGCCGTCGGTGGATCTCGACAGCGGACTGCGCGCACTCGTCGACTGGTGGCGGCCGCGCCGCCATGCCGTGTCCGGCCTCGCGGTGACTGCGACGTGACGCGGATCGACGTGATGCGCCCGTGGTTGGGCGCCGACGAGGTGGCTGCCGTCACGGCGGCGCTCGAGTCCGGTTGGATCGCTCAGGGACCGCGGGTCGCCGAGTTCGAGAGCGCCTTCGCGGCTCGCATGCAGGTCGCGCACGCCGTGGCGGTCAGCAGTTGCACGACGGGTCTCCATCTTGCCCTGGTGGTGGCCGGTATCGGACCGGGTGACGACGTGATCGTTCCGTCGTTCTCGTTCGTGGCCACGGCGAACGCAGTGCGGTACGTCGGCGCCAGGCCCGTGTTCGCCGATGTCGACCGGATCACCGGCAACATCGACGGCGACACGGTCAAGAGGGTGCTGACGCCGCGGACCCGTGCTGTCATCGCCGTCGACCAGGGCGGCGTCCCCGTCGCGGTGGACGACATCCGCCGGGTGACCGCACCGTCGAACATCGTGCTGGTCGAAGATGCCGCGTGTGGTGCCGGAGCCACCTACCGTGGCCGTCCGGTGGGGGTGAGTGCCGACATCGCCGCATGGTCGTTCCACCCGCGGAAGATCCTCACCACCGGTGAGGGCGGGATGATCACCACCGATCGGCCGGAATGGGCGGAACGTGCACGTGCACTGCGTGAGCACGCGACGAGCAAGTCGGCCGCGGACCGTCACCAGGACACGCTGCCCGCCGCCGAGTCGTACACCGAGGTCGCCTACAACTATCGGATGACGGACCTGCAGGCTGCCGTCGGCCTGGTGCAGCTGACGAAGCTCGATGCCGTGATCGAGCGACGTCGCGCGCTGGCCGGGCGGTACCGAGAAGCACTGGCACATGTCTCGGGCCTCCGATGCGTGGGTGATCCGGACGACGGAGAGGGCAACTTCCAGTCCTTCTGGGTCGAGATCGGAGCGGACGCCGCTCGCAGTCGCGACGACTACCTTCGTGACCTTGCAGCGCACGACATCTCGGCACGTCGCGGAATCATGGCCACGCACCTGCAACCGGCCTATATCGGAAGTGACGCCGTGATGGGCGATCTGACGGTCACCGAGCATCTCACCGCGTCGACGTTGATTCTGCCGCTGTTCCACGCGATGACGGACGACGAGCACGACCGCGTGGTCGCGGTGATGTCGAGGACGTCATGAGCAGATCCTTGGTGATCATCGCCGCGTCCGGCCTCGCGCGCGAGGTCGCCGCCGCGGTCCGGGCCGGTGGCGAGCACCATGTGGTCGCGGTGCTGGACGACGACCTGCGCAGAGTCGGAACGCGCTTCGGATCGTGGACGATCGCGGGAACCAGTCGCGACGCCGTCGATCATCCCGAGTGCTCGTTCGTGGTCTGCGCCGGATCCGGGTCGGCTCGCGCCGCCATCGTGCGGCGCGTCGTCGCCGGTGGAGTCGAGCCGTCCCGCTTCGCGACGATCGTGGATCCCTCCGTGCGCATTCCGCAGGGATGCACGGTGGGTGTCGGTTCGGTGATTCTCGCGGGGTCTGTTCTCACCGCCGACGTCACGGTCGGTGCTCACGTGGTGGTGATGCCCCACGTGGTCCTGACACACGACTGTACGGTCGATGATTACGTGACTCTCTGCGCAGGAACAGTTCTGGGAGGTGGAGTGCACGTACAGAGCGGTGCGTACCTGGGAATGAACAGCTCGGTACGGGAGAATCTCACCGTGGGCCGAGACAGTGTTCTGGGCATGGCGGCGGTGGCGGTGTCCGACGTCCCGCCCGGTGAGACGCGGGTGGGATGCCCGGCCGTGCCGATGACCGGCGCAGGTGCGGCATGAGCGTTCCCTTCGTCGACCTCGCCGCACAGCAGGCGGAGATCCATGACGAGATCATGCCGCGAGTGGAGGACATCCTGCGTCGAGCGGCTTTCATCGGCGGTCCGGCCGTCGGCGAGTTCGAATCTGCGTACGCCGAGTTCGTCGGAGTGGACCACTGTGTGGGTGTCGGAAACGGTACCGACGCCATCGAATTGGCGTTGCGAGCCGTCGGTGTGGGTGCAGGAGACGAAGTCGTTCTCCCGGCGAACACGTTCATCGCGACGGCGGAAGCGGTGTCGAGGGTCGGGGCGACACCGGTACTCGTCGACGTCGACCCGACGTCACTCCTCATCGATCCTGCGGCCGTCGAGCGTTCGCTGACGTCGAGAACCGCTGCCGTTCTTCCGGTTCACCTCTACGGTCAGACGGCGCCGGTGGAAGAACTGATTCGACTGTGCGAGGCCGACGGCACTGTGGTGATCGAGGACGCCGCCCAGTCACAGGGTGCGACGCGGCACGGCCGCCCGGCCGGCTCTCTCGGCGTGGCCGCGGCGACCAGTTTCTATCCCGGCAAGAATCTCGGTGCCGCCGGCGATGCCGGTGCCGTCGTGACGTCCGACCCCCTCCTGGCCGACCGCGTGCGCACCATCGCGGCGCACGGCAGTTCTCGGAAGTACGTCCACGATGTCGTGGGTGTGAACTCACGACTCGACGCGCTGCAGGCAGTCGTGCTGTCGGCGAAGTTGGCGCGTCTGGACCGGTGGAACGACGCTCGGCGCGCCGCCGCCGCGCGCTACGCCGATCTGCTCGGTGGCATCGCCGAACTCACTCTCCCGCAATCGCTCCCGGGCAATGTCGACGTGTGGCACCTCTACGTCGTGCAACTCGACGATCGTGACCGGGTGGCGGCCGAACTGGCGGCTGCGGGTATCGGCACGGGAATCCACTACCCGACGCCGATCCACCTGACCGAGGCCTACCGGCACCTGGGCAGAGGACCCGGCAGCTTCCCGGTGTCCGAGGCGGCCTCGGACAGAATCCTGTCCCTGCCGATGTTCGCCCACATCACCGCGGCGCAGCAGGAGCGGGTCGCCGACGTGATGGCGGGGGCGATGCGAGCACTGACCCCCGCTGGTTCGTGAGACCGTGATTCGTCTGGGATCGTCGACGATCGGTCGCGCCCTGGCGTGGGGTGCCGGCGGGTCCCTCCTGATGCGGTTCGGAAGCCTCGTCGTGGGAATCGTGCTCGCGCGACTACTCACCCCGGCGGACTTCGGCGTCTTCGCCGTGGCCCTGACCGTGTCGACGATCCTGATGTCGATCTCGGATCTGGGTCTCAGTGCAGGGCTGATTCGCTCGAAGGACCCCGACGGTGACGGACCCACCGTGGCCACGATCGGGCTGAGCGTCGGTCTGGCCCTCTGCATACTCGTCATGTCCGCATCGGGACTGGTCGAGCGTGCGTTCGGGGTCGCCGGTTCGGCTGCGGTGGTGTCCGTGATCGCACTCTCCATTCCGGTGGGTTCCGCGGGTCTGGTGCCGTACGCCCTTCTGCTGAGGCGATACCACCAGAAGCAGGTGTTGATGGCGTCGGCCGCGGACTTCGTGGTCGGGACCACCGTCACCCTCGTCCTGGTCTCGCTCGGAATGGGTCCGATGGCGCTGGCCGTGTCTCGCGTCGCCGCGCAGGCCGCCTCCACCACGGTGCAGTACCTCGGTGCCGGCGTGCGGCCGCGTTTCGGGTTCGACAGTGCACGAGTGAGCCCGGCAGTCAGATTCGGCCTGCCCATCGCCGGCGCCAACCTGTTGTCCTGGGTCGTGATCAGTGTCGACAACGTGATCGTGGGACGGATCGGGGGCGAGGTCGCGCTCGGCCTCTACGTACTCGCCTTCAACGTGTCGACGTGGCCGATGACCGCGATAGGTCAGGCTGTCCGCTCGGTGGCGCTCCCGTGGTTCGCAGTTCCCGACGCGGAGAGTGCTGCGTCTGATCGCTCGCTGGCGCGGGCCGGTGCGTTGACGTGGGCGGCGGCCCTTCCGGCGGGCGGACTGCTGGCACTACTCGCCGGTCCTATCATCGCCACGCTCTACGGCCCGAACTGGAGCGGCGCCACCGGAGCGCTGGCCGCCCTCGGTGTCTTCGGTGCGCTCCGCGTGATGTTCGATCTCTTCGCCACCTACCTGACGGCACGAGGAGCGCCGCGGGCCGTCCTGTGGATCCAGATCCTGTGGGTCGTCGGCCTGGTTCCCGCGGTGATCGTCGGGGCACATGGTCACGGGATAGTCGGAGTGGCGTGGGCACACACCATCGTGGGCGTCGTTCTGGTGGCGCCGGCCTACCTCGTCGCAGCGCAGCGTCGAGGCGCCGATCTCGCCGCTCTGGCGCGAGGGCTTCTGCCTCCCGTCGTGGCCGGAACGGTCGCGGTATGTCCAGTGATCTTCGTGGCGCGAACATTCGAGCATCCGATTCTTCAGGCGTCGGCGGCCGGAGTCGCCGGGCTGCTCCTCTACGGCGTCGTCATTCGACACTGGGTCGTCGGCATCGTCCGACACCCCGACGACGATCGTCCGACGGTCGTCGCGAGAGCACGAGGAGCGCATCGGGTATGAGCATGTTCGGGACGACGACATCGGTGTCGAGACTCGTGCGAATCGCACTGACCGGCGGCGTGAACGAGCTCGTGAAACGCGTGGCGCGGAAGGCGTACCAGGCGTCGGGTGCCGAGCAACTCGACTTCCCCCTGCGCGTGCAGGACGTTGCCGATTCGACCAAGATCTGGTGGACCGAATCCGCAGGTCCTGTCGATCCTGGTCGACCCCTCACTGTTTCGTGGATCTGCGCTCCTCCCGGGCCGGGATCGGGCGGCCACACGACCATGTTCCGATTCATCCGCAGGCTGGAAGCCGCCGGACACACGTGTGTGCTTCACCTGTACGACCCCTACGGCGTGCAACTCGCCGATTTCACTGCAATCATTCGACGGCATTGGCCGGAGGTTCAGGCTGACGTCGCGGACATCGACTCGGGGCTGTGCGATTCGGACGTGTTCGTCGCGACGTCCTGGCAGACCGCGCACGTTCTCGCGTCGCGACCACAGAAGGCGGGAAGGCGGGTGTACTTCGTGCAGGACTACGAACCGTACTTCTATCCTCGGGGAAGCGAATACGCACTGGCGGAGGACACGTATCGCTTCGGCTTCGAGATCTTGGCTCTCGGGCGAATGGTGCACGACGAGATAGTCGGAAACACAGGGGCACACTGTGTCTTGGTCCCGTTCGGCTGCGATGTCGACACGTATTCGTTGACCAACGACAACGGTCGACGACACGGCGTCGCGTTCTACTCGCGACCGACCACCGCGCGGCGGGGTTCGACCCTCGCCGGTCTCGCGCTGGACCTCTTTCATGAACGACGGCCGAACCACACGATCCACGTCATCGGTGCCCGACCGTTCTCCATGTCAGCTCCCGCTGTCGTCCACCCGCACCTGGCTCCCGCAGAACTCGCCGACCTGTACAACACCACCATTGCGGGAATAGGTATGTCGTTCACCAACATCTCACTGGTGGTGGAGGAGATGCTGATGTGCGGAACGATCCCGGTCGTCAACGACTGCGGCATGGCACGGGCCGACATGAAGCACCCTGGTGTCGCATGGGCAGCACCGAACCCGACGGCCATCGCAGACCGCTTGTGCGAACTTGTGGATGCCGGCTCGAACGGGTCGTTGTCCGCGTCGGCGGCCGCGGACAGAAGGACCGGCTCCTGGGACCGTTCGGCGGACATGGTGGTGGACATCCTCGAGAATGCCGGTCGCATTTCTGTGAGTCGACAGTGAAGATTCTCGTCATTCCGCATCAGATGTGCATGGGTGGCAGCCAGATCAACGCGTTGGAACTGGCGAAAGCGGTGCAGGATGCCGGACACGACGTGACCGTGTACGCACCCAGTGGGGTTCTCGACCCCTTGGTGAAAGACATGGGTCTTCGCCGGGTGCACAAGAGCACCGATGCAAACTTCTCGGTCTCCTCGGTCAGAGAGCTCACAAGGTTGGTGAGACAGGAATCCATCGACATGGTCCATGCCTACGAGTGGGGACCCAGTCTGGAGTCGACCTTCGGTCCCCACTTGTTTCTCCGCGTTCCGGTTCTCACCACGGTGCTGTCCATGGACGTCCCGCACTTCCTCGCTCGTCACCTCCCGCTGACGGTGGGTACCGAAGAACTGATGTACCGACACCGAGTGGATTGGTCGTCGGTTCACCTGACGGAGCCCCCCGTCGACACGACCCACAACACCCCTGGAGAGGGGATGCTGGACCGAGTCTCGTTCGGATTCCTCGAGAATCACATCGTGGTCGGAATAGTGTGCCGATTGACGACTGACCTGGGCAAGGTACATGGCGTCTTCGACGCGATCGAGGTCGTGGGCGAACTGGCCGAGCATTTCCCGGTGAGACTGCTGATCGTGGGAGACGGGTCGGGACTAGCCGAAGTTCGAGCGCGCGCCGCGGCAGTCAACTCTGCGCACGGTGAGATCGTGGTCAACGCAGTCGGTGCCATGCTCGATCCGCGCGCAGCGTACAACTGCGCGGACATCATGTTGGGGATGGGTAGTTCGGCTCTGAAGAGTATGGCTTTCGCGAAACCGCTGATCGTTCAGGGAGAACTCGGATTCTGGAAGTTGTTGGACGAGTCGACGATCGGAGAATTCTACGACAACGGATGGTTCGGGCAGCGTGGTCGCGGTTCCGAGGACCTCCGCGCGGCGCTTCGTACCATCGTGGACGACAGTGTTCGGCGCTCGACCCTCGGTGCATACGGCCTCCGCGTCGTCGAACAACGGTTCGCCTTGGGCATCGTGGCTGCCGACCTCACCCAGTTGTACGAACGCATCGTCGCCGACCCACCTCGGCGGCGCGCTGTCGGACTTCTCGTGTCTGCCGCCCGTTCGATGAAATTCGGACTCGACACTCGGCGTGTGCTCACACGCCGCAAGGCCCTGCGGGGTGATGAATGATTCGCCGAGGTCGCGGCGGTGCCTCGCACGACGTCGTCGGTGCGAGGCGTGGCGCCGCAACCGTGTCGGTCGTGATCCCGTGTTTCGACTACGCCGACTACCTCTCCGACGCTGTGACGAGCGTTCTCTCGCAGGTGGGCGTGTCTGTGGAGGTGATCGTGGTGGACGACGCCTCGACCGACGGAAGCCTCGCGATCGCGAGGCGGTGGGCGGCGACGGACCGACGGGTGTCCGTCGTGGCCCACCACCACAATCGAGGCCCGGTCGACACGTTCAACGACGGTCTCCGCGTCGCTTCGGGTGAGTACCTGGTGAGACTCGATGCCGACGACATGCTCACCCCCGGGTCACTGCACCGAGCGGTTGCACTCGCTCGTGCCCATCCCGAGGTGGGACTCGTGTACGGGCATCCCCTCCATGTCGCGGACGAGCACTTGCCGGCACCGCGGATCTCACCGACGGGATGGACCATATGGTCGGGGCGAGAATGGTTGGCGGACAGGTGTCGCGACGGGCTGAACGTGATCACCTCGCCCGAGGTGCTCATGCGGAAGTCAGTGGTGGACCGAGTCGGTGGGCAGATGCCGCTGGCGCACACGCATGACATGGAGATGTGGTTTCGGATCGCGGCGTTCGCGGACGTGGCGTACATCCGCGGCGTCGACCAGGCGTGGCACCGGGATCACCCGCGGAGTCTGTCCAGTCGTGAAGTGGATCCACTGCGTGATCTGTACGAGCGGAGGGACGCGTTCGACGTGCTGTTCTCCGGGCCGGCTGGGCAGATTCCCGCCGCCGCCGAGCTGCATCGCACCGCGGTTCGAGCCGTGGCCGAGTACGGGATCGCCATGGCCACTGGCTGTTACGACCGACGGGAGGTCGACCATGACCTGGTGAACGGGTATGTCGCTTTCGTGCGTGACGCGGTGGAGGACCCGACATCGCTCGACGGGTGGCGCACTCTCATTCGGCGGATGCGACGAGGTCGCGGGTCGGCGACGCACCCTCTGTATGTCGGGCGGCGTCTGGCCAGAAAGGTGCGGACGGACGCTTCCTGGCGGCGGTGGCACCGCGACGGCACCTTCTGATGCGAGTCACTTGCTCCGCGGGCTCTGACTGACCGGCGCCGGCCGGGCACCGAGACGCGATGCGTGACCGTTGGCTGGGGGAGTCACGATCTGACCACGGCGAACCGGCGGGCTCGGTGCGATCCGTGGAGGCCCCGTACGAGGTGCGAGCGGACGCGGGGGATCGGCCGGACGGTGCGGCATAGGGTCGCGGCGGACCTGGTTCTGCGGCTGATGCGACACATCGCGGACGGTCGTCGGCGTTTCGGCGACCACCCGGGTGTCCGGTGTGGACCTGGTCGCGCCGGAACGACGTTCGTCGATGACGCGTGCCATCGCCACCGCTGCGATGAGTAGGACGACTCCGCCGATGCCGGCGACGGCTGCGTTGCGCAGTCGGCTGGACACACGCTCCGCGGCGCCGGTTGCCTCGTTGATCGTCTGGACCGTGATCAGGTAGCGATCCGACGCGCCGTTCACGAGCTGCACCTGGCGTATCTGATCATCGAGGATCTCTCCCAACCGTTGCGCGCTCCGGACCGCCACCTCCGGACTCTCCGCGTTCGCCGTGATCGTGAGTATCTGTGCACTGGTGGACAGTCCCGATCCGACGACGAAGTCGGTCGACAATCCTTCGGACTGCAGTGTCCGCACCGACTCCTCCGACGACAGCCGCGTCTTGCCTACTTGCAGAACCAGCGTCGGGTCGGCGGATCGGAGGTAGGGATTGTCTGTCGCCGCTCCCAGCGCCGGGCTCGATTCGATCTCGATCGCACTCGGCAGCGACGGCGTGATCATCGCGTAGCTGGCAGTGGCCTGGTACGCGCGAGGCCCGAAGAACAGGGCGCCCGTGAACAAGGCGATCGTCAGGACGACGAACGGCAGGGCGACGAGTTTGTGTCGCCACAGGATGCGCAGTACCGACATCGGATCCATATCAGGTCCTCTCACTGAAACGAACTGACGGGCCGGGTGAGTCGGCCGTGTGCGATGGTGCTGCCGAGCGGGAGGGCGCGTTCCGGGCCATGATCCAGACGACGCCGGACATGCCGAAGAAGACCGGGCAGATGAGCCGAAACACCGGAAACGAGAGCGAATCGAACGTGGCCGACCCTACGGCCGCGACCAGACACGCCGCGGCGGCGCTCGCCGCGAGCAACTTCAGTGCCGGGTCCCGCGACCACAGAGCCACCGACAGCGAGGCGACGATGGGGCAGAGGAAGAGTGCGATGAGCGCAGCGAGTCCGAACAGCCCCATCTCCACGGCCGTGTGCAAGTACTGATTGTCGAGTATCTCCAGTGCGTTGGTGGGCAAGTACGTCGCCGGCCCTGTACCGAACCACGGGCGTTCGACGATCATGGCTTGCACCCGGGGGTAGTTGTTCACCCGAGTCGCCAGGGACGGATCGTTTCCGCTGTCGGCGCGCACGGTGGCACTGAGCGTGGCGATGAGGCCGGGAACCGTGACGAACACGCCGACGATGAGAACGGGAATGGCGATCGCTGCCCACCGTCGGGCGTGCCGGGGAAGAAACGGCACCGTGACGACGGCGGCGACGACGAGACCCAGCACAGCTGAACGAGACACCGTGAGAAACGAGGCGAACGCGATGAGCAGGCACTGCAACCAGTGCACCCAGTGGCGTCCCGAGGTGTCGAAGAGTGCGCGCCACACACAGAACGGCAGAATCATCGCGGTGACGAGACCGAGTTCGATGGGGGTGAAGGTGTTACCCGCGACCCGGGTCAGCAGGCCACGCCCCTGAAACGTGGTGCCGCCGCCGTTGTCGGTCATACCGACCATCATCGAGCGGACCAGGTCGAGGGGATCGGTCTTGACGACGAACTGCCACAAGGCGACCGCGGCTGTCACACTGGCACCGAGAGCGACGGTGCGGGCGATGACGAGGGCTTGCTCGACGGTGCGGACGCATTCGGCGGTGGCGAGGACGAGGACGGACATCGCGAACAGAGCCAACAGCCACCGATCTGCGGCGGCGCGTTGGATCGGCTCGACACCTCCCATTCGCAGGTACGAGACCACGGTGGCGACCCAGAAGAGGCAGAGACCGATGCGGGCGGGATGACGGACTCTCGTGGGATCGTGCACGCCCCACGTCACGGCGGCCACCCACACCGCGAACAGCGCGAGCCCGATGAGCATCGCCAGGTAGCCGGAAGCACCGATCGCCTCGAAGACCATGTTGGCGGGGAGGACGAGGGCAGCGAAGATCGTGACGCGCAACAGAAGCGGAACCGTTGTGGTGGCGTCCCGCCCTGGTGCCCGCACGTCGATCGCGCGAACGCCCCGTGCTGCCATCAATGCGACATCCTCGAGTCGGGTGCTGAGAGCGAAAGACGAAAATCCCCCGACATCGGCCTTTCTCCGACAAACATACTCACGGTTCGGTAAACCGGAAGTCGTTCGATCGCATGATTCTTCCGTGTGGTGTAACCGGCATTCGGTACGGCATGATCTGCGGACACGTGCAGTCGGTACGGCACGATCCGGTGGTGCAGGAGGGTCGAGTGTGAAGGTTCGAACAGCAGCCGTGGTCGGCGCAGTGATGCTGTCCGCCGCGTGCGGTGTCCCGTCGAGCGCACATCGGAGCGACGGTCGTCCGATGCTGCGCGAGATCGACGGCGGGGCGACGTACTTCTCGCAGTTCTCGCCGTCGCTGCCATCGGACCCGGGGTTCTTCCCCATCGGAGTCTGGGCCGAATCAGTGGTCGACGACACGCGTCTGCCCTCGTACTCCGCGGCCTCGTTCACCACGTATGTCGAACCGACACCGGACACGGATCTCGCCCGTATCGGCCTCAACGGCATGTACGTTCTGTCGTCGCGCTCGGACGGTCCCACCGACGGTCGAGTGACCACCGACGAAGCCGACATGTGGGCGGGGCCGGGTGACGCGACGTGGACAGGTCTCTACCCGGGAGAGGGCGAGATCTGCGTTCCTGCAACGGAGAAGTGCGGCTACACGGTCATGGACGCGCTCGAGGCCCAGAGTGATCGCACGCGTCTGACCTACACCAATTACGGTAAGAGCGTGCTGTTCTGGGGAACCGACGAGCAGTCGAGCAAGTTCGTGAACGATTACCAGGACGTGGTGTCCGCCGATGCCTACTGGTTCACCGATCCCAACATCTGTGACGCCACCGAGGGCGGGACGCTGCTGAAGGACGGCGTGGATCTCGACCCCGACGAATGCCTTCGCGCGTCCAACTACGGTGCGACTGTGGATCGTGTGAGATCACTCGTGGAGCCGGCGGGGAGCAAGCCGGTGTGGGCGTTCGTCGAGGTCGGTCAGCCGTTCGCCGAATCTCGACGAGCGATCGAACCGGCGGAGGTGGAAGGTGCGGTGTGGAGCAGCATCATTCACGGTGCGCAGGGTGTCGTGTACTTCAACCACAGCTTCGGCGGCGAGTGCCGATCGCAGCACGTTCTTCTGGACTGCGGCCGCGGCATGCTCGAGCGCGTCGGTGACGTCAACGCGAGAATCACCGAGCTGGCACCGGTCCTGAACTCTCCCTACCTCGACGGGTTTCTCGCGTCGGCGCCGGGACTGGACACGATGGTCAAGTACACCGATGGGGTGGTTCATGTTCTGGCGATGTCCGAACAGGGCGGTGCCACTGGACGTATGACATTGTCCTGCGCTGTCGACTCGACCGCGGACGTGGTCGGAGAGGACCGTCGGGTCGAGGTCGACAAGGGTGTGATCGTGGACGATTTCGCGGATTCGAACAGTGCACACGTCTACCGCATCACCGGACTCGACGGCTGTGGTCTCCCGCCTGCCGGGTCATGATCCGATTCGGCTCGATTCGTCGCGAGCCCAGCCGGTGTCGACCACGCGTCGCGCGGCGCGGCGTCCGACGAGTGCGAATCCGGCGTACACCGCCGCATCGAAAGCGGTGACGGGACCTCGCACCGAGCGGAGAAGTTCTCGGAACGTGCTCGATGTCTGCGTGGTTCGGGCGACGGCGGTGTTACCTCGGTAGGTCCGGGACAGAACGGTCCGCAAGGCCGCGACAGTCCTGGGAACCGAGATCACCACGGGATCGGTGAGTACCACGCACTTCTCGTCCCCCCGGAACAGTCCGTCGACGACGACGTCGTCCGCGACGACCGACGGGAATCGGCCCAGGCGGCGGTGGCCTTCCTCGGTGAGGCCGTAGCACCCCGCACCCCAGAGGTGTCCGTCGAAGGTCGACAGTCGTTGTCGGGCCGCGTAGTAGCGGCGCACCAGGAAGGAACTGTGCCCGGTGTCGTATCGGGAGCGAGGACGTGCAGACATGGGCGCGCCCGCGGTGAGCCGCGTGAGAACGTCCGTCACGGCTTTCGGAGTCATCACCACGTCCGCATCGAGGTAGATCCTCGGCCAGAACATGGCGATGTCATCCGCCGCGTTCATTGCTTCGGTCTTCGACGCGGCGGACGTCTCGATCACGGTGATGCCGGGAAAGTGCCGCGCGACGTCAGCGGTGTCGTCCGTGCAGCCGTTGCAGGCGACGATGACCTCGACGACCCCGCGGTCGGCAAGATCGGACAGCGGTCGCAGTGTGCGTGCGAGGACGGCTGCCTCGTCGTGTGCGGGAACGATGACCGTTCCCATCCCCGTGCGGCCCTCGACCGGCCGTTGTCGAGCTGACGGCAGGTGCGTCCAGCGCCGCCGATCGACCAGCACTCGGAGGGTCGCACGATGGGACGCGGATCCTGTCCGCGCGATCTCGGACACCACCGCACACAGTCGGAAGGCCGTGCTCCACAGTCTGCCGTGATACATCTCCGCGTATCGGATCTTGTTGACGGACAGCAGGTTCTGGAGTGCCTGAGACGATCCCGACCCGGCGCCCGTGTGCACGACCACGGCATCGGGTACGAACCGGACGCGGCCCACCGTGCGGAGACGTCGGAAGAAATCGGTCTCCTCCGAGTACAGGAAGAAGCGTTCGTCCCACGCGCCCACTCGACGTGCTGCATCGGCGTCGATCATCAGGGCTGCACCCGTGGCCCAGTCGATGTCGTGCGGAGTGGCGTAGGCCTTCGGATCGCGGACCGTCTCACTGAGTGCCCGAGGTCTGCGCGGGACGTACGCACCGAGAACGGCGTCGACAGCGGTGGCGAGCAGGGCCGGCTCACGACGAAGCGACGGAGAGACGGAACCGTACTCGTCCTGGAGCAACGGCACTACCGCGGCCACATCGGGTTCGGTCACGGCGGCCACCAGAGCCTCGACACACCCCGCGGACACCCGCGCGTCCGGATTGAGGACGAGGATCGCGTCGGACCGATCCACGCGCTCCATACCCAGGTTGATCGCGGCGGCGTATCCCAGATTCCCACCGGCGTCGACGAACACGACATCGGGATGTTCGTGTACCCGCGCTGCGGTGTCGTCCGCCGAGTCGTTGTCGATCACGACGACCCGGAGGGTGGTTCCAGCTGCTTCCGTTCTGAGACTGTCGAGGAGGCCGCCGATGGAGTCGGCACTGTTGTAGGTGACGACGAGGGCGGTGACGGTGGCATCGCCGCCGGTGACGAAGTGGGCCGTCGAACGCTCGATGCGGGAGATCGGCTCGGTCATGGAAGT
Organism: Rhodococcus sp. MEB041; assembly: GCF_030208955.1. Classification (NCBI taxonomy): domain Bacteria; kingdom Bacillati; phylum Actinomycetota; class Actinomycetes; order Mycobacteriales; family Nocardiaceae; genus Rhodococcus; species Rhodococcus sp. MEB041. The sequence goes on from NZ_JARVSZ010000003.1 coordinate 401,146, forward strand.
CGAGCCACGCTGGGTGCCGGAACGCCGTCGACGAGTCCGTACGAGAGACCGCAGCCGCACACGAGATCCTCCGGAAGGCTTTCGCCGCACCGGCAGGCCCACCCGATGCGACGTGCCGGATTACCCACCACGACGGCATGATCCGGGACATCCCGAGTCACGACGGCACCGGCGGCGACGAACGCGTGACGACCGATCGTCGTGCCGCACACCACCACGACACCCGCGCCGAGGGTGGCCCCCTGCTCCACCAGAGTGCGCATCAGCGCGTCCGGCCCTTTCTTGACGTGGGCGCGTGGGCGGAGGTCGTTGGTGAAGGTGACGCCCGGGCCGAGGAACACGTCGTCCTGCACGGTGACTCCGTCGAAGATCAGGACCCGGTTCTTGACGGTGACCCGATCGCCGACCACGGCTCTCCCCTCGATGTAGGCGTGGTCGCACACGTTGCAGTCCTTGCCCACGACGGCGCCGGCGAGAACGTGTGCGAACGCCCAGACCCGGGTCCCGTCGCCGACCGAGTCGCTCTCGCAGAGGGCTGCGGGGTGCACGAAGAACGAGGTGGCTCGAACCGCGCCCGTACTCGTCGTCGGTTCCGCCATGTCGTGCTCCTCGTCGTCGCGCTCGCCCCGAGGTGTTCGGCAAACCGAGAAACAGTCGCGAGAGACCGCGTCACGATGGGAAACGGGGCATATGCCCGAGAACGCTACGGTCGCGTCGAGCCCGTGTCACTCATTCGACCGACCGACGACCGCACCCCTCCCCGAACCCGCGGAACCGGCGAGTCGAGGAGGGGTGCGGAGGAGGAGTTCCGACGCGGAGTCAGCGCAGGGTGCCCGTCAGGAACGGGTAGCCCTTCTTCGGGTGCTTCAGCGCCACGTCCCACTGCCCCGGCCCGACGCCCGTGCCCACCCGCTCGGCGTACACGTTGATCTTGGCGGGCAACACGATCGGCTTGCCGAAGCGCACCGAGTACGTGACACGGTCCTGGATCTTGCCGTCGACGGCGCTGAGTACGGCCGCCGCACTCCACATCCCGTGAGCAATGGTGCGCGGGAAGCCGAAGGCCTTGGCGCCCAGCGACGAGACGTGGATCGGGTTGCGGTCACCACTCACCGCCGCGTAGCGCGAGATGGTCTTCTGGTCCACCCGCAGAGTCGAGGTGGGCGGCGGCGGGACCTCGTCGGCCGGCGGTGCCTCGCGAGGTCCACCGGACAGCGACGTCTTCTGGAGGCTGAGGAAGGTGGACGTCTGACGCCACACCAGCTCTCGGCCCACCGACACGTCGCTGACGACGTCGACGAGCAGTCCCTTCCGGTGCTCGCGGACGTTCTCCGCGTGCACCGCGATGTCGAGCGGCTCCGAGGTCCCGACGGGGCGGAAGCTCTCGATCACGTTCTCCGCGTGCACTGATCCCATGGCCGCGAACGGGAAGTCCTTGGACACCATGAGGGACATCACGGTGGGGAACACCAGGGTGAAGGGGTACGTCAGCGGCAGGGTGTCGCTGAGACGGAGGCCGGTCACCTTGGCGTACGTCGCGAGGTTGTCCCGATCGATCCGGATTCCGCCGAGGGTGTACGTCGCGTCCGGTGCCGTCGGCGTGCGCTTGCCGCCGCCGATGATCGGCAGCGAGTCGAGAGCCGCGCGGGTGTAGATGTCGCGGATCCTCGGCGGGCCGTCGAGCGGGATCACCGTGGCCACGTCGCTCACGCTCCGATCAGGGACTGGCCGCACACGCGGACGATCTGACCGGTGACAGCGTTGGAGGCCGGGCTCGCGAAGTACGCGATGGTCTCCGCGACGTCGACGGTCTGGCCGCCCTGCAGCAGCGAGCTCATCCGGCGGCCGGCCTCGCGAGTGGCGAACGGAATGGCCGCGGTCATGGCCGTCTCGATGAAGCCGGGCGCCACCGCGTTGATGGTGATGTCCTTCTTCGCCAGTTCGGGTGCCTCGGCGTGCACCAGGCCGATGACGCCGGCCTTGGACGTGCCGTAGTTGGTCTGGCCGCGGTTGCCGGCGATGCCCGCGATGGAGGACACGTCGATCACGCGGCCGCCGTCGTTCAGCGTGCCGGACTTCACCAGAGCGGTGGTGAGGCGGTGCGGCGCTGCGAGGTTGACGCCGATGACGGAGTTCCACCGGCCGTCGTCCATGTTGGCGAGGAGCTTGTCGCGCGTGATGCCGGCGTTGTGGACGACGATGTCGAGGCCGCCGCTGTGGCGCTCCTTCACGTGCTTCTCGAGCACCTCGGCGGCGTCGGGAGCCGTGACGTCGAGTGCCAGCGACGTGCCGCCGACCTTGTTGGCGGTCTGCGAGAGGGCCTCGCCGGCCGCGGGGATGTCGGCGCAGATGACGTGCGCGCCGTCGCGTGAGAGAACCTCGGCGATGGTGGCGCCGATGCCACGGGCGGCGCCGGTGACCAGAGCGACCTTGCCCTCGAGCGGCCGGTCCCACGAGGCGGGAGCCGTGGACCCGTCCTTGCCGACGGCGATGACCTGGCCGGACACGAACGCGGACTTGGCCGAGAGCAGGAAGCGCAGGGTGGACTCGACACCGGACAGGTCCGGCGCGGCGTCGGGGGAGACGTAGACCAGCTGCGCGGTGCCGCCGCGGCGCAGTTCCTTGCCGACGCTGCGGGTGAAGCCCTCGAGGGCGCGCTGAGCGATGTGCTCCTCGATGTCGCCGGTCTCCTCGGGCGTGGTGCCGAGGACGACGACGCGGCTCGACGGTCCGAGGTTGCGGACCGCGGGCTGGAAGAACTGGTACAGCTGCTCGAGCTGCTCGATGTTCTCGATGCCGGTGGCGTCGAACACGAGGCCGCCCAGCTTGTCGTCGTGGGGGCTCGCGGCGGGGTAGTCCGAGAGCAGCACGCGCAGCGGCTCGACGAGGCGACCGCTGCCGCCGATCAGGACCGGGCCGGCGAGCGGAGGCTCGCCCGGCTGGTAGCGACGCAGAGTCTCCGGCTTCGGCAGTCCCGCCTGCTTGGCGAGAAACGCGCCGGGAGCAGAGGAGAGGAACTGCGAGTAGAGGTCAGGGGCTCCCTTGGTGGCTGCCATGTTCCTACCTTCGTGTCGGGTATGTCGAACGGTATCGACAAGTAACTTACTCGTGAGTAAGAATAGAGTCCACGACGAAGCGGCCCCGACTGTGGCCGCGCCATCTGCGCACAGGGAGAATCGTTCGATGACCAGCAAAGAGAAGCGCCCCGTCGCGATCCTCGGTGGAAACAGAATACCGTTCGCGCGCTCGAACAAGGTGTACGCCAACGCCTCGAACCAGGACATGTTGACGGCGGCCGTCGACGGTCTCGTCTCCCGCTTCAACCTGCAGGGTGAGCGGCTCGGCCTCGTGGCCGGTGGTGCGGTGCTCAAGCACAGCCGCGACTTCAACCTCACCCGCGAGGTCGTCCTGGGCAGCGCGCTGAGCCCGTACACCCCGGCGTTCGACCTGCAGCAGGCCTGCGGCACGAGCATGCAGACGGTCATCGCCGTCGGCGATGCCATCGCGTCGGGCCGGATCGACGTGGGAATCGGCAGCGGTGTCGACACCACGTCCGACGCGCCCATCAGCGTCAACAACGAGCTGCGCGAGTTCCTGCTCACGCTCAACCGGGCGAAGAGCACCGCCGACCGCCTCAAGCTGCTCGCGGGCGTCCGCCCGTCGATGCTGGGGATCGAGATCCCGAAGAACGGCGAGCCCCGCACCGGCATGTCGATGGGCGAGCACGCCGCCGTCACGGCCAAGGAGTTCGGCGTGCGCCGCGAGGACCAGGACGCCCTCGCCGCGGCCAGCCACCAGAACATGGCGAAGGCCTACGACAGTGGCTTCTTCGACGACCTGGTCACCCCGTACCTCGGTCTGACCCGCGACGACAACCTGCGTCCGGACTCCACGGCCGAGAAGCTGGCCAAGCTGAAGCCCGTGTTCGGCACCTCGCTGGGCGACGCCACGATGACGGCCGGCAACTCGACGCCGCTCACCGACGGCGCGTCCTCCGTGCTGCTGTCCACCGACGAGTGGGCCGCGCAGCACAACCTGCCGGTGCTCGCGCACCTCGTCGACTCGGAGTTCGCGGCCGTGGACTACATCCACGGCAACGGCTCGTACAAGGACGGCCTGCTCATGGCGCCGACGTACGCCATCCCGCGTCTGCTCGAGCGCAACGGCCTGACACTGCAGGACTTCGACTACTACGAGATCCACGAGGCCTTCGCCTCCGTGGTGCTCGCGACGCTGCAGGCCTTCGAGAGCGACGAGTACTGCAAGGAGCGTCTGGGTCTCGACGGTGCGCTGGGATCGATCGATCGCAGCAAGCTGAACGTGAACGGCTCCTCGCTGGCCGCGGGTCACCCGTTCGCGGCGACCGGCGGACGCGTCGTGGCCACGCTCGCGAAGATGTTGGCGCAGAAGGGTTCCGGCCGCGGACTCATCTCCATCTGTGCCGCCGGTGGCCAGGGCATCACGGCCATCGTGGAGGCCTGAGCCTCCCGTACCGAACACGAGGACCCGGCTGCGAGGGGTGGCCGGGTCCTCTGCCGTTTCCCGGACCGAGCGGTCTGCGTCTGGCACAGTGGCGGGGTGCAGCGGTGGCGAGGCGAGAGTGGGTCCTGCGCGACCCTCCTCGAGGGCAACCCTCGGGAACATTCACGGAATCGGGCACTGCGTCCGACGCAGCGATGCACGCTTCGCGTGCTGGCCTGCGACGACGACGAGAGTCTCAGGTCGCCTCGCCCCGCCGCACGTCCTCGGTCCACTGCTCGCTGATGTCCGAGTCGTTCTGGCATCACCGCACGGCGCGGATGATCGCACCGCGCCTGGTCGACATCGCGTGGAACAGCACCGAGCTCGGTGAGGTGCTGGCCCGGTTCGAGCACGTCGCGGACGTCGAGACTCTCATCACCAGGCTCCTCGAGCGGCGCAACCATGCACCCGATTCGACGGAGGTCGCCGCCGAACTCCTCGAGGTCATCGGGTATCCCGGTGATCCGTTCGTCCTCCCCGCGCCGCCCGTCCGTCCCACTCCGGCGGTGCGCTTCGGGGTTCCCGCGTTCGCGACGACCGCCGAGCTCGCCGCGTCCCTGGACGTCACCGTCTCCGAACTCGACTGGTTCGCCGACGTCGGCGGCTGGTTGCGTCGGGCGGCTCCGCCGCTGCGCCACTACCGGGCTCGTGAGGTGGCCAAGAGTCGCGGCGGGACGCGCATCCTGGAGATTCCCAAGCCGAGACTGCGCGAGATGCAGCGGCGCGTGCTCCACCGCGTCCTCGATCACGTGGTGCCGCATCCTGCCGCTCACGGTTTCCGGGCCGGTCGGAGTGCCGTGACCTTCGCGCGCCCGCACGAGGGCCGGGACGTCGTCGTCCGGGTCGATCTCGCGGACTTCTTCCCGACGGTGACGAGGCCGCGCGTGCGCGCCGTCTTCGAGGCCTGCGGGTACCCGTACCGGGTGGCGTCGGTCCTCGCCGGCATCTGCACCACCGCGATGCCGGTCGACGAGGTCGCCGGTCTGCCCCGGACTCAGGCGGCACTGCTGCGCGTCCCGCACCTCCCGCAGGGGGCACCGACCTCGCCTGCGCTCGCCAATCTGGTGGCCCGCGGACTCGACCGTCGCGTCGCGGGTCTCGCCCGCGCCCGTGGGCTCGTCTACACCCGCTACGCCGACGACCTGGCGCTGTCGGGCCCGTCGGACACCGATGTGGGCACGATCCTCTGGGCGCTCGACCGCATCGTGCGCGACGAGGGCTTCGTGGTGAACGGTGACAAGACTCACGTGGCGCGTGCACACCGTCGGCAGACGCTGGCCGGGCTGGTGGTGAACGAGAGTGCCGCGGCGCCCCGCGACCGCTACGACGCTCTCCGCGCGCTGCTCCACAACAGTGTTCGTACCGGTGCCGCTGCCCAGAATCGTGCAGGTGTACCGGACTTCCGTGCCTCGGTGTACGGGCAGATCGCCTGGATCGGCGAAAGCAGTCCTTCGCGGCGGTCACGACTTCTGGCCATGGCGGAACGAGTCGATTGGGACTCCTGACAGATCCGGGACGTTCGGTCTGATTCGAGTTGTAACGAGTGCGGTCGTCCGGCGATACTCCTCATGGCTCCGCATCGCTGCCTGACCCCCGACCCGGCAGCGGTGCGGAGCCGTCTTCGTGAGGAGTCGGGCTCCGACCCCAGTGGGTAGGCTCGAGCAGAGGGCGAACGCGCCTGTTCAGCACGACGGAAGGGAGCCGGGTGACCGAGGACGTACCGGCGCAGCACGAGCACCGGACCGCCCCCGAGGGCACGCGCTCCACCCGCCGGCGCACGATCGCGCTGTCCGCGGCCGGCGGCGTCGTCGCCGTGGCCGCGCTCCTGTACGCCGCCGACTGGTTCACCTCCACCGGTGACATCCCCCGCGGCGTGACCGTCGCGGGCGTCGAGGTCGGCGGCCGCAGTGTGGCGGAGGCGGACAACCGGCTCCGCGACGCCCTGGGTCCGCGCACCGACGCCCCGGTGGACGTGCGCGCGGACGACGTCGCCGCCACGCTCACCCCGGCCGCCGCCGGTCTCGGAATCGACTGGGCCGCAACCCTCGATCGTGCCGGCGACCAGCCTCTCTCCCCGTTCACCAGGCTCGCGTCGTTCTTCGGCACCCGCGAGATCGGTGTCGTGTCCACGGTCGACGACGCGGCACTCACCGCCGCCGTCGGGTCGTTGTCCCTGCAGGTCGACCGCCCCGCGGTGGAGGGCGACGTGGTCATCGAGGCCGGCGTGCCCCGCGCCGTCGGACCCGTTCCCGGACGCACGCTCGACGTACCGGGTGCGGCGTCCGCGTTCCGCACCGACTGGGCCGAGGGCGGTCCGGTGGAGCTCCCCGTCGTCGTCGAGGACGTCGAGGTCGACGCTGCCGCGATCGACGCGGCGATCCAGGACGTGGCGACGCCCGCGGTGTCGGCGCCGGTGGTCGTGACCGGCGAGGACGGTGCGACGACGACGCTCGCACCCGATCGCGTCGGCGAGGTCCTGAGCTTCGAACCGGACGACGACGGCGGTCTGCGGCCGGTGTACGACACGAATGCCGCGATCGGCATCCTCGCGCCCGGGCTGGCGGCCACCGAGACCCGGCCCGTCGACGCGCGCTTCGACTTCTCCGGGGGTCGACCCGTGGTGGTTCCGTCCGTCGACGGCACCGAGGTGCGCTGGCCGGAGACACTGGCCACCCTGCCGGACCTGCTGGCGGCGTCCGGTGACGCGCGCACCACCGTCGCGCAGTACGGACCGCGTCCGGCGGCACTGACCACGGACGCGGCGAACGCTCTCGGAATCCGGGAAGTGATCAGCGAGTACACGACCGGCGGGTTCGAGTACGCGTCGGGTGTCAACATCGGTCTCACGGCGGACATCGTGAACGGCGCCGTGGTGAAGCCGGGCGAGACGTTCTCACTCAATGGCTACACCGGTCCCCGCGGGACGGCGCAGGGGTTCGTCGAGTCGGGCATCATCGACAACGGCCGACCCGATCGCGCCGTCGGCGGAGGCATCAGCCAATTCGCCACCACCCTGTACAACGCCGGCTACTTCGGCGGCATGGACGACGTCGATCACACCGAACACAGCTACTACATCAGCCGCTACCCCGAGGCCCGCGAGGCGACGGTCTTCGAGGGCGCGATCGATCTGCAGTTCCGGAACCCGGCGTCGACGGGTGTGGTCGTCGAGTCGTTCGCCGACGGATCCTCCGTCACCGTGCGGTTGTGGGGCACCAAGACCGTCGAGGTGGAGTCGATCACCGGCTCCCGCAGCCGACCCACCACGCCGGACACAGTCCGGCTGCCGCGCGGAGAGCAATGTGTCGCGTCGAGCGGAGCGCCCGGCTTCACCACCAGCGACACCCGGATCATCCGCGACGCGGCGACGGGTGCGGAGATCTCGCGGAACACGCGCACGGTGCGCTACGACCCGGTGCCGATCGTCCGCTGCGAGTGAGGCCCGCCGTTGGGCTCGGCGTGATCCGAATCCAGGGGCTGTGACCTTGCCCAGTGCCGGGCCCGCGATGGTGGCGGCGGATGGCGCGCGGCCCTACCGTGGGGTTCCATGAGTCAGACCGCATCCTCCGAGCTCGACCAGGCGACCCTCCGTCAGGCGTACGGCACCTTCCCGAGTGGGGTCGTCGCCATCGCGGCTCGCATCGGCGACGTGCCGGTCGGTCTGGCCGCGAGCAGTTTCGTGTCGGTCTCCCTCGACCCGCCGCTGGTCGCGGTGTGCATCCAGAACACGTCGACCACGTGGCCCAAGTTCCGCGACGCGACGCACATCGGCATCAGCGTTCTCGGCGAGGCCCACGACGTGGCCGCGCGCAGCCTCGCGGCGAAGACGGGTGACCGGTTCGCTGGTCTGACGCTGGAGACGACGCCCGACGGGGCCATCTTCATCGACGGCGCGTCCTCGTGGCTCGACACCACGATCGAGAAGGAGCTGCCGGCGGGTGATCACGCCATCGTCCTGCTGCGCGTGCACGGTCTCGAGGTGCACTCCGACGTCGCGCCCATCGTGTTCCAGGGCAGCCGCTTCCGAAAGCTGGTCGTCGAGCAGCGCTGAGTCTCGTCCTCCGATGTCGAGCGAGAATCCGCGGATCCGCAGATTTCCGAGCGATCGGGTGGCTCCGGACGCGCGCCTGGCGATCCACGCATCCGCCGTGGACTTTCAGTTAATCATCGTTTACTGTCCTGGTTAGTGAGTGTTAACTGACGGACGGGCTGAGCGATGACGATGCTGGACGGTGCTCGATTCGAGCGCACGAGCAGGCGGGACGACCACCTCGCGCTGGTCGACGAGCTCCACCGAGCCATGGCGGCCGCTGCCCGCGGCGGCAGTGACGCCTCCCGTGAGCGGCACGTCTCCCGCGGCAAGCTGCTTCCGCGTGACCGTGTCGACACGCTGCTCGACGACGGCAGCCCGTTCCTCGAGATCGCCCCGCTGGCCGCGAACGGCATGTACGACGATGCGTGCCCGGGCGCTGGTGTGATCGCCGGAATCGGCCGGGTGTCGGGCCGCGAGGTGATGGTCGTGGCCAACGACGCCACGGTCAAGGGCGGCACGTACTACCCGATGACCGTCAAGAAGCATCTGCGCGCGCAGGAGATCGCCCTGCAGAACCGGCTGCCCTGCGTGTACCTCGTCGACTCGGGTGGCGCGTTCCTGCCGATGCAGGACGACGTGTTCCCCGACCGGGAACACTTCGGCCGGATCTTCTTCAACCAGGCGACGATGAGTGCGAAGGGCATCGCCCAGATCGCGGCGGTGATGGGGTCCTGCACCGCCGGTGGCGCGTACGTGCCCGCGATGAGCGACGAGGCGATCATCGTCCGCAACCAGGGCACCATCTTCCTGGGTGGACCGCCGCTGGTGAAGGCGGCCACCGGCGAGGTGGTCACGGCCGAGGACCTCGGTGGCGGCGACGTCCACTCCAAGATCTCGGGCGTGACGGATCACCTCGCGACCGACGATCGTGACGCGCTCCGCCGGGTCCGCGCGATCGTGGCCACCCTCGGCCCCCGCACGCCGTCGCCGTGGGAGGTACGCACACCGCTGCCTGCGAGCGATCAGTCGGAGCTGTACGACGTGGTGCCGACAGATCCGCGCACCCCGTACGACGTGCACGAGGTGATCACCCGCCTGGTGGACGGTGGGCAGTTCCAGGAGTTCAAGGCCGAGTACGGCACGACGCTGGTCACCGGTTTCGCGCACATCGACGGTCACCCGGTGGGCATCGTCGCGAACAACGGTGTGCTGTTCGGTGAGTCCGCCGTGAAGGGCGCCCACTTCATCGAGCTGTGCGACAAGCGCAGCGTCCCGTTGCTGTTCCTGCAGAACATCACCGGCTTCATGGTCGGGCGGGAGTACGAGGCGGGCGGCATCGCCAAGCACGGCGCGAAGATGGTCACCGCGGTGGCGTGTGCCCGGGTACCGAAGCTGACGGTCGTCATCGGCGGGTCCTACGGCGCGGGCAACTACTCGATGTGCGGCCGGGCGTACTCGCCGCGCTTCCTGTGGATGTGGCCGAACGCGCGCATCTCCGTCATGGGCGGGGAGCAGGCGGCGTCGGTGCTCGCGACCGTGCGCAGCGATCAGCGGTCGGCGTCCGGCGAGCCGTGGACCGAGGACGAGCAGGAGCGGTTCAAGGAACCCATCCGCCGTCAGTACGAGGAGCAGGGCAACCCGTACCACTCGACGGCGCGGCTGTGGGACGACGGCATCATCGATCCGGCCGACACCAGAACTGTTCTCTCACTTGCTCTGTCGGTGTGCGCCAACGCGCCGCTCGAGCCGGTGTCCTATGGCGTCTTCAGGATGTGAGTGTGATGACCACGATCGACACGGTGCTCGTCGCGAATCGCGGTGAGATCGCCGTCCGGGTGTTCCGGACACTGCGCACCATGGGAATTCGCTCCGTCGCGGTGTACAGCGACGCGGACGCCGACGCGCTGCACGTGCGCTCCGCGGACACCGCGGTACGACTGGGTCCGGCGCCCGCACGCGAGAGCTATCTGAACATCGACAAGGTGATCGACGCGGCTCTCGCCAGCGGCGCCGACGCGATCCACCCCGGATACGGGTTCCTCTCGGAGAATGCGGCATTCGCGGCGGCGTGCGAGAAGAACGGCATCACGTTCATCGGCCCGCCGACACGTGCGATCGAGACCATGGGCGACAAGATCACGGCGAAGAAGGCGGTCTCCGCGTTCGACGTGCCGGTGGTGCCCGGTATCGCGGAACCCGGACTCACGGACGACGAACTGATCGCGGCCGCGGCCGACATCGGCTACCCCGTGCTGATCAAGCCGTCGGCCGGGGGCGGCGGCAAGGGCATGCATCTGGTCGAACGAGCCGAGGACCTGGCGGCGGCACTGGTGCGGGCCAGGCGAGAGGCGGCGTCGTCGTTCGGCGACGACACCCTCTTCCTCGAACGATTCGTGTTGCGTCCCCGGCACATCGAGGTGCAGGTGATGGCGGACGCCCACGGCCACGTGATCCATCTCGGTGAGCGCGAGTGCTCGCTGCAGCGCCGTCACCAGAAGGTGATCGAGGAGGCGCCGTCGCCGTTGCTCGACGAGGTGACGCGGGCGCGGATCGGCGAGGCCGCGTGTGCGACCGCTCGGAGTGTCGACTACGTCGGCGCCGGCACCGTCGAGTTCATCGTCTCCGCCGACGCGCCCGACGACTTCTTCTTCATGGAGATGAACACCCGTCTGCAGGTGGAGCATCCGGTGACCGAGGAGGTCACCGGCATCGATCTCGTGGAGCTGCAGATACGGATGGCAGCGGGCGACACGCTGCCGCTGCAGCAGGAGGATGTGACGCTGACCGGTCACGCGATCGAGGCGCGTGTCTACGCGGAGGATCCGGGCCATGGCTTCCTGCCCACCGGCGGCCGAGTGATCGGACTGCACGAACCGGCGGGCACCGGTGTCCGCGTGGACTCGTCGCTCGCACCGGACACGGTGGTGGGCAGCGACTACGACCCGATGCTGGCCAAGGTCATCGCGCACGGTCGGGACCGCGCCGAGGCACTGCGCATCCTGCGGCGGGCGCTCGGCGAGACCGCGGTGCTCGGCGTGGGCACCAACATCGACTTCCTCTCGTACCTGCTGGCCGATCCCGACGTCGCCGCCGGCCGTCTGGACACGGGCCTGCTGGACCGGGTCGCACCCGACTACGCGGCGCCCGTCGCGACGGACGAGGTCATCTCCGCCGCAGCCGTGTTCGACTGGTGCGCAGCCTGGCCCGCGCAGGACGACGGCGCGTGGACCGTTCCGAACGGGTGGCGTCTCGGTGGTCGGAGCGCACCGACGACCGTCCTCGTCGAGGACTCCGGGCGGCGGCGCACCGTCGCGGTGACCGGGTCGCCGAGCGACGCGGCGGTGACCGTCGACGGCGGAGATGCTCGGTCGCTGACGGTGACTCTCGACGGTGCGACTCTCGTGGTCGCGATCGACGGTCGCCGGACGACGTACAGGGCTGCGCGGGACGCGGACGGGCTCTGGCTCGCGGCTTCCGGTGGTGTGTGGCATCTGCGCCCCGCCGCGGAGATCGACCTCGCCGCCGGGGGCGAGGCGGAGCTCGAGGACACGGTGCGCAGCCCCATGCCGGGCACCGTGATCGCCGTCGAGGTGGCGAACGGTGACACCGTCACGGCCGGAACCGTTCTCGTGGTCGTGGAGGCCATGAAGATGGAGCACGCCCTCACTGCTCCCGCGGACGGCATCGTCGAGGTGACGGTGGCGACAGGCGACCAGGTCGCCGTGAACCAGGTACTCGCACGCATGACCACGGACCCGAAAGAGGATGCAGCATGAGCACATCGACCGTCGCGGGACACAGCCTGTTGTCCGACGAGCACCAGCAGCTGATCGCCTCGGTGCGCGACTTCGCTCGCACCGTGGTGGCGCCCGTCGCCGCGCAGCACGATCGCGACCACACGTTTCCCTACGAGGTGGTCCGCGGCATGGCGGACATGGGACTGTTCGGACTGCCGTTCCCCGAGGAGTACGGCGGCATGGGCGGCGACTACTTCGCGCTGTGCCTCGCCCTCGAGGAGCTGGGCAAGGTGGATCAGAGCGTCGCGATCACGCTCGAAGCCGGTGTCTCCCTGGGCGCGATGCCCGTGTACCGCTTCGGTACGGACGCGCAGAAGAAGGAGTGGCTCCCCAAGCTGACGTCGGGCCGGGCGCTCGGCGCGTTCGGCCTCACCGAGCCCGGTGCCGGCAGCGACGCCGGCGGTACGCGCACCACCGCGGTGCGCGACGGTGATCACTGGGTGATCAACGGATCGAAGCAGTTCATCACGAACTCCGGCACCGACATCACCGAGCTGGTGACGGTGACCGCCGTGACCGGAACCGATGCCTCCGGGCGCAAGCAGATCTCCTCGATCATCGTGCCGACGGACACCCCCGGCTTCGAAGCCGGTCCCGCGTACGACAAGGTCGGCTGGAACGCTTCGGACACTCACCCCCTGTCGTTCACCGATGTTCGTGTGCCGCTGGAGAATCTGCTCGGCGACGAGGGCCGTGGTTACGCCGGGTTCCTGCAGATCCTCGACGAGGGCCGTATCGCCATCGCCGCGCTCGCCGTCGGTGTGGCGCAGGGGTGCGTCGACGAGAGTGTGAAGTACGCGAAGGAGCGCGAGGCGTTCGGTACCGCCATCGGCCGGAACCAGGCCATCGCCTTCAAGATCGCCCGCATGGAGGCGCGCGCCTACGCCGCCCGGACCGCCTACTACGACGCTGCAGCGCTCATGTCGGCGGGCAAGCCCTTCAAGAAGGAAGCGGCCATCGCCAAGCTGATCTCGTCGGAGGCCGCGATGGACAACGCGCGCGACGCCACGCAGGTGCACGGCGGCTACGGGTTCATGAACGAGTACACGGTCGCGCGGCACTACCGCGACAGCAAGATCCTCGAGATCGGCGAGGGCACCACGGAGGTGCAGCTGATGCTCATCGCGCGCCAGGTGGGGCTGTGACCGAACCGGAGCGCATCGTCCAGCGCGGCCTGTGGTTCGACGAGATGACGGTGGGCACCGTCTACGAGCACCGGCCCGGGCGCACCGTCACCGAGGCGGACAACGTCCTGTTCACCACCCTCACGATGAACACGCAGGCGCTGCATCTCGACGCCGCGTACAGCGTGAACACCGCGTTCGGGGAGCGGCTCGTGAACTCGATGTGGACGCTCTCCACGCTGGTCGGGCTCTCCGTCGCCCAGCTGACGCAGGGCACCATCGTCGCGAACCTCGGGTTCTCGGAGATCAGCTTCCCGAAGCCGATGCTGCACGGTGACACCCTCTACGGCGAGACGGTGATCGCGGACAAGCGAGAGTCGGCGTCGAGACCCGGAGAAGGCGTCGTGACGTTCGAGCACACGGGCCGCAATCAGCACGGCGACGTCGTCGCGCGCGCCGTGCGGAAGACCCTCGTCCGGATGGCTCCCGCGTCGTGACGGGGCTCGGTCCGGTCTGGATGTTCTGCCCGGCCGACAGGCCCGAGCGCTACCGGAAAGCCGCCGCGGCAGCAGACGTGGTGATCCTGGACCTCGAGGACGCGGTGGCCCCCGGTGACAAGGAAGCGGCGCGGCAGGCCGTCGTCGACACCCCACTCGATCCGGACCGCACCGTGATCCGCGTCAACGCGCGATCGACGCCGTACTTCGAGGCTGATCTGGCAGCCCTGTCCGAGACGGTCTACCACCGCGTGATGGTGCCCAAGTGTGAATCGGCGCAGGACGTCTCGGCACTGGCTCCACGATCGGTGGTCGCCCTCGTCGAGACCCCACTCGGGATCCTGCACGCTGCGGAGATCTGCGCAGCCGACGGGTGCGAGGGCTTGATGTGGGGCGCGGAGGACCTGGTGGCCGCGCTCGGCGGAGCGTCCTCGCGTCGCGGCGACGGGTCGTATCGCGACGTGGCCGTGCACGCACGCTCGACCGCCCTGCTGGCGGCCAAGGCTTTCGGGCGCCAAGCTCTGGACTCGGTGTATCTGGACATCGCCGATCTCGACGGACTGCGCGCCGAGTCGGAGGACGCCGTCGCGGTGGGGTTCGACGCCAAGGTGGCGTTGCACCCGACGCAGGCCGCCGTGATCCGCGAGTGTTACACCCCCACAGCCGATCAGGTGGACTGGGCCCGTCGGGTCGTGGCTGCCGCCGCCACCGAGCGCGGAGTGTTCACCGTCGACGGCAGGATGGTCGACGCGCCGGTGATCCGGCACGCCGACCGCATCCTGCGGGGACTCGGCTAGCGAGTCGGTGTCGCGGTGGTACGAAGGGGCTGGATCCGGCGTTCCCGCACCCTTCCTCGCGTCCCGCACCCGACCTCGCCGAGCAACACGCGTGCGTCGCGCAAGCATCGGTGCGGGAACGGGTGAACTGGCCTGTGGACGGACCGCGCGCTGTCCACAGGATGCCGGCCGAGCGGGTATCGCCGGGGCGGGGACCCGCTCATGCTCGACCGATGGATCTCGATGCATCACGGCTGGTGCTGCGGCAGAACGCTCTCCAGGACGGGTACACCGACAACGAGCTGCGACGGCTCTACACGAGGGGCGACATCACCCGACTGGGTCACGGGGCGTATCTGGACGCGACTCGTCTCGACGGGTTGAACCGCGTCGAGAAGCACCGCGTCCTGCTCGAGGCGGTGATGCCCGCGCTGTCGAGTGGTGCGGTCATGAGCCACCAGACGGCAGCGCTGATGCACGGGTGGCCGCTGTGGGCGGTCGATCTGACGAAGGTGCACGTGACGCGCGATCGGCGGAACGGCGGACGGCGGCGCGCCGACACGATGGTGCACTGCGCGCCGCTGCCGGGCTCCGCCGTGCACGTGGTGAACGGGTTCACGGTGACGTCGCCGGCTCGGACCCTGGTGGACGTGGCGCGGACCGTCCCCTTCGAGCAGGCCGTGGTCATGGGCGACGCGGCGGGGATCGAGGGCGACTCCCTGGTGGACGAACTCGCTGTGGCCAGTCGTCGGCACGGCATCGCGGGCGCGAGGCGGGTCGCCGCATTCCTCGACCCGCTCTCGGGGAGTGTCGGTGAGTCGCGCAGCCGCGTGCTGTTCCATCGCGTCGGTCTCCCGCCACCAGTGCTTCAGGCGGGAATCGGGGTGTGGCGCGTCGATTTCCTGTGGGGCGATGTGATCGGCGAGTTCGACGGTCGCGTGAAGTACGGTCGCTTTCTCCGACCCGGGCAGGACGCCGGGGACGCCGTGTTCGAGGAGAAGCGGCGCGAGGATGCATTGCGCGCGCTCGGCTTCCGCGTCGTGCGCTGGACGTGGGCGGATCTCGCACGGCCCGAGGCGCTCATCGCCCGGTTGCGCGCGCTCCTCTGAGTTCCCGCACCCTTGCTCGTGGCCCGCACGGGACCTCGCCGAGCAACACGCGTGCGGCGTACGAGCATGGGTGCGGGAACAGGCAGGAACAGCACTGCGGCCCGGCTGGAATACCAGCCTGGCCGCAGTGGGGATTCAGCGGATCAGAACGCCGCTTCGTCGAGCTCCATGACGTCGTTGTCCAGGTCGGACAGGATCTGACGGGTGGAGGTCAGGCGGGGCAGGATGTTCTTGGCGAAGAACGACGCTGCGCCGATCTTGCCCTCGTAGAACGCCTTGTCCTTCTCGCCGGCGCCGTTGTCGAGTGCGGCGATGGCGATCTCGGACTGACGCAGCAGCAGCCAGCCGATCATCAGGTCGCCGACGCTCATGAGCAGGCGGACGGATCCGAGGCCGACCTTGTACAGCTCGGTCGGCTGCTCCTGGGCACCCATGAGGTGCTGCGTGAGCGTGGCGACCATGCCCTGCACGTCCTCGAGGGCGGTGTTGAGCAAGGCACGCTCGCTCTTGAGGCGACCGTTGCCCGCCTCGCTGTCGATCCACGTCTTGATCTGGCCGGCGACGTGGGCCAGTGCGACGCCGCGGTCCCGGGCGATCTTGCGGAAGAAGAAGTCCTGCGCCTGGATGGCCGTGGTGCCCTCGTACAGCGAGTCGATCTTGGCGTCGCGGATGTACTGCTCGATGGGGTAGTCCTGCAGGAAGCCGGATCCACCGAGCGTCTGGAGGCTCTGCGCCAGCTGCTCGTACGCGACCTCGGAACCCACACCCTTGACGATGGGGAGCAGCAGGTCGTTGACGCGGAACGCGGTGTCCTTGTCGGCGCCCGAGACGTGCAGTGCGGCAACCTCGTCCTGGTGAGCGGCTGTGTAGAGGAACACCGCGCGCAGGCCCTCCGCGTACGCCTTCTGCGTCATCAGCGAGCGACGGACGTCGGGGTGATGCGTGATGGAGACGCGGGGCGCGGCCTTGTCGGTCATCTGCGTCAGGTCAGCACCCTGAATGCGCTGCTTGGCGTAGTCGAGCGCGGTGAGGTACCCGGTGGACAGCGTCGAGATGGCCTTGGTGCCCACCATCATTCGAGCGTGCTCGATGACGTCGAACATCTGCGCGATGCCGTTGTGGACGTCGCCGACGAGCCAGCCCTTGGCCGGGACGCCGTGTCCGCCGAGGGTCAGCTCACAGGTGGCCGAGACCTTGAGGCCCATCTTGTGCTCGACGTTGGTGACGAACACGCCGTTACGCTCGCCGAGTTCGCCGGTCTCGCTGTCGAAGTGGAACTTCGGGACGAAGAACAGCGACAGTCCCTTGGTGCCCGGCTTGGCGCCCTCGGGGCGAGCGAGCACGAGGTGGAAGATGTTCTCGAAGAGATCGTCCGAGTCGGCCGAGGTGATGAAGCGCTTGACGCCCTCGATGTGCCAGCTGCCGTCGGCCTGCTCGACGGCCTTGGTGCGGCCTGCGCCCACGTCCGAACCAGCGTCGGGCTCGGTGAGGACCATGGTGGCGCCCCAGTTGCGCTCGGAGGCGAGTACGGCCCACTTCTTCTGCTGCTCGTTGCCGTTGTCGGAGAGGATCTGGGCGAAGCCCGGGCCGGCGGAGTACATGAAGGCGGCGGGGTTCGATCCGAGGATCATCTCGGCGACGGCCCAGAACACCTGGCGCGGTACCGGCATGCCGCCGAGTTCCTCGTCGAGGCCCAGGTGATCCCAGCCGGCTTCCTGCAGCGCGCGGTACGACTTCTTGAACGACTCCGGGAGGGTGACGGTGTGCGTCTCGGGGTCGAAGGTCGGCGGGTTGCGGTCGGCGTCGGCGAAGGACTCCGCGAGCGGGCCCTCGGCGAGGCGGCGGACCTCGGAGAGCATGTCACGCACGGTGTCGACGTCGAGATCGCCGAACTGTCCGGACTCGAGCGTCTTGTCCAGGGCGAACAGCTCGAACAGGTTGAACTCGAGATCGCGAAGATTGCTCTTGTAATGACCCATGGTGATGCGTTCTCCGTCTCAGTGGTGCGGTCCGGCCTCGGTACCGCCTGTGTGGCCCGGCGCTACCTACTCGCCAGTAACATACGGCTATGTTACGCCGGATCCGGAACACTGCCAATAGGGGTCTACTCGTCGGTAACTCGTCCCACCACAAGGGCGTCGATCGCTGCGGAATCACCTACGTGCCGCACCCTGTCCTCGGCGACGAGAATGCGCATCCTGTTGCCGATGTCCGCGACCAGATCGTCTGGGCTGTACAGGATCTCGGGATCCTGAGGACCACCGACGCCATTCTTTAGATTGGCAGAATGGTGACCCACGATCACGAGGATTCCCTCATGTTTCAACGCCCGGACGGCAGTCGCGAGGACGTTTTCACGCTCGGTCCGCGATAAATGCAGGTAGGCGATGACAACGAGATCATAATTCCGCTCGGGTGTGAGTGTGGTCACGTCCGCGTGGACCCACCGCACTCGCTCGCGGATCGACGCGGTGGCCGTGGCGGCGATGCGGACCGCCTTGGTCAGCGCCACGCTGCTGAAGTCGACGGCGTCGACACTCCATCCGCGCGTGGCGAGCCAGAGGGCGTTGCGCCCCTCGCCGCACGCGAGATCGAGCGCCCGGCCGCGCGGCAGGGAGGTGCAGAACTCGACGACCATGTCGTTCGGCGGTGCGCCCCAGATGAGTTCGGCGCGTTCGTACTTGGCGTCCCAGGCCGCGGCGTCCACTCAGGTCCAGACCGAGTCGGGGTCGACGGACGAGCGGGCCGGACCCGCCGGCGTGGACGTGGCGGTACGCCCGAAACGCGGCGCCGGGGCGTGCTGGGTGACTGCGTCGATGTCGATGAGGCTGCCGCGTTCGGCCATGTGGCGGTGGCGTGTGGCCTCGTCGAAGGTCAGCACGGGGGTGACGCAGGCGTCCGTGCCGTCGAAGACGGCGGCCCACTCGTCGCGCGTGCGGGAGGCGAACACCTCCGTGAAGGTCGACCGCAGCGTCGGCCACTGCTCACGGTCGAGCTGGTGGGGCAAGGCCGACGGATCGAGCCCGAGTCCCTGCAGCATCGCGGCGTAGAACTGGGGTTCCAGCGCGCCGACGGCGACGTGCTTGCCGTCGGACGTCTCGTACGTGTCGTAGAACGGGGCACCGGTGTCCAGCAGGTTCGTGCCGCGCTCGTCGGACCACATGCCGATCCCGCGCCACCCCCAGATCATGTGCGACAACGCGACGGTGCCGTCGACCATGGCCGCGTCGATCACCTGGCCCTTCCCGGACCGACCGCGCTCGACCAGCGCCGCGAGAATGCCCATGACGAGGAACATCGATCCACCGCCGAAGTCGCCGACCATGTTCATCGGGGGTACCGGGCGCTCACCCTCGCGTCCGATCGCGTGCAGCACTCCGGTGACCGAGATGTAGTTGATGTCGTGTCCCGCGACCTGCGACCACGGACCCTCCTGGCCCCACCCCGTCATGCGTCCGTAGACCAGACCGGGGCTGCGCTCGGCGACGACGTCGGGTCCCAGACCCATGCGCTCGGTGACCCCCGGACGGAAGCCCTCGATGAGGACGTCGGCGCGGGAAATCAGGTCGAGCACCCGTTCCAGCTCGGCCGGATCCTTCAGGTTCGCCTCGACGATGCGGCGGTTGCGGAGCAGGGGGTCGCCCGGTGATCCCTCGGCCGGCAACGCGCCCGCACGCTGGACGCGCACGACGTCGGCGCCGAGGTCGGCCAGCAGCGTCGCGGTGTGCGGGCCGGGGCCGATGCCCGCGAGTTCCACGACCTTGATTCCGGCGAGAGGTCCACCTGCAGTAGTCATGGCGCGACCCTATCCACCGGAACCTGCCCGACGACAGGACCGGACTGTGCGGGTCGGGAGACTCAGAGGAACTCCGACGCGGCGTCGTCCACCCGCGACCGGTAGTCACCCCACCAGTCGGCGTCACCGTCCGCCAGGTTGGAGTTGCCGGGAGCCAGTCCGGCGCTGCCGTCGGCGAGTTCGCGCACGATGTCGGCGTGGCCGGCATGGCGGTGTGTCTCCGCGATCAGGTGCACCAGGATGTACTCGACGGTCACGGGGTTCTTCGCCGTCCACCACGGCACCGTCCCCTCCGCTCTCGGTCCGAGGGTGCGCACCGTCTCGTCGGCATGGGCGTTCACCCGGCGGTAGAGGTCGACGAGAGAATCGCGGGACTGGTCGGGTGTGGCCCACATGTCGGCATTGAGTTCGAGTGTCGGGTCGGACCACGGGATCGGTTCGGGGAACGGTCGCCCGAACGTGGACCCGAGGTACCCCGCCTCGGTCATGGCCAGGTGTTTCACGATTCCCAGCAGGTTGGTACCGGTCGACGTGAGGGGCCGACGGATGTCGTACTCCGACGCGCCGTCGAGTTTCCACACCACCGCGTCCCGTCCTCGCTGGAGGTAGGTGAGCAGGTCCTCGGTCTCCGCCATGCCCGATAGCATTCCAAGAGTGACGTCCTCCCGCATCGGTACTCCGCTTTCTCCGTCGGCCACCAAGGTGATACTGCTGGGCTCCGGTGAGCTCGGCAAGGAAGTGATCATCGCGTTCCAGCGCCTGGGCGTCGAGGTGATCGCCGTCGACCGGTACGCGGACGCCCCCGGCCATCAGGTCGCGCACCGCGCCCACACGGTGGACATGAGCGATCCGGACGCCCTGCTCGCCGTCATCGAGTCCGAGGCGCCGCACTTCGTCGTGCCGGAGATCGAGGCCATCGCCACCGAGGCGCTCTCCGTGGTCGAGGACCGCGGGGTCACCACCGTCGTGCCGACGGCGCGCGCGACGCAGCTGACGATGAACCGCGAGGGCATCCGCAGGCTCGCGGCCGAGGAGCTGGGGTTGCCCACGTCGCCGTACGCGTTCGCCGACAGTGTGGACGAGGTTCGCGCGGCGCTCGAGCACACGGGCTTCCCGGCGGTGATCAAGCCGGTGATGTCGTCGTCGGGAAAGGGGCAGTCGGTCGTGACGAGCGACGACGACGTCCAGCGGGCCTGGGACCACGCTCAGGCCGGGGGACGAGTCGCGCTGGGCCGGGTCATCGTCGAGGGCTTCGTCGACTTCGACTACGAGATCACCCAGCTCACCGTCCGCGCGGTCGACGAGAACGGCGCCGACGAGACCTCCTTCTGCGAGCCCATCGGCCACCTCCAGAAGTCCGGCGACTACATCGAGTCGTGGCAGCCCCAGCCCATGTCGGCGGCCGCTCTGCACGCCGCACGCGAGGTCGCCCGCACGGTCACTGCGGCACTCGGCGGCCGCGGCATCTTCGGCGTCGAGCTCTTCGTCAAGGGCGACGACGTGTACTTCTCCGAGGTCAGCCCACGACCGCACGACACGGGCCTGGTCACGCTCGGCACCCAGCGGCTGTCGGAGTTCGAGCTGCACGCGCGCGCCATCCTCGGGCTTCCGGTGGACACCACGCTGCTGACACCCGGCGCGTCCGCGGTGATCTACGGCGGTCTCGACGAGGTGGGCATCGCCTTCGAGGGCGTCGAGCAGGCGCTCCGCGTCCCGGAGACCGACATCCGCTTGTTCGGCAAGCCGGAGAGCTTCGCGAAGCGGCGGATGGGCGTCGCCGTGTCGACCGGTCCGGACGTCGAGACCGCGCGGGAGCGTGCACGCGACGCCGCGAGCCGCGTGCGTCCGGTCTCGGCACGGTGACCGCCGGTGCCGAGGTCCTCGTCGGACTGGTCGTCCTGATCGGCCTGATCGGGATCGTCGTCCCGGTGCTCCCCGGTGTGGTCCTGATCTTCGCCGCGATCGGCGTCTGGGCCTTCGTCGTCGGCACCGCATCGGCGTGGACGGTGTTCGGCATCGCGACGGCGCTGCTGGTGGCATCGGGCGTCGTCAAGTACCTGTGGCCGGGCAGACGACTGAAGACGGCCGGAGTGCCCACCCGTTCCATCGTCGCGGGCGGCGTCGTCGGCATCGTCGGATTCTTCGTCGTCCCGGTCGTCGGACTCTTCCTCGGGTTCCCCCTCGGTGTGTACCTGGCGGAGCTGCCACGGGCGCGCACGTCGGGTTCGGCCTGGCAGTCGACCGTGCACGCGACCAAGGCCGTCGGCCTGTCGATCCTCGTCGAGCTGTTCGGTGGTCTGCTCGCGGCCGGCGTGTGGGTCGTTGCCGTCATCGTGCTCTAACGCTCCCGGTACCAGGCCCTCGCGTTCCTGAACAGCACCTTCTGGAGATCGCCGCCCACTGCCTCGGTCACCAGGTCGATGTCGGAGGGGACGAAGCGTCGCGGGGAGCGCGTGCCGGGCAGATCGGTCCCGAACATCAGTGCCTCGGGGTTGACGGCATGGATCCTGCTCATCGCCTCCACCGGGTCGTGGCCGATGCGGCCGAAGCCCGCCGCCTTGACCCGTGCTCCCCTGTCGACGAGATCGAGGAGGTACGGCATGGCGTCCTCGGCCATGCCGAGGTAGTCGATGCTGATGGCCGGCAGTTTGGACAGGACCGGCTCCAGGGACAGCAACAATCCGGCGTCCGCGTAGAACTCGGCGTGCCATCCGGCGATCTCGTGCGCGCGGACGGCCTGCTCGGTGAGGGTCGACACGTCGGTGTCGCCGCGCCGCAGATTGAATCTGAGCGCTCGGACGCCCGCGTCGTCGAGCGCGATGATGTCCTCGTCCTCGGCGTCCCACGGCAGGTGGGTCACGCCCACCCATCCGTCACCGAGTTCGGTCAGCGCCGCGAGCAGAAAGCTCTGGTCGCTGCCCTGGAACGACCCGGCGACGACGGCGCCGCCCACGACCCCCAGTCCGTCGGTCTCCTCGCGATAGTCGTCGGCAGTGAACACGGGGGGTTCGTATCCGCCGTTCGACACGAGAGGGAACCGCGGATCGATGATGTGGACGTGGCTGTCGAACACGTCTGCCAGGATGCCTCATGATGTGATGAGGCGTACGTCACATTCGATCATCCGTCTCGTCGTGCGAGGAGCTACACATGAAGGCAGAGCCGACCGTGGTCCTGGAGGGCTACACCTACTTCGAGTGTCCACGGTGGCGGGAGGGCCGTGTCTGGGTCTCCGACTTCTACACCCACCAGGTGCTGTCGGCGAACGAGGACGGCAGCGACGTCCGGGTGGAGGCCGAGGTGCCGCACCAGCCGTCCGGGCTCGGGTGGCTTCCCGACGGTCGGCTCCTGGTCGTCTCGATGCGAGATCAGACCGTTCTGCGGCGCGAGGAGAACGGCGACCTCGTGGTGCACGCTGACCTGTCCGCGCACGCGACCGGCAACGCCAACGACATGCACGTGGATGCGGACGGGCGCGCCTACGTCGGCAACTTCGGATTCGATCTCATGAACATGGCGCCCATCGAGACGGCCTCCCTGCTGCGTGTCGAGCCGGACGGCAGTGTGCACGAGGACGCCACCGATCTGCACTTCCCGAACGGCATGGCCGTCACCGCAGGCGGCGATCTCCTCGTCGACGAGACGCTCGGCAACCGGATCAGCGCCTTCGCGATCGGCGACGACGGTGTCCTCGGACCGCGCCGCGACTGGGCCGTGCTCGGTCCGATGCCCGAGTCGACGGACATAGCCGAGGGCATCGGCCAGGTGGTGGTGGCGCCCGACGGTTGCGCTCTCGCGCAGGACGGCACGCTGTGGGCGGCCGACGCACTGGGGCAGCGCATCGTGCAGATTCGCGAGGGCGAGGGAGTGGTCGACGAGTTGACCTTCGACACCGGGGTGTTCGCGTGCGGATTCGGCGGCGACGACGGCCGCACCCTGTTCGTCTGCGCCGCACCCGATTTCAACGAGCACGCCCGCAAGGACGAGCGCGAGGGGCGGCTGCTGTCCGTCCGGATCTGACACGCACGAAGCCCCGAGGACATCCTCGGGGCTTCGGTGCGTCAGCTGCTGGGGTCAGGCCTTGTCGGGCTCGCTGGCGCGCAGCATGTCCTCGCGCTCGACGACCTTGACGCGCTCGCGGCCCTGCGGCTCGCCGAGGCTGCGCTCGTGCGCGTCGAGGCGGTACCAGCCGTCCCACGTGGTGAACGGGACCTTCTTGTCCTCGAGGAACGCGACGACGGCGTCCTCGGACGGGTCGGTGGCACCCGCGAACGACGGGGCGTCGGCGAGGAGGTTCGCGACGGTCTCGTTGGCGTCACCCTTGGTGTGGCCGATGAGGCCGACGGGTCCGCGCTTGATCCAGCCGGTGACGTACGTGGCGTCGACGGGGGTGCCGTCGTTGTTCTTCACGCGGCCGGCCTCGTTGGGGATGGTGCCCGCGAGGTCGTCGAAGGGGAGGTCGGCGATGTTCTGCGACAGGTAGCCCACCGCGCGGTAGACGGCCTGGACGTCCCAGTCGGTGTAGTTGCCGGTGCCCTTGACGTTGCCGGTGCCGTCGAGTTCGGTGCGCTCGGTGCGCAGGCCGACGACCTTGCCGTCCTGGCCGAGCACCTCGTGCGGCGACTCGAAGAAGTGCAGGAACAGCTTGTGCGGGCGGTCGCCGGCATCGCGGATCGCCCAGTCCTGCAGCGTGTTCGCGACCATGTCGACCTGCTTGGACTCGCGGCGGGCCTTCTCCGAGCCTTCGTCGTAGTCGATGTCCTCGGGAGCGACGATGACCTCGATGTTGGGGGAGTGGTCCAGCTCGCGGAGCTCGAGCGGCGTGAACTTGGCCTGGGCGGGGCCGCGGCGGCCGAACACGTGCACCTCGACGGCCTTGTTGGCCTTCAGGCCCTCGTAGACGTTCGCGGGGATCTCGGTGGGCAGCAGCTCGTCACCCGTCTTGGCCAGTACGCGGGCCACGTCGAGCGCGACGTTGCCGACGCCGAGGACGGCGACCTTCTCGGCGTCGAGGGGCCAGGTGCGCGGCACATCGGGGTGACCGTCGTACCAGGAGACGAAGTCGGCGGCGCCGTAGCTGCCGTCGAGGTCGATGCCGGGGATGTTCAGCGCGCGGTCCGCGTTGGCGCCGGTGGAGAAGATGACGGCGTCGTAGAAGCGGCGCATCGTCTCGAGGTCGATGTCGGTGCCGTAGTCGATGTTGCCGAGCAGGCGGACCTGCGGCTTGTCGAGCACCTTGTGCAGCGCGGTGATGATGCCCTTGATGCGCGGGTGATCCGGTGCGACGCCGTAGCGGATCAGACCGAACGGAGCGGGCATGCGCTCGAAGAGGTCGATGCTCACGCCGGGGCCGGAGACGTTGTGGTCCGACTTCATCAACGCGTCGGCGGCGTAGATGCCGGCCGGGCCTGCACCCACGATGGCCACTCGGAGCGGGCGGGTCTGGTCAGTCATCAGCGTGGATCTACCTAACATCGTCGTCGGCCGGCCGCCCATCGAGCTCGGAGCGGGCGTCGTGGCCGCAGGGAGGCGGACACCCCAGCATAAGTGACGAGGCGGCGCCTCCGGTGCGCCAGGTGGCCGTGACGTGTGCACAGAGAACTGGGTGAACATCAGGATTCCATCGAGTGATGCGGCCCACAGTCGGGCATGGATCGCGGACCCCTCGGGCTTGCGTCAGAGGACAGCCCGACAGTCAGCACCTTCGAAAGGCCGATCGACGTGACCGAACTCAGTCCCGAATCACCCATGCTCCAGCCGCTCGAACTCGGCGACATCCACGCCCGCAACCGTGTCTTCATGGCGCCGCTCACGCGCAGCCGCAGTGGTGACGACGGTGTGCCCGGTGACCTCGTCGTCGAGTACTACCGCCAACGTGCGGGTGCCGGCCTCATCGTGTCCGAGGGAACGCAGCCTTCCGCCGTCGGCAAGGGCTACACCAACACCCCGGGCCTGCACACCGACGAGCAGCAGGCCGGCTGGGCGAAGATCGCGGACGCGGTGCACGGTGAGGGCGGCAAGATCGTCGTCCAGCTGATGCACGCGGGTCGGGTGTCCCACCCCGACAACTCGGGCCTCGAGGCCATCGCACCGTCCGCCATCGCGCCCGGTATCGAGATGTTCACCAAGGGTGGGTCGAAGGAGATCCCCGCGCCGCGCGAGATCGCCGCGGACGAGATCGCTCGCGTGGTCGACGTGTTCGTCGACGCCTCGACCCGTGCGATCGAGGCCGGTCTCGACGGTGTCGAGCTGCACGCCGCCAACGGCTACCTGCTCCACCAGTTCCTGGCGGACGGCGCGAACCACCGCACCGACTCCTACGGCGGCAGCCCCGAGAACCGTGCGCGCCTCGTCGTGGAGGTCGTGCGCGCCGTCTCCGCCGCCATCGGCGCGGGCCGGGTCGGCATCCGCATCTCGCCCGGAGGCACCGCGAGCGGCATCACCGAGGACGACACGACGGGTGCCTACGAGGCGCTGCTGTCGCAGATCGACGGCCTCGGCCTGGCGTACCTGCACGTGCTCGTCGACGCCGAGGATCCGTTCCTGGGCAAGCTGCGTTCGGCCTGGAGCGGCCCGTTCGTGCTCAACACCGGCTTCGCCGCGATGACCACTCGCGACGAGGCCGAGAAGCTGGTGTCCGACGAGATCGCCGACGCCGTCACGGTGGGTCGGCCGTTCATCGCCAACCCCGACCTGGTGACCCGGTGGACCCACGACACCGAGCTCAACACCCCCGACGAGAGCACCTTCTACGGCGGCGGCGCCGAGGGCTACACCGATTACCCGTCGCTCGAGGGCTGAGCTGCACCGAGCTGACATGATCGGAGCATGAGCTCCGAAGAGGATCCGAGACCCACCACCGCAGCGCCCTTCATCGCGGCCGCTGCGGTGGTGGTCGTCGTGGCGGTGATCATCGCGATCCTGTCGCTGACCGGGTCGCCCGACGAGAACGTCAGCGACAACCAGCGCGTCGGGACCGCCGTCGCCGCCTACGTCGAGGCTGTGAAGTCCGGCGACACCGCCGCTGTCACCGCACTGCAGTGCCCCGGCATCACCGACGCACCGCTGGCGGATGCGGGTACGTCGGTGGATCTCGAGAACATCGAGGAGGTGCGGGTCAAGGGTGACGCCGCCGAGGCCGACGTGCGAGTCAGCCTCGACGGCAGCGAGCAGAGCCTCACCTGGAACGCGGTGCGGTCCGGTGACGACTGGCTGCTCTGCAGTCCCTGACGAGCTCTACTCGGCTGCGTCCTTGCTCGCCGTGCGTTCCGACGCCTGAGCTGCGAGGCCGCCCTGGGTGCGCAACGGGACCTCCTTGTAGAACAGGTTGATCACGAAGGCCAGCGCCAGCACGAACCCGGCCACGACGAAGACCGAGTCCATCGCGTCGGAGAATCCGATCTGGAACGGCGCCGCCACCGCGTCGGGCAGCTTTTGGATGAAGGACGTGTCGTCCAGGATGCCCCCGGCGGCCGACCCGTTGCCCTGCACGAGCCCCTGCGCGAGGCCGGACACCGCGGGATCGGTGCTGGACGCGGCCTGACCCACCGCCTCGCGGAACTCGGGAGTCTCCGCGGCGGAACGCAGAGCCGACGCGATGGCGTCGGTCACGCGCGAGAAGAGCAGGGACAGGAACACCGCGACGCCGATGGTGCCGCCGATCTGCCGGAAGAACGTGGCCGACGAGGTGGAGACGCCCATGTCCTGCGGCGGCAGTGCGTTCTGGATCGCGAGGGTCAGCGGCTGCATCAGATTTCCCAGGCCGAACCCGAAACCGAACATCGCGATCATGATCATCCACAGCGGTGTGTCGTACTCGATGAACGAGAACGCGAACATGCAGACCGTCATGAGAGTCGTGCCGATGATGGGATACGGACGGTAATGGCCCGTGCGGGAGATCATCTGGCCGGAGAAGATCGACGCGACCATGATGCCCAGCACCAGCGGGAGCATCTGGAACCCGGCGAGCGTCGGCGACGAGCCCTTGACCACCTGCAGGTACTGGGGGAGCAGCGTGATGCCGCCGAACATCGCCGCACCGGTGATGACCGAGAGCACGAGTCCGACGCTGAACGTCGAGTTGCGGAAGAAGCGCATCGGGATGAGTGCGTTCGTCTTCATCCTGATCTCGATGGCGATGAAGGCCGCGATGCCGAGGACGCCGATGGTGTAGCAGATCATGGCCCGCCCGGAGCCCCATCCCCACGTGCGTCCCTGCTCGGCGATGATCAGCAGCGGCACCAGTCCGACGGCCAGCGCCGCGGCGCCGCCCCAGTCGACGACCGCGCTGCCGTGTCGACGCGGCAGATTCAGCACCTTGGCGACGACGAACAGAGCGACGATGCCGATGGGCACGTTGACGAAGAACACCCAGCGCCAGCCGGTGATGTTCAGGATCTCGGACTGGCCCGACAACACGCCGCCGATGACCGGACCGAGCACGCTGGACGTGCCGAACACGGCGAGGAAGTAGCCCTGGTACTTGGCCCGCTCCCGCGGCGGGACGATGTCGCCGACGATGGTCAGTGCGAGCGAGAACAGGCCGCCGGCACCGAGGCCCTGGAACGCGCGGAAGGCCGCGAGTTGGTACATCGACGTGGCGAAGCCGCAGAGCGCCGATCCGATGACGAAGATCGTGATCGCGGTCAGGAAGAACTGTTTGCGCCCGTAGATGTCCGAGAGCTTCCCGTACAGCGGCGTGGAGATGGTGGCCGTGATCAGGTACGCCGTGGTGACCCACGCCTGAACGGAGAAGCCCTGCAGGTCGTCCGCGATGGTGCGGATGGACGTCGAGACGATCGTCTGGTCGAGCGCGGCCAGGAACATGCCGAGCATCAGACCGGAGATGATCGTCATGATCTGGCGATGGGTGAACTGCCCCGTGTCGCCGCTCGTGTCCGGCTGTGGTGAGCCGGCGCCCGTCGCAGGGCGCAGTGTGTCGTCCGTCATCGGCTCATCTTGCCCCCTCGAGGCCGTACGCTGCGACTATCGGACATATCGGGCCGAGCCGACCATGTGAGAAACTGGGGTCGTGAGCTACGCAGGAGACATCACGCCCGAGCAGGCCTGGGAACTTCTCAGCACCGATCCGGAGGCCTCGCTCGTCGACGTCCGCACCCACGCCGAGTGGAGCTACGTGGGTGTCCCGGACATCTCGTCGCTGGACAAGCCGACGGCCTTCGTCGAGTGGGTCGCCTACCCGGACGGCGCGAAAAACGAGAACTTCGTCGACGAGGTCCGTGCCGCCGGGGTCGACAAGGGCCCTGTGGTCTTCCTGTGTCGCTCCGGTCAGCGGTCCATCGGTGCCGCCGAGGCCGCGACCGCTGCGGGGCTCGGACCCGCCTACAACGTGCTCGACGGCTTCGAGGGCGCGACCGACGCCGAGGGACACCGCGGCAGTGCCGGGTGGCGCGCCGTCGGACTGCCCTGGCGGCAGAAGTGATCCCCACCGGCGGCGGGTTCTCCAAGCCCCTGCCCGACGGGGTCGGGCAGGGAACTCTCGGTGTCCGCGGCGGTCTGAACCGCTCGGGGTTCGAGGAGAACGCCGAGGCCCTCTATCTCAGTTCGGGTTTCGTGTACGAGAGTGCCGAAGCCGCCGAGCAGGCGTTCACCGGCGACATCGACCACTTCGTCTACTCGCGCTACGGCAACCCGACCGTCACCATGTTCGAGGAGCGGCTGCGGTTGCTCGACGGCGCCGAGGCGGCCTTCGGCACCTCGAGCGGGATGTCCGCGGTCTTCACCGGGCTCGGAGCGCTGCTGAAGGCCGGCGACCGACTCGTCGCGGCGCGGAGCCTGTTCGGCTCGTGCTTCGTCGTGTGCAACGAGATCCTGCCGCGTTGGGGAGTCGAGACCGTCTTCGTCGACGGCGACGACCTGGACCAGTGGGAACAGGCGCTCGCCGTGCCCACCACCGCGGTGTTCTTCGAGACGCCGTCCAACCCGATGCAGTCGCTCGTCGACGTCCGGCGCGTGACCGAGATGGCGCATGCGGCCGGTGCGAAGGTGGTGCTGGACAACGTCTTCGCGACGCCCGTGCTGCAGCGCAGCTTCGACCTCGGTGCCGACGTGGTGGTGTACTCGGGGACCAAGCACATCGACGGACAGGGGCGCGTGCTCGGGGGCGCCATCCTGGGATCGAAGGAGTACATCGACGGTCCTGTGCAGACGCTCATGCGCCACACCGGTCCCGCGCTGAGCCCGTTCAACGCCTGGACTCTGCTGAAGGGTCTCGAGACGATGCCGCTCCGCGTGCGGCACATGAACGCCTCGGCGCTGGCCGTCGCGGAGTTCCTCGAGGCGCAGCCGGGTATCGGATGGGTGAAGTACCCGTACCTGCCGTCGCACCCCCAGCACGATCTCGCGGTCTCGCAGATGAGCGGCGGCGGCACCGTCGTCACGTTCGAGCTCGAGGGCGGCAAGGCGCGCGCCTTCGAGTTCCTGAACAAGCTGCGCATCATCGACATCTCCAACAACCTCGGCGACGCGAAGTCGATGACGACGCACCCCGCCACCACCACCCACCGGGCCATGGGTCCGGAAGGCCGTGCAGCCGTGGGCATCACGGACGGAGTCGTGCGCATCTCCGTGGGCCTGGAGGACCTCGAGGACCTGCTCGGCGATCTGGCGGGAGCGCTCGCCCGGTAGAGCCGAGTGCATCAACGGCCGGCTTCGGTGCGCTGAGCCGCGGTATCCGCGGCTCGGCGCACCGGATCGACGTCAGAGGCCGAAGGGCCTGAGCACCGTCGCGAACTTCGCTGTCGTCTCCTCCAGCTCGGCGCTCGCGTCCGAGGCGGCGACGATGCCGCCACCCGCGGTCGCGACCCCGCTGAGGCCGTCGGCGGCGATGTCCAGGCAGCGGATGGCCACCATCCACTCACCGTCGCCCGACGCGTCGCACCACCCCACCATGCCGGCGTAGAAGTCGCGGTTGCGTCCGGACTCCAGCAGATCGATGGTCTGGAGCGCCAGGTCGGTGGGGCTGCCCGCGACCGCGGGTGTCGGGTGCAGTGCGAGCGCGAGATCCAGTGCCGTGGTGGCGGGGTCGGCCAGTGTCGCGGTGATCGGGGTCGCCAGATGCCACACGGCCGGCGTGCTGGTCAGCGTCGGCCCGTCGGGGACGGACACCTCCGAGCACAGTGGCGCCAGGGCCTCGGCGATGGCGTCGACGACGAAGCGGTGCTCGGCCAGGTTCTTGGCGCTGGCGAGCAGGTCGGCGCCCGCCTGCTCGTCCGCCACCGGATCCTGTTGTCGTGCGGCAGTTCCGGCGAACGGTCGGCAGATGACCTGGGTTCCGGTGCGCCGCACCAGCAACTCCGGCGACGAGCCCACCAGGTGGCGGCCGAAGTACGGACCACCCGCCGCGGTGAGATCGACGGCGAAACCGTTGTGCATCGGATTCGCTTCGATGAGCGTGTCCGCGAACGCCGTCGGGGACAGCGGGGCATCGAACACCAGCGTGATCGACCGCGCGAGAACCACTTTGCGTAGTGCGGATCCGGGATGGTTCAGCACCGTCAGGGCACGCTGCACCCGCGCGACGTGTTTGTCGGGTGGTGGGTTCTGGGAGGCGATCACAGCTCCGGGCAGGGTGCTCTGCTCCGGTGTCCGCGGCTCGTCGCGCCGGTCGAACGTCGACGGTTCGACGAGTGCACACCGCGTGGACGCATCGAACCCGATGGCCCCCACGAGAACCCGCGCCGACCCGTCCTCGAGAGCCTCGCGCGCGTCGTCGATGTGATCGAACGCCTGCCGGGTGCCCGTCGCCTCGACGCTGCGGTCGGGCCGGGAGTAGACGAATCTCATCCGAACGGGTTCGCGGTGTGCCCGATGAGGTCGGCGACCGACTCGATGACACGGGTGGGGCGGAACGGGAACATCTCGACGCTGGCGGGGGTCGAGATACCGGTGAGCACGAGGATGGTCTGGAGACCGGCTTCGAGCCCGGACACGATGTCGGTGTCCATGCGGTCACCGATCATCAGCGTGTTCTCCGAGTGCGCGCCGATGGCCCGCAGAGCGGACCGCATCATCAGCGCGTTCGGCTTGCCCACGTAGTACGGCTCACGTCCGGTCGCGCGCGTGATGAGCGCGGCGACGGATCCGGTGGCGGGCAGCGATCCCT
Organism: Rhodococcus sp. MEB041; assembly: GCF_030208955.1. Classification (NCBI taxonomy): domain Bacteria; kingdom Bacillati; phylum Actinomycetota; class Actinomycetes; order Mycobacteriales; family Nocardiaceae; genus Rhodococcus; species Rhodococcus sp. MEB041. The sequence continues at coordinate 432,926 of NZ_JARVSZ010000003.1, forward strand.
CGCGTGACGGGCCGGTGGCGTCGGGATTGGTGGCGATGAAACGGGCTCCGCGTTCGACCAGCCGAATGGCGGTGGTGATGGCCTCGAAGGAGTACGTGCGGGTCTCGCCGAGCACCACGTAGTCGGGATCGATGTCCGTGATGATGTAGCCGATGTCGTGCAGGGCCGTCGTCAGGCCGGACTCCCCGACCACGTAGGCGGTACCGTTCGGCCGCTGGTTCCCCAGGAAGGTGGCGGTGGCGAGTGCCGACGTCCAGATCGACTCCTCGGGGATCTCGAGGCCGGTCCGTCGCAGGCGTGCCTGCAGGTCGCGACGGGTGCGGATCGAGTTGTTCGTCAGGACGATGAACGGGGTGTTCGTGTCCTGGAGTTCCTTCAGGAAGCGGTCCGCTCCGGGGACGAGGTGCTCCTCGTGCACCAGGACACCGTCCATGTCCATCAGGTACGTCCACGGGGGTGTCCCCGTCGTGGACGGAGCATCGTCAGGTCGCACGGCGTCGTCAGGACTCACTCTGTCGGGGCTCACGACACCATTCTGCCCCTCCGGAATCGTCGCGAGTACAACGCGCCGCGGCGTCGGAGCCGACCCTTACAGTGGCCTGGTGCAGTGCGACGACCGAGTTCCGGTGATCCCGACCCTCCCCGACGCGCATCCGCTGGACGATCCCATCCGATCGTCCCTCGTCGGCGCCCACTCCCGGTTCGCCGAATGGCGGGGCCGGATCGCGCGTTACCACCCCGAGGTGGCCGGGTTCTTCGGTCACCCCGAGGACATGACGGCGGAGGACTGGGTGGATCTCGGCGCCCTGCTCCCGGTGGGTGAGCAGGCTGCACTGCGGGGCGACGGCATCACCCCGCCCGCCGGGTGGCGCGTTCTCGACCGGATCGGGCTGCTGCAGTTCGACGGATCCGCGCTGGTGGTGGAGCCGGAACCGGCCGCGCAGGTGCTCACCGCCGACGACGTGCCGGAGATGCTCGATCTCGTGCACCGCACCCGGCCGGGACCGTTCCGCTCGCGGACCGTCGAGATGGGCACGTACCTGGGCGTCCGGGACGGGTCGCGGCTCGTCGCCATGGCCGGGGAGCGCATGCATCCCGACGGCTGGACCGAGATCAGCGCCGTGTGCACCGACCCCGAGTACCGAGGGCAGGGCCTGGCCACCCGCCTCATCCGCGCTGTCGGGTACGGCATCCGGGAGCGGGGCGAGGTGCCGTTCCTGCACACGAGTGTGACCAACACCCGCGCCGTCGCGCTCTACGACACCCTCGGATTCGTGCTCCGCCGACAGACCACCCTGACGATCGCCGAGGTCGCCTGATGGTCGACATCCGCATTCTCGAGTCGCGGTCCGACCTGCTGGAATCGCAGCGCGTCTTCCGTGCCGCGATGGTGGGACTGCCCACGCTGCAGGTCACCGAGGACGAGATCGCGAGTCTGCGCGAGCCCGGTCGGACCTACGGCGCCTTCGACGGCGATCGACTCGTCGGGACCACCGATTCGGCCCGCGGAACCCTGACGCTGCCGGGCGGCGCTCGGGTTCCCCACCTGGCCGTCACCCATGTCGGGGTGTTGCCGACCCACACCCGCCGCGGTGTCGTGTCCGCTCTGCTGCGGCGCCAGCTGCGGGACGCGCGCGATGCCGGGGACGTCGTCGCCACGCTCCGTGCGTCGGAAGCTGTCATCTACGGCCGCTACGGCTACGGCGTCGCCACCTCGTCCGTGTCCGCCGAGGTCGTCACCGCCCGTGCGTCGGTGCGGGAGGAGGCCGTGTCCAGCGGCACCGTCCGCCTCGTCGACGACGGGGACGTGTTCGACGTGCAGGCCGGCATCGTCGCGTCGCACCCGTCGAGTCGACCGGGCACCATCACCCGACTGCCCGTCTGGTGGAACGCGTCGAGGCTGCGTGGGCGGACCGACACCGGTCCGGTGTGGAACGCGGTGCACTCCACCGGCGGGGTCGACGACGGATACGTCCGGTACCGCCCGCGCGACCCGCGGACGTGGTGGTCCGGGAACGACCGCCGGGTGGTCGTCGAGGACCTCCATGCGCCCGACGACGCGGTGTTCGCCGACCTGGTCCGCTTCCTCCTGCGACTCGACCTCGTCGACCGCATCACGTTTCCCGCACTGCCCGTCGACACCGTGCTGCCACTGCTGATGCACGATCGCCGATCCCTACGGCTCGATCGCACCGAGGACGAGACCTGGCTGCGCATCCTCGACGTGTCCGCGGCACTGTCCGCGCGCACGTACGGGCCCGGGGACGCTGTGACCATCGCCGTGCAGGACCCGGACCTGCCGGAGAACGCCGGGACCTACGCCGTCGCACCGGACAGCGTGCGGGTGGTCGACGCGGCGCCGGATCTGACGGTGCACGTCCGAGATCTGGCGTCGGTGCTGCTCGGCGGGACGTCGTGGTCCACTCTGGTGACCGCTGGCCTGGCGCAGGGCGACCCCGCGGCGGCCGATGCTCTGTTCCGGACCGCGGCGGCGCCCTTCGCCGGCGTCGGTTTCTGACGCACATTCCCCTCCGATCTCTGCGATTCCAACCCGTGTGCCGGGTGCGGATCCCTCCTAACCTCGGGTGTCCGGGGGCGATACGAGGGAGCGCACGATGACCAGGACGGTGACACTCGGCTTCGACGTCGGAGTCGGTTCGGCCGACGGACGAGCCGTGGCCGCCACGGTGACCGCGGCCGAGAACGCAGGATTCGGCTACGTCACGTTCGACGACGGCGATCTGGCGACGGGTGGCGTCGACGCCGTCACGCGCGCGGCCTTCGTCGCCGCGACCACCAGCACGGTGGGCCTCGTCGCCACCGCCAGCACCACCTACGCGGAGCCGTTCCATCTGTCGTCGCAGCTCGCGTCGTTGGACTACGCGTCCCGCGGCCGGGCGGGATGGGTGGCGGCCCGGTCGCTGACACCCGACGTCGCCGCAGCATGGGGCCGTGAGGTCGTTTCGACCGACGTCGATCTGGCGCGCGAGCAGCGTGATTCGGTGACGGTGGCGCGCGGGCTGTGGGACTCGTGGGAGGACGACGCGGTGATCCGCGACTTTCCGACGGGGCGGTTCCTGGACCAGCAGAAGCTGCACTACGTCGACTTCGTCGGAGAGAAGTACTCGGTGAAGGGCCCCGCGATCGTGCCTCGGCCGCCGCAGGGTCAGGTGGTGGTGTTCGGCCGATTCGGCGAGATCGACACAGATCTGCTCGACGTCGTCCTCGTGGAGAACGAGGCGGACGCGCGCGCGGTGTCCGGGGTGCACGTCGTTCTCGACGTCGAGGCCCCCGGAAGCCCGGCGGCTGCAGCGGCTCTCGTCGAGCGCATTGCTGCCCTCGACGACGCGATCGGCGGGATCAGGTTGCGTCCTGACCTGATCGACGACGATCTCCGCGTCGCCGCACGCTACGTCCTTCCTCAGCTGTTCGAGCGGGACCTGGCCCTTCGGCCGGTCCCGGCCACGACGCTGCGTTCCACTCTGGGCCTGGCCCGCCCCGTCAACCGATTCGAGGCTGCGCGATGACCGCTCACTTCCGTCCCGACGCCACCGTCCACCTGGGTGTCTTCTTTCAGGGCGTCAACCACACGACGATCTGGTCGGACCCGGCCAGTGGCTCGCAGATCGACTTCGAGACGTTCCGTCGTCTGATCACGACCGCCGAGCGCGGACTGTTCGACGCCTTCTTCCTCGGCGAAGGACTGCGGCTACGCGAGCAGGGCGGCAAGATCCTCGACCTGGACATCGCGGGTCGTCCCGACGCGATCACGCAGTTGGCGGCGCTCGCCGGCATCACCACGAACATCGGATTGGTGGCCACCCAGAACACCACCTACAACGAACCGGTCGACCTCGCGCGTCGGCTGTCGGGACTGGACGTGCTGTCCGGTGGTCGCGCCGGCTGGAACGTCGTGACGACGGACAACGCGTGGACGGGCGAGAATTTCCGACGCGGTGGCTACCTCGACCACGCGGACCGCTACGTGCGCGCCGGAGAGTTCCTGGACGTCGCCAGGGCGTTGTGGAACGCAGGAGGCACGCCCGACTCCGTGCGCATCCAGTCCTCGCAGTTCGACATCGTCACTGCTGCACCGATTCCCCGCAGTCCTCAGGACCACCCGGTGATCTTCCAGGCGGGAGATTCCAGCACCGGTCGCGACTTCGCCGCCCAGCACGCCGACGTGATCTTCTCCGCGCACGGCACCCACTTCGACGACGCACTCGACTTCGCGAACGACATCCGCGCGCGACTCGTGGCCCGAGGGAGACCGGACGACGACATCAAGATCCTGCCCGGCACCCAGATCGTCCTCGCGGACCACGAGCGGGACGTGGACGAGAAGGTGCGCTGGGTCAAGGAGGGTCAGTTCACCGGCCCGACGACGCTGTCGATCGCCGGCCAGGTGTGGGGGCGCGATCTGTCCGATCGTGATCCCGACGGACCGCTCCCCACCGAGGATCCGATCGTCAGTGGCGTCGTCGGTGCTCGTGGGTCGGCGTTCAACGGCATCGACGTGGATGCACGCGTGCGGGAATGGCGGTCGCTCGCCGAGGCGAAGAACCTGTCGCTGCGGCAGGTCGTCATCGAGACGTCGGCGCGTACCGGATTCGCGGGTACGCCGAGCCAGGTCGCGGACGAGCTCACTCGGTGGGTCCGCGGAGGGGCGAGCGACGGCTTCAACATCACGCCGTACCTCGTGCCGAGCGGGCTCGACGGCATCGTCGACAAGCTGGTTCCCGAACTGCAGGAACGTGGTTCGTACCCGGCCGCCTACGAGGGGTCGACCTTGCGGGAGCACCTCGGACTACGTCGACCCCGTATCGGCGAGTGAGATTCCACTGGTTCCTCCCCACCGGGGGTGACGACGAGAGGCTCGGTGCGCACTCGCACGGAGTCGCCATCGGCGGTGGGGGCGCCTCGGCAGCGGGTGCGGGACATCGGGACGCGACACTCGACTACCTGACCGAATTGGCCGTGACCGTCGAGGAACTCGGTTTCGAGGCCGTGCTCACCCCGACGGGCGGGCACTGCGAGGACGCCTGGCTGGTCACCGCGGCGCTGATCCCGGCGACCACTCGTCTGAAGTTCCTGGTGGCGTTCCGGCCGGGCCAGGTCTCGCCCGTGACGTCGGCGCAGATGGTCAGTACATTCCATCGACTGTCCGGTGGACGTGTGCTCCTCAACGTGGTGGTCGGGGGCGACGACGTCGAGCAGCGGTCCTACGGCGACCGTCTGGCGAAGGAGGACCGCTACGCGCGGGCGGGTGAGTTCCTCGGCATCGCGCGCGCCGTCTCCGACGGCCGGCCGGTGCGGCCGTCCGGCGACCACTACGCTGTGGACCGACCGAACGGCGGCGGTTTCGGCGGGCATCCTCCGGTGCCGCTTCCCGACGTCTATCTCGGCGGATCATCGGACGCCGCACTGGATGTCGCCGCCGAGCATGCCGACGTCTTTCTCACGTGGGGCGAGTCTCCCGAGGCGGTGGCCGAGAAGATCTCCCACGTGCGGGAGCGGGCGGCTGCCCGCGGCCGCACCCTGCGTGCCGGACTGCGGATGCACGTGATCACCCGCGAGCGCGCGAAAGATGCGTGGGCTCGAGCCGAGGACCTGATCGCCGATGTCGACGACGCGACCGTCCGGACCCGACAGGCGCAACTGGGCGCCGTGGGATCGGAAGGCCAGCGACGCATGCTGGCGTTGCACGGCGGTGATCGTCGGAACCTGGTGGTGGGCCCCAACCTGTGGGCGGGCATCGGTCTCGTACGCGGCGGCGCCGGCACCGCGCTGGTCGGCAGCCACGACGAGGTGGTGGCCCGCATCGAGGAGTATCGCGAGGCAGGTGTCGACGAGATCATCCTGTCGGGGTACCCCCATCTCGAGGAGGCACGTCACGTCGGCGCCGGTGTCCTCGGCAGAATCGCATCGTCACCGTCCGAGAAGGAGTACGCATCATGACAACATCCGTCACCACGTTCGAGCAGGACTGGACTGCATGGCATTCCGATCGCGAGGAGTACTTCCGCGATCCGTTGGGCTGGGTCGCGCTCACAGGTCTGTACTGGTTGACCGAGACCGACGCGGCCGTGGCGGATCTGCCCGGTGTGTGGCGCGCCGACGACGACACTCTGCAGGTCACCGCGAGCACGGGCGACGGGTTGTCGGTCGACGGGGTGGTCGTGGACGGGACTGTCGCTCTGCACCCCGTCGAGGGGGCTCCCGGCCTCCTCGTGGCCGCCGGTGAGCGGCGCGTCGAGGTGATTCGCCGCACCGGCTCGGTGGCCCTGCGCGTGCACAACCCCGCGGCCCCCACCCTGGCGTCGTTCGGCGGGATCCCCACCTTCGCACCCGACGAGAAGTGGCGCGTGAGTGGCACGTTCACGCCGTACGACTCCGAGCGCACGGTCACCACCGCGGCCGTCGTCGAGGGTCTGGAGCACCACCACGCCGGGCTGGGCGTCATCGACTTCACGCTCGGGAACGCACCGCAACAGTTCGTCGCATTCCGAGGGAAGGCGGGCGGCTTCCACATCCTCTTCACCGACGAGACCAGCGGCGTGAGCACCTACCCCGCGTGCCGGTCCCTCGCGGTCGGCGATGCGGACGCCGACGGCCTGGTGACACTGGACTTCAACCGCGCGTCCAACCTGCCGTGCGCCCTCACCGACTACGCGACGTGCCCGGTGGCGCCTCCCGAGAACCGGCTGACCGTCGCGGTGGAGGCCGGCGAGAAGCTTCCGATCAGGTGACAGCGCTGCCCGTTCTCGACATGTCGACCGCGGATGTCGACGGGTTTCGTTCGGCATTGCGCGAGTCCACCCACGACCACGGCTTCTTCCACCTGACCGGTCATGGTGTCGACCCCGAGCTCGTGTCGACGGTCCTGTCGCTGGCGCGCACTTTCTTCGCGCTGCCGGCAGACGCCAAAGACGAGATCAGTCAACTGAACTCGCCCCAGTTCCGCGGCTACAGTCGGCTCGGCGGCGAGCTGACCAACGGCGCCGTCGATTGGCGAGAGCAGATCGACATCGGTCCGGAGCGCGAGGTGATTCCCGCGGCGCAGGGATACTGGAACCTGCAGGGCCCCAACCAGTGGCCGTCCGCGCTACCCGAACTGCGTCCCGCGTTCGAGGCCTGGGACGCCGCCCTGTCGGACGTCGGGCTTCGGCTGCTCCGACACTGGGCAGTCTCCCTCGGCGCGGCCGAGGACACATTCGATGCCGCCTTCGCCGAGCTCCCCGCGACGTTGATCAAGGTGGTGCGGTATCCCGGCAGCACCGAGAACCCGCAGGGGGTGGGCGCGCACAAGGACTCGGGGGTGCTGACGTTGCTTCTCGTGGAGCCGGAGTCGACCGGCTTGCAGGTGGAGCTGCGCGGCGGCGAGTGGATCGACGTACCGCCCGTGGCCGGCGCGTTCATCGTCAACGTCGGGGAACTGCTCGAGGTCGCGACGGGTGGGTACCTGCGTGCCACTCGGCATCGCGTCCTCGCGCCGACGCCCGGCACGGACCGGGTGTCCGTTCCCTACTTCCTCAGCCCCGCACTGGATGCGCGCGTGCCGCTCATCGACCTTCCACCCGAGTTGGCGGCGCGGTCCCGGGGCGTCGACACTGATCCGGACAACCCCCTCTTCCGGACCTACGGCGAGAACGCGTGGAAATCGCGTACCCGTGCACACCCGGACGTGGCCGAGAAGCACCACGGGATCAGGCGCTGAGGCCGCCGCTCGCAGCATCGACGAAGATCCCCTGACGGAGAATCGGAACGCCGGCGCTCTCCCCGACCTCCGCTGCCACCGCGACATCGCCGTCGAATCCGAGGGCGATCAGCTCGCGACCGGAACTGCAGTCACGCAGTGCCGTCGACGGATCATCGGCCACCGGCGTCCAGGCTGCCTGCGCCGCGTCGGCCTCGGGAGACGGGTCGAGAAGACGCCCGACGGCCGCGAGTGCCGCGACGACTGCACCCGCTCCCCAGAAGTCCTCGATCGCGGGGCGTAGCGATCCGTCCGGCCATCTCTCGCCCGCAGCGATGATCGCCACGGAGTCGTCCGGTCCCGCGGTGCGCGCGATCCAGTGCGCGATCGCCGTCGCCGTGCGCAGGGACGCCGCTGCCAGGACGGGTGTCGTCGCCAGCGCCTCGGCGATGGTCGATCCGTTGGGTGACGGAAGAACGAGCCGGGCGGGCACGTCGCGCGCGGACCGGATCGATCCGGGGGACAATGTGATGCGGCCCGGAGCCGCTTGCGAGCGGCGGAACGCCACGGACGCGTCGTGACGTCGGGCGACCTCCTCGGTGTCGGCGCCCGCGTGCGGGACGACGCCGATTCCTCGGTCGAGAGCGACACTCACCGTGGTGGTGAACGACAGGACGTCCACGATCACGGCGATGTCGGCGTCCGACGCGATCGCCTCGGCTCCGCGCAGGCCCCAGTCCACCCGGGTGCGATGTCGCCGCTGACGGTGCTCGGGGTTCACGGCTGCTCGGCCAGCTCGGTGCCCCGCAGCTCGTAGGACTTGAGTGTCCAGTACGCGCCGAAGGTGATCACTGCGACCGCTTCCACCACCAGTACCGCGAGCGCGCCCTGGCGGAGGACGAGCACCAGGGCGAGCGCCGACGCCGGAGCGACGACGACCACGACCGCCACGACTCGATAGGCCCTGCGGTAACGGCGGATTCGCCGTTCGGAGTCCCGGGACGGATCCAGGGTGTCGTCCGCGCACCGCCAGACCGACACCGCGAAGCTGACGAAGAAGGCCACGGCGGCGACGGCGTGGACCGTCATACGCAGGCCGAAGTCGCTCTGCCCCGGTGGATCCGTGGGCACGAGCGCGACGACGACGAGGAAGGCGCCGGCCGCGTTCAGCAGTCTGTTCTCGAGCGGCCCGTGACCGCGGTAGCAGATCAACGCGATACCGGTCCCGGAGAGCACTCCGACGAACACGTCGCGGGCCGGGCTGTAGTAGTACTCGCTCATCGATCCGAGCACGGGAAGGTCGGGATCGAGCAGCGACCAGGCGACGAGCAGGAGAGGCAACCCGACGGCCATGATCGCCATCGCCGCGCGCAACGCGAAATACGTGCCGACGATGTGCTCGGCGAGCGGGTCGGACCAGGCGCGGAGCGGGCTCATGGGCTCGACTCTACGGCGCGCGGAGGGTGTCGGACCCTCGAGTTACCTTCTGCAGGAATCGAGGATCCGGGGGGAGATCGATGAACGACACGGTAGAGCTGCACCCACCGTCGGTGGACGAGATACGGCTGTTCACAGCGCGTTTGGGGCTGGTGGAGGACGGCGGGTCGGCGCGGGAAGGAATCGATGCCGTGACGGCCATCGAAGCCCTGAAGTGCGTGGGCGCGGCGACGCAGGCGGTAGTGACCGCCGGGGTGGCGGCGAGCGTTCGAGCCGATCGGCGTGATCGCGGGCTGCCGAGGAAGCAGTGGGATCTCGGGATCGCGTCACAGGTGGGTCTGGCACGTCGCGAGTCACACCGGCGTGGTGGCACATACCTCGGACTCGCACGGGCACTGGTGCACGAGATGCCGTACACCCTGCAGTCGATGCGCGAAGGCCGCCTGAGCGAGTACCGCGCGATGCTGCTGGTGCGGGAGACGGCGCACCTCACCGTGGCGGACCGGCGGGAGGTCGATCGCCGGTTGTGTGCCGACGCCTCGACGTTGGAAGGGAAGGGCGACAAGCAGGTGGTCGCGCTCGCGGTGGCCGCGGCGGTCGAGCTCGATACCGCGGCCGTGGTGCGGAGGAACGCGCGTGCGGCTGCGCAGCGCCGCGTGAGCGTGCGTCCGGCTCCGGAATTCATGGGATACGCGACGGCGCTGCTGCCGATGGACAAGGCGGTGTGCGTGTACGCCACGTTGCGCCGAGACGCGGACGCGCTCGTCGCAGCCGGCCGTGCCGAGGGTCGAACGCGTGATCAGGTGATGGCGGACCTGTTGTTCGAGCGCGTGACCGGGGGAGATGCAGCGGCGGGTCCCCCGGTGGCGGTGCAGCTGGTCATGTCCGACGAGTCGTTGCTCGCCGGCGGTGACGAGGCCGCGCACGTTCCCGGCTACGGCATGGTTCCCGCCGAAGTGGCCCGCCGTGCGGTGGCCGACCGCATCGACGGCGGGAGTGTCGGTGCGACCCTGCGGCGGCTCTACGCCGTCCCGTCGACGGGACAGCTCACGGCGATGGACTCGACGGCGCGTGTGTTCCCGGCGGGACTCGGTCACTACATCGACGTCCGCGACCGGACGTGCCGCACACCGTGGTGCGATGCGCCGATCCGACACCACGACCACATACGCCCCTTCAGGTTCGGTGGCCCGACGACGGCGGAGAACGGCATGGGACTGTGCGCCGCCTGCAATTACGCGAAGGACGCGGAGGGGTGGGAGGCCCAGCGGGTCGTCGAGCACGTCGACGGCGGCCACATCGTCAGATTCCGGACGCCGACGGGCCACACCTACGACTCGGCTCCGCCGGCAGTACCGTTGCCGCTTCCCACCACGATGGTGGAGACGCAGCTGTACGAGCTGCTCGTTCAGCGTCGAGCCGGGTGAGACACAGCACGGTGGCCGGCCACGAGATCCGCGGCGATCGCGTCGTTGTGCCGGAAGAAGCCGGCGTCGATGCCGGGCCGGGCGAAGGCGCCGGACCAGGCGTGGCCCGCCACCCACATTCCCACCGCGTACCGATGGGGGTGCGCCGTGCCCGATGCGTCGATCACGCGGGACGAGCCGTCGACGGCCAGTTTGGCCGGACTCGTCGGAGACGCACTCACCTCGCGGACCTCACCGCGCTCGTGCAGCGATCGCAGCAGGGCGTCGGCGCTGCGCGAGATGGACGCGCTGGGCAGTCGGGCTTCGATGAGCGTCCGCGCTCGCACCACGTCGTGGTGCACGTGCGAGGTCGCCCGGAAGCCGTCACCGTCCGCCTCGAACCGCACCTCGGGGCCGAGGTAGCGAATGACTCCGGCGCGGCCGAGTGCGAGCAGCTGCTCCAGGCGCTCGGGCGGGGGACCGCTCGCGAGGAAGCTGAAGAAGGAATGCAGCTGTCCCTCCACCTGCGACGCGACGTCGTCCGGGCGCAGTCGCTCTGTCCGAACGAGCTCTCCCACAGTCCGATACACCGACAGCAGGGCCGAGAAAACGGCGGCGTCCGCGCTGAAGCGGGGGTCGCGCCGTCGTGCCAGGTCTGCCTCGATGTAGCGGTGCACCTGCTCTGCGGCATCGGCCGCTGAGTCGACTCGGGCGTGCCGCAGCGGTCGGTCGAGCGTGTCGATGTCGAAGTGGTCCTCGGGATCGGGGACCATTCGTTCGACCAGTTCACCGACTGCACGGGCGCCGTCACGGCCCAGGGCGGCCTCGAGTTCGATGAACGGCCCGCGGACACGGTCGGGGTGGGAGCGGAACAGCTCGTGATAGTGCGCCCACGCAAGTTCCGCGACCGCGAGAGGCCAGACCGCCGTACGGAAGTCGAGCGTCTCCGTCCCGGGAAAAGCCTCGGGTACGAAGAACCTCGGGAGAGGCGGTGCCGCATCGGCGATGGAGTACGAGATCTTGGCGTGGTACGGAACCCCGCGTCGAGATCCGGCGTACACCAGGGGTTCCCGGCCGGAGGCCGTGTACACCAGGGTGCCGTCACCGGAGCGCGAGAAGGTGCCGCCGCGTGACTCCGCGAGCAGCACCATCCAGTCCACGAAGGCCAGACCGAGGCCCGAGATCAGGACGGGTTCGGCCTCGGGAACCAGCGCCGGGTCGAGGTCGGCTGTGTATCCCGGCCCGATGTACCGGAGACCGTGGGTCTCGGCATGGGCGGCGAATGCCTGGACGTCTGCCGGCGGCAGAGTGTCGGGTTGGCCCTGCGCCAGAACGACATCGGTCACCTCGAGCACGGTGCCGTCGTCGAGGATCAGACGCTGGTGGACACCCCGATCCTCGATGTCGACGACGCAGGCCCGGTGCACGTGCACTCGAACACGATCCGGCCGCGCCTTCACCGCGCTCTCGAAGACGTGAGCGAGATAGTGGGACTGCAGCGACCGGGACGCGAACGACGACGGGGTGAAACGAAGAACCTCCTCCCGCAGAGCCGGATCCGTGACGAGGGTGTCCCGGTTCGCCGTCACCCACTCCGCGAGGGTGGGACCGCCCGACCCGTCGGGCAGCATGGCCACGTCCGCCGCGACGGAGTTCATCCACAGCAGGGGGTCCTGGTTCCGTCGCCAGATCCGCCCCGCACCCGGCGGGTGGGGGTCGACGACATGGACGTCGATCGGTTCGGTCAGCTCGTCGGCCCGGCCGACGATCCGCTCGAGGATGCCGGTCGCGCGGGGTCCTCCGCCCACGAACGCGATGCTCACGATCACGGTCCCGCCGTGAAGCCCGCAGCGCGCCGGGAATCGTCCTCGCCCCACAGCAGTGGTTCGGGAAGTTCCTTGCGCACTCGCGGCACCACCTCCTCGGCGAACTGGCGGAGGATGTCCTTCTGGTGCTCCGGTTCGAGCAGGTGGTTGATCGACACCGACTGCAGGACATGCCCGTATGCGTGGTGGTAGTCCACGATCTTCTCGGCGACGCGCTCCGACGACCCGACGAGCGCGGGACCGCGATCCACGGCCTCCTCGATCGAGCGGAAGCTCGTCACCTTGCCCACCGCCCCGGGATCGTGCCGACGCTGGTCGGCCTGTGCCACCGCACCCTCGTAGAGCGGGCGGTACTGCTCGACGGCCTGATCGGTCGTCTCCGCGAGGAACAGCCCTCCCGAGCCGGACCCGACGAAGGCGAACCGGGGATCGTGCCCGGCCTCGGCGTACTTCTCCCGGTAGCGGTCGACGAGGACGGCGTAGTTCTCCCGCGGCTGGAATGCGTTGGCCGTGACGAGGGGGTCACCCCACCGGGCCGCGAGGTCGACGGCGTGTGTCGACGTCGCCGACCCGTGCCAGACGCGGAAGGGACCGGCGAACGGCCGCGGCAGAGTGGTGGCGTTCTCGAGCGGAGTCCGGTGCTGCCCGGACCACGTGACGTTCTCCTCGCGGATCAGTCGACGGAACAACTCGTAGTTCTCGGTCAGGTACTCGTACTGGCGCGCGATGTCCTTCCCGAACAATGGGTACTGCCACGCCTCGTTGCCCTTGCCGACGACGATCTCGAGCCGCCCGTGGCTCAGCTGGTCGACGGTCGCGAGGTCCTCCGCGAGACGCACGGGGTCGAGTACCGAGAGCACCGTGACGCCGGTCGACAGCAGAATCCGGTTCGTGGCCTGTGCCAGCGCGCCGAGGATCACCGTGGGGCTCGACGACAGGACGTCCCCGGCGTGACGCTCGCCGACCGCGAAGGAGTCGATTCCCAGCTGGTCCGCGAGCACGGCGAGGTCGACCACTCGGTCGAGCCGCTCGGCAGCGGGTACCACCTCCCCGGTGACGGGGTGGGGCGGATTGAAGACGATGTCCAGGACCTGAAAGCGCACCACAGCCTCCTCGCGCTCGTGCAACCTCCCACGGTGCCGGGCCGCCCGCCTCGGTGACAGGGTTGCGCGCACTGCGATTCGAAGGCCTCGGGCGGATCGGAGGCCCCGACTGATAGACATGACGGTGACCGGGGTTCGGCGGTAGACGAGGGAGTTCGGCGTGGCACAGGAACTGAAGCTGGGATACAAGGCGTCGGCCGAGCAGTTCGGCCCCCGCGAGCTCGTGGAGATCGCCGTTCTCGCGGAGTCGTCGGGCATGGACTCGGCGACCGTGAGCGACCACTTCCAGCCCTGGCGCCACGAGGGCGGCCACGCACCGTTCTCGCTCGCGTGGATGACGGCCGTCGGTGAGCGCACGAAGACCCTGCAGCTGGGCACGTCGGTGATGACCCCGACGTTCCGCTACAACCCCGCCGTCATCGCGCAGGCCTTCGCGACGATGGCGTGCCTGTACCCGAACCGGATCATGCTCGGAGTGGGTACGGGTGAGGCTCTGAACGAGATCGCCACCGGATTCGACGGTGAGTGGCCGGAGTTCAAGGAGCGGTTCGCGCGTCTGCGCGAGGCTGTGTCGCTGATGCGCGAGCTGTGGCTCGGCGACCGCGTCGACTTCGAGGGTGAGTACTACAAGACCAAGGGCGCATCGATCTACGACGTGCCCGAGGGCGGCGTCCCCGTCTACATCGCCGCCGGCGGCCCGGTGGTCGCCCGCTACGCAGGACGCAGCGGTGACGGCTTCATCTGCACCTCGGGCAAGGGCATGGAGCTCTACACCGACAAGCTCATTCCGGCCGTCGCCGAGGGTGCGGCGAAGATGGAGCGGCCCGTCGACGACATCGACCACATGATCGAGATCAAGATCTCGTACGACACCGATCCCGATGCGGCACTGGAGAACACGCGCTTCTGGGCTCCGCTGTCACTGACGCCGGAGCAGAAGCACTCCATCGACGACCCGATCGAGATGGAGAAGGCCGCCGACGAGCTGCCGATCGAGCAGGTGGCCAAGCGGTGGATCGTCGCGTCCGATCCCGACGAGGCCGTCGAGAAGGTCAAGCCGTACGTCGACGCCGGTCTCAACCATCTGGTATTCCATGCGCCGGGCCACGATCAGCGTCGGTTCCTGGAGCTGTTCAAGACCGATCTGGAGCCCCGTCTGCGCCGTCTGGGCTGACGACGCCGGAGGACACCGCGCCCGACAGGATCCGGTGCAGCACCGCGGCGTCCTCGTCGCCGAGGTCGGCGAGCGAGTCGGGTACCGGGTCGGTGATCGTGTGCACCCGGTCCATCAGGGCGCGGCCGTCGTCGGTGATCGTGACGCGCTTGCTGCGACGATCGCTGTCGTCGACGGTGCGGCGGACGTAGCCGCGAGACTCGAGTTCGTTGACGCACACCGTGGTCGCCGGCGCGTCCATCGCCGCCGCGGTGGCCACCGCGCTCATCGTCAGCGGTCCGTCGACCAGGCGCCGCAGCACCCGTACCCGGCTGAACGGCATGTCGACCTCGGCCGCCACCCGTCGGCGCCAGGTGTCGCGGTTCTCGAAGACCAGCGAGGTCATTGCGGCCCAGGCCTTGTCTATCGGTCGGCTCCGGCGGTCAGGCACGGGCGGGCTCCGGTGTGCGGAACAGTGCGGCCACGTCGTCCGCGGTCCGCGTGGCCCGCCTGCTCGCGCTGACCAGCCCGAGGCCCGCGACGATCACACCGATGGCGGCCAGAGCCCACCAGACCGTGTGTGTGGAGGCGGCGAACCCCGCGTCGATGCCGGCCGCGGCGCCCGCGGTGGTGAGGCTCCCGCACAGCGCGACGCCGATGCTGACACCGATCTGGCGGCTGGTCGACGCGACCGCCGACGCCGCACCCGCGCGATCGCGGGGCATCCCGCCGACGGCCGCGTTGGTGATGGGGGCGTTGACCAGCCCGAAGCCGACTCCGAAGATCGCGAACATGGCCAGCAGTGCACTGACGGGGGTGCTGGCGGAGAGGCGGGTGAGGGTCAGGCCGGCGACGGCGATGACCACACCGGCGATGGTCATCGAGGGGCGGGCACCCCACCGCGCCACCATCCGCCCGGACAGCGGCGAGCAGATCAGCGTGGCGAGTGCGAGCGGCAGGAAGGACGCTCCCGTGCCGATCGCGCTGAAGCCGCGCACCTCCTGCAGGTACAGCGACATGAGGAACAGGAACGCTCCGTATCCGCCGAAGGCGCACACGGCCACGATCGTCGCCGACGAGAACGGGATGCTGCGGAAGAAGCGCAGATCGATGAACGGATCGACGCGCCTGCTCTCGTAGCGGACGAACGCGACGAACGCGGCCACGGACAGGGCGAACACCGCGAGGGTGATGGGCGACGACCATCCGAGCGAGGGACCCTCGATGAGGCCGAACACCAGGGAGGCCAGCATGACGACACCGAGCAGCTGACCGACCGGATCGAACGCGCGCACGACGGGCGACCGCGACTCGGGGACGAACACGGCGGCCAGAACGAACGCTGCGAGGCAGACCGGGATGTTGATCCAGAAGACGGACCGCCACCCGGAGATCTCGATCAACAGTCCGCCGAGCATGGGACCGAGGGCCATGGAGATGCCGACCACGGCCCCCCACATACCGATCGCCCGAGCACGCTCGGCCTTCCCGGTGAAGACCTGCGTGATGATCGACATGGCGACGGGGTTGAGCATCGACCCACCGATCGCCTGGATCATGCGCGCGAGGATGAGGACCGGGGCGGTGGGGGCGAGGCTGCAGAGCAGCGAGCCGACGGCGAAGCTGACGAGTCCGATCTGGAAGACACGGCGCCGCCCCACACGGTCTGCGGTGGTGCCGGACAGCAGCAGCAGACTGGCGAGCACCAGTGTGTAGACGTCGATGGTCCACTGGAGCTGGGACACGGTTGCGCCGAGTTCGGTGCGGATGGCGGGCAGCGCGACGTTCACGATGGTGGCGTCCATCGACACGATGAGCAGGCTGAGGCAGCACGTGGCCAGCACGATCATCTTGTGACGCTGGTCGAGACCGCCTGACGCGACAGTTGTGGGCACACAAGTATTATGCTTGCGTAGGCTAAGAAAGTGCGGAGTTGTTCCCGGGATCACAGCCCGGTTGCGGGACATCGTCTCGGACGCCCGCGGCGGCGCGCCCATTAGGCTGAGACCATGGTCGCCGCGCCCGCAGACACGCCCAGCTCGCCCGTCTCCAGCATCTACATCGCGTCGCCCGAGGGGGACACCGGCAAGTCGACCATCGCGTTGGGGCTGCTGCGCATGCTCGGTGCCTCGACGGCTCGGGTCGGTGTGTTCCGGCCGATCGCTCGGTCGTCGTCCGAGACCGACTACATCCTCGAGCTCATGATCGACCACACCACCGCGGACACCACGTACGAGCAGTCGCTCGGCGTCACCTACGACGAGGTGCACGCGGATCCCGACGCCGCGCTCGCCGAGATCGTGCGCCGCTATCACGACGTCGCGTCCCAGTGCGATGCCGTGGTGATCGTGGGCAGCGACTACACCGACATCGCCAGTCCCAGCGAGCTGGGGTTCAACGCGCGCGTCGCCGTGAACCTGGGCGCCCCGGTGCTCCTCGCGCTGCGTGGCTCCGAACGCACGCCCGAGGAGATCGCCCACCTCGCCGACGTGTGTCGATCGGAACTGTCGACGCACCGCGCCCATCTGGCCGGCATCGTCGCCAACCGGTGCGATCCCGACGCGTTGGACGACGTCATTGCGCAGCTCTCGACAGAGGACGTGCCGGCGTGGGCTCTGCCCGAGGTACCGCTGCTGGTCGCACCGACCATGGACGAACTGCTGCACGCGATGAAGGGCGAGCTCTACAGCGGCGACGCCGAACTGCTGCAACGGGAGGCCCTGCGCGTGATGGTCGGCGGCATGACGGCCGAGCACATTCTCGAGCGACTCACCGAGGGAGTCGTCGTCATCGCTCCGGCCGACCGCTCCGACGTCGTGCTCGCGCTCGTCAACGCCCACGAGGCCGAGGGGTTTCCGTCGCTCGCCGGCATCGTCATGAACGGCGGACTGACACCGCATCCCATGATCGCCAAGCTCATCGAGGGTCTGCAGCCCCGACTACCGATCCTCACCACCGAACTCGGAACCTTCGACACCGCGAGTGTGGCCGCGTCCACTCGCGGGCGGGTGGCCGTCGGATCGCAACGCAAGGTCGACACGGCGCTGGCGCTCATGGAGCGCCACGTCGACGCCGCCGAGATCCTGGGCCGCCTCGACGTCGCGATGCCGTCGGTGGTGACGCCGCAGATGTTCGAGTACCAGCTCATCGACCGGGCCCGCGCCGACCGCAAGCACATCGTGTTGCCCGAGGGGTCGGACGACCGGATCCTGCGCGCGGCCGGACGACTGCTGCAACGGCAGGTCGCGGATCTGACCATCCTCGGCGACGAGGCGGCGATCACGCGCAGGGCCGGGGAACTGGGGGTGGACCTGTCCGAGGCCACCGTGCTGGATCCGACGAACTCGGAGTACACGGACGACTTCGTCGCGGAGTACGTCGAGCTGCGCAAGCACAAGGGCATGACCGAGGACAAGGCCCGCGACATCATGTCCGACATCTCGTACTTCGGAACCATGATGGTGCACAAGGGTATTGCCGACGGTATGGTCTCGGGCGCCGCGCACACCACGGCGCACACGATCAAGCCGTCCTTCGAGATCATCAAGACCATGGACGGGGTCTCGACGGTCTCGAGCATCTTCCTGATGTGTCTCGCGGACAAGGTGCTCGCCTACGGCGACTGCGCCGTGGTTCCCGATCCCACGTCGGAGCAGCTCGCCGACATCGCCGTCTCGTCCGCGGCCACCGCGTCGATGTTCGGCATCGAGCCGCGGGTGGCGATGCTGAGCTACTCCACCGGCGATTCCGGATCGGGTGCCGACGTGGACAAGGTCCGGACGGCGACCGACCTCGTCCGCGACCGGGCGCCGGATCTGCTGGTGGAGGGGCCGATCCAGTACGACGCGGCCATCGACCCGTCGGTGGCGAAGTCCAAGCTGCCCGACTCCGAGGTGGCGGGCCGGGCGACCGTGTTCGTCTTCCCCGACCTCAACACCGGCAACAACACGTACAAGGCGGTGCAGCGCAGCGCCAACGCCGTGGCGGTGGGACCGGTCCTGCAGGGACTGCGCAAGCCCGTCAACGATCTCAGTCGAGGAGCCCTGGTGCAGGACATCGTGAACACCGTGGCGATCACCGCCATCCAGGCCCAGTCCGGTACCGACGGTCTCGAGGTCGCGAAGTGAGCACGGTGCTGGTCGTCAACTCGGGATCGTCGTCGGTGAAGTTCCAGGTGGTGAACCCCGACTCGGGAAACAGCGTCCTGCAGGGCATCGTCGAGCGCATCGGGGACGCCGACGGGCGCGTGGCCGTCACCCGCGGCGACGACACGACGGAGAAGACGACCGACATCCCCGATCACGTCACGGGCCTCCGGCTGGCGTTCGAGATGATGGCCGACGCGGGACTGCCCCTGGCGGAGGCGGGCATCACGGCAGTGGGACATCGAGTGGTGCACGGCGGCACCGTCTTCAGCGAGCCCACCCTCATCGACGACTCGGTCGTGGCCACCATCGACGAGCTCAGTGCGCTGGCGCCCCTGCACAATCCGGCCAACCTGCGTGGGATCGAGGTGGCGCGCCGGGAGCTGCCCGACGTGCCGCAGGTCGCCGTGTTCGACACGGCGTTCTTCCACACCCTCCCCGCCGCCGCCTCGACGTACGCCATCGATGCGGCCACCGCCGCCGAACACGACATCAAGCGGTACGGGATGCACGGCACGTCCCACGAGTACGTGAGTGGCCGCGTGGCAGAGCATCTGGGACGGTCGCCGTCGGACGTGAACCAGATCGTGCTGCACCTCGGCAACGGCGCCTCGGCATCGGCCGTGCGCGGCGGCGTCGCGGTGGACACGTCCATGGGCCTCACCCCGCTCGAGGGGCTCGTGATGGGAACCCGCAGCGGCGACATCGATCCCGGCATCGTGATGCACCTGCGGCGCAGTGCCGACATGGATGTCGATGCCATCGACGAACTGCTCAACCGCCGCTCCGGTATCAAGGGACTGAGTGGTGTCACCGACTTCCGTGAGCTCCGGCGCCTCATCGACGACGGTGACGAGGCCGCGGCCCTGGCCTTCGACGTGTACGTCCATCGCCTGCGGCGGTACCTCGGCGCGTACATGATCGAGCTGGGCCACGTGGACGTCGTCACGTTCACCGCCGGCGTGGGCGAGAATTCGGCCGAGGTGCGCGCAGCGGCCCTGGCGGACCTCGAGATGTACGGGATCGAGCTGGACGAGGAGCGCAATGCCGAGCGCGGCAAGGGAATCCGTGTCATCTCGACGGACGATTCCCCGGTGACGGTCCTCGTGGTGCCCACCAACGAGGAGTTGGCCATCGCCCGCGCCGCGGTGGCCCTGATCGGCTGATCAGAAGAGGGACTTGGGCCGCACCGCGTTGGCCAGGTCCACCAGGGCGAAGCGGTGCGACCGGGTCCGCGCGGTCCGGGCGAGGGATCGCAGGGCGGTCTCGGCGCCCGTCCGGAGGCCGTCCCGCGTGAAGGGCACGCCGAGCAGCGGCACCGTGGACTCGGGCGTGTGCCCGGACTCCATCCATTCGAGCGCGGTGCCCAGGACGACCGTCCGCAGTTGCAGCGCACGGGGTTCGCGCGCCGGCAGCGCCTCGACGCGCCGCGCCGCCTCGTAGAGCGCACCCTCGTCCATGTCGGCCGCGGAGCCGGAGAGCAGTGTGAGTACGCCGGTCATCCGTGCCATCGAGTAGTGCCGTGACGTGGCGGGCACCAGATCGAGAGTCATGATGGCGTCGAGCAGCGCACCCCGTTCCGCGAGCCTGCGGGCGAGACCGAACGCGGCGCTGACGATGGTGCGATCGGTCCGCCACACCGTGGTGTACATCGTCTCGGCCAGGGCGCACCACGTGTCGTGGCCGTCGTCGGAGGTCTGCTGCGCCAACAGTTCCGCCGTCGCCGCGAGCGCGAGCTTGGGTGCGACCTCGCCGGGCATCGCGGAGAGCACCGAGTCGAACTTGTCGGCGGCGTCGACGAAGTTACGGCACAGCAGCGCGATGGTGCCGCGGTGCCAGTCGACACGCCAGTTGCCCGTCACGTCGTCCAGCCTGCGCATCACCTCCGCGGCCGAATCTCCCTCGCCCAGATCGAGATACGCGCGGGCCTCGGTCAGCACCGCTTCCACGGACCCGACGGAGTCGTCGCCCACGGTGCGATCGAGGCCGTTCTCGCGGGCAAGGCGCAGCGAGTCGAGCGTCTGGTGCGGTTCGCTGTGCACGGCCGCGGCGATGAGCTGCGCACTCGGGTCCGACGTGTCGATCAGGGGGACCGGAAGCGCGGCCACCACGTCGCGCGGATCCAGCCTGGCCACGCGGTGCCGTCCGTCGATGTACACGTCGGTGACGGCTACCTGCTCGTCGGTGCCGAAGGTGGTGCGCTGCGGGCTGAACACCGACGAGAGCGACGGGTGGCTGTCACCCGTCTGCTGCGAGAGGATCTCGCGCAGCACACCACTGAGCTGACTCGCCGCCTCGTCGGCGCTGCGGAACCGGGTGAGCGGGTCGGCGGCCGTCGCGCGTCGGAGAAGCCGGGCGAAGAACTGGTACTCCTGCAGGACGGGCGCGTCCTCCGGGATGCCGTCCACGTACCGCCCGTGCTCCGAGGCGATCTCGAGCGTCAGGACCGCGAGAGTGCGCCCCACGGTGAAGATGTCGGACGCCACCGTGGGTCCGGTCCGCACGATCTCCGGTGCCTGGTATCCGGCCGTGCCGTAGAGGTACCCGTAGTCCTCGAGCTGGCTCACCGCGCCCAGGTCGATCAGCTTGATCTGGTCCTGCGTCACCATGACGTTCTCGGGTTTCAGATCGTTGTACGCCAGACCGATGGAGTGCAGGTAGGCCAGTGCGGGCATCACCTCGAGGAGGTAGGCGATGGCTTCCTGCACAGGCAGTTTCGTGCGCGTCGGGTTGTCGGTCATG
The DNA here is from genome assembly GCF_030208955.1 of Rhodococcus sp. MEB041. Taxonomy (NCBI): domain Bacteria; kingdom Bacillati; phylum Actinomycetota; class Actinomycetes; order Mycobacteriales; family Nocardiaceae; genus Rhodococcus; species Rhodococcus sp. MEB041. The sequence goes on from NZ_JARVSZ010000003.1 coordinate 454,434, forward strand.
ATCTGGCGCAGCGTGCGACCGCCGACGTACTCCATGACGATGTACCCCGTCGACGACGGCGCCTCCTGCGAGCCGGGCGCGAGGGGGCGGGGGTGCTCCACGAAGTTGTAGATCTTGACGATGCCGGGGTGGGTCACCTCGGCGAGGAACTGGCGTTCCGCCATCGCCACCGCGTGTGCCTCGGCGTTGCCGAAGTGCAGCAGGCCCTTGAGCACGACCCAGCGATCGCTGACGTTGCGATCGATGGCGAGGTAGATCCACCCGAGTCCGCCGTGCGCGATACACCCCTGCACCTCGTACTGCCCGGCCACCATCTCACCGGGTTCGAGCAGCGGGGAGAAGTCGAAATGCGTTCCGCACCTGTCGCAGTCACCCGACGGATGGGCGGGCCGGCCGTCGACGCTCCGCCCGACGGGGGCGTTGCACTTCCAGCAGAACCGCTTGCTCTCCGGGACGCGGGGGTCCGACATGACAGCGGTCGCGGGATCGACCTCGGGAATGCGCGGCAGTTCCACCAGCCCACCACCGAGGCGACGACGCTTTCCGGTTCGTACGCGGCGGCTCGGCCGGGAGGTGCGCCCCGTGGTGTCCTCGCGCAGCGCGGCCCGCGTCGCATCGTCCTCCTCGGGGCGCACCGAGGCCCTCGTCGCGTCGGAGTCCTGCTCGCGCAGGGCGGCGCGGGTGGCGTCGGGATCCTCGTCGCGCAACGAGGCCCGGGTCGCCTCGAGATCGGGTTCGGTACTCATGATCAGCCGTTGTAGACGGGAAAGGGCGCGCCAGGAGACGGGCCGAGGACGGACAACCACTGGGTGTAGATGCGGTTCCAGGTGCCGTCGCCGCGAATGCGTTCGAGCGTCCTGTTGACGACGCGCACGAGGTCGTCGTGACCCAGCGTCACGCCGATCCCGTACGGCTCCGCGGCGATGGAGAACCCGACGATCTCCAGGTACGGATCCTGGGCGGCGAGTCCGGCGAGGATCGCGTCGTCGGTGCTGACGGCGTCGACACCGCCCTGCTGCAGCACCACGAGACAGTCCGCCCAGCTGGGCACGCTGACGATCTGGGCACTGGGCTGCAGACGCTGTATGCGCAGCAACGACGTGGTGCCCGCCGCGGCGCACACGCGCCGACCGCCGAGGTCACCGACACCCGTGATGCCCGAGCCCTTGACGGCCAGGACCCGTTGATCCGCCTGGTAGTACACGGTGGAGAAGGTCACCCGTTCGCGCCGGGCACACGTGATGGTCATGGTCTTGACGACGATGTCGACCTCGCCCTCGGCCAGGGCGTCGATCCGCTCGGCGGACGCGAGGATGCGGTACTCCAGCCGGTCCGGGTCCCCGAACAGATCGCGGGCGACCTCGCGGGCGATGTCGACGTCGAAGCCGACGATCTCACCGCTCACGGGATCGCGGAAGCTGAACAGGTTGCTGCCGGTGTCCAGCCCGACGACGAGGCGCCCGCGGGCGCGGATCGCGTCGACGTTCGGAGCGGGTACGGGTGCGCCGTCGGGCGCGGCGTAGTTGGGCCGCAGGCTCGCACGGGGGTCGCCGCAGTCCTCCGCCGGTGGCATCGGTGCGCCCGGGGTGACGCCGGTAGCCCCGTCGGGCAGCGGTTCGGCGACAGTGGCGCGGTCCGGCGCCTCCGGCACCGGCGTGGTGTCCGCGCAGCCGGTCAGGACGAGGATGAGCGCGGCGGCGATCACGGCCGCGCGGCGCATCACAGGTACTCCCGGATACGCGACCACATACCGCCCACGACGGCGAGCACGGCCAGGCCGCACACGATGCCGGTGCCCACGGTGAGGCCGGCCAGCACGCCCGACGCACGCTGGACGTCGTCTCGCAGGGACGCGCGGGACGCCTCGATCTCCTCGACGAGAGCCGAGTCGAGCCGACCGAACACGTCGCTGGAGTCGCCGGCAGCCGTTCCGGTGGCGATGGTGACGGCAGTGTCGAAGTCGCCGACGTCCAGCGACGCGTTCATCCGGTCGTGCGAGCTGGTCCAGAGCGACACCAGCGCACGGGCGTCGTCCATCCGGGGACTGTGCGTGTCGTCGTCGTGCGCGAGTGTGCCGAGGGTGTCGGCGAGGCCGGACACCGCGTCGGAGTACGACTTCTCGTAGTCGGCGAAGCCGCCGCGCCGCGTCATGCCGATGGTCTCGTCGGCGCGTGCCTGCTGGGCGAGGATCCGGCTGGTGGTGAGCAGGTCCAGGGGCTCCGCGCCGCGCACCAGAGCGCGGTCGGTGGCGGTCGAGGAGATGAGCCCCGCGACGAGCATCCAGCCGAGCAGCAGTACGACGCCCACCGTGGCACCCGCGAAACCGACGTTGACGGTGCGCTTGGTCTTCCGGCTCAGGAACATCTGCGCGCCGACGAGCACGAGCACGGTGATGCCCAGCACGACGAACGCCGACCAGGGTGGTGTCGCGAACTGGCGCTGCGCATCCGACACGTCACCGGACTTCTCCGCGTGCAGTTCCTCGGCCCACGGCAGGATCGTGTTCTGCATGAGGGTCGACGCCTCGGCCAGATACGCGGAACCCACCGGATTGCCGACGCGGTTGTTCGTCCGCGCGGTCTCGATGATGCCGGCGTACAGCGGCAGGTTCGTGGAGATCGTCGCCAGCAGTTGCCGCGACGTCGCGTCGTCGCTCGCGAGTCCGGTGGACGCGCGGACCACCTCGCCCGCCGCCGCTCCGAGCGAGTCCGTGTACCGACCACGGACGTCACCGGGTTCCAGACCGCCCGAGAGGAAGGCCGTCGCCGCCGTCGCGTCCGCGACCGACAGCTGCACGTACAGGTTCTGCGCCGCATCGGACAGCGGCTCGGTGCGCGCGAGCAGAAGTTCGAGGGTGCGCTGGCGGTCCGACACCGACAGCGTCGTCACGAGAGCGGTGGTCACGAGCGTCGCGACCACCAGTAGACCCACCGCCAACAGCCGGACGGGAGTGGAACGGAGGAACTCCGACCGTTCGGAGCGGGTGTCGACGGGCGCGCGCAGAGTCAGCGCACTCGTCTGCTGTGACACCTCGACCCCTTCCCGCGCGATCGGTCGCCCTCATGTCCGGATTCGAGCATAGGCCCACCGTGGTCCGAGCACAGGCAACGCGAGGAGCAATAAGGTGGGGGAATGCGGACGGTGAACCATGCGCGGTGACGGGGACGGCTGGGTCTTCAGCAGCGACGGGAGCCGGCACTGGGGACGACACGGCGCGGCCGGTCTGCTGTTGCGGGCTCCGACCGGGTCGGCGGGCTCCGTGGTGTTGCTGCAGCACCGTGCGGCCTGGAGTCATCAGGGCGGGACGTGGGCGCTGCCCGGTGGTGCCAGGGACAGTCACGAGAGCGCCGTCCACGCGGCCGTGCGCGAGGCCGGCGAGGAGGCGGGCATCACCGACGACCTGCTGACCGTGCGGGACGAGCACGTCACCAAGGTCGAGGACTCGGGGTGGTCCTACACCACTGTGATCGCCGACGCGGAGCGCGAACTCGACACGGTTCCCAACGGTGAGAGCACCGAACTGCGCTGGGTCGCCGAGCACGAGGTGGACTCGCTGCCGCTGCACCCCGCCTTCGCCGAGAGTTGGCCGTCGCTGCGCACCGTGCCCGTCCGCGCCGTCCTGGCCGCCGGCGCCCCCGACGACCTCCCGGCGCGCACCGTACGACTGGCCGTCGGCAGCTTCGGGTGGATCGTCGACACCGTGCGGGCCGAGAACGTGGACGCGGCGCTCGCCGCCGTCCGGAACGACACCGACCTGCGCGTCGTCGTCGTGACGGCCGACGACGCGGTGCGCTCGGCGGTTCCCGCCGACGTCACCGTCCTGTCGCCGGACGGACTCTGACGGTCAGACCGACGGCAGCAGATCGAGCAGTCGACGGGCCGCCGCCTCGGGGTCGCGAGCCTGCGTGATCGCCCGCACCACCGCGATGCGGGACGCACCCGCCTCGAGCGCCTGCGCGACGTTGTTCTCCTCGACCCCGCCGATGACGAACCACGGCCGGGTGGGATGCGATTCGGCGACCTCACGCACGACGTCCAGGCCCGCGGCCGAACGGTTCGGCTTGGTGGGAGTCGCCCACACCGGTCCCGTGGCGAAGTAGTCGACGCCGTCCTCGATGTCGGCGAGCGTGGCCTGTGCCCGGTTCTGCGTGGAGCGCCCGATGACGACGTCCGGGCCCACGATGCGGCGCGCGTAGTGCACCGGCAGATCGTTCTGGCCGAGGTGCAGCACGTCGGCGCCCGAGGCGAGCGCCAGATCGGCACGATCGTTGACGGCCATCAGCGCGCCGTGACGGCGGCACGCGGCGGAGATGACCGCGAGAGCGGCGAGCTCGTCCTTCGCCTCGATGGCGCCGTACTTCTTCTCGCCCGCCGACCCCTTGTCGCGGAGCTGCACGATGTCGACGCCCCCGGACAGCGCCGCGTCCACGAACTTGGCCAGGTCGCCGGTGTCGCGGCGGGCGTCGGTGCAGAGGTACAGACGGGCGGTGGCGAGCCGCTCGCGGGCGGTGGTCCTCGAAGTCGTCACGAGTGTGAATGTAGTACCACCCTGTACTGCGGGAAGGCCGGAGGCCGGTCGGGTGATGGCGGGAAGGCCGGAGGCCGGTCGGG
>NZ_JARVSZ010000004.1:0-415997 GCF_030208955.1 Rhodococcus sp. MEB041
GCACTGTGTGCGAGATCGAGGGCCTTCCCTGGCGGAGGATAGGGGATTTGAACCCCTGAGGGCGTTAACCCAACCCGCGTTCCAGGCGAGCGCCATAGGCCACTAGGCGAATCCTCCGTCGGCTACCTTACCGGCGACACCCCCGTTGAGACGAATCGGGTCGGTTCGGTGGTGGGCGGGGGATGTGGCTAGACTCGTCCACGGATCCCGCGCGGCGCGCATCCTGTGAACTCCCCCAGGGCCGGAAGGCAGCAAGGGTCAACGGGCTCTGCCGGGTGCGCGGGGTCCCCTTAACTTCCCGCCACGCGCAGTCGCCTCGAAAGGCCCTCCTCGCCATGACCGGCCAAGCTCAACTCGGACTGATGAACCCCGACGAGCTGGCCGCGGAGCACGAGAAGCGCACCGCCGAGTACGAGGCACTGGTCGCACGCGGACTCTCGCTGGACCTCACCCGCGGCAAGCCATCACCCGAGCAGCTCGATCTCGCGGCCGGCCTGCTCACCCTGCCCGGTGAGGACTACCGGGACGGCAAGGGCACCGACTGCCGCAACTACGGCGGACTGCAGGGTCTGCCCGAGCTGCGCGCCATCTTCGGTGAGCTACTGAACATCCCGGCCGCGAACCTGATCGCGGGAAACAACGCGAGCCTCGAGATCATGCACGACCTCGTGGTGTGGGGGCTGCTGCACGGCACCGTCGACTCGGTGCGTCCGTGGTCGGCCGAACCCGTCGTCCGCTTCCTGTGCCCGAGCCCCGGTTACGACCGGCACTTCGCCATCACCGAGAGCTACGGCATCGAGATGATCCCGGTGACGATGAACGAGGACGGCCCCGACGTCGCCGAGGTCGAGCGGCTGGTCTCGGGCGATCCGCAGATCAAGGGCATGTGGTGTGTGCCGAACTACGCCAACCCCACGGGTGCGGTGTACTCGGAGGAGGTCACCCGCGCTCTCGCGACGATGCCCACCGCGGCCGCCGACTATCGGCTGTTCTGGGACAACGCCTACGCGGTACATCCGCTGGCAGACGAGTTCCCGCCCGCGTACGACGTGCTGAGCCTGGCAGCGGAGGCCGGTCACCCGAACCGTCCGTACGTCTTCGCGTCCACGTCGAAGATCACCTACGCCGGTGCCGGCGTCAGCTTCCTCGGTTCGTCGTCGGCGAACCTCGACTGGTACCTGGGCCACTACGGCAAGAAGAGCATCGGCCCCGACAAGCTCAATCAGCTCCGCCACCTGCGCTTCTTCGGTGATGCCGACGGTGTGCGGTCGCACATGGCCAAGCACCGCGAGATCCTCGCGCCCAAGTTCGCGATGGTCCAGGAAATCCTCGACGACAGGCTCGGTGCCTCGAAGGTCGCATCGTGGACCGAGCCCGACGGTGGCTACTTCGTCAGCCTGGACGTGCTCGACGGCACCGCTGCGCGCACCATCTCCCTGGCGAAGGACGCCGGCATCGCCCTCACCGGCGCCGGCTCCGCCTTCCCGTACAAGCGCGATCCCGACGACCGGAACATCCGCCTCGCCCCCAGCTTCCCGTCCACCGACGAGTTGTCCGCGGCGATGGACGGCGTGGCCACCTGCGTGCTGCTGGCCGCGACGGAGAAGCTGCTCGGGTCGTAGTTCGGTCGGGTTCTCACACCGATTCCGGCAGGTTTCACCGGCTGCAACCCCTGTGAGTTGCGGAAACCGGTGACGGTTCGACGCCTGTGGATGGCCATGAGCAGCATTCCTGGATCTCGGCCACGATCGTCACATGAGCGACGAGGGAGGAGCCGCAGAACTGATCCGGCGCGCGGATCTTCTCGGCCGAGGTGTGTCCGACACCGAGATCCGCAGTGCACGCAGGTCCGGGTCCATCGTGGCCGTGCGGCGGGGGTGTTTCGTCGACAAGCGGCGTTTCACCGACTCCGCGCCGGAGGCTCGACACCTTCTCGCAGCCCGGGCAGCCCTGGCCGCAGGCGGACCGGGTCTCACGCTCAGCCACGAGTCGGCCGCGCTGGCGTGGGGCATGTCGTTGTGGCAGGGACCGCCACCGCTGGTGCACCTGACGGTCGACAGGCCGACCGGCGGACGTGTCGACGCGGCACGGCACCTTCACACGCATCCACTCGCCGATGTGGACGTGGTGATGCGTGACGGTGCGAGAGTGACCTCCGCGGCGCGGACCGTGGCGGATCTTGCGTGCGCCTTGAGCTTCGAAGCCGCTGTGTGCGTTGGTGATTCGGCGCTGGCATGCACTCCGACATCGATCGACGACATCACCGAGGCGATCCGCGGGTGTGGCCGTCGGCGCGGCGTCGCGGGCGCTCGACGTGCCGCCGCATTCTTGGACGGTCGTAGCGAGAGCGTCGGCGAATCGCGCAGTCGGGTGTACCTCGATCGGCACGGGCTCCCCCCGCCCGAGCTGCAGATCGAGATCGTGATCGACGGGCGCACGTATCGGCCGGACTTCCTGTGGGAGGACCAGCGCGTGCTCGGCGAGTTCGACGGACTGGCGAAGTACACACGCAACGGCGAGTCCGCGAACGCAGTCGTGATCCGCGAGAAGCTCCGGGAGGACGCTCTGCGTGCCGCCGGGTGGATCGTCGTGCGGTGGACGTGGGCGGACCTCGTCGACGGTCGGCTGGCGCAGCGCATTCGTGCTGCGCTGTCCGCGTGAAAGAATGACGCCATGGCCACGACGCTGCACCTGGTGGGGGATCCCGACGCCGACGCCCTGCTCGCCTCCGACCCGCTCGCGCTGCTGATCGGGATGTTGCTCGATCAGCAGGTACCGATGGAGTCGGCGTTCGCCGGTCCGAAGAAGCTGGTGGATCGCATCGGGTCGCTCGACGTCCGCGCGATCGCCGAGATGCCGGAGGACGACTTCCTCGCGATCTGCTCCACTCCACCCGCGGTGCACCGGTTCCCCGGGTCGATGGGCAAGCGGATCCAGTCGATGTGCTCGTACATCGTCGACGAGTGGGACGGCCGCGCCGACGCCATCTGGACGGACGGCGACCCGGACGGCAGAGAAGTGCTGAAGCGACTGAAGGCGCTGCCCGGGTACGGCGATCAGAAGGCGCGCATCTTCCTGGCTCTGCTGGGCAAGCAGATGGGTGTGGAGCCGGCCGGGTGGCGCGACGCCGCCGGATCGTACGGCGACGACGGCTCCCGACGATCCATCGCCGACGTGGTCGACGCGACCAGTCTGGGCGAGGTGCGCGAGTTCAAGAAGGCGGCCAAGCGGGCCGCCAAGGAGAGCGCAGGATCGTAGGTTCCCGCCGACCGTTCTGTCGGTCGACGTCGGTACTCTCTCTCGCGTGGCCCTGTACCGGAAGTACCGTCCAGCGACGTTCGCGGAAGTGGTCGGGCAGGAGCATGTCACCGAGCCTCTGTCCGTCGCACTGGACTCGAAGCGCATCAACCACGCCTACCTCTTCTCCGGCCCTCGCGGGTGTGGCAAGACGTCGTCCGCACGTATCCTGGCGCGGTCGCTCAACTGCGTCCAGGGTCCGACGTCGACGCCGTGCGGAGTGTGCGGCTCGTGTGTCGCGCTCGCTCCCGGCGGCCCGGGCAACCTCGACGTCATCGAGCTCGACGCGGCCAGCCACGGCGGCGTGGACGACACCCGTGAGCTGCGTGACCGCGCGTTCTACGCGCCTGCGGAATCGCGCTACCGCGTCTTCATCGTGGACGAGGCCCACATGGTCACGACGGCGGGCTTCAATGCGCTGCTCAAGATCGTGGAGGAGCCGCCCGAGCACCTGATCTTCGTGTTCGCGACCACGGAGCCGGAGAAGGTGCTGCCGACCATCCGCAGCCGCACCCACCACTACCCCTTCCGGTTGCTGCCTCCGCTCGCCATGCGCGGTCTGATGGAGCGCATCTGTGCGGAGGAGAAGGTCACCGTGCAGGATGCGGTGTACCCGTTGGTCATTCGTGCCGGTGGTGGCTCCCCGCGCGACACCCTCAGCGTGCTGGACCAGCTGCTCGCCGGTGCAGGTGACGAGGGTGTGCAGTACACCCGCGCACTCACTCTGCTCGGCGTCACCGACGTCGCGCTGATCGACGAGGCCGTCGACGCACTGGCCGCCCGGGACGGTGCCGCTCTGTTCGGCACCGTCGAGAAGGTCATGGACGCGGGCCACGATCCCCGCCGGTTCGCGGTGGACCTGCTCGATCGACTCCGCGACCTCATCCTCATGCGTGCAGTCCCCGATGCGGGGGAGCGCGGACTCGTCGACGCCCCCGCCGACATGCTCGAGCGGATGCGCGACGAGGCGGAGCGCATCGGCCCGGCCACGCTGGCCCGATTCGCTGAGACGGTGCACGCCGGACTCGGTGAGATGCGCGGCGCCACGGCTCCCCGGCTGTTGCTGGAGGTCATGTGTGCGCGGATGCTGCTGCCGGCGGCGTCCGATGCGGAAAGTGCTGTGCTGCAACGGTTGGAGCGCCTCGAACGGCGCCTCGACGTGACCCTGCCCGCAGGCGAGGCCGCTGCGGTCGAGGCCGAACATCAGCACGACCGCCTCGAGGCGGCGGCGCAGCAGCAGACGTACCGCCGTCCGTCCGAGCGGGCGTCCGAGCCGGCCGCCGCTCCCGCGCCCGTCGTCGACGCCCCCGCAGCCAGAGTCGCTGCACCGGAACCGGTCACACCCGAACCTGCGCGCCCCGAACCGGCCGCAGCGCAGCCGGCCACCCCTGAGCCCGAGCCGACCCCTGAACCCGAGCCGACCCCGGAGCCCACCCCCGTAGCCGTGGAACCCCCGGCCGCCGAACCTGCGACACCCGAGCCCGCCGAGAGTGCACCCGAGCCGGCAGAGACCGCCCCCGAGACAGCACCCGAGCCCGCCGCGCCGAGTCCCGCCGCGGCGGAGGGTCCGGATGCCGCGGACGTGCGCGCCGTCTGGTCCGAGGTGCGGACGAAGGTGCGGGAGCGCAGCCGCACCGTCGAGGTGATGCTCTCGGGCGCCACCGTGAAGTCTGTCGAGGACGGGGCGATCGTGTTGGCGCACGACTCGGTACCGCTGGCCAAGAGGCTGGTCGAGCCCCGCAACGCCGAGGTCATCAAGGACGCGCTGCGTGACGTCTTCGGCGTCGAGTGGACCGTGGTCTGCGAGGCGGGCGACGGCACCGCCCGGTCGGCGGCACCGGCGCCGGCATCCACCCCGGCCGAGCGCCCGGCGTCCACCGGCCCTCGGTTCTCGCGCCCGAGCAGGTCGGCGCCCACCCCGGAGCCGGCACGGCCGGCGCAGTCCGGCAGCGCCCCGGCGCGGTCGACGCCCTCGCGCCCGTCCGACGACGACATCCCCCCGCCGCCCGAGGAGCCCGACCATCCGGACGACCCGGGTCCCTCGCCGTACGACGGTCCACCTCCCCCGGAGAGCCCGGAGGAGCAGGAAGAGCTCATGAAGCAGGCGAAGGAGCCGGTCGATCCGTCGACGCGTCGCGATCCGGACGAGGTCGCGCTCGAGCTGCTGCAGTCCGAGCTGGGTGCCACCCCGCTGAAAGACGTCTGACCTGCTGCTGACGGTGTGAAACACCGGCAGGAGTGTCACAGTGCGCGCTCGTTTCGGTCCTTTCGGCAGCGCGGCTCCATGCCTAGGGTGAATGGCGTCGAGGTCTGTCCTCGTGGGCGCCGGTGTCTCCAGTGCACCGTGCTGCCCGAGTCTCACGTCGGAAGGAACTGTGTTCAGTGACCACAGAGGCATACATCTACGAAGCCATCAGAACACCGCGAGGTAAGGGTAAGAACGGGTCGCTGCACTCGGTCAAGCCGATCTCGCTGGTCACCGGGTTGATCGACGAGCTCCGCCGTCGTTTCCCCGACATGGACGAGGATCGCATCTCCGATCTGATCCTGGGCGTCGTCTCGCCCGTGGGAGATCAGGGTGCCGACATCGCCCGTACCGCGGTGCTCGCCGCGAAGATGCCCGACACGGTCGGCGGCTTCCAGCTCAACCGTTTCTGCGCGTCCGGCCTCGAAGCCGTCAACCTCGCCGCGCAGAAGGTGCGGTCGGGCTGGGACGAGCTCGTCATCGCCGGTGGCGTGGAGTCGATGTCCCGCGTTCCCATGGGATCGGACGGCGGCGCGTGGGCCATGGACCCGCAGACCAACTACGACACCTACTTCGCCCCCCAGGGCATCGGCGCCGACCTCATCGCGACGATCGAGGGCTTCACCCGTGAAGACGTCGACGCGTACGCCGCGCAGTCCCAGGAGCGCGCTGCAGCCGCATGGTCGGGTGGCTACTTCACCAAGTCCGTCGTGCCGGTCACGGACCAGAACGGTCTGCTGATCCTCGACAGTGACGAGCACATGCGCCCCGGCACCACCGTCGAGTCGCTCGGCAAGCTCAAGCCGGCCTTCGAGGGCATCGCCGCGATGGGCGGGTTCGACGACGTCGCGCTGCAGAAGTACCACTGGATCGAGAAGATCGATCACGTCCACACCGGCGGTAACTCGTCGGGCATCGTCGACGGTGCGGCCCTGGTCGTCGTCGGCAGCGAGGACGCCGGCAAGTCGATGGGCATGACGCCGCGCGCTCGCGTCGTCGCGACCGCCACCAGCGGCGCCGACACCACCATCATGCTGACCGGGCCGACGCCCGCGTCGAAGAAGGTGCTGGCCGCGGCCGGCCTGACGGTCGACGACATCGACCTGTTCGAGCTGAACGAGGCATTCGCCTCCGTGGTCCTGCGCTTCCAGCGCGACCTGAAGATCCCGGGCGAGAAGCTCAACGTCAACGGTGGCGCCATCGCGATGGGCCACCCCCTCGGTGCCACGGGCGCCATGATCACCGGCACCGTGCTCGACGAGCTCGAGCGTCGGAACGGCCGCTACGCACTGATCACCCTGTGCATCGGCGGCGGCATGGGCGTGGCCACCATCATCGAGCGAGTCTGAGGAACAGCATGAGTGACAACATGATTCAGTGGGACCAGGATGCCGACGGCATCGTCACCCTGACGATGGACGACCCGAACCAGGGCGCCAACACGATGAACGAGCTCTACAAGACCTCGATGGGCGCCACGGTCGACCGCCTCGAGGCCGAGAAGGACTCCATCACCGGTGTCGTCGTCACCTCGGCGAAGAAGACCTTCTTCGCCGGTGGCGATCTCAAGAACATGATCAAGGCCGGCCCCGCCGACGCCCAGCAGATCTTCGACGAGGTGCAGACGGTCAAGTCGCAGCTGCGTCGGCTCGAGACGCTCGGCAAGCCTGTCGTGTCCGCGATCAACGGCGCCGCACTCGGTGGCGGCCTGGAGATCACGCTGGCGACGCACCACCGCATCGTCGCGGACGTTCCCGGTGTCCAGCTCGGCTTGCCCGAGGTGTCGCTGGGCCTGCTGCCCGGCGGCGGCGGCGTCACCCGCATCACCCGCATGATGGGTATCCAGAACGGCTTCATGTCGGTGCTGTCCCAGGGCACGCGATTCCGCCCGGCCAAGGCGCTCGAGCTCGGTCTGGTGCATGAGGTCGTCGGCAGCGTCGAGGAACTCGTTCCCGCTGCGAAGGCATGGATCAAGGCCAACCCCGAGGGCGGCGTCGCCCCGTGGGACGTCAAGGGCTACAAGATCCCCGGCGGCACGCCTTCCAATCCCAAGCTCGCGCAGATCCTTCCGGCGTTCCCGTCGAACCTGCGCAAGCAGATCAAGGGCGCGCCGATGCCGGCACCGCTCGCGATCCTGTCCGCCGCGGTGGAGGGTGCGCAGGTCGACTTCGACAACGCGTCCACCATCGAGTCGCGCTACTTCACGTCGCTCGTCACCGGCCAGGTGTCGAAGAACATGATCCAGGCATTCTTCTTCGACCTGCAGGCGATCAATGCCGGCAAGTCCCGCCCGGACGGCTACGAGAAGACGCAGTTCACCAAGGTCGCCGTGCTCGGCGCCGGCATGATGGGCGCGGGCATCGCCTACGTCTGTGCCAAGGCCGGAATCGACGTGGTGCTCAAGGACGTCGAGCAGGCGTCCGCGGACAAGGGCAAGGCGTACTCCGAGGCCATCGAGGCCAAGGCGCTCTCACGCGGCAAGACCACGCAGGAGAAGTCGGACGCGCTGCTGGCGCGTATCCACCCGACGGCCGATCCGAAGGACGTCGAGGGTGCAGACCTCGTCATCGAGGCGGTCTTCGAGTCGCAGGACCTCAAGCACAAGGTCTTCCAGGAGATCGAGGACCTCGTCGCTCCCGATTCGCTGCTCGGCTCGAACACCTCGACGCTTCCCATCACCGGTCTCGCGACGGGTGTGAAGCGCCAGGAAGACTTCATCGGTATTCACTTCTTCTCGCCCGTCGACAAGATGCCGCTGGTCGAGATCATCCGCGGTGACAAGACCTCGGATGCCGCTCTGGCCAAGGCATTCGACCTCGTACAGGCCATCAAGAAGACTCCGATCGTCGTCAACGACAGCCGTGGCTTCTTCACCTCCCGCGTGATCGGCACCTTCATCAACGAGGCCATCGCCATGCTGGGCGAGGGCGTCGAGCCCGCGACCATCGAGCAGGCCGGTCTGCAGGCGGGCTACCCGGCGCCGCCGTTGCAGCTCTCCGACGAGCTGACGCTGACGCTGATGCAGAAGATCCGCAAGGAGACCTACGACGCGATCGTCGCAGCCGGCGGAACTCCTCCCGAGGATGCCGCGGGCGCGGTCATCGACAAGATGGTCGACGAGTTCGAGCGTCCGTCGAAGGCCAAGGGTGCCGGCTTCTACGAGTACGTCGACGGCAAGCGCACCGGCCTCTGGTCGGGTCTGCGTGACGCCTTCAAGTCGGGTACCTCGGAGTCGTCGTTCGAGGACCTCAAGGAGCGCATGCTCTTCATCGAGGCGATCGAGACGCAGAAGTGCTTCGACGAGGGCGTGCTGAACACGACGGCCGACGCCAACATCGGCTCGATCTTCGGTATCGGCTTCCCGGCGTGGACCGGTGGCGTGCACCAGTACGTCGTCGGCTACGAGGCCGCGGACGGCTCGATCGGCAAGGAGGCGTTCGTCGCCCGTGCCGAGGAGCTGGCCAAGCAGTACGGCGAGCGGTTCACTCCGCCTGCGTCTCTGCGCTAGTCACGAGTACACGACAGCCCCGCACCTCCTGGTGTGGGGCTGTCGTCGTCTCAGCTCAGGACGCGCGCGGCGAAGTCGAGTGATGCGGGCATGGAGGCCATCAGGGTGCCGATGTGATCGGGCGTCGGAAAGGTGACCAGCTGGAAGTCCGTACCGGCAGCGGTCATCCGGGCCGTGTGGACGAACGTGAGCGGAGCCGGAACTGTCTGATCGGAGAGGCTCTGAGTCACGAGGAGCGGCCGGTCGTAGCCACTGACGGGGACGGCCTGCATCTGCTCGAGCACGGGGGCCAGCGGCGTCAACGGGCGCGTGAGAAGCTCCCCGAACTGGGCCGGGTGCGCCGACCGATAATCGCGGAATTCGTTGCCGCACAGCGTGGTCGCAGCGTCGAGATACTCGACGCCCTTCGGCGTCAGGTACTGCCGGACGTCGAGTTCCGGACGCTGGTCCGCCAGTCCGGCGAGGGTGTAGAAGACGTAGCCGAGAAAGCCGCTGGGGACGACCGGCGGGAGAACCGGACCGACCAGCGGGAGCACGGTGTCGAGCCCCGTCGGGCCGGCCACGGACACGGCGCCGCGGAAGTCGAGGTCCGGTGCGCGGGTGGATGCCGCTGCGGCGGTGAAGAAGGACGTGTTGCCGCCCTGGGACAGGCCGGTGGTGATCCATTCCGGCGAGAGCCGATCGCCGAGCATCGTGTGTGCTGCGCGGACGATGTCGATCGCGTTGGCACCGGCGGCGGGTCCGTCCAGATAGGCGTGCACACCCGGAGTCCCCATGCCCGCGTAGTCGGTGGCCACCACGGCGTGTCCGGCGGCCAGCCACGCCTCGATCGCCGGACGCTCGTACTGCGCGGTGCCCGTCGCCGACGGTGCACACGAGTCGGCGACACCGGTGGTGCCGTGGGCGTAGGACACGACCGGCCATCCGTCGGCGGGAGCATCGCCTGTCGGCACGAACACCGTGCCCGTCGACTCCCCGGCCTGCTCGGCCGTCCGCAGCGTGGAGTAGCGCACCACATAGCTCTCCGCGGCGCCGGCGGGTGCCAGCGCGGGATCGAGCGCGGTGCTGGAGAGCACCGTGCCCGCGGCCGTCTCGGCGGACGCGGGAGCGGGGACGAGAAGGACGGACGACGCGAGTGCGACGCACGCGACGAGGACCGGTGGACAGAATCGTCGGGGAAGAGAAGTCACGGACAGCAGTCCATCATGTCGAGCGGCGTCCGTGGTGTGTCCCGTCGCGACGATGTGTCTCGTCACGAGAACGGGCCCGACGCGGCATCAGGGGACTAGGTTCGACAGGTGAAGACTCCCGTTGTCACCGTCATCGGTGCCGTGATCGCCGTCATGGGCCTGCTGTTCAGCCTCCAGGGATTCGGGGTGATCGGTGGCAGTGCGATGAGCAACACGACCACCTGGTCGATCCTCGGCCCCGTCATCCTGATCGTCGGAGTGGCGATCGTGGTGGTGAGCAGGCGCCGAGGGGTCTAGTCGGAGAAACGCCTGCGCAGGTCGACCTTCACTACCTTGCCGCCGGCGTTGCGGGGGAGCGCCTCCACCAGCACCAGGTGGCGCGGGTGCTTGTAGTGCGCGAGGCGTCCGTCCAGCCAGCCGACGAGGTCGGGAAGCGTGAGGTCCGGCTCGTCGGTGCCGCGCTGCGCGACGACGGCGACGGGCACCTCACCCCAGCGGTCGTCCGGGCGGCCTATCACTGCTGCCTCGAGGATTCGGGGGTGGGAGAACAGCACGTTCTCGACCTCGGCGCAGTAGATGTTCTCGCCGCCGGAGATGATCATGTCCTTCTTGCGGTCGACGACGAAGACGAAGCCCTCCTCGTCCTGACGCACCAGGTCGCCGGAATGGAACCAGCCGCCGTGGAACGCGTCCGACGTGGCGGCAGGGTTCTCCCAGTACCCGTGCATCAGCGTCGGCCCGCGATAGACGATCTCGCCGATGTCACCTCGCGGGACGTCGACCATGTCGTCGTCGACGACCCGAGCCTCCACCGTGGCGACGACGCGTCCCACGGATCCGAGTTTGCGCAGTGCGTCGCCGCCGTCGAGGACGCAGGTGATCGGCGACATCTCGGTTTGACCGAAGACGGCCACGGTGAGGGCGTCGGGGAAGGTCTGCGACATCGCCCGCAGGACGGTGTCCGACGCCGGCGCCGCACCCCACGAGATCACTCGCAGCGACAACGTCCTGGGGCGGCGCGCCTGTTCCGCGCAGACCGCCTGCCACTGCACCGGCACGAGGAACAGGGTGGTCACCGCCTCGGCCTCGAGGACGTCGAGCAACGCGGCCGGATCGAACGCGCCGACGGGGTGGACGACGGTCGGGATGCCGAGCTTGAGGCTGGGGGCGATGCTGCCCAGGGCGGCGATGTGGAACATCGGTGACGCACAGAAGTTGATCTCGTCGACTCCGTACATCTGCAGGGCGCGAATGCAGGTCAGCGCCTGAGCCTGCATGTTGGAATGAGACAGCACAGCACCTTTGGGGCGGCCGGTCGTTCCCGAGGTGTACATGATCAGAGCCGGTGCGTCGTCCGGGACGTCGGTGTCCGGCGCGGGCGCGCCCTCGCGGATCAGAGCCTCGTAGGTGTCCCCGTCTCCGCCCACCACGATCGTGTCCGCGACGCCCACCGCCGCGGCGAGCGGCGCCAGAGCGTCCTCCACGACGATGAGGCCGGCGCCGCTGTTCTGCGCGAGGTAGGTGATCTCCGGGGCGCTCATCCGAAAGTTGACGGGCACGGCGATCGCACCGACGGCAGTGATCGCGAGCACCGATTCGATGTACTCGGGCCGGTTGAGCATGAGGATCAGCACCCGGTCCCCGGCCGTCACGCCACGGTGGGCCAACCCGCCGGCGAGTGCGTCGACACGATCGCAGAGGCCGCGCCAGGTGTGCGTCGTCCCACCGAAGCGCAGCGCCACGCCCGCGGGATTCATCAGTGCGTGTCGTCGTACCTGGTTGTTCCAGTTGTCCCGCCGTGCACGTCCGGGCTGCGACTGATCCGCCATCTCGGGTGTCCTCTCGTGGAGTCGCACCCACTCGGGTGTCGACAGTCCCCGTGATTCGACACCCGAGACGGCGTCCGTGTCAGTGGATCAGCCGATCCACCAGGGCCGCAACGGAAGACCCGCGTCGTTGTTCTCGTCGAGCTTGACGGCGAGCACCTGGTGCAGCTGGACCACGTTGCGCTCGAAGCCCAGGCGTGAGCCCGCCATGTAGAGGCCCCACACGCGCGCGGTGCCCTCACCGACCTCCGCGACGCAGGCGTCCCAGTTGTCGACGAGGTTGCGGCACCAGTCCCGGAGCGTCATCGCGTAGTGCTCGCGCAGGTTCTCCTCGTGACGCACCTCGAGGCCCACGTCCTGCATCTCGGTGATGATGCGGCCGGATCCCGTCAGCTCGCCGTCGGGGAAGACGTAGCGGTCGATGAAGCCGCCGGCCCGCGCCGACGAGCGGTTGTCCGGGCGGGTGATGCAGTGGTTCAGGACGCGGCCACCCGGGCGCAGCTTTCCCTTGATGAACTCGAAGTACGCCGGGTAGTTCGAGACGCCGATGTGCTCGGTGAGGCCGATCGACGACACGGCGTCGAAGTCGCCCTCGACGATGTCGCGGTAGTCGCTGTGACGCACCTCCGCGAGATCGCTCAGACCGTCGGCGGCGATGGCGTTCTGCGCCCACTCTGCCTGCTCGCGCGAGAGCGTGGCGCCGATGACGTGGACGCCGCGACGGGCCGCGTAGCGCACCATCGAGCCCCAGCCACAACCGATGTCGAGCAGTCGGTCGCCCGCCTTCAGGTTCAGCTTCTCGAACACCAGGCGGTACTTGTTCTCCTGCGCCTCCTCGAGCGACGCCTCGAGAGTCGGGTAGGCGGCGCAGGTGTAGGTCATCGACGGGCCGAGCACGTACTCGTAGAACGTGTTCGACACGTCGTAGTGGTGGTGGATGCTCTCGGCGTCCCGAGTCTTGCTGTGCCGCAACCCCTCGGCGATACGACGCCAACGTGGGAGAGATTCCTGGGGCGGGGGAGCGATGGGACGCAGCAACTCCCATCCGAGAGACCGGGTGACGGTCGCCAGTGCGCGCGCGGACGGACGTTTGAAGTGCAGGTCGTCGCCCAGCATCCGGAGCACGTCGTACGGGTCACCCGGGTGGGCGCCCTCGATCTCCAGATCGCCCGAGACGTAGGCGCGAGCCATGCCCAGGTCGCCGGGGGCGGTCGCGAGGTACGTGGTGCCGCGGGGTGAGGTGAGCCTGAGCCCGTACTCGGAATCCTCGGCACCGGCCGTACTGCCGTCGTACGCCGAGAACCGAACGGGCAGATCACCTTCGGTGAACTGCTCGAGAATCTCGGCGATGGAGAGTTTGGGGGAACCGCCGGACAGGCCGGGGTTCCGTTGATCCTTGAATGTCGTCATCGACGATGCACCGCCTTCGAATACAGATCCAACAACCGCGAATCGGGGTCGTACTTCTCTTTGAGTCGGCGGTAACCGTCACCGCCGTAGAGGGCATCGAACTCGGCCCTGTCGTAGAACGAGTCCGAGTAGAGGGACTTGTGACCGTCGAACTCGGTCACCTTCTTCTCGATCCGACGGTTGGCTGCCCCGTCGGGTTCACCGGGGACCACGGGCACCGACGACCAGAAGCCGACGTTGACGTAGGTGCGGTGAGGTTCGAGCGGATAGAGGGGCCACCCGCGTACTCCGGCGTCGGAGTCCTGCGCGTCGGCGTACCCGTCGGGTTCGCGAAGTCGCAAGGGACACAGCCATAACGGCTCGATCGGGATCTCGTCGAGGAACCACGAGACGAACGCGGCCGTGTTCTCGATCGGCACCTCGATGTCCTGCACGACGCGCTCGCGGATCGGGTTGCCCTTGCGCTTCTCGAGACGGTCGGCGATGTCGTACTTCTGGTCGAGCGCGATCAGCTTCCAGTAGAAGCTGCTGCGCAGGTACTTCTTCGGCCAGAGACGTCGGATGCGCGGGTTCTGCGCACCGAAGGCGCGCGAGCACCAGAACCAGTCGGTGTCCCACCGCCACAGGTAGTCGCGCACCGTCAGGCGGTCCGTTCGCGGTGCGGTGCCGTCGTGCTGGATGGACCGGTAGAAGATCGCCGAGTCGGTGTAGTCGCTCACCGGTCCCGGCTCGTCGGTCTGCCGGCCCAGGGTCAGATAGGCCTCGGTCCCGGAGAACACCACCCCGTCGAGGTAGTCGACGCGGTCACCCTCGTACTCCCGCTCCGCGACGATGCTCGCCATGACCGTCTGCACCGACTCTAGGTCGTGGAACCGGACGTGGCGCAGGGCGACGTAGGGGAGGACGGGCTCGAGCTCGATGCGCAACCGTGTCGAGTAGCCGAGGGTGCCGTAGGAGTTGGGGAACCCTCGGAAGAGGTCGCCGTACTCGTTGTCGGGAGTGGCCGTGACGACGTCACCCGATCCGGCGAGAATGTCGATCTCGAGGACGGACTCGTGCGGAAGGCCGCTGCGGAACGACGTCGACTCGATGCCGAGGCCGGTGACCGCGCCGCCGAGCGTGATCGTCTTGAGCTGCGGCACCACCAGGGGAGCGAGCCCGTACGCCAGGGTGGCGTCGACGAGGTCCTCGTAAGTGCACATTCCCTGCACGTCGGCGGTCATGGCGTCGGGGTCGACCGAGATGACGCCTCCCAACCCGGAGACGTCGAGTCCGGGGGCGGAGTTCTTCGGCCTGGCCCGGAAGAGGTTGGAGGTCTTCTTCGCCAGGCGGACGGTCGCGTCCCGGGGAATGGCACGGTAACTGGCCAGAAGCCGTTCCACACCCGCCCGATGTCCCGCTTGTCCGATCTCGTGCGGACGGTTGCCGCCCCCGCCGGGTTCCCGCGCTCCCCCGAGCGCCGCATCGACTGTCTGAGCCACGCGAGAACGCTATACGGAGGTTGTTCGCAACGCTATGGAAGGTGCCTCCCGACGAGGAAACTTCACACGATCGTTGCGCTCGATTCGCCCGGGCGTGGACGTGAAACAATGAATGTCACCGTCCGTCCCACCCCGACATCAGGAGTTCTCCCCGTCATGGCCAAGGTCAGCGCGAGCAGTTCCCTCACCATCAGTGCGGCTCCCGACAAGGTCCTCGCGGCACTGTCCGACTACGAGACGGTGCGTCCGCGCATCCTGCCCGAGCAGTACCGCGACTTCGCGGTCGTCGAGGGTGGCCAGGGCGACGGCACCGTCGCTCGCTGGGTCCTGCAGGCGACCGAGAAGCGCTCGCGGAACGTGCTCGCGACCGTGTCGGTGTCCGGCGCGACCGTCACGGAGAAGGACGCCAACTCGTCGATGGTGACCACGTACCTCGTCGCCCCGAGCGGTAGCGGGTCGTCGGTCACCACCACCACGGAGTGGACGGGCGCCGGCGGTGTCGGCGGCTTCTTCGAGAAGACGTTCGCGCCCCTCGGACTGAAGAAGATTCAGGCGCAGCTCCTGCAGAACCTCTCGCGCCAGGTGGAGTGAGGCACGCGGCTACGCTCGACCGACACGATCTCGTCACCACTTCGGAAGGACACCCGCCGTGCAACCCGGTGAACAGCCCGACATGTCCCAGCTGCTGCAGCAGGCCCAGCAGATGCAGCAGCAGTTGATGGCAGCCCAGGCGGAGATCGCCGCGACGGAGGTCACCGGCCGCGCCGGCAACGGTCTCGTCGTGGCGACGGTGAAGGGCAGCGGCGAGGTGGTCGGTCTGACCATCGACCCCAAGGTCGTGGATCCCGACGACGTCGAGACCCTGCAGGACCTGATCATCGGTGCGATCGCCGACGCGTCCCGCGCCGCGGGTGAGGTCGCGTCGCAGAAGCTCGGTCCCCTCGCCGGCCTGGGCGGCGGCGGACTCCCCGGCCTGCCCGGCTTCTAGAACCGGGTCGAGAAGCGTGTACGAAGGTCCGGTCCAGGATCTGATCGACGAGCTGGGCAAACTTCCCGGTGTCGGACCGAAGAGCGCGCAGCGCATCGCCTTTCATCTGTTGGGGGTCGAGGCGCCCGAGATCGACCGCCTGCAGAAGGCATTGCAGCGCGTCCGCGACGGGGTGCAGTTCTGCATCGTCTGCGGCACCGTCTCCGACAAGGAACTGTGCCGCATCTGTGCGGACCCGCGCCGCGATCGGACGAAGATCTGCGTCGTCGAGGAACCCAAGGACGTGCAGGCCGTCGAACGCACCCGCGAGTTCAAGGGCAGATACCACGTGCTGGGCGGCGCGTTGGATCCGCTGAGCGGGGTCGGTCCCGATCAGCTGCGCATCCGGGAGTTGCTCACCCGCATCGGCAATCAGGAGGACGGCGTCGACGTCTCCGAGGTGATCATCGCGACCGACCCCAACACCGAGGGGGAGGCGACGGCCACCTACCTGCTGCGCATGATGCGTGATTTCCCCGGCCTGTCCGTCACCCGGCTGGCCTCCGGACTGCCCATGGGCGGCGACCTCGAGTTCGCGGACGAGCTCACGTTGGGCCGTGCGCTGTCCGGCCGCAACGTGATGAATTAGCGCTCGAGCCGATAGAGGCGCTCGGGTCGCCCCACGTTGCCGTAGTCGAGCGAGACGGTCACCCGGTCGACGTCGCTGAGGTACTCCAGGTAGCGGCGAGCGCTCGAACGCGACATCCCGGTCCTCTCGGCCATCGTGCTCGCCGAGGTCTCGCCGGGATTCTCCCGCAGTTGGTGCTCGACCATGGCCAGCGTCTCGGCGCTCAGGCCCTTGGGGAGCCGCGTCGCGGTCCCGCGCACTCCGAACGCCTTGTCGACGGCGTCCTGCTCCGCCTCGTCGATCGCGGCCAGCGACTCCCGTGTGCGGCGGTAGTGCTCGAGGCGCTCCTGCAGTGCCTGGAACTTGAACGGCTTGATCAGGTAGTGCACGGCGCCCGCGCGCAGTGCCTTGCGCACCGATTCGGCCTCGCGCTCGCTGGTGATCACCAGGACGTCGAGGTCGGGGATGATCTCCCGGAACGGGCCGATGAGATCGAGCCCGGTGACGCCGGGCAGATGGACGTCCAGCAGCACCAGATCGGGACGGGTGGACTCCACCTTCTCCAGCGCTTCCTGCGCCGTGTGCGCCACCCCGCACACCTCGAATCCGGCCACCTTGGTGACGAAACCGGTGTGCACCCGCGCGACCATGAAGTCGTCGTCCACCACCAGCACCCTGAGTGTCATCGCGTCCTCCCCCCGGATCCGGTGACGGCCCGGAAGACCGTCCACCGCGTACCGTCCTCGACTCTGTCACTCACGCCGACCTCACCGCCGCGTCGGCGGCACACGACACGCACGAGGGCGAGGCCGAAACCGTGCCCGTCGAGCGACGTCCCCTTCGTGCTCCACCCCTGCTCGAACACGCGATCGGCATCCTCCGTGCCGATGCCGGGGCCGTTGTCGGCCACCTCGACCTCGATCCCGTCCGCGTCCGCGACGATCCGGACGCGCACCACCGCGTCCACCGACTGCCCCTCGAGGACTGCGTCCACGGCCTGATTCTCGAGGACTGCGTCCACAGCCTGATTCTCGAGGACTGCGTCCACAGCGTTGTCGACGAGGTTGCCGACGACGGTGCAGAGGTCTCGGGAGGCATCGTCGTCGAGTCGCGGGAGGTGTGAGGCGTCGTCGAGTGCCACGGTCACCGAGCGGGCCGCGGCGGCGCCGATCTTGGCGATGAGCAGCGCGGCGACCCCGAGATCGTCGATGCGGTCGGTCACGGTGGACGTGAGGCGCTCACGATGCTCGGTGATGCCGTCGACGTACCGCTCCACCTCGTCGTACTCACCGAGCTGGACCAGTCCCGAGATGGTGTGCAGCTGGTTGTCGAACTCGTGGATGTGCTCCCGCAGTGCCGTCGAGCTGGTGCGGCTGATGTCGAGTTTGCTCTGGACCTCGCTCAGTTCGGTGCGGTCACGGAACGTGGTCACCGTGGCCACCTTCCGTCCCGACGCCTCGATCGGCACCGTGTTGAAGACGAGGATGCGATCTCCGGTGAGGACGAGCTGGTCGCCGTCGTCGCTCGGGTGACGCAGGACGTCGAGGACCCGGTCGTCGAGTCCGAGCTCCTCCACCCGCCGGCCCACACCGTCCTCGTCGAGGCCGAGCATGTCGTGTGCGCTGCGGCTCAGCAGGACCACCCGACCCGACGGATCCAGCGCCACCACGGCCTCCTTGAGGCCCTCGAGCATCGCCTGCCGCTGGCGCACCAGGTCGACGATCTCCCCGGCCTCCATTCCCATGGTCTGCCGCTTGACGCGTCGGGCCAGCAGGATCGACCCGACGGCGCCCAGAACGGAGGCCACGGCAAGGTAGATGACGAGGTCCGGGGTCGCCTGCGCGAGGCGCTCCCACACCGACGGGTACTCGCGGCCGACGATCGCCACACCGACGATGCGGCCGTCGGCATCGAGCACCGGGACCTGTGACTGCACGGACGCGTCGGGGGACACCGCGGTGTTGGCGCTCGTCTCGGCGAGACCGGTCCAGGATCGGCCCGTCCGCGCGCCCGCTCCCTCGGCCGCCGATTCCTGTCCCACCCGCGACGGGTCGGTCGCGACGACGATGATGCCGTCGGGGTCGGTCAGTTGCGCGTAGTCCAGACCCGAGACGGCCCGCACCGACTCGACCGCACCCTGCAGCGCCGTACGAATGCGGGGCTGGGCGGAGGCGAGCAGTTGTCGCACGGTGGGACTCGCGGCGAGGTTCTCGGCAGCCGACTGGACGCGCAGACCCTGTTCGCGCTGGAAGGTCGCCGACGCCTGGGCCAGCGACAACCCGCTGATGACGACGAGCACCGCGACGATGATGAGAAGCTGCAGTGCGAGCAGTTGCGACGAGAGGGTGCGGCGTGTTCCGAAGATGCGCAGTCGCCGCCCGATCACGAGGTGAACCGTACCGCCGGGCGAGCGCGGAATTCGTGCATCTGCGTGCGCTACGGACGCTCACAATGAACACAATCCCGTTTGTGCACCAAAGGGTGACCACAGTCACAGGATCCGACACAGTGAGACCGTGCCCATGAACCGACGCCTCCGCATCAGCGCTCTCGCAGCGTTGCTCGCGGTGCTCTGCACGGCGACCGCGTGCAGTGCGGGGGTGTCGGCCATGGTGACCGGGGCGGAGGAGCCGGGACTTCGTGTCATCGCTCCGTCGGTCGCCGGTGGCGGTTACGACCTGACCGCTCGCAGTCTGGCCCGAGGTTGGGCCGCGGAGGGCGTCGTGGTGGACGACGTCCTCGTACTACCCGGATCGGGTGGTGTCGTGGGACTCAATCGTCTCGCTCTCGAACAGGGCAACGATCGACTCCTGCTGGTGATGGGGCTGGGTCTGGTGGGCGCACTGTCCACCACCCCGTCCGATCACGAGATCGCGGACGTCACCCCGATCGCCCGACTCGTCACCGAACCCGAGGTCGTCCTGGTGCCGGCAGCATCCCCGCTGCGGACTCTGGACGATCTCACGAACGCCTGGCGACAGGATCCCGCGGCTCTGCAGTTCGCCGGCGGCTCCGCGGAGGGTGGGCCGGACGGGTTGTTCCGGACCCAGCTCGCCCGCACCGTCGGTGTCGACCCGCGAGCATCCGAGTACCGCGTCTTCGACGGCGGCGGTGAGTTGCTGCCGGCCCTGCTGACCGGCGAGGTCGACGTCGCCACCACGGGCGTCAGCGAATATCTGGACCAGATCGCGTCCGGTACGGTCCGGGCGCTCGCAGTCTCGAGCTCCGAACGTGTCGACGGCATCGACGCGCCCACTCTGCGGGAGCAGGGAGTCGACCTCGACTTCGACAACTGGCGCGGCATCCTCGCCCCGCCGGGACTGCCACCGGAGCGCGTCGACCGCCTGATCGCCGACGTCACAGCACTGGTCGGATCGCCGCTCTGGCAGGAGATCCTGGTGCAGAACGGGTGGCGGGACGCGCTGCTCACCGGAGACGACTTCGCGTCGTTCCTCCGAGCGCAGGCCGACCTGGTCCGCTCGACCATCGATCCACCCACCGACGGCTGACGCCGCACACCTCCGTACTGCGCCACACCTGTGCCCGCAGCCTGCCTCGACACACCCTGCACTATTCGAACAACGAGGAGTAGTAACCATGTTGGTGATACTCGGCTTCCTCATGGTTGCCGCTTTCATGTTCCTGATCCTGACCAAACGAGCGACCCCGGTGGTCGCCCTGATCCTGGTCCCGGTCATCTTCGGCCTGTTCGCCGGCGCCGGGCTCGGCATCGGCGACATGATCACGGACGGCATCAAGTCGCTCGCCCCCACGGCAGCGCTGCTGTTCTTCGCGATCATCTTCTTCGGCATCATGATCGACGTGGGTCTGTTCGACCCGCTGGTGCGCGGCATCCTCCGCCTGGTGCGCAACGATCCGATGAAGCTGGTCGTCGGCACCGCGGTGCTCGCCATGGTCGTGTCCCTCGACGGTGACGGCTCCACCACGTTCATCATCGTGACGTCCGCGCTGCTGCCGCTCTACCTGAAACTCGGTGTCTCACCGGTCATCCTGACGGTCGTCGCCGGCCTCGCCAACGGCACCATGAACATCATCCCGTGGGGTGGCCCGACCGTTCGCGCCGCGTCCGCACTGGGCATCTCGCCCTCCGACGTCTTCATCCCGATGGTCCCGTCGATGATCGCCGGCCTGATCATCGTGCTGCTCTTCTCGATCCACCTCGGCCTCATGGAGCGTCGCCGCCTCGGCTCGCTGATCTACGACACGGAGCTGGTGGGCGCCGGCGTCGGCACCGACGGCACCGGATCCGGAAACGGCAAGACCCGTCGCAGTACCGGAAGCGCCGACATCACCACCGGCGACGACGAGAACGACGGCAAGGCCGGACAGTTCATCGACGGCCTGGACCCCAACCGCGACACTCTGCGTCCGAAGCTGCTGTGGTTCAACGCGATCCTCACCGTCACGCTGCTCGTCATCCTGGTCATGGACATCCTGCCGATCCCGGTGCTCTTCATGATCGCAGCCTCGATCGCGCTGACGTTCAACTTCCCGAAGGTCAAGGAGCAGGGGGAGGCCATCGCTCGGCACTCCGCCTCCATCGTCTCCGTCGTCGCGATGGTGCTCGCCGCCGCCGTACTGACCGGTGTGTTCTCCGGTACCGGCATGGTCGAGGCCATGGCCGAGTGGCTCCTCGGCGTCATCCCCGACGCGATGGGCCCGTTCCTGGCCGTCATCACCGGAATCCTGTCGATCCCGTTGACGTTCTTCATGACCAACGACGCCTTCTACTTCGGCATCCTCCCGGTCCTCACCGAGACCGCCGCCCAGTACGGCATCGAGCCGGTCGAGATGGCCCGCGCCTCCATCACCGGGCAGCCCGTCCACCTGCAGAGCCCGCTGGTTCCCGCCATCCTGCTGCTGGTCACCCTGGCCGGCGTCTCGCTCGCCGACCACCACCGCAAGGTCCTGTGGCGTGCCACCGTCGTCTCCCTGACGATGCTCGCCGTCGGCGTCCTCCTCGGCCAGATCCCCTTCGGCTGATCAGCATCCACCAGAGAGAGGAGTCACCGACATGAGTGTCGCCGTCGTGCACAACAGTTCCGAGGAAGGCCGCAAGGCACTCGGATCGGCAGTCCAGCAGGCCCGGTCCGCAGGAACCGAACTGGTCGTCCTCCACGCCTTCTCCGGATCCGCGGATCCCTCCTCGGAGGCGAAGGAGACCACCGCGGTCGAGGACTCGATCCGCACGTCGCTCGCCGCGCTCGGGGAGTCCGAGGCGCAGTGGACTCTCGCTGCGGCCCAGCCCGATCCGGACGCGACCACCACACTGCTGGCGCTCATCGACAAGGCGGACGCCGAGTTGCTGGTCGTCGGGTCGCGGCATCGGTCGGCCGTCGGCAAGTTCCTGATGGGACAGGCCGTCCAGCGCCTGCTTCTCGAAACACCGGTACCGGTGCTGCTCGTCAAGTCGTGAGCGGAGTTCGTACCGTCGCTGTGAGCGCCACCCGCTGGGTGGCGCTCACAGCCGTGTCCGTGGCCGGATGGTTCGCGCTCGGCGCCGTCGGCCTGACGGCGCCGTCGTTGTTCGCGGCACTGGTGGTGGCGGTGGTCTTCGCCCTCACCGGACTGGGGCCGCGCGCCGTCCCGCGCGCGGGATCCATGGCGGCGCAGGGAACGTTGGCCGTCACCATAGGTCTCATGGTGGATGTCGAGACGCTGAGTGCGCTGGGGGACAACTGGTTTCCTGCGGTCGCCATCGGGATCGCGACGCTCGTCGTCAGCGCCGGCTGCGGTGCACTGCTCGCATTGAACAAGGACGTCACCGCGGCCACCGGGATGCTGGCGCTGATCGCGGGCGGGGCCACCGGTCTCGTCGCGACAGCGAGAGAGCTCGGCGGCGACGAACGTGTGGTCGCGGTGGTGCAGTACCTGCGGGTGGCACTGGTGGTGGTGACCATGCCTCTGGTGGTCACGTTCGTGTTCCACGCCGACACCCACTCGGTCGCGGCGGCCGCACCCGACGAGAATGCGCTGCTGTGGTGGGTGGGTCTGCTGTTCCTGCTCGGCGCTGTTCTCGTCGGCATCGCGGTGGGGCGGCTCGCGCGGCTTCCCGCACCGGCCACGCTGGGTCCGCTGATGGTGTCCGGCGCCTGCGCGCTGCTGGGCTGGCCCGTGGGCATCGAGGTTCCCATGATCGTGCTGCCACTCGCGTTCCTGGTCATCGGATGGCAAGCGGGACTGGCGTTCACGATGTCGAGCCTGCGCCTGATCGGCCGACTCTTCCCCTACGCGTTCGCGCTGGTGCTCGGCATCGGCGTGATCTGTGCGCTGCTCGGATGGGCGCTGTCCGCGTGGACCGGGACCAGCCTGCTCACCGGCTACCTGGCGACGACCCCCGGCGGGTTGGCGGCAGTGCTCGCGGTGTCCGCGTCCACCGGGTCCGACGTCACGTTCGTGGCGTGCGTGCAGCTCATCCGGCTGGTCTCGATGCTCGTGGCGGCACCGCTCATCGCCCAGCTCCTGATGCGCCGGGCGGCGCGGAGGCCGGCCGAGGATCCGGTCTCGGTCTAGCGGCGCAGACGCTCGGTGCGCAGTTGCTCGACGTCGGCCAGGTGCAACGGCTCGAGCGGGTGTCCGAGAGCGGTCTCGAGCAGGTGGTCGGCCAGCTCCGGGTTCCGTGCCAGCGCCGGTCCGTGCATGTACGTCCCGATGACCGACCCCTGGACGACCCCCTCGTTGCCGTCGCCCACCCCGTTGCCGATGCCGTGCTCCACTCGGGCGAACGGGGCCGCGTCGGGGCCGAGAGTGGTTCCGCCGCGATGGTTCTCGAAGCCGGTGAGTGTCTGGGTGAGGCGGTCCGACACCGGGCGGGTGATGACCTCGCCGATGGACCGCGTCGCCTGCGGCGCCGTGGTGACGTTCAGCATCGACACACCGTCGACGCGTTCGCCGGAGCTCGTCTCGTACCACTCGCCCAGCACCTGGATCGCCGCGCAGATGGCGAGCACCGGTGCACCGCGCTCGGCGGCGCGCTGCAGTCCGGGGTAGCGCGCGAGGTGCTTCGTCGCGAGTCGCTGCGCCGAGTCCTCCGCTCCGCCGAGCACGTAGACGTCGAGGGACTCGGGCACCGGATCGGCGAGGGTGATCGACACGATCTCGGCGTCGAGTCCGCGCATCAGCATGCGCTGGCTCAGGACGAGCGCGTTGCCGCTGTCGCCGTACGTGCCCATGACGTCGGGCAGGACGAGCCCGATACGGAAATCAGACACCGGGTGCCTCCTTCGCGGTCTCGCGCGCCAGCGCCCGGCCGAGGTCACGGAAGGCCGTGTAGTTCGCCAGGACCTCCACGCGCCCGGGTGGGCAGGAGGCGATGGCCCGCAACGGGTTCGGCACCACGGTGTGGTCGGCTCCGGCGTACGTCAGGCGAACTCCCAGGTCGGTCGCACGTTCACCGGCCGCCACCACCGTGGTGTTCTCGAAGTGCTCGAACCGCACGTCCCACAGCCACGACAGGTCCTCGCCGTCGGGCACCTGGCCGTTGA
The DNA here is from genome assembly GCF_030208955.1 of Rhodococcus sp. MEB041. Classification (NCBI taxonomy): domain Bacteria; kingdom Bacillati; phylum Actinomycetota; class Actinomycetes; order Mycobacteriales; family Nocardiaceae; genus Rhodococcus; species Rhodococcus sp. MEB041. The sequence continues at coordinate 24,058 of NZ_JARVSZ010000004.1, forward strand.
CGGCGATCACCAGGCCGTCGGCGGCCGGGTCGATCATCGACAGTGCTTCCTGCCATCCGGCGGGGTTCTTGGCCAGCAGCATGCGCACGGTGTGGGATCCGTACTGGATCGAGCTGTAGCGGCCCGCCACCTCGTCGACCGCGGACACCGCGGCGACGGCCTGCGCGGGATCGGCGCCCATCGTGACCGCGGCAGCGACGGCCTGCGCCGCGTTTCCGCGGTTGGCCCGGCCGGGCAGCGTCAAACTCATGGGGAGCACGAGACCGTCCGGGCCGTACAGGTTCTCGTCGTCGAGCCACCACTGCGGCTCCGGCCGCGAGAACTCCCGCCCGCCCTCCAGCAGACCTGTGCTGCGCCAGTGCGTGCCGTTCCACTCGATGGGTTCCCCGGTGCGGGGGCAGCTGACCGAGTCGCCGACCCACCCGCCGCCGGCGGCCACCCACACGGTCCGCGGAGCGTCGTACGCCGCGGACGTCATCAGCACGTCGTCGCAGTTGGCGACGACGACGGTGTCGGGATGGGCGACGATTCCCGCGCGGAGCTTGCGCTCGATCATGTTGATCTCGCCGACGCGGTCGAGCTGATCACGGCTGAGGTTCAGCAACACCAGGACCTCGGGGTTCACGGCGTCGCACACGTGCGGGACGTGCAGCTCGTCGACCTCGAGGGCCGCCAGCGGCGCGGTGCGCCGTGAGTTCAGCGCGGCGACGATGCCCGCGTCCATGTTGGCGCCGTCGGCCTGCGTCGCCACCTCGCCCAGTGTCGCGAGCGCCGCCGCGGTCATCCGGGTGGTGGTCGACTTGCCGTTGGTGCCGGTGATGACGGCCGTGCGTCGATTCGCGCCCAGGCGCGACATGAGGGCCGGGTCGATCTTCAGCGCGACGAGACCGCCGATCATCGATCCCTTGCCGCGACCGGCCTTCTGCGAGGCCCACGCGGCCGCGGAGGCCGCCGACAGTGCCAGGCGTCCGCGGGCTCCGAGGTGCCGTCTGCTGCTGTCGATCATGGTGTCCGATCCTCCCACATGCGGTGGACACGGGAGAGTCAGCAGGAGGTCAGGGCTGCGAGAGGAGGCGTTCGATGTCGTCCAGCACGGCCTGTCCGCCGCGAGGTCCCACGCCGGTGATCCAGTACGACTGGTCGACGAGGTGCGGATTCGGGAACGCCGTCGTGTTCGACGTGACGGACGTGGGCATCGACGCCGGATCGTCCGGTGTCGCCGACGTCACGACCACGAGATCGGCGCGGGCCTCCGTCGCCAGTTCGGGGGAGACGTCGACACTGATCTCGTTCGACCACTCCGGGCGGGGCGGCGTGGTGAACCCGGCGCACTCGAGGGTGCTGCCCGCGAAGGACAGCGGTCCGTAGAGCGTGAGCTCCTCGTTGCGTGGCCGGATGAGCTGCGCCGTCGACCCGGCGGTGTCGAACCTGTCGGCGATCTCGTCGCACCGCGCGTCGTAGTCGCCCAGCAACGGCTCCGCGTCACGTCCGAGGGCGCGCCCGACGAGGCGGACGTTGTCCTGCCACGGGTCGCTCTGCGACGCCATGAACACCGTCGGAGCGATCGCGGACAACCGCTCGTACAGCTCCGAGTGGCGCGTCTCCGTTCCCAGGATCAGGTCCGGCTGCAGAGCCGCGATGGCCTCGACGCGAGGCTCCGCGACGGTGCCGACGGTCTCGATGCGCGACGCCTCGTCGCCCAGATACGGGGGCACCCCCGTCGCCTCGCTCAGCACCGACGTGCCCACCGGAACGACGCCGAGCGCGACACTCGTGTCGAGCTGGACGGGTTCGAGAGTGACGACTCGCAACGGCGACGAGGGCACCTCCGTGTCCCCGCGCGCATGGGTCACGGTCCGGGTGCTGTCCGCGGCGTCCTCGGCTGTCGCATCGGTCGAACACGCCGAGGCGACGAGGGCCGTCGCGGCGAGCAGGGTCGCCAGGACAGTACTTCTTCTTCCGAACACGCTTGCCGAGCCTCCGTCACAGTGATGGTGAGGGGACCCTAACCGACGGTGGCTCCGGACGGAGGAGTCACGATCCGGGGCTCGGTCGGTGTGGTCGTCGCGGATCGCGGCGAGCGGCTCAGACCCCACGTGCAGCCGCCGATCACGACGGCCGCACCGACGAGGGAGAGGACGCTCGGCGTCTCGTCGAGCACGAGCCAGGACGCACCGATGCCGACGACCGGGACCAGCAACGAGAACGGCGCGACGACGCCGGCGGGGTAGCGGCTGATCAGGACGGTCCACAGTCCCGAGCCGGCGATCGTGCCGATGACCACGATGTAGGCGAGCCCGATCAACCCGGAGAACTGCCCGGCCGACACCACGTCGCCGATGGCGGTCCATCCCGTGGTCGGACCCTCGACGACGGCCGACAACGCGAACATCGGCAGCGGGGGAACCACCGTCATCCACAGCATGAGTCGCATCGGCTCGACGGGAACGCCGGAGGCCGGTCGAGATGCTCGTGTCGCCAGTCGGTTTCCGAGATTGCCGAAGGCCCAGCTGAGGCCTGCCAGCAGCGTCAGCAGCACGGGCAGGAGGGTGGCGTTGTGGGCGCGATCCCACCCGATGAGGATCATGCCCCCGACGGCGATGCCGATCCCGATCCACTGGCGCGGCCCGACCTTCTCCCGCAGCAGCAGCGCGCCGAGAACGACGGTGAACGGCGCCGACGACTGGAGCACCAGCGAGGCCAGGCCGGTGGGCATACCGGCGTTCATCGCGGCGAAGAGGAACGCGAACTGCAGCAGGCCGAAACCCGTGCCGTACAGCAGGAGCCAGCGCACCGGCACGGTCGGTCGGCGGACGAAGAGGACGACCGGAACGGCGATCACCGCGAACCGCAGGGCAGCGAAGAAGAACGGCGGGAACTGGTCGAGCCCGGCGCGGATGGCGAGGAAGTTCAGTCCCCAGACCACCACGACGATCAGTCCGAGCAGGCGGTCGCGAGTGGTCATGACCTCGAGTGTTCCGGGTGCGACTGCTAAGAACAATCGAATTGTGGTGACCGGTAGCTGTAGCGTTGCTACATGAATGTCGACCGGTTGCGCGTCCTGCGGGCGCTGGCGGATCGCGGCACGGTCGCCGCGGCCGCCGACGCGCTGTCGATGACACCGTCCGCGGTGTCGCAGCAGCTCAAGGTGTTGGCGAGGGAGGCGGGAGTCGCCCTGCTCGAACCCGACGGGCGCCGCGTGCGGCTCACCGCGGCGGGACGCGCGCTGCTTCCTCACGCCGACGACGTGCTCGCCGCCCTCGACCGGGCGTCGGAGGAGATGGCGTCGTACCGCGGCAGCGCGCGCGGAACCGTTCGACTGGCGCTCTTCCCCTCGGGCGCCGCACTGTTGCTGCCGGGGGTTCTGGACCGGCTCACCGAGGCGGGTGTGGATGTCGACGCCCGGGACGAGGACGTGCCCGCGTCGGCCGTGCCGGCGTTGCTCGCGGACTACGACGTGGTGCTGACGCATCGGGACGAGCGCGCACCGAGCATCGCGTCCGAGCGGGTGGAGGTGCGTTCACTGATGCGCGAGCCCATCGACCTGGTGCTGCCGCCGGGGCACCCGCTGGCGGAGCGTGATGCCGTCGACATCGAGGATCTGGCGGACGAGCGGTGGATCAGTGTCCGCGGAGGGTTCCCGGTGGACGACGTGCTGCTCTCCATCGCGACGGTCACCGGGGTGGCGCCGCGAGTCGATCTGCGTATCAACGACTTCCGGCTCATGGAGGAGCTGGTGGCCCACGGCCACGGGATCGCGCTGATGCCGCGCCACGCCTCGACGCACCCGGGTGTCACGCAACGCCGGTTGGCCGGGGTGCGCGCGGCCCGCATCTACGACCTGGCGACACGACCCCGCGCCGCGGAGCGTCCGGCCGTGCGGGCCGTGGTGGACGCGTTCGCGGCGCGGGTCGCGGAGGTCACTGCGTGACCCGTGCGCCTTTTGCGTATCCCTGGATGCGCAGAAGGCGCACGAGGGCTACGCCCCGGATCGTGCCGCCCGGTTCACGGCCGAGACCACGGCGCGCAGTGATGCCGTGGTGATGGAGGTGGCGATACCGACACCCCACACGATGGTCTCGCCGCCGCCGGGCAGCCGCACGGCCGCCTCGACGTAGGCCGCGGCCTGGGCGTCGTCGCCGGCGGACATGGCGTGCTCGGAGTAGTCGAGGACGCTGACGTCGTACCCGATGGAGCCCAGCGCGTCGACGAAGGCGGCGAGTGGACCGTTGCCGTCGCCCGTGATCTCCTGCTCGGCGCCGTCGACCTTGACGATCGCGGAGATCGAGTCGATTCCGCCGTCCTCCTCGGCCGCGGTGACGCGCTGCCGGATGCGCTCGAGAGGAACGATCGGGGCCAGGTACTCCTCGGAGAACACGTCCCACATGGCCTTGGGCGACACCTCGCCGCCCTCGCCGTCGGTGACGCGCTGCACGGCCGAGGAGAACTCGATCTGCAGTCGACGCGGCAGCACCAGCCCGTGGTCCGACTTCATGATGTAAGCGACGCCGCCCTTGCCGGACTGCGAGTTGACGCGGATCACGGCCTCGTACGTGCGGCCGACGTCCTTGGGGTCGACGGGCAGGTACGGAACCTGCCACAGCACGTCGCCGACGTCCTGATCCTGTTCGTCCGCAGACACTTTCATCGCGTCGAGGCCCTTGTTCACGGCGTCCTGGTGGCTGCCGGAGAACGCGGTGTAGACCAGGTCGCCGCCGTACGGGTGGCGCTCGTGGACGGGCAGCTGGTTGCAGTACTCGACGGTGCGCCGGATCTCGTCGATGTTGGAGAAGTCGATCTGCGGGTCGACTCCGCGAGTGAAGAGATTCAGGCCCAGCGTGACCAGGCAGACGTTGCCGGTGCGCTCACCGTTGCCGAAGAGGCAACCCTCGATGCGGTCGGCGCCGGCCTGGTAGCCCAGTTCGGCTGCGGCGACGCCGGTCCCGCGGTCGTTGTGCGGGTGCAGGCTCAGCACGATCGAGTCGCGACGTTCGAGATTGCGGTGCATCCACTCGATGGAGTCGGCGTAGACGTTGGGGGTCGCCATCTCGACGGTCGCGGGCAGGTTCAGGATCATCGGGTTCTCCGGTGTGGGAGCGATGATCTCGGTGACCGCGTCACAGACCTTCTTGGCGTACTCGAGCTCCGTGCCGGTGTAGGACTCGGGCGAGTACTCGTAGCGCCAGTGCGTGTCGGGGAACTTCGTCGCCTCCTCGAGCACCTTGCGGGCACCGTCGGTCGCGATCTTCTCGATGGCGTCGCGGTCCGCGCGGAAGACCACGCGGCGCTGCAGGATCGACGTGGAGTTGTAGAAGTGGACGATGACGCTGCGGGCGCCCTCGCACGCGACGAACGTGCGCTCGATCAGTTCCGGCCGGCACTGGGTGAGCACCTGGATGGTGACGTCGTCGGGAATCGCACCGTCCTCGATGATCTCGCGGACGAAGTCGAAGTCGGTCTGGCTCGCGGACGGGAAACCGACTTCGATCTCCTTGTAGCCCATACGAACCAGCAGTTCGAACATGCGGCGCTTGCGCGCGGGGCTCATCGGGTCGATGAGTGCCTGGTTGCCGTCACGCAGGTCCACGGCGCACCACTGGGGTGCGCGATCGATGACCTTGTCCGGCCAGGTGCGGTCGGGGAGGGTGAGCGGTTCGACCTCCTCGGCGAACGACCGGTACCGGAACGTCGGCATCGACGAGTTCTTCTGGGTGTTCCACGAGGGCTGATCGGCGGGCGCAGGCTTGGTGGGGGTGGTGACCGTGCGTGAGCCGGATACGAAAGCGTCGGCGGGTGACATCGATGATCTCCGTTGTGAGGAAGGGGACGACCGGCGCCGAAAAGACCCGCGACAGGGAGCCGGTCTGTGAATCAGACCCCGTCGCGGCGACGAAGGAGGAGGGCGAACCCGGCGCCGAACATGCGGGTCACCCTACTCCGTCGCCCGCGCGGACGACACCGGCACGTCTCACGGGCGCGGTGCCACGTCCTTCCACCGCTCCGGTTCCGCCAGCATGGCGCCGTCCGCGGTGCGCCAGCAGGCGGACAGGAGGTCGTACCCGGCCGCGTCGACTCGCAGGTGCGACTCCCACCTCGCCGACGTCCACTCCCGGTCGTCGCTGACGGCGTGCTCGGCGGCGAAGGCGGCCCCGACGAGCTCGAACTGCACGTCTCGCCGCGCGGTCATGGCGTCCGGATGGGTGGGTGTCACGGTGCGCAGCAGATCCGCCGTCCGGCGACAGGCGTCGAGAACGCGCCCGTCGCACCAGAGCAGGCACCGCCGATGAGCGTGACGAGCGACCACCCACATCGACGCCAGCGCGCACAGCACACCGATGCTCGTCTCGACGAGACGCTCGGTCGCGAGCGGCCACGCCTGCGCACCCGGATGGGACGCGCCGCCGATGAGCAGCGCCAGGGGCGTGATGAACATGACGGCGATGCCGTAGTTCCGAGCGATGACCAGTTCGATGAGGAACTGCAGTGCCATCAGCAGCAGGACCAGCACGAACCCGCTCGGTGACAGTGAGAAGACGACGGCGAAGAGCACCACTCCGACGGCCGTGCCCACCAGGCGGTGCAGGGCGCGGACGGTACCTCGTGGTCGGTCGAGGCCCTGTTGCAGCACGAGGACCGCGCCGATGACAGCCCAGTCGGGCCGCCCGAGCCCGGCGACGACGGCGATCGCGCCCGAGGCCGCGGATGCGCAGAAGACGCGGAGCGCCGTGGTGGTGGCGTGGGAATCGACGTGCAGGGCCCGGACCAGCCGGAACTTGATCGTCGGGCGCGACATCGGGACGGAGGGCGTGTGATCCGGAGTGACGTGCACGGTGTCCGACGCGTGCTCGGGATCGAGCGGTGCGTCGCCGATGATGCGCGCGAAGTCGAGGTGGACCCTCCGTAGTCGCAGGACCAGCGGATCGTCGATCCGGCGAGCCGGTATCCCGGCGTCGTGCAGCGCGGCCCAGGCGCGATCGACCGCGACGGCGGCGCGGTGCCGGGCACCGACCGCGGGATCGCCCGCGGTGCGCGCCTCACCGAAGTCGGTCACGCTCCGCTCGGCGGCTGCCACGGCGTCGCGTTCCGGTTTCGACGCGTCGCGCAGTGCCGGTGCCATCGACACGACCAGGGCCCACAGCGCTCCGAGCGCGACGCAGGCGGAGTTGACCCACGCCGTCACCCCGCTCTGCGGGACGATGGTGGCGATCGCGCAGGTCAGGACGAAGAAGAAGGCACCGGGCGGTCCGAGACGGAGCGCATCCACCACGAAGGTCGCGACGGTGCCCAGGACGGTGAGCACCACGACGACGAGGACGGCGCCCACCACGGAGTTCCGCGGGTCGCCGTACTGGCCCACGAGGCCGCCGACGGTGGCGGACAGCACGAGCGCGAGACCGGCCCACAGGACGACCGACCAGCGGGACCGGAACGGCCGGCCCTCGCCGTAGACGACGGCGAACCCGCCTGCCGCGGTCAGCAGGGCCTCGGTGGGAAAACCGAGCGCGAGCAGCGCGAGTGCCGGAACACCGAACGCGAGCGCGGCGCGGAGGCCGCCGGGCCAGCGCGGCCCCACCGACGGCACCGCGACGAAGAGTCGTCGGCGCCGAGGACGAGGCGGTAGAGCGGACGGGTCCGGGGCTGTCACCACCTGATGGTAGGCACGCGATTCCCCCCGGACCCCCGCAGGTCGGTAGGCTGCTGACCGTTCCGGCGGCACCCGTCGCACCAGTGGATGTCCAGCGGGACGTTCTCGACTCGGGAGGTAGCACCAGCGTGGCACTCGTCGTTCAGAAGTACGGAGGATCCTCGGTGGCGACCGCCGAGCGGATCCGGCGCGTCGCTGAACGGATCGTCGAGACCAAGCGCAAGGGCCACGACGTGGTGGTGGTCGTCTCCGCGATGGGAGACACCACCGACGAACTGCTCGACCTCGCGCACCAGGTGTGCCCCGCGCCGCCCGCGCGCGAGATGGACATGCTGCTCACGTCGGGCGAACGCATCTCCAACGCGCTCGTCGCCATGGCCATCCACTCCCTCGGCGCCGAGGCCCGATCCTTCACGGGATCGCAGGCCGGCGTCGTCACCACCAGCGTGCACGGCAACGCCAAGATCATCGACGTGACGCCCGGCCGTGTCCGCGACGCACTCGACGAGGGCTCGATCGTCCTCGTCGCCGGTTTCCAGGGCGTCAGCCAGGACAGCAAGGACGTGACGACGCTCGGGCGCGGTGGGTCGGACACCACCGCCGTCGCGCTCGCCGCCGCGCTGAACGCCGACGTCTGCGAGATCTACACCGATGTCGACGGCATCTTCACCGCCGACCCACGCATCGTTCCCGACGCCCGTCACCTCGAGAAGGTCTCGTTCGAGGAGATGCTCGAGATGGCGGCGTGCGGCGCCAAGGTCCTGATGCTGCGGTGCGTGGAATACGCCCGCCGCTACAACGTTCCCGTCCACGTCCGCTCGTCGTACACCACCAAGCCAGGGACCATCGTGTCCGGATCCATGGAGGACATTCCAGTGGAAGAAGCCATTCTGACCGGTGTCGCGCACGACCGGAGCGAAGCGAAGGTCACGGTCGTCGGCCTGTCCGATCAGCCGGGCTTCGCCGCCAAGGTCTTCCGGGCCGTCGCGGACGCCGAGATCAACATCGACATGGTGCTGCAGAACGTCTCGCGCATCGACACCGGCAAGACCGACATCACGTTCACGTGCCCCAAGGCCGACGGACCCACCGCGGTGGAGAAGCTGACCAAGCTGCAGGGCGAGATCGGCTTCACCAAGGTGCTCTACGACGACCACATCGGCAAGGTCTCGCTCATCGGCGCCGGCATGAAGTCGCACCCCGGCGTCACCGCGACGTTCTGTGAAGCGCTCGCCGACGCGGGCATCAACATCGACCTCATCAGCACCTCGGAGATCCGTATCTCCGTGCTGACCAAGGACTCCGAGCTCGACGAGGCCGTGCGCGTGCTGCACGCCGCCTTCGGCCTCGGCGGCGACGAGATCGCCGTCGTGCACGGCGGAACCGGAAGGTAGGAGCATCATGACCACGAATTCCACCGGCCTTCACATCGGAGTCGTCGGCGCGACCGGCCAGGTCGGCGCCGTCATGCGAACCCTGTTGGCGGAGCGTAAGTTTCCCGTCGCCTCGATCCGTTTCTTCGCGTCCGCCCGGTCCGCCGGCAAGACCCTGCCGTGGGGCGACGGCGAGATCACCGTGGAGGACGCGTCCACCGCGGATCCCACCGGGCTCGACATCGCGCTGTTCTCGGCCGGCGCCACCATGTCCCGCGAGCAGGCGCCGCGCTTCGCCGCCGCCGGCGTCACCGTCATCGACAACTCCTCCGCGTGGCGCAAGGATCCCGACGTCCCGCTCGTGGTCAGCGAGGTGAACCCCGAGGCGACGAAGAATCTCGTCAAGGGCATCATCGCGAACCCCAACTGCACCACCATGGCGGCGATGCCGGTGCTCAAGGTGCTGCACGACGAGGCCGGGCTGCAGCGGCTCATCGTCTCGAGCTATCAGGCCGTGTCCGGCAGCGGTCTCGCCGGTGTCGAGGAACTGGCGACGCAGGCGCGTGCCGTGGTGGCCGACGCCGAGAAGCTGGTGCACGACGGCAGCGCCGTCGCGTACCCCGATCCGACGGTCTACACCGCGCCGATCGCGTTCAACGTCCTGCCGCTCGCGGGCTCTCTCGTCGACGACGGAAGTGGCGAGACGGACGAGGACCAGAAGCTGCGCAACGAGTCCCGCAAGATCCTGGGTCTGCCGGATCTCCTGGTCAGCGGAACCTGCGTCCGCGTGCCCGTGTTCACCGGACACTCGCTGTCGATCAACGCCGAGTTCGCGAATCCGCTGTCGGTGGAGCGTGCGACGGAACTGTTGTCGTCGGCTCCCGGCGTGCGCGTGGTGGCCGTGCCGACGCCTCTGCAGGCGGCCGGCGCCGACGAGTCGCTCGTCGGACGCATCCGGCAGGATCCCGGTGTGCCGGACGGTCGCGGACTCGCGCTGTTCGTGTCCGGCGACAACCTGCGCAAGGGTGCTGCCCTCAACACGATTCAGATCGCCGAACTCTTCGTTCGGTAGTGCGGGAAGGCCGGAGGCCGGTCGGGTTCGGCGGGAAGGCCGGAGGCCGGAGGCCGGTCGGATTCGGTCCCGCGCGCTCAGCTCTCGAGGGCGCGCAGGGTGCGGTGCGTGTCGCGTGACGGCACGTACCCACCCAGGATCGAACTCCAGGTCCACAGGCGTCCGTCGAGTCGGTAGCGCCCGTGGGGGAGACCGGCGTCGAGCGCTGTCGCCTCGCCGCTGACCACGGCCGAGAGCATCACGCTCTCGTCGACGACACCGACCACCATCGCATCGACCGTGGACACCGGCTCGTCGGCATCGCGGCCCGACGGGTCGACCAGCGGCTCCATGACCGCCTCGGTGCCCTCGGGAGCGTGGAGGAAGCCGGAGTCGTGCGAGCACCCGTCGGCCTGACACTGTTCGAATCCGGCGATCACCTCGAGCCGCTCGATCAGTGGCCACAGGTCCTGTGAATGCCAGCGGGACAGTCCGCTCTCGCCGCCGTAGGCCTCGCTCCAGGACGCGAACACGGCGGTGAACTCCTCGACCACCGGTCCGTGCCGGTACCAGCAGCGGGGGATGCGCTCGGTCAGCTCGTAGCGGTCACGAAGCCACCACACCCAGTCGGTCACCTCGTCCCACAGGCGGGCGGCGTCGTCGGTGTCGAGATAGCGCCACGTGTAGCGACCGCGGGCGCGATCGGGACCGGGGAGAGTGCCCGGACGAGGTCGAGCGCCGCGGCCCGAAGGATCACCGTGGTGCGGGAAACCGCCGTGGTAAGACATCGTGTCCTTGCCGGCCGCGCGCCAGGGTGGTGGCGAACAGCCTGCTCGAGAGTGGCCGTGTGGTGCCGGGCGCCCCGGGGCTCGAACGCCTCGCACTTCGACGTGAGCGCACGGTGGACGAGGTGACGACACCGCACGTGCGACGAATCGACTTCGACAGTAGGTGCAGGTCAGTCGTGCCGCAAGTAGACCCTGTCCAACCGTTGGTCAAAGATGTTGTCGGTGATCGGAATACGAACCCACCACGGGAACGGCGCCCGATGTGCACTCACTCTCGAACTGATCGAACGATCAGTATGACGACTTGGGGATCGCGATCCACAGGACCAGGTAGATCACGAACTGCGGTCCCGGAAGGATGCACGAGAGGACGAACAGCAGGCGCACGAGCCCTGCGCTCAGACCGAAGCGCTCGGCGAGACCGCCGCACACTCCGGCGATGAGCTTGCTCTGACGTGAACGGGTGAGCCTGCGGGCCGGGCTGGTCATCGTGGGACCTCTTCTTCGTCGGTGACGTGTCGTCGCGGGTCGGACACCACGGCAACGTGCGGCGCCGGTGCCGGGTTCCCGTGCCGCCGTCGTGCGACGACGGGGAATGCTCGACGTGAGTGTTCGTGCGACGTTCTCGGCGCGGTCCTCGTCCGTACACGGCTCACCTCGACACTGGGCCGCATGCGCATCGTGCAGGTGGCCAACTTCTACGGACCTCGTTCGGGCGGTCTGCGGACGGCCGTGGACCAACTCGGAGCCGGCTATGTCGCTCGCGGCCACGAGGTGACGGTCATCGTGCCCGGCGACGTCCACTCCGAGACGATGTCCGCCACCGGGGTGCATCGCATCACCGTCCCGTCCACCCGGCTCCCGATGACCGGTGGCTACCGGGTGGCGAGGCCGTCCGTGACGGCCGACGTCGCGGCGAGTCTGCGACCGGACGTGCTCGAGATCTCGGACCGCCTGACCCTGCGTGGCCTCGGAACGTGGGCGCGCCACAGAGGGATTCGCAGCGTGATGATCTCCCACGAGAGGCTGGACCGACTGCTCGGACAGGTGTTGCCCGTCCCGGTGGCGCGCGCGGCGGCGGACGTCGCCAACCGGCGGTCCGTCCTCGGTCACGACGCGGTGGTGTGCACCACCGCGTTCGCGCAGGAGGAGTTCGACCGGATCGGCGCAGACGCGCACCGCATCGCACTCGGGGTGGACCTCGAGTTGTTCCACCCGTCGCGTCGCCATCGCAACGAGGGACGGATGATCCGGCTCGTGCACTGTGGACGGCTGTCGGTGGAGAAGCACGCCGAGCGGAGCGTCGACGCCCTGGCACACCTGCGCCGCGAGGGCATCGACGCACGCCTGGTGGTGGTGGGCGACGGTCCGCGGCGGTCCGCGCTCGAGCGGCGCGCCGAGGGTCTGCCCGTGCACTTCGCCGGGTTCGTCTCCGACCGCGAGCGCGTCGCACGGTTGCTCGCCGAGGCGGACGTGGCGGTCGCTCCCGGACCGCACGAGACGTTCGGGCTGGCGGCGCTGGAGGCACTGGCGTCGGGCACACCCGCGGTGGTCTCGGGAACGTCCGCGCTGGCCGAGATCGTCACCCCGGACTGCGGCGCAGCAGTGGCCAATCGCTCTCGCGACTTCGCCGAGGGCATCGCCGCGACCCTGGCGCTCCCCTCGGGCGGACGGCCCACGGCCAGGGCGAGGGCGGAGCAGTACGGCTGGCCGACGGCGGTGGAATCGATGCTCGAGGTCCTGTCCGGGCGGTGACGGTCGGCCCGCCCTGAACTCCGGCTAACTCACTTACATTCAGTCTGGACTGTTTGTAAGAAAGCCGATATGGTCGCAGATGTGACCGAGACCACCGCCGTGACCGAGCCGGCTGCCCAGCCCGCCCGCCGGACGCAGGCCGAGCGCACCGCCGGCACGCGGGCCAAGCTTCTCGACGCCGCCATCGACACGTTGGTGGACGTCGGATACTCCCGCGCCAGCACTCAGGAGATCGCACGTCGGGCCGGTGTGTCCCGCGGTGCTCAGCTCCACCACTTCCCGACGAAGGAAGCGCTCGTCGTGGCGGCCGTCGAGCGGCTCGTCGAGCGACGCCTCGACGAGCTGGTCGGGGTCCACCGCGGTGGGCCCGTCGGCCCGGCGCTCCTGCTCGACGCCTTCTCCGGCCCGTTGTTCCACGCGGCGCTCGAACTGTGGGTCGCCGCCCGCACGGATGCGGCACTGCACGCCGCGGTGGAACCACTCGAGCGTCGAGTGACCGAGGTGTTGCAGGAAGGCGGCCGAGAGCTCTACGGGGACAGCATGTCTCCCGCTGCCTTCGACCTGAGTATCGAACTCGCACGAGGGATGGCCGTGTCGGCCATCTTCCGAACCCCCGAGGAGGAACACGCGATGCGTGCACGATTGTTGCCGGAGTGGGAGCGGGCGGTGACGGAGCTGTGACGACCACACTGCCCGCGCACGTCGATGTTCTCGTCGTCGGATCGGGATTCGCCGGTATGGGTGTGACGGCGCGGGTGCTCCGCGAGGACCCGTCCGCCGACGTGCTCGTGATCGAGCGTGCCGACGACGTCGGTGGGACCTGGCGCGACAACACGTATCCCGGTGTCGCGTGCGATGTTCCGACGTCGTTGTACTCGTTCTCCTTCGCCCCGCACTCCGATTGGAGCCACACCTTCGCTCGTGGACCGGAGATTCATCGGTACCTGCGCGGGGTGGCCGACGACTTCGGGATCCGAGACCGTCTCGTCACGGGTTGCGCGCTGCTCGGGGCGCAGTGGGACGAAAAACGCTGCGTCTGGGACGTCACCACGGAGAAGGGTGATCTGACCTGCCGAGTGTTGGTCGCGGCCACGGGAACGCTCTCGACGCCGAAGCTGCCCGCCGTGCCGGGCCTCGATACATTCGCCGGCCACACCTTCCACTCCGCGACGTGGGACCATGACTACGACCTGCGCGGCAAGCGTGTCGCCGTCGTGGGCACCGGTGCGTCGGCCATCCAGTTCGTTCCCGAGATCGCCCCGGTCACGTCGCAGCTGCACGTCTTCCAGCGCACCCCGGCGTGGGTGATCCCGCGCATGGATCGCACGCGCGGCCCGATCGAGCGATGGTTCTACCGCCGCGCGCCGTGGACACTCGAGGCGCAGCGCGGTGCGATCTACGCGTACCGCGAGATGTACGTCGAGATGATGGCCAAGCGGCCCAAGCTTCTGTCGATCGCGCACACGATCGCCACGGGTTTCCTCCGACTGAAAGTGCGCGACGGCGGACTCCGGAAGCGCCTCACGCCGGGCTACACCATCGGCTGCAAGCGCATGCTGTTGTCCAACGACTGGTACGACACGTTGCAGCGACCGGACGTCGAACTGGTGGACAGCGGTCTGGCCTCGATCACGCCGACAGGTGTGGTGGACGCCGCGGGACGCGAGCGCGAGGTCGACGCCATCGTCTTCGGTACCGGCTTCACCCCCACCGAGCCGCCCGTCGCACATCTGTTGCGCGGCAGCGACGGTCGAACTCTCGCCGAGAGGTGGGGCGGCAGCCCGCGCGCCTACCGAGGTACGACGATGGCCGGCTTCCCGAATCTCTTCCTCATGTACGGGCCGAACACCAACCTGGGACACAGCTCGATCGTCTACATGCTCGAGTCCCAGTCGGCGTACGTCGAATCCGCTCTGCGCGAGATGACGCGTCGCAGCGTCGATGCCGTCGACGTGAGTCCGTCCGCGGTCGACGAGTGGAACGCGTCTCTCGACGCCGACCTGGCCGGCACGGTGTGGAACACCGGTGGGTGTTCGAGTTGGTACCTGGACGCGAGTGGACGGAACTCGGCCATGTGGCCGACCTTCACGTGGAAGTTCCGCAAGGCGACCGCCGCGTTCGACATCGAGAACTACCGCACGATGCGGGCGCGCGGAGGGCCGGACGTCGGCCGAACTGTGGGAAGTACACCGTCGGAGAAGGCAGCAATATGAAGAACACCTACGACGTCATCGTCGTCGGATCGGGTTTCGGCGGCAGCGTCTCCGCCCTGCGTCTGACCGAGAAGGGATACCGAGTCGGTGTCCTGGAATCCGGTCGTCGTTTCGAGGACGACGAGCTGCCCAAGACGAGCTGGCGACTGCGGAAGTATCTGTGGGCGCCCATGATCGGGTGCTACGGACTGCAGCGGATCCACCTGCTCCCCAATGTCCTGGTGATGGCCGGAGCCGGTGTCGGCGGCGGATCGCTGAACTACGCGAACACTCTGTACCAGCCCCCGAGCCGCTTCTTCGAGGATCCGCAGTGGGGTGACATCACCGACTGGGAAGCGGAGATGACGCCGTACTACAAGCAGGCGCGTCGGATGCTGGGCGTCGAGGACAACCCGACCATCACCCCCGCGGACAAGGTCATGCGCGACATCGCCGAGGAGATGGGCGTCGGTGACACGTTCAGCACCACACCGGTCGGCGTGTTCTTCGGTCAGCCGGGGCAGAAGGGTCGCGACGTCCCGGACCCGTTCTTCGGTGGCGTCGGACCCACCCGGACAGGCTGCACCGAGTGCGGTGCGTGCATGACGGGCTGCCGTGTCGGCGCCAAGAACACCCTGGTGAAGAACTACCTCTACCTCGCCGAGAAAGCCGGTGCCATGGTGCATCCGCTGACCACGGTCACCTCGGTGCGTCCCCGCGAGGGCGGTGGATACGAGGTGCGGACGCGTCGCACCGGTGCGAAGCTGCGGCGCAAGGAGACCGTGATGACGGCCGACCACGTCGTCTTCGCCGCCGGCACCTACGGGACCCAGAAGTTGATGCTGGCGATGAAGGAGACCGGAAATCTGCCCCACCTGTCGGACAAGCTCGGGTCCGTGGTGCGTACCAACTCCGAAGCGGTGCTGGCCGCGACGGCGCGTGACCGGCAGATCGACTACACGGAGGGCGTGGCGATCACCTCGTCGTTCCACCCCAACGATCACACGCACATCGAGCCGGTGCGATACGGCAAGGGCAGCAACGCCATCGGACTGTTGCAGACCGTTCTCAGTGACGGCGGCGGCAGGCTGCCGCGACCGCTGAAGACGCTGGGCGTCGCGCTGCGCCATCCGGCCGCCACCGTGCGTAGCCTGTCGGTGAAGAACTGGTCGGAACGCACCGTCATCGCGCTCGTCATGCAGACCGACGACAACTCGCTGGAACTCGGTTCCAGGAAAGGTCGATTCGGTCGGCGTCTGACCTCCCGCCCGGGAGGTGGCAGCCCGCCGCCGAAGTGGATCCCGGAGGGGCACATCGCGATCAGGAAGGCCGCGGACAAGATCGGCGGCGACCCGGGTGGCTCGTTCGCGGACGTGTTCGACATTCCCATGACCGCGCACTTCCTCGGTGGTTGTGTCATCGGTGCGACGCCGGAACGGGGCGTCATCGACGCGTACCACCGGGTGTTCGGGCACGAGGGTCTGCACGTCGTCGACGGATCGGCCGTGAGCGCGAACCTCGGCGTCAATCCGTCGCTCACCATCACCGCCCAGGCTGAGCGGGCGATGGCCCTGTGGCCGAACAAGGGAGAAAACGATCAGCGTCCGCCGGTCGGCACAGGGTACGAACCCCTCGCCCCGGTCCGCCCCGTCGCTCCCGTGGTTCCCGCCGAAGCACCCGGCGCACTGCGACTCCCGCTCACCGTGGTGGGTCGGAACCGCTGACTCGCGCGGGCTCGACCCCGAGACGACACAGGCCCCGACCTCCTCGCGGAGATCGGGGCCTGTCCCGTTCGGTCACTTGCCGGAGATGGGTCCCAGCAGCGAGGTGGTCCAGATCGCCGAGTTGGCGGACCCTGCCGGGTCACCGGCCGGCACCAGTCCGTTGATGGTCACCTGTCCGCCGGCCAGTCCGCGTGCGGGGTTCGGCGGGAGGGTGAGGCCGCAACTCTGCTGCACGTCGGCGATGCCGGGCAGCGAGTTCTGGCGGCACTGACCGCGTCCCTCGACCGTCAGCGGGCCACCGGGCAGGTTGTCGTACGTGACGGTCAGGGCAGCACCGAATTCGGGCTGCGCCGTCGGGGAGTAGCAGACACGCGCCGTCGCGGCCGTGATCTCGCTGGGCGAGGTCGAGGCCGCGCCCGTGGCCGGATCCACACTCGCCGCGTGCAGTTCGGTGGTGCGCTCGCCTCCCGCACAGGACGGCGACGATCCCACCGATCGGGAGTTCACCTCGCGTGTCACGTTGTAGGCGATCGGGCCCGTCGGCTGCGGGATTCCGGCGGGCGGAGCCGAATCGACGGGCGCGGTGCCCTCGCCGAGCGAGTACAGCGTCCACACCGATCCGGTGCGTCCACCGGGCAGACGCAACGGGTTGGCCACCGAGTTGCTGGTGGCGACACCGGCGCTCACACCGGACGCGTTGGGCTGGATGCGGAGAACGCAGTCGACGGCGCCGCGTCCGGGCGATCCGGGGTAGAGCTCGAAGCCGCACGGTCCGCGCATGTCGAGACGGCCGAGGCCGGGAGCGTCGAGAGTGCCCCACTGGTCGAGGATCTGGGTTCCGTCGAGCCCCAGCCCGTCGCACACGTAGATAGGTCCGACGTTGCGCGCCGTCTCGGCGGTCAGCACGCCGGACGCGGGGTCCGACTGGAACGTGTACATACGGGCGTCGAGACGTTCGACGAGGAGGTACTGGGCCGGAACGCCGTACTGGGCGTTGCACCGCGCGGTGTCCTCGGCAGTCGGCCGATTGCCGCTGTCCACCGTGCGGAAGACGTGGAACTGGCCGGGGCCGTCGCTGATCGATCCGAGAAGGGTCGACGGTGCCACCGGTCCCGGGTCGGCCGAGGCGGTGCCCGTGAAGGAGGCGACCGCGGTGACGGCCGCAGCGGCGACGAGTCCCGCCCGCCGCAGAAGACCGGATCTGCTCGAACGACTGTGCATTGTTGTATTCCCCCCAGAACTGCTGCCATCTCGACGACCGAAGAGTGCCACACGAATCCCCCATCTCCGACATGTGTGTGACCTGGCACAATGCCCGCTACGCGGCCCTGGACGAGTGGACACGAGGGGACGGTCGGACTGACCGTAGTGTCCACCGGAGCAGCACAGTGCTGCGCAATTCGTGCCGGGGGGCTCCTGACGTGTCGACGTTCTCTCTGACCAGAGTCATGGTCACCGTGGTGGCAGTGGCCGCCATGACCGTGTTCGGGAGTGCCACGGGGAGTGCGGATCCCGCCGTACAACCGTCGCCGGCGCCCGGTGGCGCACGAACGTTCTCCGAGCTTCCGCTGCCCGGACAGCCGGAGGGCATCGCCGTCGATCCGTCCGACGGCAGCGTGTGGACGGGATCGAATCGGCCCCGATCGACGGGAACGGTCTGGCATCACGACGGATCCGGTGCACTGATCGGCACCTACGATCTCGTGGGGCATTCCCCGGACGCCGAGCACGGGGTCAACGGCATCGCGCTGGACGGTGCGGGCCGGGTGTACGCGCTCGACTGGTCGGGTGCGCGTGCGGTACGACTCGATCCTGCATCGGGAGCCCAGTCGGTCTACGCGACGTTCCCCGATCTGCCGTCCTGTGGTCGGGGGATCGTCCCGTGCGAGCCGAGCCCTGTCGATCGACCCGCGTGGCCCAACTACCCGGTGTTCGACGCGGCGGGCAATCTGTACGTGAGCGATCTGAACCAGGCCACCATCTGGAAGGTGCCCGCCGGCGGCGGTGAGGCTCGGATCTGGTACCAGAGTCCAGATTTCGTGTCGCTGTACAGCGTCAACGGCATGCAGTTCGACGCGCAGGGCCGCCTCGTCTTCGTGGTCACGATCTCCCTGACAGCGGACCCGTCGATCTTCCGCGGGAAGCTGTTCCGCCTCGGCGTCGACGGGAACGGTGGTCCGGGTACTCGCGAGGAGATCGCCACGACGTCACAGGGTGACGGCATCGCCATCGGGGAGTCGGGCCGCGTCTACGTGGCGGTCGCGAACCCGATCATCAACGACGTCGAGATCGTGGAGCCCGGACGTGGCGTCGTCGGCGCGCTCCCGTCCCCCGAAGCGAGGGCGGCGCTGGCGGTGCCTCTCGTCACTCCCGCATCGTTGGCCTTCCGCGGCACGTCGGTGTTGGCGACCAACCATTCCCAGTACGCGATCGACCCCCGCGAGTGGTCGATCCAGGAGTTGGGCGTGGGGGAGCGGGGACTGCCCCTCCTGTACCCGACGCCCTGACACCACGAACTTAACTGGACTGATTCCAGAAAAGGGGTCATACTGGAACGGATCGACATTCTGCGTGTGCGCGAGTCGATGCCCGGGTATGCGGGTACGACGGACGTTCTGCGTCACACCGCGACGCTTCGCGTCTGCCACGAACAGGAGGCACTGGACTCATGACACAGCCGAGGCCCACGACCAACAACGCCGGTATCCCGGTTCCCAGCGACGAGCACTCCCTCACTGCGGGTGCGCAGGGACCGATCCTGCTGCACGATCACTACCTCATCGAGAAGATGGCGCAGTTCAACCGTGAGCGGGTCCCGGAGCGTGTGGTGCACGCCAAGGGTGCAGGCGCCTTCGGCACGTTCGAGGTCACCGGTGACATCTCGCAGTACACGCGGGCGGCGGTGTTCCAGCCCGGCGCGAAGACCGAGATGCTGGCGCGCTTCTCCACCGTCGCGGGCGAGCAGGGCAGCCCCGACACGTGGCGCGACCCCCGCGGTTTCGCGCTGAAGTTCTACACCACCGAAGGCAACTGGGACATGGTCGGCAACAACACGCCGGTGTTCTTCGTGCGCGATCCGTTGAAGTTCCAGGACTTCATCCGCAGCCAGAAGCGCATGCCCGACTCCGGTCTCCGAGACAACGACATGCAGTGGGACTTCTGGACCCTGTCGCCCGAGTCGGCACACCAGGTGACCTGGCTGATGGGTGACCGCGGAATCCCGAAGTCGTTCCGCCACATGGACGGTTTCGGTTCGCACACGTACCAGTTCATCGCTGCCGACGGCACCAAGTCGTGGGTCAAGTTCCACTTCAAGACGGATCAGGGCATCGACTACCTGACACAGGACAAGGCCGACGAGCTGGCGGGCACGTCGCCCGATCATCATCGTCAGGACCTGTTCGGATCGATCCGCAACGGCGACTTCCCGAGCTGGACCGTCAAGGTGCAGATCATGCCGTACGACGATGCCGAGACGTACAGGTACAACCCGTTCGATCTGACCAAGGTCTGGTCGCAGAAGGACTACCCGTTGATCGAGGTCGGCACGATGACCTTGAACAAGAACCCGGAGAACTTCCACGCCCAGATCGAGCAGAGCTCGTTCGAGCCGTCGAACCTCGTGCCGGGCATCGGTGCGAGCCCGGACAAGATGTTGCTCGGACGCATCTTCAGTTACGCGGACGCGCACCGGTACCGCATCGGCACCAATTACGCGCAGCTGCCGGTCAATCGGGCGAAGGCGGAGATCAACTCCTACTCCAAGGAGGGTGCGATGAACATCCACTACAACTCCGCGGAGACGCCCGTGTACGCCCCGAACTCGTATGGTGGTCCCGCCGCCGACACGCACGCGTACGGCGACGACGGTGCCTGGGACTTCGAGCCCCGATTCGTGCGCACCGGGTACGTGCAGCATCCCGAGGACGGCGACTTCGTCCAGGCCGGCATTCTCGTGCGCGAGATCATGGACGACGACGCCCGCGAGCGTCTCGTGGGCAACATCGTCGGCCACGCGCTGAACGGTGTCACCGAGCCTGTGCTGCAGCGGGTGTTCCAGTACTGGAGCAACGTCGACCCCGAGATCGGCAAGAAGGTCCAGGAGGGTGTGCGCTCCGGACAGGGCGAGACCGCCCCCACGACCGGCGCCGGCGCGGTGGACGACCCGGCCGACGAGGCCGCGAAGGTCTGATCCGCTCCGATTCTCGACGCCGCCCGTCGCACCCTCATCGGGTGCGGCGGGCGCTGCCGTGTGTGTGATGTAGATCACGTTTGAAACGTGTGGCCAGAATTCTCTGCCTGCTCGCTGCTTCGGGCACCGAAGCGGCGGCGGTAACGCCGACAGGCTCGCGTCCCGGCCCGGTTCATCGAACGGCCTCGTCGTATCGCCCCGATCGGTCTGTGTTACCCCGAGTACCGATCAATGGTTCGCAGAAGTTGAAGAACGTTCGGTATGTCTGGTTTCGAGAATGGATCTACAGTTCGCTCGCAGCCATTGCGGTAATGGCTCGTCGAAGCGAAACGGGGACCTGCCATGACCACCGATCTCACCGTCGAGACAGAGCGTGAGCAGCGTGATGTCCGTCGCCGCAAGGTTCGAGCGCTCCTCGCGGGCGGGCTGGTTCTCGGCGTCGGAGCGGCGGTGACATTGGCTGCATGGAGCGACAACGTGTTCGGCACCGCGCAGTTCACAGCGGAGAACTGGAACGTGCAGGGTGACTTCTCGGCCGCCGGCAGTGGGGCGTGGCAGGAATACAACACCGCCGAGACTGCGGGCACATTCAACTACACGACGGGCTTCTCCGCGCTGAGCCCCGGCACGACGGTGTACGCGCCGGTTGCCCTGCGCGTCGGCTTGGGAACCAGTGCAGGCGGCGCATACGACGCGGCCGTGACCCTCCGAGGGGCCACGCCGACGACGGGGGCGCTGACACCCCTTCTCACCTATCAGGTCGTCAGCGGCGTCACCGCGGCGAACTGCGCGGCCGGAACGATCACCGGAGGCGCGAGTGTCGTCCCCGTCGGCAGTGCCCTCGGCACGGGAAGCGCCTCCAAGGCCATCACGCTGCCGAAGACCGGCACCGCTCTTCCTCTGTGCTTCGCCGTGACCCTGCCTGCGACCGTGACCGCGGACCAGGCGGCCGGTAAGACCACCAATACGGTCACCTGGCAGTTCCAGGCCGAGGCCGTGGTGCCGACGCCGTAATCGGCTGCTCCTCGTCACCCCATGTCTCGTCACGCACCATCTCGGCACACTGCGGCGGAACCGCGGACGCACGACGCCGTCGTCGGACGACGGGCTCGGCTCGGTGCCGTGATCGGTCTGGTCGTAGGACTCGTCGTCGCGGCACTCTCGGCCACCGACGTCGCGGCGTCGTGGACCGACCGGGTCCTGGGCGGATCGGCATTCAGCACAACACCGTTCGGCTTCGAGTCGGCGACGCTCGGGGCGCCCTTCGCGACCCACTCGGAGGCCGCGCCTGCCGTGCTCTCTCTGCTTCCGGCTGCGCCGCTGCTCCCGGGTCAGTCGGTCTACGGCGCGATCTCGTTGCGTTCGGTTGCCGGGTCGCCGGCGGTGGCCGTGACCGTCGACGGCACGGCGTCGGTGCCCTCGGGCCTCGCATCGTTGTTGCAGTACGCAGTCGTTCGATCGCCCACGTGCGACAGCACCTCGTTCGCCTCGACGGCATCGTTCGTCGTCGGCTCGGTCACGGGCGGTGTCCCGTTGTCCGCCGATTCGGCGAGCGGGGCCGTCGTACTCCCGGCAGGATCGCCGACGACCACGGGAACCGTTGTGCCTCTGTGCTTCAGGATGACGCTGCCCGACACCCTCGCGGTGTGGACCGCCGGGGCCGCGTCGTCGACCCTTCGGGCCACGTGGACCTTCCTCGGTACCGCCTGAGTCCACGTGTCCGATCACCCCTTCGCGCCACCAGAAAGTGCTCACACCATGTCGACTCGTCACGCAGCGCCCCCTCGGCGTCGTTCGGCCTTCTCCCGCCTGGGTGACGCCGTTCTCAACGTTCTCGCGCTCGGCGGTGTCGTCTGCATCGTGTTGGTGGTTCTGTCGTTCACCCTGAACATCTCGTTGATCATGTTCAAGACGGGATCGATGGCACCGACGATGCCGACGGGGTCACTCGCGGTGGTGCGGGAGGTACCTGCGGACTCCGTCGTTCCCGGGGATGTCGTGACGATCGCACGGGTCGGCGAGCTGCCTGTCACGCACCGTGTGGTCGAGACCTCGCCCGGCCGCGACGGCGCAACGTTCCTCGAGCTGAAGGGCGATGCCAACGAGTACGAAGATCCGGCCGGATACGACGTCACCGAGGTGCGCAAGGTGCTGTGGTCGGTGCCCGGCCTCGCGAAGGTGGTGGTGTGGTTCTCGAGTCCCCTGGTTCTGGTGCTTCTGACCCTCTCGATGGCGGCTCTCGTCGTGGCGATGTTCTGGCCGAGAACGCCGAAGCGGCCGGTACCGTGAGCCGCCCGCGCTCGGTGGCACTGGTCCTGATCGCTGCTGTGCTGACGGTCGTGTCGGTGGTCTCGAACACCGATGGCACCGTTGCCGCCTGGCAGGGGCGGGACCACGCAGCGGCCACCGTGTCGATCGGATCATGGCCCAGCGCCGGAAGCGCGTACGCGGAGATCGGACGCGTCGGTTCAGCGTCGGGTCTCGCATTCGATCTGCTCGCGGGCGGAACGAACCCGCCGTGGCCCGGACCGGCAGCGACGCGATCGCAAGCGGCTCCGGGAACAGTCACCAGCACCACGGCCGGGCCGTACAGCAGCGCCGGGGTACTGGGGTTGGCCAACGAGCTGACTTCGCGAGGCGCTGCTCCGGGAACACCGATTCAAGGCTCGTCGTGCGCGGCCTACGGATGGGCGCCGAACACGCCGGCACCGTGCACGACGGTCCCGTCGCAGAGAGTGAACGCGCGCGCAACTCTGTCGTCCTACACGCTGTACGCGTCACTGCTGTCGCTTCTCGGCCTGGGGTCGACAGACGTGGTCTCGGTGCCGTCGCCTGTGACATCGGCCGCATCCTGTGACCTGACCACCTCCGGGCCGACCTACACGGCAACCCCTCCGAGTGCGGCAAACGTGACGACGCTGAACCCTCGGGGTTCGATCACCGTTCGAGGCGGAAACACCGTCGCGATTCCGCCTGCGGGCGGCACGGTGTCGTTCGATTTCCCCCAGAGCGGGTCCACCGTCGTGGTGCCTGGCGTGTCGGGAACACTTCGCAGTGTCGTCGACAACTCGTCGTCTGCGCGCTCGAGCCTCGTGCTGGAGAACGGCCGGATCCTGAGGCTGGGACTGCTCGGGGGCATCCTTCTCGACATCAGGTTCACCCTGGTGCTGGTCGACGCGGCGTGCGGAGGCGGACCGACCGGGCCCGTGTCGATCACCGCCGCATCTGCGCGAGTAGCCGCAGCGGAACCACCGGCTGCGACGACACCGGTCACGACGACACCGGTCACGACGACAGCGGCCGCGACGACAGCGGCCGCGACGACACCGGTCACGACGACACCGGCCGCGACGACAGCGGACGCGACGACAGCGGACGCGACGACCAGCGCTCAGCCGTCGGCGTCCTCGGTGGTGTCACCGACCGACGCGACGACGATTCCTGCATCGTCGAGCACCGCCGCAACGACCACGACGTCTCCGGCGCCGACCACCACCACCACTCCCGCTGCAGCCTCCGCCACGGTGTTCTCCGGGGCGGGGCCCATCACGTCGATCACGACATCCGACGGGCTCGAATGCTCCGTCGGTCCTGATGCGGTCACCTTCACGTGTTCGGACGGCAGCACCCTCGTCTTCACTCCGGTGGCGCTGTCGCCACCTGGCATCGCCGCTGCCACGACCGACGGGCTCTGGTCGCCGAGGACGCTCACGGGGGAGACGGTGCCGGTGGAGGCGGCCACCCGGTCGTGACGCTGCCCTCCCGCCGTTTGTCGTCCCCCACCCCCGGGTAGTCGAGGAGGGTGACTTCTCCCGCCGTTCTGTTCGACATCGACGGCACGCTCGTCGATTCGAACTACGCCCATGTCCACGCCTGGGCTCGTGCCTTCTCCGACGCCGGTATCGCTGTGGACTCGTGGCGGATTCACCGCTCGATCGGCATGGACGGCGCGAAGCTGCTCTCGTCGTTGGCGGGTGACGCACCCGAGGACGCGGCGGAACGCGCGAAGGAACTACACACGCAGTACTACGAGGAGATGTCCTCCCTGCTGTCGCCGCTGCCCGGTGCGCTCGACCTGCTCGGCGCGGTAGTGGACCGCGGGCTGCAGGTCGTACTCGCCACCTCGGCACCGGAGAACGAACTCGCGATCCTTCGCGGACTTCTCGGGGTCGAGGAGATCGTCTCGGAGTTGACGTCGTCGGAGGACGTCGAGACGGCGAAGCCTGAGCCGCGCATCGTCGACATCGCGCTGGACCGTGCCGGCGTCGGTGCCGAGCGCGCCGTCTTCGTCGGGGATTCCGTGTGGGACGTGAAGGCATCCGTCACAGCGGGCGTCCCGTGTATCGGAGTGCGCAGTGGCGGCGTCTCGAGTGCCGAGTTTACCGAGGCCGGCGCCACCGCGGTGTACGACGATCCTGCAGACCTGTTGGCGCACATCGACAGTTCGATGATCGCGCGCCTCGAATGAGAGAGAACGGCTACGCACCGATCGAGAACTACGCGGCGATCGGCGACGGCCGCACCGTCGCGCTCATCGCGGACGACGGGCGCATCGACTGGTTCCCGGTCCCCAATCTCGACACCGCGCCGGTGTTCGCGGCACTCCTCGACGCCGAGTCCGGCGGCTACATCTCTATGCGTCCGGCGGAGGAGTTCACGACCACCCGTCGGTACGCCGACGGCACCAATGTCCTGGTCACGACATTCACGACGGAGTCGGGCGTCGTGAACGTCACGGACTCCCTGAACACCGGTGTGGCGGGACGCCTTCCGTGGACCGAGCTCGCACGGCGCGTCGAGGGCGTCGAGGGCAGTGTCGACATGGAGTGGTCCGTCGCTCCGGGGACGTGTCTGGGAACGGCGTCGCCGTGGTCGTACGAGACGGTGCACGGTACGGTGCTGCGCGTCGACGGTGTCACTCTGGGCGTGCGCACTCTCAATGCCGACGACATCGAGCTCGAATCTCGTTCCATCAGTGGTCGATTCACCACCGCGGTCGGTTCGCGCTCCCTCGTGGCCGTGGTCGGTACCGAGGTGGAACCGTTGTATCTCCCGGTGCCGGAGGACGTCGACTCGGGCATCGATCGTACGATCGCGAACTGGCAGATGTGGTCCGAGGAGTTCCGGTACGAGGGCCCCTGGCACGACGAGGTCCATCGCAGCGCCCTCGCACTGAAGCTGTTGTTGTACAGCCCGTCCGGTGCCATCGCGGCGGCGGCGACGACCTCGCTGCCGGAGCGGTGGGCCGGTGCCAAGAACTGGGACTACCGCTACGCGTGGGTGCGTGACACCGCGTACACGATCAAAGCGCTGATCCGCTTCGGTCTTCGCGAGGAGGTCCACGCCGCGGTGGCGTGGCTGCTGCGCATCATCCGCAGCAACGAGCAGATCACGCAGGTGTTCTACACCCTGAACGGTGAGATCCCGGGCGGCTCGACATATCCCGACGTGCCGGGGTGGCGCGGGGTCGGTCCGGTGATCAACGGAAACGAGGCGGCAACTCAGTTGCAGCAGGGGATCTTCGGTGACCTGTTCGACATCGTGTCCCTCTACGTGGACGCGGGCAACGTACTCGACGCGCCCACGGGCCGACTCCTCGCGGAGATCGCCGACACGACGTGTGACATCTGGCGCCGCAAGGACGCCGGAATCTGGGAGCTGCCCACGATCCGGCACTACACATCTTCCAAGATGGGCTGCTGGCACGCGCTCGACCGTGCGGTGCACCTCTCCGAGCAGGGCATGATTCCCGGCATCGCGGACAGGTGGGTGACCGAGCGCGACCACATCGCCCAGTGGATCGACGACAATTGCTGGTCCGAGTCCCGCGGCGCCTACGTCTGGTACCCGGGCACGGATGAGCTCGACGCCTCCGTGTTGCTGCACGCGGGCAGTCGGTGCGTCGACGACGAGCGGATGTCGAGGACCGTCGACGCTCTGCGCGACGAACTCGGTTCCGGCGACCACCTCTATCGCTACTCCGGCATGCAGATGGTCGAGGGTACGTTCGTCGCCTGCTCGTTCTGGGTCGTCGGCGCCCTCGCCAAGCTCGGCCGCGACGACGAGGCCAGCGCACTCATGGATCGACTGGTCACCAGCGGCAACGACGTCGGCCTCTTCGCCGAGATGATCGATCCCGACCGGTCGGCCGAGGACGAGCCGTCGACCTTTCTGGGCAACTTCCCGCAGGGCCTGTCCCATCTGGCGCTCATCAACGCAGCGCTGACACTGGCCAGCGGTCACGACCACACGACCTCCGACACACGAAAGTAGGACCACACATGGATCTCGGAATCACAGGACGAACAGCAGTCATCACCGGAGCGGATTCGGGAATCGGCTGGTGCACAGCGCAGATGCTTCTCGACGAGGGCGTCCGAGTCTTCGTCACCGACAAGGACCAGGACAAGCTCGCTGCAGGCGCGGCGGACCTGACGGGACCCGACGGAGCCGTCACCGCCTTCGCCGCCGACGTGACGAAGCCGGCCGACGTGGAGGCGCTGCATGCCAAGGCTGTCGAGGCGCTCGGCACCGTCGACATCCTCGTGCAGAGCGCCGGGATCACCGGCGCGCAGGGCATGTTCCACGAGATCGACGACGACGGCTGGTCGTCCACCATCGAGGTCGACCTTCTCGGTCCGGTGCGCGTCGTGCGCGCGTTCCTCCCGGAGCTGCGTCAGGGCGGGTGGGGACGCATCGTGCTGCTGGCATCGGAAGACGCCGAGCAGCCCTACATCGACGAATTGCCCTACTGCGCAGCGAAAGCCGGGATCCTGTCGCTGGTCAAGGGGTTGTCCAAGACCTATGCGTCCGAGGGAGTCCTGGTCAACGCGGTCTCCCCTGCCTTCATTCACACGCCGATGACCGACGCGATGATGGACAAGCGCGCAGACGAGCGCGGCACCGATCGCGACGAGGCCATCGAGAGCTTCCTGAAAGAGGATCGGCCGTTCATGGAACTCGGTCGACGGGGTACCCCGGAGGAAGTGGCGTCGGTGGTCACGTTCCTGTGTTCGGAGCGTGCCAGCTTCGTCAACGGCTCCAACTACCGCGTCGACTCCGGTTCGGTCGCGACCATCTAGAGAGGATCACTTCCCATGACCCGTTTCGGATACACCCTCATGACCGAGCAGAGCGGTCCCAAGCAGCTCGTCGATTACGCGGTCAAAGCGGAGAACGTCGGCTTCGACTTCGAGGTATCGAGCGATCACTACTCGCCGTGGCTGTCCTCGCAGGGGCATGCCTCGTACGCGTGGACGATGCTGGGCGCGGTGGCGCACGCGACGTCGACGGTCGATCTGTACACCTACGTGACCTGCCCCATCATCAGGTATCACCCCGCGGTCGTCGCACAGAAGGCCGCGACCCTGCAGATCCTGTCGGACGGCCGTTTCACCCTCGGTCTCGGCAGCGGGGAGAACTTGAACGAGCATGTCGTGGGCCAGGGTTGGCCGTCGGTGGACAAGCGTCAGGACATGTTCGAGGAAGCCGTCAAGATCATTCGGCAGTTGCAGTCGGGCGAGCTGGTCACATGGGAAGGCGAGCACTACCGGGTCGACTCCGCCCGTCTGTGGGACACGCCCGACACGCCGCTCGAGATCGGCATCGCGGTCTCGGGGTCGAAGTCCATCGAGCGTTTCGCCCCGCTCGGTGACCATATGATCTCGACGGAGCCCAAGCCGGAGCTGGTGCAGGGCTGGGACAAGGCGCGGCACATCGGCACCGGTCTGAGTCGTGACTCGAAGAAGATCGGGCAGATCCCCATCTGCTGGGGTCCCGACGAAGACGAGTCGATCCGGATCGCGCACGACCAGTTCCGCTGGTTCGCGGGCGGGTGGGCCGTGAACGCTGACCTGCCGACGACGGCCGGTTTCGCGGGTGCGACACAGTTCGTCCGGCCGGAGGACGTGGCCGGAACCATCCCCTGCGGACCGGATCTCGATGCGATCGTCGAGAAGGTGGCGCCCTACTGGGAGGCCGGTTTCACCGACATCGCACTCGTGCAGGTCGGTGACGAGACCCAGGAGCGCTTCCTTGCCGAGGCCGCCGGGCCACTGCTCGAGAAGCTCCGCGCAGCGTCCTCCTGACCGACGGATCGATCAGAGCGCCGGTCCACGCACAGCGTCGTGGGCCGGCGGATCTGTGTCGGTGGACAGCTTGTCGCGCAACGACTCCGAGTTCAGCAGCATGTTCAGGACCACCGCGCACAGCGCACCCGCGCTGATGCCGGAGTGGAAGATGGTCTGGAACCAGTCGGGGAACCGGTCGTAGAGGTCCGGCGACACCGTGGGCAACAGTCCGACGCCCACCGCGACGGCGACCACCAGGATGTTCGTGTTGTTGAACGACACCTGCGCGAGCGTGCGGACGCCACTCGCGGCCACCATGCCGAACAGTGCGATGCCCGCGCCACCGAGCACGGGAAGCGGCACACCCTCCACCACGGCACCGAGTTTCGGCAGCAACCCCAGCAGGATGAGGATGCCGCCGGCGAACGTGGCCACATGGCGGGTCTTGACGCCCGTGATCGCCACCAGCCCCACGTTCTGCGCGAACGCCGTGTACGGGAACGTGTTGAAGATGCCACCGAGCATCGTCGACAGGCCGTCGGCGCGCAGACCGTCGGCCAGACGGCGAGGCGGAACCTTCTTGTCGACGATCTCGCCGACAGCGATGATGTCGCCCGTGGTCTCGGTCATGATGACCAGCGCGACGATGCACATGGTGATGATCGCGCTGACCTCGAACGTCGGGAATCCGAAGTGGAACGGCGTGGTCACGCCGACCCAGTCCTGTTCCCGCACACCACTGAAGTCGGTCATGCCCAGCGGGATCGCGATGACGGTGCCGGCGACGAGTCCGAGCAGGATGCTCAGTCGCTTGGCGGCCGGGGGAGCAAACCGTTCGATCAGCAGGATGATCAGCAACGTGAGTGCGCCCATCCCGATGTACTTCGGATCACCGAAGTCCTCGGATCCCGTTCCGCCGCCGAACCATCCGGCCGCCACCGGCATCAGCGACAGGCCGATGATCAGGATGACCGTGCCCGTGACCAGAGGCGGGAACAGGTGGAGCAGCTTCGCGAACACCGGCGCCAGCGCCATCATGAACACGCCGGACGCGATCACGGAACCGTAGATGGCGGTGACGCCGTACTGCGAGCCGATGGCGATCATCGGCGTCACCGCGGCGAACGTGCAGCCCTGCATCAGCGGTAGTCGTACCCCGAAGCGCCAGAACCCGACCGCCTGGATCAGTGTCGCGATCCCGGCGACGAACAGGTCGGCCGTGATGAGGTACGGCAGGTCGCTCGACTGCAGTTCCCCCGCAGCGACCAGGGCGCTGCCGACGATGAGAGGGACGGCGACCGCGCCCGCGTACATCGCGAGCACGTGCTGCAAGCCGAGTGGAGCCAGCACCGACAGCGGGGGAATGTGGTCGACCGGATGCGTGCCCGCCCGACCGCGAGTGAACCTCGACAACGACACCATGGGACACAGTGTCGGCCCTGCCCGTGTCGTTCGTCGGTCTTCTCGGTTTCCGCGCCGTTACGGCGGCACTCCGTCGGCTCAGAGGGTGGTGGCGGCGAAGGACACGAAGACGACGAACAGTGCGGCGCCGCCCAGCGCGGCTCCGATCATCGCCTCGCGGCCGTTGGTGGCCGTGCCGTCCTCGTCCCGGCCGATACCGACCCATCCGCACACCACCGCGAGGATGCCGGTGGGCACCGCGACGATGTCTCCCACGAAGGGCACGAACGCGCAGACCAGCGCGACGATGCCCGCGACCAGCGCGCTGCTGCCCGCGCCGTTGCGATACGCGGGACGTGATGACGGAGTGTCGGTCACACCCGGAATGGTCTCAGGTGCTCCCCGCGGCGCCGCCACCGCCACCCGCGCCGGCCCCGGACACCGTGCCGGCGCTGCTGTTGGTCGAGGTGAACACCGAGGAGAAGACGACCCAGTTCAGCAGTGCCGGGTCCGAGGCGTGCAGTGATCCGGACGGTGAGGCGAAGGCACGCAGCGTCGTTCCGCCGTCCGCGTCCGTGGCCGCCTCGAGGCGCTTCGTGAACGTGGAGCCGAGCCCCAGCGCGACGATGTCGGGCAGTGCGTCGTCCAGATCGAGCGAGGAGTCGTCGTCCTTTCCCGACTGCTTCAACCCGTCACGGTAGGCCTCCCAGGGACGAGCGGCGTCGAGACCGGCAGCCGAGAATCGTGAGTAGGCGACCGTCATGACGAGGCCGGCGATCAGCAGGATCCCGCCGGGAATCGCGGCGACCAGCATGATCGGGGCCCCGGAAGCAGCGACCACGCCTGCGCCCACCATGACTGCACCGCCGAGAAGTGCCAGTCCGACCAGACCCCAGCGTGGTCCGGCCGTACCGTGGCGCACCCACCCGTTCGCCTCGAGGTGCGCGTCGACGACGGCCTTCGTCGCGCCGTGACCCTGCGCGAGCTTCGTGAGCGCGGCGCTGTCCACCACGTCGCCCTCGGCCTTCTCGGACAGCATGGTCCAGACGGCGTCCTGCACGTCGCCGCGTACCTTGCCGCGGTCGAGCAGTCGGACTCGGAGCGTGTCCTTGCCACGTTTCTTCGACCCGGAACCCGGCTCGGACTCGAGAGCCACTGCGTCGGCCGCCGCGAGCGCCAGCAGCGTGGCCGGCACCGCACTCGCCTGCGCGCTCCGATGGACCAGAGCCGTGACGATCGCGGGATCGGTGGTGTGATCGGGTCGGTAGGTCGTCGGAGGCTGCGCCGACACCGTGGGCCGCGAACGGCGACGGTAGATCTGCGCCGCGCCCGCGGAGCCGACCAGCACGACGGCGAGACCGGTCCACGGGAGCCACGTCGACCCCGGCCCGGCGGCGAACTCGTCGAGCGCCGTCACCGGTGGCCCGACCAGGATGGAGGACTCGAGCCGGTCGATGCCGTTCGTCAGACTGCCCGCGACGTCACCGTCGCGCAGCGGCGGCACCAGGGCGTCCTCGATGATCGCTTCCTGCTCGTCGCGGGGAACATTGCCGTCGTCGAAGGTGGAACCGAGGAGGATCCCGGCCCGAGCCTCGTCGTCGGTACCGGGCTCGCGGTTGATCAGGATGGCACCGGCGACGTCCTGATCGACGTCCGCCGTCGACACCCACGCCTGCTGGAGTGCCTCCACCTGATCGAGGGTGTCGTCCGAGTCGGCGTCCAGTTCGCGGACGTACGCGACGACGTCGGCCCCGGTCTCGGCGCGCAGCGCGTCGAGTCGCTGCTCCAGCGCCTCGACGTCGGCCGGACCCAGCGAGTCCCCGGTGCGGTCGTACACGCGTTGACCGACCGTGAGCCCGTCGAACTGTGTGTCACCGGAGCTGTCGGAGCAACCGGCGAGACCGAGCACTGCTGTCGCCGCGATGAACGCGACCGCGAACCGGAACCGTGTCATGCCGTCATGATAGGCAGACTCGACGGTCCGGTATCGCGTGTCGCGTGTCGGTCAGCGGTTGTCGACGGCCTCGGCCAGCTCGCGCAGGCGCGGCAGCGCGCGGTCCGTCAGCAGCTGCTCGCGGGTGTCGGCCGAGACGGCCATGCTGTCCTTCCAGAGGGAGCGACCCGCCATCGCGCCGCTGGCGCCGTTCGCCACGGCGGTGCGCACCTGCTCGATGAACGTCTCGTGATCCACACCGGCGGACAGGACGGCCCACGGCACGCCGTTCGCGGCGGCGGTCACGGCGGCACAGGCTTCGGCCGATCCGGGGTACTGCAGCTTGAGCACTTTGGCACCGCACTCGACGGAGATGCGGGCGGACTCGGCCACGAGGGACGGGAAGCGCTCCGCGTAGTCGACGGCCGATTCGCCCTCGAGCCGGTACGTGAGGATCTCGACGATCAGCAGCAGACCCTCGGCCGAGCACGCCTTCACCAGTTCGGCGATCTCCTGGCCGACCCGCGAGTCCGCCGTCTGACGGTCGGGGCGCATGTACCACAACATCTTCGCGACATCGCCGCCCAGATCGCGCACCACGCGCGGGGTGACGCCGTCGACGAAGCGGGTGAACTTCAGGCCGTCCACGGTCTCGAATCCCGAGGCGTCCATCCCGACCACGAGCGCGGTGTCCCGCGACAACGTGCCTTCGTCGACGACGCGGGGGAGCGCCACCTCCGGGTCGAGCAGGATGGCGGGAGCGTGGTTGCCGAGGTACTTCACGAGATCGCCCTTGGCATCGGCGAGTTGATCCTTCGAGATGGAGTCCGGACCGTCCGGGGCGTCGTTCATGACGGCCTTCATGCCGTTGCGCTGGTCGCCGGCCACGATCAGCATGTTGCCGTTCGCAGTGGAGATGGCGGCCATGCCGCGTCGTTCCAGTGTGGTGAGGTCGTTCATGTCGGAGCTCCTGTCGGTGGTGCGAGGTGGGGTTCGGTCGCTCGAGTCGAGCAGTCTGGAGGCGAACAGGGCTGCGCCGTAGGCGGTGTCCTGTGTTCGGCCGGAGGTGGTGATGTCGGGCAGGACGGCGGCGCGGGCGTCGCGGACGCAGGCCATGCTCGCCCAGCCACCGGTGAGGATGCTGCGCCGTGCGGGCGGGACCTCACGGTCGAGCGCGGCGACCAGCAGGGCCACCTCGTCGTTCCCGTGGAGCAGCACGGCGCGGAAGAGTTCGGCGGCGTCCACCCCGTCGGTCCGGATGGTCAGTGCGAGCACACCGTCGTCGTTGCGTGCACCGGAGACGGTGACACCACCCTCGGCGACGGATCCCGCGGACGGCAGTGCCTGCACGCGCTGGTCCAGCCCGTCCCGCCCGGCGCGATCGGTGATGTCGCACAACTGCAGTGCGCGGCGCATGAGCAGTCCCGACTTCACACCGGCCACCAGCACGTACTTGCCGGGCACGACGTGGCGGACCGAGTTGATCAGGTGCTCGGCCAGTCGCGCGCGACTGGCCGCGGACGGTGGCGTGTCCAGGACGCGCAACAACACCTCCGCGGTACCCATCGAGACGAGGTAGGTGTCGTCGGCGATGTCGCCGCCGGACACCGTGGACACGAGGTGGTCGTGGCCCGCGACCGTGAGGGCGGCCCCGCGTACGAGCTCGGGAAGCCATGGCGCCGAGGCGAATCCGAGTGCGGTGCCGGCAGCGACGAGCGGCGGGAGGAAGGTGTCGTCGACACCGAGGTGCGCCAGCATGTCCCGCCAGGGGGCGCCGGTGTCCTGGTCGAGCAGCCCCGTTCGCGACGCCAGCGAGTACTCGCTGACAGCCCGTCCGCCGAGAGCGGCGACGACGAACGCGGGCAGATCCAGCCATCGGAGTCCGGTGAGGTCCAGTCCGCCGGACTGCAGATGCAGGATCTTCGCGACCGAGACCTGCACCCCGAGAGGGATTCCCGTGGTCGCTGCGAACGCGGCCCGCAGCGGCTCGGGCAGGGCGGCGACCTGCTCCCCGCCGCGCGGGTCGAACCACGCGAACGACGGCGCCACGACCTCCAGCCCTGCGTCGACGAGGAAGCCCGTCTCGCCCATGCCCGAGACGGCGACGGCATCGAGCCGGGCGTTCGGATCACCGGTGACGTCCGGCAGTCGGCGCGCGACGATCTCCACCAGGTGACGCACGGTGTCGAGGAGATCGTCCGCCGCCATGTCGGTGGTACCGCCGGCCCCGTGCGTCCAGGGAGTGGCGAGTTGCTCGATCAGGACCTCGGAACCCGAGGAGTCGCTGACGAGGATCTTGATTCCGGTGCTGCCGAGGTCGAGACCGGCGACGAGGGACATGCTCACGGGCGGTACCGCTTTCCAGCGCTGGGGGACTGTCGATTCGGGGGAGCGAGATGCGAGCTGCGCTCGACGAGAGTCGTGTCGGCGAGGCCGGCCACGGCGTCGAGGGTGGGATCGTCGAAGCGCAGCAGCAGACGGTCGAACGCCGCGGCTCCGATCTCGTACGGGTTCTGGTCGATGCAGGTGACGGGCGGATCGACGGCGTCGGCGAGAGCGAAGCTGCCGAACGACACCATGGCCACGTCCGTGCGGTGGATCTCGTGCAGGACCGACACGACGGCACTGGCGTGGCGGGCGTTGGAGACGAACAGCGCCGTGGGGGGTTCAGGGAGGGCGAGCAGGTCGAGCACCACCGGGCGCACCGCGTCCGGTGACGGCGCCACTTCGGGAATGCCGTCGCCCGGGGCGCTGAGACCGTGCTCGGTGAGGACGTCGACGTACGCGTCGCGTCGACGTTGCGCCGTCTGCAGTCGCGCATCGTGACCGACGAGGGCGATCCGCCGGTGCCCCGCGTCGACCAGCACCCGGACGGCGCGTCGAGCCGCCGAGTAGTCGTCGACGGTGACGGAGTCGAAACCCGGGATCGAGCGGTCGACGGTCACCACCGGCAGGGTGTGGCGGCGCGGGGTGAGGAACGACGAGTGATCGCCGACGGGGGCGAGCACGATGCCGCGCACGTGTTGACCGGCGAGGCGGGTGAGTTGCGACAGTTCGCGCTCGGGATCGAACCCGGTGCTGCCGACCATGACTCCCATGCCGCGATCGAGCGCACGCTCCTCGATCGCGCGTACCAGGGAGGCGAAGAAGATGTCGTCGATGGAGTCGACCACGATGCCGATGGTGGTGCCGGATCCGGACTTCAGTGATCGTGCGGCGGAGTTGGGAACGTAGTTCAGTTCCGCCACCGCCGCTTCGACGCGCTCGCGCAGCTCGGGGAGCACCGTGTCGACACCGTTGACCACGCGCGAGACAGTCTTGAAGCTGACGCCTGCCAGTGCGGCGACGTCCTTGATGCTGGCGCGGTGGGTCACGGGAGAACTCTCGATCGAGGGTGGGTGACGGTCCGGCATTGCTGCGAGACAACGTTGTCTTCTATGATCGTCATCGTGCACACCTCCTGTCAAGAGATCGCGTGGAACAGCGGCCCGCACGTGGTGATCGCCGGGGTCGCCGGCAGTGGCAAGTCGACCCTCGGAGCAGCGGTCGCCCGTGATCTCGCAGCGCCGTTGCTCGACCTCGACACCCTGACGGCGCCGCTGCTCGACGTGCTGAGTCCGCTGCTGGGCAGTGGACACTGGAACGACTCCGGCGACGCGGCGCCCCTGATCCGTGCCGGTCGATATGCCGTGATGCGTTCCGTCGCAGGAGAACTGACGTCGGTGGGCGCGAGGTCCGTGATGGTCGCGCCGTTCACCCGCGAACTGCAGGGTGGTGACGAGTGGGCGGCTCTTCTCGAGTCCGTGGCCCCTGCGCCGGTGGTCGTCGTCCATGTCGACGGCAGCGAGGCGTTGCTCGCCCGGCGCCGCGCGGACCGCGGTCTGGACCGGGATCGCCACCGCGCCGACACGCCGCACTCGAGCCCCACGGTCCCGCATCTGCGCGTCGACGCGTCTCTCACCACCGCGCAGCAACTGTTCCGTGTCCGCCGGGCGCTGGGACTGGTGTCCCCGCCCGCGAACCGGGGTGGTGTCGTCGGGCGGACGTTCGACGCGATGCTGTTCGACCTCGACGGCACTCTCGTCGACTCCACGGCGGCCGTCGCGCGGTGCTGGGCCGAGGTCGGCGCGGAGTACGGATTCGCGGTCGCGGACATTGCGCACGGAATGACGGCGGCGGAGTCGATGGCGCTGCTTCTCGGCGACGTGGAGGGGCCGGCAGCGGCGCTGCGGCTCGGTGATCTGGAGACCCGCGACGTGGCCGACGTGGTCCCCACTCCCGGTGCGCTGGAGTTGTTCTCGGCACTGCCCGCCTCGCGGGTGGCGATCGTGACGTCGGGTGCACCCCCCGTGGCGCACGCCCGTCTCGCAGCGGCGGGTCTGGCCGCACCCACCGCGATGGTGACCTCTGCGGACGTGGCACACGGCAAGCCGGACCCGGAGCCCTATCTCCTCGCGGCGCGCACGCTCGGGATCGATCCGAGCCGCTGCCTGGTCGTCGAGGACGCGCCCGCCGGAGTGCGATCGGCACGGGCCGCGGGCTGCACGGTGATCGGTGTGGGAGGCACGCACGACCGAGCCGACCTGGACGCGGACCTGCAGGTCGACACCCTGGATCAGCTGACGGTCACCCTCGCCGAGGGAGGCGTCACCGTGTCACTGCGGTGACGCGGCGCCGTCGGGGAGCGTGCACGATTCCCTCTCGATCAGCTCGACTCCGAGCACGTTGCGGCGGCGGTAACGCCGGCGCGGGTTCTCGATGCGTCCGAGAATGCGATCGATCGCTTGGAGCCCGAGTTCGGCTGGGTTCTGGTCGATCACGGTGACGGGCGGGCACAGAGCGTCGGCCAGCGGGAAGTCGCCGAAGCCGACGTACGCGGGGCGCGTCGCTCCGCGCTTCTGCAGTTCGGGCACGCACGCCATCGCGGTGCGGGCGTTGGACAGGAACAGCGCCGTGGGCGGCGCGGAGGAGTCGAGCAGTGTGCGCATCGCCTCCCGTGCCTGATCGCGGCCGAGGACTCCGGTGACGACCAACGTGTCGTCGTACTCGATCCCGTTGCTCTCCAGCGCATCTCGATACCCGGAGAGGCGGTTGAACGCGGTGCTGATGGAGATGTCGTCGCCGACCAGAGCGATGCGCCGGTGGCCCCGATCGAGAAGATGGGTGGTGGCCGTCCAGGCACCGCCGTGATCGTCGTCGACGAACGTGTCGGCGGTGAGCCCGGAGGGCGCGCGGTCCACGAACACGGTGGGGGTGCGCTCGGCCCACCGCTTGAGATAGGCGTGGTCGGTACCGATGGGCGCGATCACCAGGCCGCTGAGTTGTCTGCGCAAGAGCGATTCCACCAGTGAGCTCTCGAGGGACGCGTCGTGACCGAGGCTGGTCATGATGACGGCCATGTCGTGCAGCCGGGCTCGGTTCTCCACCGCACGCGCGATCGACGCGAAGAAGGGATCGTCGATGTCCGGAACGGCGACCCCGATGGCACCGGTGTGGCCGGCGCGGAACGACGTCGCGATGGTGTTGGGAACGTAGTTCAACGATTCGAGCGCCGCGTTGACCCGAGCGCGAGTCTCGGGATCGACGTGCGGATCGTCGTTGTAGACACGGGACACCGTCTTCGCGCTGACGTTGGCCAGTGTCGCGACATCCTGCATCGTGGTCATCGGGCCACCTTCTTCGTACGTGCCGGGACAGTATGACGGGTCAGCGGCTGGTGTACCCGCCGTCGACCGGAAGAGACACCCCGGTGATCATCGAGGCGTCGTCGCTGAGCAGGAACGCGATGGGGGCCGCGATCTCGGCCTCGGTGGCCCACCGACCGAGCGGCATCTGCGACAGGAACGGGCCCTCGATCTCCGGGCGCCCCCAGTAGAAGGCGGACATCTCCGTCATGACGACGGTGGGATTGACGCTGTTGACCCGGATGCCGTGCTTCCCGAGTTCCAGTGCCGCGACGCGAGTGATGTTGTCCAGAGCCGCTTTCGAGGATCCGTACGAGATGTGTCCGGGGAGCGCTGCGAGCGATGCCTGGCTCGAGACGTTGACGATGGCCCCGGCTCCGGCGGCGATCATCGCGGGAGCCGCGTACTTGATGACGAGGAGGCTGCCGCGCGCGTTGATGGAGATGACCTTGTCGAAGATGTCGATGTCGGTGTCCTGGGGGGTGGCGATCTCGCCGCCGAAGCCGCCGCAGTTGACCACGCCGTAGAGCTCGAGGCCCGACAGGGCCTCACGGATGCTGTCCTCCGACGTGAGGTCGAACGGCAGCGGACGTGCGCCGGTCTCC
Source organism: Rhodococcus sp. MEB041 (assembly GCF_030208955.1). Classification (NCBI taxonomy): domain Bacteria; kingdom Bacillati; phylum Actinomycetota; class Actinomycetes; order Mycobacteriales; family Nocardiaceae; genus Rhodococcus; species Rhodococcus sp. MEB041. The sequence continues at coordinate 62,470 of NZ_JARVSZ010000004.1, forward strand.
TCCTGCAGAGCAGCGAGCGCGGCCTCGTTCCGTCCGGACGCGATGACGTCGGCGCCGTCGGCGACGAGGCACCGCACTGTGGCGGCGCCGATACCGCCGCTGGCCCCGGTGACGAGGATCGTGCGGCCCCTGAACTTCGACGGGGAACTCTGCGACATGTCGGTTCTGCCTTCTGGGGAGTCGTGGGTGTGGCGGTGGTGCGATGTCATCGATGTCATGTCCTCCGTTGCGGTGGTCCATGACATCGATGACACGGACCGTACGTCACCGTGTGTAATTCTGCGCCCGATTGCCGAAAAACATCGCTGAACTGCACTGATCCTTCTCTTGGGAGTGTCCTCCACGAATCGGGGACGCTCGACCGATCGGTGCCCATGTCACCGGTGACATGAATTTTCGCGAAACGCGTGACACGGTGAGTTGCGTGGGTCACACTGATCCGCATCGCGATGCGGCTCGGGCCGCACGACGACCCGCCCCCACGAAGGTCGGGTCGATCGAGTTCCGCGATTCGACGAGGGACGGACATGTACGCAGCTTCGAACGACGCCGGCACGCCGGACGGCCGCGAGGACCGTCGGCGCTACGCGCCGGCCGATCTCACCGAGATGGTGAGCCACCTGGCGTCCGTGCTGCGCGACGGATCCGGCGGTCGCCGGCTGCTGGGTGTCACCGGTGCACCGGGCGCGGGCAAGTCGACTCTCTGCGCACTGCTTCAGGCGGAACTCGGTACCGACTCCACGCTGGTGGGGATGGACGCGTTCCACCTCGCCGACGAGGAGCTGATCCGGCTCGGGCGCCGTGGACGCAAGGGTGCGCCCGACACCTTCGACGTCGACGGATACGTCGCGCTCCTGCGCCGCCTGCGGAACCAGACGGCGGAGACGATCTACGCACCGCGGTTCGAGCGGTCGATCGAGGCCGCGATCGCCGGCGCCGTCCCCGTGCAGCGCGACACCGCGATGGTGATCACCGAGGGCAATTACCTCCTGCTCGACGACGGCGGGTGGGGCGCGGTGCGCTCGGAACTCGACGAGGTCTGGTACCTCGACGTTCCGACGACGGTGCGCGCGGAACGACTCGTGGCCCGACACCGACACCACGGCAAGTCGCGTGCGGACGCCGAGCAGTGGACCCGCGACGTCGACCTCCGCAACGCGGAGATCGTGGCCGCGGCGGCCCGCCGCGCCGACCTGATCATCGAGGTGCCGAACGACCCGCTTCTCGCACCCGCTCACGACACCGACTCATCACGCGACACCGACTCATCCGAGGAGCTCTCATGAGCAACCACCCCGACGGCGCCACGCCCGTCCTCGAGGCACGCGGGCTCTCCCGCAGCTTCGGGAACGTGCGCGCGCTCGACGACGCCGATTTCGACATCTACGCGGGCGAGGTGGTCGCACTCATCGGCGACAACGGCGCCGGCAAGTCGACGATGGTCAAGGCGCTGTCCGGCAGCCTGGCGCTGGACTCCGGCGAGATCCTCTACGACGGCGTGACCGTCGACCTGGACAACCCCACCGCAGCAGCAGATCTGGGCATCGAGACGGTGTTCCAGGACCTGGCGCTCGCTCCGCACCTCAACGCGGCCCAGAACATGTTCCTGGGGCGCGAGATTCCCGCGGCGGGCCTGCTGGGCAAGCTCGGCTTCCTGAACACGGCCGAGATGCGCACGCAGTCGCGTGCGGCGCTCGACGAACTGGGGGCCACCGTCCGCAGCCTCACCGATCCGGTCGGAGCCATGTCCGGTGGCCAGCAGCAGGCCATCGCCATCGCCCGCGCCGTGGCCTGGGCCAAGGGTGTGGTGTTCCTCGACGAACCCACCGCCGCACTCGGCGTGGTCCAGACCCGCAACGTGCTCGACACCATTCGTCGAGTGGCCGACAAGGGCGTCGCCGTGGTGTTCATCAGCCACTCGATGCCGCACGTCATGGAGGTCGCCGACCGCGTCCAGGTATTGCGCCTGGGCAAGCGCGTCGCGACGCTCGATGCCAAGAACACGACCATGGAAGCACTCGTCGGCGCGATGACCGGCGCGACGGTGGGAGCCGCGAGATGAGCAATCAGACCTTGCCGAAGTCAGCGGGATCCTCGGCCCCCGAACCGTCGTCGAACGGCAGCTCGTTCGATCTGCGGAGCAGCCTCGCCGGCCTCGCCCGTGTCCAGGTGTTCCAGATCGTCATCGTGCTGCTGGCGATCAGCATCCTGTTCTCGATTCTCGCGCCGAACAGTTTCCCCGAGTGGGGCAACATCCGGCAGATCATCCAGAACGTCTCGATCCTCGCCGTCCTCGGCATCGGGATGACGTTCGTCATCGTCACCAGCGGTATCGATCTCTCCATCGGCTCTGTCCTCGTCTTCTCCGGCGTCGTCGCCGCGAAGGTGATGCGGGCCGTCGGCGGCGAGGGCTGGAGTGTGGCCGTCATCGGTATCCTCGTGGCCGTCGCCTGCGGGCTGGCGTGGGGGCTGCTCAACGGGTTCCTCATCGGTATCGCGAAGGTGCCTCCGTTGATCGCGACGCTGGGTACGCTCGGCGGCGCACTGGGTCTCGCCCAGGTCATCACCGGTGGTGTCGACATCCGCGACGTGCCGCCGGTGCTGGTCGACACGATCGGCTACGGCAACGTGCCCGCGACCACCATCCCGCTCATCTCCTTCATCGCCCTGGTGTTCGTCATCGTGTTCGGTATCGTGCTGCACCGCACAAGGTTCGGCCTGCACACCTTCGCTGTCGGGTCCAAGGAGCAGTCCGCCCGGCGCGTCGGCATCAAGGTCGACCTGCACCTGATCAAGGTCTACGCGCTGTCCGGCACGCTCGCCGGTCTCGCGGGCATCCTGTCGCTCTCGCAGTACGGCACCACGGCCATCGCCGGCCAGTCGCAGACCAACCTCAACGTCATCGCCGCGGTCGTCATCGGCGGCACCAGCCTCTTCGGCGGTGTGGGCACCATGTTCGGCACCGTCATCGGACTCTTCATTCCCGCCGTGCTCCAGAACGGCTTCGTCATCGTCGGTGTGCAGCCCTTCTGGCAGCAGGTCGCCGTCGGTGCCGTGCTCATCGCCGCCGTGTACTTCGATCAACGCCGCCGAGCCGCCGCCACCCGCGGGGCGTCGACGTCCTCACTGAAACGACTGTGGGCTCGAAACCCCTGACGTACCACCGTCGCTCGGCCTCATCGCACACTCCCCTCACCACGCTCGGCCTACCGGAAAGATCACTCACCCATGCGTACATCCCGGACCGTCGCCGCCGCTGCGCTGGCAGCCGCGTCACTCTCCACCTTCGTGCTCGCCGGCTGTTCGTCCGACTCGGGCGGCGGTGAGAAGAAGCTCGCGTTCATCCAGGGCGTCAGCGGCGACGAGTTCTACATCAGCATGCAGTGCGGCATCCAGGACGCCGCTCAGGCCGCCGGTTACGCGGTCGACGTCCAGGGTCCCGCCAAGTTCGACCCGACCCTGCAGAAGCCGATCGTCGATTCGGTCGTCGCCTCTCGTCCCGCCGCGATTCTCATCGCCCCCACCGACGTGTCCGCGATGCAGGCACCGCTCGACGCCGCCGCGCAGGCCGGAATCAAGGTCGTCCTCGTCGACACGACGCTCGAGGATCCGTCGAAGGCCGTGTCGGCCATCTCGTCGGACAACGAGGGCGGCGGCGCCGAGGCGTTCAACGCGATCGAGGGGTTGAACCCGAACGGCGGCAAGGTCATCGTCATCTCCACCGACCCCGGCGTCTCCATCACCGACGCCCGCGTCAAGGGATTCGAGGACGCGGCCGCGGGCAACTCGGCCTTCCAGTACCTCGGAGTGCAGTACAGCCACAACGATCCGGCCGAGGCCGCTCGTCTGATCTCCGCCGCCATCGCCAAGGATCCCGACATCGTCGGTGTCTTCGCCACCAACACCTTCGCCGCGGAGGGCACCGCGACCGGCGTCCGCCAGACCGGGAAGCAGGAGCAGGTCAAGATCGTCGGCTTCGACGCCGGCCCCGCCCAGGTGAAGCAGCTCCGCGAGGGAACGGTCCAGGCGCTCATCGCCCAGCAGCCGGCCACCATCGGCACCGACGGCGTCGAGCAGGCCGTCGCCTCGCTCGAGGACAAGCCCACCGAGAAGGACATCTCCACCGGATTCCACGTCATCACCGCGGACACGATCGACGGCGACGGCGCGCAGTACGTGTACAAGTCGGCCTGCTGACCGGCCGTCCCCAGCTGCGGTGGCGCTCTTCTGTCTCACCGGCTCGATCCCGGTGAACGGGAGCGCCACCGCGTTCCACGTCGTACCACTCGAAAGGCACCGCTGCCGTGACCATCTCGATCCAGGACGCCCTCACCGCACCGCCTGCGGGCGTGACGGTTCCGCGTCATCGAGTGGACGGCTCGACCCTGGTGTGCGGCATCGTCCACATCGGTGTCGGCGCCTTCCATCGAGCGCACGAGGCGATGTACGTCGACCGGTTGCTCGCCGCGGGGCACCTCGGCTGGGCGATCTGCGGTGTCGGTGTCATGCCCGCCGACGCGGCGGCGCGTGACACCGCCGCTGCCCAGGACCAGCTCTACACCCTCAGCACGGTGCATCCGGACGGCGCGAAGGACACCCGCATCGTGGGGTCCATCGCCCGCTACCTCTACGCGCCGGACGACCCGGATCTCGTCGTCGCGACGCTCGCGGCACCCACCACGCACATCGTCTCGCTCACCATCACCGAGTCGGGCTACGGCATCGACGACGCGACCGGTGCCTTCGATCCCCGGGACGACGCCACGCGCCACGACCTGATGTCTCTCGACGCGCCGGTCAGCGTCCTCGGGTTCCTCACGGTGGCACTCCGCCGTCGCCGCGACGAGGGCACCGCGCCGTTCACCGTCATGTCGTGCGACAACATCGTCGGAAACGGTGCCGTGGCCCGTGCCGCGCTGGTGTCGTTCGCCCGTCACCACGACGGCGCGCTCGCCGACTGGATCGACGACTCCGTCGCGTTCCCGAACTCCATGGTGGACCGGATCACCCCTGCGACGTCGCCGGCCGTGATCGACTCGGTGCGCCGCCGGACGGGCATCGACGACGCCTGGCCGGTGCGGTCCGAATCGTTCGCGCAGTGGGCTCTCGAGGACGACTTCTCCGACGGGCGGCCACCGTTCGAGGACGTGGGCGTCCAGGTGGTCACGGACGTCGTGCCGTTCGAGCGGATGAAGCTCCGACTCCTCAACGCCTCCCATCAGATGCTCGGGTACCTCGGTGTGCTGGCCGGGAAGACGTTCGTGCACGAGGTGATGGCCGACCCCGACCTCGGGGCCTTCGTGGCCTCGTACATGCGCCACGAGGCGGCGCCCACCGTGGGACTCGTTCCCGGCGTGGACCTCGACACGTACATCGACGATCTGCTCGCACGCTTCGGCAGCCCGGCCGTGCAGGACACGGTGGCGCGTCAGGTGGTCGACGCGACGTCGCGCATCCCGAAGTTCGTCCTGCCCGTCGTGCGGGACAGACTGCGCGACGACCGGTCGATCGATCACGCGGCCCTGATGCTCGCGGCGTGGTGCGCATGCATCGAAGGGGGAGTGGCGTTGCCCGACCGGGCGGCGGATCAGCTCCGCGCACTGGCGCGGGCCGACCACGACAGCCCCGGTGCGTTCCTGGCCCAACCCGACGTCTTCGGGGACCTGACGACGAGCGTGCGACTGCGCGTGGCGTACCAGCGCGCGAAGCGTCGGCTGCAGGACGACGGACCGATCGGGACGGTCCGGCTGCTCGTGGCATCACCGGTATGACGCCGGGATTCGGCTGTTCCGACGGCGAGTGTCTCTCATACTGGAGACATGGCCATCGATCCTCGTGGAAGAGACCTGAAGCGTTTCCTGGAAGACGATCCCGGGGGACCGGTGGTGATGCTCAACCTCCTCCGCTTCGCGGAGGGTGGTCGGGACTCGTACGCGGACTACGCGCGGGAGCTCGACGAGACCTTCCTCCCCCGCCACGGGGGCGAGGTCCTGTTCGCGGGCGACGGCTCGACAACGCTCGTCGCGGAGACCGGACAGAGCTGGGACGCGGTGCTTCTCGTCCGCTATCCCTCGCGAACGGCATTCAGCGAGATGGTGGCCGATCCGGAGTATCAGAAGGTGACGGAGCTCCGCACGACTGCGCTGCAGGAAGCGGTTCTGCAGGCCACTGTCCCCTGGCCCTGACCCCGACATGACGGAAGGCCCTGTACCGGCATCCCGGTGCAGGGCCTTCCTTCGTGTCTCAACCACGAGTCGGGGTGGCGGGATTCGAACCCACGACCTCTTCGTCCCGAACGAAGCGCGCTACCAAGCTGCGCCACACCCCGTGGCCGTTCACTCCCCGTCAGGGCAGCTCTGCAACTCTATCGCACCATGGCTTCGGAACGCGAAACGCCCTGTTCGGGTGAGGTCCTGGGCGGACGCTTCGCCGGAACGAGGGTGATCAGGGTGGCCTCGGGACGGCAGCAGAAGCGGTACGGCGCATACGGCGACGTCCCGAGTCCGGCCGAGACGTGCAGTCGGGTGTGGGCACCCCAGCGCGAGGGTCCCTTGACGCGAGAGCGGTCGAGCTCGCAGTTGGTCACCAGTGCGCCGTAGAACGGGAGGCACAGTTGGCCGCCGTGGGTGTGTCCCGCGAGCACCAGGTCGTATCCGTCCGCCGCGAAGCGATCGAGCACGCGCGGTTCGGGAGAGTGGGTGATGCCGATGCTCACGTCGGCGATGGAGTTCGGCGCGCCGGCGATGGTGTCGTAGCGATCACGCTTCAGGTGCGGATCGTCCACCCCGGCCGTCGCGATCCGGACGCCGGACACCTCGAGCTCGCGGCGGACGTGGGTGACGTCCATCCACCCGCGCTCGGTGAAGGCCGCCCGCAGGTCCTGCCACGGCAGCGGGTTCCCGAACACCTTCTTGTGATTCTTCGAGAAGTACTTCAGGGGGTTCTTGGGCACGGGCGCGAAGTAGTCGTTCGAGCCGAACACGAACAGCCCTGGCCGACCGAGGAGCGACCCGAGCGACTGCACCACGGCCGGCACCGACCGCTGGTGGGACAGGTTGTCGCCGGTGTTCACGACGAGATCGGGTTCGAGCCGATCGAGCTCACGCACCCAGTTCTGCTTGAGTTTCTGGTCCGGCATCATGTGCAGGTCGCTGATGTGCAGGACACGCAGCGTCGACGACCCCGGGGCGAGCACCGGCATGGTGGTCTCCCGCAGCGCGAAGGCGTTCCGCTCGATGGCCGTGGCGTAGGTCAACCCCACCGCCGCCGATCCCGCGGCGAGAGCCGCGATCCCTCCGGGAGTGGCGAGAGAACGCGCGGCCGACTGCAGACTCGGAAGCGAGTGCGCCGAGCGACGGGGGAACGCTGATGTACCGGACACCTCGTCGACAGTACCGTTTCCGACATGGCCGAGAACTGTGACATGGAAAAGCGCCTGCGGGCGGATCTGACGACATCGATGAAGGCGAAGGACAAGCTCCGGACGGCGACGCTGCGAATGCTGCTGTCGGCGGTACAGACCGAGAAGGTGTCGGGCAAGGAAGCGCACGAGCTCACCGACGAGGACGTGCTGCGCGTGCTGGCCAAGGAATCGAAGAAGCGCGGCGAGTCCGCCGAGATCTACACCCAGAACGGGCGCGGTGAACTCGCCGCCACCGAGCGTGCCGAGGCGCAGATCATCGACGAGTACCTGCCGACGCCGCTGACCGACGCCGAACTGGCCGACGTCGCCGACACGGCCATCGCGCAGGTGGCCGAGGAACTCGGTGAGCGCCCGGCGATGCGACAGATGGGACAGGTCATGAAGGCCGCCACGGCGATCGCCGCCGGCAAGGCCGACGGCTCCCGCATCTCGGCCGCGGTCAAGGCTCGGCTGTAGGGCACTCGCCGCCGCACGGCACTGCCGCAGCTAGCGCGGCGGTGCCGTCAGCCCGGGGATCGCCGGCAGGGTGACCCCGGGCGGCAACGCCGGGAGCTGGATCCCCGGCGCGGGTGCCGCCGGTGCCGCCCGGACGGACCCGTCGCTGATGTAGATCGTGACCGTCGATCCCGGAATGGCGGAACCCGAGGGTGACGTGCTGACCACGGTGCCCCGACCCTCCGACGACGCGGTGGTCGCCACCTGCACTCGGAACCCTGCGGCCTGCAACTGCGAGGTCGCGGAGTTCTGCGTCAGGCCCGTGACGTCGGGAACCTGGCCGTTGGCCGATCCGCGCACGTACTTCTGGTCGACGGCCGGGAGTCCGACGTCGCCGAAGTTCGTGGCCACCGGATCCATCGCGTCGTACCAGGTCCGTGCAGGCTCGTTACCGCCGAACAGGTTGCCCGAACCACACGGGCGCAAGGGGAACGAGCAGATCTCGCTGGGAGTCGGGGAATCGCCGTAGGTGTAGGCGGCGGCCGCGTACCGGTTCGTGAATCCGAGGAATCCCGAGGACCGGTGCGATTCCGTGGTGCCGGTCTTGCCGGACATCGGCAACGACCAGCCCACCGAGCTCGCGGCGGACGCCGACGTGCCGCCGGGCTGATCGTCCTTGCTCATCGCGTTGGCCAGTGTGTTCGCCAGTCCCGGCTCCACGACCTGCTCGCACGCCTGCTGCGTGACGGGGATCTGCTTGCCGCTGCGATCGAAGACGCTGTCGATCGGGTTGGGCGGGCACCACTTGCCGCCGGACGCGAGGGTCGCGGCCACGTTGGACAGTTCCAGCGGATTGACGTAGGTCGGTCCGAGCGTGAAGGAGCCGAGATTCGCCTCCTTCTGGTAGTCGGCGAGGCTCTGGTCGGTGCCCTGGCCGGCTGTGCCGGGCAGCGTGTACGAGCGCAGGCCCAGGCGGACGGCCATGTCGACCGTCGGGGTGACGCCGACCGACTCGATCAGCTTCACGAAGGCGGTGTTGGGTGACTGTGCCAGCGCATCGGTCACCGAGAGTGACTGCGGGTAGTTGCCGGCGTTGGTCACGCAGTACGTCGAGGGAGGGCACCCGCGCGCACCGCCGTCGCCGAGTCCCTTGACCTCGACGCGGTTGGGCACCTGCAGGACCGCGGACGTGCCGAGGCCCTTCTCCATCGCGGCGGCGGTGGTGAAGATCTTGAAGATCGACCCGGCACCGCTGCCCACCAGGGAGTACGGCTGCGGCTGGACGGTCTCGTTGGCGTCGCCGTTGAGGCCGTAGCGCCGTGACGACCCCATTGCGAGGATGCGGTGCGAGTCCTGCCCCGGCGCGATGACGTTCATGACCGTCGCGACACCGTCGAGATCCGGGCTGCTGTTCCCGGACAGGGCGGCGCTCGTGGAGGACTGCACGGCCGGGTCGAGAGTGGTCTTGATCAGATAACCGCCCTTGTCCACCTGGTCCTTGCTGATGCCGGCGTCGGCCAGGTACTGCAGCGCGTAGTCACAGAAGAAGCCACGATCACCGGCGGCGATGCAGCCGCGCGGCAACTGGTTGGGCTCCGGCAGCACGCCCAGCGGCTCGGCCTTGGCGGCCTCGATCTCCGCCGCGCGGTCCGGGATGTTCTGGATCATCGTGTCGAGAACGGTGTTCCGTCGCGCCATCACGCCGTCGTAGTTGGTGTACGGGTTGAGGGCGGAGCTGGACTGCACCATGCCCGCGAGCATCGCCGCCTGCGTCAGGCTCAGCTGGCTCGCGTCGATGCCGAAGTACGTCTGTGCCGCGTCCTGGATGCCGTAGGACGAGTTACCGAACGGCACCAGGTTGAGGTAGCGCGTGAGGATCTCGTCCTTGGTCAGCTGCTTGTCCAGCGTCAGCGCCATGCGGATCTCGCGGATCTTGCGCGCGGGAGTGGTCTCGATGGCGGCGCGGCGTTCGGCGTCCGTCTTGGCGACGACGAGCAGTTGGTAGTTCTTCACGTACTGCTGATCGAGGGTGGACGCGCCCTGCTCCACCTGTCCGCTGGTGGTGTTGGTCAGGAAGGCGCGCACCGTGCCCTGCCAGTCGACGCCCTCGTGCTCGGCGAACCGGCGGTCCTCGATGGAGACGATGGCGAGCTTCATCTCGTTGGAGATGCGGTCGCTCGGCACCTCGAAGCGTCGTTGCTCGTAGAGCCACGCGATGGGGTTGCCCGCGGAGTCCACCATCGTGGACACGGCGGGCACCGTTCCCTCGACGAGTTCCGCGGAGACGTTGTCCACGGTGTCGGCGGCGCGGTTGGACGCGAATCCGAACCCGCCGGCGAGCGGGAACATGACTCCGGCGAGCAGCGCGCCGGCCAGGGCGGAGCACCCGGCGAGTTTGGCGACAGTCTTGGCGATCGGCACGAACAACAGAGTACGTGGCTCCTCCGGGACACAGCCCGTACCGGACATGTGGACGGCTGACCTGCTCCGATGTGACCGATCGCACGGGCGTACCAGAAAAGTGATCCCCCACCTTGCTTCCCGCGCGGCCTTTCCCCTACATTGATGGACACGATGTGATTCAGATAACAATCACATCAGTTAGTGGGGTGCTCCTCAGTTCGCTGTGCAGCGTGAGCTGCGGCGGCGGGTGGGACGCCCGGAACGCCAGGGAAACGGTGTTCGCCGACGGTAAGGGGTCAACGAATGCACACAGGAACGCCGAATGCAGCGCTCGACATCGGGGAAGCCGAAGCGCGCATCGCATGGGTATCGCAGGCGCGATGCCGGGGAGTGGATCCCGATCAACTGTTCGTCCGCGGCGCCGCGCAGCGCAAGGCCGCAACAATCTGCCGTCACTGCCCCGTGCTCATGCAGTGCGGAGCGGACGCCCTCGACAACCGTGTCGAGTTCGGCGTCTGGGGCGGCATGACAGAGCGTCAGCGCCGGGCCCTGATCAAGCAGCACCCCGAGGTGGACTCCTGGGCCGAGTTCTTCGAGACCCAGCGTCACCACCAGTCGGCCGTCTGACCCACGCCGCCGCCGGGCGACCGGCCACGGTTCCTGTGATCTCCCACCGCGATGTCCGATTCGCGGTGGGAGATCTCTCGTCGCACCGCATGAACTCTTCGTGAACGCCCGACGACGCGTCGGGACCCGTCCGGGGCGCGGGGTGTCTGTCACGCCCGCCCGTGTCGATCGACCACACGCGACAGCGCGGACGAATCGGACCTCCATCGAGTCTGTGTGCGTCACAACGGAATCGGTCGTATCGGAAGAAGCGTGACGCAGGGTCGCTCGGCTGCCGCGCCCGCGCGGGAAGGCTTTCCGCGCTCTGACCTGCGCCGTCGCCGACGCGGACCGTGGGGGCGCCCGCTCGCCTGCCGCCGCGCCGGTCGTGCCCGGCACCGAATCGGACCCGGCGTTCGGTGCCCCGGCCGCGCCCGGTCCGTGTGTCGGCCCGTCCCTCGCGGTTCGCTTTCCGTTGTCTCGCACGTCGATTGACACCGTCTCACCGTGACCGTTGAATCCTGCTCGGCACTCGCCGCTTGACGTATCCGACGATCAGCGCGGATTCGCTCCCACTGCGAAAAGGACTCGACGGGCATGAAGATGAACAAGATCGCGGTTGTCGCCGCGATGACGATCGTGTCGCTGGGCACCGCCTCCGCGACCGCGTACGCCGATCCGGCACCCGCCGCTGCTCCCGAGGTGCACTGGAACGCCGTGGCCGCGGGCACCGGGCTGCTCGTGACCACCGACTCGGGAACCCTGAGCAACGAGAACAACCACCTGGTCATCCGCGACGACTCGGGTGTCGTCGTCGATTCGGTGCCGCTGGCTCTCGCCGTCGACGGACTGGCGCATCCCGTGTCCGCTCAGGTCGAGGGCAACACCGCGACCCTCGCGGTCGACGCCACTGCGCCCGCCGCGCCGGTCTACGACATTCCGGGCCTGAACCAGGTGGACCTGCCCGCCGCGGTCGCCGGCGTCAAGGACAACCTGTCGCTCACCGCCACGGTCGGTGGATTCCTCGGTGCCGCAACCGGTCTCGTCGGCGGCTGCCTCCTCGGTGCGGCCGCGGCCGGCGTCGTCTCCGCTCCCGTCGCGCTCCTCTTCGGTGCGGGCCCGATCGCCGGATGCATCGGTGGCGCCCTGCTGCTCGGCGCCGGTGGATCGCTCGCCGGTACCGCCATCGGTGGTCTCGGTTCCGCCGTGGCCAATGCGCAGCAGTTCGTCACGCTGCTCGAGGCGCCGCCCGCAGTGAAGAAGTAGTCACACCGATGCGAGTACTTCTGGTCGGTCTCGCCGTCCTCTGCTCGCTCGTTCTCGGCGGCGGGGCTCAGGCCTCCGCCGCCGAGCGCGTGGAGCTGGGCGGGGGTTCCGGGCTGGTCCTGACGCAGGACGGACGAGAGACCCTGTGCAGTCTCACCGTGATCGGTGCGGACACCGCCGGGCGCACCATCGGGCTCACCGCAGGTCACTGCGGGCGGGTCGGCGACACCGTGGCGAGCGAGAGCGATTCCGCCGCAGGAGATGTGGGCTCCGTTGTCGCGGTTCTGCCCGCGTACGACACGGCGATCATTGAGTTCGACGCGGAGCGGGTGGCCCCGGTGGCCTCCGTCGGCAGCACCACCATCACGGCTGTCGGGGATCCCGCACGGCTGGCCGAGACCGTGTGCAAGCAGGGTCGTACGACCGGTGCGACGTGTGGAGTCTCCTACGGTGACATCCTGAACTCCCAGCAGGTGTTCGCCCAGGTGTGCGTGAACGCCGGTGACTCCGGTGCGCCGGTGGTGCGGGGAACGTCCGTGGTCGGCATGGTGAACGCCTACCTCGTGGCACCCTGCATCGGCCCCGCCGTCGTCACCGACCTGGTGTCGATCCTGCGTGCGATCGACGAGAGCGGCGGCCCCGGCGCGGGCCTGCGGCTCACCGCCTGAGCGCAGAGGCTCAGGCGGTGCCGGTCAGCTGATCGGCGACGGCACGCAGTGCGTCGAGATCGGACACCTCGAACGGCAGCGAGGGCACCCCCACGACGGGAACACGGGGGTGAGCGGCGGTGAAACGACGCAGCAGTCCGATCTCGCGCTTCGCGGTGACGGCCCGATGCGCGTGCACGCGAAGCACTCCCGCGGCCAGAGCGGCATCGGGGGTGCCTTCGGCGTCCAACTGGTCGGCGGCCGTGACGGCGTGGTCGGACGGCAGCGAACTCAGCGTCGGGTGCGTGCGGTTGAGCACCAGTCCGGCCAACGGCATGCCGTCCTCGGACAGGCGGGTGACGAAGAAGGATGCCTCCCGCAGCGCGTCGGGCTCCGCGGCCGCGACGACGACGAAATGGGTTCCGTCCTGACGCAGCAGGTCGTACGTGTGGCGCGCACGTTCGCGGAAGCCACCGAACATCGAGTCCAGCGACTGCACGAAAGCGGAAGCGTCGGAGAGCATTTGGCTGCCGACGATGGACGAGACGCCGCGCATCGCGAGACCCACGGCGCCGGTGACCACTCGGCCCAGCCCGCGACCCGGGGCCATCAGCAGCTTGATCATGCGACCGTCGAGGAACGACCCCAGACGCTGTGGGGCGTCGAGGAAGTCCAGCGCGTTGCGCGACGGCGGCGTGTCCACGACCACGAGATCCCAGTCACCGCTGGCGGCGAGCTGCCCCAGCTTCTCCATCGCCATGTACTCCTGCGTCCCCGAGAAGGACGACGCCACAGTCTGATAGAAGGAATTGTTCAGGATCTGCCGGGCCTTCTCCGGCGTCGAGTGCTCCATCACCATCTCGTCGAACGTCCGACGCATGTTGAGCATCATCGCGTGCAGTTCGCCGGTGGCGCCGGGCCCGAGGGCGACCGGCTGCGGAGTGTTGTCCAGCTCGTCGACGCCGAGAGCCTGGGCCAGGCGCCGTGCGGGATCGATCGTCAGCACGACTACCCGGCGCCCGTTCTCGGCTGCCCGCAACGCCATCGACGCCGCGGTGGTTGTCTTGCCGACACCGCCGGAGCCGCAGCACACGACGATCCGCGACGACGGATCGGTCAGGATGGACCCGATGTCGAGAGTGGGAACGGTGCTCATCGCACTCCCTGTTCCGTGAGGTGGTGGGCGAGCTCGTACAGTCCGCCGAGGTCCATGCCGTCGGCCAGAGCCGGGAGCGTCAGGCGCGGCACCGCGAGGTCACCGAGACGCTGTTCGCTCTCGCGCTGGGCCGCGAGCCTCGACGCGTGCTCGATGGACTCGGTCAGCAGGCCGGCGAAGTCGTCCTCCGACAGCGTGATTCCGGCATCGGCGAGTTTCTTCTCGATCGCGGCGGCGTCGAGGTTCCCGGAGGCCGCCTCGGCGAGCGCCTCCGCCGGAAGGAACGACTCCTCGGTGCGGTTGACGACCACGGTGCCCAGTCGGAGATCGGCCGCTGCGAGTTCCGCAGCAGCATCGGCGGTCTCCTGCACCGGCAGCGCCTCGAGCAGCGTCACCAGGTGCACCAGTGTTTGCTCGGAGTGGAGCAGCTTCACCACACCCTCGCTCTGCGATCGCACCGGGCCGGTCTTGGCGAGGTCGCGCATCGCCGTCGTCACGTCCAGGAAGCTCCCGATCCGCCCCGTCGGCGGCGAGTCGACGACGATCTCGTCGTAGAGCAGGCGACCGTTCTTCTCGGTGCGGACCGCACGCTCCTTCACCTTGCCGGTGAGGAGCACGTCGCGCAGACCGGGGGCGATGGTGGTGGCGAACTCGATGGCTCCCACCCGCCGCATCGCCCGGCCGGCGAAGCCGAGGTTGTAGAACATGTCGAGGTACTCGAGGAACGCGGTCTCGATGTCGATTGCCAGCGCGTACACCTCACCACCGCCGTCGGCAGAGGCCACCTTGGTGTCCACCGGGCTCAGCGGGGGGACGTCGAAGAGCTGGGCGATGCCCTGGCGTCCCTCGACCTCGACCAGCAGAACCTTGCGCCCACCTGCGGCGAGGGCCAGGGCGAGCGCGGCGGCGACGGTGCTCTTGCCCGTCCCACCCTTGCCCGAGACGAAGTGCAGTCGAGCGCGGTCCGCTTCGGGCGGCCATCCTCGCTCCGCCTGGGGGGACGATCCGGTGGGGTGCGACGTCGCACCTGCTGTCTCCGACACGTCCTCGACCTTACTGACCCGGTGCGCTATAGGCTCCTGCCATGAGCGCATCGACGACGTGGGAATACTTCACCGCACCCCTGCTGATCCACAACACCAAGGCCATCCTCGACAACTTCGGTGCCGACGGCTGGGAGCTGGTCACGGTCATGCCCGGCCCCACCGGCGAGAACCTGGTCGCCTACTTCAAGCGCCCGAAGAGCTGAGATGGGTGTGACGGAGAAGCTCGCCGAGCTCGGGCTGACCCTTCCGCCCGTCGTGCCGCCGGTCGCGTCCTATGTTCCCGCGGTGCGGTCGGGAGACCACGTCTTCACCTCGGGTCAGCTGCCCATGGTGGACGGCGCGCTGACCGCCACCGGCAAGGTCGGGGCCGAGGTGTCGGCCGAGGACGCGACCGCCGCTGCCCGCGTCTGTGCGTTGAACGCACTGGCCGCGATCGACGCGCTGGTCGGCATCGACTCCGTGGTCCGCATCGTCAAGGTCGTCGGATTCGTCGCGTCGGCACCGGGATTCACCGGTCAGCCCGGCGTGATCAACGGTGCGTCGAACCTGCTCGGTGAGCTGTTCGGCGACGCCGGTATCCACGCTCGGTCGGCTGTCGGAGTCGCCGAGCTGCCCCTGGGCGCAGCCGTCGAGGTGGAGATGATCGTCGAGGTCGCACCCGCCTGACGGGTGCGCGTCACCGACCGCTCGCCACGAGGGTCCGGCACTGCTCGATGACGCGCTGCAGAGCGAGTCCGCGTTGTGCCGAGCACTCGTGGCGGGTGCCGGTCCGGACGGACTCCAGGAACTCGTCGAGCAGTACCGCGTAACACCGGTCGGGTGGCGTGGTGCGGTCCGACAACTCGACCAGGCCGCCCGGTCCGCTCGCGCCGACCCGCAGCACCGACGGGCGCACAGGCGTCCGCATGGACAGCGTCACCAGGCTCGTCCGGACTCCGGCGGTGCTCCCGTGCTGCAGAGCCAGCGACCACGTGTCGGACGCGTCGTCACGCCTCGCCCACGCCACGGACTCGACCGGTCCGAGCACCTCCATCGCGAGATCGAGAACGTGCGGGCCGACGTCCATGAGGGCGCCGCCCTCCTGCCGCCACGTCGAGCCGGCGTACTCGCCGCCGAGCAGGGCGCCGGACAGCCAGGTCGCCGTCACGGTCGCGACCTCCGTGTCGCGCACGGCGTCGAGGAATGCTCGGGTCTCGGGTGCGAAGCGACGCGTCAGCGTGACCATCGACGAGACCCCGGCCTCGTCGATCGCGGCCACGAGAGTGGCCGCATCCGCCGCAGAACCGGCGATCGGCTTGTCCAACAACACATGTCGACCCGCGGCAGCCGCCCGACGGGCGAGATCGAACTGCACCTCGGGGGGTACCGCGAACGCGACGGCGTCGACGGAGTCGATCAGTGCATCGACGTCGTCGACGTACGGCACCTCGGGAGCCGTCTGTGCCGCGGCGTCGGGACGGCGGGCCCAGATGCCGGCGAACTCGATGTCGGGATGCGCGGTGAGTGCGGGTGCCGCGGCCTGACGAGCCCAGGGTCCGGCACCGATCAGACCGATTCTCATGGTGCGAGCCTAGGTTCTGTCCCGGTCGGCACCGAACCTCCGTCGGCTGGCACAGTGGTCGCATGGCGGAGAAGGATCCCACGGCATCGGAGAAGCACCCCGCGTACGGACGGCTGCGGCGCGTGACGTCGACCGCGTCCGTCCTCCTGGCCGAGAACCCCGGGAAGATGACGCTGGACGGCACGAACACGTGGATTCTGCGAGCCCCGGGGCACGAGCAGTGCATCGTGGTCGATCCGGGCCCGCGCTCCCGGTCGCACGTCGACCGCATCGCGGCGCAGGGACGCGTCGCGCTGATCCTGATCACCCACCGCCATCACGATCACACCGGCGGTATCGCCCGACTGCACCGGTCGACGTCCGCGCCGGTGCGCGCGGTCACGTCCACGTACCTCCGAGGTGACGCCGCGCCGCTGGTGGACGGCGAGGTGATCGCGGCCGCCGGGGTGGAACTCACCGTCGCGGCGACACCGGGCCACACCGCCGATTCCGTCAGCCTGGTCCTCGACGACGCGGTGCTGACCGGGGACACCATCCTCGGTGCCGGATCGACCGTCCTGGACGGGAAGGACGGGGATCTCGGTGACTACCTGGCCTCACTCGACCGACTGGAGCAACTCGGTGAGGGACGCGTCGCGCTGCCCGGCCACGGGCCGGACCAGCCCGACACCGCGGTGCTCGCCCGCGCCTACCGGGCCCATCGCGAACAGAGACTCGACCAGGTGCGGGCAGCGCTCGACGTCCTCGGACCCGACGCCACCCCTCTGAAGGTGGTGCGTCACGTCTACGCGGACGTCGACAAGAAGCTGTGGCCCGCGGCGCGGATGTCGGTCAAGGCCCAGCTGACGTATCTGCGCGGTTAGCGTGCGCGCCGGGCGAGTCGCTCGGAGTCGGAGATGAGCACGCTCTTGCCCTCGAGGCGGAGCCAGCCGCGGTGCGCGAAGTCGGCGAGCGCCTTGTTCACGGTCTCGCGAGAGGCGCCGACGAGCTGAGCGATCTCCTCCTGCGTGAGGTCGTGGACGACGCGCAGCGAGCCGGCCTCCTGGGTGCCGAAACGCTGTGCGAGCTGCAGCAGTGCCTTGGCGACGCGGCCGGGAACATCGGTGAAGATGAGGTCGGCCAGGCTGTTGTTGGTACGACGCAACCGGCGGGCGAGCACCCGGAGCAGCTGCTCGGCGATCTCGGGGCGCTGATCGATCCAGGCCTTCAGGGCGTCGCGATCCATGCTCACCGCGCGCACCTCGGTGACCGTGGTGGCGGTGGAGGTGCGGGGGCCGGGATCGAAGATCGAGAGCTCACCGAACATGTCGGACGGACCCATGATGGTCAGGAGGTTCTCGCGACCGTCGGGGGAGCGGCGGCCGAGCTTCACCTTGCCGCTGACGATGATGTACAGCCGATCGCCGGGCTCACCCTCGTTGAAGACCACGTGGCCACGCGGGAAATCGACCGGTTGCAGCTGCTTGGTCAGCGCCGACACCGCAGACGGCTCGACCCCCTGGAAGATGCCGGCTCGTGCCAGTACCTCGTCCACGTGTACTCCCTTGCCCTGAAAGATCGGCAGATCTACGAATGTGTCGTCTTCATGTGTCCGGTCGGAGTCTACGTCGCCGGGCGGCCACAGGAGTGATCACAGCCACCCTCGACGCGTCGGCGTCGGACCGGGGGCCGTGTCGGCGGGTGCTCAGCTGGCGCGGCGTGCCCTGTCGTCGAGAAGAGCGACGTCCTCCTCCATGACGTCGCCACCGCGGCGACGTCGGGTGCGGAACCGTGCGAGGGCGTTCGGGAAGCCTTCCGCGGCCAGGGTGGCGACCTCGGCGGAACTGGCGGCGTCCAGGAATTCCTGAACCTCCTGCTCGCGGACTCCTGCGCGGTTCAGCCGCGCCTCGAAGCGCTCCATGGCGAGTGCGAACAGCATCAGCAAGACCGGGAACAGAACCACAGCGAGTGCTTGCATACCGAGGAGTAAACACTGTCGACGTCTCGAAAAGAACACGGCGGGGTCACCGGTGCGGACACGACCGGAGCGTGCTGTCGGGGGCGTTCCGTAGAGTCGTGGCGTGCAGAAATCAGCCGCCGGTCCCTCTCACGTGGGCAAACGAGACGAGTCCGCCCTCGCGCTCACGCGCCGGGCACGCCGGATGAATCGCGACCTCGGCGTGGTCTTTCCGCACGTCTACTGCGAGTTGGACTTCACCACCCCGCTCGAGCTCGCGGTGGCCACCATCCTCTCCGCGCAGTGCACCGACAAGAGGGTCAACGAGACCACGCCTGCACTCTTCGCGAAGTACCGGTCGGCGCGCGACTACGCGGAGGCCGACCGGACGGAGCTCGAGGAGTACATCCGGTCCACCGGCTTCTACCGCAACAAGGCCAACTCCCTCATCGGGCTGGGCCGCGAGCTCCTCGAGCGGTACGACGGTGAGGTTCCCGCCTCGCTGAAGGAGCTGGTGACGCTGCCCGGTATCGGGCGCAAGACGGCCAACGTGGTCCTCGGCAATGCGTTCGACATTCCCGGCATCACCGTCGACACCCACTTCGGCCGACTCGTCCGCCGCTGGGCCTGGACCGAGGAGGAGGATCCGGTCAAGGTCGAGCACGCCATCGGTGCGCTGATCCCGCGCAAGGAGTGGACGATCCTGTCCCACCGCGTGATCTTCCACGGCCGCCGCGTGTGCCATTCGCGGACGCCGGCGTGCGGTGTCTGCCTGCTGGCGAAGGACTGCCCGTCGTACGGGCTGGGGCCGACCGACCCCGTCAAGGCCGCGGCATTGGTGAAGGGGCCGGAGACGGACCACATCCTCGCCCTGGCCGGCATCGAGACGTGAGCAGGTCGTCCGCGGCGAGGTGGAGCCTGGCCGCGCTCGTGGTGGTCGTCGCCCTCATCGTCGCCATCTGGCCGCGCGGGGACGATCCGACGGGACCGGCGAGCTTCGCCGACTACCGCGACACTTTCGGCGCGGCGCCCACCGACGACGCGACGGACACGGAGCTGGCCCCCTTGCGCACCGAGGCCGCGCTCGCCGCGTGCCCCGTGCCGGCGGCCGGCGCCCCGGCGCCCGCCGGCCCACTGGCGGGTCTGCGCACCACCTGCCTGGCCGACGGAGCGCCGGTCGATCTCGGTGCGGCCGTCGCCGGCACACCGACTCTGCTCAACCTGTGGGCCTACTGGTGCGGCCCGTGCGCGGAGGAACTGCCGTATCTGCAGCAGTACGCCGAGCGTGCGGGCGGTGCCGTTACCGTGGTGACGGTGCACGAGGATCCCCGCCAGGGCAACGCCCTGACCCGACTGGCCGACTACGGCGTCCGACTACCCGGCGTGCAGGATCCGTCCGCTGCCGTCGCCGCTGCCGTCGGAGCTCCGGCCGTGTTGCCCGTCAGCGTGCTGCTCGCCGCCGACGGATCCGTCGCCGCGGTTCTCCCGCAGCCGTTCCGCTCCGTCGACGAGATCGCGGACGCCGTGCGCACCCACCTCGGAGTCTCGGCGTGACGGATCACGCGGGCACGCCGCCGTGGCTGTCCCGTCTGGCCGCCGTGCACACCGTGCGCGACGACGCGAGCAACCCGGTGATCGCCCGCCACGCACCGGACGGGGCGACGGGCAGACCGGCCGCGGTGCTGGTGCTCTTCGGCGGGCGGCCCGACGCGGCGGAGTTGCCCACCGACGCCACGGTGCTCCTGACCCAACGCGCGTCCTCGCTGCGGCAACATCGCGGTCAGGTCGCCTTTCCCGGCGGCGCAGCCGATCCCGGCGACGACGGACCCGTCGGCACCGCTCTGCGGGAGGCGCAGGAGGAGACCGGGGTGGACCCGGACGGCGTGGAGCCGCTCACGGTGCTCGACTCCATCTTCGTGCCCCCGTCGGGCTTCGAGGTGACACCGGTGATCGCGTACTGGCGCGTCCCGAGCGAGGTGTCCGTCGTGGACACCGCCGAGACGGAGCGTGTCGTCGCCGTGCCGCTCACCGATCTTCTCGATCCGGTCAACAGATTCGTGGTGCGCCACCCCCTCGGTTATCGGGGCCCGGCGTTCGCAGTGGGAGGAATGCTCGTGTGGGGTTTCACGGCCGGAGTGCTGTCCGGCGTCCTCGAGACGGCGGGCTGGGGTGCCCCCTGGGACACCGAGGACGTCCGGGACCTCGAGACGTCGCTCGCCGCCGTCGGTGAGGAGTTGCACCCGTGACGGGATCGACCTGGCTCGACATCGGTGTGGCACTGGTGGCGTTGCTCGCCGCGTCGTCGGGGTGGCGGCAGGGCGCGGTCGCGTCCGCCTTCGCCTTCTTCGGTGTCGTCCTCGGTGCCGTCGCCGGCATCCTGCTCGCACCGCGCGTCCTCGACCACGTCGAGGAAGGGCGGATGCGCGTGCTCGTCGGCGTCGCCCTCATCGTCGTCATGGTGATCGTCGGCGAGATCGCGGGCATGGTGTTGGGACGAGCGTTGCGCAGCGGGATCCACAGCCCGGCGGCGCGCTCGGTGGACAGCGTCATCGGTGCCGGTCTGCAGGCGGTGGCCGTGCTCGTCGCGGCCTGGTTGCTGGCCGTCCCGCTCACCGCGGCGTCGCAACCGCAGATCGCCGCGGCCGTGCGCGGATCGTCGATCCTCGGCGCCGTGGACGATGTGGCGCCCGAGTGGGTCCGCGAGATCCCCAACGAGTTCTCGGCTCTGCTCGACACGTCGGGTCTCCCCGACGTCATCGGCCCCTTCGGCCGCACTCCCGTGGCCGAGGTCGGTCCGCCGGATCCCAGCGTGCTGGCGTCGCCGATCGCGGCGGACCTCCAGGACAGCGTGCTGCGGATCCGCGGTATCGCCGAGAGCTGCCAGAAGGCGCTCGAGGGCTCCGGTTTCGTCATCGGGCCGGGCCGTGTCATCACCAACGCGCACGTCGTCGCCGGCACCTCGTCGGTGGCCGTCGACACCGTGGACGGCCCGCTCGACGCGGAGGTCGTCCTGTTCGATCCCGCCGTCGACATCGCGGTACTGAACGTGCCGGATCTGACCGCCGACGTCCTGCCGTTCGCGACGGGGCGCGCGGAATCGGGAACCGACGCGGTGGTGCTCGGGTATCCCGGCGGTGGCCCGTACACGGCATCGTCCGCGCGGGTGCGCGAGACACTGAACCTCACCGGGCCGAACATCTACCGCACCGGGACGGTGGACCGGGAGGTCTACACCGTGCGCGGATCGATCCGTCAGGGCAATTCCGGCGGACCGTTGGTGGCCACCGACGGCACGGTTCTCGGCGTCGTCTTCGGCGCCGCCGTCGACAACTCCGATACCGGATTCGTGTTGACCGCAGCAGAAGTCGCCGACGAGGTGGCAACGGGGCTGCAGAACGGGCAACCTGCCGGTACGGGATCCTGCGTCGGGTAAGGATGCATCGGCTGTCACGCCGAGGAGCGCCCGCACCGCGTACCGTGATCACGAAGGTGGCGAGGAGACGACGTACTCCGCGTCCCCGGCTCGACGGGGGGAGCATCGATGGGGGTACGTCGACGCCGTGACGTGGTGATCACGACACGGGTTGTTCGAGGGGCGCGCGACGTGCGTCCGATTGGTCCGACGGTTCCCGGGGAATCATCCGACGGTCTGCGGCGCGCGGACACGGGATGTGACGGGTGACGGTGACGACGGGAGACGAGGCGAGGATGGGCCGCCGCGGCGGTCGGCAGCTGACGGCGGCCGGCAACTACTTCGACACGCGGTCGAAGGCGGTCATGGCAAGTGCCTCGGGGGCGCTGCCCCTGCTCGTCATCGCGATTCTCCAGCCCACGTTCCTGCGGCCGGGCACGCTGCCGCTCCTGGCCGTCATCGTCGCGTTCACCGTGGTCACCGTGGGCATCACCCTGCGTGCCGGTCGTCTGTCCGACCGGCAGTTCACGGTGCTGGGGTCGGGTGGCATGGTCGGCGTCGCCATCTCCGCCTATCTGATCGCCGATCCGTCGGGGTCGCGCGCGGTCACGGCGATGCTGGCCGTCGTGCCCGCCATCGCGGCGTCCGGATCGCCGCCCAAGGTCACGATCTCGCTCACCGGCGCCGCGGTGATCATGGCGACGGCACTGAGCATCAACGGCTCCGAGGGCGCGGTGCGGTTCGTCGCGGCCGGCGCCGCGGTCACCACCGTAGTGGTGCCGGCGGTGTTGATCGCCACCATGCGCAGCTCGCTCGAATCGGTGACAGCCCGCCTCGAGACCCTGGCGAACACCGATCCGCTCACCGGCCTGCTCAACCGCCGCGGCATGTTGCCGCGGGTGAGCGCCATGCTCGCGGAGGCATCGGAGAAGTCCGACGCCATCGTCGTCTCGCTCGTCGACGTCGATCACTTCAAGTCCGTCAACGACACTCGCGGTCACGCGGCCGGTGACGTCGTGCTCACCACGGTCGCCGAGGCGATCGCCGCCTACGTTCCCGAGGACGCGGTGGTCGCCCGGCTGGGCGGGGAGGAGTTCCTGGTGCTCGGCCTCAGCAAGTCCGTCGCGGGGCTCGAGGAGAAGGTGCTCGAGAGCGTCCGCTCCGCGTGCGACGTCACCGTCAGCATCGGAGTGGCGCAGGCGAACGTGGTGTTCGACGAGAGGGGCGGTAACGACGTCGAGGCCACCCTCGACCGACTGACCTACGCGGCCGACCGCGCGCTGTACGCGGCGAAGACGGCGGGCCGCGATCGAGTGGCATTCGCGATGGAGGACGTCGTCCGGTGGTCACCGACCCTGACGCCGGTGCAGCGCCGCGACAAGACGGAACCCCTCCCGTGACGGCAGAGGAGTGAGCATGAGCGAGCACCGCGTCCTGGATCCGACCGACCTCGGCGATCACGAGGTTCTCGATCGACTGATGTCCGAGATCGGGGACGACGCGATCCTGGACACCACCGCCGAGCAGCTCCAGTCGCTCGACGCACTGCTGCCCACTCCGTCGTCCGAGCTGCTGGACGAGCCGACCCGGTGGGTGCACTACCCCTGGCGTCGCTCGCTCGTGCGGGTGCTCGGTCCGCGCGGGTTCCGGTTGCTGCGCCTGGACCGGAACCGCAACAAGATCACCGTGGACGAGCAGAATGCAGCGCGGCGCCTGCGCGTCGGCGTCGTGGGTCTGAGCGTCGGCCACGCGGTGGCGCACACCCTCGCTCTCGAAGGGCTGTGCGGCGAGCTCCGGTTGGCCGACTTCGACGATCTGGACCTGTCGAACCTCAACCGTGTGCCCGCGTCGGTGTTCGACCTCGGCGTCAACAAGGCGGTGCTGGCGGCTCGCCGCATCGCCGAACTGGATCCGTACCTCGAGGTGACGACGTTCCCGACCGGGATCGACGAGGCGACCACGGACGCCTTTCTCGCCGACCTCGACATCGTCGTCGAGGAGTGCGACTCGATCGACGCGAAGGTGTTGGTGCGGCAGGAGTGCCGTCGCCGCGGGATTCCCGTGATCATGGAGACCAGCGACGGGGGCGTGCTCGACATCGAGCGCTACGACCTCGAGCCCGACCGACCGTACTTCCACGGTTTGCTCGGCGACGTCGACGCCGCGGCGGTCGCGGGGATGACGCCGCGGGAGAAGGCGCCACTGGCGGGGCGCATCCTCGAGATGGAGCGCATCACGCCGCGCATGGCGGCATCGTTGCCGGACATCGGTACGACATTGTCGACGTGGCCGCAGTTGGGGAGTGACGTGGCTCTGGGCGGCGCGTCGGTGGCCGCTGTGGTGCGGTTGTTCGGGCGCGGGACACCGCCTCCGTCGGGACGCGTCCGTGTCGGTCTCGAGGCGATCATCGAGAGCACCCTCGTCGACCCCTACAGGGGCTGACCGCTCGCTCGGAGATGGCGCAGCAGAACGTCGGTGACCTCGTCCGGGCGTTCCTGGTGCACGTAGTGCCCCGATCCCGTCACGCGATGCTCCACGAGCTGCGGTGCCCAGTGGGAGTCGCGGCGCGCCGTTGTCGGCAGGACGTACGGGTCGGCAGATCCCAGGATCTGCAGCGCCGGTAGATCGACGGTCCGGTCGATCGCGGCGCGGAAGCGGCGACCGTCGGAACGGAACTGGCTGCGGAACGCCCAGCGCTGATACTCCAACGTGCTGTGTGCGACACCGGGGATGCGGACGGCCGACCGCATCCTCGACACGACGTCGCCGAACTCCGTGGACGACTGCCACTGCGCGGACGACCGGGCACGGACGAGTCGCTCCACCTCGGCACCGTCGTCGGCGACGAGCGTCTTTTCGGGTGCGAGCGGAACCTGGTAGCGCAGGAACGACGGCAGCAGCGCCGCGCGTTGCGCCGAGTCCCGGATCGCGGCCCGTCGCAACGAGATCGGATGCGGTGAGGCGAGCAGCGAGATCGAGCGAACAGCGCGAGGGTGCAGCGCTGCGGTCGCCCAGCACACGAGTCCGCCGTCGGCGTGCCCGACGAGATCCGCCTCGGAGTGTCCGAGCGCGCGAACGAGGCCGGAGATGTCACCGGCGAGGGTCCAGCCGTCGTAGCCGCGAGGCGGCTTGTCGCTGTCGCCGTAGCCCCGCAGATCCACTGCCACGGCGTGATAACCGGCGGCGCCGAGAGCGGTCAGCTGGTGGCGCCACGACCACCAGAGGTCGGCGAAGCCGTGGACGAGAACGACCAGCGGCGCCGGCCGACTCGGATCAGGGCGTCCCGGGTCGGCGGACGCCGAGGTGTCCGCCTCGGCGATGTGGAACCGGATGCCGTTGGCGCGGATGTCGCGGTGCTGCCACGGGCCGGGATATCGGACGGTCGACGGGTCGGGTGCGGCCACTGTCGTCGGTACGCGGGCGCGGTGTCAGCGCGAGAGCGGGGCGCGCACGTCGAGCGCGTCCAGCTGCTTCTTCGGCGATGCGCCGTCGCCCTGGCCCGGCAGCACCGAGGAGGCCGCCTTCAGCGAGTCGATGGTCTTCTCGGGCTTGCGCAGCTTCTTCACCCGGAGGTAGCCGAGGAACGCGAGCAGCGCCGTGATGACCACCATGATCAGGAAGACGATGAGGAACGCGAGCCACCGCGTGACCCACACGTTGAGCAGCTCGGCGAGGAAGAAGAAGAAGAAGAACGAGCTGAAGATCAGGACCGCGAGCGCGAGGATGAAGAGGACGCTGCCCTGCAGGCCCTTCTTGATCTCGCCGGTCACCTCGGCCTTGGCCAGTTCGACCTCGGCGCGGACCAACGTGGAGACCTGTGTCGTCGCGTCCTTGACCAGGGTGCCGATGCTGGCCGTGGCGGGGTTGCTGCGACTGTCGACATCCGTCAGCGGGATCGAGGAGATACTGGCCGGAGCGGTCGTCCGACCGCTCGTGTCGGTGCCTCGGCTGCTGCTCACGTGCAAGTCCCTTCGAAGATGTTCGTCGCGCTCGACAGTGTTCGTCCGGCGATACCGGCCAACCCTATGTCCTTACCCGTTCGGGGCTCACACTATCGCCGCCGGACGGGGCCGGTCCCGCCGGACGTCGGTCCCCGCGTGGTGAGCACTCACGAACCGAGTGGCCGGTATCGGCCCTCACGTCACGATGCGTCGGGTAACTTCCTGCTGACGAACCCGCCTCCCAACAGGAGAAACCCGTGACAAGCACTTCCGCGGACCGCGTTCCGAACCCCGACGGTTCGAACATCGCCGGTCCGGACTCCGCTCTCGATGCAGTGGACGGCGTACCTCGCAGTCGCATCGTGATCGCCTCGATGGTCGGAACCTCCATCGAGTTCTTCGACTTCTACATCTATGCCACCGCCGCCGTCCTCGTCTTCCCCCGACTGTTCTTCCCCGCGGGCAACGACACGACGGCCCTGCTCGCGTCGTTCGCGACGTTCGGCCTCGCCTTCGTCGCGCGGCCCATCGGTTCGGTGCTGTTCGGACACTTCGGTGACCGCATCGGCCGGAAGGCGACCCTGGTCGGGTCCCTGCTCACCATGGGCGTCGCGACCTTCCTCATCGGACTGCTGCCGACGTACGACAGCGTGGGCATCATCGCCCCGATGTTGTTGGCGCTCATGCGTTTCACGCAGGGTGTCGGCCTGGGCGGCGAGTGGTCGGGCGCTGCACTGCTCGCCACCGAGACCGCCAAGGAGGGCAAGCGGGCCTGGGCCGCGATGTGGCCGCAGCTCGGTGCCCCCATCGGCTTCCTGATGGCCAACGGGATCTTCCTCATCCTGACGTTGTCGATGGACTACGACTCCAAGACGTCCGGATCGGACCACGCCTTCCTCACGTGGGGATGGCGTGTGCCCTTCCTGCTGAGCGCGATCATGGTGATCATCGGCCTCTACGTGCGACTCAAGCTCGAGGAGACACCGGTGTTCAAGCGCGCCGTGGCCAACGGCCAGCGCGTCAAGACGCCGGTGGCGGAGGTCTTCAAGACCAGCTGGCGTCCGCTGATCCTCGGCACGTTCGTCATGCTCGCGACGTACACGCTGTTCTACGTCATGACGACGTGGGTGGTCAGCTACGGCACCGGCAAGGTGGTCGATCACAGCGGTGTCGCCGTGACCATCGCCTACACGGACTTCCTGGGCCTGCAGCTCATCTCGGTGTTGTTCTTCGCCGCGTTCGTCCCGGTCTCCGGCTGGCTCGCGGATCGGTTCGGCCGCCGCATCACACTGATCGTGATCACGACCGCGATCATCCTGTTCGGCCTGTCGTTCAAGTGGTTCGCTGCTCCCGAGTCCGCCACCGAGAGCCGCATGCTGCTGTTCATGTGCGTCGGCCTGGCGCTGATGGGTCTGACCTTCGGACCGATGAGTGCTGTTCTACCGGAGCTGTTCCCGACCAACGTGCGCTACACCGGATCGGGTATTTCCTACAACACGGCCAGCATCCTGGGAGCGGCCGTGGCGCCGTTCATCGCGACCTGGCTGGTGAACTCCTACGGCGTCGCGTGGGTGGGCGTGTACCTGGCCGTCGCCGCGGCACTGACGCTGTTCGCACTCGTCGTCATGAAGGAGACGCGCGGACGCGATCTCGACACCGTGTCCTGACGGACTACCGACAGCAGAGAGGGGCTCGTGCACTCGGTGCACGAGCCCCTCTCTCTGCGTGACGCGTGGTTACTTCTGGCCGGCCTTGGCGATCGCGTCGAAGACGGCGGGATCGACGAGGGTCGAGGTGTCGCCCAGATCCCGGCCCTCGGCGACGTCGCGGAGCAGGCGGCGCATGATCTTTCCGCTGCGCGTCTTGGGGAGCTCCGGGACCACCGTGATCTGTCGCGGCTTGGCGATCGGCGAGATCTCCTTCGACACCTGAGCCTTCAGCTCGGTGATCAGCGCGTCGCCGGTGTTCTCGATGCCCTCGCGCAGGATGACGAAGGCGACGATGCCCTGGCCGGTGGTCTCGTCCGCCGCGCCCACGACGGCTGCCTCGGCGACACCGGGGTGGGTCACCAGAGCCGACTCCACCTCGGAGGTGGAGATGCGGTGACCGGAGACGTTCATGACGTCGTCGACGCGTCCGAGGACCCAGAGGTCGCCGTCGTCGTCGAAGCGCGCACCGTCACCGGCGAAGTACCAACCCTCGGTGGCGTAGCGGGACCAGTAGGTGTCCTTGTAGCGCTCCATGTCGCCCCAGATGCCACGCAGCATCGACGGCCACGGCTCGTCGAGTACGAGGTACCCGTTGCCGCCGGGCCCGAGCATCTTCGCGTCGTCGTCCACGATGGCTGCCGAGATGCCGGGGAGCGGTGTCTGGGCCGATCCCGGCTTGGTGGCGGTGACGCCGGGCAGCGGCGAGACCATGATCGCGCCGGTCTCGGTCTGCCACCAGGTGTCGACGATCGGGGCGCTGCCGGCGCCGATGACGTCGCGGAACCAGCGCCACGCCTCGGGGTTGATGGGTTCGCCGACGCTGCCGAGCAGGCGGATCGAGGAGAGGTCGTGTGCGTCGGGGATCTGTCGTCCCCACTTCATGAACGTGCGCACGAGCGTGGGCGCCGTGTAGTAGATGGTGACGCCGTACTTCTCGACGATGTTCCAGTGCCGGTGCTCGTCGGGAGAGTTGGGCGTGCCCTCGTAGACCACCTGCGTGGCGCCGTTGGCCAGCGGGCCGTAGACGATGTAGCTGTGCCCGGTGACCCAGCCGATGTCGGCCGTGCACCAGTAGACGTCCTTGCCCTGCTTGTGGTCGAAGACGTAGTGGTGCGTGTAGGCGGTCTGCGTCAGGTAGCCGCCGGAGGTGTGGATGATGCCCTTCGGCTTACCCGTGGTTCCCGAGGTGTAGAGGATGAAGAGCGGGTGCTCGGAGTCGAACGCCTGCGCCTCGTGCTCGGGGGAGGCGGACCCGACGGTGTCGTGCCACCAGAGGTCGCGGCCCTCGGTCCACTGCACGTCGATGTCGGTGCGCTTGACCACCAGTACGTGCTCGATCGACGCGGCGCCGTCCACGGCCTCGTCGACCGAGTCCTTGAGCGGCGCGGCCTTGCCGCGGCGCCACTGGCCGTCGGTGGTGACGACGAGCTTGGCCTCGGCGTCGTCGATGCGCGAGCGCAGTGCGGAGGACGAGAAGCCTGCGAAGACGACGCTGTGGGTCAGTCCGAGGCGGGCGCACGCGAGCATCGAGACGATGGCCTCGGGGACCATGGGCATGTAGATGGCGACGCGGTCACCCGAGACGAGCCCGAGATCGGTGAAGGCGTTCGCGGCGCGGCTGACCTCGGCGAGGAGGTCGGAGTAGGTGATCTCGCGGCTGTCCCCGGGCTCGCCCTCCCAGTGGATCGCCACCTGGTCGCCGCGGCCCTCGACCACGTGCCGGTCGACGCAGTTGTAGGCGACGTTCAGTTCACCGCCGACGAACCACTTCGCGACGGGGGCGTCCGACCAGTCGAGCACCTGCTCGAACGGCGTGTGCCAGTGCAACCGGTTCGCCTGCTCGGCCCAGAACGCGAGGCGATCGTCCTTCGCCGCCTGGTAGAGCTCGGATCCGGCGTTGGCCTGCGCGACGAAGTCGTCACTCGGGGGATAGGACACCGGGTGCTCCGATTCCGTGTCCCTGGTCGCGCCGTCGTCGGTCACGGTCTCGGTCATCGTGGTACCTGGCCCCTCTCGGAAAAGCTGGTGTGTCGGTTCGGTGTGTCGCGACTGTGAGGGTAGTCACGTGTGACCGGCGCCGCACCGTTGCAGAGGGCTGCGACCCGGGACGTGCGGCGAGAGGTGCGTTCTGCGCGACGGGCGGTGTGCAGCAGCGATGGATGGTGACGAGACACCAAAATCGCCTCTCATCAGGCTGTCTGACCGGTGAGGTCCAGTCCTGTCAGGTTACGTCCGTATTTCGGGGCGGACCCGGGTCGTTCCGATTTCGGGGGAGTGCACGACAGACCTTTGTGAGTGTGTCTAAAGTCAAGCAAATATCCGGGTCACGCCGGTCATCGCCCGTGGCCCACCCGACACCCGCGGACCACCCGCGGACGGTGCGTGCAGTCGACCCTGTTCGTGCCGGATTCGATGGAGGACATGTTGAGAGTCAAGAAGACGATCGCGGTGGTCTCGGTGGCCATCGCCGCCGTGGGCATGCTCGCGGCGTGTGGTGGCGGGGGTGGGTCCTCGAGCGCCGAGGGCACCTACAGCCTGTACATCGGCCAGCCCGAGAACCCGCTCGTTCCCGGTAACACCACCGAGAGCGAAGGCAACCAGGTCCTCAAGGCCCTGTTCAGCCCGCTGGTCACCTACAACGACGAGACCAGCGAGGTCGAGTACGACGGCGTCGCCGAGTCGGTCGAGTCGGACGACCAGAAGAATTGGACGATCAAGCTCAAGCCGGACTGGACGTTCCACGACGGCACGCCTGTCAACGCGAAGTCCTACGTCGACGCGTGGAACTACACCGCGCTGAGCACCAACGCCTTCGGTGCCTCGTACTTCTTCGAGAACGTCGTCGGCTACGACGACCTGCAGGCGGCGGACGGTGCGGAGCCTTCCGCGACCGCGATGTCCGGCCTGGAAGCGGTCGACGACAGCACCATTCGCGTGGAGCTGAAGGAGCCGTTCGCGATCTACCCGGTGACGCTGGGCTACAGCGCGTTCTCGCCGCTGCCCGAAGCGTTCTTCACCGATCCCGACGCCTTCGGTCGTCGTCCCATCGGCAACGGCCCGTTCAAGGCCGACGAGGACTTCGTCGAGGGCCAGGGCATCACCCTCACCAAGTACGACGATTACAAGGGCCCGGACGCAGCACAGGCGCAGGGCGTGCAGTTCAAGGTCTACACCGAGTTGAGCACCGGCTACACGGACGTTCAGGCCGGTGGTCTCGACATCATGCTGGACCTGCCGTCGGACGCCTGGGCCACCGCCCGCGATCAGTTCGGTGACCGGTACGGCGAACGAGCTCGCCCGGACATCACGTCGCTCGGATTCCCGACGTACGACCCGCGTTTCTCGGATCCCCGTGTGCGCGAGGCGTTCTCGATGGCAATCGATCGTAAGGCCATCACCGAGGCCATCTTCACCAACACTCGTACGCCGGCCACCTCCTTCGGTTCGCCCGTCGTCGACGGTTACCGGGACGACGCCTGCGGCGCCAAGTGCGAGCTGAACGTCGATCAGGCCAATGCGCTGCTCGATCAGGCCGGCTTCGACCGGTCACAGCCCGTCGACCTGTGGTTCAACGCCGGTGCGGCACACGACACCTGGATGACCGCCATCGGCAACCAGCTGCGCACCAACCTCGGGGTCGACTACGTGCTCCGCGGTGACCTGCAGTTCGCTCAGTACCTTCCGCTGCAGGACTCGAAGGGCATGACCGGCCCGTTCCGTTCGGGCTGGATCATGGACTACCCGTCGCTGTACAACTTCCTGTCGCCGCTGTACAGCATCCCGGCGACGCCGCCTGCCGGCTCGAACTACGTGTTCTACAACAACCCGGACTTCGACGCAGCCCTCTCCGCGGGCAACAATGCGGCGAGCACGGGCGAGGCGACGACGGAGTACCAGCGGGCCGAGGACATCCTCATCCGCGACCTGCCGGCCACTCCGCTCTTCTACGGTCTGAACCAGGCCGTGTGGAGCGAGCGGGTCGACAACGTCAAGATCGACCTGTTCGGTGACATCGAGGTCGCGGACGTCACGGTCAGCTGACCTCACTCTCGACTCGGTGGGGCGCCGTGCAGACGCAGGGCGCCCCACCGACGCGTGAACCGTGAGACCCCGAAGAGGAGAACCCAGTGGGTCGCTTCATCACGCGCCGATTGCTGTTGACCATCCCGGTCCTGATCGGCGCCTCGTTCCTGATCTTCGCGATGGTGTACGCCCTTCCGGGCGATCCCATCCGCGCGCTCGCGGGTGACCGCCCGCTCGCCCCGGCCGTCGTCGCGCAGTTGCGTGCGCAGTACAACCTCGACGATCCGTTCCTGGTGCAGTACGCCAAATATGTCGGCGGGCTGCTGCAGGGCGACTTCGGCACCGACTTCGCCGGGCGCCCGGTGCTCGACAC
Organism: Rhodococcus sp. MEB041; assembly: GCF_030208955.1. Classification (NCBI taxonomy): domain Bacteria; kingdom Bacillati; phylum Actinomycetota; class Actinomycetes; order Mycobacteriales; family Nocardiaceae; genus Rhodococcus; species Rhodococcus sp. MEB041. Next base: position 94,407 of record NZ_JARVSZ010000004.1, read on the forward strand.
CATCTCCCAGCGTCTTCCGGTGACGGTGCGGCTGACCATCGTGGCCATCGTCTTCGAGGCCGTCATCGGCATCGCGGCCGGCGTGCTCTCCGGTCTGCGCCGCAACTCGTTCTTCGACAACCTCGTGCTGGTGTCGACGACGCTGCTGGTGTCGGTTCCCGTGTTCGTCTTCGGCTTCGTCGCCCAGTACCTGCTCGGTTACAAGCTGGACCTGTTCCCCATCGCGGGCATCAACGACGGGTGGTACAGCTACCTGCTGCCCGGCCTGGTCCTGGCGTCGTTGTCCATGGCCTACGTCGCGCGACTCACGCGCTCTGCGGTGTCGGAGTCCATGGCGGCCGACTACATCCGCACCGCGCGTGCCAAGGGCGTGGGCTACCGGCGCATCGTCCTGCGTCACGCGCTGCGCAACAGCATGATTCCCGTCGTGACGTTCATCGGCGCGGACATCGGCTCCTTGCTGGGCGGCGCCATCGTCACCGAGTCGGTGTTCAACCTGCCGGGCCTCGGACGTGCGATCTTCGACGCCGTGCAGAGGCAGGAAGGCGCGGTGGTCGTCGGCATCGTCACGCTGATGGTCTTCTTCTACATCTTCTTCAACCTCGTCGTGGACGTGCTCTACGCGCTCCTCGACCCCCGAATCCGATACGAGTAGGCGCTATGACCAACGATGCACAGCATCTCGCCGCCGAGGGCGAGCCGGGCAACGTCGTGACCGGTGAGGCACAGGAACTGGTCGGCCAGGCCAGTCTCTGGGGCAACGCGTGGAAGAAGCTGCGCCGCAGCGTCTTCTTCTGGTTCGGTGCCGTCATCACGGGGGTCCTCGTCCTGATGGCCGTCGTGCCCCAGCTGTTCGCGCGCGGCATCGATCCGCGTGCGTGCACCTTGTCGGACACCCGGCTCTCTCCGAGCTCCGAGCACTGGTTCGGAACGGACCTGCAGGGATGCGACTACTACGCCAACGTCATCTACGGCGCCCGCATCTCGCTGACCATCGGACTGCTCGCCGTCATCGGCGTGCTGATCATCGGCGTCCTGATCGGCGCGCTCGCCGGGTACTTCGGCGGCGTGCTCGACAGCCTGCTCGCCCGCTTCACCGACATCTTCTTCGGCATCCCGCTCCTGCTCGGCGCGCTGGTCCTGCTCACCGTCACCAGTGAGCGGACCGTCACCACGGTGGCGCTGGCCCTCATCGCCTTCGGGTGGATGACGGCCATGCGACTGGTCCGCTCGTCGGTCATCTCGATCAAGCAGAGCGAGTACGTGCAGGCCGCACAGGCACTGGGCGCGAGTACGTTCCGCATCCTGGTCCGCCACATCCTGCCCAACGCCCTCGCACCCGTGCTCGTGTACGCGACCATCGCCGTCGGCACGTTCATCGCGGCCGAGGCCACGCTGTCCTACCTGGGTATCGGGCTGCAGTTGCCGGCGATCTCGTGGGGCCTGCAGATCAACCTCGGCCAGAACTACATCTCCACCTCGCCGCACCTGGTGCTCTTCCCCGCAGGGTTCCTGTCGGTGACCGTGCTGGCCTTCATCCTCATGGGCGATGCGCTGCGAGATGCGCTCGACCCGAAACGGAGCTGACGGACATGAGTGACGACAAGACCGGCCCGATTCTCGGAGTCTCGGATCTGACGATCGACTTCGAAGTCGACAAGACGTGGCGTACAGCCGTACGGAACGTCTCGTTCGACCTCGCTCGCGGTGAAATCCTCGCCATCGTCGGCGAATCGGGCTCGGGTAAGTCCACCACCGCCATGGCGGTGCCCGGCCTGCTGGCCGACAACGCCCGCGTGAGTGGCAGCATCACGCTCAACGGTCGCGAACTGATCGGCTTGAAGGAACGTGAGCTGAACTCGGTGCGCGGCAAGGACATCGCCGTGATCTTCCAGGAGCCGATGACGGCTCTGAACCCCGTCTACACCATCGGGTGGCAGATCACCGAGGCCATCCGCGCGCACAGCGAGCTCAGCAAGGCGCAGGCCAAGGACCGTGTCATCGAGCTGCTGCGGCTCGTCGAGATGCCGGAGCCGGAGAAGCGCGTCAAGTACTACCCCCACCAGTTGTCCGGTGGCCAGCGCCAGCGCGCGATGATCGCCCAGGCGTTGGCATCCGAGCCGTCCGTGCTCATCGCGGACGAGCCGACCACGGCACTCGACGTGACCGTGCAGGCCGAGATCCTGCAGCTCATGCGCGACCTCCGCGGTCGGGTCGACGCGGCGATCCTGCTCATCACCCACGACATGGGTGTGGTCGCCGACATGGCCGACCGCATCCTCGTCATGCGCGGTGGCGACATCGTCGAGCAGGGCACCTCCGGCGACATCTTCCATCGTCCCGATCACGCCTACACCCGCGAACTCCTGGCCTCCGTGCCCCACCTCGGTTCCCGGACCGGGCAGGCGGGCACCGACGACACCCCCGACGTGCGGTACGCGCTCGAACTCGTCGACGCCGTCATCGAGTACCCGGGTTCGCGTCGCTCGGGTGGCTTCCGCGCGGTCGACGGTGTCAGCCTCACCATCGAGCCGGGCGAGGTGGTCGGTCTGGTCGGTGAGTCCGGATCGGGCAAGTCGACCATCGGCAAGGCAGCCGTCGGCCTGCTCAAGCTGCATTCGGGGTCGTTGTCCATCGCCGGAACGGACATCACGTCGATGTCGACCCGCGACCTGCGTCCGGTGCGCAGCAAGGTCGGCATCGTGTTCCAGGATCCGGGTTCGTCGCTGAACCCGCGGTGGCCCATCGGCCAGTCGATCGGCGAGCCGATGCTGCTGCACACCGAGATGGACCGTGGTCAGCGCAACACCAAGATCGAGGAGTTGCTCGATCAGGTGCACCTGTCGCGGGACATGCGCAACCGCTACCCGCATCAGCTGTCGGGTGGTCAGCGCCAGCGTGTCGGCATCGCCCGCGCCCTGGCTCTCGAACCCACCCTCCTCGTCGCGGACGAGCCGACGTCCGCGCTCGACGTGTCCGTACAGGCCAAGGTGCTCGAGCTCTTCCAGGAGCTGCAGCGGGAGTACGGCTTCGCATGCCTGTTCATCAGCCACGACCTCGCCGTGGTCGAGGTGCTGGCTCGCCGCATCGCGGTCATGAGTGCGGGCAAGCTGGTGGAGTTCGATCGGACCGACACCATCCTGCGCTCGCCGGCCGACCCGTACACGAAGCGGCTGCTCGCCGCGGTGCCCGTTCCGGACCCGGAGCAGCAGGCCGTCCGGCGCCGCGAGCGTGCCGAGTTGACGGCTGCCGAGCGGAACGCCGGATCCGCCGCGACGTAGGACCACCGATAGCCTGACCGGATGACCAGCTCAGCCACAGATCCCCTCGGCCCGATCCTGGAGCTCGAGGGGGTGCGCGACGCCGCCGAGCGGGCGCGGAACGCGTTGGGCGAGGTGCACCGGCACAAGGCCAACCGGCGCGGATGGAAGGCGACGGCAGCCGAGGCGGCGGTCCGGGCCGCGCGGGCCTCCGCCGCGATGGAGGGTTCCTCCACGGCGATGCCCGAGGACGGTGAGGCCGCTCCGCCCCTGCTCGCCGGCGCGCTGCGGGTGGCCCAGGCTCTCGACGACGACTCCCTGCCGATCATGGTGGGCGTCTGGCAGCGGGCGCCGCTGCAGGCACTCGCGCGGCTGCACCTCCTGGCCGCCGCGGACCTGGCGACGACACAGGACGATCTCGGACGACCCCGTGCGGACGCAGCCGACCGCCTGGCGTTCCTGGCGGATCTCGTGACCGGCGCCACGAAGGCGCCCGCCCCGGTGCTGGCCGCCGTGGTGCACGGAGAACTGTTGGCGCTGAAGCCGTTCGGCACGGCCGACGGCATCGTGGCCCGGGCGGCCTCGCGGCTGGTGGCCGTGTCCACGGGCTTCGACCCCCACAATCTCGGTGTCCCGGAGATCAGTTGGGCGAAGCGGCTCGCCGCGTACCGCACCGGCGCCGACGGTTTCGCCCGCGGCACCGAGCAGGGCGTGGGGAGCTGGGTGCTGTTGTGCTGCGGCACCTTCGAGGCCGGAGCAGCCGAGGCGACCACCATCGCGGACAACTCTGTCTGACGCATGAAACGGGCGACGCTGCCGAGTTCTCACCTCGACGACGTCGCCCGTCAGCACGAACGTCGGTTACCAGGCGTGCAGAGTGGGTTGCGGCGGAGCGGACTCCGCGAGGCCTCGGCGAGAAATCGTGCGCCCGGGACTCGTGTCCGCAACCAGTGCGAAGTTCTCATCCCTGATGCGCGACTTTCGCAGGCCCACAACGCTTGTGCCATCATAGCGGCGCGCTACGCGTGGGTACTGATCGGTCGTGCTGGGGAAAGCCCGGCTGGGAGAGCGATCCTTCTCTTCCGGCCCGCTCTTGGCCTTCCGTCTTCCCGTACGACCATTTGTACTCTGTGACTCGCGCCACAGCAAGGGTTTCGCGAACCCGATCGATTCAGCGTCGCCGACGCAGCAGCGTGTACGTCGCGGCGCCCGCGGCCAGGGCGCCGAACGAGACGGCGGCCATGCCGGCCACCGTGCCCGACGACGGGGCCTGGAACCGGGCACGCAGCGAGACCGGGTCGGAGAACGTGAGGATCGGCCATCCCCTGGCCGACGCCTCGCGGCGCAGGCCTCGATCCGGGTTCACCGCGGTGGGATGTCCGACCGCGTCGAGCATCGGCAGATCGGTGATCGAGTCCGAGTAGGCGTAGGACCGAGACAGGTCGTATCCCTCGCGCTCGGCCAACTCCTCCATGGCGGTGACCTTGCCGGGCCCGTAGCAGTAGAACGAGAGCTCGCCCGTGTACTTGCCGTCCTCGACGGCCATCCGGGTACCCATGTCGTGGTCCACGCCCAGAGCCTCCGCGATGGGCGCCACGACCTCCTCGCCGGAGGCCGAGACGATGACGACGTCGTGGCCGCGCAGCTTGTGGTCGGCGATGAGGTCGGCAGCCTCGGCGAAGACCAGCGGATCGACGATGTCGTGCAGCGTCTCGGCGACGATGGCTCGGACCTGCTCGACGTCCCAGCCGGTACACATGTTGGCGATGTGGATGCGCATCCGTTCCATCTGGTCGTGATCCGCGCCCGACACCAGGAACAGGAACTGCGCGTAGCTGCTCTTGAGCACGCTCCGGCGGTTGATGAGACCCCCGTCGAAGAAGGGCTTGCTGAAGGCCAGCGTCGAGGACTTGGCGATGATCGTCTTGTCCAGATCGAAGAACGCGGCGACGCGGCCGGGGGCGTCCGGGCGGAGGGGTGTGCTCACCCCGTCAGCCTAAGGGTGCCCGGAGGTGGATCGCGGGTCACGGGGTCTCCACCTGCTTCGACGGCGCCACGGACCGACGGTCGTCCGTGTCGGTGCGGGTGGTCGGCGGTGTAAGATTTCGACTACCCGGTCTCGAACCGGGCGTGTTCAGCCCGACCCCCCGGGGCTGAACTCCGACGACCCCCGCCTCCTCCCCCCCTGGCGGGGGTCGTCCCCTACTTCCGGTGCGGTAGCACCTTCTCCACGCTGGTGCAGGCGCCGTCCCCGGGTACCGAGTTGTCCACAGGTTCGGCTCGCCGCTCTGGCGGACCGACCGCGGACGCCGCACGATCGACGGCGTGACCGACCTCGATTCAGCACTCCTGGTGATCGTGCCCGACACCGCACTCTCCGATCGCGTCCGGCGCATCGCCGCCGCCGCGGGTCGGGAGTCGTCGCACCTCGGCGCGCTGCCGGACCGTGCGCTGTGGCAGTCCTCGGACATCGTCGTGCTGGGAACGGCAGCTGCCGAACGAGCAGTGCAGGAACACCTTCCGAGGCATCCCGGTGTCGTCGTCGTGACCGACGGACCGGCGGACGTCGAGGCCTGGCAGAGCGCGTCGCGGCTCGGCACCTCCCGTGTGCTCGCGCTGCCGGCGCAGGAGGCCGATCTCATGGGGGTGCTGTCCGCGGCCGCACGCGTCCCCGTCGGTGGCGGTGTGGTCGTGACGGTGGTGGGCGGTTGCGGCGGCGCCGGTGCGTCCGTGTTCGCCGCGGCATCGGCCGTCGTCGCGTCCCGGTCCGGGCGCACCGTGTTGATGGACGGAGACGCGGCGGGCGGCGGGATGGACCTCGTCACGGGACTCGACGGCACACCGGGCCTGCGCTGGCCGGAACTGGTGATCGACGGCGGAACCGTCACGGCCGACGCACTGCATCACGCGCTGCCCGGGCGCGGCGATCTGGCGGTGCTCTCGACCCGGCGCGAGCAGACGAACACCATCACGGCAGCGGCCTGGCGCGCCGTCGTCGACGCCGGAGTCACGGCGGGCGAGGTCGTCGTGTGCGACGTACCGCGCGCAGGCCCCATTCACGAGATGTCCGTGCAGGCGGCAGATCTGGTGGTCGTGCTGGTCCCGGCGACGGTGCGGTCGGCCGCGGCGGCGCAGTGTCTCGCCCGGTCGATCACCTCGACATCGGCCAACGTGGGAGTGGTGGTCCGCGGTCCCGCGCCGTCCGGACTGACGGCCGCGGAGGTGGCCGACGTGGTGGGTCTTCCCCTGCTCGCCTCCGTGCGCCCCGAGCGTCGACTCGCCGCGATGCTCGACGGGCGTGGACTGGTCCTCGGCCGCCGATCTCCCCTGGCGCGAGCTGCCGGCGACGTCCTGGCGCTGCTCACCTCGGCGCCCACGACATGACGGGATGGGTGTCGACGGATCTGCTCGATCGCGTCCGGGTGCGCCTCGTCGACGCCGACCGGGATCCGACGCCCGCCCTCATCGCGGAGGCGCTCCGGGCCGAGGCGGGCGGCGTGCTCGGTGACGCGGATCTGCTGCGCGCACTGCATCTCCTGGACACCGAGTTTCGCGGTGCCGGCGTGCTCGACGCCGTCCTGCGCGAGCCCGGCGTGACCGACGTGTTGGTCACCGGACCCGACGACGTGTGGGTGGACCGGGGACAGGGTCTGCGGCGAGCCGGCGTCGGGTTCGGGGACGAGGCCGCCGTGCGCCGCCTCGCCCAGCGGCTGGCGCTGTCGGCCGGGCGGCGGCTCGACGATGCGCAGCCGTGGGTGGACGGTCGTCTGCCCGGAATCGATCCCGGGTCGTTCGGAGTGCGACTGCACGCCGTTCTCGCGCCGGTGGCGCAGGGCGGGACGTGCCTGTCGCTCCGCGTGCTCCGTCCCGCGACGCAGGGTCTGGCAGCGCTCGCCGCGACCGGCGCGTTCGCCGACGGCGCCGAGGATCTGTTGCGCCGCATCGTGTCCGGACGCCTGGCCTTCCTCGTGGTCGGTGGCACAGGAACCGGCAAGACGACATTGCTGGCGGCACTCCTCGGCGAGGTGGACGCGGCCGAGCGCATCATCTGTGTCGAGGATGCCGCCGAACTGGCGCCCTCGCACCCCCACGTGGTGCGGCTCGTCGCCCGGCCCGCCAACGTGGAGGGAGTGGGCCAGGTGGGGGTGCGCGATCTGGTGCGTCAGGCCCTGCGCATGCGTCCCGATCGCATCGTGGTGGGCGAGGTCCGCGGTGCCGAGGTCGTGGACCTGCTCACCGCGCTCAACACCGGACACGACGGCGGCGCGGGCACCGTGCACGCCAACTCGCCCGACGAGGTACCCGCACGACTCGAAGCGCTGGCGGCCCTCGGTGGCATGGACCGGGCGGCGTTGCACAGCCAGTTCGCCGCCGCGGTGCAGGTGGTGCTGCACACCGCCCGCACGCCGAGCGGGCAGCGTGTGCTGTCGTCCATCGGCGTGCTCGAACGGGACGACCGCGGGCTGTGCACCGTGGTCGACGCCTGGTCGCGAACGCGGGCACGAGGTCCAGGACTCGACGCTCTCACCGCGATCCTGCGCCGGCGGGAGGGGTCCACGTGATGCTCGCGGCGGCCTGTCTCGCGGCGGCTCTGCTGGTGCTGCCCTGCACGGACGCGCGCCGGCGCCTCGGACCGGTGCGCCGACGCTCGCTCGTGTCCGTGCGAGTGCCGGCGCGTGCCTGGATACCTGTGGCGGCAGGTGCGGCAGCGCTGGGCCTCGGTGCCGCGGCGGGCGCTGCGGTGGCCGTCGTGCTGGGAACCGTCGCCCTGCGGCGCACCCGAGGCGCCGTGCGGGCGGACCGTCGCCGCGCGGGGGACACCCTGGCGGCGGCGCTCGAGACGGTGGTGGCCGAACTCCGCGTGGGAGCCCACCCGGCCACAGCCTGCCGCACCGCTGCGCGTGAGCACCCCGGACCGGTCGGCACGGTCTTCGCGGCGGCCGCGGCCCGTGCGGAACTGGGCGGCACGATGTCGGATGCCGTGCGTGTCGGCGGACGCGGGCCGGCGTGGGACCGGGTGGGTGCCGTGTGGCGCGTGGCCGAGGTGCACGGGCTGGGTCTCGCGGCACTGCTCGACGCGGTGCGCTCCGATCTGCGCGATCGCGGACGCTCGGCCCGGCGCATCGAGGCGTCCATGGCCGGCCCGCGCGCCACGGCGATGGTCCTCGCCGCGCTGCCCGCCGTCGGCGTCCTGCTCGGCCAGGCCATGGGCGCAGCGCCCCTCGCGGTTCTCACCGGAGGCGGCGCCGGCGGCATCATGCTGGTCGTCGGAGTGGCCCTCGCCTGCGCCGGGCTGCTCTGGACCGACGCCATCGTCGCGAAGGTGGCACCGTGACGATCACCCTCGTGCTCCTCGCCGCCGCGGTGCTCGCGCTCCCGCCCGCCGTCGGTGTGCGCGCCCGGCTCCGGGTGCCGGGCGCGAACGGCTCCGCATCGGTGGGGGTGGCGCCGACGGACCACCACGCCACCGCGGGCGCGTTGGACCTGCTGTCCGCCTGTCTCCGTGGGGGACTCGACATCGGCAGCGCATCCTCGGCGGTGTCCTCCGTCGCGCCCGAACCCATGGCGTCGGCGCTGCGCCGCGCCGCCCAGTTGCTCACTCTCGGAGCGGATCCCGATGCAGCCTGGTCGGCGCTGGCGGCGCATCCCGACACCGAGTCGGTGGCACGCGTCATCCTCCGCTCGGCGCGGTCGGGAACCTCGATGGCCGACGCGACCGCCGAGGCGGCAGCCGATCTGCGCGTGCGGGCCGACGATGCCGCCGCTGCCGCGGGCGAACGCGCCGGAGTGATGGTGAGCGGACCGCTGGGGCTGTGCTTCCTGCCCGCGTTCGTCTGCCTCGGCATCGTGCCCGTGGTGATCGGGCTGGCCGGGTCCGTCCTGAACGGCGGGGTGATGTGACCCCCGCCCGAGAACGCCGAGGGGGAACGTCCTCCTCGGAACACGAAGGGGGAGAACATGAGCAAGTTCCTGACCGAGGTGGGCGCGCGCATCCTGATGGTGGCGCGGGAGGACGACGGGATGTCGACGGCCGAGTACGCCATCGGCACCATCGCGGCGGCGGCGTTCGGTGCCGTGCTCTACACGGTGGTGACGGGCGACAGCATCGTGACCGCGCTGACGTCGATCATCGACAAGGCTCTGCAGACGCAGGTCTGACGGGGGACTCGGGTCTCACGGGCGACAGCGGGGCGGTGACGGTCGAGGCGGCGCTGGCGATCTCGTCGATCGTCGCCGTCCTGGTGTTGTGCCTCGGTGCGCTGGTCACCGTCACCGAGCACATCCGGTGCATCGACGCGGCGCGGGAGGGTGCCCGGCTCTCGGCGCTCGGAGACGAGAGCGCGGTGACGTCGGCGACGGCGGTGGCCCCGCCCGGTGCGCGGGTGACGGTGTCGCGCGTCGGCGATCTGGTGACGGTGCGGGTGGAGGCGTCGTCGCCGCTGCCCGGGTTGACGGTGTCGGCGAGTGCGGTGGCGACGGCGGAGCCGACGGGTGGATGACCGCGGTTCGGCGACCGTGGTGGGGGCGTTCGTCACGGCGGCGCTGGTGGTGGTGACCGCGGCGGTGGTCTCGGTGGGTGCCGCCGTCTCGGCCCGTCATCAGGCGCAGTCGGCGGCGGACCTCGCCGCGTTGGCGGGTGCCGCCGCACTGACGTCGGGGTCCGAGGCGGGGTGCGCGGCGGCGACGGCGTCGGCTGCGCGGATGGATGCGGTGCTGGACGGATGCGCGGTGGAGGAGTGGGACGTGCAGGTCCGGGTGCGAGTGCGGATCGCGCTGCTGCGCTTCGGGGAGAGGGACGCGGTGGCCTCTGCGCGGGCGGGGCCGGTGGAGGAGTGATCGTGGACCAGCACCTCGGTATGTCGGTCAGCGCGACTCGGCGAGCCTGCGTACTTCCGGTGCGACGGGGCGGCCGGTCTTCGCGCTGGCGGCCATGGCGGCTCGTGCAGCAGCCCGCCTCACAGAGACACGCAACTGGTGCCTAGGTGATCGTGGACTATAGACCCCGGATTCCGGGGCCTGGATTCCACGATCGCGCGAGCAGGAGCATGCCCATGCCGATGGTCCACACGTTCAGGGTGTCGAGGGCGAGCCGCTCGGTGACACCCGAGCCCAGTCCCCACTTCCCGGGGCTGAGGAAGGCGATGCCGCCCACCACGGCGATCGCGCTGCAGGCGTAGGTGAATCGCGAAGCCACTCGACCGACGGATCCTGCGACACACAGCATTCCGGCGAGCTGCAGGCCGAAGTGCACCTGCGCCGCGACGGTGTGGGGGACCGGTGCGACGTCCATCGGGAGGAACCCGACGGCGCACGTCGCGAGACCGGAGAGCGCCACGAGGATCCACCCCGTCCGTGCGATGCCCACCGAGGGACGTACCAGGAGCGCCGCGCCCGCTGCGGTGGCGCCGCCCACGGCCACGAACGTCGCGTTCATGACGACGTGATCGGGCGAGCAGTAGTCGGTGCACGTCGCCGCACCGAGGGCGCTGATGACGTCGTCACGCCAGCTGTACGGGGTGGTCCAGGAACGCGAGACGATCACCTGCATCGGCCAGTAGAGGACTGTGGCGATCCACAAGGAGGCGACGCTCCGACGCAGGGTCATGACACGACGGTAGACACCGGCGTCGTGACCGGCGCATCATGAGGTGAGTCACACGTGTGACGTGCGGTAACGCGCAACCGGGTTATCGCAGGCCGAGCATCGGGGGAATCGGAATGTCGAGAGTGGCGGACGTCAAGGACGAGGCACGATCGCGGCTGCGGTGGTTCGCGGTGCACGGAGTGGTGCGCTTCTTCGCCAAACGCGGCATCAAGATCGGTGACCCGCAGGCCAAGCTCATCGCCGATCCGGTGACTCGCGCGAACCCCGGTGTCGTCTACCAGGAGATTCGCGACCGGGGAAAGATCGTCAAGGGCCGCGTCGCCTACCTCACCGTCGACCACGGGCTGATCTTCGACCTCCTGCGCTCGGACGACTACCGCACCGTCGTCGTGGGCGGCAATCTCCCGAAGCCGCTGCGGGCGATCGAGCGTCGCACCCGAACCGCCGCTCTGCACCCGCTGGCGCCGCCGTCGCTGCTGTCGGTCGAGCCGCCCTCGCACACCCGCTACCGCAAGCTGGTGTCGTCGGTGTTCACCGCGCGCGCCGTCAACGCGATGCGCGACAACGTGCAGCAGGTGGCCGACACGCTTCTCGACGAACTCGTGGCCGCGGGCGGCGGCACGGTCGACATCGTGTCGTCGTACTGCGCCAAGCTTCCGGTCGCCGTCATCGGTGACATCCTCGGCGTGCCGGAGGCGGACCGCGACAAGGTGCTCGAGTTCGGCGAACTCGCGGCGCCCAGTCTCGACGTCGGTCTGACGTGGTCGCAGTTCCGCGAGGTCGAGCAGGGCCTCGAGGGCTTCGACCGGTGGCTCGCCACCCACATCGCGGGATTGCGCGACAACCCGGGCGACGATCTGATGAGTCAGCTCATCGCGGCGTCCGAGGACGGGGTGTACCTGAACGATCGGGAACTCCGCGCCACCGCGGGTCTGGTGTTGGCGGCAGGGTTCGAGACGACGGTCAACCTGCTCGGCAGCGGCATCAATCTGCTGATGAACAACCCCGACCAGCTCGCGCGACTGCAGGACGATCCGTCGCTGTGGGGAACGGCCGTCGACGAGATGCTGCGGCTCGAGTCGCCGGTGCAGATGACGGCCCGCGTCGCGAAGGGTTCCGTCACCCTCGAAGGCATGGACCTCGAGGCCGGCGATCTGGTGGTGTGCGTCCTCGCGGCCGGTAATCGGGACCCGCAGGTCTTCGACGACGCCGACACCTTCGACGTCGGTCGGTCCAACGCCAACAAGCACCTGTCGTTCTCGGGTGGGCGCCACTACTGCCTCGGCGCCGCACTCGCGCGCGCTGAGAGCGAGGTGGGACTGCGCACGCTGTTCGACCGCTTCCCGCATCTGTCGTCCGCCGGCACCGGCGTCAAGCGGGACACCCGTGTGCTGCACGGGTTCCGCACGCTACCGGTGGCGCTCGGCGAACCGGCCACCGTGTCTGCCTAACCCTCCAGACAGGCGAGGACGGCGTCGAGCACGCGCACGGCGCCGTCCTTGTCCAACGGATCGTTTCCGTTGCCGCACTTGGGTGACTGCACGCAGGACGGGCACCCCGAGACACACTCGCACGACGCGATGGCCTCGCGGGTCGCGGAGAGCCAGGTGCCGATGACGGCGTGGCCGCGGTCGGCGAATCCGGCGCCACCGTCGTACCCGTCGTAGACGAAGACCGTCGGCAGGCCGGTGTCGGCGTGCAGTGCCGTCGACACGCCGCCGATGTCCCATCGGTCGCATGTCGCGACGAGGGGCAGCAGACCGATGGCCGCGTGCTCCGCCGCGTGGAGCGACCCGGGGACACGTTCGGCGGTCACGCCGGCGGACTCGAGCAACTCCGGCGTGATCGTGTACATGACTGCGCGCGTGTGGAGTTCCTGCATCGGCATGTCGAGTTCCACGGAGTCGAGAATCTCTCCGGACGGCAGTCTGCGGAGGTATCCGACCACCTGGTGGCTCACCTGGACCTGCACCAGCGCGACGTCGACCTCCCCGTACGACTGCTGTTCGTGCACGTCCTCGATCACGATGTCGGTGATCTCGCGCGCCGAGGTGGTCCACTCGGGCTCCTCGGGGTGCACCACCGCGAGGCCTTCCTCGAAGTCGAGCGTGTCCACGACGAACGACTCGCCCTGATGGATGTGGACAGCGCCGGGGTGGGTCGTCGAGGGCGCGCGGCCGGCGTCGACGGTGCCGAGCATGCGTCCGGTGGAGCCGTCGACGATCGCGATCTGCGACCCGATACCGCCCCGGATGTCCACCGCCGCATGGGGGGTCGCGTCCGCGGTGATGTACCACCCGTGCGGCCGACGGCGGAGCAGACCCTGGTCCGCGAGGGACTGCGCGACGTCCTGAGCGCCGAGCTCGATCACCTCGTCGTCGGTCAGCGGGAGTTCCATGGCCGCGCAGAGCAGCTGTGGCCCCAGCACGTAGGGGTTGGTGGGATCGGTGACCGTCGCCTCGATGGGCTTGTCCAGCAACGCGGCCGGATGGTGCACGAGGTACGTGTCGAGCGGGTCGTCCCGGCCCACCAGGATCACCAGCGATCCCTGGCCGCGGCGACCGGAGCGGCCGGCCTGCTGCCAGAACGACGCGACCGTCCCCGGGAAGCCGGCGACGACGACGGCGTCGAGCCCCGCGATGTCGACGCCGAGCTCGAGTGCGTTGGTGGTGGCCACGCCGAGCAGGGTGCCGTCGGACAGCGACCGCTCTAGTTCGCGGCGGTCGTCGGCGAGGTATCCGGCCCGGTATGCCGCGATGCGCTGCGGCAGATCGGGATCGACGTCCGCGAGCAGCCGCGCGGTACCCAGTGCCGTCAGCTCCGCGCCGCGTCGGGAACGGACGAACGTCAGTGTTCGGGCGCCCTCGACGACGAGGTCGGCCATGATGCGTGCGGCCTCGGAACCGGCGGCGCGCCGGATCGGCGCCCCGTTCTCACCCGTGACGTCCAGAAGCGGTGGCTCCCACAGGGCGACGGTCCGGGGACCGTGGGGAGATCCGTCCTCGGTGATCTCCTCGCACGGTGCACCGACCAGGCGACTGGCCGCAGCCCCGGGATTCGACGCGGTGGCGCTGGCGAGAACGACGACGGGCGCGGCGCCGTAGCGCGCGGCGATGCGCCGGAGTCGTCGCAGGATCAGGGCGACGTTGGAGCCGAACACCCCGCGATACGAATGACATTCGTCGACGACGACGTACGCCAGGTTGCGGAAGAAGTGCGCCCACCGCTGATGGCCCTTGAGCAGCGAGATGTGCAGCATGTCGGGGTTGGTGAAGATCCACCGTGAGTTCGCCCGGGCCCACTGGCGCACCTCGAGGGGTGTGTCGCCGTCGTACGCACTCGGTGCGATGTCCGGGAAGCCCCGCGCGGCGAGCGAGTCCGTCATGTCCACTGCAGCCCGAAGCTGGTCCGCTCCCAGCGCCTTGGTGGGCGCGAGGTAGAGCGCGGTGGCACGCGCGTCGGTCGACAGACGGGACAGCACGGGCATCCGGTACGCCAGCGACTTGCCCGACGCGGTGCCCGTCGAGACCACCACGTTGCGGCCCGACCACGCGAGCGACGCGGCCTCTGCCTGGTGGGTCCACGGCTGCGGGATCCCGCAGTCCTGGAAGACCTCGACGACCGCGGGCTCGAGCCACTGCGGCCATGCGGCGTACCGGGACTCACGTCCCGGCAGCTCCGCCGCGTGGGTCAGCGGAGACTCTCCCGGCGGCGTTCCCGCCAGCGCTCGTCCGAGCAGCATTCCGCCGAACGAGGAGGCCGGTGCGTCGGTCGTCGTGCTCACTGTCTCTCACTCCCTCGGTGCTCGTGTCGATCGTAGAAGAACGGGCGGACAGAGCCCGCGAGGATATTTACGAAGTTGTTGTCTCGTCGACTGTCGCGCCGCCGTCCGACGTGGTTCACTGTTCTCGGTCGCAGCTTCTGTGTTCGTTTTCACGCTCGCAGGATCTAATGTTGCGAGCGCGGTGCGTGAAGCTCTGCCCACGGGGTGACTCTTGGGGGGGATCATCACAGCGGTCGGAACCGGCCCGATGGACTGTAAGTGCCGTTCATCGCATCCGGTGTTCAAGAAAAGGATAGACAAGCATGGCACAGGGAACTGTGAAGTGGTTCAACGCCGAAAAGGGCTTCGGCTTCATCGCACCCGAGGACGGCTCCGCTGACGTCTTCGTCCACTACTCCGAGATCCAGGGCAGCGGCTTCCGCACCCTCGAGGAGAACCAGCGCGTGGAGTTCGAGGTCGGACAGGGCACCAAGGGCCCCCAGGCCACGGGCGTCCGCGCCGTCTGATCTCGATCGGACAGTCTCTACCGACACGTCCCCCGTCGCCTTCCGAGGTGGCGGGGGACGTCTCGTTTCCGTGACACTGCGTCGCGGACACCACGCCGGCGGGGCGTTCGTGGCTTACTGTCGCGATCGTGAGCCAGTTGTCCTTCTTCTCCGCCGAGTCGACGCCGCCCGACGCGGCCGACCTCGCCGGGCTGCTGGCTGCGCAGGGTCAGCCCGTGATCGTGTCCGGGCGCACGCGCATCTCCGTCGTCGTCGACGCCACCTGGCGTGCCCACGCGGTGGCCGACCTGATCGAGTCGTGCGGCTTCGACGCCGAGATCACGACGACCGACGAGGGACGGCCACTGGTCCGGACCGAGCCGGTGCCCGAGCTGGCGTCGCTCGCCGCGGAGTGGGTCCGGGGAGCGGTGAAGGCGGTGCCCGGGGGTTGGGTGCCCGGACCGCGCGCCCTGCGGGCCTGGGTGGTCGCGGCGGGACGGCAGGAGGCAGGCGGCGCCCGGTTCGTCCTCGGACTCGATCCGCACGCCCCCGACACGCATCCGGTGCTCGCCCAGTCGTTGATGCGCGCCGGTGTGGCGCCGACTCTGGTGGGAACCCACGGAGGGACGCCGGCACTCCGGATCACCGGTCGACGTCGAGTGACCAGGCTCATCGAGAACATCGGCGAGCCGCCACCGGGCGCTCTCGCCGCGGGCGGGTGGCCCGTCCTCGTGTAGAGGAAGAGGGGGACTCGGACGGAGGTCACCGATGGTCGATGGGCCGCGGTGTCACATACGAGTTGCACGTGTGTGTCACTCTGTAGTGTGTCGGCTTCGAACGGTTCGGGGTATCGACGCAGGTGAACGGGTTCCCTCTCGCGGGGACCAGGAAGGTTCGGCAGCAGGTGGCAGCAGGAGACAGCACGGGGAACTCGTCGTCCGGCGCGTCCGGGCTTCGGCGTCTCGTGATCGTCGAGTCACCCACCAAGGCCAAGAAGATCGCGCCCTATCTGGGCAAGAACTACGTGGTCGAGGCCTCGGTCGGGCACATCCGAGATCTCCCGCGTGGTGCTGCAGACGTTCCGGCCAAGTACAAGGGCGAGTCCTGGGCTCGTCTCGGTGTCGACGTGGACCACGACTTCGAGGCTCTCTACGTCGTCAGCCCGGAGAAGAAGGGCAAGGTCGCCGAGCTCAAGAGCTTGCTCAAGGACGCCGACGAGCTCTACCTCGCCACCGACCCCGACCGCGAGGGCGAGGCCATCGCGTGGCATCTCCTCGAGACGCTCAAGCCGAAGATTCCGGTTCGACGGATGGTCTTCCACGAGATCACCGAGCCGGCCATCCTTGCCGCCGCCGCCGACACCCGCGAACTGGACACCGACCTCGTCGACGCCCAGGAGACGCGCCGCATCCTCGACCGCCTGTACGGCTACGAGGTCTCGCCGGTGCTGTGGAAGAAGGTCATGCCGAAGCTGTCGGCGGGCCGCGTCCAGTCGGTGGCCACACGTGTCATCGTGCAGCGCGAACGTGAGCGCATGGCGTTCCGATCGGCCGAGTACTGGGACATCTCGGCGCAGCTCGACGCCGGCGCCGAGGCGACGCCGCGGGCGTTCGGTGCGCGCCTGGTCAACGTCGACGGCTCTCGTGTCGCGTCGGGACGCGACTTCGGTGCCGACGGCAAACTCAAGTCCGAGGGCGTCACCGTTCTCGACGAGGCGCGCGCACGCCGGTTGTCCGAGGCTCTGGACGGTGTCGATCTGACCGTCGCGTCGGTCGAGTCCAAGCCGTACACGCGGCGTCCGTACCCCCCGTTCATGACCTCGACCCTGCAGCAGGAGGCCGGGCGCAAGCTCCGCATGTCCTCCGAGCGCACCATGCGTATCGCGCAGCGGTTGTACGAGAACGGCTACATCACCTACATGCGTACCGACTCGACGAACCTGTCGGCGTCGGCGATCGATGCCGCACGTCGTCAGGCCACCGAGCTGTACGGCCCCGAGTACGTGCACGACACCCCGCGGCAGTACACCCGCAAGGTGAAGAACGCGCAGGAGGCGCACGAGGCCATCCGCCCCGCGGGTGATTCCTTCGCGACACCGGGCCAACTGCACAGCTCGCTGGACACCGACGAGTTCCGCCTCTACGAACTCATCTGGCAGCGCACCGTCGCCTCCCAGATGGCGGATGCGCGCGGAACCACTCTGTCGCTGCGCATCTCGGGCACCGCGGGTACCGGTGAGGAGTGCACCTTCGCCGCGTCGGGACGCACCATCACGTTCGCCGGCTTCCTCAAGGCTTACGTCGAGAGTGTCGACGACCAGGCCGGGGGACAGTCCGACGACGCCGAGTCCCGGTTGCCGGTTCTGGAGCAGGGACAGGCGGTCACGGCCACCGGTCTCGATCCCGACGGTCACACCACCAACCCACCGGCCCGCTTCACCGAGGCGTCGCTCATCAAGACGCTCGAGGAACTCGGCATCGGTCGCCCGTCGACGTACTCGTCGATCATCAAGACCATCCTCGACCGCGGATACGTCTACAAGCGCGGTAGCGCCCTGGTGCCGTCGTGGGTGGCGTTCTCCGTGATCGCGTTGCTGGAGGCGCACTTCGGCCGGTTGGTCGACTTCGACTTCACCGCAGGCATGGAGGACGACCTCGACGCCATCGCCGGTGGCCGCGAACGACGTGGAGACTGGTTGTCCGCCTTCTACTTCGGCGGTGAGAACGGCACGGAGGGGTCGGTCGCACGGTCCGGCGGACTGAAGAAGATGGTCGGCCAGAACCTCGAGGACATCGACGCTCGCGTCATCAACTCGATCCACCTGTTCGACGACTCCGAAGGTCGCGACGTACACGTCCGCGTCGGTCGCTACGGCCCGTACCTCGAACGGATGGTGCAGAACCCGGACGATCCCGACGGGGATCCGATCTCGCAGCGCGCCAACCTGCCCGACGACCTTCCGCCGGACGAGCTGACGCTCGAGTTCGCCGAGAAGCTGTTCGCGACTCCGCAGGAGGGTCGCAAGCTCGGTGTCGACCCGCTGTCGGGTCACGAGATCGTCGCCAAGGAAGGACGATTCGGGCCGTACGTCACCGAGGTCATCCCCGAGGAGCCCGAGCCCACCCCGGACATCGTTCCGGTGGAACAGCATTCGTCCGATGGGGGCGGCGGCACCGCCGTGGCCACCAAGGCGGCGAAGAAGGCTCCCGCCAAGAAGGCCGCCAAGAAAGCGACCGCCCCGAAGCCGCGAACGGGTTCGTTGCTCAAGTCGATGGATCTCGCGACGGTCACGTTGGACGACGCGCTGAAGCTGCTGTCGTTGCCGCGCGTGGTGGGCGTCGATCCCGAGAGCAAGGAAGAGATCACGGCGCAGAACGGGCGCTACGGTCCCTACCTCAAGAAGGGCACCGACTCCCGCTCGCTGGCCACCGAGGACCAGATCTTCACCGTCTCCCTCGAGGAGGCTCTGAAGATCTACTCCGAGCCCAAGCGTCGCGGACGTCAGGGTGCGGCCACGCCGCCGCTGCGCGAACTCGGTGTGGACACTGTCAGCGGTCAGCCGATGGTGATCAAGGACGGCCGCTTCGGTCCGTACGTCACCGACGGTGAGGCCAACGCCAGCCTGCGCAAGGGCGACGAGGTGGGCACCATCACCGACGAGCGGGCCATGGAACTCCTCGCGGATCGTCGCGCTCGCGGGCCCGTGAAGAAGAAGGCCACCAAGAAGGCGCCGGCGAAGAAGGCTCCCGCCAAGAAGGCGGCAGCGAAGAAGACGCCGGCCAAGAAGGCTCCCGCGAAGAAGGCGGCCGCCACGAAGACCGCTGCGAAGAAGACGCCGCCCGCCGAGTCCTGAGGACCGCACCTGTCCGCGATTGCCCCTAGCGTTCTCCTCACACACGAGGAGAGGGGCACATCATGGCGGGGACGTACACATCCGTGGGGCCGTCGGTCGACGTCACGGGCGAGAAGCTCGATCTGGTCACCATCCTGGCCGATCAGCGCGGGATGCTCGCGATCACGGCGCGGGGAATCACCGATGAGCAGGCGCGTCGGCGCACGACCGTCAGTGAGTTCACGCTCGCCTCGCTGATCGCGCACGTCGCGTCGGTGATCCGCGGGAACGTGACCATGCTCGAGGAGCGCGACGAGAACTCGACCGTCGACTTCTCGGGATCGGGCGAGCCCGAGGTGCCCGAGTCGATCGAACAGGTGCTGGCCGAACTCGACTCCGCCGGCCGCGCGCTGGAGCAGTGCATCGCCGCGCTCGGCAGCCTCGATGACCTGATCCCGCAACCCACCGCACCGTGGGCGCCGGAGCGCATCTGGTGGACCGCGCGGCGCGTACTGCTGCACCTGTTGCGCGAGATCGCCCACCACAGCGGGCACGCCGACATCCTCCGCGAGGCTCTGGACGGGCAGTCGACGATGGGTGTGGTGGCGGGTGACATGGGGTTGGAGTTTTAGGCGCGATTGCCGTCCTGGACGCGCACCTCCCCGCAGTTCGCGACCGTCCCGTGCCTGCGCGTACTGCCGAGGGGTGCGCGTCCTTCTGCTGCTGTGAGCGCTGCGCGGAGACGATCGGCGAGAGCCGACGTCGCCAGGTCGTTCCACGTCCACCGTTCGATCCGCCACTCCAGTGAGCGCAACCGGTCCTCGCGCAGTTTCTCGGCGATCACCACATCCGCTGCATCCCCGTACTCGCGGTACTTCGCAAGCCCGTCGAACTCGCCGATCACTCCGTCGAACAGGAAGTCCGGCCGTCCCACGAAGCGTCCGCTCTCGTCGAGGACGTCGCATTGGAGCGCAGGAGCGGGGAGGCCGTGCCGGTGCAGGTAGACCCGGCTCCGAGACTCACCCACGCTCTCGGCGCCACCGTCCATGAAGGCGATGGCCCGCCGCGCCCTGTCGATCCCGCGACGACCGTGCGCTCGGACCAGCGTCGCAGCCAGATCGTCCGCCGATGTTCGGCGCAGAGCAGCATCGCCGGAGCAGACCGAGGACTCGAACGGCCGACTACAGGCGAGGTCGACGACTGTTCTGGCGAGCGAGGTGACACGCACCCCGTCGACCGTCGTCACGTCGTCCGGGTGCAGTGGCGATGCGTGCACGACGCGCGACGTGCCGGCCCGACCACCGCCGGATCGATTCGCCGTCAGGTGTGCTCGACGATCGATGTCGGGCCACAGGTCGATGCCGTGGACCAGCGCTGCCGAGCTGTGGCTCACCACCAGATCGCTGTCGGAGGAGAGGACGGCGGCGCGTAGCTCGAGCAGTCGGCGGGTGCGGTCGTCGGACAAGTCGGTCGTCGCCGGATCGACGTAGACGCCGCGGCGCACGGGAACGATCGAACCGGACCGGACAGCAGCGCGTATCTCACCGTCGGACACGCCGCGTCGTCGGAGATCGGCTCGGGGGATCAGACACATGCATCGAAGGGTGCGCGATGCGGGCCTCGAGTCGTCGGCCGTGATCCACAGGCTGGGGATGGAGAATGTACGCGCACCTCTCGGCAGTTCGCGACGGTCCAGGGCCTGCGCGAACTGCTGCGAGATGCGCGGCCGAGCCCACCCCTGGAGCGGTACTCTCACTCTCGAACCACTGACCTACTTCGGGAGTACTGATGGCCGGCGGACTCGTAGCCCTGCTCGACGACGTGGCAGCGCTTGCCAGGCTGGCGGCGGCGTCGATCGACGACGTCGGTGCCGCGACAGGCAAGGCGACGGCCAAGGCTGCCGGTGTGGTCATCGACGACACCGCCGTGACGCCGCAGTACGTGCGCGGCCTCGCCGCCGAACGTGAGCTCCCCATCGTGCGTCGCATCGCCCTCGGGTCGCTCCGTAACAAGCTGCTCATCATCCTGCCGATCGCGCTGCTGCTGAGCCAGTTCCTGCCGTGGCTGCTGACGCCGATCCTCATGGTCGGCGGTGCCTACCTCAGTTACGAAGCGATGCACAAGATCTGGGGCGCCATCTCCGGACACGGCGCTCACGATCACGAGGAGGACGGACCTCGCGACGAGGACGCTGTCGTCGCCGGAGCTGTGCGCACCGACCTCATCCTGTCCGCCGAGATCATGGTCATCGCGCTCGACACCATCGCCGCCGAGGGTTTCTGGAGCCGACTGATCATCCTGGCCGTCGTCGCCGTGGTGATCACCGTCCTCGTCTACGGCGTTGTCGGTCTCATCGTGAAGATGGACGACATCGGTCTCCGGTTGGCCGACACCTCGTCGGGCATCGCGCAGACCGTCGGGCGCGGCCTGGTCAAGGGCATGCCCAAGGTCATGGCGGTGCTGTCCGTGGTGGGCACCGCGGCGATGCTGTGGGTCGGCGGCCACATCCTGCTCAACGGCATCGACGAGCTGGGCTTCCACCCGATCTACGAGTTCGTCCACCACATGGAGGACGCGGTCCACGACGTCGCCGGTATCGGGGGTGTGCTGGCCTGGATCGTCAACACGCTGGCATCCGCGCTGATCGGTCTCGTCGTCGGCTCCATCGTCGTGGCCGTGATGACCGGGGTGTCCTCGTTGCTGGCCAAGCGTCGCGGTGGGGCTGTCGCACAGGAGCACTAAGCTCTCCTCCCATGGCGGGAGTGTTCGAACGGCTGGTCGGTCAGCACGAGGTGGTCGCCGAGCTGTCCGACGCGGCGGCGGCTGCGCGTGAGGGTGACATCGGTTCCCGCATGACGCACTCGTGGCTGTTCACCGGGCCTCCCGGGTCCGGCCGCTCCATCGCCGCTGTCTGCTTCGCGGCTGCGCTGCAGTGCACGGATCCGGACGTCATCGGGTGCGGCCACTGCCACGCCTGCACCACCACCATGCACGGCACCCACGGCGACGTGCGCCGCATCGTGCCGCAGGGCCTCAGCATCTCGGTCAAGGAGATGCGCGAGGTGGTGCAGATGGCAGCGCGTCGCCCCACCACGGGGACGTGGCAGATCGTGGTCATCGAGGACGCGGACAGGCTGGGCGAGCGCGCCTACAACGCGCTCCTCAAGGCGGTCGAGGAGCCGCCGGCCCGCACCATATTCCTGCTCTGCGCACCGTCCGTGGATCCGGAGGACATCGCCGTCACCATCCGCTCGCGCTGCCGGCACGTGGCTCTGGTGACGCCCAAACCCGCGGACATCGCACGCGTACTGCGGGAGAACGACGGCCTGGACGAGAAGACCGCCGCGTGGGCCGCCTCGGTGGGCGGCGGACACGTGGGCCGCGCGCGCCGCTTGGCGACGGACCCCGAGGCACGCGAGCGACGGCAGCGGGCACTGGGCATCGCCAAGGCGGCGCTCCGCCCCGCCACCCAGTACGCGGTGGTCGAAGAACTGGTGAAGGCCGCCGAGTCCGACGCGGTGCAGATCAACGCCGACCGCGACGAGCGGGAGACCGACGAACTGCGGACGTCCCTCGGCGCCGGCGGCACCGGCAAGGGTGCAGCGGGCGCGCTGCGCGGATCCGCCGGCGTGCTCAAGGAACTGGAACAGCGGCAGAAGTCGAGGCGCACTCGAACCGGTCGAGACTCGCTGGACCGGGCACTCATCGACCTCGCCGGGCTGTACCGCGACGCTCTCGCACAGTCGTACGGCGCCTCGTCGACGATGACGCACCCCGACATGGAGGACCAGGCCCGTGGCCTCGCCTCGGTGTCGACTCCCGAGTCTTTGCTGCAGTGCATCGAGGCGATCCTCCGGTGCCGCGAAGCCCTGGAGATGAACGTCAAGCCCAAGTTCGCGGTCGACGCGATGGTCGCCACACTGGGCGCGGCGGCCCGCTGACCCCCGTTTTGGGTTCGGGCGGGGGGACCGGTTAAACTTGCGATGGCTCCTCCGGGAGCCGCGCCGCCTTAGCTCAGTCGGTAGAG
The DNA here is from genome assembly GCF_030208955.1 of Rhodococcus sp. MEB041. Lineage (NCBI taxonomy): Bacteria > Bacillati > Actinomycetota > Actinomycetes > Mycobacteriales > Nocardiaceae > Rhodococcus > Rhodococcus sp. MEB041. Next base: position 117,401 of record NZ_JARVSZ010000004.1, read on the forward strand.
CATTTCACTCGTAATGAAAAGGTCAAGAGTTCGATTCTCTTAGGCGGCTCCACACAGTTCAGAAAAAGCGGCCTCGCGATACGCGTGGCCGCTTTTCTGGTCTCTGATCCCCTGTCCTAGCCGTTGACATCCATCTCTGCGGGAGCCTGTCGCACCGAGAACAGATTGCCGAACGGATCGAGCAGCTGGCACAGACGTTCACCGGTGAAGACCGTCTTGGGTCCCCGGTGTGCAACCGCTCCGTGGGCTGTCCAGTCCGCGACGATCGCATCCACGTCGGTCACGGTCCAGTAGGCGGAGACTCCTGCCGGCCCGGACGAGTTGTAGTCGTCGTTCTCGTGCAGCGTGAGCCGCACCCCGTCGATGTCGAAGGCCACCAGTGCCCCGCCCCGCTGGATCGGTGTGCGACCCAGCCGGGCGGAGTACCACTCGACTGCGGCTTCGAGATCGTCGACGAAGTAGAAGACGTTGCCGACGGGCCCGAGGGCGAGGGGGGTGGTCATCGGGCGAGGAAGTCGAGAATGTCTGCGTCCAGGGCCTTCTGGTAGTCGCCGTAGATGCCGTGCGGTGCGCCCGGGTACACCTTCAACGTGCCGTCCCGGACGAGGTCGATGGACTTCAGGGCCGCCGCCGCGATGGGGACGATCTGGTCGTCGTCACCCTGGGCGATGAAGATCGGGACCGTCAGCGCCTTCAGATCCTCGGTGAAGTCGGTCTCGGAGAACGCTCTCACGCAGTCGTAGGCGGCAGCGAGGTTGACGAGCATTCCCTGACGCCAGAAGTCGTCGATCGCGCCTTGCGAGACCGCGGCGCCGTCACGGTTGGCGCCGAAGAACGGCTGCGCGAGATCCTGGTAGAACTGCGAGCGGTCGGTCAGCACGCCGTCGCGGATGTCGTTCAGTGCCTCGATCGGGGTGCCCTCCGGGTTGGACTCCGACTTCAGCATGATGGGCGGGACGGCGCCGGCAGTGATGACGCGGGCGACGCGGGATCCGCCGTGCTGGGCGGCGTAGCGGACGACTTCGCCGCCGCCGGTCGAGTGGCCGATCAACGTCAGTTCCTGCAGATCCAGAGCCTCGACGAGCTCGGCGAGGTCACGGGCGTAGGTGTCCATGTCGTTGCCGGTGTAGGTCTTGGACGACCGGCCGTGTCCGCGGCGATCGTGGGCGATGGCCCGGTAGCCGGCGTCGGCGAGCAGCTTGAGCTCGACCTGCCAGGCATCCGACGACAGCGGCCATCCGTGGCTCAGCACCACGGGCTTTCCGGTGCCCTGCTCGGTGTAGTAGATCTCGGTTCCGTCGGTGGTGGTGATGTAGGGCATGGCGACCTCCAGGTTTCGTGGGTCCCGATCAGTGGCTGACGACAAGGTTCCTGCACGCCTGACCGGGGGTCGTCACGTCCGGCCGGGGTCTCGCACTACCGGTCGGCCGGTACGCCGAACAGGTGTTCCTCCTTCTCGGTCGTACCGGTCACCGTGTAGGACAGAGCCTCGGTCATCCGCTGGTGATCCGACTCGGTCCAGCGCTCACGGTGCTGCCGCTCGAGATCGCCCCACGACCGGGCGGTGAACTGCTCGACACGCAGAGACGGGTCCTCGCCGTTCCTGAACAGTGCCCAGGAGTACCCGCCGGTCCGGCGGCGAGCTTTCCCGACGGCCGCCATGGCGCGGTCGAAGTCGGTCGTCGAGTCGGGCCGCACCCGGTACGTCACCGAGACGACCACGGGGCCGTCGTCGGGTTCGGGTTCGAACATCACCATCGGTGTCGGCCACGCCGTCGACACCCCGCGCGGCAGCGTGCCGGTGTCGGCGCGCAGAGGCAGGACCGTGACGCTGGCGGCGGTGACCACCAAGAGCACCGCCGAGATCAGTAGCGCCGCAGCGAAACCGACGTGCGACGCGACCAGACCCCAGACGAACGAGCCCAGCGCCTGGGAGCCCATGAACACCAACAGGTAGATCGACATCCCCCGAGCTCTCACCCAGTGCGCGAGAGAGAGCTGAATCGCCGCGTTGAGTGTGGTCAGGGTGGCGATCCACGCGGCGCCCGACAGCAGCAGCAACGGGACGGCCGCGCCGGCGGGGAGGTAGGCCACGGAGACGACGCCGACGGCATAGGTGACCGCGGACAGTGCCAGCACGGCGTTGCCCGACATCGACTGTCGCAACCGCGGGTAGAGCGCCACGCCGGACACTGCGCCGACACCGAGCATTCCCAGGACGAGCCCGTACCCCGACGCGCCGAAGTGCAGGTGGCGCGACGAGGCCAGGGGCAGCAGGGCCCACAGCGCCGATGCCGGGAAGGCGAACAGGGCCGAGCGCAGCAGGATCCGGCGCACGATCGGTGCGGACTGCATGTAGTGCAGCCCGGTCAGCATGGACCTGCCGAGGCGCTCTCGGTCGACGGACCGGTCGTCTGCGGGCCGACGCCACCAGACGAGCGCGCCGATGATGACGACGAACGTCAGGGCGTTGATGGCGAACACCGCGGCGGGTCCGGCCGCAGCCACGATCACGCCGCCGATGGCCGGGCCGACGGCGCGCGCACCGTTCACGGTCACGCCGCCCAGGGCGGATGCTGCCGGGATCTGTTCGGCCGGGACCAGTTCCGGCTGAATGGCCTGCCATGCGGGAGACGACAGCGCGGAGCCGCACCCCAGCAGGAACGTCATCGCCAGCAACATCATCGGGGTCAGCACGTCGGTGAAGGCGAGCACCGCGGTGGCCGTCGCGGCGACGGCGGTGTACGTGCTGATCGCGATCAACAACCTGCGCCGATCGAGCAGATCGGCGAGTCCGCCGGCGAGGAGGGCGAAGAACAAGGTGGGCAGCAGGCTGGCCGTCTGCACGAGGGCGACCACGGTCGCGCTGCTGTTCTGCTCCACCAGGAACCACTGTGATCCCACCGTCTGCATCCACAGGCCGATGTTCGACACCAGCTGAGCGATGAACAGCGTGCGATACACCCTGCCACGCAGCGGCGCCCATGCTGAGGACGAGTGGGTGTCGGGGCCTGCGGCGAGGTCGGCGGTCATGGGTGGACCTTCCGGTCGGTCGATGCGTGCGCGGTGGCGACGATGCCGCCAGGCATATCACGACCACCGGGCGGTGTCGAGACGGCGCAGCACGGGTCGTCCATCCGCCTCCTCGCGGTGAGGATGAAGCCCGAGCCACATCCTCGACGTGGTCACGGCGGCGTGAGGACCGAATCCACTGCATGCTGGAGAATGGCGGTCGCTCGGTGCAGCGTGGCGGGATCGGTGGGCATCGCCCGGTCCCAGAACAGGCCGTCGAGAACCGTGTTGAGGAACGCGGCGTTCAGCGACTGATCACCCTGTGGCGCTGCACCTTCGGCGGCGAGAATGTCGAGCCACTGCTCGACTCTCCGTTGCGCTTCCTCGGCGAAGGACGCGTAGGCGGCTCGGATGTCTGCGGTGGGTTCGGGTACTGCGAACGCCTCGACGGTGCTGATCAACGCGCGCCGCGCCTGCGCACCGACGGCAGGCACCAGAACCTGCTCGAGGCAGCGCACGAGGCGATCCCGAGCTGGTATCGATCGGTCGTGGATGACGTCGGCGTCCGGTGTCACCACGTCGTAGATCGTGGCGAGAACGGCCTCGCGCAGTGCGCGCTGGGTGGGGAAGTGATGACGGAGAGATCCCATGCTCACTCCGGCGCGCGCGGCGACCGATCGCACGCTGAGTGTCGACGCCGGATCCTCACCGATCATCTCGCAGGCAGCGATGAGTATCCGCGCCCGCGTGTCCGGGCCGGGTTCGTCCGGTGTCGGCATCGCGTCCCCTCTGTTCCTCTGCGCTCGTTCCTGCTCTGAGCAGGACCGATCACGCGACCAGCACAATGTGCTAGCACGGTGTGCTAGCGTCGTCGCCATCGTTCGCGACAGTACAGCGTGCTAGTGGCACGGCCGGCGGAAGAGGAGCGAATCATGTTCGATCGAGTCAGGCGCCGCCGCGCGGCTCGTCTGGGTGCGACCCGGCGACGGGCGAGCACTGCAGCCGTTCCGATGGTGGCAGTTGCTGGGACGTGCGCTGTTTCATCTCCCACCGTCGGGCCCCCATGAGCCGGAATGGTCCGTCGACATCCGACACTGGCAGGACCAGGCCTCCGGTTCTGTCACGGCCGATCTGTACAGAGACGGTCTGTGCGAAGCACGGTCGGCACTGCCCGCCGCGTTCCCCGTCGAGGACGGCCGCATCGAGGTCGCGATGAGTGGTTTCGGTGTCAAGCGGTGCCATCTCGTCTCCGCTGACGGGAGCGAGCGGCAGCTGAGCCCCGACCCTCGCTCGGCCGAAGGGCGCCGGGCCCGATTCGACAGGCGGCACCCCGCGGCGAGTTCGGTCATCGGCGTCGTCTCGATCGCCCTCGTTCTCAGCGGAGTCCTGTCGCTCGCGGTGTATCTCGTCGAGACGGTGTCTCGAATTCCGCCGATCGCCGAGTCGGTCGGTGTCATCGCCGCACCGATCGATCTGCCGACGTGGTCGACGGTCGCCTCCACCGTCGGTGCCGCCGTGGGCAGCACGGAACGCGCTCTGCGACTGCGTTATCACTGGCTCGACGCCGCCGGCAACTGATCGGCCGTCGGCCACCTCTGCTACCGAATGGACATCCCGTGAACCGATACGACACGCGTACCGCTGCGGTGGCCGCGATCAGCCTCGTTCTCGTCGGCTGCTCGACGACCTCCACCGCGTCTCAGCCCGATGCTGCAGTGCAGCAACCATATTCCATGCCCGACCTCGAGTGGTCCTCATGTCCCGACGACGTCGGTGACCCAGCGGAGGAACCGTCGCGCCTGCAGTGCGCGTCGGTGCCCGTGCCGATCGACTACGACGACCCCGACGCTGGACAGATCGACGTCATGATCTCTCGGCTGCCCTCCCAGAAGCCGGAGGAACGGCGAGGGGTGCTGTTGCTCAACCCGGGCGGCCCCGGTGGTACGGGGCTCGACCAACCGACGTTCCTGGTGAATCGGGGCATGCCGCAGTCCGTGCTGGACAGTTACTGCCGGAGAAGGACGCCCAGTGTCCTCGGGCGACGCAGTGAGCACCGGCTGACGCCGTGACATCTGTCATGACCGGTCGATGACAGTGTCACCGTATCCGGTGCACGCAGGCACTGGCAGCGGTCGGTCAGCTCGACGACTCTGGTTGTCGATGAACACATTCGACCGGATCGACCGAGGCGCAAGGAGGGCGACATGACGAACCCGCCGCACGACAGCACGCAGGACGCACCGACCACCGATGCCGGCGCGAGGGTGGTGGACAGTCTGGGTGGCACCAGCGGCATGATCCGCACCGCGATACCGGTGATCGTGTTCGTCGTCGCGAACGCCGTCTGGACGCTGCCGGTCGCGATCGGCGCCGCGGTGCTCGTCGCACTGGGACTGACCGTCCATCGCGTCCGAGGTGGTGAGTCGATCGCCGGGGCGAGCGGCGGTCTCGTCGGCGTTCTCGCCGCCGGCGCCGTCGCGGCGATGAGTGGCAGTGCGAACGGCTACTTCCTTCTCGGCATCTGGACCAGCCTGGTGGCCGGCGTCGTGGTACTCGCATCGGTGCTGATCCGCCGACCGGTGACCGGCCTGCTGTGGAACGCGCTGCACGGCAACCGATATGCCTGGCGACGGAACTCCTCGGTGCGCCGCGCCCACGACGTCGCCACTCTCACCTTCGCGGTGCTCTTCGGTGCCCGGTACCTCGTGCAGGACTGGCTGTACGACACCGACGCCACCGGCTGGCTCGCCGTCGCGAGAATCGCGATGGGTGCGCCGTTGTTCGCGGTCGCCGTGGTGGTCACCGTCTGGGCGTTCCGGCGCTCGACCAACCACTTCGTCCGTTGAGACACACCACTGACAGACAGCTCGACACCCGCCCCACCAGAGGAAAGGACCTCCCATGACCACTGCACCCGATCTGATCGCGATCGACGACCTCTTCGGCCCGCCCGCCGCGGTCGGTGCCCGAATCTCTCCGGAAGGCAACAGAATCGCCTTCCTCGCACCGTGGAGGAACAGGCTCAACGTCTGGGTGCAGGACATCGCCCCGGATCTCTCCGCCGTGGGTGATGCACGATGCGTGAGCGCTGACGAGACCCGCAGCGTCACGAACTTCCAGTGGACCGACGACCCCCGGTGGCTGCTGTACCTGCAGGACAGCGGAGGCGACGAGAACCACCACGTGTTCCGTGTCGATCTCGACGATCCCCGCAGTCCCGCCGTCGATCTCACGCCGTTCCCCGGCGCTCGTGCGATCGAACTCCTGCCCGTGCACGGGAGTGCAGGCAGCTACACGGTGATGCTCAACGCGCGGAACCCTGCCGAGTTCGACCTCCACAGGATCGACGTCGCGACGGGTGAGATCACCGTGATCGGACGCAGCGCCGGGCCGGACCGGTTGCTGATGCTCGCGGAGGACGACACGCTCGTCGAGCAGGAGATGACCGACGACGGCCACCTGCTCCTGTCCCGGGTCACCCCGTCGGGAACACGGAATCCGATCGCGTCGATCGACGCGACGGACTACCCGATCGGGATCACCCCGACTCAGATGACCCCGGACGGTACAGGCTTGTGGATGGGCTCGACCCGCGGCCGCGACCTGACGCACCTCGTGCGCCTCGACCTCGACACCGGCGAGGAGACCGTCGTCGACTCGCACCCGACGTTGGAACTCGACGCAGCCCGCCGCGCTGTCGAACAGACATCGTCGCCCTTGATCTGCGACGCCGAGACCGGCGGCCTGCTCGGGGTGCGATACCTGGGCGAGCGCCAGGAGATACGGGTCCTCGACGAGCGCTTCGGAGAGGTTTTGGCAGCACTCGAACTGCTCTCGGACGGCGATGTCGGCGAACTGTCCTCGGACCGGAGCGGACTGCGCTGGACCGTCAGTTTCGTGCACGATCGGGATCCCGCCGTCACCTATCTCTACGACCACACCACGGGTGCGAGCCGCCAGTTGTTCCGTCCGTATCCGCATCTCGAGCCGACCGCGATGGCGCCGATGGAACCGGTGACCATCGAGGCGCGCGACGGGCGTGCGCTGCCGTCCTTCCTGACGTTGCCTCTCGGCGTCGACCCGACCGCGCTGCCGATGGTGCTGTTCGTCCACGGCGGCCCATGGTATCGCGACTCGTGGGGTTTCGATCCCGCCGTGCAGATGCTCGCCAACCGCGGGTATGCGTTGCTGCAGGTCAACTTCCGCGGTTCCACCGGCTACGGGAAGGCTCACACCAACGCTGCGGTGGGGGAACTCGCGGGCGCGATGCACGACGACCTGGTCGATGCGGTGGAGTGGGCCGTACAGCAGGGGTACGCCGATCGTGAGCGCGTCGCGATCATGGGCGGCTCGTACGGCGGGTACGCCGCGTTGGTCGGCGCGACCTTCACCCCCGACGTGTTCACCGCGGCGGTCGATCTGGTCGGCATCTCGGACCTCGCCAACTTCATGAGGACACAACCGTCCTTTCTCCGGGCCAGCCTGGTCACTAACTGGTACCGGTTCGTCGGCGACCCGAGTGATCCGGAGCAGGAAGCGGACATGCTCGCGCGGTCCCCGATCAGCCGTCTCGACGCGTCCACGGCGCCCCTGCTCATCGCGCAGGGAGCCAACGACCCTCGTGTCACCAGAGCCGAGTCCGACAACGTCGTCGCCACCCTCCGCTCGTGTGGGGTCCACGTCGACTACCTCGTCTTCGACGACGAAGGACACGGGTTCGTCAACCCCGAGAACACCATCGCGTTCTACCGCGAGGTCGAGCGGTTCCTCGCCCAGCACCTGGGTGGGCGCGGACATTCCGCGAGTCCCTCGTCCGTCCACGCACCGAGCGGGTCGCTGTCGTGAGCCGCAGAACGGCAGGAGTCACCGTGGCAGTCACTGCGCTGGTGCTCGCCGGGTGTGCGCAACCGCGGACCGAGCCGGATCTGAGCAGTGTTCACGACCGGGACGTGGCCTTCGAGTCGTGTGACGGGTACGCGGTGACGTCGGCCGATGCCACTGCGTTCGCCGCCGACCCGACCTTCGAGTGTGCTCGCGTGACCGTGCCGTTGGACTACGACGATCCCGACGGTCGGACGGCGCAGATCGCCCTGCTGAAGGCACCCGCGCGGGGTGAGCGAATCGGGTCACTGCTGCTCAATCCGGGTGGGCCCGGTGGGCCGGGAATGAGCATGGCCGCCGCGGGTGCGACGACCTTGGCGGACAGTCGCGTGACCGAACACTTCGACCTGATCGGCTTCGATCCTCGCGGGGTCGGTGCGTCGACACCGGCGATCGACTGTTTCACCGATGCCGAGAACGACGCCGGCGAGGCGTACACCACGGTGCTGACCGGCTCGAGAACGCTGACGGAGAACGACTCGCGTCGCCTGGTCGAACGCTGCGCCGAGCGCTCGGGCGGCGACGACGTCCTCTCGGCGGTCGGAACTCGAGATGCCGCGCGGGACATGGACATTCTGCGAGAGGTGCTCGGCGACGAGAAACTGAGCTACCTCGGTCAGAGTTACGGAACGCGACTGGGAGCGGTGTACGCCGAGATGTTCCCTCAGAACGTGCGCGCCATGGTCCTGGACGGCGCCATCGACCCCGCTCAGAGCACGGCCGACCGCAGAGTCGACCAGTTCACCGGCTTCCAGCGCTCGTTCGACGAGATGGCCGCGTCCTGTGCGGCGTCTCCGGACTGTCCGCTGGGCCCCGATCCGAGCAGGGCGGTCGAGAGGTTCCAGGACATCGTCAGGCCTCTCGTCGAGGATCCCATCGTCACCGAGAGCGGTCGGCGCCTCGACTTCGACGCTGCATACGGAGCGGTGGTCGCGGGACTCTACGACTCGACGGTGTGGCCTGTCATCATCCGAGGAATAGCCGAGGTCACTGCGGGACAGGGAGACACGCTGCTGAAGATCCTCGACGTGTTCGGCGGCCGCGACGAGGACGGCACCCACCCCAACTTCAGCGAAGCGCTCTACGCCGTCAATTGCATGGACGAGGACCGCAACACACCGGAGGAGGAAGTCGAGCTCAAACGGAGAATTCAGGAGATCGCGCCGTTCACGGACGCGGGACTCGGTCCGGAGGGGGCTCGTGATCCGTGCGAGTTCTGGCCGGCCGAGCCGACACTCGGAATTCCCTACGCACAGGATGTCGAGGGCGTTCCCGACACTCTGACGATCTCGATCACGGGTGATCCGTCCACACCCTACGAAGGGGGTGTGAACCTCGCGGACACTCTGGGCGGAACGCTGCTCCCCGTGGACGGCGAGCAGCACACCGTCGCGATCTCCGGTGCGAATGCCTGCGTGAACGACATCGTGGCCGACTATCTCGTCGAGCTGGCCACACCCGAGGCAGGGACTCGCTGCACCCTCTGAACGCTCGCTCAGGCGGTGCGCGCGAGGTGAAGTCGCAAGCGCAACACGGCGTCTCGCACGCGAGTCTTGACGGTGGCGTGAGGTACGCCGAGCCGCTCGGCTGCTTCGCGGCAGGACAGGCCCTGGAAGTAGACCAGGTCGACTGCGCTCCTCTGCAGACTGGTCAGTTCGATCAGCGCCTTCGTCAGCAGATCGTTGTCGGCGTTCGTCCACACCGCTTCCCAGACGCCGTCGTGAGCGCGGTCGAAATGCGATGCGGTGTACGCCGTGTCCCGCCTCGCCGACGCCGTGTCGGAGCGCGAACGGTCGATCGCTCGTCGGCGCGCGAGAGTCGCCAACCAGGCGTGAGGTGTCCCTCGGTCGGAGTCGAACGTTCCGGCCGAGGTCCACACCTGGAAGTACGTCTCCTGAGCCGTGTCCTCGGCGCGCGCACGGTCTCCGAGAACTCGCAACGCCGCTGCGAACACCACGGGTCGAGTGACCAGCATCAGTTCGACCATCGCGCGGTCGTCCCCGGAGGCGATCAGGCCGAGCAGGACACCGCATCGGTCGCGAAGGTCTCGGTCCAGCGCAGCGGCGTTCGCCTCGGTCGCTGCACGATCGGACCGATCGACATCGAGAAATGACGGGCGCGCTCGTCGCGGAGATGCGTACTCCGCCGTGGTCATGGGCTGATTCTGCATCATGCGGGCCCCGACGCTCGCATGAACGGACACCGCGTATCTCGCGTCGTGCGCCGTGCGGTCCGTTTCCTGAGCAGCGGGCGACCAGGAGTTCGTGAATCGCGCCAGTCTCGGTGTCCGGGAGTGTTCGAGGGTCGGTAACCCGTGAGAAGCGCCGTGAGATCGGATGTGTCGTTGCTCTCCCGGGTTCCCGACCGACTCCGACTGATCGGCGTCGGGTGACTCACGGATGGTCGACAGGCCGGGGCAGTGTCCCGTGTCGGATCAACTGGTCGTAGATGCCCTCGAACATCGTCGCCATCTCCTGCACCTGAGGGGGAGTGAGGGCGTCGAAGAAGACGGACCGCACGAAGTCGATGTGTCGCGGTGAGACGTCGGCGAGGGTGTCGTTGCCATTGTCGGACAGTGCAACTCGGGTCACTCGACGGTCGTCGGGGTCGGTCGTAAGGGTCACGAGTCTCCGTGTGCTCAGGCTGCGGAGCTGATGCGAGACCCTGCTGCGCTCGGAGCCGATGCGGGTGGCGAGGTCGGACACCGAGAGCGTGCGCTCGGGATCGCTGACCAGCGCCACCAGCACGTCGTAGTCGGCCAGAGAGATGCCGTGATCGCCGCGCAGGTGGTGATCCATCTCGTAGCGCAGCCGCAGGTGCACCTTCATGTAGGCGTACCAGGCCCGTGTCTCCTCCTCGCCGAGAAAGGCGTAGGGAGACTCGGATGCCACGTCGTACTCGGTCATCGTCCTGTTGTACCCGGCCGCCGACGGACGGTCCGCATCGAGGCGGGCACCGACCTCAGGTGAGGATGACGGTGTAGACCTGTGCCAGGAGGCCGTCGCGAACGATGCCGACATCGGCTCCGCGGACGACGGGATCGGAGCCCTCGGGGCCGAGTGCCCACGCCAGGTAGCCGGCGTCCTGCATGAGGTGAACGCTGCCGTCCGCGGTGAACACGAATCCCGGTGCATCGTCGAGGATCGCCTGCACCTTGGCATCGAGTGCGTCGTGGCCCTGCACCCGAGCCTCGGCATCGGAGAAGACGACGTCCTCCGTGTACGTCCGCGCGATTGCGGCCCGCCTCGCCGCGGGGTCCCGTTCGCCGAAGACCTGCAGGAGGTTGGCGTGCATCAGCAGCTCGATCGACTCTGCCATCGCTGGGCTCCAGTTCCATATGGGTGAAGGTTCACCCAAATTAGGCGCGGCCGGTCTCCACGTCAACCGCGTCGCGAGAGGGTGGCGCCACAATGGAACGGGTCAATGGACCGTCCGTGGGGGATCTGCCATTCATGCCCGAGTCGACCTCCGGTGATGGATCCTGATCGTGGAGATCGAGAGTGTGGTGTGACCTGCCGGGTCACCCTCGCGGTCAGAGCTGAGTCGGGCGATGAACTATGCGGAAATGTCCACCGATCTGTTGCAGGAACGGTACGAGCGGCTGGTGACGGACCGCCGTTCCGCCATTGCCCGCGACGCGCCACCGGACGACGTCGTGTCGGTCTCCAACGAGTGGACCCGGGTGCGCCGCGAGTTGGACCGTCGCGCCCGTCGAGTTCTGTGATCGACGAAACCCGTGGGCTCGATCTTCCGCCCCCTGCGGCGGTGCTGAGAGACGATGGGGGTGTGCTCGACGACGATCGAATTCCCCGTGATCCCCCGACCCCCGACGTCCCGACGCGGTTGCGGCGCGCCGGAGCCGGCGGAGTCGCCACGGTGGAGAAGACCCTCGCCGTGCTCGAGGTGGTGGCCGATCGCGGCGGCGCCACCGCCAAGGAGGTCTCCGAGGTGCTGGGCTTCCCGCTGCCCACGACCTACCGTCTGCTGCAGGTACTCGTCGGTTGCGACTACCTCGTTCATCTCCGAGCGCGACAGCGGTTCGAGCTGGGATACAAGTTGGCTCGTCTCGGTGTCAGCCTGCATCGCCAGGTCGGCGTGCCTGTGTCGGTGCGGCAGCGTATCTCGAAGCTGCACGAGACACTGGGGACGGCAAGCTACTTCGCCGTCTACCGCGGGTCCGACGTTGTGGTGGCGCATGTCGCCGACTGCGCCACCCACCCCCGCATCACGCCGCTGAACTTCGGTTTCCACGAGGCCGGGCACGCGACTGCCTTCGGCAAGATCCTGCTCGCTGCGATGTCCCGCGAGGACGCAGCCGAGTACCTCGACACCCATGGCACCGAGCGGCTCACGTCCACGACCATCACCGACCGCGACGAACTGGAACACCACCTCGCAGAGGTGTCCCGTCGTGGGGTGGCATGGGAGCGTGGGGAGTTCGTTCCGACGAAAGCGTGCGCTGCAGTGGCTGTCCATGATGCGTCGGGTGCGGTCATGGGAGCCGTGGCCATCAGCACCCCCGATCGGGAAGTGGACCGTCGACGGGCGGCCGAGGTGGAGCACGCGTTGCGGTCCGCGGCGAACGAGATCAGCCGGTGGTTGCGCACCGGCTGACCTCGTCCGCGTCAGGAGAACTGGATGCCACCGTCCACGAGCATCGTCTGGCCCGTGACGTAGTCGGAATCCGGAGATGCCATGAAGCTCACGAGCTTCGCCACATCGTCGGGCACCGATACTCGGCCCAGCAGGATCGACTGGGCGTTCTCGGCGAGCGCCTCGCCCTTCTGCTGGCCGTGCTTCGCGGCGAGCTTCTCGTCGATGAGATCCCACATCGCCGTGCCGACGATGCCGGGGCCGTAGGCATTGACGGTGATGCCGTGTTCGGCCCACTCCATGGCCGCGGCCTGGGTGAGACCGCGTACGGCCCACTTCGTCGCCGAGTAGGGGCCGAGAAGTGCGAAGGGTCGGAACGCGACGATCGAGGCCGCGCCGATGATCTTGCCGCCGCCTCCCTGCGCGATGAACTGGTTGGCCGCGGCTCGGTAGGAATTGAAGACGCCTTTGACGTTGACGTCGAAGATCTTGTCGAAGTCGGCGCTGTCGTACTTCAGCAGCTCTTCGACCTGGGCGATTCCGGCATTCGCGACGAAGACGTCGAGGCGCCCGCCTGCGTCCACTGCGGTACGCACCAACGATTCGACCGAGGATTCGTCCACGACGTCGACCGCGGCGCCCGTGGCCACACCGCCGGCACCGACGATCGTCTCGACGGTCTCGTCGACACCGTCCTTCGAACCAGGCAGGTCGGCGACGACGACGTGAAGACCGTCTCGGCCCAGGCGTTCGGCGATACTCTTGCCGATTCCTCGGGCTGCTCCGGTGACGACGGCGACGCGTGGGTTCTGGCTCATGGAGACCTCCGTGACTCGGTGAATGATTCTCATCCAGATCACACCCGCACGGTCCCGGGCGTCCAGAGTCGTTATCGCGGAGTGAGAACGGGGACGTGTGGACGGTTCTGTCCGCGGGCACGCCGAACTCGAGCAGAGAACGCAGCACGAGCGGGGCGAAGTGCAGGACTGACGGGGCGCCTCAGCGCCCGAGGAAATGCGGATCGCGCCCGATGAATCCGAGAAGCCTCGTCTGATCGTCGGCGTCGTCGGGTACTGCGACAGCCGGCCCGTACTGGCCGGACGACCGCATGAGCTCCTCGATCGGCCGCATGCCGTCGACCAGTTCGGCGCAGTAGTCGGCGTCGAGTGAGAGATCCTGCCCGCCGGCCGCGGCGAGGTCCCACGAGTGCATGAAGACGTCGGGTACGTAGAACTGGCCGACCGCCGCGGGAAGTGGCATCTCGCCGATCATCGGATGGTGGAACGGGGTCGCGGCGTCCGGCCCGTCCAGCACTCTCTGCACGGCGTCGCTGTGGACACGCCAGGCATCGACCGGGTCCTCGAGTGGTGAGCGCCCACGATCGAGTTCCAGCCCGGTGGCCGTCGCCAGAAACGCCGGGAACCAGTTGACGAGGTGCGCCACCACATCCCGTGCGGTCCAACCGTCCACGGGCGCCGGGGCATCCCAGGCCGACGTGGACTCGACGAGCGTGGTGAAGGTCGCGGCGACGGCGCGGTGACGGTCGGCGGTCTCGCGCGGCAGTGTCATGCGCGCACTGTGCACCGTCGTCGCCCTCACGTCAATCGTTCGCGAGCGAGTCCGAGCCGAGCAGGGTGCCCGTGTCGGCGGGCGCTCGGATCGTTGCGTCACCGGTCTCCCCGCGCACAGGATGCGACCCGAATTCTGTCTGTGCCGCTGCGCTGTTCGACGGTGACGGGTCATTGATATCGAGCCCCGGTGAACTCGAACGGCGGGTGAGTCGACGTCGGCGTGAACAACGTGGATACGACGTGGATCAGGCGACGACGCCGTGCGGTCGTCAGCCGAATTCGGGTGTCGGTCCGAAGTGGGGAAGTCTCGTCGACAGTGGTTGCCGAGCCGTCGACTGTTCCGGGCGACCGTGCGCGATGAGTCCGAGTTCTGCGATGTGAGAGTCGAACGCATCGCGACCGACCCGGGTCAGCTCGACCCACGTCACCAGTCGCGAGTCCCCGCGGGAGAGTGATGTCGTCTTCTTCGTCGACACGTAGCCCTCGTCCGACAGAGCTCGGAGATGTTTGGACAGAGACGCATCGCTGATCTCGAGGGTGTCGCGGATGATGGCGAAATCGATCTCGTCGACTCGGCGTAGAAGCCCGCAGATGCGCAGCCGGACCGGTGCGTGGATGACGGCATCGAATCGTGGTTCGGGGCCCCGATCCTCGGTCACGACCGTGGTCCGGAGTGCGCCCGGCCGGACGGGCGTCGGACGTCGTCTGCGTGCAGATGGCGGCGATACTCGCGGTCGAACAGGCGGCCGCCGAACAGCACGAGCACGAAACACAGCGCCTGTGGCACGAGGACCCACCACGCGGACAGAGATGACACCAGACCGTAGGAGACGCTCAACGATCCGAGCACGGTCACCAGCAGCCCACCGAGAACACACCACCCGACCACACCCACTCCTGATGGGCGTACCCCCGTCAGGCGGGGATAGAGCACCGTCGTCACGATCGCGGCCGCGACCAGAACAGACGTCGACACCGAACGCACGTGGCCGTCGGGCAGCGACGGTGTACCGACGTACAGGGCGGTCAGTGCCGCGAAGGTCGGATAGAACCATGTCGGCGCCACGAGATTGTCGGCGAGAACGACTCGGTCGGCATGGATCTCACTCAGCAGGGCGCGAGCATCGTCTGGCGACTGATGGCTTTCCATGACGGAAACACTAACACTTTCCGTACCGGAAAGTGTTAGGTTCGACGGGCCATGCAGTCCACTCGAGGAGGGTCATGAAGAAGCGCCCGATCAGCACTCGCGCCGTCGTCGTCACCGGCGCCCTGACGGCAGTCGTCACGGTGGGTGGCACCGTGAACGCCGGTGCGCAACCGATGTACTTCTCACCAGAGCACCGCATCCACACTCTCGCCGAGGTTCCCCAGTGCCTCGCCGGAACGGTCGATGTCAGAGTGACCAGCGGCTACACCCCTGACGAGATTCACGCTGACTTCACGACCCATCTGTACAGCCCCGCGTGGGTGGGGCTGGCCGACTACGAGTGCTACGTGACCATGTACGCGGACTGGCACAATCACGACACCGGCGCTCGCGGTACCGCTGAACACCGAGTGGCGAGCTGGCGTTTCCAGGGCCCCAACGTGACCAACCCCTATCTCGACATCGACACGGGTGCAGGACCGGTCACCGTCACGTTCAGGACGAACACCCCGCACACGCCGAGCCCCACTTTCGAGGTGCCGGCCCGATGACGGCGATGCGGACGTTCGTCGTTCCGATCGCTGCACTGTGTGCGTCGGCTCTGGTGGGGTGTTCCGGCGGGGATTCCGCGACGGATGCGGGGACCACGGTGGCCACGTCGACGGTGGAGTCGACCACCGCGACATCGGCGGTGAAGTCGACCACCGCGACACCGGCGTCGGAGGAGTCCGCTGCCACCCCACCGGAGCAAACTCCGGAGGAAGCGGCCGATCTCGTGCCCGGGGGTGCGCCCTTCCAGCCGTCCGGCAACGAGGCAGGCAACGTCGATCCCGCGGTGTTCCTGACCGAACCCGGGAAGTACAACTTCACGTCGCCGATGGGAAACCTGCACTGCGGTATCTGGGCGTCGGACGGTCCAGAGGGACGAGTGGGATGCCAGGCCGAGGACGGCCGAAACCCAGTCGAGGGTGCGCAGTGTTCGAACGCGGCCAACGACAAGGTGGCAATTCGTGTCACCGGTGCGGGTTCGGGGAGCTTCTGCACGACGCAGGGCATCTACGTCGATCAGAACGCTCTGGTGCTCGACGTCGGCCAGGTGCTCTCTGTCGACGGGGTGGTGTGCAAGTCCGGGCCGGACGACATCATCGCCTGCACCGCACCCACGGGCGGGTTCACGTTCTCCCGCGACATCAACTACACGTACTGACCGACGTCAGGGAACGAGGTTGCCGATCTTGGCGGAGATGGTCGAAGTGAGAACCTTCGCGACGACGAGAGCCAGGCCGGGAACCGGAGCGTCGAATCCGATGGTGTAGTCGAGAGCGGTGCCGCCGTCGGTCGTCGGGGTCAGGCGCTGGGTGCCCCAGTGTCCGCGCAGCGGTGAGCCCTTGGTGATCTTGTACTCGATGAGGGTGTTCGGTTCGGAGACGATCGTCGTCTCGTGGAAGGCGGGCAGCGGGCCGAGCTTCAGTGCGCGCGTGGAGCCGACACCGTTGCGCGAGCTGTCTCCGTCACGAACACGCGTGATCTTCGCTCCGAACAGGGGGCCGAGGTTCTCGTGCTCCGACAGGGCTGCGAACACGACATCCGGTGCGGACGTGAACGTGTGGGTGACGTGGACGCGCGTGGGTGCTGCCATCAGAGGGACTCCTGTTCGATGCGGGACCCGATCATGTCAGCACCGGTGCCGCTGTTCCGAGCCGGGAGGCGCCGACGGTCTCGTAGGGTGACGCGGTGTCCTCGAACGAGATGCCTGCGGGTCCCTCCTGGCCGACGCTTCCGTCCCACAGGTCGTGGCTCGACGGCGAATCCGCCCGGTTGCTCGACTTCGGCCGCACTCTCGATCACCCGTCGGGAGGCGCGGCGTGGCTCGACGACACGGGCGAGCTGGACCTGACGCGGCCGGTGTTCACCTGGATCACCGCGCGCATGGTGCACGTGCAGTACCTCGGTGCGCTGCTCGGGCATCCGGGCTCTCGCCGCAGAGCCGACCGACTGTTCGACGGACTCCTGACGGTGCTGCGCGACGACCGACACGACGGCTGGGTCGAGTCGACCGACGACGCGACCAAGTCGGCCTACACGCACGCCTTCGTCGTTCTCGCGGCGTCGACGGCCACCGCGGCGGGTCACCCTCGCGGACCTGCACTGCTCGCCGAGGCACTCGCCGTCGTCGATGCCCGGTTCTGGGACGACCGCAGTGGCATGTGCGTGGACACCTGGAACGCCGACTGGTCGGAACTGGACGACTATCGCGGGATCAACGCGAACATGCACATGGTGGAGGCGATGCTCGCGGCAGTGGACGCCGGCGCCCCCACGGTGTGGCGCGAGCGGGCCGCTCGCATCTGCGACAGCGTCATCGAGTGGTCCGAGGCCAACGACTGGCGCATCCCCGAACACTTCACCACCGAGTGGGAACCGCTGCTGGAGTACAACTCCGACAGTCCGGCCGATCAGTTCAAGCCCTACGGTGCGACGGTCGGTCACGGTTTCGAGTGGTCGCGCCTGATGCTGCAGGTCTCCCTCGTGGCCACCAGCGCGCGCGGCCACGACCACGTGGACGTCGCTCGATCGCTGTATCGGCGCGCCGCTGCCGACGGATGGCAGGAAGGGTCGACGCCCGGCTTCGTCTACACGACCGACTGGACCGGCCAGCCCGTCGTGACCCAGCGATTGCACTGGGTGCTGTGCGAGGCGATCGCCGCCGCCGCGACCCTGCTGCGGTGGACCGGAGAAGGGCAGTACGAGAACGACTATCGCGCGTGGTGGGATCACGCAGCCGACTGCTACGTCGACCGAGCGCGCGGATCGTGGCACCACGAACTCGACGAGCACAACGCCGTGGCGACGAGTGTGTGGGGCGGGAAGCCCGACATCTACCACGCAGCCCAGGCGGTGTGGATCAGTCGGTATCCCACGGGATCGAGCCTTGCGGCGGTGCTGAGCGGCGGTATGCTCGATCCACGGTGACCCGATGCCCGTCCGCGTCGTCGCACGGTTCCCCTACTGCATCGGGATCGACATGGCATCACGTACCGCCGACGAGGGAATTCGCCGGCACCGTCCCTCTCGACCGCGGCGCGATGGCGCGGCGCTCCGGTACCTCGACGAGTGGCGTGACCACGTCGAGCGCACGGAACGGCGCGTCGCTCGCGGTGGCGCCCACCCCGTGTCACGTGCATGGGAATGGACCGGCCCCACGGGGTGTCCGATGTGTGACGGTGACCTTCCGACCGATGCTCGGGCGCGTCTCGCCGGGCTGCTGCACAACGGCGGGCGGCGCGCTCATCGCCTCGCGGTCGCCGTCGACACCCTCGATACTCGCTTACGCTCGGCGACAGTCGAATCGGAGCGACCGCGATCGATGCCGTGGTGGCAACGACGAGTGCCGTGGATGTGACGCAGTCATCCGGACCGTCCCCAGTGCCCCACCGCCTCGTCGAGGGTGAGAACGTCCGCGTACTTCGCCCGCAGGTCGAGCAAGTTCGACTCGTGCATCCCCGCCTCCCGATCACCACATGCGTCCGCGACCACGAGTGGCCGGAATCCGTGTTGCAGAGCGTCGGTGGCGCTGGCGCGGATGCAGCCACTGGTGGTCAGGCCGCAGATGTAGAGGGTGTCGACACCGCGTGCGGTGAGGGTCGCGGCGAGCGACGTGCCGAAGAAGGCACTCGCGTACTGCTTCGTCACGACGGTCTCGCCCGCTGCGGGCCGCGGGGCCGACGGGAAGTCGCCGAGATCCGAGCCCTCCTCGAACACGCTCAGCGCCGGGATCTTCCGCATGAACAGCCCGCCGTCGGCGCCGCCGGCCTGATAGCTCACGCGAGTGAAGACGACCGGTACCCCGGCGTCGCGGGCTGCCGCGACGAGAGTCGCGGCAGCGGCGACGGCGTCCTCCACGGGAGCGCGCAGGGGCGACCCGTCGACGAGGTACGCCTGCACGACGTCGATCACCAGTACCGCCGCGCTGCGCCCCGGTCCGAGATCGCCGGCGAAACCCGACTCGCGATACGACCCGAGCGTGTCCGTCACGCGCGCACCGCCTTCCGTACGTTGACGGGCGGACGTGGCGCCGGCAGACCGGTCTCCTCCTCGCACCGTTCGAGGATGACCTCGAGGGACGGACCCTTGTCGAACACCTCGATCTCGCCCCGCTCGGCTGCCATGCTCTCGCGTCGGCCCGCGGATGCGTCGGCATCGATGACACCGTCCGCGTCGCAGACGACGCCGTAGCCGGTCAGAGCGCCGTCGGCGCTGACGAGGCCGCGACGCACCTCGAGCGCCACCAGCTCGGGATCGCGCGTCAGCGGGTCGCCCCAGCCGCCGCCACCCCACGTCACGAAGTGCAGCACATCGCCCCGCGACACCTCGACGTCGTGAATCTTGCTGGGGAGGATCTCGGTCTCACCCGACGCGCGGATCAGCCACTTGCGTCCGCGTGCACCGGGTTTGCCGCCGTTCACACCCCACGGATAGGTGAGCCAGCGATCATCGTGGATCGCGATGGTGCCCGGCTCCTCGAAGTAGTAGGCCACGTCCACGCCGTTGCCGCCGCGATGCAGACCGGCGCCGCCCGTGTCGGTGACCGTCTCCCACCGCTCGATGCGCAGCGGGTAGTACGACTCCAGGTACTCGCAAGGGATGTTGACGAACGACGGCCACAGCGAATGTCCGTCCGGACCGTCACCCATCGGTCGGCCGGGGATGCCGCCGAAACCGATGGAGTACAGCTGGAACCACTCACCGTCCCGCGGTCCGCCGTCGTAGTGGCCCGAGTACATGAAGTGGGGTGACGACGAGAACCCGGCGGCGTTGAGGATGTCGGGATTGTTCTTGCCCAGGAGCCCACCGAAGAGGTCGAACACCCGCCCGATGCCGTGGTTGCGGCCGTTGAGCGCCGCGGGATAGCGCGGTTTCCAGAACGAGTCCTCGGGAATGGTGACGTCGATCAGCGGATAGAAGCCGTCGTTCCAGAGGATCTGCGGATCCGCCACGGTGATGACGTAGATCCCGAAGAACATCCGGACGAGGTTCTCGTTGATGAAGTAGTTGATCGGACCGACCGCCTGCGGCGCCGCCTTGCTGAAGTCGAGGTGGATCTTCTCGCCGTGCCGGGTCAGTGTGATCGCGAGTTCGTAAGGCCCGTAACCACATCCGTCGTCGCAGATGAAGTCGTTGAACTCGATCGTCTCACCGTCGACGAAGAGCATCGCGAGCAGCACCTTCATCGCCTGGTAGTTGCGGTCCAGCAGTGCGTCGAGGGCGGACAGGTAGACGTCGACACCGAATCTGTCGCACAACTCGACGATGCGCCGGGACGCCGTCGAACACGCGGCGACGAGACCGTTGAGATCGGCTCTGTTCCAGTCGGGCTTGCGGACCTGGTTGAGGATGATGTCGAGCGCGGTCTCGTTGAGCTGCCCCTCGCTGTACAGCTTGAAGGGCGGGATGATGACGCCCTCCTCGAAGATGGTGTGCGCGTCGGTGGGCATCGACGACGGGGTCTTTCCGCCGACGTCGGACATGTGGCCGAACATCGACGACCATCCGACGACGCGGCCGCTGTGGAAGATCGGCAGCACGATGAGCCAGTCGTTGGCGTGGCTGATGGCGGCACCGCACGCGTACGGATCGGAGGTGAGGAGGATGTCGCCCTCACCGACGGTCCCGTTGAAATTGTCGAGGAAGTCGGGCACGGACAGACCGAACTGCCCGACGACCATCTTCCCGCTCGGATCGGCGATGAGCGGGAACTCGTCGTGCTGCTCGCGGATACCGGGTGAGAGTGCGGTACGGAAGAGCACCTCGTCCATCTCGTATCGCGCGTTGCGGAGCGCGTTCTCGATGATGTCGAGCGTGATCGGGTCCACGGGAACCGTGGTGAAGGGCGTGGTCGAGGTCTCGATGATCGTGGCCATCAGGTCTCCTGAGATGAGTTCCGGGCGAGAGGGGATCAGCGGGGAGCGATGAGAAGGCTGGCGCTGGAATGGACCGTCGCGGCGTGACCGGAGAGGACCAACGTGGTCGAGTCCATCTCGGTGATCACGGCGGGTCCCTCGACGACGTTGCCTGCCAGCAACTTCGCCCGGTCGTAGATGCCGGCCTTCGCGTACTCGCCGTCCATCCACACGTCGTTCGTGGACACCAGTGCGGCCGACGGATCCGCACCGCCCTCCTCGAGCGGCTGGAACGCCACGTCCGGTCGCGGCCCGCTGACCGTGACGCGCAGGTTGATGACCTCACGTTCGTTCTTCAGCAGGAAGGAGAAGAGACGCTCGTGCTCGGTGTCGAATGCCGTTCCCAGAGTGGACAGCAGATCGCCGGACTCGAGTGCGCTCGCGTCGAGGTCTACGGGGATCTCGAAGCCCTGGCCCTGGTACCGGAGATCCACCTGGTACTTCGCCGTCTGCTGATCCGCGGGCACGCCCTCGGCCGACAGTCGTGCGGCCGCGGACGTCGCGAGTTCCGCCAGGGCGGTGCGCAGCTCGGCGTCGTCGGTGTCGGAGAACGCACGGATCATCGTGCGAGCGCTCTCGTCGCGGACGCAGGTGGTGGCGTCTCCGTAGGCGCAGAGGACGCCGGGCGACGGCGGGACGATGACGGGCCACGCGCCGGTGAGACGCCCGAGTGCGTTGGCGTGCAGCGGACCTGCGCCACCGAACGACACCAGTGCGAAGTCGCGGGGGTCGTAGCCTTGCTGCACGCTCACCAGTCGGAGTGCGCCGAACATGTTCTCGTTGACGATGTCGACGATGCCCGACGCCGCTTCCTCGGGACTGCCGAGCCCGATGGCGTCGGCGATGGTCGCCACTGCCGTCCTGCTCGCGTCGACGTCGAGGCTCACCTCACCGCCCGCGAGGGCGGCAGGCAGGTACCCCAGCACGACGTTGGCGTCGGTCACCGTCGGCTCCGTGCCGCCGTTGCCGTAGGCCGCAGGCCCGGGGTCGGCTCCCGCGGACTGCGGACCCACCCGCAGCGCCTTCGTGAGCTCGGGGACATGGGCGATCGACCCGCCGCCGGCGCCGACCGTCCGGACGTCCACACTGGTGGCGCGCACAGCGAGGTCGCCGACCTTGGTCTCACGACCGATCCGCGGCTCACCGCCGAGGACCAGTGCGACGTCCGTCGACGTGCCGCCCATGTCGAAGGTCAGGAAGTCGGAGTAGCCGGCCTGCTCGGCGAACCACACCGCGCCGGTGACGCCTCCCGCCGGGCCCGACAGCAGCAGGGACACCGGTGACTCGGCCGCCTTGGCCGACTGCACCAGGCCACCGTCACTGCGCAGGATCGACAGCGGCGCCGTGATGCCCTTGTCCTGCAGCGACCGGTCGAGGTTCCGCACGTAGCGGGAGACCTCCGGCTGCACGTAGCTGTTGGCCACCGTCGTCAGAGTGCGTTCGTACTCGCGCATCTCGGGAAGCACCTGGCTCGAGATGGAGACCGGAATGCCGGGCAGTTCGCTCTCCGCCCAGGCCGCGACCTGCTTCTCGTGCGCGTCGTTCGCATACGAGTTGATCAACGAGATGGTCAGCGCCTCGATGCCCGCACCGGCCAGTCGACGCAGTTGCGCGCGGGCCTGCTCCTCGTCGAGAGGAGTGATCTCCGACCCGTCGGCAGCCAGTCGCCCGACCACCTCGACGGTGTTCTCGAGCGCCGCGAGCGGTTCCGGCTTGGGCCAGATGATCCACCCCGCGAGCCCGCCCGGGACGAAGGAGCGCGCGATCTGCAGCACCTGGCGAAACCCGTCCGTGGTGACGAGCCCGACGCGCGCACCACGTCCCTGCAGGATGGCGTTGGTCGCGACCGTGGTGCCGTGCAGAACCTGCCCGATCTCCGACGGCTCGATCTCGGCCTCCGCGCAGACCTTCGCGATGCCGTTGAGCACACCGATCGACTGGTCCGCAGGGGTGGACGGTGTCTTGGCTCTGAAGGTGGTGCCGGTCGTCTCCTCGAGAAGCAAGACGTCGGTGAAGGTGCCGCCGACGTCGACGCCGAGTCGATAACGCATGGTGTTCTCCCGTGCTATGAGGGTGAGAGGAGCGAAGGTCAGATGATGCCGCGCTCCGCGAGCGCCGCCCGGTCGGATTCCGTGACTCCGAGGAGTCGTCCGTAGATGTCGGAGTTGTGTTCCCCCAGTTCGGGTCCGGCGTGCCGGACCGAGCCGGGACTGTCGCTGAGCTTCGGTGCGACGTTCGCCATGGGGATCTCGCCGAAGTCCGGGTGCGCCAGGCGCACGATGGCCTCGCGCGCGGCGAAGTGTGGATCGTCGAACATGTCCCGCGCCGTGTAGATGCGCCCGGCGGGAACGCCCGCCTCGTGCAGAAGGTCGAGCACGGTGTCGGTGTCGAGGGCGGACGTCCAGGCCCCGACGATGTCGTCGAGCTCGGTCATGTTCTTCCCGCGCGCCTCGTGGTCGCGGTAGCGGGGATCCTCGATCAGGTCGGTCCGGTCCATCGCGGTGACCAGTCGGCCGAACACCGAATCCTGGTTGGCCGCGACGAGGATCATCTCGCCGCCCAGGGTGGGATAGACGTTGCTGGGCGCGATGTTCGGCAGCACGGAGCCGGTCCGCTCACGCTGATACCCGCCGATCTCCCACTCGGGCAGCAGGGATTCCATCATGGCGAGCACCGCTTCGTAGATGGCCGAGTCGACGAGTTGCCCCCGTCCGGTGTTCTCCCGGTGATGCAGCGCGGTGAGGACGCCGATCGTGGCGAACACGGCTGCGAGTGAATCACCGAGGGAGATGCCGGTACGAGACGGCGGCATCTCGGGATTGCCGGTGACGTAGCGGATTCCGCCCATGGCCTCGCCGATGGACCCGAAGCCCGCCCGCGGTGCGTAGGGGCCGTTCTGGCCGTACCCGGTGACCCTGGCCATGATGAGGCGCGGATTGATCTCCCGGAGTGCGTCGAACCCGAGGCCCCAACGCTCCATCGTGCCGGGGCGGAAGTTCTCCACCACGATGTCGGCGTCCGCGATGATCCGGCGGGCGAGGTCCTGACCCTCGGCGCTGCGCAGGTTGCAGGTCACGGACTTTTTGCCGCGCGCGACGACGGGCCACCACAGGGACTTGCCGTGCGGCTTCTCCCGACCCCACTGGCGCATCGGATCGCCGGTGCCGGGCGGCTCGAGTTTGATCACCTCGGCGCCGAAGTCGGCCAGCAACTGTCCGCAGAAGGGGCCGGCGAGAAGCTGACCCATCTCCACGACACGCAGATCGGACAGTGGGCCGGTGGGGGCCTCGCTCATGAGGACTCCTTCGTCTCGTCGGTCGTGAGGGCTTGGAGCAGAACATGTTTGGCGGCGCGGACGTGGGCGCGCATCACCGAGTCCGCCCACGTCTCGTCGCCGGCGCGCAGAGCCGCGACCAGGTCGCGATGGTGGGCGTGACTGCGTGCGAGATCGACGGGGGCATAGCGATGGAAGGTGCGCATCACCAACGGCAGCTGGATCACCGCTCCGAGCATCGAGATGAGGCGGGTGCTGGCCGCGGCAGTGCGCACGATGGCGTGGAACTCGTCGTTGAGCTGCGCCATCAGGTCCAGGCGTTGATCTGCTCCCTCCCCGGCCGCGGTTTCCATGAGGTCGCACAGCTCGGCGAGTCGGTCGATGTCCTTCTCGCCGATACGTGAGGCCGCCCGTGCCGCGGCCATGGCCTCGAGCGTCATCCTCAGGTCGTAGATCTCCTCGAGGTCGTCCGCCGTCCACTGGTACACCCGAGCCCCGCGATGCGGCAGAACCTCGACGAGTCCCTCCATCTCGAGCTGTCGCAGCGCCTCACGCACCGGTGTCCGGCTGGTCTCGGTGAGTTCGGCGATCTCGACCTCTCCGAGACGTGCACCGGGCGCATACGTCCCGGACACGATGCTGTCGCGGATGTGCGCGTAGACGCGGTCGACGGCCCTCGCCATGGATGCGACTCCCTGTGGTCGATGGTGAATTGTTCACAATGTAGGCCCATGACGATGGCGTGTCCCGGTAATCGTCGTTAAATTCTCGTTTCCGATCCGCTATTGCATACAACGGGGTGTCGGCGCAAGATGGGCCCATGACTGCGGTGCAACTTGTCGAGGTGGGTCCCCGTGACGGACTGCAGAACGAGGACGCTGTCCTCTCCGTCGACGACAAGATCGAACTGATCACGCGCAGCGCCGCCTCGGGTGCCACGCGCATCGAGGCGGTGAGTTTCGTGAATCCGAAGCGGGTGCCGCAGATGGCCGGCGCCGAGGAGGTCATGGCAGGCGTCCCGCGTGACGGCTCCGTCTCCTACATCGGATTGGTGCTCAACCGACGTGGACTCGACCGCGCGCTGGCGGCCGGCGTCGACGAGGTCAACGTCGTGGTCGTCGCGACGGAGGAGTTCAGCAGGCGCAATCAGGGGTGCTCCGTCGACGAGGCGGTGGCGGCGGCGCACGACATCATCACGGATGCGCGTACGGCGGGGGTGCCGGGCACGGTCACCATCGCCGCATCGTTCGGGTGCCCGTTCAGCGGTGAGGTGGATCCGGCGCGAGTCGGCGAACTCGTCGCGCGGATCGCCGAATGCGCACCGGCCGAGATCGCCCTCGCCGACACCATCGGCGTGGGAGTGCCGGCGCAGGTTCGTCGACTGGCGGAGCTCGCCACCCGGAACGCTCCGAACATCCCGCAGCGCTGGCACTTCCACAACACGCGCAACACCGGTTACGCCAACGCGCTGACAGCACTGGAGACGGGGGCGCAGGCCCTCGACGCCAGCATCGGCGGCTTCGGTGGGTGCCCGTTCGCACCCGCGGCCACCGGGAACATCGCGTCCGAGGACCTGATCTACGCGCTCGACCGCTCCGGCGTCGAGACGGGAGTGAGCATGGACGTGCTGGTCGACGCCGCGGCGTGGCTCGGCTCGGCGCTGGGCAAGGACGTGCCGGGGTTCCTCGGGCGTGCGGGTGGCTTTCCACCACGGTGACCTGCGGGAAAGACGGCCGTGACTCGTGTTCCCGCGGGAGTTTCGTGTTCCCGCGGTAGATGCAACGCCTACGGGAACACGAAAGGCCAGCGGGAAGGCCGGAGGCCGGCCGTTTCTCAGCGGGAAGGCCGGAGGCCGGCCGTTTCTCAGCGGGAAGGCCGGAGGCTCAGACGACCCGGAACCGTTCGAGGACCACGAGAGTCGAGTCGTCGATGGTGAGGCCGGCCAGCGTGTCCGCCATCTCGTCGGATCGCCAGAAGCGTTCGTGCCCGGCACGCCATGCGGCGACGTCGGCGTGACCCTCACCCTCCGCGACGGCATGCGTATCGTCGACGTCGCCGAGAGCGCTGACGCGTACATCGGTGATCTCGATGACGCAGGCAGTGGCGCCGCCGGAGTCGATCACCCTGTGACGCTCGCCCACTCGGGGCAGCGGCTCGTTCTCGTACTCCACCCGCAGTGAGGTGGTCGCCGTCTTGCGGCCTGCGCCTATCGCCGACACGAGGGCATCGCGTAGCGGCCCGGGGAAGGCGAACTCGGCCACGGGGAGAGAGTCGATGTCGGCCATTCCTCGAGTATGGCGCACGCGGGTCGGGGTTCCCGCGGACGTTCCCGGTTGCTGCGGACGCTGCAACACCTACGAGAACCTGTGCGGTCAGCGGGAAGGCCGGAGGCCGGTCGAGGTCAGCGGCTCAGCGAGTACACGAGCGTGTCCGTCCACTCACCCTTGCACCAGCAGTCCTGCAGGCGCAGTTCCTCGTCGCGTAATCCCACGCGCTGGGCGAGACGTGCGGAGGCTGCGTTGCGCGCGTCCATCTCCGCGGTGACGCGCCGGACCCGGTCCAGAGCGAGTACCTCGTCGAGCACTGCCTGCACCGCTTCGGTGGCGTAGCCGTGGCCTGAAACGTCGCGCGCGAAGGTCCACCCGAGTTCGACGGTGTCCTCGGCGACGAACCACGCGGAGACGGTGCCGATCACCCGGCCGTTCAGCTCGACCAGAGCATTCAATGCCCCCGTGTCGAGACTCGTTCGCTCGCACCGTCTCTGCACTGCGATCCGTGCGTCCTCCGCCGTCCACGGCTCGTGCATGAGGTACCGGCAGACCTCGGGATCGGTGTAGAAGTCGAGCCGGTGCTCGTCGTCGGGGGAAAAGGTGCGCAGAGTGAGCCGGGCGGTGACGGCGACGACGGTCACGAGGGCGGCCTCGTCACCGCTGCCAGGACGAGGAGAAGAGCCGCCGCGGCGCCACCGACCAGGAATCCTGTACCGGGAGAACGGGAGTCGACCACCACGCCGATACCCGCGGAGGCGAGAGCAGCGCCCGCGTTCACCGCGGTGTTGATCCAGCTCGACGCCTCGGTGCGCACGTCGGCGGTGGTGAGGTGATCGGACAGCAGGTACCCCGTCACCAGGGCGGGCGCGATGCAGAAGCCCAACAGGAACAGTCCGACGTGCAGCGGCACCGTGGTCGAGACCAGCGACAGCACGGAGGTGAGGACGGCCATCATCAGGACCGTCGTCAGAAGTCGACGGGTCAGCGAGCCGGCCCAGCTCCGGCGCCCGTACAGCAGTCCACCGCAGACACTTCCGGCTCCGAGCGCCGCGAGAAGCGTTCCGGCCGATCCGATGGCTCCCTGCTTCGCGGCGAAGGCTGTGGCGGCGATCTCCACGGTTCCCAGGACGGCCCCGACCCCTGCCATCGCTGTCAGGACACCGACGAAGCCGGGCCGGCGGAGTGGGCGCGACGAGGGAGTGGTCCCTGTCGTGCGCGGGCCGTGTCCGCGCGAGTGCTGGCTGGTGGTCATGCCGACCGTGCCGACGACGGCGACGCATCCCGTGGCGGCGAGTGCGATCGACGGGGACAGGGCGGTGACGAGGGTGGCGCCGAGGAGGGGACCGATGGTGAACATCGACTCCTCGCTCACGGCATCGAGACTGTAGGCGCGGGTGCGGGTCGGCCCCGGCTGCGTCAGCGAGCTCCAGACGACACGCATCGAGGCACCGAGTGGGGGAGGGAAGAATCCGGTGACCAGACTGCCGAGCACCAGGGACCAGGCCGGGGCATCGATGTACGTCAGAACGGCCAGAGTGCCCAGGGCCGTGGCGAATCCGACGGCCATCGAGACGAGGGCTCGCCGCTGACCGATGCGGTCGACGAGACGTGCCCGATACGGTGACGCCACCACATTGGCGACACCGAACGCACCCGTCGCGGAACCCGCGACCGCGAACGATCCGGTGGCACGCTGCACCGCCAACAGGATGACCAGTCCGACCATCGCGAAGGCCAGGCGGCCGAGCAGTGCGGGGAGGAAAGCGCGTGCGGCACCGGGTAATCGGACGATGCCGAGATAGCCGAGCGGATCCGCGGCGCGGTCGTCAGTGGGAGGAGGGTACGCCACCGGTCACCATGTCGAAGACGGCGTCGAGTTGAGCCCGGCCCTCGTCGACGTCGGGGTGGCGCTCGGCGATCTGGTTCAGCAGGGCGCGCTGGAAGATGCCGTCGATGGTGATGTAGGCGGTGGCCGGCGTGAGAACAGGCGCCGCTCCGACGAGTTCGCAGTACCGGGCGACGACGCGCCAGATCATCTCCTCGCGCCGGGACTCGATCTCGAGGACGTCGGCGCGGAAGGAGGAATCGAACAGGCTCTGATTGCGCAGGTCGTACCAGAGGCGGTGGATCGCCGCGTCGGCGAGCAGAGTGCCGAAGAAGGTCTCGGTGAACGAGCGTCGCAGCTGCTCCGCGGACTCGGCCCCGGCGACGACGTCGTCGTACCGCGTCACACAGATCTCCTCGTACTGCCGCACGGCATGCGCGATGAGATCGAGCTTGTTGGAGAAGTAGTAGTGCAGGACGCCGTGCGAGTACTCGGAGTTCTGAGCGATCTCGCGGAGGCTGGTGCGGGCGTAACCGAGTTCCGCCAACGTCGCGAGAGTCGCCAGTGCGAGCTCGCTGCGACGCGCCTCGAACTTGTCTCGAGAGCGCTCCTCGACGCGAAGTCGGGGGTCGGTGGTCTGGGTCACCCGGAAAGCATACCGCCGCATCGACGAACTCTTGACAGTCGTCAAGATTTTTCTTGACGACTGTCAAGACTTGTCCCTAGTGTTGCCTGCATCACATCGAACAGCGGATGTGATTCCACGCGAAGAACGCTTCGAACAAGGAGAGCGGACATGACGAGTTACGACCTGACCGGACGAACGGCACTGGTCACAGGCGGTGCGCAGGGCCTCGGCGCGGGAATGGCGCAGGCTCTCGCGGCGGCAGGAGCGTCCGTCGCCATCGCCGACATCAATGCCGCGGGTGGTCAGGAGACGGTCGAGGCGCTGCGGGCCACAGGAGCGAAAGCGGAGTTCGTCCAGCTCGACGTCACGGACGACGCGGCCTGGGAGGCGGCGGTCGAGTCGACCATCGGCGCACTGGGCGGCCTCGACATCGTCGTCAACAACGCGGGTATCGAGGTCACCAGTCTCATCGCCGATCTCGACGCCGAGGCGGCGTCCGCGATGCTGCAGGTCAACGTCATCGGCACCGCACTCGGCGTGAAGCACGCATTCCGCGCGATGCGCCCCGGTGGCAAGGCCGGCAAGGGCGGATCGGTGGTCAACATCGCCTCGGTCGCCGCCACCATCGCGTTCCCCGGAATCAGCCTCTACTCCGCCACGAAATCGGGCATCGACCGACTGACCCGGGTCGCGGCCGCCGAATCGGGAAAGCTCGGCTACGGCGTGCGCGTCAATTGCATCTATCCGGCACTGACCCCGACCGCGATGGGCAACAAGCTCGCGGTCGACACCGCGGAACTCGGCCTGTTCCCGTCGGTCGAGGCGGCAGTGCAGACCGTCGTGGAACTGACGCCCCTCGGTCGACTCGGCCAGGTCGACGACATGGCGGACGCCGTGGTGTTCCTGTCGTCCGACGCCGCGAAGTTCATCACCGGCGCGGGGCTCCCCGTCGACGGCGGCATGGGCATGTGACCTGCCGCCCCACCAGCACGGCTCTCGACCACCCCACTTCGAACCAGGAGATCAACCATGCCCACTGACAAGCGCGTCGTCGTCTACGGAGCGTCCGGCTACACGGGTCGCCTCATCTGTGAGTACCTGCGCGAGTACAACATTCCCTTCCTGGCCGCCGGCCGCGATCACGCCCGCCTGAAGGATGCCGTGAGTGCCGTGCCGGGTATCGACACCGTCGAGCACGAGATCGTCGAGGTCGAGCACACCGTGGAGGCGCTGACCGAGGCCTTCCGCGGCGCGACCGTGGTCCTCAACACCGTGGGACCGTTCGCCCGCTACGGCCACGAGGTGGCGCAGGCCTGCCTGGCCATCGGTGCGCACTACACCGACACCAACGGCGAGCAGAACTGGATGATCGACGCCGAGGCGCAGTACAGCGCCGACTTCGCCTCGCAGGGACTGGTTCTCACGCCGGGCCTCGCGCAGATGTACTCCATCGGTGAGATCGCCGCGAACATCTGCCTGGAGAACCCGGGTCTGAACAGCCTCGACATCCAGGTGTTCTGGAAGGGGCACCCCACCGTCGCCTCGACCAACACCATCCTCACCAACGCCGCGTTCTCCAAGGCGTACTACCTGGAGGAGAACGAGTACGTCGAGTGGCCCGCCGACGCCGGGCTCTACACCGTGAGCGTTCCCGGTCAGCACGATCTCGGCCTGGCGTTGCCGTGGGGCGGCACGTCGCATCCGGTCTGGTTCAAGAACGACCCGCGGGTCACCACCGCGAAGGCTCTCGGCGGTGTCTTCAATCCGCCTCTGATGAAGGCGGTTCCGCTGTTGGTGGCCGCCGCGCTCGAACAGATGGAGGGCAAGTCGGACGAGGAGAAGTACCGCATCATCGACGAGCAGTCGTCCGCGATCCGCAGCGAAATGCCGCCCCGGGAGAACCCGCGCCTGAACACCTCGCTGGACTCGGTGTACGCATCGGGTCCGCTGGGCCGCGCACACTGCGTCATCCACGGCAACTGCAACTACAAGCAGACCGCACTGCTCAACGCACACGGGGCTGCCGCACTCCTGCAGGGAGCTCCACGCAAGGTCGGATTCGCCTCCAGCTGTGAGGCGTTCGGTCATCGCGAGTTGCTCGGCACGCTGCGGGCGTTCGGTCTGGTCCTGGACCCGATCGTCTCCGTGCACCGCTGAGATGCGACTCTCCGACTACCTGGACAAGGGCGTCTCGCTCGGCCGTGGGGCACCGTGCCTCACGGCCGGGGGTGACACCTCCACCTACGGTGAGGTGTACGACCGGTCGGTCGAGATCGCCGCGGCGCTGCAACACGACGGTGTCGAGGCCGGCGATCGCGTCGCCGTCCTGTCCGGTAACGATCCGCTGGCGCTGACGTGCGTGTTCGGCATCTCGCGCGCCGGCGCGGTGTGGTGCCCGGTGAATCCGCGGAACGAGGCCGACGAGAACCGCCAGCTGTTCGATCTCTTCGGATGCCGAACTCTGTTCTTCCAGAGCCGATTCACCGATCTGGTCGACCGGATCCGAGGCGATCTGCCGCACCTCGTGCGACTGGTCTGCCTCGACGGTGACACGGAGTGGTCGATCCCGTTCGAGTCGTGGCTCGCCGAACACCGCGGCGAGCTCGACGCGGACAGGCGGCCGCCGCGCGGGCTCGCGATGCTGGCGGGAACGGGCGGCACCACGGGAAAGCCGAAAGGGGTGCGGCTGACCGAGGACAACATGATGACCTCGACGGCGCTCGCGCTGATGAGCTATCCCTTCGGTGTGCGTCCGCGGTATCTCGCGCTGGCGCCGCTCACGCACTCCGCCGGTGTGCTGACGTTCCCGATCCTGAGTCTCGGCGGCGAGGTGGTCATCATGGCGGCCCCCGACATCGGGGAGTTCCTGGCGCTGATCGAACGGCACCGCATCACCCATGCGTTCCTGCCTCCGACGGTGATCTACGGCGTGCTCGACCACCCGGATCTGGATCATCGGGACCTGTCGTCTCTCCGCTGCCTCTGGTACGGGGCGGCGCCGATGTCGCCGACGCGGCTCGAGGAAGCGCTCACGCGCATCGGGCCCGTGCTGGGGCAGCTGTTCGGACAGACCGAGGCGCCCAACATGATCGCCACCCTGGCGCCGGCGGACCACTTTCGTCCGGACGGCACGGTGGCGACGGAACGGCTCACCTCGGCCGGTCGTCCGACACCCTTGACCACGGTCGCGATCATGACCGAGAAGGGCGACCTCGTCGGCACCGGTGAGCGTGGCGAGATCGTCGTGCGCGGTCCCCTGGTCATGGACGGCTATCACGACAATCCGGCGGCGACGGCAGAGGTGGGCGCTCACGGTTGGCACCACACGGGCGACATCGGGTACCTCGACGACGACGGGTTCCTCTTCGTCGTCGACCGTGCCAAGGACATGATCATCACGGGCGGATTCAACGTCTACTCGGCCGAGGTGGAGCAGGCACTGCTCGCGCATCCCGCGGTCAAGGAGTCGGCCGTGGTGGGACTTCCCGACGAGAAATGGGGAGAACGGGTCGTGGCGGCTGTCGAGCTGCGCGCCGGGCAGGAGGTGGATCCCGCCGCACTGATCGCCTTCGTCAAAGAACGCATCGGCAGCGTGAAGGCGCCGAAGAACATCGAGGTCTGGGATCTCCTGCCCCGGTCGAAGGTCGGAAAGATCCTGAAGAACGAGGTCAGGTACACCATGACGATGTAGTGGGTGGGTCGCTCGACCTCTGTACACGGCGGACGGCCGGGCCTACCGTGAACGGACCGATCGGTACGCCCAGCCAGGAGGTCCATCATGTCTCGTCGAATCACCCGCGCACTCGTCGGCGCCACCGTGGCGGGCGCCGGAGCCGCCGCGATCGTGTTGTCCGGCGGGCCAACGGCGACCGCAGCACCGTCGATCGGCCCGCTCTACTTCCAGACCTTCGGCGAGTTCTACTTCCCGCCCGCAAAGAATTGCCAGCAGACGGCGGCGGAGTACCGGGAGCGTGGCGACATCATCCTCGTGAACTGTGCTCCCGGCTTCGCCTTCGGCACGTACCAGCTCGTCGGTATCCGAGCAGGCTTCGGTAGCTGACCCCGAGCCCACCGGCGCAGTCGCTACGGTGGGCGGATGCCATTGTCGCCGCGGGTACCGGACCTCGGAGCCCTCGATGTGATGGTGTCCGTCGCCCGGTTGGGCAGCATGACGGCAGCGGGCCGCGAACACGGGTTGAGTCAGCAGGCGGTCAGCGCGCGAGTGCGTGCTGCGGAACGGGACATCGGTGTCCGCATCTTCGATCGCGGGACGAGCGGTGTCGCCCTGACCCCCGAGGGCGTCGCGGTCATGGAGTGGGCGGGCGGCATCCTCGACTCGGCCGAGAAGTTCGCGACAGGAGTGACATCGCTTCTGCGCGAGGGCAATGCGACGCTGACCATCGCCGCCAGCATGACCATCGCCGAGCACCTGGTTCCCGCGTGGATGCTCTCGATGCGCAGGCAGTCACCCGACGTCCAGGTGCAGATGCGACTGATGAACTCGGCGGAGGTCGCCGAGCAGGTGCTGGACGGGCGCGCGGACATCGGGTTCGTGGAAGGGCCCGACGTGCCGGCCGGACTCGGCGTCGCCGTCGTCGCGCACGACGAGTTGATCATCGTCACGGGACCGTCCCACCCGTGGGCGACGAGTCGCGTGGCCTCGCTGGAGCTGCTGCAGACGACGGCTCTGGTGCAGCGTGAGCCCGGGTCGGGAACCCGCACCACGTACGAGAGTGCCGTTCGCCCCACGGTTCCGCCGCTCATCGAGCTCAACTCCGTCACCGCCGTCAAGTCTGCTGCCATATCGGCGAATGCGCCGGCGGTGGTGTCGTCTCTCGCGGTGGAGGGGGAGCTGCGGAGCGGCGCGTTGGTGCGCATCGTCATCCCCGGACTGGCGATGACACGGGAACTGCGCGCGGTCTGGAGCCTGTCGTCGGCGTTGCGCGGTTCCCGTCGCGACTTCGTCGACATCGCCGCTGCTCGGCGGTAGCCCACAACCAGCAGTTGTGGGGTGACAAGAGCCCGACCACTACAGACTCTGGCCGTCCCGGCGCACTGTGAAGGCATGACGACTTTCCGGACCGCCACACCGCACGGGATGCTCCGCGACCTCGACTCGCCCGGCAGCGTGATCGAGCACATCACGCCGAACTGGTTCGCATCGGTGATGGGGACCGGAATCGTCGCCACTGCCGCAGCAACGCTGCCCGTGCAGAATGTCGTGCTCCACATGGCAGCCGTCGTCATGTGGCTGCTCGCCTCGACTGTCCTCGTCGTCGTGTCGACCCTGTTCGCCGCGCACTGGCTCGCGCACCGCCGCGTCGCGCTGGCGTACGCGGCCCACCCCGTGATGATGCAGTTCTACGGCGCGCCGCCCATGGCTCTGCTCACCGTCGGTGCCGGTGCGAGCCTCGTCGGCGTGGACATCCTCGGGCAGAGCCTGGCCACCTCGATCTTCGTCGTCCTCTGGACGGTGGGTACCGCGCTGGGGCTCGCGACCAGCGTCGTCGTCCCGTACCTGATGATCACCCGCCGCCGCAGCGCCGACACGGTCGCGCTCCCGGCATGGCTGATGCCCGTGGTGCCGCCGATGGTCTCGGCATCCACCGGTGCACTTCTCCTCCCGCACATCGCCGACGGGCAGTGGCGGCTCGCGATGCTCGTCGGCTGCTACGCGCTGTTCGGATTGGCACTCGTGACCGGGCTGATGGTGACGACCGCGGTTCTCGGTCGACTGCTGCACGGCGCCGTCCTCCCGGTCCAGGCTGCACCGACTATATGGATCACTCTCGGCGTCATCGGCCAGTCGGTCACCGCGGCCAACCTCCTGGGTGCCGATGCGGCGATGGTGTTCACCGGTGACCGGAGCGAGGTGGCGGTGGTCCTGCGTGCGGCGGGAATCCTCTTCGGAATGGTGATGGGCGGCTTCGGAGCGATGATGTTCGCCCTGGCCACGGCGCTGACCGTGCACGCGGCGCGCCGAGGACTGCGCTTCTCGTTGGCATGGTGGTCGTTCACCTTCCCGGTCGGAACATGCGTCACCGGCGCGGCGGCGTTGGGGCGCGCGCTGGAGTCGTCCGTCGTCGAGGCACTGGCGGTCGTGCTGTTCGCCGTGCTGGTGACGGCGTGGACGACGGTGGCGACGAGGACGGTGCGCGAGGCGTATCGCGGCCGGGTGTTTCTTCCGGCGTGAGAGTCGCACGACGGCGAAGTGGGCACACTGGAGGCATGGAGATCACCGGCCACCTCACGCCCGACGAGTTCTGGACCCAGCAACGCGCGATCGAGGATCAGATCCGCGCCGAGTCGACCACCTTCCCGACCTACACGGTGAACGGGTGGAACGGGGTGCGGGTGATGGGCCCGTGGTCGCGGGAGAACGACGTACTGACCAGCGTGACACTGCGGCACGGTGAGGTCGACTGGGACGGCGACGACATCGACGGTCCCTTCGTCGAGGTCACCACCACCACGAAGGACGCGCACCGCACGGCGCTGAAGGCGATGCTGTCGGCGATCGGTCTGACGCCGATGTCGCCCGAGTACAAGCGGCGACGTGAGGCCATCGCGGCGACGGAGGCGCGTCGCGTCGTCGTGCCGGTGAACGGCGCGGACACCGACTTCGAGATGCACGGCGGGCAGGAACGGTGGTGGGCGTCGGCGACGGTGGGCGACCACGGTGTGGTGATCGAGGCGCGGCACCACCCTGTCGAGGCGGTGGCGCTGACGTCGGAGACCGACATGGAGCCCTATCTCGACGGCCTCCGCGCCGCGATCCGTACGAGTCGGGGCGAGTGATGGCACTGCCCTCGCACGGCCGATTCCCCTACTCGCCCATCACGTCCCGTCCGTCGTTCTCGTGGCCGGGCGGCGCGTCCCTCGCGGTGTACGTCGCCGTCAACTGCGAGCACTTCCCGTACGACGACGGAGCTCCCGGGCTGGGATGGACGCCGGGAATGGACCAGCCGAACACCTACAACTGGGGTTGGCGCGAGTACGGCAACAGGGCGGGCGGCTTCGCGTTGGCCGACACATTGCGCGACAGCGGAATTCGTCCGACTCTGCTCGTCAACGCCGAGATCTACGAGCACGCTCCCGATCTGGTGGCGGCGTATCGCGCACTCGGCGCGGACGTCGTCGCCCACGGCCGCACCAACGCCGAGCAGCCGAACCAGCAGGACGAGGACGCGGAACGTCGCACCATCGAGGCGGTACGACGGGCGATCGAGTCACACGAGGGTTCGCCGCCTCGGGGTTGGATGAGCCCCGGCGCGAACCCGAGCCGGGTGACGGAGGACCTGTTGGCGGAGCAGGGATTCGAGTACACGCTCGACTGGCCGATCGACGACCAGCCGGTGTGGATGGCCACGCGCGGTGGACCTCTACTGAGTGTTCCGTACCCGCACGAGGTCAACGACCTTCCGGT
The DNA here is from genome assembly GCF_030208955.1 of Rhodococcus sp. MEB041. Classification (NCBI taxonomy): domain Bacteria; kingdom Bacillati; phylum Actinomycetota; class Actinomycetes; order Mycobacteriales; family Nocardiaceae; genus Rhodococcus; species Rhodococcus sp. MEB041. Next base: position 153,991 of record NZ_JARVSZ010000004.1, read on the forward strand.
GTTCGTCCATCACCACGGGTCCGCGGAGGATTTCGAGCACATCGTCGTCGACTCGTTCGACGAGCTGAAGGAGCAGTCGCGGCGCGCACCGCGCGTGTTGGCCATCTCCACCCACACGTTCCTCACCGGGCAACCGCACCGGCTCAGACGCTTTCGTCGCGCGCTGGATCACCTGACGTCGCACGCCGACGGTGTCTGGTTCACCACCGCCGGCGACATCGCCGAGCACTATCGGACGGTCACTCCGCCGCCTGCGTGACGTAGTCGTGCAGCTGCGCCTCGGTGAGGTTCGCCTCGGTGAGTGCCGCGAGGGCCTCCGGATCGAGGTTCTCGGCACTGCCGTCCGCGAAGCGCCGTGCACCCTCGGCCGTGACACCGCGTGCTCGCAACTGGGCGAACACCTCGTCGGTACTCACACGCCCGCCGGGAGTGCCCGTGCCGCGACTCCCGCTCCCATGTTGTACCCGAGATGACCGCCGAGAGCGCCGCCCAGACCGGCGACGGCGAATCCGGCGAGTGCGAGCGCCTTCGACGTGGTGTCCGGCGGCGACGACGCGTCCGCTGCCTTCGCGCGCCGGCGATACGACGCCGTGAACAGAGCCAGGGCTACGGCGTTGGTGCTCGCGTGGATCAGACCCACTCGTCGCTGTTCCGCGTTGAGCGTCGACCACGTCGCCCACCCCGTCACCAGTGCGGTGGGGGCGGTCACCAGTCCGGCACCGATGAGGCGCCGCGCTGCCGCGGAGTCTCCACCGGTGACATCGAGAAAGACTGCGCTGGTCCACAATCCGACCGAGGAGTAGGCCATGATGGGATGCATCGGGTGGCCGACGAAGGTCCCACGGAGGAGGCCGTCGACCTTCGTCCCCTCGAGAGCGGATCGGAGCTTCCCGGCGACGGGGTCGCTGACCGGATCGAGGAACGTCGCCTTCTCGAGCGGGTGGAACAGCGGTGTGAGATTCATACCGTGTCGGATACCCGCAGCGGTCGAGGGTAACCGCGACGCACGGTGCGCTCGAGAATGCCGAGGGTCACGCGCAGGGACGATCCGGACACCACGGGGAATATGTCACGCTCCCGCCAGTCGGGATCAATGTCGGACCAGTCGTAGTAGGACGTGACGAGGGTGCCCTCCGTGCCGTCCTCGAAGGAGTGCGGCGCGAGCCGGTACCCGTAGCGGTGGCCGATGGGCGGTCGGACCGTGCCGACGATCGTCCACGAGATGTCCCGATCGCGCTCGAAGGTCGCGATGGTGACCTCGACGTCGTAGGTACCCATCGGGAGGTCGCCGAGTGCCTCGCGATCCATGTGCACGACGAAGGTGTCTCCCGCGGACGTCACGGGTGCGCCGTCCGCGCTCATCAACATGCCCGAGCCGTCGATGGCGACGTGGCCGTCGGGATCGCAGAGCACGTCGAAGATGTCCGCCGCGGGCAACGGCATCACGCGCTGAAACTCGAGTCGTTCGTCGGTCATGGGTCCAGTCTGCACTTGTGCAGGAAGCGGGTGCGCAGGTCGTCATTGAAGACGGAGCGCGACGGGCACAGACTCGTGACCATGACGGACCTCACAGGACGATCGGCTCTCATCACCGGTGGTGCCAGCGGAATCGGGGCCGCGATCGCCCGCGCCCTCGCGGCGAACGGCGCCCGGGTCACCGTCGCCGACCTCGACGGTGACGCCGCCACGGCGCTGGCACACGAGATCGGGGGAGACGCGTGGCAGGTGGATCTCTCCGACGTCGACGCGCTCGCGGACCTCACCCTCGAGACCGACATCCTGGTGAACAACGCGGGAATCCAGCACGTGTCGCCGATCGAGGACTTCGACCCGGTGATGTTCCGCCGCATCCTGACACTCATGGTGGAGGCACCGTTCCTGCTGGTGCGTGCCGCTCTGCCGCACATGTACGAGTCCGGGTACGGACGCATCGTCAACATGTCGTCCGTGCACGGCATCCGGGCATCGGCCAACAAGTCGGCGTACGTCACGGCGAAGCACGCGCTGGAGGGACTGTCGAAGGTCACCGCTCTCGAAGGCGCCGAGCGGGGCGTCCGCAGCAACTGCGTCAACCCCGGCTACGTGCGAACACCCCTCGTGGAGAAGCAGATCGCCGATCAGGCGCGCGTCCACGGCATCGACGAGTCCGAGGTGCTCGAGAAGGTGCTGCTGACCGAGAGTGCGATCAAGCGGATGGTGGAGCCGGAGGAGGTGGCCGCACTGGTGTCCTTCCTCGTCGGAGACGAGGCGTCGATGATCACCGGAGCGTCGTACACGATGGACGGCGGCTGGAGCGCGAGCTGATCACTCGCCGCGCGAGACGCTCTCCACGAAGTCGCGGGCGATGTCACGGAGCTTGCGGTTGGCACGCTGTGACTCCGCGGACAGCATGCCGAACGCGGTGTCGCTGTCGACGCCGTGCAGCGCCATGAGAATGCCCTTGGCCTGCTCGATGGGGGCGCGGTGCTCGAGTGCGTCCTGCAGGCCCGACGCGACCTCGCGGGCCGACCGCACGCGCGCGTAGTCGCCGATCGCCGTGGACACGGTGGACGTCAGCAGCTCGAGGATCGACTCGTCGATCGACCCGAACGCGTCGGGGGCGGTGCCGTACAGGTTGAACGATCCGAGCTTCATGTCGGCGGTGTGCAGGGGCGCGGCGAGGAACGAGCGCACGCCCTCCTCGCGAGCAGCGTGTACGAACTCCGGCCAGCGCTGCTGCGCCGCATCGACGTCGACGCGCACGATCTCTCCGGTCCGGGCGGCCTCGAGGCACGGACCCTCACCGATCTCGTACTGATGGCGGTCGACCTCGAGCGTGCGGTCGTCGGTGTGCACGGCCGTGTACGTCAGGCCGCCGAACAGGATGCTCACACCGACGCTGGACGCACCGTCGACGGCCTCGTGTGCGATCTCCGCGGTGCGCTTCAGCAGCACCGCCAGATGGTCGTCGTCGCGGACGCTGCCGCCGACCACGCTCAGCATGGCCGCGAGTCGACGGGGAGCGACCGACCCGGTGGCCACCTCGGTGACCAACTCCGCCGCACGCGACGTCGACTCGTCCGCCTCCGCACGCTCCGAGTCCGCTGTCGCCGCCACGGCGCTGTCCCTGCTCTCCACGGTTGAGAATCATCGCACGACGCGGGGACACCAGCAGCGACTCCGGTTGAGTTCGGTGGCCAGCGGGTATCGCAAGCATCAGGTACTCGTGTTGTCCGGACATCACGAAGTGCCAGAGCCGTCGAGTGAAGAAGCCCGCCGATGTCTCGGAGACCCCCACTGTGTGCCTGCGCACCGGTGGGGTTCTTCGTGTCGTGGGCTCAACCGCGGCGTGCGTGCTCCGCGATCACGGCTGCATTGAGCGCGGCCGCGGCGCTGACGATCGCGGCGGCGTCGTCCGGGTCGCACTCGCCGTCGGCGACGCGCGCGACGGCATCCTGCATGCGTACGCACAGAGTGGCGACGGAATCGTCGTCGGTCGGCTCGTCCGCCACGGCGCTCGTACCCGCCGATTCGTCGTCGGTCGGCTCGTCCGCCACGGCGCTCGTACCCGCCGATGCGTCGTCGGCCGGCTCGGTCCGACGGACGTCCTCGATCACGTCGTCCCGCCCGGCGTCCGCGAGTCGCTCGAACTCCTCGGCCGGTGTCTCGGGACGGTAGTTGCGAGGGCTGCCGTTCACTACGGTGCGCGTGCCCGGCGACAGCGCCACGAAATTGACCCGAGCCCCGCCGGGATCGCCGCTGACCCGGAAGACCCGATCCGGGCGTGTGACACTGCGCACGATCATGCCGTCCGCGATGGCGTGCGGATTGCGTGGAGCCACATCGAACCTCGATTCACTGGTTGTGGGCCATCATGGTCGTATGACTTCCGTGATGGAGCGCCTGCTGGACATCGCACCGATCTGGGTGTTCCTCATCGTCTTCCTGCTGGTGTTCCTCGAGGACGCGATCTTCGTCGGTTTCGTGATCCCGGGAGAGACGGCCGCGGTCATCGGCGGTGTCGCGGCGAGTCAGGACCACGTGAGTGTCGTGGCAATGGCGGCGGTCGTGGTCGTCGCGGCCGTGGTGGGTGACTCGGTGGGCTTCGAGATCGGCAAGCACTTCGGCCCACGACTGTTGGCCATGAAGATTCTGGACAAGCGTCGCGACAAGCTGGACAAGGCGCGGGACCTGTTGGCGCGCAAGGGCGGGACGGCCGTCTTCCTCGGCCGGTTCGTCGCCTTCTTCCGGGCGGTGATGCCGGCGTTGGCCGGAATGTCGCGCATGCCGTACCCGAAGTTCCTCGCGTACAACGCACTCGGTGGGCTCGTCTGGGGGACGGGGTTCGTGGTGCTCGGATTCGTCGCCGGCAACTCGTACGAACAGGTCGCGAAGACGGTGGGACGGGACGCGGCGATCATCGTGGTCGCGGTGGTGGTGATCGCGCTGATCGTGTGGCGCGTCCGGGCTCATCGCTCCGAGAAGGGCGCGGCGCGGGCCTACGATCCCAGCGCGAGCACCGACAGCAGCTCGTAGGCCACGTGTGACGCGGCGATTCCGGTGATCTCCGCGTGGTCGTACGCGGGCGCGACCTCGACGATGTCCGCACCGACGATGTTCGCTCCCACCAGCCCGCGCAGGGTGTTCAGCAGTTCCCGCGACGTCATGCCGCCCGCCTCGGGTGTGCCGGTGCCCGGGGCGTGGGCCGGGTCGAGGACGTCGATGTCCACGGAGACGTAGACCGGGCCCGTGTCGAGACGGCGGCGCATCCGCTCGACGATCGAGGCCACCCCGTCCGTCTCGTAGTCGTCGGACCGGATGATCTGAAACCCCAGGACGGCGTCGTCCTCGAGGTCCTTCTTGCCGTACAGCGGACCGCGGATCCCGATGTGCTGCGACCGCTCGAGGTCGATCAGCCCCTCCTCGCTGGCCCGTCGGAACGGTGTCCCGTGCGTGAAGGGTGCACCGAAGTACGTGTCCCACGTGTCGAGGTGCGCGTCGAAGTGCAGCACGGCGATCGGCCCGTGGTCGCGGTGCAGCGCGCGCAGGATCGGCAGCGCGATGGTGTGGTCGCCACCGAGAGTGAGGACCGTGCTGCCGTCCTTGCGCAGATCGGTGATCGCGTGCTCGACCGTCGTCAGTGCCTCGGCGATGTCGAACGGATTGACCGCGATGTCGCCGGCATCGGCCACCTGGCGGTGCGCGAACGGCGACACGTCCAGCGCGGGGTTGTACGGCCGGAGCAGTTTGGACGACGCGCGGATGTGGCCGGGACCGAAGCGCGCGCCCGGCCGGTAGCTCACGCCCGAGTCGAAGGGCACTCCGACGATGCTCACGTCCGCCCGGGAGACCTCGTCGAGTCGCGGCAGCCGCGCGAAGGTCGACGGTTCCATGTACCGCGGGTATCGCGAGCCGTCCAGAGGTCCCCTGATGTCGGTCATGAGCAGTGATGTTTCCTCACTTCAGGCGGTTGGTCAACACTTGTTTCCTGACGCGGAGCAGGGCATGATCGCGGCGTGTCCACCATCGGAAACCGGCTGCGGGAGGCCCGGGCCGCCCGTCGTCTCACTCTCGACGCGCTCGCGTCGACCGTCGGTGTGACCAAGGGCTACCTGTCCAAGGTCGAGAACGACCGCGCGTCCGCGTCCGTCGCCGTCCTGGTGCGCTGGTGCGACGCGCTCGAGATTCCCATGGGGTCGCTGTTCGACGACGTTCCGCACGGCGACGTCGTCCGCGCCGGCGAGTACCCCCCGATCGCCCTCGGGGGTCATGCCCAGACGGAGTACCTGCTGACTCCGGCGGGCGAACAGCGCGTGCAGGTCATCCACGGCAGGATCGAGCGCGGAGGAGGCAGCGGCGACGAGTCGTACGAACTGCCGGCCGAGGTCGGGTTCGTCCTGGTGCTCACCGGTCGGCTGATCCTGACGCTCGACGAGCGCACCGTGCAGCTCGACGACGGTGACGCGCTCACCTTCGATCCTCGTCGTCGGCACAGCTTCCGCGCGGAGGTCGACACCACGGTGCTGTGGGTTCTGACGCCGTCCCTGCCCTCCCGCCACGACAGAACCAGAATCGAGACGACCCCATGACCACGCCCGTCACTCCCGACAGCTCGGTCCACGAGCGATCAGCAGGGGACCGTGAGCAGCCGGTCACCATGTTCGGCCCCGACTTCCCCTTCGCCTACGACGATTTCGTCGCGCACCCGGCCGGGCTCGGGTCGGTCCCTCCGGAGCGCCGCGGCACCCGCGTCGCCATCGTCGGTGCCGGTCTCGCCGGTACCGTCGCCGCCCGGGAGCTGCTGCGGATGGGACTCGAACCCGTGGTGTACGAGGCGGGGTGGATCGGCGGCCGCATGCACTCGGTCCCGTTCGAGGGGCACGAGGACACGGTCGCCGAGATGGGCGCGATGCGGTTCCCGCCGTCGTCCACCGCCCTGTTCCACTACCTCGACCACCTCGGCATCGAGACCACCCCGTTCCCCAACCCGCTCGCCGAGGCGACGCCCAGCACCGTCATCGACCTCAAGGGCACCAGTCACTACGCGCGGCAGCTGACCGATCTCCCCGACGAGTACGCCGAGGTGGCCAGGGCGTGGCAGCGCACGCTCGAGGAGCAGTCCGAACTCGTCCCTCTCCAGCGCGCCATCCGCGCCCGGGACGCGGCGGCGGTGAAGCGCATCTGGAACGACCTCGTGGTGCGACTCGACGACACGACGTTCTACGGGTTCCTCGTCGGATCCCCCCACTTCGCGTCGTTCGCGCGTCGAGAGCTGTTCGGGCAGGTCGGTTTCGGCACCGGTGGCTGGGACACCGACTTCCCGAACTCGATACTCGAGATCCTGCGCGTCGTGGCCACGGAGGCGGACGATCACCACCGCGGCATCGTCGGCGGATCCAGCCGCCTGCCACGTGGTCTGTGGTCGGAGGCCGTGTCGGACGCGGCGCACTGGCCGGCGGGCACCTCGGTCGCGTCGCTGCACGGCGGCACACCCCGCCCGGGTGTCACGGAGATCCGGCGACGGACCGACGACGCCACCGGCGACCACACCTTCGCGGTGACCGACTCCTCGGGCCGGACGGACGAGTTCGCCTCGGTCGTCGTGACCGCGCAGAGCTGGATGCTCCTCAACACGATCGACACCGACGACGACCTGCTGCCCATCGATCACTGGACGGCCGTCGAACGCACCCACTACATGGGGTCGACCAAGGTGTTCGTGCTCGTGGACCGACCGTTCTGGAAGGACGTCGACCCCGAGACGGGGAGGGAACTGGTCAGCATGACCCTCACCGACCGGTTGAGTCGGGGAACGTATCTCCTCGATCACGGCGACGATCGGCCCGGCGTGATCTGTCTGTCGTACACGTGGAGCGACGACTCGCTGAAGCTGCTGCCGCTCTCACCCGACGAGCGGTTGACGCTGATGCTGGGATCGCTCGAGGAGATCTATCCCGGGGTGGACTTCCGCAGCCACATCGTCTCCGATCCGGTGACGCTGTCGTGGGAGACCGAGCGACACTTCATGGGTGCCTTCAAGGCCAACCTGCCCGGCCACTATCGCTATCAGGAACGCCTGTTCTCGCACTTCGTGCAGGACGAGCTCGCCCCCCGGCATCGCGGGATCTTCCTCGCCGGCGACGACATCTCGTGGACGGCGGGATGGGCCGAGGGCGCCATCCAGACCGCGCTCAACGCGGTGTGGGGAGTCATGAACCACCTCGGCGGATCGACACATCCGGACAATCCCGGGCCGGGCGACGTCTTCGAGAGCATCGCCCCGCTCCGCCTCGGGGACTGATGCGTCGACCGGCGCGGTGAATCTCGGTCCGGGAGGACTTACCGAGCGGTAGCGTTCCTCCGGTGGTTCAGTTGCTCTCGCGCTCACGGGCGGCCGATCGGCCGCCCGTGACGACGCCTGCGACCGTTCCGGTGCGGACCGTCTCGGCGCAGGCGCTGGCCATCGTGCTCGTGCTCGCCGTCGCGGTGCTCGTGTTCCACCTGACCCGGCCGACGGCCGAGGAACCGGCCGTCGGGGCGGTCGCCGCTCCCGCTGCGGACCTGCGGCCGAGCTTCCTGGCGGAACCGGAGCGCAACCTGGGCCCGCTGCGCCAGATCGCGAAGGTCAACCGCGCCACGGCGGAGGAGGAGTACGCGGCCGCCATCGCCGTGCTCTCGACGGCGGCGAGCGCCGAGGAGAAGGATCGCCGACTGTACGAGCTGCCACCGGCCGTGATCGGCGCCCGCATCGGTAGCTACGCCTCACCGGCTCGCGGCACGTACACGTCCGGTTTCGGCCCGCGGTGGGGAACGATGCACAACGGAATCGACATCGCCGGCCCGATCGGCACACCGATCCTGTCGGTGGCGGACGGTCAGGTGATCGAGGCCGGCCCTGCGAGCGGCTTCGGGTTGTGGGTGCGCGTGCGACACGACGACGGCACCGTGTCCATCTACGGTCACGTGGACACCCTGGTCGCGGTGGCCGGTCAGCGGGTCGCGGCGGGGCAGCAGATCGCGACGATGGGGAACCGCGGCGACTCCACCGGGCCGCACCTGCACTTCGAGACCGTCGTCGCGGACAAGCACGTGGATCCCGAACTGTGGTTGATCGGCCGCGGTATCTCGCTCGGACCGGAAGGCGACTGACGAATCCCATTCGTCACACCAGTAACACGCTCGGATACGATCAGGGCATGAGACGGGCACTTCTGACGGCGGCGACGGCACTCGCCGTGGCCGTGGGCATCGCACCTCTCGGCGCCGGTCCGGCCGCGGCCGACACCGCCGGCTCCTGCTCACCCGAGCATCCCCGTCCCGTCGTGCTGGTGCACGGCACCTGGGTCGACGGTCCGGACACCTGGTCCACCCTCACTCCTCAGCTCGAGGCGGAGGGCTACTGCGTCTTCACTCTCGAGTACGGCTACCGCGCCGAACCCGGCGAGAACCTGCTGCAGACCTACGGCGGCGACGACATCGCCACGTCCGCGCGGGAACTGCGCGCCTTCGTCGACGACGTCCGATCACGCACCGGCGCAGCCGACGTGGACGTCGTCGGGCACTCCCAGGGCGGTGTCGTGGCGCGTCAGTACCTGAAGTTCGAAGGTGGAGCCGACGCCGTGCACACCCTCGTCACCCTCGGTGCCACCAATCACGGCACCACGTTCTCGGCGGGGCAGCTCGTCGGATCGCTCGCGCAGCAGTTCGGACTGCCGGTCGGCGAGGTCGCCGCCGCGGCCGTCGGACCGTCGTTCGTCCAGCAGATGGTCGGCTCGTCGTTCCTCGACGTGCTCAACGCGGGCGGCGACACCGTCCCGGGCGTCGACTACACCGTGATCGCCACCCGCGCGGACACCGTCTCCACGCCGCCCGAGAACACCTTCCTCGCCGCGGGCCCGGGCGCGACCGTGGACAACGTCTGGGTGCAGGACGGCTGCCCGAGCAACACCGCCGGGCACATGGAACTGACCACTGACCCCCGCGCACTGTGGATGGTGCAGCGCGGGCTCGACCGGTCCTACGCCGATCGGGTCCCCAGCCCCTGCTGAGTGTCGGGGTGCGCGCGCTGGTGCGGTGGCCGGCTGGAAGGGGTGTGCACACGGCCGGCGTGTGGTGAACACCCGTTGCCGCAGGCTGGAGGGGGTGTGCGGTTGACGCAGGGGGTGTGCACGCAGCTCGGTGCACCTCGCGATCCCGTCGATTCTCACGTTCCGCCGCCCTCACGCGTTTACTGATCGTGATGCTTCCGTTCGAGACCGTCGTGGCCACCCACGGCCCCGTGGTGCTGCGGGTCTGTCGCGCCGTGGTCGGTCCCGTCGACGCCGACGACGCGTGGTCGGAGACCTTCCTCGCCGCACTCCGGGCGTACCCCGACCTGCCCGAGGACGCGAACGTGCAGGCCTGGCTGGTGACCATCGCGCACCGCAAGGCCGTCGACGTTCATCGCGCGGCAGCTCGTCGGCCCGTGCCCACCGACTCCGTTCCGGACGTCGCCATGATGGTGCCCGACGAGAACCACGCCCTGTGGTCCGCGGTCGCGGCCCTGCCCGACACTCAGCGACTGGCCGTCGCGTACCACCACATCGGGGGGCTCCCTCATGCGGACGTCGCTGCGCTGCTGGGTAATTCGACCACCGCCGCCCGGCGTGCCTGTGCCGACGGCATCGCGACGCTACGCCGCACGACCACGAGGAGTGAGCTGCTGTGACCACCGCCGCCGAACTGACCGCGCTCCACGAGCGACTGACGCACCGCGCCGCCGAGGAAGGACTGCTCGACGTCGCGTACCGCACCCTCGACTCACCCGTCGGCACGCTCCTCGTGGCGGCCACCGAGCGAGGTGTCGTGCGCGTGGCCTTCGACGTCGAGAACCACGACACGGTCCTGCAGACGCTGGCCACCCGCATCAGTCCGCGGGTGCTCCGAGCGCCGGCCCGGCTCGACCCGGTGGTCCGGGGGCTCGACGCGTTCTTCGCCGGGACGTCCCGCGTCGTCGACGTCGACCTGGATCTGCGCCTCGCTGCAGGGTTCCGTCGCGACGTCCTGACGCATCTCCAGCGCATCCCCTACGGCGAGACCCGGAGCTACGCCGCCGTGGCCGCGGAAACGGCCAGCCCGAAGGCCGTCCGCGCCGTGGGATCGGCCTGCGCGCGCAATCCGCTGCCCCTGGTCATCCCATGTCATCGCGTGGTGCGGTCGGACGGAACGCCCGGTCGTTACGCCGGCGGTGAGGCCGCCAAGCAGCTTCTGCTCGCGCTCGAGACACAGAACTACTAGGCGGTATTAGTCTCGAAGCATGTCCTCTGCTGCTGATGTTCCCGCGCACCTCGTTCTGTCTCGTCGCGATCTCGAGTTCCTCCTCTACGAATGGCTCGACGTCGAGTCGTTGACCGAGCGGAAGCGCTTCTCCGATCATTCCCGGGAGACGTTCGACGCGGTGATGGAGCTCAGCGAGCAGATCGCGGTGAAGCACTTCGCGCCGCACAACAAGAAGGCGGACGCGAACGAGCCGCACGTCGGCGAGGACGGCAAGGTCGTCCTGATTCCCGAGGTCGAGCAGGCGCTGAAGGTGTTCAACGACGCCGGCCTCATCTCCGGGCAGTTCGACGACTCGCTCGGCGGCATGCAGCTGCCGACCACGGTGTCGAAGGCGTCGCTCGCGTGGTTCCAGGCCGCGAACACCGGCACCGCGACCTATCCCTTCCTCACGATCGGCAACGCCAATCTCCTCATCGAGTACGGCAGCGAGAAGTTGGTCGACGCCTATGTCCGGCCCATGCTCGAAGGCCGTTTCCATGGGACCATGTGCCTGTCCGAGCCCGGTGCCGGATCGTCGCTCGCCTACATCACCACCAAGGCCGTCGCGCAGGGTGACGGCACCTACGCGGTGACCGGAACCAAGATGTGGATCTCGGGCGGCGAGCACGAACTCGGTGAGAACATCGTGCACCTCGTCCTCGCCAAGATCCCCGGCGGTCCGGCGGGCGTGAAGGGCATCTCGCTCTTCGTCGTGCCGAAGAAGCTGGTGAACGCGGACGGGTCGCTGGGCGAGCGCAACGACGTGAACCTCGTCGGCCTGAACCACAAGATGGGATACCGCGGTACCACCAACACGCTCCTCGCGTTCGGCGAGAACGGCGGCGCCACAGGCTATCTCGTCGGCGAGCCACACAAGGGCCTGTCGTACATGTTCAAGATGATGAACGAGGCGCGCATCGGCGTCGGCATGGGCGCGACCGCGCTGGGCTACACCGGCTACCTGCACTCGGTGGCGTACGCCCGGGACCGTGCACAGGGCCGGCCCGTCGGTGACAAGGATCCGGCTGCCCCGCAGGTGCCGATCATCGACCACTCCGACGTGCGCCGCATGCTGCTCGCGCAGAAGTCCTATGTCGAGGGCGGTCTGGCCCTGGGTCTGTACTGCTCCCGGCTGGTCGACGAGCAGATCACCGGCGAGCAGGACGCGGCGGATCGCGCCGGGTTCCTCCTCGACGTGCTCACCCCCATCGCCAAGGCGTGGCCGTCGCAGTGGTGCCTCGAGGCCAACAACCTCGCGATCCAGGTGCACGGCGGGTACGGCTACACCCGCGACTACAACGTCGAGCAGTTCTACCGCGACAACCGCCTCAACCCCATCCACGAGGGAACGAACGGCATCCAGGGCCTCGATCTCCTCGGACGCAAGGTCGTCGCGCAGGGCGGCCGAGGACTTCAGCTCCTCGTCGAGACCATCACGGAGACCATCGACGCGATGTCGGGCGAGTACGCCGACGCCCTGCGAGCGGCAGTGGATCGCCTCGTGGCCGTCACCGGCACGCTGTGGGGTCAGGGCGACGCCGAGGTGGCGCTGGCCAACTCGTCCGCGTACCTCGAGGCGACCGGTCACGTGGTCGTCGCGTGGCTCTGGCTCGACCAGCTCCGGGCGATCGGCGACAAGGAAGGCGCCTTCTACGACGGCAAGCGTGTCGCGGCGCAGTACTTCTTCCGATACGAGCTCCCCAAGACGGGCCCACAGTTCGACCTGCTCGAGAACCTGGACCGTACGACGCTGGACCTCGACACCTCGGTTCTGTAGCGCTGCGCCCGCGCTCCACGGATCGTTCGGTGCACCCGCGATCAGGGGTGCGGGTGGCGAACTGCTGCGCGGCGAGCAGCGCGTACCGCGTAATGCCCGTCACACACACCTGGCAACGCGGTGTACCGACTGCTTAGATACAAGATGTGCGCAACACAGATGCAACCGAGACGTCGTCCGACCGGGCGTACGCGACGGTCAAGGAGCTCATCGTCTCCGGCGAGCTGCCGGGCGGGGAGCTGATCAGCGAGGGGCAGATCGCCGAGCGCACCGGCACCAGCCGCACCCCGGTCCGTGAGGCCTTCCTCAGGCTCGCGGCCGAAGGATGGATGCGGCTCTACCCCAAGCGCGGGGCCCTCGTGGTTCCCGTCGCCCCCGACGAGGCCACCCATCTCGTCGCCGCCCGTCGACTCGTCGAGACCGGATCGCTCGAGGCGTTCGCACAGGATCCGGGCAGCCGGGCCTCCGCTGCCGCACAGATGCGGGAGAGCCTCGACCGGCAGCGCGTTCTCGCGGAGGCGGGCGACTCCCTCGGCTTCGCTGCCGAGGACGCAGACTTCCACACCATCGTCGTCACGCACGGGGACAACCCCCTGCTGTCGACCTTCTACTCAGGATTGCGCGACCGGCAGCGCCGCATGACCGCGAACTCCGTGGCGCGCAATCCGGACGTGTTGGCGTCGATCATCGGCGACCACACCCGTCTCACCGCACTCGTCGAGCAGGGCGACGTCGCCGCGTACGACGACGCCCTCTCCCTCCACATGGCAGCCACGCACGCGCTGCCGCGTGGAATCCGCTGAAGGACCCCACCATGACCGTTCTCGACCGCACGACCACCACCCGCACCTGGCTGCCCGTGGCGCTCGGCATGCTCGCCGTCGCCTGGGGCGGCAACGAGTTCACGCCGCTCCTCGTGATGTACCGCGAGGGTCACGGCTTCTCACCCGTCGTCGTCGACGTGTTCCTCTTCGCCTACGTCGTCGGCATCGTGCCGGCCCTGCTGATCGGGGGCCCGCTCTCGGATCGCTACGGACGGCGGCCGCTCATGGTGCCCGCGCCGGCCGTCGCCGCCGCGGGATCTCTCGTCATCGCCCTCGGCGCGCACTCGGCCCCGATCCTCGCGACCGGCCGCGTGCTCAGCGGCATCGCGTTGGGGCTGGGTATGGCCGTCGGCGGCAGTTGGTTGAAGGAACTGTCCGCGGACGGCTCGGGTGCCCGCCGTGCCGCCATGTCGCTCACGGGCGGATTCGCCACGGGCGCAGGGGTCGCCGGGGTGCTCGCGCAGTGGGCACCGTGGCCTGAGGTGCTGCCGTACCTGGTGCACGTCGCGTTGGCAGCACTGGCCACCGTGGCCCTGCTCGGGGTGCCCGAGACGCGAGCGCGTGCGGTGGACGGCGCCTCGTTGCTGTCCGATCTGCGTATCCCGTCGGCGGGTCACCGTCGGTTCGTGTCCGTCGTTCTTCCCATGGCGCCGTGGGTCTTCGGCGCGGCCAGCGTCGCGTACGCAGTGCTGCCCGGTCTGATGGCCGACCACTCCGGCGCGTTCCCCATCGCGTTCTCCGCACTGCTCGGCGTGGTCGCGCTGTCGTCCGGCTTCGCGATCCAGGCCGTCGGCCGACGCATCGACACCGCGTCGAGTGCGCGCGCCGTCCTGGTCGCGCTGGGCATCATCGTCGTCGGCATGGTGCTGGTCTCGGTCGCCGCCGACGTGCTGACGATCCCGATGGCGCTGCTCGCCGCCGCGGTGCTCGGGTGCGGCTACGGCATGGCGATGGTGTCGGGCCTGCAGGAGGTGCAGCGCATCGCGGGACCGCGTGATCTGGCCGGACTCACCGCGGTGTTCTACTCGGTGACCTACCTCGGCTTCGCGGTGCCGGCGATTCTGGCGCTGCTCGTGCAGGAGTTCCCCGACGCGATCACCTACCCCGAACTGTTCACGGCCGGTGCGGTTCTCGCCGCGGTGTCATTGGCGCTCGTCGCGACGAGAACGCGGTCGCACCTGCCGTCAGGGCAGTCGGGGTAGCCGCTTCTTCTCGAGCCAGGACTCCCAGAACTCGTCGGTGCTGCCGTACTGCTTCGCCAACCCGACGAAGTCCGACGTCGCCACGGTGGCGTGGCGAAAGGTCGTGGTCCACTCGCGGATCAGATCGAAGAACGCCGCGTTGCCGATGGTGCGCCGAAGTGCGTGCAGGGCAAGGGCTCCGCGCTTGTACACGCGGTCGTCGAACATGTCCTCCGGTCCTGGATCTCCCAGCACGATGTCCTGCGGCAGGGACGACAGGCGGCTGTGTGCGCGGGTGGCCTCCTGGTGCGCGGACGGTCCGCCCGAGCTCTCCGACCAGATCCACTCGGAGTAGCAGGCGAAGCCCTCGTGCAACCAGATGTCGCTCCACCGCGCGATGGTGAGGCTGTTGCCGAACCACTGGTGCGCCAGTTCGTGGGCGACGAGTCGCTCGTACTCGCGGTCGCCGTCACAGTGATTGGCGCCGAAGATCGACAGCGTCTGTGCCTCGACGGGGATCTCCAACTCGTCGTCGGTGACGACGACGGAGTACGACTCGAACGGATAGGGGCCGAACGACTCGACGAATGTCTCCATCATCTGCTGCTGACGGCCGAAGTCGTGATCGAAGTTCTGGCGCAGATGCGCCGGCAGGATCGCGTCGATCGGCACGGGGGAGTCGCTGACCCGGTGTTTCTCGTACTGGCCGATCTGCACGGTCGCGAGGTATGAAGCCATCGGTTCGGGCTGGTCGTACACCCAGGTGGTGCGCGAGGACTTCACGTACTTCCGCGTCAGTGTGCCGTTCGAGACGACGTGGTACGGGGAATCGGCAGTGATCGAGATGGTGTACGCCGCTTTGGAACTGGGATGGTCGTCGCACGGGAACCACGATGCGGCGCCGTTGGGTTGGCTCGCGACGAGGGCGCCGTCGGTGAGCTCCTCCCACCCGACCTCACCCCACACGCTGCGAATCGGTGCGGGGTTGCCGCTGTAGGCGACGGTGGCCGTGAAGGAGGCGCCCTCGTCGATGGCACGCTGCAGCGTGACCGTCAGCTTGCCGCCCCGATGGGTGAACCGGACACCGCGCATTCCGGCGACACTCACCTTGGACGGGGTGAGGGCCGGACCCATGTCGAGTGAGAACTTGGTGATCGACCGGGTGGCCACCGCATGCACGACGGCCTTGCCGGACAGGCGGTTCGACTGCACCTTGTACTCGAGGTCGAGGGCGTATCGCTCGACCGAGTACCCGCGGTTGCCGTTCTGCGGCAGGTACGGGTCGATGGGAGAGTCCGGCATCACTTCTCGGTCCAGGGTGCGATGGGGTTGCCCTGCCACCGGCTCGACTCGGGGACGGTGTCGCCGCGCATGACCAGCGAGGCCGGTCCGACCGTGGCACCCGCCCCGATTCCCGCTGCGGGCAGTGCGACGCAATGCGGGCCCAGCGTGGCTCCCGCCCCCAAACTCACCGTGTCCATGCTCATGATCCGATCATGGAACAGATGTGTCTGCACGACGCACCCTCTGTTGACGGTGGCACCGTCGCCGAGCGTGATGAGGTCGGCCTCCGGCAGCCAGTAGGTCTCACACCAGACTCCCTTCCCGATGTGGGCGCCGAGCCAGCGCAGCCACAGGTTCAGCACCGGGGTTCCCTCGGCGGCGCGGGCGAACCACGGTGCCGCGACGACCTCCACGAATGTGTCGGCCACTTCGTTGCGCCACACGAACGAACTCCACAGCGGGTGCTCCACCGCACCGATGCGGCCGACGAGCGACCACTTGGCGACGGCGGAGATTCCGGCCGCGACGGCGCCGGCGATCAGCAACACGACACCGCTGAGCAGGGCGGCGGCCCAGTAGCCCAGCGTTCCGGCGATCCAGGTCAGGGCGGCGAGGACGCCGAACCCGATGCCGAACGACACGACGACTGGCACGAGTCGACAGGTCTCGACCACGGCGCGGGCGATCTTGAGTCGCCGCGGCGGGTCGAAGGTGCGGGTGGTGTCGGACGAGTTGGGCGCTCGGCGCAGGCGCACCGGCGGGCTGCCGAGCCACGACGATCCCGACTTCGCCTTGGCGGGTGCGGCCGACAGCACGGCGACGAGGCCGTTCTTCGGCACGCGTCGACCCGCGGCCGCCATGCCGGAGTTGCCGAGGAACGCACGCTTGCCCACCTTGGCCTCGCCGAGCAGCATCCAGCCGCCGCCGAGCTCGTAGCTGGCGATCATGGTGTCGTCCGCCAGGAACGCACCGTCGCCGACTGTCGTGAACTTCGGGACCATCAGGACCGTCGACGCCTCCACGTCCTTGCCGATGGTCGCGCCGAGCAGCCGGAGCCATCCCGGAGTGAGCAGACTCGCGTAGAGCGGGAAGAGGAACGTACGGGCCGAGTCCATCAGGCGTTCGGTGGCCCACACCTGCCAGCCGATGCGACTGCGTACCGCGTGGTGGCCGGGAATCAGCCCGATCGACAGCAACCGCACGGACACGAGCGTGACCGCTGCGAAGACGAGCAACGACATCGCGGTGGCGGGAGCGAGCAGCGCCAGCCCGAGGCCGATCGCACCGGGCAGTGTGGTCGCGTGCGCGACTCCGACAGCGACGAGGAGCAGGCCCGCGGCAATGGACAGGAGGGGAAGTCCCGACAGCAACAGCGACGTCACGCCGTAGACGGGCACCCAGCCGCGACCGCGCGGCGGCGCCTCGTCCGGCCACGGGTGCATCGCCTTGCCGACCTTCGCGGCGGGCGAGCCGGACCACTGCTGACCGGCCTTGACCTTGCCGGAGACTGCCGATCCCGCAGTGATCTCGGCGCGGCGGCCGATCCTGGCTCCGGGGAGCAGGGTCGACCGCGCACCCACCGTGGCGCCGGCGCCGACCTCGATCGAGCCGATGTGCACGACGTCGCCGTCGATCCAGTAGCCGGACAGATCGACCTCCGGCTCGAGCGAGCATCCGTCACCGAGAGTCAGCATGCCGGTCACCGGAGGCAGGGTGTGCAGATCGACGTCGCGGCCGACCGTCGCACCGAGTGCGCGGGCGTAGTAGACCATCCACGGCGCGCCCGACAGGTTCGAGGCACCGCTGGCGTCGGTCAACCGGTTGGCGGTCCACAGCCGGAGGTGCACGCTGCCGCCGCGCGGATGGGCGCCCTCCGTGACGCCGCGCATGAGGAGCCGTGATCCGGCGACGGAGATCGCCATCCGGCCCACGGGCGTCACGAACAGCAGGAACCCGAGCGCGAGCCACCACCAGGACACCGTCGGCAGCCAGGGGCGGGGAGCGAACCAGCTGAACGTGTTCGCCATGATGCCGAGCCAGGTCACCCACTGCAGCCCGGTCAGCGTCGTCAGCGGCAGGGTCGCGAGGACCTGCACCACCTGGGCCGTCCGGGGTGTGGGGACGACGATGCGCTTCTCGGTCACCGGCGGGGGGACGAGCGAGTCGAGCAACGCGACGAGCGAGCCGAGTCGCGGATGGTCGTAGAGCTGAGCGACCGTGATCTCGGGGAAACGCTCGCGCAATCGAGTCACGAGCAGTGCGGCCGACAGCGATCCGCCACCGGCAGCGAAGAAGTCCGCGTCCAGGGATCCGATCTCGGCGCCCAGCACGTCGCTCCACAGCTCGGCCACCCAGCCGGCGGTCCCGGCGAGAGAGGCGTCGTCCGGACTCGAACCACGCTTGGGCAGCGGCCACGGCAGAGCCGCGCGGTCGACCTTGCCGGAGGTGCGGGTGGGCAGTTCGTCGACGAGTGCGAGACGCGGAACCATAGCGGCGGGAAGCTGTTCCGCGAGGAGCTCGCGCGCGCGGACGAGGTCGAAGTCCGGGTCGGTGCTGGCGAGATAGCCCACCAGCACGGGTGTTCCGGAGCCGGTGGTCCGCACTGCGGCGGCTGCGCCGCTCACACCGGGGAGGGCCTGCAGGGCGTTGTCCACCTCACCGAGCTCGATGCGGCGCCCGCCGACCTTCACCTGATCGTCGGCGCGGCCCTGGAAGAGCAGCCCCTCGAGCTCGAGCCGCACGAGATCGCCGCTGCGGTAGGCGCGGTCCCATCCGAGAGTCGCCATGGGAGCGTACTTCTCGGCGTCCTTCACCGGATCGAGGTAACGCGCGAGGCCGACGCCACCGATGACGAGCTCACCCACCTCGCCCACCGCGACCGGCTCCTCGTCCGGGCCCACGACGGCGAGGTCCCATCCGTCGAGCGGCAGCCCGATGCGCACCGGTCCGACACCGTCCATGAGAGCGGCGCAGGCGACGACGGTGGCCTCGGTGGGGCCGTAGGTGTTCCAGACCTCGCGGCCCGGAACAGCCAGTCGCTCAGCGAGATCCGGCGGGCAGGCCTCGCCGCCGAAGATGAGCAACCGGACGTCCTCGAGCGCTTCGCGAGGCCACAGCGCCGCCAGGGTCGGCACCGTCGACACCACGCTGATGTCACGTGCGACGAGCCAGGGGCCGAGGTCCATGCCACTGCGTACGAGGGAGCGAGGCGCGGGAACGAGGCACGCGCCACTGCGCCAGGCGAGCCACATCTCCTCGCACGACGCGTCGAACGCCACGGAGAGCCCCGCCAGCACTCGATCGCCCGGGCCCATGGGTCGGTCCTGCAGGAACAGTCGTGCCTCGGCGTCCACGAACGCCGCCGCGTTGCGATTGCTCACCGCGACGCCCTTGGGCTTGCCGGTCGAGCCCGAGGTGAAGATGACCCAGGCGTCGTCGTCGGGTGTGGGATGGCCGACCGCGCGCCCGGTCCCCGCGGTGTCGGTTCGGGTGACGCCGCCGTCCGCGATGATCGCGGTGACGCCGGCCTCCGAGAACACCAGCTCGGCCCGCTCGTCCGGGTCGTCGACGTCCACCGGGACGTAGGCCGCACCGGCGGCGATGACCGACAGGATCGCCGCGTAGAGCGAGTAACTGCCCGACGGCATGCGGACCCCGACGCGATCGCCGGCGCAGACGCCGTGTCGGGACAGCCACCGAGCGCCCTCGTCGATGTTGTCGAGCAGTTCGCTGTAACTGATGGTGGTGTCGCCGTCGTCGATGGCCGGCGCATCAGGGAATGCCCGCGCGGTGTCCTCGAGGATGTCGACGAGGGTGCGCACCGGGGCCGCCACGGAGGAACGGAGGTAGGCCTCGGGAACACGGGTCTGCAGTGACAAGACGAACGGCCTCTCGCATCGAACAGGGACGACGGAACGCTGGCGGGTGTGACGACACGTTATTGCACGCCCAGTTTGCGGGTTGGTGAACAACTCCGCCGACCAGGCGCGCGTGCGGCGAACCGGTTGACAACTCGGGCGACCGTTTGACATCCTGCTTCCAGGTCACGAGTACCAGCATCAAGCCCCGGCTCGCTGGTCGGCAACCCTCCTCCGCGGTGGGGTGCTCCGGGTGACGACCTGGCCGCGCTCCGACGACGGAGGCGGCAAGCGCGGATCGACGCCTCTCGTCAGATCGCGGCCCTCGTGCCGTGCGTCGATCCCTCGACGGAGGGATTCATCATGACCACAGTTCTGCAGCGCCCCATCGCATCCGTGCACGGCCGCGACCAGCAGGTGACGTGTGCCGACGGCCGCACCACTCGCAGCATCGATCTCGACTACGCGGCCAGCGCTCCCGCGCTCGACGCGGTGGTCGAGCGAGTACGAGAGGTGTTGCCGCACTGCGCGAGTGTGCACCGCGGCGCCGGCCACAAGTCGCAGGTCTGCACCCGGGAGTACGAGTCCGCCCGGAACACGGTGCACCGCTTCTGCGGCGCGGATCCCGACGACGTGGTCGTGTTCACGCGGAACACCACCGACGCGCTGAATCTCCTGGCGGGCTGCGTTCCCGGGGACACGGTGGTGCTGGACATCGAGCATCACGCGAATCTGCTGCCGTGGCGGAACCGCCGGGTGGTGCGATCGGCGGACTCGGTCGAGGAGACTCTGACTCGGCTCGGCGACGAACTCGCGTCGAGACCTGCTGCGCTGCTTGCCGTCACGGGTGCCTCCAACGTGACGGGCGAGGTCCTGCCCCTCGATCGACTCGCGGATCTGGCGCACCGACACGGTGCCCGCATCCTCGTCGACGGGGCGCAACTCGTTCCGCACCGCGCCGTGGACATCACCGCGGCGGGCATCGACTACCTGGCTTTCAGTGGTCACAAGCTGTACGCGCCCTTCGGAGCGGGAGTGCTCGTGGGACGGCGTGACTGGCTCGATGTGGCCGAGCCGTACCTCGCTGGCGGTGGAGCCACCCGGCACGTGTCCGTCCTCGGTGCGTCGGTCGACATCGACTGGGCGCCGTCCCCGGCGCGGCACGAGGCCGGCACACCCAATCTCCTCGGCGCCGTCGCGATCGCCGCGGCGTGCGACGAGATCGGCGCGATCGGCCACGGTGCCATCGCCACTCACGATCAGGAGTGCACGGACGCCCTGCTCGGCGGGCTCACCGCTCTGGCCGGTGTGTCGGTCCTCCGCCTGTGGAGCGACTCCGCCGACATCGTCGGCATCGTGTCCTTCACCGTCGACGGTGTCGACGCGGGTGCACTCGCCACCACACTGGCCGACGATCACGGCATCGCGGTGCGGGCTGGGAAGTTCTGCGCCCACCCCCTCCTCTCGCGGGTAGGCGCGGCCGACGGTGCCGTGCGGGCGAGCATCGGGCTGGGGACCACCGCCGACGATGTCGACCGGTTCGTGGAGGCGGTGCGTGTGACGTGCCTCTCACTGCGGGATCGCGTCACCACCGGATCGTTAGCATCAGCATCATGACGAGGAGCAGGTTGTGGGGTCGACGACACGTCGACCTCTGCCGTGCGACCTCAAGCGCCTGTCCGGTCCGGTGATCGTGCGACTCACTTCACCTCACAGCCACCGCTGCACCCACGACTGACTGGACAACTCATGACCACGGTGTCTTCCGACTCCCTCGTCTTCCTCGACGGCGTCTCCGGTACCTCCCCGGACGTCGTCCGGTTCTCCGCCGCCGATCTCTCCGAGGCCCAGAGCCGCTACGCGACCCTCAAGGCCGAGCACCCCGGTGCTCGTGTCGTGGTGGACATCGACGTGCACATCGCCGCCGACGCCCGGACCGCCCGCCGCGAGGTGCTGGCGTCGGACAGCAAGCCTCGCCCCGGCACGCTGCAGTACGTCGGCACCGCGTCGGGTCTCGCAGGCCTCGTCGCCGACATCGTGACGGTCGACGTGGCGGACGGCGTGACCCTGCGTCCGGTGGTGGAGCAGACGCGGGAGTCCGTCGTCCGGGCGATCACCACCGAGGTGGTACCCGCCCTGGAGGTTCGGCGCCTGCGCGCGTCCTGAGGCTCAGCCCTCGCGGGTCTCGGGGCCCATGTCCACAGCGAGCCCGGCGGTGATGCGCAGCAGTTCGGGGTAGGTCGTGCGGAAGAGGGTTGCGGGGTGACCCGCTGCAGCCCACAGCCGTTCGAAGCGTTCCAGCGCCGTGTCGACGAACGTCGGCAGATTCGTCGGGTGGCCCACGGGCGCGATCCCGCCCACCGGTTGCCCGGTGGCGTGTTCGACCACGTCGATCGGTGCGCGGGTCAGCGTGCCCTCGAGACGTCGACCGGTGGCATCGAGGTCCACGTTGTGTGCACCCGACACCAGCAGCAACACCGGGTCGTCGTCGAGCAGGAACACCAGCGACTTGCAGACGGCACCGAGCGGAACCCCGCTCACCGCCGCGGCCTGACGCGCCGTGTGCGTCGGCTCGGACTGCGTCACGATCACGCCGTGATGACCTCGGGCGATCAGAACGTCCGACACGTGTGCCGCAGCGGGATGGTGGATCCGCGTCATGGTCGCAGGATAGTCAGTCCACGCCGCCGGGACATCCGGTGAGCGGGAGCGCTGGCTATCCTGACCGGATGACACACACGGATGCGTGGAAAGCCTTCACGGTGACGACCGACGCCCATGTCGCGACGGTGACCCTCATCGGCCCGAACAAGGGCAATGCGATGGGTCCCGACTTCTGGTCGGAACTGCCTCTCGTCTTCTCCGCGCTCGACGCGGACCCCGAGGTACGCGCCATCGTGCTCGCCGGCTCGGGCCGCAACTTCAGCTACGGTCTCGACCTGCCCGCCATGGCAGGCGATTTCGGTGCGGTCATGGGGGACAAGGCACAGGCCGGTCCGCGCAGCACGTTCCACGACATGATCAAGCGCATGCAGGCGTCGATCAACGCGGTGGCCGACTGCCGCAAGCCCGTGGTGGCCGCCGTGCAGGGGTGGTGCATCGGCGGTGGGATCGATCTCATCTCGGCCGCCGACATCCGCTACGCCAGCGCGGACGCGAAGTTCAGTGTGCGCGAGGTGAAGGTCGCCATCGTGGCGGACATGGGGTCGTTCGCCCGTCTGCCCGCGATCATCGGCGACGGTCATCTTCGCGAACTCGCGTTGACCGGAAAAGACATCGACAGTGCCCGGGCGCAGCAGATCGGTCTGGTCAACGACGTGTTCGACGACGCGGAGGCCGTGCTCGCCGCAGCGCGTGCCACGGCCACCGAGATCGCGGCGAACCCGCCTCTCGTGGTGCACGGGATCAAGGCGGTTCTCGACCACGGTCGCGTTGCGGCAGTGGAGGATTCGCTGCGCTACGTCGCCGCGTGGAACGCTGCTTTCCTGCCGTCCGAGGATCTGACGGAGGCCATCACCTCGGTGTTCGAGAAGCGCCCCGCGTCGTTCCAGGGCAAGTAGAGAGATCCCGGTGGAACGGCCCGATCAGCGGAAGGCGCTCTTCGGGTCGTTCCACAGCTGATCGGTGAAGTCCTCGAGGACGACGAGCACCACCGAGTCCTCGGCGCGGCGCAGGATCGACTTGCTCGCCCGGACCTGGAGGATGTCGCCCTTCGAGTCCGTCATGCGCCAGAGCGAGTCGGCGCGGGTGGCGACGGTGGTCAGGAACGTCTCGGCGATGTTGACTCCGAGCGGTTCATTGGCGGGGAAGATGTCCTGCAGTGTGAGGGTCTCGTTCGACCGGGGGGACTCCTCGTCGAAGCCCATCAGTTCGTCGAAGGCCTCGTTGGCGAAGACGACCGTGCCGCCGGGCTCGACGGCGAGGACGGCCAACGGAATGCGGTCGAGCACGACGGTCACCGGCAGTGACGGGAACTGCGTCGTGGTCGAGACCGCCTCGGACGTGGGATTTCTCCGGTCGCTCACAGCGTCACTCATCGGTGGTACCGCACCCTTACGTCGTGGCTCGTTCGTCCTGACACGGCCCGGGGGACCGCGGATGCGATGCTATCAGCGGACAGCACCGCATCCGGGTTTCCGACGGTCTCTAGTGGTCGCCCTGGTTCTTCAGGCGCTCGACCGATGCCTCGAACTCCGCCTCGGCCTCGGCGCGGCCGACCCAGTTGGATCCGGTGACGTGCTTGTTCGGCTCGAGATCCTTGTAGTGCAGGAAGAAGTGCTCGATCGCGTCGAGCTCGAACTGCGAGACGTCCGAGAGATCCTGGATGTGGTCCCACCGCGGATCGCCCGCCGGGACGCACAGCACCTTGTCGTCGCCACCGGCCTCGTCGACCATCTTGAACATCGCCACGGGGCGGGCCTCGACGAGGACACCGGGGAACACGGACTCCGGCAGCAGGACGAACGCGTCGAGCGGATCGCCGTCCTCACCGAGGGTGTTCTCGATGAAGCCGTAGTCCGCGGGGTAGCCCATCGCCGTGTAGAGGTAGCGGTCCAGGCGTACTCGCCCGGACTCGTGGTCGACCTCGTACTTGTTGCGCTGACCCTTGGGGATCTCGATGGTCACGTCGAACTTCACGTCCACTGTCCTTTGCTCGGTGGCCCGGCTACCTGCTCGGCGGCCACGTACTGTCGTGCAGTCGTCTGTCGGGCGCATCGAAGGACGCGCCGGTGGTCAGACAGTAACCGGCCGCGTCGATAGGGTGCGAGGAGAGGTGCATCGCCGGAGAACGGCCACGGACCCGCGAGTGGAGGAGAGACGTGAGCTCAGGGAAGCGGCCGTCCGGCACGCCGTTACGCACGCGCGTGCTCCTGATCGGAGCCTCGGTCGTGGTGCTCGTGCTGGCGATCGTCGGCGTCGCGCTGATCACCCCCACGCTCTCCGAGGACTCGACACCCGTGGCGACCTCACCCGAGCCGTCGCCCGTTCTGCCCGCCCCGCAGGTGGTTCCGGTCTCACCCGATGCGCCGAAACCGAGCCCGGCGGGTCTCGAGGCGGTGCTCGCCGCACCCCTGCGCAATCCCGATCTGGGCCGCTTCACCGGATCCGTCGCGGACGCGATCACCGGTGAGGTGCTGTGGAGCGCCGATGCGGACACCCCCATGACGCCGGCGTCGACCACCAAGATCCTCACGGCCGCGGCCGCCATGATGGCGCTGCCCGCCGACCACCGTGTGACCACCAAGGTCGTGGCGGGCGACGCGGCCGGTCAGGTGGTGCTCGTCGGTGACGGCGACCCCACGCTCACGGCGGAGCCGGTCGGACGACCCGGGTTCTACGACGGGGGAGCCCGCATCGACGACCTCGCCGAACAGATCCGCAGGTCCGGCACGACCGTCACGTCCATCGCCGTGGACGGCGGCGCGTACTCGGGGCCGGAGCAGGCGCAGGGCTGGTTCCCCGGCGACGTGGCCGCCGGATACATCGCACCCATCGAACCGATCACCCTCGACGGGGGTCGCTCGGTGCCGACGGTCGACGAGTCGCCGCGCAGCGCCACTCCCGGTCTCGACGCCGGTAGGGCGTTGGCGCGTGCTCTCGGCCTGGACCCGGCCGTCGTGACGGACGGTCGCGCGCAGTCCGGTGCCGGATCCCTCGCGACGGTGCAGTCCGCGCCTCTGCGGCAGCGGCTCGGGCAGATGCTGGGGTTCTCGGACAACGTGCTCGCGGAGGCCGTCGGTCGCGAGATCGCCGAGGAGGTGGGCCGGCCCGCGTCGTTCGACGGGGCCACGGACGCCGTCCTGGAGACACTGCGGAAGAACGGCGTCGACGTCACCGGAGTCACGCTCGAGGACACCAGCGGACTCTCCGTCGACAATCTCATCCCTGCCCGGGTGCTGGGCGCGCTCGTCACCCGGGCCGCCGGGTCCGGCACCGAGAACCTGCGGCCGATGCTCGACTACCTGCCCGTCGCCGGTGCCACGGGCACGCTCGCCGCCCGCTACGCGTCGGGCGACCGCACGGCCGCGGGGTGGCTGCGCGCCAAGACGGGAACGCTCTCGACCGCCAGTGCGTTGGCCGGATACGTGACCGACGAGAGCGGCCGGGTGTTGACGTTCGCGTTGATGTCCAACGACAGGCCGCCCGAGGTCGGTCGTCCGGCCCTGGACGCACTCGCGTCGACGCTCCGCTCCTGCGGCTGCACCTGACCGGTCGATTCCGAGAGAGAACAGGGGTGAGGGCATGTCCGACACTGGTGTGATCGATTGGGGTCTGGCCGCCCGGACGGGTGCCCGGCTCGCACCACGGGGTCCGAAGACGTCGCGGTACACCGCGGACGCGGCGCTGCGCGAACTGGCCGACGCGTCGGTACGCGCCGAGGGCCCCGTGCGCGAGGTCACGGGCCTCGCCGACGGTCTGCCCGTCCCGGCGGCGCGCGTGCTCGATCGGCCGGAGTGGATCGCCGCCGCGTCCGAGTCGATGCGGCACCTGGTCAGTGATTCCGACGGCGACGACAGTTCGTTCCTCGGAGGCAAGCCCGGCGGCGTGCAGGCGGGCGCGATGCTGGCGTTCCTGTCGACGGCCATTCTCGGGCAGTACGACCCCTTCACCGGTCCGGACGGAACGCTGTTGCTGGTGGCCCCGAACATCGTGTCCGTGGAGCGATCGCTTCGCCTGCGGCCCAGCGACTTCCGACTGTGGGTGTGTCTGCACGAGGTGACGCACCGCGTGCAGTTCTCGTCGTCGCCGTGGCTCGCGGGCTACATGAAGGACAACGTCACCACGCTGCAGGGCGGCGCGGACGAGCCCCTGGCCGACGTCGTGGGACGCCTCGCGGCGGCGGTGCGGTCCCGCGGGCAGGACGGCGGCGACGGCGGCATCATCGGTCTGCTCCGGGCGACGCAGGCACCCGCGCAGCAGGAGGCACTCGATCGTCTGCTGGTGCTCGGAACGCTGCTCGAAGGCCATGCCGACCACGTGATGGACGCGGTGGGTCCCGCGGTGGTGCCGTCGGTCTCGGCGATCCGCAAGGCCTTCGACGCCCGTCGCACGCGGAAGCAGAACCCGGTGCAGCGCGTGATCCGCGCGCTGCTCGGGATGGACGCGAAGATGGCGCAGTATGTCCGCGGCAAGGCGTTCGTCGACGCCGTCGTCGGCCAGGTCGGCATGGAGCGTTTCAACACCGTGTGGACCGACGCGGACACGTTGCCGCTGCTCTCCGAGATCGAGGCGCCGGAGAAGTGGACGCAGCGAGTTCTGGGATGACCGGCGTCCCGGCATGACCGGGGCACGCCCGATGCCGGAGGGCCCGCACCTGCTCACGGTGCGGCGGGCGGTGCGCGCCTGGTTCGGGGAGCACTGCCCGGAGCGCGCCGTCGTCGTCGGGCTGTCGGGTGGTGCGGACTCGCTGGCGCTCACCGCCGCCTGTGTGGCCGAGGGCGCGCAGGTGCACGCCGTGGTCGTCGACCACGCGCTGCAGGCGGGTTCGGCCGAGGTGGCGCACAGGGCCGCCGAGCAGGCACGAGACCTCGGGTGTTCCCGCGCCGAGGTGAGGACCGTGTCGGTGACCGGGGCGGGTGGACCCGAGGCCGCGGCCCGGCGCGCCCGGTACGCCGCTCTCGACGCGGTCCGCGGTGACCGCCCGATCTTGCTGGGCCACACGCTGGACGACCAGGCCGAGACCGTCCTGCTCGGACTCGGCCGCGGATCCGGGTCCCGATCGCTGCGGGGGATGGCGGCCTGGGACCCGCCGCGAGGTCGGCCGCTGTTGACCGTGCGCCGCGAGTCCACCGTCGGCGCGTGCGCCGAACTGGGTCTCGCCGCGTGGGACGACCCGCACAACCTCGACCCGTCCTTCGTTCGGGTCCGACTCCGCGGCGAGGTGCTCCCGCTGCTGGAGGACGTCCTGCACGGCGGTGTCGCCGCCGCGCTCGCGCGCACCGCCGACCAGCTGCGCGAGGACGGCGCCGTTCTCGACGCACTCGCCGCGGACATCGCCGTGTCCGCCCGCGTCGGCGACGCGCTGGAGGTGTCCGCCCTCGTGGAGGTACCGGGTGCACTCCGTCGGCGGGTGATCCGCGAGTGGCTGGCCGACTGTGGAGTGCCGTTGCGCAACGAGGCGCAGGTGCGCGCCGTGGACGATCTCGTCGGCGCGTGGCGCGGGCAGGGCGGCGTCGCGGTGGCCGGGGGCGGCCCGGTCGAGAGGTTGGTCGTCGAGAGACGACGTGGCAAGCTCGACCTGGTTCGGTGGACCGGCCGGGCCGCGAGCGAGTGAAGGGACACCCGTGTACGAGGGCGACATCGCATCGATCCTGATCTCCCGAGAGGAGATCGACAAGCGTATCGCCGAGCTGGCCGAGGAGATCGCCGCTCGCTATCCGGTGGGGGCTCCCGAGGGTGATCTGCTGCTCGTCGGAGTTCTCAAGGGCGCCATCATGTTCATGACGGATTTCGCACGCGCACTGCCGATCCCGAGCCAGCTCGAGTTCATGGCGGTCAGTTCGTACGGATCGTCCACGTCCTCGTCGGGCGTCGTCCGCATCCTCAAGGACCTCGACCGCGACATCCACGGCCGCCACGTCCTCATCGTGGAGGACATCATCGACTCCGGTCTGACGCTGTCGTGGTTGATGAAGAACCTCGCCACGCGCCAGCCCGCGTCGCTCGAGGTGGTCACCTTGCTCCGCAAGCCCGACGCGGTGAAGGTGGACGTCGACGTCGCGAACGTCGGCTTCGACATCCCGAACGAGTTCGTCGTGGGCTACGGCCTCGACTACGACGAGCGTTACCGCGACCTTCCCTACATCGGACTGCTGGAACCCCGGGTCTACGGAGGCTGATCGAATGTCGCGCGAACAGGTCGGCCCCACCGCCACGTCCATCGCGGACGACGTCCGGAACGGGCGGGTCCAACCTGCCGCGGTAGCCCGAGAAGCGTTGGACCGCATCGCCGCTGGGAACGACGACCTGCACGCGTTCGTCGTGGTGCGTCCCGACGAGGTGCTCCGGGAAGCAGACGCGGTCGCCGTCCGAGCGGATCTGCGCGCCCTGCCGCTCGCCGGCGTCCCGGTGGCGATCAAGGACAACGTCCCGGTGACGGGCTACCCGATGCGCAACGGTTCGCTCGCGACGTCCGACACGCCCGCCGCCGCGGATCACCCGGTGGTCGCTCGCCTGCGCGGCGCGGGCGCCGTGGTCGTCGGTCTCACCTCGGTTCCCGAGCTGTGCCTGTGGGGCGCGACGGACGGTGCCGACGGCATCGCCCGCAATCCGTGGAACCGTGACCTCACCCCGGGCGGATCGTCCGGTGGCGCCGCCGCCGCGGTCTCCTCGGGCATGGTGCCCGTCGCCCACGGCAACGACGGCATGGGGTCCATCCGGATCCCCGCCGCGAACTGCGGACTGGTCGGCATCAAGCCGGGGCTCGGCCTCGTCCCGTCCGAACTGGGCAACGGCTCGTGGTTCGGCATGTCGGAGAACGGTCCGTTGACCACGACCGTCGCCGACGCGGCGCTCCTGCTCTCGGTCATGGCGGACGATCCGGATCTCGCCTACGTCGACGCTCCCGAGACCACGCGCATCGGGGTCGCCGTGGAGTCGCCGTCGCCCGTCGTGCGAGTGGATCCCCACTTCCGGCAGGCCGCACTCGACGTCGCCCGGGAGCTCGAGCGGATCGGGCACCGCACCAGCACGGCAGCGCTGCCCTACCCGGCCAGTCCACTCGGGCAGCTCGCCCGCTGGACGGCCGGCGGAGCCGCGGACGCCGCCGGGCTCGACGTGTCGGCGCTGCAGAAGCGAACCCGTCGCCACATCGCGGTGGGTCGGCGAGCGGCACGGTTCGTGCGGCCGTCGCAGACCGAGACGCTCACGCGACGCATGCGCTCGTACTTCGAGAGTGTCGACGTGGTGCTGACGCCGGCGCTCGCCGCGCCGCCGATCCGTGCGGACCGGTGGAGCGAGCGCGGGTGGGCAGCCAACATGGCGGCCAACATTCGCTACGCACCCTTCGCGGCACCGTGGAACTTGCTGGGGTGGCCCGCCGTGAGTGTGCCCGCGGGACTCCATCCCGAGTCGGGGACTCCGCTGGCCGTGCAGCTGGCGGGCCCTCCCGGGTCCGAGCGTCGACTGCTGGCGCTCGCGGCACAGATCGAACAGCATCGGCCCTGGCCACGCACCGCGGCCGACCGGTAACACTCGTCACGCGCAGCTGGGCGCGGGAACCTCACCGCGTGTCGGCGCGTTGACCGAGATGTGCGCGCCGCCCGGCCGTCCGCATCCGCGGTAACCTGGCTTGTCCGGTGCGCAACCGGCAACGATCGAGAACTGCTGCCGGCCGACCGACGCGAACCATGACCACCTGCCTGTGAGTCCGACTGCCATCGAGGGCGACGCTGTATGAACCGCAAGACTTTGTTCCGCAACCTGGCGATAGTCGCCGGCATCCTGTTGGTGATCTTCGCCTTCAGCTACTTCGGCGACGACACGCGGGGGTGGAAGAGTGTCGACACGTCGGTCGCCGTCGCGCAGCTCGACGACCAGAACGTGCAGACCGCGCAGATCGACGACCGTGAGCAGCAGGTTCGTCTGACGCTGAAGAGCGGCAACGACGCCACCGGCAACGAGACGCAGATCATCTCGCAGTACCCGGACGCCGCGTCGCAGCAGATCTTCGACAAGGTCGCCGCGTCGGGTGCCGAGAGCTACGACACCGAGGTGACGCAGGACAGCTGGTTCACGTCGATCCTGGTGTTCCTGCTCCCCATGATCATCCTGCTGGGCATCTTCATCTTCGTGATGTCGCGCATGCAGGGCGGCGGGCGTGGCGGTGTCATGGGCTTCGGCAAGTCCAAGGCCAAGCAGCTCACCAAGGACATGCCGAAGACGACGTTCGCGGACGTGGCAGGGGCGAACGAAGCGGTCGAAGAGCTGTACGAGATCAAGGACTTCCTGCAGAACCCGGCCCGCTACCAGGCACTCGGCGCGAAGATCCCCCGCGGCGTGCTGCTCTACGGCCCTCCCGGAACCGGCAAGACGCTGCTCGCCCGCGCCGTCGCCGGTGAGGCCGGCGTGCCGTTCTTCACCATCTCGGGTTCCGACTTCGTCGAGATGTTCGTCGGTGTCGGTGCCTCACGTGTGCGCGACCTGTTCGAGCAGGCCAAGCAGAACAGCCCCTGCATCATCTTCGTCGACGAGATCGACGCCGTCGGTCGCCAGCGCGGGGCCGGTCTGGGCGGCGGACACGACGAGCGCGAGCAGACTCTCAACCAGCTACTGGTCGAGATGGACGGCTTCGGTGAGCGCACCGGCGTCATCCTCATCGCCGCGACCAACCGTCCCGACATCCTCGACCCGGCACTGCTGCGCCCGGGCCGTTTCGACAGGCAGATCCCGGTCGGCGCCCCCGACCTCGCAGGACGCCGCGCGATTCTCGCGGTGCACTCGAAGGGCAAGCCGATCGCGCAGGACGCCGACCTCGAGGGTCTGGCCAAGCGCACCGTCGGCATGTCGGGCGCGGATCTCGCGAACGTCATCAACGAGGCCGCACTGCTCACGGCGCGGGAGAACGGCACCGTGGTCACCGAGGCCGCCCTCGAGGAGTCGGTGGACCGCGTCATCGGCGGACCTCGACGCAAGAGCCGCATCATCAGCGAGCACGAGCGCAAGATTACGGCGTACCACGAGGGCGGTCACACCCTCGCGGCGTGGGCGATGCCCGACATCGAGCCGATCTACAAGGTCACCATTCTCGCCCGCGGCCGCACCGGTGGTCACGCGATGACGGTGCCGGAGGACGACAAGGGTCTGATGACGCGCTCCGAGATGATTGCGCGCCTCGTCATGGCGATGGGCGGCCGCGCTGCCGAGGAGCTCGTCTTCCACGAGCCGACCACGGGAGCGTCGTCCGACATCGACCAGGCCACCAAGATCGCTCGCGCCATGGTCACCGAGTACGGCATGAGCAGCAAGCTCGGCGCCGTCCGGTACGGCCAGGAGCAGGGCGATCCGTTCCTGGGCCGCTCGATGGGCGTCCAGTCCGACTACTCGCACGAGGTCGCGCGGGAGATCGACGGGGAGGTGCGCAACCTCATCGAGGCCGCGCACACCGAGGCGTGGGCCATCCTGAACGACTACCGCGACGTCCTCGACATCCTGGCCACCGAGCTGCTCGAGCGCGAGACGCTCACGCGCAAGGATCTGGAGAAGATCTTCACCGGCGTCGAGAAGCGTCCCCGCATCACCGCGTTCAACGACTTCGGTGATCGAGTTCCGTCGTCCAAGCCCCCGGTGAAGACGCCGCGCGAGCTCGCGACCGAGCGCGGGGAGCCGTGGCCCCCCGTCTCGATCGTCAAGGAGCCGAGCTACGCCGGCCAGGCCCAGAACGGTCAGGCACAGAACGGCCAGAACGGCCACGCCCAGAACGGGCACGGCCAGAACGGTCACGGTCAGAACGGGCAGGGCCAGAACGGGTCGACCCCGAACGGTCAGGGTGGCGCACATCGCGGCGGCCGTCCCGGCTCTTCGATGCCCGACTACGGCGCGCCGGCCGGCTGGTCCGCACCGGGATGGCCTCCTCGCGAGAACGAGGCACCGCGGTACCCGGAGCCGCAGGGTTACGGCCAGCCGCAGGGCTACGGGCAGCCGCAGGCCTACGGCCAGCCCCAGGGTTACGGGCAGCCTCAGGGTCAGGGTGACCCGCAGGGCTACCAGGGTCCGCGTGGGTACCAGGAACCGCGCGGGTACGACGAGCCCCAGCCCTACCAGGAACCGCAGCCATACCAGGAGCCGCAGCCCTATCGGGAACCGCAGGCCTACCGGGAACCGCAGCCCTATCAGGAGCCGTACCAGGATCCGCAGCCGTACGGGCAGTACCCCGGTTCGGGTGTGGGGGAGCCGGCTCAGCCCGAGCCGCGTTACCGCAACCCGCAGAACCCGGAGGGGCAGTACCAGCCTCCGCGTGACGAGGCCGAGGATCCCCAGCTGCCGCCGAACACCCAGCGGTGGGAGGGCCCGGACGCGCGCTAGAGTCGCTCGTCCGACCCTCTCGTCCGTGCGGCCGCACCCGCCCGCACATCACTCCGGCTGCTCTGATCCATCGGCAGCGCATCCGTCAGCGAAGGGACCTCCCGTGTCCGTCAACCAAGCCGATCAGTCGATCGACGAGCCCGTGTCCGTGGTGTCCGGTCGGACGTTCGATCAGGAGCGCGCCGAGGCGGCCGTTCGCGAGCTGCTGCTCGCGGTGGGTGAGGACCCCGAGCGCGAGGGGCTGAAGGACACGCCCGCTCGAGTGGCGCGTGCATACCGGGAGATGTTCGGCGGACTGTTCGTCGATCCCGACGAGGTGCTGGGAACGACGTTCGACGAGGCGCACCGCGAGCTCGTCCTCGTGCGGGACATCCCGATGTACTCGACGTGCGAGCACCACCTGGTGTCCTTCCACGGCGTCGCGCACGTCGGCTACATCCCGGGCAAGTCTGGCCGGGTGACGGGCCTGTCGAAGCTGGCGCGGGTCGTCGACCTGTACGCGAAGCGGCCGCAGGTGCAGGAGCGTCTCACCTCGCAGGTCGCCGACGCGATGATGCGCAAGCTCGAACCGCGCGGAGTCATCGTGGTGATGGAGGCCGAGCACCTCTGCATGGCGATGCGGGGAATCCGTAAGCCGGGCGCCAGCACCACCACCTCCGCCGTACGCGGTGTGTTCCAGTCCAGCGCGGTGTCCCGGTCCGAGGCGCTGGATCTCATCCTTCGCAAGTAGGCGCCGCTCGTGTTCACGCTTCCGCACGCGGACGGGCCCGTGGTGATGGGCGTCGTCAACGTCACGGCCGACTCGTTCTCGGACGGCGGCCGCTACCTCGACGTCGACGCCGCGGTGCGTCACGGCCTCGAACTGCACGCCGCGGGTGTCGACATCGTCGATGTGGGGGGCGAGTCGACACGTCCGGGAGCCGACCGCGTCGACCCGTCCGTCGAGGCGGAGCGCGTCGCACCGGTGATCGCCGAGTTGGTCTCTCACGGCGTGTGCGTCAGCGTCGACACGATGCGGGCATCCGTGGCGACTGCGGCGATCGGTGCGGGCGTGTCCATCGTCAACGACGTCTCCGGTGGCCGCGCCGATCCCGACATGGCGGGTGTCGTCGCCGATGCGGGCGTCGCCTGGGTGCTCATGCACTGGCGTTCCACCGTCGACTGGACCCACCGACCGGGTGCCGCGGAGGAGCACGACTACGGCGACATCGTCGAGGACGTGCGCAGCGGACTGCTCCGTCAGGTCGACGCGGCCGTCGCCGCCGGGGTGGACAGTTCCCGCATCGTCCTCGATCCGGGGCTCGGCTTCGCCAAGAACGCGGAGCACAACTGGGCGTTGCTCCGCCGACTCGATCGTCTCGTCGACACGGGCATTCCCGTGCTGGTGGGTGCGTCCCGCAAACGATTCCTCGGCACTCTGCTCGCCCGCGACGGGCAGCCTCGCCCTCCGCACGGCCGCGACGCTGCGACGGCCGCGATCTCGGTGCTGTCCGCCGTGGCGGGCGCCTGGGGGGTGCGCGTCCACGACGCCGTCGGCACTCTCGACGCTCTCGCCGTGCACCGGCAGTGGCACGGCCCGACCGAACCGAAAGGCACGACATGACCGATCGCATCGAGCTGCGCGGATTGACCGTGCGCGGCAATCACGGTGTCTTCGACCACGAGAAGCGCGACGGGCAGGACTTCCTCGTCGACCTCGTCGTCCACATGGATCTCGCCCCGGCCGCGGCATCGGACGACCTGACGAAGACGGCGCACTACGGCGAGTTGGCCGAGGCCGCCGCCGCGGTCGTCGCGGGGCCGAGTCGCGATCTCATCGAGACGGTCGCGAGCGAGATCGCCGACGGTGTCCTGACGGATCCGCGCGTGGAACGCGTCGAGGTCACCCTGCACAAGCCGTCGGCTCCGATCCCCCTGACCTTCACGGACGTGGCCGTCGTGGTGACCCGATCGAGGTCTGCGTGACCCGCGCGGTGCTCTCGATCGGGAGCAACATCGGGGACAGCGAACAGCAGTTGCGGGCTGTGGTCGAGGGTCTCGGTGACGCCGTCGTCGCAGTGTCGACCGTGTTCGCCACCGCCCCGTGGGGCGGCATCGACCAGCAGGACTTCCTCAATGCCGTCGTGATCGTGGACGACGAGAACACCGACTGCCGGGGCTGGTTGCGACGGGGACAGCAGTTGGAGACGGCCGCTCACCGCGAGCGGGTGCAGCGCTGGGGACCGCGGACCGTCGACGTGGACATCGTCGTGTGCGACGACGTCGTCAGCGACGACCCCGAGCTGATTCTTCCGCACCCACTGGCGCACGAGCGCGCCTTCGTCCTCGCACCGTGGCTGGACGCGGATCCCGACGCCGTGCTGCGTGGCCGATCGGTGCGCGACCTGCTGGCCGAGCTGCCGGAGTCCGAACGTGCCGGTGTGCGTCGCACCGAGACACGGCTGTGGGACCCGGTGCGCTGCGGGCGGGCCGGCGGTGACTCCACGTGAGCCCGACGCGCGTGCGCGACCTCGTCGCGCTCGCGGCGTTCGCCGTGGTGGCCACCTGGATCCTCGCGTCCTCGTTCTACGGGTCTGTTCCGCCGATCTCGACGTTCGCCGGAGCGTCGCTGTATCCGGTGGCGGTCGTCCTCGTGGTCGTGGGTCTGCTGGTGCGGTCCCGATTGCGCACCCGGAGGATCGGCCCCGGGCCCGGCCAGCTGCATCCGATCACGGTCGCGCGCGCCGTCGCGCTGGCGAAGGCCGCGGCCCTCGTCGGTGCAGCGGCGGCGGGAGTGTGGGCCGGTCTGCTGATCCATCTGCTGCCCCTGCGGTCCTCGGTGCGCGCGGCGTCGGAGGACACGCCGGGAGCGCTGATCGGCCTCGTCGCCGGGATCGTCGCCGTGGCCGCTGCCCTGTGGCTCGAGCACTGCTGCCGGACACCGGACGACGGAGCCGACGAGCCCGCCCACTGACCCGATCGCGGCCGTCCTCGGACACCCCGTCCGTGCATGGTGAAGTGCGACAGCCGCCCGAGCCGTTACCCTGGGATTCATGACGGACACCGGCAGGAGCAAGGCGAACCGTCGCACGAAACGCGGCGGCAACCACACGGCTCTCGCCGGTCTGGTTCTGCTGGGCGTGGTGGCCAGCGTTCTGATGATCCTCAGCGACAGCGTTCCGCTGCTGCGCGTGGGCATCGTGGCAGCGCTGTGGGCCGCCGTTCTCGGCGCGTTCGCGATGACGAAGTACCGCCGCGACGCCGCGGTGGATCAGATGAAGGCGCGCGATCTGCAGACCGTCTACGAGCTCCAGCTGGAGCGGGAGATTGCCGCGCGCCGCGAGTACGAGCTCGGCGTCGAGTCGCGGGTGCGCGCCGAGATCGGTGCCGACGGAGACGAGATGCGTGCTCTCCGAGCCGAACTCGCGTCGCTGCGCCGCAGCCTCGAGATGCTGTTCGACGGCGAGTTGCCGGACGACCGCGCTGCCATCGCCGGCGAGGCGATGCGGATGCGGGAGCTGGCCGAGCGCTCCTACAGCGGCTACGAGCCGGCGCCGTCCGGTCTGTACGTTCCCGGATCGCGCACCCGCCCGCCGAGCTTCGCCCCCGATCCGACCTACTCCCGGCCCGGCTTCGCCACTCCCTTCGACGACCCGGTCACGGCGGAGACGTCGGTCATCGGCGGCGAGTTCGATCACGACGGCACCTTCCATCCGGCACCCGCACCGCAGTCGCCGCGCACCCCCGAATGGAACCCGTCGAGTCACCGCGCCGACAGCATTCCCGTCGCCCCCGAGCCGGAACCCCTGCCCGAGCCGGAACCCGAGCCCGAGCCGGAACCGCTGCCGGAACCCGAACCCGAGCCCGAACCACTGCCGGAGCCCGAGCCGCTCCCCGAACCCGAGCCGCAGCCTGAACCCGATCCGCTGCCGACCCTGGACGTCGAGCCCGAACCCGAGCCGGAAGAGCCCGAGCTTCCGGAACCCGCGCCCGTCGCACCCGTGCAGTCGGGCGGTCGACGACGCGCTGCGGATCCGGACGCCGAGTCCGACGCACCGGTCGACGCAGGATCGGGAGCACATTCGAGTGGGCGCTCCGTCGCGGACATCCTCGCGGGGATGGGCACCGCGGACGCGTCGACAGGATCGGGTCGCCGGCGCCGCCGTGCCGAGTAGTCGCCGCGCCGAGTGAGATCTGCGTCGAGCGAGATCTGCGCCGCGGGTGTGACCGGCGTCGCATGGCGGTCGGTCGACGCCGGACACTAGTGTGGGCGTCGATGAGTCCGGTACCCGCCGAGCGGGACTGGAACTGTATCCCCGAGAGGACCCTTCATGTCCCCCGATCGAGTCACGTCCGACCCCGCCCCGGCGCGCCTGTCCGTCGGTGTCGTGTCCGCAGGCCGAGTCGGTACCGCGCTGGGTGAGGCGCTCGAACGCGTCGGCCACGTCGTGTTCGGCTGCGCCGCCGTCTCCGACGCGTCCCGGCGCCGCGCCGAGACCCGCCTCCCCGACGCGGAGATCATGCCGGCCACGGACGTGGCGCGGCGCAGTGAACTGCTGATCCTGGCGGTGCCGGATCAGGAACTGGACGCGCTGGTCCGCGGGTTGGCGCGCACCGATGCGGTGTCGCCCGGAACTCTCGTGCTGCACACGTCCGGCGCCAACGGTGTCGGCATCCTCGCGCCGCTGGCGGGCCGAGGAGTGGTGACGATGGCCGTGCACCCCGCGATGACCTTCAGCGGCAAACCCGAGGACGCCGACCGTCTGGCGACCGCGTGCTTCGGCATCACGGCGGCCGACGAGATCGGCCTCGCGATCGCGCAGGGACTGGTGCTCGAGATCGGCGGCGAGCCCGTGGGTGTGCCCGAGGAGGCGCGCACGCTGTACCACGCCGCGCTCGCCCACGGGTCGAACCACCTGGTCACTCTGGTCGTCGACGCCCTCGACGCGCTGCGGGACGCGTTGGCCCACGAGGAACTTCCCGGCCAACAGCCGGTGGAACAGCGTCCCGGTGGTGTGGCGGAGCGGGTTCTGGCGCCACTGCTGTCGGCGGCGTTGGACAACGTGCTGCGCAGCGGACAGGGCGCGTTGACCGGTCCGGTGGCGCGCGGCGACGGGGCGACGGTGTCCAGGCATCTCGACGCGTTGACCGATCTCGACCCGCGGATCGCCGCGGGCTATCGCGCGATGTCACTGCGTACGGCCGAGCGGACCGGCGCGGACGACACCGTGATGAACGTCCTGCGGGACAACGAATGAGGAGGCAGCCGTGAGTGCACTCGACGGCGCGTACACACCGGGTGAACTGACGGTGCATCACGCACCCGATGTGGTCCGTTCGGTCACCCGAGCCCTGCGCTCGGCGGGACGCCGAGTCGCGCTCGTGCCCACCATGGGTGCGTTGCACGCCGGTCACGTCCAGCTCGTGGAGATGGCGAAGCGGAGCGGCGCTGTCGTCGTGGTGTCGATCTTCGTCAACCCGCTGCAGTTCGGGGCGGGGGAGGATCTCGACGCGTACCCGCGCACCCTCGACGCCGACCTGGACGTGCTGCGCGCAGCCGGGGTGGAACTGGCCTTCGTCCCGAGTGTGCAGGACATGTACCCGCACGGTCCGCGGACGACGGTGCACCCCGGTCCGCTCGGTGCCGAACTCGAAGGCGCTTCGCGGCCCGGCCATTTCGCCGGGATGCTGACGGTGGTCGCGAAGCTGCTCGGCATCGTCGCACCCACCACGGCCTACTTCGGGGAGAAGGACTACCAGCAGCTGGTCCTCATCGACCAGATGGTGCGCGACCTGAACATCGACGTCGAGATCCGCGGCGTACCCATCGTCCGCGAGTCCGACGGTCTGGCCCTGTCCTCGCGCAACCGGTACCTCGACGAGCACCAGCGGTCCCTCGCGGTGGCCCTGTCGGCAGCGCTGATCGCCGGCACCCATGCTGCCGAGGGTGGTTCGGATGCCGTTCTGGCGGCGGCACAGTCGGTGCTCGACACGGTGCCGGAGGTGGACGTCGACTACCTCGAAGTACGCGGAGCCGATCTCCGTGACGCACCCGAGGAGGGAGACGGCCGGTTGCTGGTCGCCGCCCGCGTGGGCACCACGCGCCTGCTCGACAACGTGG
The DNA here is from genome assembly GCF_030208955.1 of Rhodococcus sp. MEB041. Lineage (NCBI taxonomy): Bacteria > Bacillati > Actinomycetota > Actinomycetes > Mycobacteriales > Nocardiaceae > Rhodococcus > Rhodococcus sp. MEB041. The sequence continues at coordinate 192,813 of NZ_JARVSZ010000004.1, forward strand.
GCGTCGCTCTCGGTACCGGATTCCAGGGTCGCGATCCGGAATCCGCAGCCGGACAACGTCATCTCGGCCACTCCTGACTCCACTCCGACCGACCTGCCCGCAACTCCGCCCGGCTCCAGACAGGTAAGGACCCACCATGCTCCGCACGATGATGACCTCGAAGATCCACCGCGCCACCGTGACCCACGCCGATCTGCACTACGTGGGGTCGGTGACCATCGATCAGGACCTGCTCGACGCCGCCGCGCTGCTCGAGGGTGAGCAGGTGACCATCGTGGACATCGACAACGGTGCTCGGCTCGAGACCTACGTCATCGCGGGGCAGCGTGGTTCGGGAGTGGTCGGGATCAACGGCGCCGCAGCGCATCTCGTGCACCCGGGTGATCTGGTGATCATCATCGCCTACGGCATCCTCGATCCGGCCGAGGTCGCCGAGTACGCTCCGAACGTGGTGTTCGTCGACGCCGACAACCGCCCCGTCCAGGTGGGAACCGACCCGGCGGACAGCCCGGCCGGTTCCGGACTGATCTCGCCGCGCACACTCACCGCGGACACGCGTGACACGGTCTCGGTCTGATGCTGCTCACCGTCGACGTCCGCAACACCAACATCGTGTTGGGCGTGTTCACCGGCAGCGGTGACCACGCGCGGCTCACGCGGCAACGCCGGATGCGGACGGACGCGTCGATGACGGCGGACGAGCTCGCGTTGACCTTTCGCGGTCTCCTCGGTCCCGACGTGGAGACCATCACGGGTGTCGCGGCGCTCTCGACGGTCCCGTCGGTGCTGCGCGAGATCCGGACGATGCTGGGGCGGTACTGGTCGCACGTTCCCCACGTGGTCGTCGAGCCCGGCGTGCGCACGGGAGTGCCTCTGCTGGTGGACAATCCGAAGGAGGTGGGCGCCGACCGCATCGTCAACAGCCTCGCGGCCCACCACCTGTACGACGCGCCGTGCATCATAGTCGACTTCGGGACGTCCACGTGTGTCGACGTCGTGTCGGCCAAGGGGGAGTTCCTGGGCGGATCGATCGCACCCGGACTCGAGATCTCCATGGACGCGCTCGCGTCCCGCTCCGCGGCGCTGCGCAAGGTCGAACTGGTCCGGCCCCGAGGCGTTCTCGGCAAGAACACCGTCGAGGCCATGCAGTCGGGTGCGATCTTCGGCTTCGCCGGTCTCGTCGACGGCATCGTCGACCGGGTGTGCCGCGAGGTGCCCGGCTTCGACGGCGACGACGTCGTCGTGGTGGCCACCGGCGACACGGCGTCGCTCGTCATGGACGACTCCTCGTCGATCGATCGCATCGAGCCGGACCTCACGTTGGCGGGACTGCGGCTGGTCTACGAGCGCAATCAGGCCCGTCGCCGCTGATCGAGGCCACGACGGTCGAGGTGGCGCGCTGCCGAACGGTGTGCCACACTTTCGGGGTGACTGATCGCACGGGTGCTCGGGAGTGTTGTCGGGGCTGACGCCTGCCCTGACTGTCATCACACCTCCCTGGAGTCCTGTCGTGCTCTCGCTCTCTGCTGTCGCCCCCACCTCTCTGCGTCCCGCCGATCTGCTGCGCCTCACCGATCAAGGTGCGGCGGACGTGCTCGACGGTCGCCATGATGCGCTTCTCCCGCCCGGTGGAGTGTTCCCAGCCGGTGAACGGTGGTGTGCCCGTCTGCATTCGGACGATCTGGTCGACCTGTGGCTCATCAGCTGGGTACCGGACAAGTCCACCGAACTGCACGACCACGCCGGATCGCTCGGCGCGCTGACCGTCCTGAGCGGCTCGCTCAGCGAATACCGTTGGAACGGTGAGGGTCTGCATCACCGCCGCCTGGACGCGGGTGATCAGGCGTCCTTCCCGCTGGGGTGGGTCCACGACGTCACCCACGCACCGGCCCCGACATCGGACCCGGTGACCGTGAGCGGTCCGACACTGAGCGTGCACGCGTACTCGCCGCCGCTGACGGCCATGTCCTACTACGAGATCGGCGAGCGCGGTGCTCTGCGCCGCACCCGGTCCGTCCTGACCGACCTGCCCGAGGGAGACGCGTGATGACGACTCGACCCACCACCCGATCGAGCATCGACGACATGCTCGAGCGCGCACGGTCCACGTACCGCCGCACGGACGTCTCCGAGCTGGCCGATGCCGTCGCCCGCGGCGCGGTGCTCGTCGACATCCGCCCCCAGGCACAGCGCGCGCTGGAGGGGACCATGCCGGGGGCACTGGCCGTCGAGCGCAACGTCCTCGAGTGGCGGTGCGACCCCACGAGCAGCGCACGCCTGGCCATCGCGGTGGATCACGACGTCGAGTGGATCGTGCTGTGCTCCGAGGGCTACACCTCCTCGCTGGCCGCCGCGGCGCTGCAGGAACTGGGGCTCACGCGAGCGTCCGACGTCATCGGTGGGTACCGCGCCATCGTCGACGCCGGGCTCACCGGCGTCGTGGGGAGCGCACGGCACTGCCTGCGCGAAGGGCGCACTCTCGTCGCGCACTGACCTCTCTATAGGCTGGGCAGTCGTGACCGAGACACCACGAGCAGACACCGACCCCGCCGCCGTTCCCACCGACGACACCCCGGAACAGGTGCGCATCCGCCGCGAGAAGCGCGCCCGGCTGCTGGAGTCCGGGCGCGAGGCGTATCCGGTGTCGGTCGCGAGGACGCACTCGCTGGCCGAGGTCCGGGCTGCGCATCCCGCGCTCGAGCCGGACACACACACCGGCGAGCAGGTGGGGGTGGCCGGTCGCGTCATCTTCCTGCGCAACACCGGCAAACTCTGCTTCGCGACGCTGCAGGACGGGGACGGCACGCAGCTCCAGGCCATGATCTCCCTCGCCGGTGTCGGCGAGGACGCGCTGGCGCTGTGGAAGTCGGACGTCGATCTCGGCGACATGATCTTCGTGCACGGCGAGGTGATCAGCTCCCGACGCGGCGAGCTGAGCGTCATGGCGGACGAGTGGCAGATGGCGTCCAAGTCGCTGCGGCCCCTGCCCGTCGCCCACAAGGAGATGAACGAGGAGTCCCGCGTCCGCCAGCGGTACGTCGACCTCATCGTGCGTCCCGAGGCGCGGGAGAACGCCCGCCGCCGCGTCGCCGCGCTGCGCGCACTGCGTGACGGGCTCGAGCGCCGCGGATTCCTGGAGATCGAGACCCCGATGCTCCAGACGCTGCACGGCGGCGCCGCGGCCCGACCGTTCACGACGCACTCGAACGCGCTCGACATCGACCTGTTCCTCCGCATCGCTCCCGAACTGTTCCTCAAGCGGGCGGTCGTGGGCGGCATCGACCGGGTCTTCGAGATCAACCGCAACTTCCGCAACGAGGGCATCGACTCCACGCACTCCCCGGAGTTCGCGATGCTCGAGACGTACGAGGCCTACGGCACGTACGACGACTCCGCAGTGATGACGCGCGAGCTCGTGCAGGAAGTCGTCCAGGCCGTGTACGGGTCGCTCCAGGTCACCCTCGCGGACGGTTCCGCGTACGACTTCGCGGGCGAGTGGACCACCATCGAGATGTACCCGTCGTTGTCGGCCGCCGTCGGCATCGAGGTGACACCGGAGACGAGCCCGGGCGACCTGCGTGCGCTGGCCGATCGGGTGGGTCTCGCCGTGCCGACGGACAAGGGGTGGGGCCACGGCAAGCTGGTCGAGGAGCTGTGGGAGCACAGCTGCGGGGACCAGCTCCACACTCCGACGTTCGTCCGCAACTTCCCCGTGGAGACGTCGCCTCTGGTCCGGGCCCATCGCAGCATCCCCGGTGTGGTGGAGAAGTGGGACCTCTACGTGCGGGGCTTCGAGCTCGCCACCGGCTACTCGGAGCTCGTCGATCCCGTCGTGCAGCGCGAGCGCTTCGTCGATCAGGCCCGGCTGGCGTCGGTCGGCGACGACGAGGCCATGGTCCTCGACGAGGACTTCCTCACCGCCATGGAGTACGCGATGCCGCCCACAACGGGTACGGGAATGGGCATCGACCGCCTTCTGATGGCGCTCACAGGGCTGGGTATTCGCGAGACCATCCTCTTTCCATTGGTGCGTCCCGACCGCGGCTGACGCCCGAATGGAACATTCCACTCGGTACGCTGCAAGGCCTCGGTAATGCGCGCTATTATCGATCCTGCTCAGCGAAAAGTGTCGCTGTGTTCGGAGGGGGGAATGCGTCGAATGGTCAAGAAGGTGACGGTCACGCTGGTCGACGACGTCGACAACGTGCCGGCTGACGAGACGGTGTCGATCGGGTTGGACGGCACGTGGTTCGAGTTGGATCTGTCCAACTCGAACGCCGATGAGCTGCGGAAAGTCATGGATCAGTGGATCCAGCACGCACGGCGGGTGTCGACGCGGACGACCGGGGGAGGGCCGGTCGCGAGCTCGTCCGGGGGCACGCGGACACGCGGAGCGGCCGATCGGGCGCGCAGTGCTGCAATACGGGAATGGGCGCGCACGCAAGGTTTCGAGATCAGCGCGCGGGGCCGCATATCGTCCGAGATCGTGCGGGCCTGGGAACTTTCTTCGTGATTCTGTCCTGTCTGTCGGAGTCATTGTCATTCGATTGAATGACAATGACTCCAATGGATGGGCGGAATGTCCGTCACGTCTCATCACGCCGACCCATTGCCGTGGGTGCCGATCAGGAGTAGGCCGTTCGCTGCGGGCGAAGGCGGGAACGGTGAATCCGCTGTCGCTCGTGGTAACGAATCTCCGGTGCAGTGCGTTGTGACTGCATACAAGGGTGCCGGTGTCGTCCCGATGGACGCGCCGAGGGCATGGGAGCCACCGTTCGCCGTCGGATGAACTTCCCCGGCGGAGCGGCACTCGAAGGTCACGGCAACTAGAGTGAGAGTCGGGCTCGAGGTTCGGACTAGAGGGTCCGACGCCTGCCCCGTCATCAGTGTGAGGGAGAGCGATGTTCGAGAGGTTCACCGACCGCGCACGGCGCGTCGTCGTCCTGGCCCAAGAAGAGGCCCGGATGCTCAACCACAACTACATCGGCACGGAGCACATCCTGCTGGGTCTCATCCACGAGGGTGAAGGCGTGGCGGCGAAGTCTCTGGAGTCGCTCGGGATCTCCCTCGAAGGTGTACGCAGCCAGGTCGAGGAGATCATCGGCCAGGGCCAGCAGGCACCGTCCGGGCACATCCCGTTCACTCCGCGTGCCAAGAAGGTCCTCGAGCTCAGCCTGCGTGAGGCGCTGCAGCTCGGACACAACTACATCGGCACGGAGCACATCCTGCTCGGCCTCATCCGTGAGGGCGAGGGTGTGGCTGCGCAGGTGCTGGTCAAGCTCGGCGCCGATCTCAACCGCGTGCGCCAGCAGGTCATCCAGCTCCTGTCCGGATACCAGGGCAAGGAGCCCAGCGAGTCCGGCAGCAGCCGCGGCGAGGCGGGCACACCGTCCACGTCGCTGGTGCTCGACCAGTTCGGCCGCAACCTCACGCAGGCCGCACTCGAGGGCAAGCTCGACCCGGTGATCGGACGCGCGAAGGAGATCGAGCGCGTCATGCAGGTGCTGAGCCGCCGTACCAAGAACAACCCGGTACTCATCGGTGAGCCCGGCGTCGGCAAGACCGCCGTCGTCGAGGGCCTCGCGCAGGCGATCGTCAACGGCGAGGTTCCCGAGACGCTCAAGGACAAGCAGCTCTACACGCTGGACCTGGGCTCGCTCGTCGCCGGCAGCCGGTACCGCGGTGACTTCGAGGAGCGCCTGAAGAAGGTGCTCAAGGAGATCAACACCCGCGGCGACATCATCCTGTTCATCGACGAGCTGCACACGCTCGTCGGCGCGGGTGCTGCCGAGGGCGCGATCGACGCGGCCTCCATCCTGAAGCCGAAGCTCGCTCGTGGTGAGCTCCAGACCATCGGTGCCACCACGCTCGACGAGTACCGCAAGTACATCGAGAAGGACGCGGCCCTCGAGCGTCGCTTCCAGCCGGTGCAGGTCGGCGAGCCGTCGGTCGATCACACGATCGAGATCCTCAAGGGTCTGCGCGACCGGTACGAGGCGCATCACCGCGTCTCGATCACCGACAGCGCGCTCGTGGCGGCCGCGACCCTGGCCGACCGGTACATCAACGACCGCTTCCTGCCGGACAAGGCGATCGACCTCATCGACGAGGCGGGCGCGCGCATGCGCATCCGTCGGATGACGGCGCCGCCAGACCTGCGCGACTTCGACGACAAGATCGCCGATGCTCGTCGGGAGAAGGAGTCCGCGATCGACGCGCAGGACTTCGAGAAGGCCGCCAACCTGCGCGACAAGGAGAAGCAGCTCGTCGCGCAGCGCGCCGAGCGCGAGAAGCAGTGGCGTAGCGGAGACCTCGACGTCATCGCCGAGGTCGACGACAACGAGATCGCCGAGGTCCTGGGCAACTGGACCGGCATCCCCGTGTTCAAGCTGACCGAGGAGGAGACCACGCGTCTCCTGCGCATGGAGGACGAACTCCACAAGCGCATCATCGGCCAGGTCGAGGCGGTCAAGGCGGTCTCGAAGGCCATCCGCCGTACCCGCGCAGGACTGAAGGACCCGAAGCGTCCGTCCGGCTCGTTCATCTTCGCCGGCCCGTCCGGTGTGGGTAAGACGGAGCTGTCGAAGGCTCTGGCGAACTTCCTGTTCGGCGAGGACGACGCGCTCATCCAGATCGACATGGGCGAGTTCCACGACCGGTTCACCGCATCGCGTCTGTTCGGTGCGCCCCCCGGATACGTGGGCTACGAAGAGGGTGGCCAGCTCACCGAGAAGGTGCGCCGCAAGCCGTTCTCCGTGGTGCTGTTCGACGAGATCGAGAAGGCTCACCAGGAGATCTACAACACGCTCCTGCAGGTGCTCGAGGACGGCCGTCTCACCGACGGTCAGGGTCGTACGGTCGACTTCAAGAACACCGTGCTGATCTTCACCTCGAACCTCGGTACGTCGGACATCTCCAAGGCCGTCGGGCTGGGCTTCTCCTCGGGTGAGGGCAGTGGCTCCAACTACGAGCGCATGAAGCTCAAGGTGCACGACGAGCTGAAGAAGCACTTCCGCCCCGAGTTCCTGAACCGCATCGACGACATCGTCGTCTTCCACCAGCTCACCAAGGACGAGATCATCCAGATGGTCGATCTCATGCTGGCGCGGGTGGAGGTTGCGCTCAAGAACAAGGACATGGCCATCGAGGTCACGGACAAGGGCAAGGCGCTCCTGGCCAAGCGTGGATTCGACCCGGTGTTGGGTGCGCGTCCGCTGCGTCGCACGATCCAGCGCGAGATCGAGGACCAGCTGTCCGAGAAGATCCTGTTCGGCGAGATCGAGCCGGGTCAGATCGTGCTGGTCGACGTCGACAACTGGGACGGCGAAGGACAGGGCGAAGACGCAGTCTTCACCTTCCGCGGCGAGAAGAAGCCGATCAGCCTTCCCGACGAGTTGACCGTCGACCTGGCGAAGTCAGGCGAGAGCTCCGAGTAGTACGTACGCACGGCAACGGGCGGGACCCTCACGGGTCTCGCCCGTTCTGCGCTCGTGGTGTCTCTCGCGATGAGTTCGGCCGCACCGCCCGGTCTGTACCGGTATGGCTACTGCAACCGTGAACTCGATGCTCCTGTCCAGCCCCGATCCCGAAGCGCTCGCCCGGTGGTACGGGGAGGTGTTCGAGGCGCCGCCGATGTCGATGGGCCCGTACACCGTGATCGACCTCGACGGCTTCTTCGTCATGTTCGACAAGCGTGACGACGTGACGGGCCCGAATCGAGAGGGTGCGCGCGTCGTCCTGAACGTGGAACCGGACGACCCGGAGGCGGTCGCCGGTCGAATCGACGCGCTCGGCGGCGAGTGGGTGAGTCCCCTCGAGAGCCGCGACGGGGACCTGTTCGCCACCGCGAAGGATCCCGACGGCAACTGGATCCAGCTGGTCCGTCTGCGGGACGAGATGGAAGCGCAGATGGGCGCTCCGACGACGCCGTTCTCCGGCATCGCGGTCCGAGACATGGAGGACACCACGCGCTTCTACCGCAATGTCCTGGGCATGCGCGTACTGCCGTCCGAGATGGGTACTTCCTGGATTCGCATCGACCGACGCACCAGCATGCTCGCCTACCCCAAGCCGGATCACGTACCGGCCACGCACACCGTGCTGAACATCCCGACGCGTGACATCGACGCCACGGTCGCCGACCTCACAGCGCGAGGTGTCGAGTTCGTCCGATACGACGGGGCACCGCAGGACGACAAGGGTGTCATGCGGGGGAACGGCCCGGACATCGCGTGGTTCACCGACCCGTCCGGCAACGTCCTTGCGGTGATCGCCGTCGACCCGAGCGTCTGACCTGGCATCGGTTCGAAGTCGACAGCCGCTGGATACTCTGAACGAGTCAAGAGTTCCCCAGCGACAAGGATGGCTGATGCCTACTCGTACAGCACGGACAGCATGGAACGGTTCACTCGAGGAAGGCTCGGGACAGGTCGAGCTCTCCAGCTCGAAGGTCGGCACGTACGACGTGTCGTTCCCCAAGCGTGCGGCGGACGACGCGGGCGGCACCACCAGCCCCGAGGAGCTCATCGCCGCAGCGCACTCGTCCTGCTACGCCATGCAGCTCTCGGCCGTCATCGCCGAGGCCGGTGGCACTCCGCAGAGCCTCGACGTCACCGCCGAGGTGTCGCTCGGACCGGACGAGGTCGGCTTCAAGCTGACCGGCATCACGATCACGGTGCGCGGTGAGGTCGACGGTCTGGACGCCGACGGCTTCGCGAAGGCAGCGCAGAACGCCAAGGAGACCTGCCCGGTGAGCAAGGCCCTGACGGGCGTCGAGATCACGCTCGACGCCGCTCTCGAGAGCTAACGCAACAGCTCGAACGTCCCCTGGACGACGGCGAACGCGTAGGCGTTGTCCAGGGGGCCGATCGCCTCGTCGGACTGCAGTTGGGTGGCCACCACCCAGTTCTGTCCCCGAGCGTCGGTCAAGAGCCAGGACCCCGCCACGTCGCCCGCGGCGTTGCCGTTCTTGTAGCCCACGTACGGCCAGCGGCCGGGATCGACCTCGGCGCCGGGGTTCAGCGCGAGGACCTGGCGCACGACGTCGCTCTGCGGACCCGTGATCAACGCCGCGTACGCGCGGCAGATGTCGTTCGCGCTGCCGAACCACTCGACTCCGTCCGGCGTACCGGGCCTCGTCGCGATGCCCTGGTAGTCGAGGTCGGCGGTCACCGGATCGACGGGTTCGCTGTCGATGGTGCGATTCTCGATACCGGCCAGGATGTCGCGGCGGGTCTGCGTGTCGGCGTCGCGCCACTGCGCCCGCAGGTCCGGCCGTCCCCACCCGAGCACGAAGAACTCGCGTGTCGTCGGAAAGGGCGTCAGCGCCGCAGGATTCGCGGCGCCCATGATGGTGACCTCGGACTCGACCGCGTCCCGTCCGATGCGATCCATCAGCAGATCGGTGGCCGTGTTGTCGCTGATCGCGATCATCGCGTCGGTCGCCTCGCGCACCGTCACCGGTGTTCCCTCGGGAGCGAACTGCAACTGTCCCGACGGGGCCGACTTGCGTGCGTCGGTCACGGTCAACTGCTCGTCCCACGACAGCGTCCCGTTGTCGACGGCCCGCGCGACCGCGCCGAGCACGTACAGCTTCGCGACGGAGGCGAGCGGCAGGGAGTCGTCCGCGTTCAGGCTGTGAACGGGAGTACAGGTGCCGTCGGTGACGCGGGAGGCGACGTAGGACGTGCGGGCACCGAGAGCGGTGAGCGCGGCGTCCGACGAGGCGAAGGAGTCGACGCCCTCGGTGTCGGGCAGAGCCTGGATCCCGGACAGCAGGCCGTCCTCGGTGGCGCGCAGTCGTAGCGTCACGGGCGCGTTCCGGCCGGTGCTCAGTTGCACGGTGGACTCGAGGCCGTCCTCGGTCCGTTCGCCCACGGTGAGGGGGCCACTCGCCAGGATCTGCGCGACGGGACCGAGCAGCCCGCCGACCTGAGCCAGTGCCTGCGCCAGCTCGGGCGCCGCGAAGGAGTCGATCGCGGCCGGGTCGAGCGTGGTGGGGTCCGGCGTCGTGATCCAACCGAGGACGGTGTCGGTGACCGCCGTGATCGGCGCGCCGGCGGCCGGGGCAGCGGTCGTGTCGGCGGGTTCCGTCGTGGATCCGTCGCCGCGCGCGGCTCCCGACTCGAGCAGCGGATCGACGCCTGCGGAGCATCCGGCGAGCGTGAGAGTCGCGGTGACGGCAGCGGCCAGAATGGCGTACCTGCGTGACGTGGGCATGTGTCGCCGACCTCGTTCCCGCTCGAACTGCTGTGGCTCGAACTGCCGTGAAGAACCGACCTTACCTACAGTCATGTCCGGGTTTACTGGTCGGCCGGTCCGTCTCGACGGGCCGGAACGTCCAGGACGACGTCGAACTCCAGCAACGAGGCACCCGAGGCGACCGGCTTCGCCCGCTCACCGGAATGGGCCTCGCGAGCCGGTCCACCCGACCAGGCCTGGAACGACTCCTCGTCCTCCCACTGCGTGACGACGAAGTAGCGGCTCTCGCCCTTGACCGGGCGGAGCAGCTAGAAACCGAGGAAACCGGGTGAGCCGTCGACCGATCCGGCGCGGGCGGCGAAGCGCTTCTCGAGTTCGGGGCCGGCGCCCTCGGGCACCTCGATGGCGTTGATCTTGACCACTGGCATGGACCCGAGGCTACCTGCGACGGTTACGGTCGAGCGATGCTGGACGACCACGGCGGCTCCGGAGTGCCCCTCGTGTTGCTGCACGGCCTGATGGGCGGCCCGGACACGTGGCGGCGGCAGGTGCCCTGGTTGCGGGAGCACGGCCACGTCCTCGCCGCCCGGGCGGCGGGACACGGGCGTGCTGCTCCGGCGACCCTCACCACGGAGGCGTTCGTCGACGAGCTGCGCGAGGCGCTGGCGCCGTTCGAGTCCGTGATCCTGATCGGTCACTCCATGGGCGCGCTCCACGCGTGGTGCCTCGCGGCGCGCGAACCGGATCGGGTGCGCGGGATCGTCGTCGAGGACATGGCTCCCGACTTCCGCGGTCGCACCTCCGACGGGTGGGCCGCCGTCATCCGTGCGTGGCCCCAGCCGTTCCCCGACGAGGCCGCGGTTCTGGCGTACTTCGGTGACGTCGCGGGGCAGTACTTCCTCGACTCCTTCGAGCGGACGCCGGACGGGCTGCACCTGCACGGAGACGTGGACACGTTCGCGGCGATCTCGGACGAATGGGGACGACGCGACTTCTGGGACGAGTGGCGAGCAGTGCGTGCTCCCGCGCTGCTGCTCGAGGCGGAGCACACGGTCACTCCAGCGGGTCAGATGGCGAGAATGGCTGCACTGCATCACGACTCGACGTACGAGGTGGTCGCCGGCGCCGGGCATCTGGTGCACGACGATCGGCCGGGGGAGTACCGGCGCGCTGTCGAGTCGTTCCTACGAGCCCTCCCCGGCGAGCGCGAAGGCGCCGGCGGACGTCTGCTCGACGAGCCCGTCGACCAGTAGCGAGTTCAGGGCACGGTCACGTTGGCCGGGATCGGTCGTCCACACCAGATCGAGCTCGGACTTCTCCACCGGACCCATCGTGGAGCGCAGTACGTCCATCAGTTTTCCGCGCACCTGCCGATCGGTTCCGGCGAACTTCTGCACCTTCCTCGGCGGTCCGTCGTGCGCCGGCCGACCGGCCTCGACCCACGCGCACGACGGGAGCGGGCAGTCCGCGCAGGCGGGATTGCGTGCGGTGCAGATGACGGCGCCGAGCTCCATCAGTGCCGCCGACAGAGTGGCCGCGGTGGCGACGTCCTCGGGTAGCAAGGCCTCGGTGTCTGCGAGATCTCGTGTGGTGCTGGGGTTTCCGGGCTCGGCGCGGCCGTGGACCGCACGGGCGACGACGCGCCGCACGTTGGTGTCGACGACGGGGACCCGCTGCCCGTAGGCGAAGCAGGCGACGGCGCGCGCGGTGTACGCCCCGACACCCGGCAGGGTCAGCAGCGTCTCGACATCCGACGGCGTCTCGTCGCCGTGGTGCTCGGCGAGGACGGCGGCGCAGTCGTGCAGGCGTGCGGCGCGACGGGGATAGCCGAGCTTGCCCCAGGCCCGCAGGACGTCGGCCCGCGACGACGCGGCCATGGCGGACGGCACCGGCCATCGCTGTACCCACTCGACCCAGATCGGAGCGACCCGCGCCACCGGAGTCTGCTGCAGCATCACCTCGCTCATCAGGATCTGCCACCCGCTGACACCGCTACGGCGCCACGGCAGATCCCTGGCCTCGCGTCGGTACCACGAGACCAGAACCTCGCTGTCCATGTCTGTGATCCTTCCCGGAAGTCGGGGCCGCCACCGGCGGGTGACTCATGTTTCGGTAACAATGAGTCCATGCCTAATTCGAGTCCCCGCTCAGCATGGAACGCACTCGTCGAGGGTAATCGCCGTTTCGTCGACGGCCGCCCGGAGCATCCCAGCCAGGGGGTGGATCACCGCGCGTCGCTCGTCGACGGTCAACACCCCACCGCGATCGTCTTCGGGTGCTCCGATTCCCGGGTGGCAGCCGAGATCATCTTCGACCAGGGCCTCGGCGACATGTTCGTCGTCCGCACGGCCGGCCAGGTCGTCGACTCGGCTGTTCTGGGTTCCCTGGAGTTCGGCGCCGAGGTCCTCGAAGCGCCGCTGATCGTCATTCTCGGCCACGACAGCTGTGGTGCCGTCAAGGCGACCATCAACGCGCTGGACGAGGGCACCGTCCCCGGTGGCTTCATCCGCGACATCGTCGAGCGGGTCACGCCGTCCGTCCTCAACGCCCACCGACTGGGGTACACGCGCGCCGACGACGTCGAGGCGCGCCACGTCCTCGAGACCGGAAAGTTGCTGATCGATCGGTCGTCGATCCTCGAGAAGCGCGTCGCCGCGGGAAAACTCGCCATCGTCGGCCTCACGTACAAGCTGGCCGAGGGCAAGGTGGAGTTCCAGGGCGCGCTGGGCGACATCGGACACGTCGAGATGGGGTCGACCGACCGCACCGATGCGAGTGATCTGCTCACCTCGTCGGCGACGGCGAGCGACACGCCGTAGTAGGTGCCGCTCGGTCACCGCGTCGGCACATACGGTTGACCTGTGCTCGAGCCGAACGGACCCTTGCCTCCCGAGATCTACTGGCGACGCCGCGCGCTCGCGATCGGTGGCGCAGTGGTGGTCATCGGACTCGTGGTGTGGCTGGTGGTGTCGCTCGCCGGTGGCGGGTCGCAGGATTCCGAGTCCACCGCGGCGTCCGCCTCGCTCGCACCGTCCGCTGCCACGACGTACCGCCCCGACGCGTCCGCGACCGGAGGCTCCGCTCCGGCAGGAGGTTCCGGTGGTGGCGGCGGAGGCGGAGACGCCGCGTCCTCGTCGTCGGCGACGTCCACGTCCGCCACGACGTCCTCTGCGCCCGTCGCTCCCGGTCAGTGCGCGGATCAGTCTCTCGCCGTGAAGGCCTCGCCCGATCAGCCGTCCTACCCCGCGGGGCAGGAGCCGGCGTTCACCGTCGTCGTCACCAACATCGGAACCTCGGCATGCGAGCGCGATCTGGGTTCGGGTCTGCAGCAGGTGCTGGTCTATACGCTGGAGGGGCAGCGACTCTGGTCGAACGTCGACTGCTTCCCCACCACGACTCCCGACATCCGCACGCTGCAGCCCGGTGAGCAGGCGCCGTTCGCCGTGAAGTGGTCCGCGACCACCTCCGAGCCCGGGTGCGCGGCGCCGCGGAACCCGGTGGGCCCCGGTGGATACAGCGTGGTCGGCCAGCTCGGCCAGCTGCGCAGCGCGCCGGAGACGTTCAACATCACGTAGCGCACGTCCGTTCCGCCTCAGCGAGGTCGGTTCCCGCGGCAGTTCCGCGTTCCGGCAGGTGCTGCAGTCGCAGCGCGAACACGAAAACCATACGGGAGCCGGCCGACTAATCGAACGGGAAGGCCGGGAGCCGGCCGATTAGTCGAACGGGAAGGCCGGAGGCCGGCCGACTAATCGAACGGGAAGGCCGGGAGCCGGCCGATCAGTCGAACGGGAAGGCCGGAGGCCGGCCGACTAATCGAACGGGAAGGCCGGAGGCCGGCCGATCAATCGAACGGGAAGGCCGGAGGCCGGCCGATCAATCGAAGGGCCCCGAGATGCTGGCCTCGGCCATGCGGGACAGGCCTTCTCTGATGTGCCGGGCCCACAGCCCACCGATGCCCTCGACGGACTGCAGGTCGGCTGCGGTGGCGGCCAGCAGTGTCTGCAGGGTGCCGAAGTGCCCGACCAGTCGGTGGATCTGCGTGAACTGCAGCCGCGGAACGCGGGTGAGCAACCGGTACCCGCGGGGACTCATCGGTGCGTCGAGCGCCTCGATGGTGCCGGGGTAGCCGAAGGCACGAGCGATGACCGTGAGGTCGAGCAGGTCGACGTCGGTGAGCCGGTCGAGTGCCGCGAGGGAGCGTTCGACGGCCGCGGTGGTGGGTGTGTCGGTGCCGGCGAGGTAGTCGCGGACGACGAGTTGGCGCGCGGAGTCGTTGTCGCCCACCAGTTCTTCGAGCTGCAGGGCGAGCTGGCGCCCGTCGATACCGAGCTCGAGAACGTTCTGTTCGATCTCGACGGACACGCGCCGGACCATCTCGAGGCGCTGCGCGACGGTGAGCGCGTCGCGCAACGTCACCGAGTCCTCGATCTCCGTGACGGACAGTTGGCGGCTGACCTCGTCGAGGCGCGCCTTGTACCGCTCGAGGGTGGCCACGGCCTGGTTGGCGCGGGACAGGATGGTCGCGGAACCCTCGATGACGTGCCGGGTTCCGCCGACGTAGACGCTGAGGATGCTCATCGACTGGCTGACGGACACCACGGGGTAGCCGGTGTGGATCGCGGTGCGCTCGGCGGCGCGGTGGCGGGTACCGGACTCGACCGTGGGGATGGTGTGGTCGGGGACGAGCTGCACGTTGGCGCGGACGATGCGCGAACCGTCGGTGGACAACACGACGGCGCCGTCCATCTTGGACAGTTCGCGGAGCCGGGTGGGGGCGAACTCGACATCGAGGTCGAAGCCGCCGTCGCAGATGCTCTCGACCTGTTCGTCGTACCCGAGGACGATCAGTCCGCCGGTGCGGCCACGCAGGATGCGCTCGAGACCGTCGCGCAATGTGGTGCCCGGGGCGAGGTCGGCGATGGCGTCACGCAGGGACGAGTGGGGTACCGGGAAGCCGAGGGAGATGTCCGGAGTCGTCACGGTGTCGGTCACTGGTCCCCCTCCCACGTCGTTCCCGGTTGCCGGTGGTGCAGAGTCAGGGTACCGGTACTCACCGCACCGGCGTTCCGTCCGCGGGTCGAGTGGTCTACTTCCGTCGTCGCTCGAAGGCTCCCTGCATCGCGCCGGCGACGTCGGTGACCCGGACGACCCGCATGCCCGGTGGATCTCCGGCCGTGTCGTCCTTCACGCCGCGGCGCTGGTCGGACGGGACGATCGCGGAGGTGAACCCCAGCCGCGCGGCCTCGGCGAGGCGCCGGTCGACGCCGACCACGCGCCGGACCTCTCCGGCCAGCCCCACCTCGCCGAGTACCACCATTCCCGGGGGCAGGGCGGTGTCACGGGCCGCGGAGGCGACCGCGAGTGCCAACGCGAGATCGACGACGGGCTCGGTGGTCCGCATACCGCCGATGGTGGCGGCGTAGACCTCCCGGCTGCTGAGCTGCACGCCGCAGCGACGTTCGAGGACCGCGAGGATCATCGACACCCGGGAGGCGTCGAGACCGCTGACGGCCCGGCGAGGCGTGGGCATGTGCGACGGCGCGACGAGTGCCTGGACCTCCGCGAGCAGGGCCCTCTTGCCGTCCATCGTGACGGTGACGGCGGTGCCGGGGACCGAGTCGGCGCGGTGGTGCAGGAACAGGCCGGACGGATCGCTGACGCCGTGGATGCCGCCCTCGCGGAGTTCGAAGCAGCCCACCTCGTCGGCGGCGCCGAAGCGGTTCTTGACGCCGCGGACCATGCGCAGGGTGGAGTGCTTGTCGCCCTCGAAGTGCAGGACGACGTCGACGAGGTGCTCGAGCGAGCGCGGCCCGGCGACCGCGCCGTCCTTCGTGACGTGGCCGACGAGGATGACGGCCGTGCCGCTGCCCTTGGCGAGGGACGTCAGCGCCGAGGTGATGGCACGGACCTGGGTGACGCCGCCGATGACGCCGTCCACGTCGGACGCCTGCATGGTCTGCACGGAGTCGACGACGACGAGAGTGGGCGCGACCTGGTCGACGTGGCCGAAGATGGTGGCCAGGTCGTTCTCTGCGGCGAGGAACACGCGCTCGTGCACGGCGCCTGTCCGGTCGGCGCGCAGACGCACCTGCCCCGCCGACTCCTCACCCGTGACGTAGAGCGCGATGTCCTGCGGGCTGCGCTCGGCCCACTGCTTGACCACCTCGAGCAGGAGGGTGGACTTGCCGACGCCCGGTTCACCCGCGAGCAGCACCACCGAGCCGGGCACGATGCCGCCGCCGAGCACGCGGTCGAGCTCGTCGACCCCGGTGGGACGGGCGATGGAGGACGTGCTGGAGACCTGTGTGAGCGGAAGTGCCGGCGACGTCGGGATCATCGACGCGCCGCCCGCCCGAACGGCGCTCGCACCCGGGCGGGACGACACGGAGGCGAGGAGGGTGACCTCGTCCATCGAGCCCCACGTCTCGCACTCGGGGCAGCGGCCGACCCACTTGGCCACGGTGTGCTGACAGGCCGAACAGCGATAACTGGTACGAGTCTTGGCCACTCGCGAAGACTAGAGGTGTCTACCGACAGGAATGCTCGGCCGACGGGGGACCGTCAGCCGTTGGCCTCGTCGTCGAGGCGCGGGGTGACGGGGCCCGGATCGACGGGCACGCTGACGGTGACGTCGCCGGCCTGCTGGAACGTGAAGGTGACCGGGACGGTGAGTCCGGGGCGCACGTTCTCGGAGAGGTCCTCCATCACGGCGGTGATGGACTGCGACCCCTCGGGGGCGGTGGGGTCCTGGTCCGCGGGCACTCCGGACGCGACGGACGCCTGCGCCGGGATCTCGATGGAGGTGCCACCGGTGGCACCGGTGACGACGACCTCGGCTGCACCCTCGGTCTCGATGCCGGTGATGCGGTCCGGTGTGGTCTCGCTGGTGTTGATCGCCGTGAAGATCAGCTCCGCGCGGCCACCGGGCTCGAGCACGAACTCGTCGGAGGAGGGGTAGGCGACGTGCACGTTGCGCAGGGAGACGGTGCCCTGGTCCGCGCCGTTACCGTTGACCGCGGCGACCTGCGTCGCCGTCTGGGAGATCTGCCCGGCGCTGCACGCGGAGAGGCTGATCACCGTGCCGAGAGCGAGCGCGACGCCGGTCGCGACTCGGGCCGGCCGGATCCGGGCGGTAGATGCGGTCACTGGTCGTCCTCCACTGGTCGTCATCGAGAGTTGTGCCGACGGGCGGCCACCACCACGCAGCGTAGTAGTTCGCCGTCCGGACGTGTGGATCGGGTGACGCCAGTCGGTGCCGGAGCGGGCCGAACAGCCTGCTCGATACATGTATCCCGCCCCCTGTCAAGAGCGTCCCCACCAGCCCTGTGCCCCTGACCTGCACCGTTGGAACGACCCCGGATCGGAGGCGTGTTAAACTGGCCATATCGAAAGGGGCACCGAACACATGATTTTCAAGGTCGGAGACACCGTCGTTTACCCGCACCACGGAGCGGCGCTGATCGAAAATATCGAGACACGCACCATCAAGGGCGAGGCCAAGGAATATCTCGTTCTCAAGGTAGCCCAGGGTGATCTCACCGTTCGAGTTCCTGCCGACAACGCCGAGTACGTGGGTGTCCGGGACGTCGTCGGCCAGGAGGGTCTGGACAAGGTGTTCCAGGTTCTCCGCGCGCCGCACACCGAGGAGCCCACCAACTGGTCGCGCCGGTACAAGGCCAACCTGGAGAAGCTCGCGTCGGGTGACGTGAACAAGGTGGCCGAGGTCGTGCGCGATCTGTGGCGTCGTGAGCAGGACCGCGGCCTGTCCGCTGGTGAGAAGCGCATGCTGGCGAAGGCACGTCAGATCCTGGTCGGCGAGCTCGCACTCGCCGAGGGAACCGACGAGGTCAGGGCGGACTCCATGCTGGACGAGGTTCTGGCCGCGGCGTCCTGACGCGCGTGTGACGGACGTCGTCGCGCTCGTTCCGGCAGCCGGATCGGGCGTACGCCTCGGGGAGAACATGCCCAAGGCGTTCGTGGAACTCGCGGGACGCACTCTGCTCGAGTGGGCGCTGGACGGCCTATCGGCCTCCGGCGCCCTTTCTCGTGTCGTGGTGGTGGTCCCGAACATTTTGCAGGACACGACCTCTCGTCTGGTCGAGTCCTGCGTCCTGCCGGTCGACGTCGTCGTCGGCGGAGCCGAGCGCACCGATTCGGTGCGGGCCGGCCTGGCAGTGGCCGGTGCGGCGGACATCGTGCTCGTGCACGACGCCGCACGCTGCCTGACGCCGCCGAGCCTGATCACCCGCGTCGTCGAGGCGGTCGGCGCCGGCGCGTCGGCCGTGGTGCCGGTGCTGCCCGTCGTCGACACGATGAAGTCCGTCGATGCCGCCGGTGTGGTCACCGGAACGGTCGACCGGGCCACGCTGCGCTCGGTGCAGACGCCGCAGGGATTCGACGGGGTGACCCTGAGGCGTGCCTACGATTCCTTTCCCGAGACGGCCACCGACGACGCCGGCCTGGTCGAACGTCTGGGAGTCGACGTGCACACGGTCGTCGGCGACGCCGAGGCCTTCAAGATCACCACCCCGATGGATCTGGTCCTGGCTCGCGCACTCGTCGCCCGCCGGACACAGTCGTGAGAGGGAGACCATGCGCGTAGGGATCGGTTCCGACGTCCACCCCGTCGAGGTGGGGCGTGAGTGCTGGATCGCCGGACTGTTGTTCGAGGACGCCGACGGCTGTGCCGGGCATTCCGACGGCGACGTCGCGGCGCACGCACTCTGCGACGCGCTGCTGTCCGCGGCCGGTCTGGGAGATCTGGGCTCGGTGTTCGGCACGGGTCGCCCCGAATGGGACGGCGTCAGCGGCGCCACCATGCTGATGCACGTCCGCGAACTGCTCGCGCAGCACTCGATGCGCGTGGGCAACGCCGCGGTCCAGGTCATCGGCAATCGTCCGCGCGTCGGCCCACGTCGGGTGGAGGCGCAGACACTGCTCACGAACATCCTGGGGGCGCCCGTCTCCGTCTCGGCCACCACGACCGACGGGCTCGGCCTGACCGGCCGCGGCGAGGGTGTGGCCGCGATCGCCACCGCTCTCGTGCTGGAGAGTGCGGTCCCGGACGACGCTCGCGTGGTACAGGGCGAGTCGAATCCCCGGTAGGATCGGCCGTCGTGACCCTGCGCTTCTACGACACCGCGACCAGGGCCGTGCGTGAGTTCACTCCGCTGGCCCCCGGACACGCCTCGGTGTATCTGTGCGGGGCCACGGTCCAGGGGCATCCCCACATCGGTCACGTGCGCAGCGGCGTCGCGTTCGACGTCCTTCGGCGGTGGCTGACGGCCGCCGGCTACGACGTCGCCTTCGTCCGCAACGTCACCGACATCGACGACAAGATCCTGAACAAGGCCGCCGACGCCGGCCGTCCGTGGTGGGAGTGGGCGGCGACGTACGAGCGCTCCTTCACCGCGGCCTACGACGCCCTCGGTGTGCTTCCCCCGTCGGCCGAACCGCGCGCCACGGGTCACATCACGCAGATGGTCGAGCTGATCGGTCGGTTGATCGACGCGGGTCACGCGTACGCGGCCGCCGGCGACGTCTACTTCGACGTGCGGAGCTGGGGCGAGTACGGCGCTCTGTCCGGGCACAGGCTCGACGACGTCCACCAGGGTGAGAGCGTCGGTGCGGGCAAGCGCGATCCGCGCGACTTCACGCTGTGGAAGACGGCCAAGCCCGGCGAGCCGTCGTGGCCCACCCCGTGGGGACCCGGCCGCCCCGGGTGGCACATCGAGTGCTCCGCGATGGCGGAGACCTACCTCGGGTCCGCGTTCGACATCCATTGCGGTGGACTGGATCTGGTGTTCCCGCACCACGAGAACGAGCTGGCCCAGTCCCGCGCAGCGGGAGACGGTTTCGCGCAGTACTGGCTGCACAACGGCTGGGTCACCATGAGCGGCGAGAAGATGTCGAAGTCGCTCGGCAACGTCGTCTCGATCCCGACGATGCTCGAGACCGTGCGTCCGCAGGAACTGCGCTACTACCTCGGCAGCGCGCACTACCGGTCGATGCTCGAGTACTCGGCCGAGGCACTGCAGGAAGCGGCATCGGCGTACCGGAGCATCGAGGCGTTCGTGACGAAGACCGCGGAGCGCGCGGGCGAGGTGCCGATCGGTACCTGGACGCCCGCGTTCGCCGAGGCGCTCGACGACGATCTCTCGGTGCCCAAGGCGCTCGCCGAGATCCACGGACTCCGCCGCGAGGGCAACAGTGCGTTGGCCGCGGGGAAGCTGGACGAGGCCGTCGAGGCCGCGTCGTCCGTCCGCGCCATGACGTCGATCCTCGGCGTGGATCCCCTCGATCCGCACTGGGCGTCCGGCTCGGCCGACGCGTCGGCGGAACGGGCGGCGCTCGATCTGCTCATCGCGGACGACCTCGAGCTGCGCAGCGCCGCCAAGGCAGGCAAGGACTGGCCGACGGCCGACCGTATTCGTGACCGCCTCGCCCGCGCGGGCGTGGAGGTCACCGACACCCCGAACGGCCCGGAATGGTCGATCGCACAGCCGGAAGGCACGGAGAAGTAATGGCAGGCAATTCGAGTCGACGCGGAGCGGTGCGCAAGACCGGCACCAAGAAGGGCCAGACCGTCGGGTCCGGCGGCAAGCGCAGCAAGGGCCTCGAGGGCCGCGGAGCGACCCCGCCGGCGGCCGAGCGCACCAAGCACGCCCGGCGCGCACGGCCGACCAGCCGGGACGCGTCCGGTTCGGGTCGCGGCCGTCCGCCGGTCCGCAAGACCGAGGACGGTCCGGAGAACGTGCTGGGCCGCAACCCGGTGCTGGAGTGCCTGCGCGCGGGAGTGCCGGCGACGGCGCTGTACGTCGCGTCGGGCACCGAGGCCGACGATCGGCTGAAGGAGAGCGTCCAGATCGCCGCGGACAAGGGCATCTCGATCCTGGAGGTCTCCCGCACCGATCTCGATCGGATGAGTGCCAACGGCATGCACCAGGGCATCGCGCTCCAGGTGCCGCCGTACCGGTACGCCCACCCCGACGATCTCCTCTCGCAGGCGCGCCAGCGTCAGGAGCCGCCGCTGCTGGTCGCTCTCGACAACATCACCGACCCCCGCAACCTCGG
Source organism: Rhodococcus sp. MEB041 (assembly GCF_030208955.1). Classification (NCBI taxonomy): domain Bacteria; kingdom Bacillati; phylum Actinomycetota; class Actinomycetes; order Mycobacteriales; family Nocardiaceae; genus Rhodococcus; species Rhodococcus sp. MEB041. The sequence continues at coordinate 214,086 of NZ_JARVSZ010000004.1, forward strand.
TGCCGTCGTCCGGTCGGTCGCAGCGTTCGGTGGACACGGCGTGGTCATCCCGCAGCGACGCAGCGCGAGTGTCACGGCCGTCGCGTGGCGCACCAGTGCCGGCGCGGCAGCGCGTCTCCCCGTCGCCCGTGCTACCAATCTGACTCGGACGCTGAAGGACTGGGCCGACAAGGGCGTCATGGTGGTCGGTCTCGACGCCGACGGTGACACTTCGCTGGACGACTTCGACGGCACCGGGCCGATCGTGGTGGTCGTCGGGTCCGAGGGCAAGGGTCTGTCTCGCCTCGTCCGCGACAACTGCGACAGCATCCTGTCGATCCCCATGGCCGGTCCGGTGGAATCGCTCAACGCGTCCGTCGCAGCGGGTGTCGTGCTCGCGGGCATCGCGCGGCAGCGCCGGGGCTGACCCGACTCAGCGGACGCGGACCGACTCGATGAACGGGGCCGGCAGCTGAGCTCCAGTCTGGGTCGGATGGGGTGCGCACACCCATTGCCTGAACCGCACACCCTGCGCAGTCGGCGGTGAGGGGTGTGCGCTCACCGGAGAGGGTGTGCACACCCCCCGCAACGTGCCCGGCCGCAAGCTCGATCGGTGTCGGTGGTCGGGTGCAGAATCACCCTGTGACCAGGACCACCTATTTCACGGCCAGCACCCTCGACGGCTACCTCGCCGACGAGAACGACTCTCTCGAGTGGCTCTTCCGTCAGGACATCGACGAGCACGGCCCGATGAACTACGGCGACTTCATCGCGGACATCGGCGCGATCGTCATGGGCGCCACGACCTACGCCTGGGTCCTCGAGCACAACGCGTCGACCGGTGAGGCGTGGACGTACGACATGCCGGCCTGGGTGGTGACCCATCGAGACTTCGCGGACTCCGAGCACGACGTTCGATTCGCTGCGGGGGACGTGGCCGACCTGTGGCCGGCGATCGAGGACTCGGCCGACGGCAAGGACGTCTGGATCGTGGGTGGCGGTGATCTGGCAGCGCAGTTCGCCGCGGCCGGACACCTGGATCGGATCGTCGTCTCGATCGCGCCGGTCACCCTCGGTGCCGGCAGGCCGCTGTTCCCGCGTCGGTTCGATCTCCGACTCGTGGACTTCGCGCGCAACGGCGCGTTCCTCTGCGCGGAGTACGACGTCGTGGAACCGCACGCGCAGACCTGAGTCCTGTCATCATCTGTCCATGACAGCGGCGGGTCGCAGAGTGCGCGGTGTGGTCCTGGTGGCCGTGGTGATCGCCGCGTACGTCGCGGTGGTGCTCACCTACGCGCTGGGAAGCCCGCCGAACGGCCCCGACCTCCGTGAGGCCGCACCCGACGCCGCGCTCGTCTACCTCGACGTGGACACCGTCTCCGGTGAGAACTTCTCGCTCGACGCCCGCGTGTCCGTGTATCCGGGGACCGAGTTGACCGATGCCGACGGCAACCTGGTCGACGACCTGATCGTCGACGTGACGCCGACCGCGAGCGCCGGCACCCTGACGTTCCCCAGTGGGACCCGTGTGGGCCCGCTCCCGGTCTCCCTGTACGCGGACGGCGACATCCGGCGATGGCCGTTCGACACGTACGACGCGTCGTCGATCCAGGTGCGGGTGTTCTCCGGCGCCGGCGCGGACCGGCAGCCCGTACCCGCCGAGATCGTGGTGACCGACTCGCTCACGTCCTGGGCGGTGGAGGCCGTCGACATCGACTCCTCGTCGGCGCAGGCCTTCGACATCCGCGTCGCGCGCACGGTGGGCACCACGATCTTCGACATCGCGATCTGTGTGGTCCTGGTAGTGCTGCCGCTGTGCACGCTGTTCGTGTCGATCCAGACGCTGCGCCGCCGCAAGCAGTTCCTGCCGCCGATCATGACGTGGTTCGCGGTGACGCTCTTCGCGGTGCTGCCCATCCGCAACCTGTTTCCCGGCGCTCCGCCGATCGGGTCGTGGGTCGACTACACCGTGGTGCTGTGGGTGGTGGCGGGTCTGGTGACGGCGATGGTGCTCTACGTCGTCGCGTGGTGGCGCCAGGGCCCCTAGGTCGAGCGCGACCCGGGGTGGGGCTCGTCCGCGCGTACCGTCGAGTCATGATCGAACGGCTGAGGACGACGGTGACACAGGTGGCCGAGGCCGCACTGGGAATCGTGGGGGTTCGGGTGGGTACCGAGGAACCACCCCACACCACCGAGTCGCTCAAGGGGGCGGTCGAGATTCGCCGATACGAACCCCGGATCGCGGCGGAGACCGTCGTGGACGCCGACGAGGAACGCGCCCGTAACGAAGGCTTCCGCCGGCTGGCCGGGTACATCTTCGGGGGCAATCAGGGATCCGACAGGATCGCGATGACGGCTCCCGTTGGGCAGTCGGCGTCGCGCGGGCAGACCATCGCGATGACCGCACCCGTGTCGCGCGCCGCGAGCGACGAGGGATGGGTCGTCCGGTTCTTCATGCCGTCGCGATGGACGATGGACACTCTGCCGGCGCCGAAGGACGATCGGGTGCGCCTGGTGGAGGTGCCGGCCGAGACGGTGGCGGTGCTGCGGTTCAGCGGTGACCGCGGTGCGCGGGCCGTGGCCGAGCGCACCACGGAGCTGCTGGAGATCCTGAAGTCCCGCGGCATCGACACGACCGGCGAGCCGATGTCCTGGTTCTACGACCCGCCCTGGACGGTGTCGTTCCGCCGCCGCAACGAGATCGCCGTTCCTGTCTCCCGATGATCAGACACTGAAGCGGATCGTCTGTCCCGGCGCACACTGCGCCGCGGATCCGAGGTCCGCCGACACCACGACGGCGATCACCGGGTAGCCGCCGGTCACCGGATGGTCGACGAGGAACAACACGGGCAGTCCCGACGGCGGTACCTGCAGTGCGCCGGTCACCATGCCCTCGCTCGGGAGTTCGTCCTCCCGCGATCGCGACAGTGGCTCGGCGCCCTGGAGTCTCATGCCGACGCGGTCCGAATCCGTCCGCACCGTCCAAGGTTGGGCGAGCAGCAGGTCGAGCGCGTCGTCGGTGAACCGGTCCGCGCGCGGGCCGGGAATCACCCGCAGGGTCGTACGGTGCTCGAACGGGTAAGGATTCACGTCGACCCCGGGCCAGTCCTCGGCGTCGTGACCGATCGGCAGCACGGCGCCGGGCGCCACTCGCTCGGGTCCGATACCGGACAGGGAGTCGGTCGATCGGCTCCCGAGAACCCGGGGCACGTCGATGCCGCCGCGGACGGCGACGTACGTGCGCAGTCCCACCGGTGCCCAGTCGAGGCGGATCTCGGCGCCCGACCCCACCACGACCACGGCGCCGTGCCCCTGCGGTACGCCGTCCACCGTGAACGGGGTCGGAGCCCCCGTGACCGCCAGAACCACCTCGGTGCGTGCGCGCAGCACCAGTCCGCCGAGCGTCACCTCGAGCGTCGCGGCGTCGATCGTGTTCCCCACCAACCGATTCGCCGCGTCGTGCGAGCGTCGATCGGCAGCGCCGGACGTGCCGACGCCCAGCGAGGACCACCCGGTGCGTCCGCGGTCCTGCACCGTGGTGAGCGGCCCGGTCGCCAGTACCTCGAGCATCACGTCACCGCGCGGAACTGCACGCGCGTGCCGGGCGCGAGCAGCGCGGGGTCGTCCCGGTTCACGTCCCACAGCGCCGCGTCGGTGCTGCCGATGATCTGCCACCCGCCGGGCGACGAGGTCGGGTACACCCCGGTGTACTCGCCGGCCAGCGCCACGGATCCCGCCGGCACCGAGGTGCGCGGATCGGCGCGGCGCGGGATCGACAACGGATCGGATCCGACCAGGTACGCGAAGCCGGGGGAGAAGCCGCAGAACGCGGCGGTCCACATCTGACCGGTGTGCACGGCGACGATGTCCAGTCCCGTTGTCGCACAGACCTCGTCGAGATCGGGCCCGTCGTATCGGACGTCGATCGTGATCGTCTCACCGGAGCGGCCGAGCACCTGCGCCGGTGGCGTCTCGCGGAGCCACGCCGTCACCCGAGCGGGTTCCGCGTCCTCGGTGAGGATCACCAGCACGGTGGCGGCGGCGGGGATCATCTCGGCGATTCCCGGGTGCCCGACGGCCCACCCGGCGTGGTGCGCCGCGACTGTGCGGACGTCGTCGAGATCGACCAGCAGGGCGCGGTCGCCCGCCGGGGCGATCCTCACGACACGAACGGGGTCAGGGTGACGCCGTTGCGGGACAACACCGCACGCACGGCCAGGGCCATGTCCACCGCGGCGGGGGTGTCGCCGTGCAGGCACACCGAGTCGGCGTTCACCGGCACCGTCACCCCGTCGACGGAGTCCACGACGCCCTCGGTGACCATCCGCAGCACGCGTCGTGCCACCGCCTCGACGTCGGACAGGACCGCACCGGGGTCGCGGCGGGAGACGAGGGTTCCCGCTGCCGTGTAGCCGCGATCGGCGAACGCCTCGGTGACGGTCCGCAGGCCCGCCCGCGCGGCGATCTCGAGGAATGCCGAGCCGGGCAGCCCCAGGACGGGCAGGCCGGGGTCGTACGCGGCGACGGCGTCGACGACCGCCTGTGCCTGTACTCGGTGGTGCACGATCGTGTTGTACAGCGCTCCATGTGGTTTGACGTACCGCACGCGTCCGCCGACGGAGCGCGCCAGGCCGTCGAGAGCCCCGATCTGGTAGATCACGTCGGCGCGCAGGTCCTCCGCGGTGATGTCGAGGAAGCGCCTGCCGAAGCCGACGAGGTCCCGGTACCCCACCTGGGCGCCGATACGCACGTCGGACCGGACGGCGTCGGCGCACGTCCGCAGCAGCGTGGCCGGATCACCCGCATGGAAGCCGCACGCAATGTTGGCGCTGGTGACCACACGCAGCATCGCCGCGTCGTCACCGAGCGTCCAGGTGCCGAAGCCCTCGCCGAGATCGGAGTTCAGATCGACCATCCACACGAGGGTAACGGTCAGGCGTGGACGACGGTGCGGGACGGTGTGCGTCGACCGACTGCCCGGCAGACGAGGTAGATGACGAACGAGATGGTGGTGACGAAGGTCGAGACCGGCACCCCGGGAGCGAGCGAGAGCAGGATGCCGCCCACGGCCGCGACCTCGGCGAAGAGAATCGAGAGCCACGTCGCCGTGACGGGGTTGGCGGTGACGCGGGACGCCGCTGCCGCGGGCGTGATGAGAAGCGAGAGCACCAGCAGGGCGCCGACGATCTGGACGCCGAGCGCACACGCGACACCGACGAGGATCGCGAACACGATGGACAGCAGTCGCATCGGTACGCCGCGCGCCTCGGCGCCCTCGGGATCGGTGCTGGCGAACAGCAGGGGCCGGTAGACCACGAAGAGCACGACGATGACGACGAGCGCCACCGCGAGCAGCAGGCCGAGGCCCGTGCTGCCGACACCGACGATCTGCCCGACCAGCAGCGAGAAGCTGGTGCCGGTGCGGCCGGGATACGCCCACAGGAAGAGCACCGACAGGCCGAGCCCGAAGCTCATGATGACGCCGATGACGGAGTCGCGTTCGCGCGCACGACGGCCCAGCAGGGCGAACAGGACGGCCGCGATGACGGATCCCAGGATGGCGCCGACCCCGACGGCCAACCCCACCAGCAGTGCCGCGGACGCGCCGGTGAGGGACAGCTCGGACGAGCCGTGGACGGCGAACGACCACTGTCGACTGACGATGAGGGGGCCGAGCGCCCCGGCGAGCACACCGAGGATCGCCGCGGCGATCAGCGCCTGCTGCACGAAGTCGTAGGTGAGGAGATCGGCCGTCGTACCGAAGTCGAATGCCTTGCTCAGGGCGTCGAGAACCTTGTCCATGCCTACTCCGACTCGTCCACGTGGTGCATGCCGCCGGCGCTCCCGAGGGCGTCCATGGCGTCTCCGGTGCCGACGACCACCAGCCGCCCGCGGACGCGCAGGACCTCGACGTCGGTGTCGTACAGCTCGGAGAGCACCTCGGAGGTCATCACCTCCTCGGTGGTGCCGATGCGGAACTTGCCGTCGACGAGGTAGACCACCCGGTCGACGATCGGCAGGATCGGGTTGAGCTCGTGCGTCACGAACACCACCGAGGTGCCGTGCGAGCGCCGACGCTGGTCGATCAGGTGCGCGACGACCTGCTGGTTGGCGAGGTCGAGGCTCAGCAGCGGTTCGTCGCAGAGCAGCACGTCCGGATCGCCGACGAGTGCCTGCGCGACGCGTAGCCGCTGCTGCTCACCGCCGCTCATCTGCCCCAGGGGCGCGTCGGCGAACGCGTCCGCACCGACGGAGGCGACGGCGATGTCGACGGCCTCGCGACGGGCGTGGCGCCCACGGAAGCCGATGCCCCAGCGGTGTCCGTCCCACCCGAGGCCGACGAAGTCGCGCCCGCGCAGCGGAACGCCCTCGTCGATGGCCTTCTGCTGGGGGATGTAGCCGACGGAGGATCGACCGCCGGCGATGGTCGCGGTGCCGGCGGTGAGGTGGGCCTGCCCGAGCAGCACCTTGAGGAGCGACGTCTTGCCGGAGCCGTTCGGGCCCAGCACGGCGACGAACTCGCCCGGTGCGACCTCGAGGTCGAGATCGGACCAGAGCACCCGGTCGCCGTAGGCGAGGGTGGCTCCGGTCAGTCGGACAGCGGTCACACGACCCCCAGCGCGTCGGCGAGATCCTGCGCTGCCGTGCGCTGCCAGGAGACGTAGTCCTGCCCTGCGGGCAGGGTCTCGGTGACCTCGACGACGCGGATGCCGTTCTCCTCGGCGATGCGGCGCACGTCCTCGGTCACGGCGTCCTCCGTCTGGATGTTGTAGACCAGCACGTCGACGCCCTTGCCGGTGAACAGGTCACGCGTCGCGGCGACGGCGGCGGGCGAGGGATCGTTGCCCTCCTCGATCGCGTCCTCGAAGTCCTCGGGGGTCTTGTCGTCCACCCCGGCTCCTTCCAGCAGGTAGTGCGCGATCGGCTCCGTCTGCGCGACGGGTGCGCCCGGCTTCTGCTGGGCGATGCGATCCGTGATGTCGGTGATCTCGTGGATGTCGTCGTGGAACGCCTCGGCGTTCTCGGTGTAGTACGCCGCGTTGTCGGGGTCGACCTTACCGAGTTCGGTGGCGATCGCCTCGGCGGTGGCCGCCGCGATCTCCGGGTCGTACCAGACGTGCTCGTTGGTCTCGCCCGAATGGTCGTGGGCACCCGCCTCGTCGGCATGGTCGGCGTCGTCCGCGTGCCCCTCGAGCAGCGAGTACGCGTCGACGGAGGGCACGTCGCCCGCGGAGCCGAGCACGTCGTCGACGAACTCGTCGTAGCCGCCGCCGTTGTACACGACGAGCGAGGCCTCGGACAGTGCCGCGGCGTCGCCGGGGCTGGCCTCGTAGGAGTGCGGATCCGCGGACGGATCCGAGATGATCGCCGTGACGTCCGCTCGGTCTCCGACGACGGCCTCGGCGACCGAGCCCCACACGTTCGTCGACGCGACGACGGTGGGCCGACCGGACTCGGCCGTCGCGGTGTCGTCGGAGCTGCATCCCACCAGGGCGGTCGCCGTCAGGGCGGTCATACCCAGGGCGGTGACGAGCGTGCGGAGGGGAATTCGGGCGGGTGCGTACACGAGGGGTGCTCCTGGGTCGGTCGAACGTTATCGTTAATGGAAACCGTTGTCGTGACCTTACCGCCCCACCACCCCGACGGCGAAACCGTGCCGGAGCCGACGTGCGCGACCCCGACCGGATACCGTCTCTTCATGGCGAGGTCGACGGAACCGCGACGGATGGCCACGCTCGCGTCGCTGGCCGCCGAACTGAACGTCTCGCGCACCACCGTGTCCAACGCCTACAACCGCCCGGACCAGCTCTCACCCGAGATGCGGGAACGTGTGCTCGACGCGGCCAGGGCCCGCGGTTATCCGGGGCCCGACCCGGTCGCCCGCTCGCTGCGCACCCGGCGCGCCGGTGCGGTGGGGCTCGTCCTCACCGAGGCGCTCAGCTACTCGTTCTCCGATCCCGCCGCCGTGCAGTTCCTCACCGGCCTCGCCGAGTCGTGCGAGCGGGCCGGACGCGGTCTGCTGCTCATTCCCGCGGGGCCCGCCTCGACGCCGGAGGACGCCGCGGCCGTCGTGCAGCAGGCGGGGGTCGACGCATTCGTCGTCTACTCGGTGTCCGACGACGATCCGCACCTGACGGCGGTCCGTGACCGTCATCTGCCGACGGTCGTGTGCGACCAGCCTCGGGACGCGGAGGACACCTCGCTCGTCGGAATCGACGACAGGGTGGCGATGCGACGGATGGCCGAGGAGGTGCTCGCGAGGGGCCACACTCGCATCAGCGTGGTCTGCATGCGGCTGCGCCGCGACCGGCACGACGGACTCGTCGATCCGGAACGCCGGAGCGGCATCACCTTCCATGTCCAGCGCGAGCGTCTCGCCGGCATCCGCGACGCGATGATCGCGGCCGGCGTCGATCCCGACATCGTGATCGTCGAGCGCTTCGACCACACGCGGGAGGCCGGACGGTCGGCGGCCGCCGAGGCGCTCCGGGCGGCGCCGGACACCACCGCGCTGGTGTGCACGTCCGACGTGCTGGCTCTGGGTGCGCTCGATCACTGTGCCGCGCAGGGTGTCTCGGTACCCGAACAGATGTCGGTCACCGGTTTCGACGGGGTCGACGAGGCGCGCCGCATCGGCCTGACGTCGGTCCAGCAGCCGGTCCTCGAGAAGGGTCGGCTCGTCGGTGAGATCGTGCTGGGCGTCAGCCATTCCGGGGTGGACCGGACCGAGCACCTCCCGACGCATCTGCTCGCCGGGGTGACGCTCGGCCCGGTGCGGACCGGCTAGCGGGCCAGCAGCTGGGCGCAGCGCAGCAGGCCGAGGTGGCTGTAGGCCTGCGGGTGGTTGCCCAGCGAGCGCTCGGCCACGGGGTCGTACTCCTCGCTCAGCAGGCCCGTCGGGCCTGCCGCGGCGACGAGCTGGGTGAAGAGCGCTTCGGCCGGAAGTCGCTGCCCGATCAGAAGATACGCCTCGACGAGCCAGGCGGCGCACAGGTGGAACCCGCCCTCGCCACCGGGGAGGCCGTCGTCGTGGTGGTAGCGGTACACCGTGGCGCCGCTGCGCAACTCGGCCTCGGTCGCGGTGACCGTCGCCGCGAAGCGCGGGTCGCTCGGATCGATGAGACCGGACAGGCCGATGTGCAGGGTGGCCGCATCGAGATCGGTTCCGCCGTACGCGGCCGTGAAGGACTGCGCCTCGTCGCTCCAGCCCTTGTCGAGCACCTGACGACGGATGACGTCACGCAACGTGCTCCAGCCGAGTTGCGCCTCGCGGCCGTATGCCTCGGCCAGGGTGATGGCGCGATCGACGGTGAGCCAGCACATCACCTTGGAGTAGACGTGGTGGCGCGGGTTGCCGCGGATCTCCCAGATGCCGTTGTCCGGCTCGGACCAGCGTCGCTCGACGGCGTCGACCATGGCGCACACCAGGTCCCAGTCCTGATCGGTGAGCACCTCGGCGTTCGCGGTGACGCCGCTCGCGGTGCGGGCGCGGGCCAGTGTCGCGATGAGATCGACGATGGGTCCGAAGACGTCGAGCTGCACCTGCTGGTTGGCCGCGTTGCCCACCCGCACGGGGCGGGATCCCGCGTACCCGGGCAGGGCGTCGATGACGGCCTCGGGCGGCAGCGACTGCCCCCACAGCGTGTAGAGCGGGTGCAGGCGTTCCGGTCCGGGGACGGTCTCGAGCACGTCGTGCACCCAGTGCAGGTAGTTCTCCGCCTCGGACAGCGAGCCCAGGGACACCAGCGCGGACGCCGTCAGGGCCGCGTCGCGCAGCCAGCAGTAGCGGTAGTCCCAGTTGCGGACACCGCCGATCTCCTCGGGCAGCGACGTCGTGGCCGCGGCCATGATCGACCCGGAGTCGGCGTGCACCAGGCCGCGCAGGGTGAGCGCGGACCGCTTCATCAGATCGGGCTTGAGCTGGGGGAGGGTCAATCCGGCCGCCCAGTCGTGCCAGTAGGACTCGGCCTCGGCGCGACGCTCGGCTTCGGGCACCTCGGACGGTCCCAGATCCGACGTCCCGCAGCGCAATTCGAGGATCACGGGACCGGTGGACGGATCGATCTCCGCCCGCGCGGTCTCCTGGCCGTGCTCGCTGGTGACGGTCCAGGTGATGCCCGGCGCGCGCAGCACCATCGGGTCGTTGGTGCCGAACACGCGGAGGCCGTCGTCCTCGGCCTCGAGCCGGACGCGTGCCTGCCCGAACTCGGGGCGCGGCGCGAACGTGACCACGGCCTTCGCCTTGCCGGTGATCACGCGGGTGAAGTCGGTGCGATCGCTCGGCACGTCGTGCGCGAGGTAGTCGTCGACCTGCAGGCTGGCCCAGCGAGTCTGCACCGTCATGGTGCTGTCGATGTACTGCTGGCTCAGCGGGAGGGACGGACGCAGCGGGCCGACGGTGAAGTGGCCCGCCTCGTCGCCGCCGAGCAGGTGTGCGAAGACGGCGGCGGAGTCGGGTTCGGGGTGACACAGCCACGTGAGGCCGGCCTCGGGCGTCAGGAGTGCCACCGATCGTGGGCTCGCCATCATGGTGAGACGCTCGATGCGCGGGGCGTCCGCACCGGAGAGCCAGGTGCGGCGCTCCTCCAACAGGAACGCGAGCGCCGCGGCCACCTGCTCGAGGGTGTCGACGCGGTAGCCGGCGAGCGACTCACCGTCGCCGACCTTGACGCCGATGTCCGGCCCGTGCAGCCGTCGGAACGCCTTCTCGTCGGTGACGTCGTCGCCGAAGAAGACGGCGGCGGAGGCGCCGCCCTGGTGCCGCAGGATGTCGAGGGCCTGGCCCTTGTCGGTCGCGATGACGGCGAGCTCGATCACGGACTTGCCCTCGGTGACCTGCACGCCGTCCCAGGTGGCTGCGCCCGCACGGACCTCGTCGAGGGCGCGCTGTCCGGCCTCGGGGTCGGCGTTGCGCACGTGCAGTGCGGCGCTGGCGGGCTTGGTCTCGACGCTGATGTTCGCGCCGCGGGACGCGACCGTGCGGAGCTCGGCGACCACGCGCTCGAGCAGTGCCGTCGCCTCGCCGCCGAGCTCGGTGACGAAGCCGGCGTCGAACTCGGACCCGTGGCTGCCCACGAGCTGGACCTCGACGGGCAGGCGGGAGAGGATCGCCAGGTCACGCAGCGCGCGCCCCGAGATCACAGCAGCCTGGGTGCCGTCGAGACCGGCGAGAGCGCGGAGTGCGCGGACCGATTCGGGCAGCGGGAACGCCTTCTGCGGGTCGGAGACGAACGGCGCCATGGTGCCGTCGTAGTCGGAGGCGACCAGCAGTCTCGGCACCCGCGCGACGCCGACGAGGGCGCGGCGAAGGTCGAGGGGGAGGTCCACAGCGCTCACAGCGCACGACCTGGACGGTGACCGGGGCTTCTCACCCGGTCAAACCTAGGCGACGGGGGCCCTGCTCGCCTCATCGGGGAGAGAGGTCCGAGGAGCGGCCGCGAGGGTGTCTGTGACTCGCGATGACTGGAAATCGTGTGTCACGACTATTCGCATTAACTTTTTGGACGATTGTTCGTAATGTAATACTGAGAGCGTGACGTCGCATACGAGGCGAACAACGAGGAGCGTCATGTCGAAGCCCGTCCAGTTACCCGAGCCGATTGCCACGACGTGGGAGTGGCAGTTGAACGGATTGTGCCGCGGTATGGATTCTGCCGTCTTCTTCCATCCGGAAGGTGAACGGGGACATAAGAGAACAGCCCGCGAGGAGCAGGCCAAACGGGTCTGCGAGCAGTGCCCCGTGCTGATGCGGTGCCGTGATTACGCGGTGGCCGCCGGTGAGCCGTACGGCGTCTGGGGTGGTTTGTCGGCGCCCGAGCGGATGCTGGGAAATGCGCTTTCCGATCAGCGCGCAATCGGTTGAACAGATGAATTCACGGTGATCGAAAACTGCACGAAGCTTGAATTGGTGGACATTATCCGACGCGGTGCCTGTACAGCGTAAAGTTCTTCGGGTGTTCCCCTCGGACGGTGCCCGGTCTACCGTGATTCGCATGTGCCGAAACATCACCGAACTGCGCGGCCTCGAGCCTGCGGCGACGGACGAGGAGATCGAGGCGGCCGCGCGTCAGTACGTGCGCAAGGTCAGCGGACTCCGCACACTGTCGGACGCGAACCGGGACGCCTTCGAGACCGCCGTGGCCGAGGTCACCGCGTCGACCACCCGGTTGCTGAGCGTGCTCCCGCCCCGCAAGCAGCCGCCACAGACGGTGCCTCCGCTACGCCGCCTGGCGCACGCGCACCCTCACTGACCCAGGGGATCGTGCTGGACGTTCTGCATCGGCGTCCCCACCTTGCGCAGTGCGTACAGAGTGGTGCGCACCATCGACGGTGACCCACACACCTGGATCTGCCGATCGGCCCACGATCCGAACCGCGTGACCACCTGCCCGAGCTTGCCCACCATGGTGTGGTTCATGCCCGGTGGGAACTCGCGTGCCGGACCGGGCCGCCACCACGGCTCCTCGGGCTGCTCCACGACCGGCACGATGGTGAGCCACGGGTTGGTGCGTGCCAGGTTCCACAGCGTGTCCAGGTCGTAGAGGTCGCTCGGATACTCGCCGCCCACGAACAGATGCACCCGCGGATTACGGCTCCGCATCGCCATGTCCATCAGCTGCGCACGCAGGGGGGCGATGCCGGTGCCACCCGCGATCATGAGCACGTCCTCGCTGCCAGGCGACGTGTCCACACTGAGTCCGCCCAGCGGCGGCCCGAGCAGCCAGCGGTCGCCCACCGTGGTCTCCGAGACGATGGCCGGACTCACCCAGCCGGCCGACACCCGCCGGACGTGGAACTCGATGCCGCGGTAGTCGTTGGGTGCGATCGCGGGGGAGAGGTACCGCCACATCCGCGGACGCTGCGGGATCTGCACGCTGAGGTACTGGCCGGCGGCGAAGGGAATGTCGGCGTCCGTCTGCAGGCGCACGATCGCGAGGTCGTCGAGCACGCGATGGTGCTCGACCACCGTCGCTCCCCAGTACGGCGGCAGGTCCTCGGTGTCGGCCCCGACGGCCATCGAGTTGCAGATCATCGACACCACGCGGCGCCACGCCGCGTCGGTCTCGTCTGTCCAGACGTCCGGGTCCGCCGTGGTGCGGAACGCGTCGACCAGCGCGTTCTGGGCGGCGAGAAAGTGCGCGCCGGTCAGGCCGTGCTTGCGGTGGTCACGCCCGAGTTGATGCAGGAAGGGCAGGAAGTCGCGGTCGTCGAGGTGCCGGACGACGTGGTCGACGGCGCGCAGGAGGCGGTGCCGCTGCTGATCCATGGCGGCGGGGAAGAAGCCGCGGAAATCGGGGTACTCGGCGAACAGCCGAGCGTAGAAGGCGCCGGCCACGGTGTCCGCGCCGTCGTCGGACAGCGCGGAGGCAACTCCGGCGCGCACTCGCGCCAGGGCCTGCGGGTCCAGCAATGGGCACCTTCGATAGTCGTGGCGGGTGACGGGTTCGTGCGCGAGTGGTGTGTCCGAGAGTAGTGGTCGTGTCCGGTCACGGCCAGCGCGCTGGGCGGCGCCCTCCTGCGTGATGCGGCGTCAACAAACTTGAGCGGAATAGACTCAAGTCGACTAAGGTTGTTCTCGTCGACACACCCGTTCGACCCGAAGGAAGGTGACCGGTGGACTCGTTCACTCCCACCACGAAGACCCAGGCAGCGTTGACCGCTGCACTGCAGTCGGCATCCGCAGCGGGCAACCCGGACATCCGGCCGGCTCACCTGCTCGTCGCACTGCTCGACCAGACGGACGGCATCGCCGCGCCGTTGCTGAAGGCTGTCGGCGTCGACCCGAGCGCGATCCGCTCGCAGGCGCAGACTCTGGTGGACCGTATGCCGTCGGCCACCGGCTCCACCACCCAGCCGCAGCTCGGACGTGACGCGCTGGGCGCGATCACCGCCGCTCAACAGCTGGCCACCGAACTCGACGACGAGTACGTCTCGACCGAGCACCTGGTGGTCGGACTCTCGACGGGCGATTCCGATGTCGCGACGCTGCTCCAGAGGAACGGGGCGACACCGGCGGCGCTGCGCGAGGCGTTCACCACCGTGCGTGGCAGTGCCCGCGTCACGAGCCCGGACCCGGAGGCGACGTACCAGGCTCTGGAGAAGTACTCGACCGACCTCACCGAGGCCGCACGCAGCGGCAAGCTCGATCCGGTCATCGGTCGCGACACCGAGATCCGTCGTGTGGTGCAGGTGCTCTCGCGCCGTACCAAGAACAACCCGGTGCTCATCGGTGAGCCCGGCGTCGGCAAGACCGCGATCGTCGAGGGCCTCGCGCAGCGCATCGTCGCCGGCGACGTCCCGGAGAGCCTGCGCGGCAAGACCGTCGTGTCGCTCGACCTGGGATCGATGGTCGCGGGCGCCAAGTACCGCGGTGAGTTCGAGGAGCGGCTCAAGGCCGTGCTCGACGACATCAAGAACTCGGCCGGCCAGGTCATCACGTTCATCGACGAGCTGCACACCATCGTCGGCGCGGGCGCGACGGGCGAGTCCGCCATGGACGCGGGCAACATGATCAAGCCGATGCTCGCGCGTGGTGAGCTGCGGTTGGTGGGCGCCACGACGCTCGACGAGTACCGCAAGTACATCGAGAAGGACGCCGCACTCGAGCGCCGGTTCCAGCAGGTGTTGGTCGGTGAGCCGTCCGTGGACGACGCGGTCGGCATCCTGCGCGGCCTCAAGGAGCGGTACGAGGTGCACCACGGTGTGCGCATCACCGACTCCGCCCTGGTCGCCGCCGCCACACTGTCGGATCGCTACATCACCTCACGGTTCCTGCCGGACAAGGCCATCGACCTCGTCGACGAGGCCGCGTCCCGCCTCCGCATGGAGATCGACTCGCGTCCGGTCGAGATCGACGAGATCGAGCGTGTCGTGCGCCGACTCGAGATCGAGGAGATGGCGCTGGCCAAGGAGACCGACGACGCGTCGAAGACCCGTCTCGAGAAGCTGCGCGGTGAGCTGGCGGACAGCAAGGAGAAGCTGGCCGAACTGAGCACGCGCTGGCAGAACGAGAAGAACGCCATCGATTCGGTGCGCGACCTCAAGGAGCAGCTCGAAGCGCTGCGCGGCGAGTCCGAGCGGGCCGAGCGCGACGGTGATCTGGGCAAGGCCGCGGAGCTGCGCTACGGACGCATCCCGTCGCTGGAGAAGGAGCTCGCGGAGAAGACCGCGGCCACCGTTCCCCGGGGTGACGTGATGTTGAAGGAGGAGGTCGGTCCGGACGACGTCGCGGACGTGGTCGCGGCGTGGACCGGTATCCCCGCGGGCCGGATGCTCGAGGGTGAGACGGCGAAGCTCCTCCGCATGGAGGACGAGCTGGGCAGGCGTGTCGTCGGTCAGGACGACGCGGTCCAGGCCGTGTCCGACGCGGTGCGCCGCGCTCGTGCCGGGGTGTCCGATCCGAACCGGCCCACCGGGTCGTTCCTGTTCCTCGGACCGACGGGCGTCGGCAAGACAGAGCTCGCGAAGTCGTTGGCGGACTTCCTGTTCGACGACGAGCGTGCCATGATCCGCATCGACATGAGCGAGTACAGCGAGAAGCACTCGGTGGCTCGACTGGTCGGTGCCCCGCCCGGATACGTCGGGTACGAGGCCGGTGGTCAGCTGACCGAGGCCGTGCGTCGTCGGCCGTACACAGTGGTGCTGTTCGACGAGGTCGAGAAGGCGCACCCGGACGTGTTCGACATCCTGCTCGCCGTGCTCGACGAGGGCCGTCTGACCGACGGTCAGGGCCGAACGGTGGACTTCCGCAACACGATCCTGATCCTCACCTCGAATCTCGGTGCGGGTGGCGACAGGGACCATGTGATGGCGGCGGTGCGTAGCGCATTCAAGCCGGAGTTCGTGAACCGGCTCGACGACGTGGTCGTCTTCGACGCCCTGAGCGAGGAGCAGCTGCAGTCCATCGTCGACATCCAGCTGCTGCAACTGCAGCGCCGCCTGTCGGCTCGTCGACTCACGCTGGACGTCACGCCGTCGGCCCGGTTCTGGTTGGCCGTACGGGGTTACGACCCGCAGTACGGCGCCCGGCCGCTGCGTCGCCTCATCCAGCAGGCCATCGGCGATCAGTTGGCCAAGCTGCTGCTGGCGGGCAAGGTCGTCGACGGTGACACGGTCACGGTGGACACGTCGGAGGACGGCGCGACGCTCGAGCTGAGCTGAGATCGACGCGTCAACCGTGCACGTGAACATCGATCGTCCACTCGGGCAACGGGTCCGGATAGCCCCTCCAGGCGTCCGGACCCGCTGTCACCTCCGCGTCTGTCAGCAGTGCGGTGTCGAGAAGGTCACGAACCATGTCCGGGCGTAGTCGTACTCCGATGACAACGATCTCCTGGCCGGCCGGAACGTCGATCTCCGACCACGGTTGCGCACCGTCGATGGTGAGGTTCGGGCCCGCTTGCGACCACACCGCCGCCCGGTCCGGTCGCGACGCGATCCAGCAGAAACCTTTGCTTCGCAACACATCGTGCAACCGGTCGAGTGTTCGGTTCAGGCGCGTGGGGTGGAACGGCCGGTCGGCGGTGTAGACGAAGCTCGAGATGCCGAACTCCTCGCTCTCCGGCACGTGGGTGCCGGTGAGCTCGTCGTCCCAGCCCGGGGCGAGTAGCGCGGCCTCGGGGTCGTAGAGACCGGTATCGAGGATTCGGGCGGGGTCGATGACCCCGTTGATCGTGCGCACGACCTCGGCGCGGGGATTGAGCCGTCGCACGGCGGCGTCGGTGGCTCCGGCGAGAGCGTCGGAGACGAGGTCCGTCTTGCTGATCAGCACGATGTCGGCGAACTCCACCTGGTCCACGAGGAGGTCCGAGATGGATCGCTCGTCACCCTCGGCGACATCGAGCTCACGGTCGTCGAGTGTGTCGCCGCGGGAGATCTCCGTGAGGAAGGTGGAGGCGTCCACGACCGTCACCATCGTGTCCAGGCGGGCCAGGGTGCCGAGGCTGACGGGCGCATCGCTCTGCGGCTCCAACCCTCGGGGCTCGAAGACCCAGTCGAACGACGCCGCGACGGGCATGGGCTCGGAGACACCTGTCGATTCGATCAGCAGGTAGTCGATGTCGCCTGCCGATGCCAGCGTGCCCACGGTCTCGATGAGGTCGTCGCGAAGCGTGCAGCAGATGCAGCCGTTGGTGAGTTCGACCAGCCGCTCCTCGGTGCGGACCAGCGTGGTCGACCCGGTGACCGACCCGTCGATGAGCCTCGCGTCGATGTTGATCTCGCTCATGTCGTTCACGATGACCGCGACCCTGAGACCCTGCCGGTTCGCGAGCACGTGTTCCAGGATGGTGGTCTTGCCGGCGCCGAGGAAGCCGGACAGGACGGTGACGGGGAGCAGAGGTGCCATGCCGTAATGATAATCATTGTCATCAAGAAGTCGGGTGGGGGGTGTCCCTCACGAGCAGTTCCGAGGCGGGTGCGGGGCGGCCGAGCAGGTATCCCTGCACCAGATCCGCTCCCACCTCGCGCGCCGTGGCGAGTTCCTCGGCGGTCTCCACGCCCTCGAAGATGCAGACGGCACCGATCTCCCGAGAGAACGTGACGATGCTGACGGCGGCGGCACGACGCATGGGGTCGGTGTCGATGCCGCGCACGATCGAGGCGTCGAGTTTGACCACGCCGGGACGCAGTTCCACCAGTTGGCGCAGGCCCGAGTAGCCGGTTCCCACGTCGTCCACCGAGATGAGGACGCCCGCCGAGCGCAACATCTCGACGGCGACGCCCATCCCGTCGTAGTCGTCGATGCGGTCGTGTTCGGTCACCTCCACGATCCAGCGCCTGCCCCTGTCACCGCGCCCGATCAGGTCCGCGGCGAGATCGCTGGACAGGATGGTGTCCGCCGAGGTGTTGACCGCCACGAAGGCGCCCGATGGCAGCACGCTGGACGCGGTGATCGCCGCGTGGATGGCACTGAGTTCGAGGTCCACGCGCAGGCCGACGGTCGACGCGTCGGTGAACCACGTCTGCGGTGAGCCGTACCCGTCGGGGAATCGCGACAATGCCTCGTAGCCGACGACGGCTCCCGTGTCGGTGGTGCAGACGGGCTGGAAGACGATGCTCGGGCCGCCCGACGCGATGAGCGCCGCGATGCGGTCGCGGAGGTCCGCCGACACGGACGCCCGACTGGCGTGGCGACGCTGCATCGTCGCCTCCGCGCGCGTCATCAGGTGGTGCAGGGTGGTGCCCACGTCGGCATGCGGGTCGACGGTCTCCGCCACCGAGCCCGTCAGAACCGTGACCGGTGCGCTGCGCAGAGGGGTGCTCTCGAGTCCGGTGGCCAGATCTCGCATCGCGCGATCGGCGGAACCGTCCGGACCGACGAGAAGTACACACAGGAACTGCGAGGTGCTCAACCGTGCCGCGACGGCGTCCGCCGGAGCCTCGGTGGTGAGCCGCTCGGCGATCTCCTCGAGCACCTCCCGGCCCGAGCCGCGGCCGAAACGCTGCTCGACGTCCGCGAAGTCGGCGATCTCGACGAAGACGCCGAGAGCGGTGCGGCGACTCTGCACGGACTGCGATTGCGACGTCACCCGGTTGTAGAGCCCGCGTCGCGTCAGCAACCCCGTGAGTGGATCGCGTTGCGAGGCCTCGACCTGTCGGCGGAGGTAGGAGACGTACATGCGGATGACGAAGGGCGTGGCGAACATGCTCATCAGCGCGAGCGTGCGTGACAGCACGAGCCAGATCTCCGTGCCCTGCTCCACCGAGACGGCGGCGAGCACGACGAGCAGGCCGCAAGAGAAGGCGACATGCAATGTGAGGGTGAGGGTGTCGGTGAACGCCGCTGCGAACAGGGAGACCAGCACCAGTACGGCGCATGCCGGCATCGACAGGAACGCGGAGTCGTACATCGTCACGACGGTGAGCACGCCCACGTCGGCGTAGACGACGTAGGCGGTCTCGAAGTGCCTCGGACGCGTGGTCGTGAACCAGGCGACCGCGACGGGAACGGTCGTGGCGGAGAACAGAAGTATCCACACCGCGCCGCCCGGTCGGAGGGCGTCGGAGGGCAGGAGCAGCAGGCCGGCGACGCCGACGAGCACCGTGATGCCCGCGATGACGGCGCGAGATCGTTCTGCTGGTCTCGGCGTCAACGCGAGAAACGACAGAACCGGATCAGGACTGATCCGCTGTGATCTCACGACGACTCGTTTCGACGGTCTGCGGCGCCGGAGTGCGCTGGGAATCAGCACACTCCGACGTCAGACTACCGGCGGCGAGTTCGTGCTGCGGCCAGAACCGAGTCGGCGGCGGGCTTCCACGGCATGCAGATCGCGACGGCCACGGCGCACGCCAGGCACGCGGACACCGTGACGTACGAGGCGAACTGGAATCCCTCGAGGCTTGCGGACTTCATCGCCAGAATCAGTTCCGCCTTCTGCTGTTCGAACAGCGACGGCGTGGGACGCTTCGCCATCTCGATCACCGCGATGACGGTTTCGGACGCGAAACCCTTCTCGCCGTCCGTCATCAGCGACGAGGGCACCGCATCGACCAAGGGGGTGACCCGCGCGGAGTAGACCGAGGCGACGATCGAACCCAGTACCGCCACACCGAGTGTGCCGCCGATCTCGCGTGTCGTGTCGTTGACCGCCGACCCGGCGCCGGCGCCGTCCAGGTCGACTGCGGACATGATGGAGTCGGTCGCGGGTCCCTGGACGACGGCCAGTCCCAGTCCCATGAGGACCATCGACAGCAATACCGGGCCGACATAGGGCGTGTCCACGGTGGTCTGGCCGGCTATGGCCATCCCCGTACTGACGATGAGCAGTCCCAGCACGATGACGGCGGTGGCACCGAAGCGCTGAGCGATCAGCGTGGCGATCGGTGCGCCCACGCCCACGGCCACCGCGAACGGCAGTGAGTGCAGGCCGAACTCGAGCGGTGAGTACTCACGGACGCCCTGGAAGTACTGGGTGATCATGAACAGGAAGCCGAACATGGAGAAGTAGCCGACGGCGATCGACAGGG
This sequence comes from Rhodococcus sp. MEB041, assembly GCF_030208955.1. Taxonomy (NCBI): domain Bacteria; kingdom Bacillati; phylum Actinomycetota; class Actinomycetes; order Mycobacteriales; family Nocardiaceae; genus Rhodococcus; species Rhodococcus sp. MEB041. The sequence continues at coordinate 234,036 of NZ_JARVSZ010000004.1, forward strand.
CCGGGAGCGAGAAGCGACGGTTCGCGAACAGAGTCAGATCGAGAACCGGAGCGGCCGTGCGCTTCTCCCACGCAAGGAAGCCGGCGATCGCCACGGCGGAGAGCGCGTAGCCGGCGAGGGAGGTGGCCGACAGCCATCCGCGATGCGGGGCCTCGATGATCGTCCACACCAGTGCCGTGATCGCCACCAAGGAGGACACGAGTCCGACGACGTCGAAGCGGCCGACGTGCTCGGCGCGCGACTCCGGGACCAGAACCCGAGCGGCGAGGGCCACGACGAGTGCCACGGGCACGTTGATCCAGAAGACCGAGTGCCACGAGAAGTGTTCCAGCAGATAGCCACCCGCGGTCGGACCGATCGCGATGGCGAAGCCGGCCATGGCCGTCCAGGCGGCGATGGCCAGTGCCTTCTCACGGGGGTCGGTGAAGATGGTGATGATCATGGCCAGCGTCGCCGGGAACACTGCCGCCGCGAAGACGCCCATGACCGCGCGTGCCGCGATGACTTGACCGAGGTCACCCGACAGCGCCCCCACCACCGACAGTGCCGCCACCCCGAGCAGGCCGATGATCATGACGCGGCGGCGTCCGTACCGATCGCCGAAGTGCCCGAGCGCCAACAGGAAGCCGGCGAACGTCAGTGTGTAGGCATCGACCACCCACTGCAGGCCGGACATCGAGGTCTGGAGCTCGACGCCGATGGACGGCAGCGCGACGTTGACGATGGTGTTGTCGAGGACCACCAGCAACTCGGCCGCGCAGATGACGAGGAGCGCCAGCGCGCGGCCTCGCCCTGACAGCGAGGTGGTGGGTGGTGCCTGATGCAGTGCCATGGAACCCCGCTCCGTCGGTTCTATGCGGTAGCGCATAGAAGGTGGACAGAAGGTAACTGTGTCGCTGCGTCACGGTCAATCGAGTGTGGTGGCCGTCACGCTCGGGTCGGTCGACGGGGGCGACTCGGACGAGGTTGCCGTCCGGGTCGGCGACCTACCCGGGTCGGCGACCTACCCGGTCCGGCGTCGAGGATCGACGACGTTTTCGGCCGGACACTCGTGGTACGGCTGGTCGCAGACGTCGATCAGATACTCGACCATCGAGGGGGTACGGTAACTGCTGCAGTTCGCCGATCACCTCGAGGTGGTGGAGCCGCACGAGGCGCGGACACGCATCGCGGAACTGGCGGCAGACCTCGCTCGTCGACATTTCTGACGGTGTCGGTGGCTCCTGTTATCTTCGCACACATGTTCGAGTCGGGGTGGGCGCAGCAGAATCCGGAGGCCATGGGCCTTCCGGTGGCGCTGACCGATGCGTCGATCGAGGAGGCTCTGGACACCGTCGTTCACGCGACCGCCGGCCTCGGCTTCCTGGAGTGGACTCGCTACCGGGCGGCCGCGCACCTCCACGCCCTGATCGTCGCGCCGGTCGAGGCCTCGGACCGCCGACGCCTGGACGCGGCGACACAGTGCGCCGCCCGCATCGCCACCGTGCTGTCCGTCAGTCAGGGTGCCGCCGACGGCATTCTCTTTCGCGCCCTCGTGTTGCGCGATCGCCTGCCGCGTGTCGCAGAGTGTCTGCGGGACGGGCTGCTCGCGCCGAAACACCTGCACACCATCGTCACTCGTACCGATCTGGTGGACGGCCGCGACTACGCCGACGAGGTCGACGCCGAGATCGCTGCCGCCCTTCGGCGTCGCCGTTCGTGGTCCGACACCCGGCTGCGGGACATGATCGACTGCATCGTTCATCGTCATGATCCTGATGCGGTGCGCGAGAGGCGCATCAAGGCCAAGGAGAATCGCTCCTTCTGGGTCGAGAACGCTCCCGACGGCATGGCGGCCGTCGGTGCCACCCTGGCGGCCGAGGACGCGCTGCTCGTCGCAACCCGTGTCGAGGCTCTTGCTGCGAACGTCTGCTCGCGCGATCCGCGCAGCCGCAACGCTCGCGCGTCCGACGCACTGTTCGCACTCGTCACCGGCACCGGATTCGGTTGTCAGTGCGGCGATCCCACGTGCACACACACGGAGACCGACCCCGACTCGATCAGCGCGACCACCGTCGTCGTGCACGTGGTGGGTGACGCGGCCACCCTGGATGCGGTCACCGCAGCTGCATCGAGCCCGGAAGGTGCAGCCCCCGACACCTCCGGCCGCTCCGGCTTCCTGCACGGTCACGGTGTCATCTCGCCCGACCACCTGCGGGATCTGGCGAACCGTTCCGATGCCGTGCGTCGACGGATGGACGCGACGCCCGCAGCCCATCAGCCGGCCGACCCGTATCGGCCCAGCGCGGCACTCGAGACGTTCGTCCGTGCCCGGGACCAGTACTGCACGTGGCCCGGATGCAACAACCCGGCGGTGACGGCGGACCTCGACCACGTGACCGAGTACGACCACGACGACCCGGCCGCCGGTGGACAGACCACGGCGGTGAATCTCAACGGCAAGTGCCGTTTTCACCACACTCTGAAGACGTTCACCGACTTCCTCGACGATCAGTACCCCGACCCGGAGCTACCCGGCAGAGTCCTCTCGACCGTCACCACCCCGGAGGGTCGCACCGTTCCCGGTCCGGCTCACAACGGATACGACCTCCACCCGGAACTGGCCGACGTCACCTTAGACGACCCAGTGGTGCACCCGCCGCCCGGGACCGAGTCGCCACCGACGAGACGACGCACTCGCCTTGCGGCCGTTCATGCGCGGCGACGCGCTGAACGGGCACGCAACCGCCGAGCTCGAGAAGCCGCAGCGATCGACGACCCGCCACCGTTCTGAACGACGGTGGCGGGGCTGTCAGACGCGCGCGGATTCGGCGGCGGTCACGCGTCGCTGACGCAGCACACCGGCCACCACGGTGACCGCTGCCAGCACCGCGGAGAAGCCGATGGCCGTCCGCTGCTCCGGCATGATCACCATCATCACGAGGACGACGACGATGAAGCCGATCGCCAGATACGTCAGCCACGGATACAGCCACATGCGCACCGGAGGTCGGCGACCCTCCCGGTCGAGCGTGCGCCGCAACACCAACTGGCTGGCCGCGATGGCGAGGTACACGAAGAGAGCCACGGCACCGGTGGTCGCGAGCAGGTACCCGAACAGTTTCTCCGGCAGCGCGTAGTTGCCGACGACGGCCACGAATCCTAGTGCGGTGGAGGCCAGTACGGCGACGTAGGGCACGCCGCGGCTCGATACCTTGCGTACCGCCGCGGGGGCGTCGCCACGCTCGGACAGCGAGAACAACATGCGGCTCGCCGTGTACAGCGCGGAGTTCAGGCACGAGGCGACGGCGGTGAGGATGACGACGTCCATGATGCGGTCCGCGTGCGGAATGTTCATCTGCCCCAACACGAACTGGTACGAGCCGGTCTCGGCGTCGAGCTCCGCGGCCGGCACCAGGGCGACGACGATGAAGATCGAGCCGAGGTAGAAGATCATGATGCGCCAGATCACCGAGTTGACCGCGCGGGTGATGCCCTTCTTCGGATCGGGCGACTCCGCGGCGGCGATGGTGACGATCTCGGTGCCCATGAACGAGAACATCGTCGTGAGCATGGCGGCGATGACGGCACCGAAACCGAAGGGCATGAACCCGCCGTCCGACCACAGGTGCGATACCCCGCTGACGTCGCTGCCCGGCAGCAGACCCAGGATCGCGAGCACGCCGAGCGCGATGAACCCGATGATCGCGACCACCTTGATGAGCGCGAACCAGAACTCGAACTCGCCGTAGTTGCCCACGCTCAGCAGGTTGGTGACGGTGAGGATCAGCGTGATGGCGAGCGCCCAGATCCACTGGTCACCGCCGATCCACGACGACATGATCAGCGCACCGGCCGTGGCCTCGACCGGGATGACCAGCACCCAGAACCACCAGTAGAGCCACCCGACGGAGAACCCGGCCCAATGGCCGAGCGCGCGCGTCGCATACGTGGAGAACGACCCGGTGTCGGGGTTGGCGGTCGCCATCTCCCCGAGCATGCGCATCACCAGGACGACGAGGATGCCGGCGAACAGATACGACAACAGCACGGCGGGGCCGGCCAGGTTGATCGCGGTCGCGGATCCGACGAACAGTCCGGCGCCGATGACACCGGCGATCGAGATCATGGTGATGTGACGTGGTTTCAGGCTGGTTCCCAGAGCGCCGGGTTGTCCGGTCGCGCTGACTGGGTCCGCGTCCTTGTTGTCGATCGACATGTCAGTTCTCCTCGTGAGATGCGAACCTTCCGAGTCGATCACAACGGTCGGTTCGGTGCCCGGCGCACGGCACATCTCGTCCGATTTGCCCGGTCTTTTCGGGGACTATCCTGAGGTCATGACGACGCCGACCGGACCGCGCGACAACGACGACTCGGCTCGCGACCGCGACCAGCCGACGGAGTACCTCGGCACTCCCGGTCACACGTCGGATCCGGGCCAGGCCTACGGGCAGTCCGGCTACAACCCGACCGAGGCGCTCCCGGCAGGCGACTGGTACGCCCAGCAACCGCCGTACGAGCAGGGCTACCCCCAGCAGCAGCAGTATCCGACTCAGGGCTACCCGACACAGCAGGGTCATCCGCAGCAGCAGGGCTACCCGACGCAGGGCTATCCCCAGTACCAGCAGCCCCCGTACCAGCAGCCCCCGTACCAGCAGAACCAGTACCAGCAGAACCAGTACGGCGAGGCGCCCTTCCTCGAGAACGGCGACAGCAAGCCCCCGCGCGGTCCGAAGACCGCACTCATCGTCGTGGCGGCGCTCGTCGTGATCGCACTCATCGGCACCGGGGCCTATCTGCTGTACGACTCGACGTCGTCCTCGCGCACCGCGGCGCCGGCCATCACGCCGCGCTCCGCCCCGCCCACGACCACGGCGCCGCCGTCGACGAGCGTCCCGCCGCTGGGCTCGCTGCCGGGTCTGGAGCAGATTCCCGGGGGAGTGGGGGAGGCGCTGGGGTCCCAGGGGGCCTCCGTGGGCACGATCATCTCGAACGACGGCACCACCATCGTCATGGACGGGATCGGCGGGTCCACCGTCACTGTGGTGACGAACGCGAACACGCAGATCCTCGCGCTCGGTGCCGCCACGGTGGCGGACCTCGCGCCCGGCACCTCGATCGTGGTGCAGGGCACCCCGCTGGCCGACGGGTCCATCACCGCCGAGGTCATCGTCAGCGCCGGTATCGGCTTCAACTGACGCCGGGGCGTCGACCGACACCACCGAACGCGAGACACCCTCCCTCGCACACGCGGGGGAGGGTGTCTCTCTGTCGATCAGGTCAGGCCTGGCGGGCCATTCCGCGCTCGATCGCCGCGACAATCTGCGGGCGCAGTTCGGCGGCCGCCACGATGTGGTGCACCGAACCGACGGTCCGCGCTCGCTCGATGTTGTGCACCGCCTCGAACTCGGACGCCACCTCACCGAGCTTCTCCGAGCGCACCGCGGTGCGGGTGGCCGACAGCTCCACCTGCAACCGGGCCCGCTCCGTGTCGTCCTCGGAGGAGTTCATGCGTGCCTCGAGATCGCGGACGGACGGGTCGGATGCGGTGCGCTTGTTGACGTCTCGCGTGAAGACCACTGCCGCGGCCGGTGCACCACCGAGGACGGACGCGAACGATCCCTCGACGGCCAGCACCTCCATGTTCTCGTTGAGCGCTCCGGAGAACACCACGAACGCGCCGCCGTGATACCGGGAGACCACGCAGAACACGATCGGTCCGTCGAAGTTGACGATGGCACGGCCGATCTCGGCGCCGTACTCGAGCTGCAGGTTGCGCAGCGACTCCGGTGATCCGTCGAAGCCGGACAGGTTGGCCAGCACCACCAGCGGGCGGTTGCCGCTGGCGGCGTTGATCGCACGGGCCGTCTTCTTGGACGAGCGGGGGAACAGCGTTCCCGATGTCCACTGGTCGGGGCCGTCGGACGGGAACCATCCCTTGCGCGAGATGGCGCGCGATTCGATGCCGATCACCGACACCGGGTAACCGGCGAGGTGGGCGTCGAAGACGACGGACGTGTCCGCGTCGGCCATGTCGGCCCACCGCTCGAGCACGGCGTGGTCCTGATCGACCACGGCGCGCATGACGGTGCGGATGTCGAACGGCTTCTTGCGCTCCGGGTTGGTGGCCGAGGAGAAGATGTCGCCGACGGTCTTGAAGTCGCTCGACGGGTGGACGTGCGGGTAGGTCCGCACGTCGCGGTCGACCGGGTCGACGGTCGTCGTGCGGCGCGGGAAGCGTTCTCCCGGTGCGCGATACGCGTGATCGTAGTGCGCGAAGAGGACGTCGCACGCTGCTCCGAGGTTCGGAGCCCAGTACTGCGCCTGCCCGTTGGGGCCCATGACGCGGTCGTAGCCACCGATGCCGAAGTTGTCCTCCGCGGAGACGCCACCGGAGTAGTCCAGGGACTGCTTGCCGGTGAGCACCATCGCGCTCTCCGGCGTCATCACCAGGATGCCCTTGGTGTGCATGAGCATCGTGGCCTCGGCGTTCCAGTACGGCTGCGCGCCGACGTTGATGCCCGCGACGATCACGTTGATCTCGTGACCGGCCTGCGTGAAGGTGATGATGCGGCGCAGAGCCCGCGACACCCAGTCCATGTTCTCCGTGCCGCTGCCCATGGAGATGGTCGCGCCGGAGGAGAGCGCGAACCACTCGACCGGGACGTTCATCTCCTCGGCCAGGTCGATCGCGGCGACGACGCGCGCACACTCGGCCTCGGCCACCGTGCCCAACGCCTTGGTCGGATCGCCGAACAGGGCGACGCGGGTCATGCCCTCCGGGTAGAGCGCCGTCGGCGTGGACACCAGGCCCACGATGATGCCCGCGGTGTTCTGGCCGTACGGACGCGAGATGGGCTGCAGCGCACCGGACTCGTCCAGGTCGTACTCGACGAAGGAACCGTCGCGCTTGGTCAGCACGGGGATCAGCTCGTACGGGTAGACGGTGCCGCGTGCCTGCGAGCGCTGCACATTCTGCGTGTACGTGTCCAGCGGGCGCATGGGCTCGGTGGGCGGGTCGGTGATCTTGGTGACCACTCCGGTACCGGGTCGGTACGAGAAGCGCAGGGCCTGCATGGTGGGCTCCGCGCCGGGGCGCACCACGACGCGGGCCATCATGGTGATCTCCTCGAGACCGGCGGCCACGGTGAGCGGCGCGAGATGCCGGGCCACGATGCGCAGCTTGTCGAGCGGCAGGTTCAGCACCGGCCACACGTAGAGGACGACGCGATTGTGGTCGAGGCGGCGGTTGCCGCGGCGAGCCTGGGCGCGGCGGATGCCGTCGAGGCACGCGGAGAGCGTGCGCTCGATGGCGGGAACCGAGACCACGTTGCCCTGGGCGTCGAACTGCACTGCGGCGTCGCGGATCTCGGCCAGGGCGACCAGTCGCTCGTCCTTGGGGTTGTCCTTCGCCACCAGATCGAACAGGTACGTGCCGGGTGCGGAGGGGATGCGGGTGCCGTCGAAGTTCTTGAGGCGCCACAGGTCCAGTCGCTGACCGGTGAGCGGATGCAGGTCGCGGAGCGAGACGTCCTCTGTCAGAACGCCTGCCTGCGGCCGGAACGTCACCTGGCGCGAGATGCCGGTGCCGCGTCCGAAGACGGTGACCGTGACGCGACGCCACGACGTGGTCGCCGGGTGTGCGGCGATCTCGGTGCGCAGCTCCTCGACCACCTGGTCGCCGTCTTCGGGAGCTGTCGGCCACGAGAGGTACAGATCCACCGCGAGGTTCTCGGGTGCCGGCCCCGCGGTCTCGGTGAGCGCCACCAGCGTCGACGAGAGGCCGGCGCGATCGGTCATCGTCGAGAGCAGGTTGACCTTGCCGCCGACGAGGGTGAAGGTGCCCGAGACATAGTGCTGCCCTTCGCGATCGAAGGCCTTCACGTCCTCGAAGTCACGGATCTCGTAGTACTGGCGGGTGATCACCTCGAGCAGGGCGCCCGGGTCGGACATGCGCTGGGAGAGCAGCTCCACGAGCGGCTCCTCCGTGGCGACCAGGGCGTCGATGCGCTCCTGGTGATCGTCGGCGTCGGGCCGCTCGGCCAGGTACTGCAGACTGCCGCGGACACCGTCGTAGACCTGCTCGCGCGCCTTGCGGATCTGCGGCTCGTCGAACAACTGGAAACGGAGGTTGCGGGCGACGTCGCCGATCACCGGGTACCGCACCTGGGTCGCGACGACGAGGCGGTCGAGCACCTCACCGACGGCGCTGTCCGCGTCGGGGGCGACCGACGGGTCGGCGATCCACCGATCGAGGAGCGCCGCGATGGCCGGCACCTGGTTCTCGATGCGCTGCTGCGCCAGGAAGAGTCGGTAGACGGCCTCCTCGAGATCGGTGCCGCGATCGAGATCGTTCTTGTCGTAGTGCCGCAGTGCGCGAGCCAGCTTGTCGCGGAACTCGTCCGGCAGGCCCTGGACGTCGGCGTCGAGCGACTGCAGGAACGCGTGGAAGTGCTCGCGCGGACTGTGGACGCGCTCGTCGGTGCCCTCCTCGTCCATGGTCGGACGGTTACGCGTCAGCTCGCACATGTCGGCGAAGGTGGTGAGCAGGTCCAGCTCGGCGCGGACCAGCTCGCCGTCCTTGCGCGGGAGTGCCCCGCGCAGAGCGTCGTACTCGGCGATGGTGGCGAGCGCACGGGACGCGCTGACGTCGAATCCGCTGAGGAGGGCGCGCAGTTCGTCGAGACGGGCCAGTGCGTCGATGCGGTCGTCGCGGTCGGCGTCGCCGCACGGCGAGCGGAACTCGACCCGGGCGGTGGTGGAGGCGGCGGCCGTCTCACCGATCGGGTCGACGCGCAGCAACGCCGCGCCGTTGTCGACCTGTGCGTTGACGACGGCGAGCACCTCGCTCACCCGGCCGGCCGAGGCGGCGCGCACCGCGGTCTCCATCTTCATGGCCTCGAGGACCACGAGCGTCTGTCCCGCCTCGACCTCGTCGCCCACGGCGACCGGCACGGCGACGACGACAGCGGGGGCGGGTGCGCGCACCAGGCCGGCCTCGTCCTGGCTGATCTGGTGGCTCACGCCGTCGACCTCGACGAGATATCCGGCGGGGCCGGGCACGGTGACGACGGAGTAGCGGGTGCCGTCGATCTCGGCGCGACGCTCGAAGGTGCCGAGCCGCTCGATGTCGATGGTGATCTCGTGGTCGTCGACCGCGACCAGGTAGCGGTGCGGTCCCACCTGACCGACGGTCAGGCGGTAGCCCTGGCCCTGGTAGTTGAGCTCGACCGTGCGGCCGATGTCGTGGCTGGCGCGGGGACGGCCGCCGCGGGCGGACAGCAGGAACTTGGCGCGCTCACGGGCCTCGTCAGCGTCGTAGGCGTCGACGGCCGCGGCGATCAGTGCGACGTCGGCGACGCGGGTGGGGCCCTCCGCGGTGCCCGCGCCGGTGCGGTCGAGCCAGCCGGTGTCGGCAGTGGCGTCGATGAGCTCCTCGCGGTCGAGCAGGTCGAGCAGGAACGACTTCGTGGTGGTGCCGCCGTCGATGACGACTGTGGTCTCGCGAAGCGCCGTGCGCAGCCGGGCGAGGGCCTCGGAACGGTCACGGCCCCAGGCGATCACCTTCGCGACCATGGAATCGTAGTCGGGCGGGATGACGTCGCCCTGGGCGATGCCCGTGTCGACGCGCAGGCCCGATCCGAGCGGGAACTTCAGCAACCGGACGGTGCCGGGCGCCGGTGCGAAACCGTTGTCGGCGTCCTCGGCGTTGAGTCGTGCCTCGACGGCGTGACCGAACTCGGTCGGGCAGTCGCCCTCGAGCACGTGGCCGCCCGCGACGAGGATCTGCAGCTTGACCAGGTCGAGGCCCGTCGTCACCTCGGTGATGGGGTGCTCGACCTGCAGGCGCGTGTTGACCTCGAGGAACGTGAAGATCTTCTGCTCGGGCTGGTAGAGGTACTCCACCGTGCCGGCGCCGTGATACCCGGCGGCGCGGACCAGCTCCGCGGAGGCGGCGCGCAGCTCGTCGGCCTGCTCCCGGGTCAGAACGGCCGAACTGGACTCCTCGATGACCTTCTGGTTGCGACGCTGGATCGAGCAGTCGCGGACGCCGGGTGCCCATACGTTGCCGTGGGTGTCGGCGATGACCTGGACCTCGACGTGGCGCGCCTCGGTGACGAGCCGCTCGAGGAAGACGACCGGGTCGCCGAACGAGCGCTCGGCCTCACCCTGGGTGCGCTCGAGTGCGAGCTCGAGCTCGTCCTCGGCGAAGACCTTGCGGATACCGCGACCGCCACCGCCGCTGCGCGCCTTGATGATCAGGGGATAACCGATGGCGGCGGCGTGCCGACGTGCATCGGCGCGGGTCTCGACGGGACCACCGCTCCACGGCGCGACCGGGACGCCCACCTTCTCGGCGAGGATCTTGGCCTCGACCTTGTCGCCGAGCAAGCGCATCGAGGCAGCGGACGGACCGATGAACGTGATGCCCAGGCGAGCGCAGATGTCGGCGAAGGTCGGGTCCTCGGCGACGAAGCCCCAGCCGACCCACACGGCGTCGGCGCGGGCCTCGACGAGTGCGCGCTCGAGCTCGACGTAGTCGAGGTAGGGGTTCTGCACGCCCGTCTTGCGGAGCGTGACGGCCTCGTCGGCCTGGCGGACGAACATCGCCTTCCGCTCGGCGTCGGTGTGCAGAGCGATGACGCGCAGAGGCTCGGCGGACCGCGATTCGTTGTTCAGCTCGCGTACCGCTCGGATGAGGCGAACAGCTGCTTCGCCTCGGTTGACTACTGCTATGCGTGTGAACATGCGCTCCGCCGTCTCGAAGGGAAAGTGTCTTCCGAGCCAGTGTGACGGTCCACGAGCGTACTGGCGAGTACATCTCACCAACGCCCGAAAGGGTCGTGATCGGTCACTGACCTGTGGCGATGCGCTACCCACGGGTATACCGGCGGGTAATGACACGATGGGCCGACGACGGCGCCGTGCCCCGGGAAAAGTACAGTGGAGAGCGATGACAGCGATGTGGTTCGGCCTTGCTCTGATCGCACTCCTCGGTGCGGTGGCACTGCTGTACATCGATCGCGCCCGCCGCGGACAGCAGGGCCGGGTGCGTCAGATCTGGGCGAAAGCGCAGGGCTACCACTACGTTCCCGCCGATCCCGACCTGCCGTCGACCTTCTCGCGCGCGGCCATGGCGAACCAGGAGTTCCTCGGTGCCGTCGACGTGGTCGAGGGTGTGCGACGCGGCGAGGAGTTCGTCCTGTTCGACCTCGAGGACGCCGCGACCGTCGTGGCGGTGCGCCGCGAGGTGGGATCCGACGTCGACCTCGATCTGCGGTCCCGCACGACGCCGCCGCCCAAGGATGCCGACATGCAGCTCCTCGGCTCGCTGGGTCCGCGCATCATCTTCGCGACCGACCTCGACGTGGCACGGCGAGTCTGTGACCAGCGCATGGTCGCCTTCACGCACTCGGTGCCCGATGTGGTGCAGCTGCTGTGGAGCGAGGGTCCGTGGACGCTGGGCACCGTTCCGGTGGGCAGTTCGGGACGCGACTGGGACGCCGCGATCGACGCCGTCACCCGCCTGTCCGGCCTTCTGCACGTGTTGCCGCCCTCGCGACGCCGCGCAGCACCCGGACGCGACGACTGATCGTTTCATCAGCCACGTGCTGCCGTGAGGAACCTCACCCGTTAGTCTCGTGCGCATGTCGACTCCAACACCGCGGCCCATCGCACTCGTCACCGGTCCGACGTCCGGCATCGGCGGCGGGTTCGCCCGCCGTCTCGCCGCCAGTGGCCACGACCTCGTCCTGGTCGCCCGCGACACCGTCAGGCTCGAGGCACTGGCCGACGAGCTACGCGCGTCGTACGGCACCTCGTCGGAGATCCTGGGCGCGGACCTCGCGACCGAGGAGGGCCGCGCTGCCGTGGTCGCCCGACTGCAGGAGGGCGTGCAGGTCCTGATCAACAACGCGGGCTTCGGCACGTCCGGCGAGTTCTGGACGGCGGACCCCGCGCTGCTGCAGTCGCAGCTCGACGTCAACGTCACCGCCGTCATGCAGTTCACCCGCGCGGCGCTGCCGTCGATGATCGCGGGTGCGAAGGGCTCGGTGATCAACGTGGCCAGCGTCGCCGGCCTGCTGTCGGGTCGCGGTTCCACGTACTCCGCGTCGAAGGCGTACGTCGTCTCGTTCAGCGAGGGTCTCGCGGGCGGTCTCGCCGGCACCGGCGTCCGCATCCAGGCTCTGTGCCCGGGCTTCGTGCGGACCGAGTTCCACGAGCGCGCCGGCATCGAGATGTCGTCGATTCCGTCGTTCATGTACCTCTCCGTGGACCAGGTCGTCGACGCCTCGCTCGCCGACCTGGAGAAGAACACCGTGCTGAGTGTGCCTGGGCTTCAGTACAAGTCACTGACTTCGGTATCGCGTCTGGTGCCCCGTACCATCGCTCGCCGCGTGGTCTCCCTGGTCGGCAGCGCGCGCGGTCGCACGTAAGCTCCAACGGCCGAGACGAACCCTCGACCTCGGGTCGACGTTCATACTCGACGGCGCTATGTTTCTGGTGTGACTGTTGTGGCCCTGGTGGCGTTCGTGATGATCATCGGTATCGGCTGGATCGTGTCGGTCGTCCGGCGGACACGTCGGTCGGCCGACTCCGTCGCTGCCGGACTGAACCTGCTCGAGATCGAGCTCGATCGACGACGGGCCGTGATCCCCGATCTCGTGCGCGCTGCCGTCGACGCAGATCTCGACCGCGCCGCCGTGAACCAACTCGTCGGAGCGCGGTCGCTGTCGGCCATGATGCGGGATCGGCGCGCCGAGCTCGGCGCCCGGGCCGGCGCCGAGAACGCGCTGTCGGTCGCGCTGCACGAGGTGCTCTTCGACGGTCGGGCCAGTGGGCCTCTCGGGTGGGACTTCAGCTCGCCCGCAACGGAACTCGATCGCATCGAGCATCGCGTCGCCGGGGCCGTCCGCGTGTACAACACGCAGGCCTCGTCGTTGGCCTCGCTCGCCGACTCGCCGCTGTCCGGACCCGTCGTCCGGCTGTTGGGCGTCCGGGCGCCCGCTGTGTTCGCCGAGACCGCGGACGCCGACACGGCGTGGTTGCGGGCGCCGCAGCACGCCGCCTGAGCGCACCCGATAGATTCACTGCTCGTGGCAGCTACCGAGAAGTCCGAACTGGCAGAACTGGTCCGCGAGTTGGCCGTCGTGCACGGGAAGGTGACGCTGTCGTCGGGCACGGAAGCCGACTACTACGTCGACCTCCGCCGTGCGACGCTGCACCACCGCGCCGGTGCCCTCATCGGGCAGCTCATGCGAGAACTGGTGTCGGACTGGGATTTCGACGCCGTGGGCGGACTCACCATGGGTGCCGACCCCGTCGCCTTGGCGGTCATGCACGCGCCGGGCCGTCCCATCGACGCGTTCGTCGTCCGCAAGGCGGCCAAGGCCCACGGCATGCAGCGCCAGATCGAGGGCCCGGACATCGTGGGCAAACGGGTCCTGGTCGTCGAGGACACCACCACCACCGGCAACTCCCCGCTCACGGCCGTCGCGGCTCTGCGTGACGCCGGTGCCGTCGTGGTGGGCGTCGCGACGGTGGTGGACCGCGCCACCGGCGCCGACGCGGTCATCGCGGCCGAGGGTCTCGAGTACCGGTCCCTCCTCGGTCTGGGCGACCTGAACCTCTGAGCTCTACTGCCAGCCGACGGCGGTGAAGGGCGCGTTCGTCGTCACGCGGCCGACGATGCCGGCGTGCGCGAAGTCCTTGGCCGTGGCCACCGCGTCCTGGACCGAGGAACCCTTCGCCAGCTCGGCGGTGATGGCGGCGGCGAAGATGCAGCCGGCTCCGGAGACGCGCTCCTCGCCGATCTTCGGCGCACGGAACACCGAGACGTCGGTACCGTCGAACAGGACGTCGACGGCCTCGTCGCCGGGCAGACCCGCGCCGCCCTTGACCACCACGTAGCGCGGTCCGAGGTCCGCGATGCGGCGGGCGGCCTCCGACAGATCGTCGACGGACTCGATCGAGTCCATTCCCGACAAGGTCTGCGCCTCGAAGAGATTGGGCGTGACGACGGTCGCGAGCGGGAGGATCTCGGCGCGCAGGGCGTTGTCCGTGTCCAGCGCCGCGCCCGGCTCCTGGCCCTTGCAGATGAGGACGGGATCCACGACGACGTGTCGCCACGGCTGCTGACGGAGCGACTCGGCGACGGTGGCAACGGTCTCGGGTGTGCCGAGCATGCCGATCTTCACGACGTCCAGTGAGTGGGCAGCCGTCGCCGCCTCGATCTGGTCGGCGATCACCGGTCCCGCGATGGGGACGAAACGGTGGCCCCACCCGGCCTTCGGATCGAACGAGACGATGCAGGTGATGGTGCCGACGCCGTAGACCCCGAGCCGCTCGAACGTCTTGAGGTCGGCCTGCAGGCCGGCGCCTCCCGTGGCTTCGGATCCGGCGATGACGTAGGCGAGTGTCGGCATGTCTTCATCATCCCAAAACGCCGAGAGCGCGTGGGTGCGGGGCCGAGAGAGCCCCCGCACCCACGCGCTCGGTCGTCAGGAGCGAGTGCCCTTGCGACGCGAGAGTGCGAACGCACCGACACCCGCGACGGCGACGACGGCCACGCCGGTGCCGATCGCGGCGACGGGCAGTCCGCCCTCGTCGTTCGAGGCACTCGCCTGATCCGACCCCGCGAGGCTCGACTCGGACGACACGAGACCGATCTCCGGCAGTTCGCCGGCGACGATGACGTTGCCCTCCTCGTCGTCGGTGAAGTAGTCGACCACCTTGAACGTGCGCGTCGGGCCGTCGACGTAGAAGCCGATGAGACGGATTCCGGAGGCGGTGACCTCGACCGTGGTGGAGTCGATGGTGGCGACCTCGACGTCCTCCTTCTTCTCGTCGCCGACCTCGACCGTGACGGTCTCCTTGGCGGCGTTCTCCGCGGCAGCCTCGTCGGCGGCCTTCTTGTCCGCGGCATCCTTCGCAGCTGCGTCGGCCTCGGCCTTCGCTGCTGCGGCGGCCTCGGCTGCTGCTGCCGCCTCGGCGTCACCGGCTGCTTCGAGCCGCTTCGCGTTCTCCTCGGCGACCGTGGCGGCCACCTGCGTCGTCGCTGCCTTGACGACAGCGGCGAAGAGCGTCGACGCCTTCGCGTACGCGGCCTGGATCGCCGTGGTGACCTTGGCGGCGTCGAGCGTCGCGAACGC
The DNA here is from genome assembly GCF_030208955.1 of Rhodococcus sp. MEB041. Classification (NCBI taxonomy): domain Bacteria; kingdom Bacillati; phylum Actinomycetota; class Actinomycetes; order Mycobacteriales; family Nocardiaceae; genus Rhodococcus; species Rhodococcus sp. MEB041. Next base: position 249,167 of record NZ_JARVSZ010000004.1, read on the forward strand.
GTCACCGACGGCCTTCAGCGACTCCTCGGCAGCCTTCGTGGCCTCCTCCGCGGCGGTGCGCGCGGCGGCTGCGGCCTCGGCCTTCGCATCGGCGTCCGCACGCGCGGACTCTGCCTCGGTCGGATCCGCGGCAGCGTCGCCCTCGAGCTCGTCGGCCTTGTCCTTCGCAGCGTCGGCCTCGGCCTGAGCGGCGTCCGCCTTGCTCTTCTCCTCGTCCGCTGCAGCCTTGGCGGCGTCAGCCTCTTCCTGCGCCTTGGCGGCGACACCGGCGGCGACGATGCTCTCCTGCTCGGCGACCGACGCCGATTCCTCGGCCTTGGATGCCTCGAGCTCGGCCTTCGCTTCGTCGACCTCGGCCTCGGCAGCGGCGTCGCCGCCCTGCGCTGCGGCGATGGCGTCGTCGAGGAATGCCTGCGCCTTCTTGATGGCGTCGACGGCGGCCTTGGTGGCGTCCTTGGCCACCTGCAGTGCCTTCTTCTCGTCCTCGGTCAGCTTCGCGTCGATGTCGACCTTGATGGAGGAGTTGCCCTCGTCGTCGACCACGACGGAACCGGTGACCTGCGGCAGCGGCCGGGCCGGGGGAGCGGTGGTGGGCACGGTGGTGACCGGCGGCGCATCCGTCGCCGAGGGTGCCTGCTCGGTGCTCGACGTGGCGGGAGCCTCGGTGGTGGTGCTCGTGGAGGACTCGCTGCTCTCCGAGCTGTCCGGCTGATCCTGCTGGGCGACGGCCACGGCGGGTGCGGCGACAGCCAGCGACACGGCGAGCACGGCGCCTGCTGCAGCGAGCCGCGTCCTGCGGGCACGGGTGATGGACTTGTCCGACATGAATGGCCTTTCGATACCGAAGACGGCATTCCTGCCGTATCCGAGAAGCGGTGAAGAATGGTGTACGCGTCCCCCGACCGAACAGAACGTACCTTCCGGTCCGCCTAGACCTTTACTTCAGAGTTACTTCGTCATCGAAGTGTGACCTTTGGTGCAGATGGTGTTAATGCGGTGAATGTGACTGGTGTGATTCGGTTTTCCCTGGTCAGTCGCCGACGGTGAGCGCTGTCGCCTCGTCGACGCTGTGCGGAGCGGGGTCGTGGTCGTCGACGTGTGCGAGGACCTTCCGGCCGGTCGCGAGAACGCCGATGGCCAGGAAGGTACAGGCGGCGCCCACCCAGAACGGCACGTGCACATTGGATTCACCGAGCTTGCCGGCGAGGTACGGGGCGGCAGCGCCGCCGGCGAACCGCACGAAGCTGTAGGCCGCCGAGGCTGTCGACCGTTCGACCGGCGCCGAGATCATGACGGTCTCGGTGATGAGGGTGTTGTTGACGCCGAGGAACAGTCCGGCAAGGACGACGCACACGATCAGAACCGGCTTGCTCTCCGTGAACAGAGCCATCGCGGCGAGGTCGGCGGCGAAGAGGAGCAGCGCGAGCATCATCATGTTCAGCGTCCCGAACCGGCGCTGCAGGCGCGGTGCGAGGAACACCGAGGCCACCGCGAGCGCGAGTCCCCAGCCGAAGAAGATGAAGCCGATCGCGTAGGTGCCGAGGTCGAGCGGGAACGGCGTGTAGGCGAGCAGGGTGAAGAATCCGTAGTTGTACAGCAGTGCCGTGATGCCGACCGTGAGCAGCCCGCGGTGCCGCAGTGCGCGGAAGGGGTCCGCGAGAGAGGTTCGGTGCGTGGGCTTCTCGCCCTCCGGCAGCATGACGACGAGCAGCACGACGGCCACGGCCATCAGGACGGCGACGCCGAAGAACGGGCCCCGCCAGCTGATGCTGCCCAGGACGCCGCCGACCAGCGGGCCGGTGGCGATGCCGATGCCCAGTGCGGCCTCGTACAAGATGATGGCCCGCGCGACGCCACCGCTCGCGGCGCCGACGATCGTCGCCAGGGCGGTCGCGATGAAGAGTGCGTTGCCCAGTCCCCAGCCGGCGCGGAACCCGACGATCTGGGTGATGGTGCTCGACGAGCCTGCGAGCGCGGCGAACACGATGATGATCGCGAGACCGGCCAGCAGTGTCTTCTTCGGGCCGAAGCGCGACGAGACGACGCCCGTGACGAGCATCGCCACGCCCGTCACCAGCATGTAGGACGTGAACAGAAGAGACACCTGCGACGGTGTCGCGTTCAACTGTTCGCCGATGGGCTTGAGAATGGGATCGACGAGGCCGATCCCCATGAAGGCGATGACACTGGCGAACGCCACTGCCCACACGGCCTTCGGTTGCTGCAGAAGGCTCGGCTGGGACGCGTCCTTCTTCTCCTCGATCGTCGTCACGGGTGTTCCTTTCGTGCTGTGTTCTTGAGTACCGAGCGCAGGTCGTCGAGGCCCTCGACGATGCGTCGGAGTTGGTCGGGATCGGGCTCGCCCAGGTGGCGGAGCAGTCCGTCGCCGATGGCGCGACGCGAGTCGGCGAGCCAAGTGCGTCCGTGGTCCGAGATCGACACGACCACGGCGCGGGAGTCGGTCGGATCCGTCATGCGGTCGACGAGACCGTTCTCGTGGAGCGTGCGCAGCAGGGCCGTCGCCGAGGGTTGCGAGCATCGGTCGAGGCGGGCGAACTCGCTGATCCGGATCGCGCCGTACTCGTCGAGCAGGGAGAGCGCGCGCGACCACGTACGGGGATGCTCCGCGGGCGCGACCGAGGCCGCGAGCCGGGTGAAGCGCGAGGTCGTGGTGACCAGTTCGGACAGCAGTGTCCGCAGTTCGTCGGTTCGCATCGCCGTGGTCTGCACTCCCTTAACGTTACATAAGCTAACTATCGAAATCCAGTGTGGGGTCGGTTACGGTGTCCGCATGCCGTCCGGGTCGTCCGCCACGCTGGTCCGCAGGGCCACGGCCCTGGCCTACGCCGTCGCTGCGGCGGGCACCATCGTCGGTGCCGCCACGCATCGGCCCGTCGTGCAGGCGGTGTGCAAGCCGCTCCTCATGCCGATTCTCGCGGTGCGGTCCGGCGCCCACCGCTCGCCACTGCTGGCTGCGGGGCTCTCGGCGGCGACGCTCGGCGACGTCGCGATGATCGATCCGGACGACGATCGCCGGTTCACTGCGGGGGCGTCGTCGTTCGCCGTCATGCAGGGGTGCTGGTCGGTGCTGTTGCATCGCAACGGTTCTCGCGTGCGGCCGCACCATGCTCTGCTTCGAGCGGCGGGATGGGCGGGCGGCGCCGTGCTGGCCACGAGACGCGCCCCGACCATTGCACCGATCTCCATGGCCTACGGCGTCGCCCTCGGTGCCATGTCCGTTCTCGGTGCGGACGGCGACACCCGTGCCGTCGTCGGATCGACGCTGTTCACCGTCTCCGACGGCATGGTGCTCGTGCGGCGGACCACGGCCGACGCGCGCCTGCGCGACGTCCTCGAGGTCGCGGTACTCGCGACCTACATCGGCGCTCAGTACGCGCTCGTCGACTCCCTCACGAGAACAGCGTCGGGGTTCCCGACTCGAGATCGAGCAGCAGGCGTTTGCGCTCGACGCCGCCGGCGAAACCCGTGAGGCTGCCGGACATTCCGATGACGCGGTGGCACGGCACGACGATCGACAACGGGTTCCGGGCGTTGGCCGACGCCACCGCTCGCACCGAGGTGGGCCGGCCGACGGTGACGGCCAGAGCGGAGTACGTCCACGTCTCGCCGTAGGGGATCGTGCGGAGCGCGGCCCACACCTCGTTCTGGAATTCGGTGCCCACCGGGGCCAGCTCGAGATCGAAGCAGCGCCGCCGGCCGCCGAAGTACTCCGCCAACTGATCGCGGATCTCGTCGAACCCGTCCGCCCGGGCGGTGCCGATCCGGCCGGGAGCCGGTGCCGGACGGTGACCGGGAAAGTAGACGCCCGACAGCGCCGTCCCGGTGCGCACGACGGTGAGAGGACCCACCGGGGTGTCGAGAACGGTGTGGTGCCGGGTCGAGTCGGTCGGTGTCACAACCGGATCCGCGTCCGGTCGTCGGGATCGACGACGACGGGAACGGTCGCGCCGACCTCGTACCGAACGGACCCCGTGCGTCGGACAGTGCCCGGGTAGGACCCCGACCCCGGCACGGTGATCGTGAGGTCGACCTCCGTCTCGGCTCCGACCTCCCGTACCTCGTCGACGACGGCCCACCCCTCGAGCCCGTGGTCGCGCATGCGGCGTTCGTCGGCGGTGGGGCGCCCGGCAGCCATCATCGCGAGTCCGAGTGCCGCGCCGAAGCCCGCGACCAGCGCAGCGATCTGATACGGAACGGTGCCGTCCGGGGCCTTGGGGAGCAGCACGAGCGCCCAGACCGCCAGCACGACGACGTAGATGGCGGTGACCACGGCCACCGCCCGACCCACTCTCTCGTGGTCCATCGACTCGGATCCCTCCCGTGAGCGCCTCCGAGGACGCCGGAAGCTACTCGGCGGTAAGTTTTCGGCTCACCGCTCTGTTGCAGCTCAGCCCGACCCTTTACTCTTCAGACATGTCTCAACCTACTGTCTTCATCACCGGCGCAGCAGCCGGCATCGGGCGGGCCACCGCACTCACGTTCGCCGCCGCCGGGTACCACGTCGGTGCGTACGACATCGACGAGACGGGACTGGCCTCCCTCGCGAAGGAGATCGCGGCGAAGGGCTCGACGTCGACGACGGGAATCCTCGACGTCACCGACACCGCGCAGTTCACCGAGCGACTGAAGGAGTTCGACGAGGCGGCGGGCGGGCGACTCGACGTGCTCATCAACAACGCGGGCATCCTCATCGCGGGCCAGTTCGCCGAGCAGGCCATCGAGACGCACCGCAAGCAGTTCGACATCAACGTCGGCGGCGTGCTCAACGGTCTGCTCGAAGCGTTCCCGTACCTGAAGAAGACGCGCGGCGCCCAGGTGGTGAACCTGTGCTCCGCCTCCGCCATCTACGGCCAGCCCGAGCTCGCCACGTACGGCGCGACCAAGTTCGCGGTGCGCGGGCTCACCGAGGCGCTCGACCTCGAGTGGCACAAGCACGACATCGCCGTGAAGGCCATGTGGCCGCTCTTCGTGCAGACCGCCATGACCAAGGGGATCCAGACCGGTACCACCGGTTCGCTGGGCATCAAGCTGACCGCGCAGGACGTCGCCGACGCGATCTTCAAGTCGACGCAGCCCGCCAAGCGGATCTACCACAAGGTGCACTTCCCGGTGGGGCTCCCGTCCAAGGCACTGTCCATGGGCTCGCGGTTCTCCCCGGTCTGGCTGACCCGCGAGGTCAACCGCCGTCTGTCCCATTCCTGAGTTGACCGAGAACGACCGCAGCGACGAGGCGGGTGCCACCGAGTGGGGTGAGCACCCGCGCGGCGTACCCGCCTGGGACGTCGAGCGTGACGGGCCTCGGCCCACCGATCCCCGCTACGACCCGGAACTCCTCGACGAGGGGGATCGGCGCAACGTCGTCGACGCGTACCGGTACTGGACGCGCGAGGCCATCGTCGCGGACCTGGACACGCGCCGGCATCCGATGCACGTGGCCATCGAGAACTTCGCGCACGACGCCAACATCGGGACGGTCGTCCGCACGGCCAACGCGTTCGGCGCCGCCGCGGTGCACATCGTCGGGCGTCGGCGTTGGAACCGTCGCGGTGCGATGGTCACCGACCGCTACCAACACATCGAGCATCACGAGACCGTCGAGGCGCTGACGGCGTACGCGGCGGAGGCGGGCCTGACGGTGGTGGCCGTCGACAACGTGCCCGGGTCCGTCCCGCTCGAGACTGCCGTTCTCCCGCGGAATGCGCTGCTGCTCTTCGGTCAGGAGGGCCCGGGCGTGACCGACGACGCGCGCGCCGCCGCGTCGATGACGGTGTCCATCGCGCAGTTCGGCTCCACCCGCAGTATCAATGCCGGTGTCGCAGCCGGGATCACGATGCACGCCTGGATCCGGCAGCACGCGGATCCCGACCTGGCCTGGTGACCGTGCCCGACGGCTCCCGAGCCGAGGGGTACTGGCAGGATCGAATCATGCACGACACGTGGTCCTCCAGGGCGGACGCCGCCGAGGAGGCCGTCTTCTCTCGCCACGTCCGCCGTCTGTGGGGACTGCCGGGGACGGCTCTGGGTGTCGTGGCGTGGCCGCCGGTCCGACGGGAGCGGTTGTTCTTCCGCTGGCACTACTGGTGGCAGGCGCACCTCATCGACTGTGTGGTCGACGCCGAGGAGCGGGCGCCGTCGGCGCGCCGCCGACGACGGCTGGCCCGGATCGCGCGCACCCACCGGCTGCGCAACCTCACCGGCTGGACCAACTCGTACTACGACGACATGGCGTGGCTGGGGCTGTCCCTCGAGCGAGCGCAACGTCTGCACCTCGTCGACAATCGCACCGCGATCGCGGCCCTGGAGTCGGAGCTGTTCGACGCCTGGGATCCGGCGCACGGGGGCGGTATCCGCTGGTCCAGGAAGAGCGACTTCTTCAACGTGCCGGCCAACGGCCCGGCGGCGGTGCTGCTCGCACGGACCGGCAAGCTGTGGCGCGCCCAGGCCATGGCCGACTGGATCGACGCGACTCTCGTCGATCCGACGACCCATCTCGTGCTCGACGGCATCCACGCAGACGGCCGCGTCGAGACGCCCATCTACTCCTACTGCCAGGGCGTCGTGCTCGGCGCCGAGACCGAACTCGCGATCAGCCTCGGTGACGACAAGCACCGCGAGCGCGTGCATCGACTCGTCGCCGCCGTGCAGCAGCACCTCACGAAAGATGGCGTGATCATCGGCGGCGGGGGAGGGGACGGCGGCCTGTTCAACGGGATCCTCGCCCGGTACCTCGCACTGGTGGCGACGTCGTTGCCCGGAGACGACGACGAGGACCACGAGGCGCGCTCGGTCGCCGCCGACATCGTGCTGGCGTCGGCGGAGGCCGCGTGGGACAACTGCCTGTCCATCGAGGGCCTGCCGCTGTTCGGCAGCGACTGGTCCGCCATCGCCAAGCTGCCCTCGTTCGGTGCGTCGATCGCCCGGTTCAGCGCCGGCACCGTCACGTCGTCGTCCGTGCCGGAGCGCGACTTCTCCGTCCAGCTCGGCGGCTGGATGTTGATGGAGGCGGCGCACAGCCTCGGCTGAACGTCAGCCGTCAGAGATCGTGCACTTCGGTGGTCTCCACCGGCTTCTTCATCTCCTTGCGGTACTGGTACAGACCGAAGATGGTGCCGACCACGATCGAGACGATCATCAGCGTGAGCACGGTGGGGAACAGCCACGACACCTTGTCGAGCACCGCTCCGAAGTAGAACCCGATCAGCAGCAGCACGGGTGCCCAGATGAGCGCACCCAGCGTGCTGGCGATGGTGTAGCGGCGGTGGTTCATCCCACCGGCACCGGCGACCATCGGGCACAGGGTCCGCACCCACGGGATCCAGCGCGCGACGAGCACCGCCCAGAAGCCGTGCTTCTCGAGAAGTCGGTTGACCTTCTCCAGATTCGCGGTGTTGACGTACTTGCCGTTCTTGCGCGCCACGAGGCGATGACCGGTGCGTTTACCGATCATGTACCCCACCTGATTACCGGCGATGGCGGCCAGGAACGCGCCCGCGGACAGCGCCCACACGTGCGAGGTGCCCGAGGCGTGGGCGGCCAGTCCGATACCGGCGGTGATCAGCAGCGAGTCGCCGGGAAGGAAGAGGCCCACGATGACGGCGCACTCGAGGAACACGAAGGACACCACGATGAGCCAGACCAGGGTGGGCCCGGCCGATTCGAGGAATCCCATCGCGCCGCCTTCGGCGAGCACGGTGCTACCGGCGAGAAGCATGAACGGGGGACCGATCTACGAGGACGAGTCGCGCGGAGCGGGCTCGGTGCGCTGGACGGGCTCGGACCACTGAGCTGGTTCCGACCGCTGAGCAGTGTCCGACCTCTGGGCCGGCTCGGACCACTTGGACGGCTCGACCTTGCCGTCGAGCTTGCCGTCGAACGCGTCGACGGCCTCACCGAGCGGGGTGCGGCGCGAGGAGACAATCCGCTTGCCGACCTCCCAGGCGATGGGCAGGACGGACACGGCGACGATGAGCAGGAAGATGATGTCGACGTTGTCGCGGATGACGGCGATCTGGCCCAGCAGGTAGCCGAGCAGCGTGACGCCCGAGCCCCAGACGATGCCGCCGACGACGTTGTAGGTGATGAACGTGCGGTAGCGCATGCCCGAGGCGCCGGCCACGACCGGCGCGAACGTACGCACGATGGGCACGAAGCGCGCCAGGAAGATGGTGATGGGACCGTGCTTCTCGAAGAACGCGTGCGACTCGTCGATGTAGCGCTTCTTCAGGAAGCGGGCGTCGTCCGTGAACAGGCCCGTGCCGGCCTTCTTGCCGATCAGATATCCCGCCTGATCACCCAGCACCGCGGCGATCGGAATGGTCACCAACAGCACCCACAGCGGCGCGAACGGCTCGATCTCCGCGCTCTTCGACGCGGCGATCAGACCGGCCGTGAACAGCAGCGAATCGCCCGGGAGCAGCGGGAACAGCAGGCCCGACTCGATGAACACCACCAGCAGCAGACCGACCAGGACCCAGGTGCCGAACGAGTTCAGCAGGTTGACGGGATCGAGGAACCCCGGCAGCAGGGCGAGGTCGGTCACGGAGGCGGCCACGGTAGTCACAAGCGCCCACAGTACCGGCGAGAGCAGCCGATACCCGCACGCCGAGTGGCGGGTAGTACAACTCACGAGCAACTCTCAGCAACTACCGGCGAGTAGATCGGGCAGGGCGCGACCGGCGTCACCTCGGTTGACATACTGCTAGTGACCGCACCTGATCGGGTGCCCCGTTCGCTCACCGTGGAGGTTTCTTCGTGCCGATCGCAACTCCCGAGGTGTACGCCGAGATGCTCGGCCGCGCCAAGGAACACAAGTTCGCTTTTCCCGCCATCAACTGCGTGGGATCCGAGTCCGTCAACGCGGCCATCAAGGGCTTCGCCGACGCGGGCAGCGACGGCATCATCCAGTTCTCCACCGGTGGCGCGGAGTTCGCGTCCGGCCTCGGTGTGAAGGACATGGTCACCGGCGCCGTCGCGCTCGCCGAGTTCGCCCACGTCGTCGCCGCGAAGTACGACGTCACCATCGCGCTGCACACCGACCACTGCCCCAAGGACAAGCTGGACACCTACGTGCGTCCGCTCCTCGCGGTGTCGCAGGAGCGCGTCGACGCCGGGAAGAACCCCCTCTTCCAGTCGCACATGTGGGACGGCTCCGCGGTGCCGATCGACGAGAACCTCGAGATCGCCAAGGATCTGCTGGCCCGGGCCGCCGCGGCGCGCATCATCCTGGAGATCGAGATCGGCGTGGTCGGCGGCGAGGAGGACGGCGTCGAGGCGGAGATCAACGACAAGCTGTACACCTCGAACGAGGACTTCCTGAAGACGGTCGAGGCGCTCGGTGCCGGCGATGCCGGATCGCGCTACCTGTTGGCCGCGACGTTCGGCAACGTCCACGGCGTCTACAAGCCGGGCAACGTCAAGCTCAAGCCGTCGGTGCTCGCGGACGGCCAGCGCGTCGCCACCGAGAAGCTCGGACTCGCTGCCGGCTCCAAGCCCTTCGACTTCGTCTTCCACGGCGGCTCGGGCTCGGCCAAGAGTGAGATCGAGGAGGCCCTCGAGTACGGCGTCGTGAAGATGAACGTCGACACCGACACCCAGTACGCGTTCAGTCGGCCCATCGCCGGCCACTTCTTCAGCAACTACGACGGCGTGCTGAAGGTCGACGGCGAGGTGGGTAACAAGAAGGCCTACGACCCGCGCAGCTACCTCAAGAAGGCCGAGGCCGGTATGACGGCGCGCGTCGTCGAGGCGTGCAACGACCTGAAGTCCGCCGGTCGGAGTGTGTCAGCGGGCTGACCCGTGAGCCTCTTGCGCATCCCCGGATGCGCAAGAGGCGCACGAGCGCGGTCAGGCGCAGACCTTCCAGGTCTCGCCGTCCAGCGCGAGGTCGAACGTGCGCGCCGAGGGCTCTGCGCCCTCGGTGCGCGCGGTGACCTGTGCGATCGCCGTCGTCTGATCCGGCGGTTCCGCTTCGGTGATCTGAATGGTGTCGACGCTCTCTACCACCGGCACCGTTCCGGATGCGACGGCGGCGTCGTGCGTCGCGGCGAAGTCGACCTCGGAGATGCCGCCGTAGAAGGACGCCAGCGCGCCGCACGTGACGCCGCGCAGAGCGGTCAGGTCGCCGTCACGCAACGCCGTGGTGAAGGTGTCGATCGAGGTGCGGATCTTCTCGTCGTCGCTCGGACCCGTGACGCTCGTGCCGCCACGCAGCAGTGCGAACGCCACGACACCCGCGATCGCCAGCAGGGCCACGAGGGCCGCCGCGATCCACGGTCCGCGCCGCCGTCCTCCGGAGCGCGTCGACACCTTCTTCGGTGCGGCGCTGGGTTCGATGCGGCGCGGTGCGGCGGGGCGCGAGTTATCCGGAGACACGCGTGCACCTTATCCAGCGCCCGACGTCTCCCGCGCGCTCCGTGGGAGACTGTCGTCATGACTTCCTTCGGTGATCTCCTCGGTCCCCAGCCCACCCTGCTGCCCGGCGACGACGAGGCCGAGTCCGCTCTGCTGAACCACACGGCGCCCGAGGAGGTGGCCGCGGCGCACCCCACCGCGTCGATCGCGTGGGCCTACCTCGCCGAGGCCGCCCTGTCCGACGGCCGCACCATCACCGCGTACGCCTACGCACGCACCGGCTACCACCGCGGGCTCGACCAGCTGCGTCGCAACGGCTGGAAGGGCTTCGGACCCGTGCCGTACAGCCACGAGCCCAACCGCGGCTTCCTGCGCTGCGTGGCCGTCCTGGCCCGCGCCGCGCAGTCGATCGGGGAGACGGACGAGTACGCCCGCTGCCTCGACCTGCTCGAGGACTGCGATCCGCGCGCCGCGGACGAACTCGGCGTCGGCTAGCACCAGCTTCATGGGCCGATTCGGGAGCTACCCACGATTCACGGCCCCGCATCTCGGCCTGCGCACCCGCGGCTCCGCGCGGATCGACGCGTCGCTGCGCCGACTGAGTGTCTCCGGGTTGCCGATCATCCAGTGCGCGCTCGCCGCGGGCATCGCGTGGTTCGTGGCGACCGACGTCGTCGGGCACGTCACGCCCTTCTTCGCACCGATCGCGGCCGTCGTCTCGCTCGGTGTGTCCCTCGGGGCGCGGATGCGACGTTCGGCCGAACTCGTCGTCGGCGTCACGGTCGGCATCGGTGTCGGTGACGCGATCATCGCCCTCATCGGGACCGGCCCGTGGCAGATCGCCTTGGTCGTCGCGCTCGCGATGTCGACCGCGGTCTTCCTCGACAGCGGCGCCATCATCGCGATGCAGGCGGGATCGTCGGCCGTGCTGGTGGCGACGCTCATCCCGCCGGGCAACGCCGGCGGACTCAACCGCATGGTCGACGCGTTGATCGGCGGTCTGGTGGGACTCGCCGTCGTCGCCGTCGTGCCGACGCACCCCGTGCGCCGCGCACGCAAGGACGCGGCCACCGTCATCGCCACGTCGGGCCGGGTACTGCAACTCGTCGCGGACGGTCTCCTGGCCAACGACGCGGAACCGATCGCCAAGGCGCTGAAGGCTGCGCGCGCCACACAACCGGCCATCGACGCGATGCGCACCGATCTCAAGGGCGGGCGCGAGATCAGCCGCATCTCCCCGCTGTACTGGAACAGCAAGCAGCGCTTGGCCGAGCTCGCCGCGACGGCGGATCCGCTGGACAACGCGGTGCGCAACATCCGGGTTCTCGCCAGGCGCTCCCTGTCCCTGGTGCGCGACGACGAGATTCTCGACCCCCGACTGGTCGACCTCGTCGAGAAGCTCGCGCAGGCCACCGAGGTGGTGCGGAAGATGATGCTCGCGGATCCCGGCGAGCAACCCGACCGAGCCGAGGCAGCGCGGGTTCTCCGGCACGTGGCGGTCGGTGCGAAGGCGGAGCTCATGCAGGACGCCGGCCTGTCCGCGGTGGTGGTGCTCGCGCAGATCCGATCCATCGTCGTCGACCTGCTCCAGGTGGCAGGGCTCTCGCGGATCTCCGCGCTGGCGACCCTGCCCCCGACCGTCGACCACCCCGCCGTGCCGCCGGAGCTCGACTACTAGGGTTCCCGCTGCCGTTCCATGTTCCCGCGGACGCTGCAACCCCTCCTCGAGTACGGAAGCCCTGCGGGAGCTGCCGGTACACAGGACGAGGGTGCTCCACAGGCGGGCGCCAGGAAGGCGTGTCCCCGTCCGCGCGTGATCGACACTCACCGCCATGGACCTGCACCGCCGCGCGACCGGTGACGTGACAGATGCGGCGCTGCGCGGTCTGGTGAGGCGCGGCGAACTGGTCCGCGTGAGCCGCGGCTCCTACGGCCCCGGCTCGGAGTGGGCGTCGGCATCACCAGACGAGCGCTACCGCCTGCGCGTGCTCGGAGTCATGGCGGGACGCACCGCGGTGGCCGTCGCCAGTCACGAGTCCGCGGCGGCGCTGCATCGGCTCCCCCTTCTCGCTCCCGACCGAGACCGGGTGCACGTGAGCGTCGACGGTCGAGGAGGTGGTGCGTCGACGAGGAGGGTCGCCGAGCACCGGGTCCCGCTGTCCCCGCTGGACGTCACCACCGTCGACGGTGTGCAGGTCACGACGCCGACGCGGACGGCGCTCGACATCGCGTGCACAGTGGGACTCGATCGTGCGCTGTGCGCTGTCGAGTCCGCACTCCGCACGGAGGCGCCGGATCTGCAGGAGTGCCTCGCACGGCTCGGGCGCCGTCGCGGCATCGCCACCGCCCGCCGCGCGGTGGACCTCGCGAGCCCTCTCACCGAGAGCATCGGCGAATCGTGGAGCCGAGCCCTGATGATGCAGTGGCCCGAGATTGCCTCGACGAGGCTGCAGCATCGCTTCCTCGACGATCGTGGTCGCATCGTGGCCCGCACCGATTTCGACTGGGACGGTCGGCTGGTGGGCGAGTTCGACGGGCTGATGAAGTATCGCGGCGGAGCACAGTCGGTGATCGACGAGAAGCTGCGCGAGGACGCCCTCCGCGCGCTCGGCTGCCATGTGGTGCGGTGGACGTGGGACGACCTGCGTCATCCCGAACGGCTACGGCGTCTGCTCGCGGCCGGGATGGCCATCGCGTTCCGCTGACGCCGGAGGTCTCTGGGTTCCCGCTGCCGTTCCGTGTTCCCGCGGACGCTGCAACCCCTCCTCGAGTACGGAACCCCCGCGGGAAGCGTGACTCACCATATGCACACATTCGCATGTATGGTCTCGATCATGGGAGCGGGGCACGGACATGCGCACACACCGGCGGCAGGTGAGGCCGGCACCGGGCGGCTTCGACGCATGGGGATCGCGTGGTTCGTGCTCGTCGCGTTCTTCGCCCTCGAGCTGACTGTCGGCCTGATCATCAACTCGCTGGGCCTGCTCGCCGATGCTGGGCACATGCTCACCGACATCATCGGCATGTCGATGGGCCTCGTCGCGCTCACGATGGCCCGGCGCGGATCGAGTTCCGCTGCACGGACATTCGGGTGGCACCGGGCCGAGGTCCTCACCGCTGTCGCCAACGCGGTGCTGCTGCTCGGGGTAGCGGTCTTCATCTTCGTCGAGGCGATCCGCCGCATCGGGGACCAGCCGGACATCCCGGGCCTCGCGATGGTGCTGACGGCCGCCGCGGGACTCGTCGCCAACATCGTCGTCATGCTGCTCATCCGCGCCGACGCGAAGGACTCCATCGCGGTACGCGGGGCCTATCTCGAGGTGCTCGCGGACACCGTGGGCAGCGTCGGGGTGCTCGTCGCCGGTGTGCTGCTCCTGGCGTTCGACTGGACGTGGGCGGACATCGTCGTGGGTATCGCCATCTCGCTGTGGGTGGTGCCGCGGGCACTCTCGCTCGCCGGCCAGTCGTTGCGCATCCTCACGCAGGCCAGCCCGTCGTCGGTGGACATCGGTGCGCTCGAGGCCGATCTGCGGGCGTTGCCCGGAGTCGTCGACGTCCACGACCTGCACGTCTGGACCCTCACCACCGGCATGGACGTCGCCACGGTGCACATCACGTCGGACGGTTCCGGATCGGTGATGCTGGCCCGCGGGAAGGAAGTGCTCTCGGCCTACGGCCTGGACCACGCCACCGTGCAGGTCGAGCCCGCGGTGCACGGTGCCACCTGCCGCGACGAGCTCACCTGGTAGCAGGCCGGCCGGGATGGTGACAGGCATCGGAACACCTGTGCGACCATGACACGGCAGGTCAGTACCTGCGACGTGCTGGCGAGGGGAATCCGGTGAGAATCCGGAACGGTCGCGCCACTGTGAGCGGGCCTCGTCGTCCGTGAGTCAGATCGCCGATCCGGCACGTGAGACTCGAATCGGACGCGCAATCTGAGGAGTTCCACTCGTGCACATCGCCGAGGGTTTTCTGCCACCCGTTCACGCGGCAGTCTGGACGTGCGCCGCGGCGCCGTTCGTCGTTCACGGCGCTCGCGCCGTCGTCGTCCAGGTCCGGGAGAACCCCCGCAGCCGTCTGCTGCTGGGTGCTGCCGGTGCCTTCACCTTCGTTCTCTCCGCCATCAAGCTGCCGTCCGTCACGGGCAGCTCGAGTCATCCCACCGGAACTGGGCTGGGGGCGGTGTTGTTCAAGCCGCCGGTCATGGCGTTCCTCGGCACAGTGGTGTTGCTCTTCCAGGCGTTGCTGCTCGCGCACGGCGGCCTGACGACGCTGGGCGCCAACGCGTTCTCCATGGCGATCGTCGGCCCGTGGGTGGGGTACGCCGCGTTCCGTCTCACCGGCCGGCTGGGCGGTGGTCTGTCGCTGTCGGTGTTCTTCGCGATGATGCTGGCCGACCTGTCGACGTACTGCACGACGTCGGTGCAGATCGCGCTCGCGTTCCCGGATCCGCAGAGCGGCGTACTCGGAGCGGTCACCAAGTTCCTGTCCATCTTCGCTGTCACCCAGATTCCGCTCGCCATCGCGGAGGGCCTGCTGGGTGTGCTGGTGTTCCGCGTTCTGCGGACCGTGGCGACGCCGGAGCTGCGGGACCTCGGAGTGCTCCGCCGCGAGAAGGGTGCCGTCGATGCGTAGGAACGTCGTGATCAACCTGCTGCTCGTCCTCGGGATCGTCCTCATCGTCGGCGCCGCGCTGATGCTCGACGCGGGACGCAGCGGCGACGAGGAGCGGTTCGTCGGTACCGATTCGGCCGCCACGTCGCAGATCGAGGAGGATCACCCGGACTACGTGCCGTGGTTCGAGTCGGTGTTCTCGCCGACGTCGGGCGAGGTGGAGTCGGGACTCTTCGCGCTGCAGGCCGCGCTGGGTGGGCTCGTCCTCGGGTACGTGCTGGCGGCGCTGCGCGGTCGGCGCAAGCTCGACGCGCTCCGCACCGAACTCGAACGGACGTAGGTGCAGGGTCTCGCGGTCGACGACGCGGCCTGGGCCAGTCCGTGGCGCACGCGCGCGGTGGGGGACAAGGCGGCACTGTCGCTGGGTCTCGTGCTGTGCGCGCTGCTGCTCCCGCCGTGGCCCGGCGCGCTGATCGTCACGGTGGTCGCGCTCGGTGCGGCCGTCGGGGCTGCCCGCACACCGCTCCGGCCGGTGCTGCGTGCGCTCACCGCGCCCGCAGCCTTCATCGCCCTCGGCGCCGTCTCCGTCGCCGTCACGGTGACCGCCACGCCGGACTGGAGTGTCGGGGTCACGGCCGACAGCGCGCGACGAGCGCTGGAGGTGTCCGGTCACGCGATCGCCGGGACGTCGGCCGTGCTCCTGCTGGCCGTCACGACACCGATGATCGACATCCTGACCGGGTTGCGACGGCTGCGGGTACCGCAGGCATGCATCGACGTCGCCGCCGTGATGTACCGCTTCCTGTTCGTGCTGCTGTCGTCGGTACGCACGATCCGCCAGTCGCAGACCGCCCGCCTCGGCTACTCGTCGCCGCGCCGGTCACTGCATTCCGCGGGTCTGCTGACGGCCGCTGTGCTGATCAAGTCGTGGGACCGGGCCTCGCGGCTCGAGGCGGGGCTGTCGGGTCGCGAGTTCGGCGACGCGGTCTCGGCGGATCCGGTCGACCGGCAGCGCAGTTCGCCGAGCTTCCTGGTGACCGTCGTGGCGGTGCTGGGAGCCGTGGTGGCGCTGTCCCTGCTGGGACATCGCGCATGAGCCACCGCACTCTCACCGCCCGCGACCTCGAGGTGCGGTATCAGGGCGGGCCGCCGGTGTTGGCCGGCGCGAGCCTGAGCGTTCCCGCCGCGGCGAGGGTGGCGCTCCTGGGCGCCAACGGCTCGGGCAAGACGACCCTGCTGCGGTGCCTGTCCGGAGCGATCGTTCCCGATGGCGGCCGGGTGGAGATCGACGACGTCGCACTGCGCCACAGCCGGTCGGGCCTGCGGGCGCATCGCCAGGAAGTGCAACTGGTGCTGCAGGATCCGGACGATCAGTTGTTCTCGGTCGACGTGTACCGAGACGTCGCCTACGGTCCGGTGAACCTCGGCCTGGGGCCCGACGAGGTGCGCGAGCGCACGGAGGCGGCGCTCGAGGTGATGGGCATCGACCATCTGCGGTCCCGGCCGACGCACCAGCTGTCCTACGGTGAGCGCAAACGCGTCGCGACGGCCGGCGCCGTGGCCATGCGGCCGTGCATCCTGTTGCTCGACGAACCGACGGCCGGGCTCGATCCGCAGGGCGTCGACGAGATGTTCGCCGCGCTGCACCGCCTGGAGAATCACCACACGACCGTGGTGCTGTCGACACACGACGTGGCCCTGGCGCTGGAGTGGTCGCACTCGGTCGCCGTGGTCGTGGACGGCGCTGTGGTGCAGGGGGATCCGGTGACGTTGCTGTCGGACATCGACCTGCTGGGACGGGCCAGGTTGCGGACACCGTGGCCGTTGGCGCTCGCAGCGGACCTCGTCCGGGACGGAATGCTCGAACCGGGATCGCGACCACGGGACGCCGAAGAACTACGAAAGATGCTGAGCAGCAGTATCAGTCGGCGCTAACGTACGAGCAACCACTGCTTGTCGTGGCGGTAGATGGTGGACCGGGTGGTCTCGCGGGGGATGTCGATGCCGTCCTTCGTCAGACGCGCCGCCGTGGCTCCGAGTTGCATCGCCCGGCCGGTGATCCAGCGGCGGCGGAACAGTCCGCGCTTGCCCTGCACCCGAGCTCGGAGTCCCGGCATCTCGAGCGTCGGGGTGACCTCGATGCCCGGCACCTCACCGGAGAAGAGCTTGGTGTCGTCGACGTAGGCCTCGCCGACGAGGTGGCCCGACGGCCCCGAGACGGTGGCGAGTCCGACGACGGCCGATCCGGCGTCGTCACGGATGAGGGGAGTGGGGGAGGCGGTGCCGGACAGCGCGACCTTGGCGGCGCGCGATCCGGTGCCGACGCGGAAGAGGTGGCTGGCCTCGCTGGCGGTCTCGGCGACGTAGGCGAGCTCGATGTCGAGTCGGTCGCGCCGCATCAACCGGGTGAGGACGGCGGCGAGCGAGGCGTCGGTGCCGAGCACGATCAGCCGGGGGTCGTGTACCGCGTCGAGTTCGGCGAGCAGGGCGTCGCACTCCTCCTTCGACGGCACCTCGGGTACCGCGGTGAGCGGTAGCGAGGACAGCGCGATGGGCAGCAAGGGCCTGCCGCACTGCAAGACGAGCGGAGTCACGCGAATTCCTTCTCAGCCGGACGGGTCTGCCCCACCCTAATCAGGACACGGTCGTCGTGGACCCCGGGAAGGCGCTTGCCCGGTCTCGATTTCGCGTCGCTTTGACCGTGCCGCCGCGACAGAAGACCAGGCAGTACGGTGTGCGGTCGGCTGTGAGCGGCACGTGTCGTCTCGGGCGGTACACTGTGTCACCGGTCATGGTCGGTGCGCGTTCCGCACGTCACGAAGTGCGTTCCGACACGTGCCACAGCCCGGGATGGTCCGGCTGTCCACCCGAGTGATGGAGCAACACATGCCGGCAATCGTCCTCATCGGCGCCCAGTGGGGCGACGAGGGCAAGGGCAAGGCCACGGATCTGTTCGGCGAGCGACTGCAGTGGGTGGTGCGCTACCAGGGTGGCAACAACGCCGGCCACACCGTGGTGCTGCCGAACGGCGACAAGTTCGCGCTTCACCTCATCCCGTCGGGCATCCTCTCGCCCGGTGTGAACAACGTGATCGGCAACGGCGTCGTCGTGGATCCGGGTGTGCTGCTCACCGAACTCGACGGCCTCGAGAAGCGCGACGTGGACACGTCGAAACTGCTGCTCAGCGCCGATGCGCACCTGATCATGCCGTACCACGTGGCCATCGACAAGGTCACCGAACGCTTCCTCGGTGCCCGCAAGATCGGCACCACCGGACGCGGCATCGGCCCGTGCTACCAGGACAAGATCGCCCGTGTCGGAGTGCGCGCGGCGGATGTCCTCGACGAGAAGATCCTGACCCAGAAGGTCGAGGCCGCACTGGAATTCAAGAACCAGGTGCTCGCCAAGATCTACAACCGCCGCGCGCTCGAGTCGGAGAAGGTGGTGGAGGAGGTGCTCGGCCAGGCCGAGGGCTTCAAGCACCGCATCGCCGACACCCGGCTCGCGTTGAACCAGGCGCTCGAGCGCGGCGAGACGGTGCTGCTCGAGGGTTCGCAGGGCACGCTCCTCGACGTCGATCACGGCACCTATCCGTTCGTCACGTCGTCCAACCCGACGGCGGGCGGCGCGGCCGTGGGTTCGGGCGTCGGCCCGGGTCGGATCACCACCGTCCTCGGCATCCTGAAGGCGTACACCACGCGCGTCGGCTCCGGCCCGTTCCCGACGGAGCTGTTCGACGAGTCGGGCGAGTACCTGGCCAAGCAGGGCGGCGAGGTGGGTGTCACCACAGGCCGCGCCCGGCGCACCGGCTGGTTCGACGCCGTCATCGCGCGGTACGCCACGCGCGTCAACGGCATCACCGACTACTTCCTCACCAAGCTCGACGTACTGTCCTCGCTCGACACCATCCCGATCTGCGTCGCGTACGACGTGGACGGCGTGCGTCACGACGACATGCCGATGACGCAGACCGGGTTCCATCACGCGAAGCCGATCTACGAGGAGATGCCCGGGTGGTGGGAGGACATCTCGGGGGCGCGGACCTTCGAGGAGTTGCCCGTCAACGCCCAGAGGTACGTGCTGCGTCTCGAGGAGCTCTCGGGGTCGTACATGTCGTACATCGGCGTCGGTCCGGGCCGTGACCAGACCATCGTGCGGCGCGACATCCTGTCCTGACACGGTCGAGATATCACAAATGGCGTGACGATAACGCCAGGATGGCTCATACTGTGGCTCAGGTTCGCTATGAGGTGGAACAACACGGATCCCCCTCTCGGCGAGAGCAGGTCAGTGGAGGACCGCTATGGACAGCACCTACGTCGGGCTCGAGGTCTTCCAGTGCCAGTTCGAGCGTTTCAGCTTCGAGCACTCGTGGATCGGTGACCGTGTCGGCGAGCTGATGCTGGGGCCGCGCGGCGGCGGCATGCTCGAGTTCCAGCACGCCATGGTCTTCGCGCTCCCCGAGGGCGGCGCGCACGAGGTGCACGGCGACATCCTCGCCTGGTACCTCGCGCACGGCGGCCCGAGTGGATCGCTCGGCTACCCGCTCACCGACGAGAAGCGCACTCCGACGGGCCACGGCCGCTACAACGTGTTCGAGAACGGCACCGTCGGATGGCTCCCGGGTACCGGGGCATTCCTCATGGGATCCGTCCGCACCGCCTGAACTGGACTGCACCCCGGTGTCCACCGAGGTGGATACTGGACCTCATGGTGACTCGCGTGATCGGTGCCTCGACTCTCTCGCGGGACCTCGGGCACTGGCGGCCGTCGGGGCGGCACCGGCCGGTCTACCGGGCACTCGCCGACGGGATCCGGCTCCTGGTCCACGACGGCCGCATCCCCCTGGGCGTCGCCCTGCCCAGTGAGCGCGATCTGGCGGGAGCCCTGTCGCTGTCCCGCACCACCGTCACCAACACGTACGCGGCACTGCGTGACGAGGGGTACCTGTTGAGCAGGCAGGGTTCCCGCAGCACGGTCGCACTGCCGCGGACCACCCTGGCGGGGCGGCCGGCCCGCGCGGCGGCGTCGGTGATCGATCTGACCCATGCCGCCGTCACCGCCCCGTCCGACGAGGTGACACAGGCGTACGCCGCTGCGCTGGAGGCACTTCCGGCCTACTACACGGGTCACGGTATCGAGCCGGTCGGTCTCGCGACACTGCGGCAGGCCCTGGCTCGCCGGTACGACGAGCGGGGGCTGCCCACGTCGCCGGACCAGATCATGGTGACGTCCGGCGCGCAGCAGGCCTGGCGGCTGCTGCTCGAGGTGCTGGTGTCGCCAGGTGACCGGGTGGTGGTCGATCACCCGACGTATCCCAATGCGCTGGAGGCGATTCGACGAACTGCGGCGCGCGCGGTGCCCGTTCCGTTGAGGCCGCGGGAGTACTCGACCCCTGGATCGGCGCGTTCGTCGAGGCGATGGGACCTCGACGCGATTCGCGACGCGACGGTGCAGACGGGGGCGCGAATGGCGTACGTGCTGCCCGACTTCCACAATCCGACGGGTGCTCTGCTCGATGTCGCCGGCCGCGCGGAACTGGCGTCGAACGCCCGCCGGACCGGCACCACGTTGGTGGTGGACGAGTCGATGGCCGACCTGTGGCTGGACGAGGCGCCGCCCGCTCCGGTCGCGGCGGTGGGGCATCCCGGCACCGTCGTCACCGTGGGGTCCGCGTCGAAGGCGTATTGGGGTGGTCTGCGGGTCGGCTGGATCAGGGCGTCGCCGTCGCTGATCTCTCGCTTGGCGACATCGCGGGCCGCCGTCGACATCGGCACGCCGATCATGGATCAGCTCGCGTGCGCGGCACTGATCGAGCGGCACGAGGAGATCTTGGTTCCCCGCCGCGCGGAACTCCGTGGTAACCGCGATGCGCTGACGGCGGCTCTGGCGCGGCACCTTCCGGACTGGTCGTACGACCCGGCGCCGGGCGGCCTGTCGTTGTGGGTTCAGATGCCTGCCGCGGCGTCCACGGCTCTCGCCGCGATCGCGCCGGCCCACGGGGTGGCGCTGGCGGCGGGGCCGCGGTTCGGGGTGGATGGGGCGTTCGAGCGCCACGTGCGCCTGCCGTACACGGAGGGTGCCGATCGCTTGGAGGCTGCGATCGACCGAATTGCGTTCGCGTACCAATCCCTGAAACCGACCGACGGGGATTATTCTGCCGTCGTGCTGTGAAGTGGGGCGACCGACGGAGAATGGTCGGCCAGTCAGCGGGAGCCGAAGACCTCGTGATCGAGTTCGGCCATGTCCCACTGGAGCTCGGAGCCGAGTTCCTCGTGGTCCGCGCGCGATGCGGCGCGTCCGAGCAGCACTGCGGCACCCGCGGCAACCAGCAGCCACACCACTCCGACGACCACGACGACTATCACGATTCCGTTTGTAGCACCTCGAACTGAAAACATTCTGTGAAACGCGAGACTTGGATCGGTTTCTTACGGAGTAAACCGGAATGAATCTCGATCGGCGCGCTCGGCGGCTGCCTGCTCGCCGATTCGCGTCGGTTTGCGCGGAGGTACTCGTGGGTACAGTCGAACGTATGAGCGATGCGAATGACACCACCAAGACAGGCAATGCGGACGTCGACCAGAGCGCGGAGAAGGATCCGTCCGACTGGGTCACCGGCGACGAGCCGCCCACCGGCCCCCAGTTGAGCTACCTCGAGACGCTGGCCCGCGAGGCCGGCGAAGAGGTGCCGTCGGACCTGACCAAGGCGCAGGCGTCCGAGATGATCGACAAGCTGCAGTCCGAGACGGGCCGCGGAACCAGCTAGACCCCGTCCGTGCCGCGCGCGTCGTACTCGGCGCGCGCGGCCGTCACGGTCGGAAGCGTCGATTCGACGAACTCGATGAGGCCGACGAGCCGGGTCGCCGTCTCGCGCCCGAGGTCGGTGAGTGCGTACTCCACCTTCGGCGGAATCTGTTCGAGCACGGTGCGGGTGATCAGCCCGTCACGCTCCAGCCGCTGCAGTGTCTGCGACAGCATCCTCTCGCTGACCCCGTCCACGCGCCGCCGCAGAGCCCCGAACCGGTACGGCCCCTCGTGCAGCGCGGCGAGCGCCAGCAGGCCCCAGCGACTGGTGATGTCCTGCATCGTGTCGCGGGACGAGCAGTGGCGAGAGAACACGTCGGCTTCGAGTGTCGGGTCGGTGTCGGGCACGAGTGCCATCCTACCAGCTGGTCCGTAAGTGATTACGAGGAATGTTGCACTGCACGAACAGTAAGTGCATAGTGGTGCCGACGGCCGGATCGGTCGCAGCGGCACACCCTCGTGGTGCGCCGGACGACGCTCACTCTCCAGGGAGACATGCTCATGACCACGACAGCGGTGACCGGCGCGACCGGACAACTCGGCAGCGCAGTGATTCGATCGCTCCTCGATCACGGGGTCGCCGCGGGCGACATCGTGGCCGTGGTGCGCGACGAGGCCAAGGCCGCCGACCTGGCGGCGCGCGGTGTCGTCGTCCGCGTCGCCGATTACGCGGATCCCGCTGCGTTGCGCGCCGCTCTCGACGGGGTGGACAAGCTCCTGCTCGTGTCGGGTTCCGAGCCCGGGAAGCGAATCCCGCAGCACACCAACGTCATCGAGGCCGCCGAGGCGGCCGGTGTCTCGCTCATCGCATACACCAGTGTGCTGAAGGCGCCGACGAGCGGCATCAGTCTCGCGCCCGAGCACGTCGCCACCGAGGAGCGCCTCGCGTCGTCCTCCGTGCCGTCCGTGCTGCTGCGCAACGGGTGGTACTGGGAGAACTACGCGGCGTCGATCGGCCAGGCACAGCACACCGGCGCCATCATCGGGAGCGGCGGGTCGGGTGTCGTGGCCGGTGCTGCTCGGGCCGACTACGCGGCGGCCGCGGCCGCGGTGCTGATCGCCGACGACCAGGCGGGCGCCGTGTACGAGCTGGGCGGCGAGCGTCTGACGTACGAGGGTCTGGCGGGTGCGATCTCCGAGATCATCGGCGCGCCGGTGGAGTACCAGGATCTGAGCACCGACGAGCACATCGGCGCGCTCGAGGGTGCGGGACTGCCCGCGCCCGTCGCGCAGATGCTGGCGAGCGCCGACGCGGGCATCGCCCGCGGCGACCTCGACACCGAGTCGGGAGATCTGACTCGACTGCTCGAGCGTGAGCCGGTCTCGGCCGTCGACGCGCTGCGCGCCACGCTGAGCTGAGCCGACAGGTCAGGACCCCGGCGCCAGCGCCGCGAACCAGCGCAGCGCGTCGGGGTCGTCGACCGACTCCGGATCGGCCACCGTCGACGGGTCCGCACCCGACAGGATCTTCTTGACCGGGATCTCGAGCTTCTTCCCGGTCCGCGTGTGCGGCACGGCGCGGATCTCGATGATGTCGTCCGGCACGTGACGCGGCGAGGCCTCCCTCCGCAGCGCCGCCGAGATGTGTTCGCGCAGATCGTCGTCGAGCTCCACGTCGTCGGACGTGACGACGAACAGCGGCATCCAGTAGCTGCCGTCCGGGCGTTCGAGACCCACGACGAGACTCTCTGCGATGCCGGGCAGACGCTCGACCACGCCGTAGATGTCGGCGCTGCCCATGCGCACACCGTTGCGGTTGAGCGTGGCGTCCGATCGTCCGTGGATCACCACGCTGCCCCTGCTGGTCACGGTGATCGAGTCGCCGTGCCGCCAGACGCCGGGGAACGTGGAGAAGTAAGCGTCGGCGTAGCGGTCACCGCTCGGGTCCTTCCAGAACCCGACGGGCATGGACGGCATCGGCGCGACGATGACCATCTCACCCGGTTCGTCCACCAGCGGGGTCCCGTCGTCGCTCCACGCCTCCAGAGCGACACCGAGATTCACGGCAGGAATCTCGCCGGGGACCACGGGCACCCCGGTGGGCGCTCCCACGAATCCGCTGACGACGTCCGTGCCGCCCGACACCGGCGCGAGGTGCACCGACCGCCCCACGTGCTCCGCCACCCAGCCGTGCGCCGCGGCGGGGAGGACCGACCCGGTGACCCCGAGAATGCGCAGTGCCGAGAGGTCCTGTGCCCGAGCCGGTTCGACCCCGACACTCTCGCAGTGCAGGAGGTACCCGGGACTGGTGCCGAGCACGGTCACGCGGTGCCGCGCCGCGAGCTCCCACAGTGCGCCGGCGTCCGGATGGCCGGGGCTGCCGTCGTAGCAGACGACGGTCGAGCCCACGAGCAGCCCGGCGAGCAGGTAGTTCCACATCATCCAGCTGGGTGAGGTGTACCAGAGGAACACGTCGTCCTCGGTCATGTCCGACTGCAGCGCAGCAGATTTGAGGTGCTCGAGCAGCACACCGCCGTGTCCGTGAACGATGCCCTTGGGGCGCCCGGTGGTGCCGGAGGAGAACAGCACCCACAGTGGGTGGTCGAACGGGACAGGCTCGGGGATCACCCGTGGGCCACCGCGCCCCTCGTCGAGCAGATCGTCCCATCGGACGGCTCCGGGTACGTCGGTGCCGCGTCGGGAGAAGGCGATCACCGCCCGCAGGGAGGGAATCGAGGCCTGCAGTACCGCCACCTGGTCCCGGCGGTCGCGGTCCACACCGGCGAAGCGGTAGCCGTCGGCGGTCACCAACACCGTCGGTTCGAGCTGTCCGAGCCGGTCCACCGCGGCGGCCGCGGAGTAGTCCTGCCCGCACGAGGTCCAGACGGCGCCGAGTGCGGCGGTGGCGAGGAACGCGACGGCGGCCTCGGTCGTGTTCGGGACGTAACCGGCCACCCGGTCGCCGCTCCGCACGCCGAGGCGGTGCAGCGCGGCGGCGATCGAGGAGATCTGCTCGGCCAGTTCCGCGTACGACGATGTGCGGGTGCCGAGCCCGCCCGGTTCGGTGTCGTCGATGATCGCCACGGACTCGGGTGACCGGTCGCACCACGCCAGTACGCGATCCACGTAGTTCACGCGGGCACCCCGGAACCACTGCCGCCCGCTGAACACGCGGGGGTCCTCCGAGGGGGACAGGACGGACTCGTGACCGGTGAGCGGCACGTCGAAGAAGGTGCTGACGCCGGCCCAGAACTGTTCCGGCTCGTCGACCGACCAGCGATGCAGTGCGCCGTAGTCGGAAGACGAGCGTCCCGTGAACGTGACGACCGAGTCCGAGAACCGGGCGAGAGGGCGGGGGTTCATGAGGACAGTCTGATGAACCCGCTCGGCGAGCCCGGCGCCGTGATCATTCCGTTACCCGCCGTGACCTGATCGTGATGTTCCGGTTCGCCGAACCGCGATGTCGATCGATCAGAGTTGTCTGCAAGGCGGTCCAGCCCAGGGCCCTTCGCTACACCCTCGGTACCGGTGCGAGACACCGCGTCCGAGCAGCGCCGCAGAAGGAACATGATGACCACGGTTGCTCCTTCCCACCACTCCTCCAGCCCGTTCGACGTCGTCGTCCACGCAGGCCACGACGGCCGCCGCATCGTCGCCGTCCGTGGCGACGTCGACCTCGTCACCGCGCGCGACCTGACCCGCTGCCTCCGAGCGGCCGTCTCGGACGGCCCCGTCACGGTCGACCTCACCGACGTCCGGTTCTTCAGCTCGGCCGGCGTGACCGCGATCGAGGACGTCCTGTCGGACGCCCCGACCGCGATCGACGTCGTGATCTCGCCGTCACCTCGGGTGCGGCGCACTCTCGGTGTCCTCGGCCTCACCCGTCTCGTGCCGGTCGTGGCTTCGGTGGAACCGGAGCCGCTCGCGAGCTGACCCGCTCGTCACGGACGCAGGATGATCTTCACGGCTCCGTCCTGCTTCTTCTGGAAGATCTCGTAGGCGTGCGGCGCCTGCGTCAACGGCAGGGTGTGGGTCGCGAAATCGTCCACGCCCAACGGATCGTCGTCCGTCAGCAACGGCATGATGTCGTCGACCCACCTCTTGACGTTCGCCTGACCCATGCGCAGTTGGATCTGCTTGTCGAACATGGTCATCATCGGCATCGGATCCGCCGCGCCGCCGTACACGCCGGACAGTGAGATCGTGCCGCCCCGGCGGACGATGTCGACCGCCGAGTACACCGCGTCGAGGCGGTCCACTCCGGCCTTCTCCATGAACGGTTTCGCGAGGGCGTCCGGGAGCAGACCGGCCACCTGCTGCGCAGCCTTGGCCACCGGTGAGCCGTGGGCCTCCATTCCGACCGCGTCGACGACCGAGTCGGTACCGCGGCCGTCGGTCAGTTCGCGGACGACGTCCCCCACCTGCCCGCCGTGGGCCCGGAGATCCACCGTCTCGATGCCGCGAGCGCGGGCACGCTCGAGCCGTTCGGGTACGCGGTCGACGCCGATGACGCGGTATCCGAGATGGGTGCCGATGCGTGCCGCCATGTCGCCGATCGGACCGAGGCCCAGCACGGTCAGCGAGCCGCCCTCGGGCACCCCCGCGTACTGCACGGCCTGCCACGCGGTGGGCAGTACGTCGGACAGGTAGACGAATCGCTCGTCGCTCGGGCCCTCCGGGACCTTGATGTGGGTGAAGTCGGCGTGCGGCACCCTCAGGTACTGCGCCTGGCCGCCCGGCACCGATCCGTAGAGCTCGGAGTAGCCGAACAGTGCTGCGCCCATACCGGTCTCGCGTACCTGGGTCGTCTCGCACTGGGTATACAGCGACTGATCGCACATGAAGCACGAGCCGCACGAGATCTGGAACGGGACGACGATGCGGTCTCCCACCGCCAGCGTCGACACGGCGCTGCCGACCTCGCGCACGATGCCCATCGGTTCGTGGCCGAGGATGTCACCGACGTTCATGAACGGCCCGAGCACCTCGTAGAGGTGCAGATCGGAGCCGCAGATGTTGGTGGACGTCACCTCGATGATGGCGTCCGTCGGATCCTGGATCGTCGGATCCGGGACGTTGTCGACGCGGACGTCGCGCTTGCCGTGCCAGGTCACTGCTCTCATGATGTGCCTTTCGTGTCGTGCGGATGCGGGAATGCTCAGGTGATCGGGGAACCGCCGGTCACGCCGATGACCTGCCCGGTGATGTAGCTGGACTCGCCCGAGGCGAGGAACACGTACGCGGGTGCGAGTTCCGCGGGCTGTCCCGGACGTCCGAGCGGCACCTGGTCGCCGAAACCGTCGACACTGTCCGACGGCATCGTGGCCGGGATCAGCGGTGTCCAGATGGGTCCGGGTGCCACGACGTTCACGCGGATGCCCTGTTGGGCGACGTCGCTCGCGAGCCCCTTGGAGAAATTGATGATGCCGGCCTTGGTGGTGGCGTAGTCGAGCAGTTCGGGTGAGGCGCTCACGCCCTGGACGGAGGAGGTGTTGACGATGGTCGAGCCCGGATCCATCACGGCCACAGCCTTCTTGGACAGCCAGAACAACGCGTACAGGTTGGTCTTCAGTACGCGGTCGAACTGCTCGGTGGTGATGTCGGCGATACCGCCGCTCTGGGCCATCTGGAACGCCGCGTTGTTCACGAGAATGTCGAGACCACCCAGTTCGCGCACCGCGGTGTCGATCAGGGCGTCGCAGTGCGCCTCGTCGCGGATGTCACCGGGGACGCTGACGGCCCGGCGGCCGGCCTCCTCGACGAGCCGCACCGTCTCGCGCGCATCGGGCTCCTCGGACTCGAGGTACGACAGCACGACGTCGGCGCCCTCGCGCGCGAACGCCAGGGCGACGGCGCGGCCGATGCCGCTGTCCGCTCCGGTGATCAGTGCCTTCCGACCGGTGAGCCGCCCCGATCCGCGGTAGGTGAACTCCCCGTGGTCGGGGGTGGTCCGCATGTCCTCGGTCAGCCCGGGATGCGAGATCGGTTGCTGCCCCTCGCGATCCGGCGTCGCATAGGCGGTACGCGGGTCTCTCTTGGTGTACTGGTCGATCGAGCCGTTCGAAGAAGTCATACCGGCCGGGTACCCGCGTACCCGACCGGGAATCCTGGTCCCGCCTCAGGAACGCGGGTGCAACAGCGCTCGCGAGAATCGTCCGGACACGTCGTGACGCACCCGTCCGTCTCGGCCGATCGACACGACGCCGCCGGCCCACGAGGGGTCGGTGTCCGCCGCGGACTGCGGGTCGGTGGTGCCCTCGGCGTCGGTGCCGTCGTGCGAGCTGACCGTCAGCGACCGCCTGATGGACTCGTCGATACCCACGAGAGAGTCGACGGCGTGCGCGAACGTGTCCGTGGCCGCGTTGCCGCGACGGACGATCATGTCGTGATGCAAGCTGTCCACCAACGAGATCACGGTGCCGGGCGGCATCTGTGTGATGGCGGCGACGGCTCGCCCGACGATCGGTGTGGGAACCAGCGGCACGCGGAACTGGGGCCGCGACAGTTCGGCGATGGTCGCGTAGCGGGTGAGCAACTCGGGGTAGGTGAGCACCTCGGTCCCGCCGATGTCGTACGACCCCGGAATGGGCTCGTCACCGAGAGCGGCGGCGATGATGTGCAGGACGTCGGTCGTCGCGATCGGCTGCACCTTCTTCACCATCCAGCTCGGCACGGGGGTGACCGGGAGCCGTTCGACCATCCTGCGTACGAGCTCGAACGAGGTGGAGCCGGACCCGAGGATGATGGCCGCCCGGAACACCGTCGCCGGAACGGACGAGTTGAGGAACACCTCCTCGACCTGCAGGCGGGACGTGATGTGGTCGGAGAGGTCCTCGTCGTCGTCGGGCACGTGGCCGGACAGGTAGACGATGCGGCCCACGCCGTGCTTCTCCGCGGCGCGCGCGACGGCCTGCGCGGCCTCTCGATCCTTGGTCACGAAGTCGCCGTCGTCCATCGAGTGCACGAGGTAGACGACCGCGTCCGCACCCTCGAGCGCGGCATCGATGGACTTCTCGTCGGTGATGTCGAAGTGGACCGGCGTCACGTCGTCCTCCCAGCTGAAGGAGGACGCCTTGCTGTCGTCGCGCATGGCGGCGAGCACGTCGTGACCGTCGCCCAGCAGGATGGGAACGAGACGTGAGCCGATGTAGCCGGTGGACCCGGTGACCAGGATGCGCAAGACATGCCTTTCGAGTGAGTGGTCCTGGTTTACCCGTCCCCGGTCGCGGTCAATCTGTGCCGAGTGTCATGCCCGCTGCTGCTCGAGGAGGTCGGATGAACGCGTCTCGAGAACGGGAGCCGTCGGACATCGCGTCGGCGCTGGCGGCGTTCGCTCGCGACCTGACGGCGCACACCGATCTCGACGACACGTTGCGCAGGGTCACCGAGGCGGCCCTCGATCTGGTTCCCGGAACGGACGCCGCCGACGTGGTGGCGATCTCGGGCAGGTCGTCGTTCACCTCGCACGGGTCCACGTCGTCTCTTCCGCCGCGGCTCGACGCAGCTCAGATCGAGTTCGGGGAGGGCCCGTGCCTGGACGCGGCGACCACCACCGCGGTGGTGCGGGCCGATGATCTGACCACCGACACCCGGTGGCCGAAGTACGCGCCGATCGCCCTGGCGGAGGGCGTGCGGAGCTCGCTCTCCTTTCAACTCTTCACCCACCGCGACACCTTCGGTGCCCTGAACCTGTTCGCGTTCGAGCCCCGAGCCTTCACCGACGACGCGATCATGGTCGGGGAGGCGCTCGCCACCCACGCCGCGATCGCTCTGACAGCGGGTCGGGTCGAGGATCAACTGCATTCGGCCCTGGCGTCCCGAGACGTCATCGGGCAGGCCAAGGGCATGATCATGGAGCGTTTCGGCGTCGACGCCCAGCAGGCCTTCACCCTGCTGACCAGGCTGTCCCAGGACTCCAACACCCCGATCGGCCGGTTGTCGGTCCAACTGGTGGAGAAGGGGTCGGAGTCGGCTCGCTGAGGTGCCGGGTCACGAGAACTCGGCGTGCAGTTCGGGGAGGAACGCCGCGAGGTGGTTCATCTCCTGCCCGCAGTGCATCAGCAGATCACGACCGAGGTCGAGGCTCAGCTGCAGATCGGTCGGATCGACCGACGCACCACGGGCCACCGCACACGCGGCCTGCGTCACGTTCGGTACGTGCAGGCCGCGGAGGTTCAGGTGGAACCGGCTGCGCATCTCGGCGCCGCCCTCGATCGGGCGGACCTGGTGGGCGAGCCACCCCAGGTCCACGGGGGCGATGCTGCTCCCGACGCGGCCGAAGACGATGGTCTGATCCGACGGCACGGTGAACCCGTGCGCCACCGGGTCTCGGAAGTTGATCCCGAGCTGCTGCAGTTTCGGCCCCACGTACTCGTCGACGTAGGTGGTGTTGCCGATGTACTTCTGCCGGTCCGGGAGGTCGGCGGTGGTGAGGTCGGTGTCCAGGGCGGCGAACTGGTGCGCGTCGGGATGCCACAGCTTGTAGCGCGCGGCCTCGCTGGAGTGCCACCCGAACCACCAGTCCCACATGGCCGCAGTGACTCTCGGCATGACGGTGCGCACTGCCACGAAGACCACCCCGTCGGCGCCCTGGCCGTACCCGGTCTCCACGGCGGACGTCCCGGTCGGGCCGAGATCGCGCGTGATGTCCTCGAACCGAGGCACTGCTCCCGCCGGTAGCGCCGGGCCGGCGAAGGCGTCGGCCACGATCTGCGGCGCGGGGGCGGTCCGGGCCTGCATGTAGCGGGCGTACGGGAGCGCGAAGTCGGCGCCGCGGTAGCCGGGATAGCGAACGGCGCAGGCCGCCGAGGGGAGTGTCGGCGCTGCGCGGACGCGCGGGGCGATCCCCACCGTGACCGCTCCCGCGGCGACGGCGGCCGCTCCCAACATCCCGCGACGACTCATGGCCCGATTCCTCAACATCTGTACAGAAAAGACGCCGGCGACCCCGGTGTCAAGCACGAGCGGACGTGCCGAGACGGGTGTACCCTCAACGCCTGTCATGATCGTGACGCGGCAGTCGGGGGACGGTGGAGCGGGCTCGATCAGCCCGTTCCGCCGGCGCGATCATCGTGAGCCGACCGTGACCGGTGATGGTGGTACCGGCACGTCAGGGCCGTAACATCTCACCAATGAGTGATGGTGAGACGGTGGAGAAGCCCAGAAGTCGGCGCTCACTCATCTCTGCCGCCGCGGTGCAGGTGCTCGCCGAACGCGGTCCCCGTGGGTTCACTCATCGTGCGGTCGATCAGGCAACCGGTCTCGGTGCCGGCGCCGTCAACTATCACGCGCCCGATCGAGCCACCCTGCTCTCGCTGGCGCTCGACGAGGTGTTCCGGAGAGATCTCGAGGTCGCCGGTCGGCACTTCGCACTCGACACCTGGCATCACGACGCCGTGGTCGACGCCGTCGTCGGGTTCGTCCGCGACATGTGCAGCGAGGAGCATCGCGGCCGCGTCGTCGCACGGCACCACCTTCTCGGCGAGGGTCTGGTGCGGCCCGAACTCAAGGCGGCGTTCGACGCCCAGTTGGCCGCGTTCGTCGGCCTGGTGTCGTCCAAGATGAGCGAGGCGGGCTACCCCGCGACCGTGGCGTCGGCGGAACTGTTCGCCATGTCCGTGGACGGTCTGCTCACCCGCCAGGTGGTCATCGGGGTCGAACCGCTTGCCGACGAGGAGATTCCGCGCATCGTCTCCATCATCGCCCGGAGGTGGTGACGCGCCGGTCCCGCGTTTGAATCGCGTCCGTTCGGGAATGCCATTCCTGAAGAAAGGCGGCAGATGCTGCCAGCGCATCTGCGCCGACGGAAGGTTCTCGTGTGACGACGATTCATCGCGACACGATCAGCATGGTGCGTGCACACCCCGGTGTCTACGCCCCCCAGGACGATTCGAGACTGCTCTGCGAGGTCATGCCGGTGGCGGCGTCGCCCCTGGGTGCGCGTGCCCTCGATCTGTGTACGGGTACTGGAGTGCTCGCGCTCCAGGCTGCGTGTCTCGGTGCACGTGAGGTGCTCGCCTACGACCTGGATGCTCGCGCCGTCGCGTGCGCCCTGGACAACGCCGAGCGCATCGGTGTCGAGGTCGATGCGCGACAGGGCACGCTCATCGACGCCCTCGCCGAGGCGCCGTTCGACCTCGTGGTCTCCAATCCGCCGTACGTACCGTCGCCGACCGCGCCGGAGGGGCGCGGTGTGCACCGTGCGTGGGACGCCGGCGCCGACGGTCGTATCGTCCTGGACCCGTTGTGCGACAACGCATTCGATCTCCTCACTCCGGGCGGCACCATGCTGATCGTGCAGTCCGAGTTCGCCGGTGTGGACCGCACGATCGAGCGTCTGATGCGGTCCGGCACCACGGTCGACGTGGTGGCTCGCCGTCGGATCGCGTTCGGTCCCGTCATGCACGCGCGCGCCGAGTGGCTCGAGGCCACGGGCGCCCTGCAGCCGGGTCGGCGCTCTGAGGAACTGGTGGTCGTCCGTGCCCGACGCGCCTGACGCTGCTCCCGCAGCACGGCTCGTCCGTGTTGTTCCGGGCGGGCCGGTGATGGTGGAGGGGCCCGTCGACGTGGAGATGGAGGACGGCACCCGCGTGCGGTCCGACCGCTTCATGGTGGCGCTCTGCGCGTGTCGACGCAGCAAGAACTACCCCTTCTGCGACACCAGCCATCGCCGCAAGATCCGTGCGTCCACCACCGAGGACCGGGGTCGCGACGACTGACACGGCCCGGACGTTTCACGGCGCCCTGCGGGGGCACTCCGGCGTCGTGGACACCAGGGAACAGCCGACGGTCGTCTCGTCGGAAGAGCAGTGGCGTCGGGTACTGCGTGAGCGCGGGCTGCGCGTGACCCGCCCGCGCCTGCGCGTGCTGAACGTCGTGGCGCGGCACCCACACGTCGACGCCGGCTACGTGGCCCGCACGCTGAAGAGCCAGGGGATGTCGCGGCAGACCGTCTACGGCAACCTCGACGCACTCGTGTCGGTGGATCTCCTGCGCCGGATCGAGCCCGCCAATTCGCCCGCGCTGTACGAACTTCGGGTCGACGGCGACGACCACCACCATCTGATGTGCCGGCAGTGCCGCCGAGTGTTCGACACGGCCCTCACCTCCGATGTGCGTCGACGCGCTCCCGAGCCGGAGGACGACGACTTCGACATCGACGGCGTCGACGTCTTCTTCTGGGGTGTGTGTCGTGACTGCCGGACGGGTAACCAGCAGGTATGAGCGATGATCGCGAGAAGATGCTGACGGACCACCACCGTCCGGACGGGTCCGACGATGCCACGGTGTCCGCCGTCGGTTCGGTCTCGGAGGCCCTCGAGTGGGTGGAACGCGCCCGCGGCCACCTGTACACGTTCCACCAGCTGATGGGCCACGCCGATCTCCAGTTCGGCTCTGCCGCGGACGAGCTCCGCGACGCAGGGCACGGTGACGCAGCGGACGCACTGGAGCGAGAGGTGATCGGCCGCAACGTCATCGAGGGTCGGTGGACGTTCCAGATGGTCGAGGACTTCGACGACGGGTACTGGACCACCGCGCGTGAGCACGAACGCCGGATCCGCGACGACCTGATGGACGGCCGCCGTCACGTCTTCGAGGCGGAGATGAAGGAGGACCGGCGCACGCACGGCAAGCGCGGTCACGAGGCAACACCCTGACAGGAGGATCGACACGATGACGATGACGAGCGACACGGTGCGCGGCGTGCTCGACGCACCCGACGGAACGCTGCTGGTGATGCGGGACGGTGAACTGACGATGACCGACGACGATTCGGGTGCCGTTCTGGTGACCACCAAGGCGGCACTCGTCGAGCAACTGGGAGACGACAGGTCACCCGAGCGACTCGAGACGGCGGCCACCGCGCTGAACGACATGATCGACAAGCTCGGGGCGTGATCATGTCGACGTCCGACGAGAAGCACTCGGAGCCGTCCGGTTTCGCGGAGGCGTCGGGGCCACCCGACTTCGGGATCGAGCCGACGCGCCGCGACTCCGGCGACGACCGCCTAGCGGACCCGGCCGACCAGAGCGCGACCGGTCGAGACGGTGAGCCCGAGCAGCCCTCGGACACCTGACACCGACAGGGCCGAGGACCACACGGTCTCGGTGGTGTTCGGGGGCACCGGGCGGTCGGCGATGCGATCGGCGAGCCAGTTCAGCGTCGCAGGTGCGGCGATGGGATGCAGCGACAGGTGCTCGCTGAGCCGGTCGCGCACGTACGTCACGTGGGCGCCGGCGGTGCGGTACCGCTCCACCTGCCCGTCCACGTCGTCGACGGCGATGATGGGGTCGTGCACCGCCTGCATGATGAGGAGCGGGAAGCTCGGTGCGGACTTGCCGGGCTGGATGTCCTGGAAGATCTGCACCAGCTCGGGGGTCGCCATGACGTCGGCGAGCGGGATGTCCGTGTAGCGCTCGAGGTCGTGCATCAGCAGCGTCAGAACGGCGTGCACCGTGGTCTTGCGCTCGAGTGAGGACAGAATGGTCATGCCGGGCTGCGCGACGTGATCGCGGATCGTCCGGTCCAGATCGGGGTAGGTGCGGCGCAGACCCTCGACCACCATGGTGGGCAACGCGGCGAAGATCGTGCCGTTGAGGCGGGAGAACGCCGACGCCGGATCACCGACGGGCGAGCCCAGCGCGGCACCGACGACGTTCAGCTCCGGCGCGTACTCGTCGGCGGCCTCGGCGGCCCACGACGTGGCCAGGCCGCCGCCCGAATACCCCCACAGTGCGACGGGCGCCGAGTCGTCGAGCTCCAGAGGTGCGAAGGACAGGGCGGCGCGGATGCCGTCGAGAGTGCAGTATCCGGGTTCGATCGGTGCACCCCAGCGGCCGTCCATGCCCTCGTGATCCGGCAGGGACAGCGCCCACCCGCGGCGCAGCGCGTACAGGATGATGAGCAGCTCGAACTGGGGCACGGCGCCGTGGGCGTGTGCTCCGTCCCGCAGCGCGTACGACGGGAAGCAGCGGTCCGAGACGGCGTCGATGGCGCACTGGTAGGACAGCAGCGGCCTGCTCCGACCCGGAACCGCGCCGGCCGGCAG
This sequence comes from Rhodococcus sp. MEB041, assembly GCF_030208955.1. Lineage (NCBI taxonomy): Bacteria > Bacillati > Actinomycetota > Actinomycetes > Mycobacteriales > Nocardiaceae > Rhodococcus > Rhodococcus sp. MEB041. Next base: position 283,951 of record NZ_JARVSZ010000004.1, read on the forward strand.
CAGGACCGTGGTGACACCCGTGCGCGGTTCGCCGTGCATGTCGGACGTTCGGTAGAGCAGCTGCCATGCCGACACGCGCTGGCGGATGGTGCCGAACAGGGCGATCTCGACACGGCGCGACCGCAGCACGGTCCCCAGCTCGGCCTTCTCGAACCCGGCGGGGGAGCGGTAGAACGGATCCTTGTTCGGCGTCGTCGTCAGCCGCTCGACGGCATCGTCGGAGTCAGTGCTCCGGTCCGCCGCCGTCCCTCGCCCACCCGTGAACGCTGCATCTCGTTCGATGCTCATGTGCGTCTCGCTTCCTGATTCGTCGAGTCACAGTAACCCGACGACGCAGGAGGCGACCGACGCATGCGCCGGATCAGGTGAGGGAGACCAGCTCGTGGATGTCGTCCTTCGGCAGGCCGTCGGTCGCCACGGCCGTGACCGTGGAGCTGTTCAGCGTGATCGAACCCTTGTGGTTGTCGAGGAACGCGGTGTCGGCCGCATCGCGTCCGGTCGCGATCCGGACCAGCGTCGATCGAGGTGCGAGACACGTCGCGTCGACGACGTGCCAGGTGTCGTTCACCAGGGCCTCCGCGACGGCGTGGAAGTCCATCGGCTCGCATCCGGGTGCGTAGACGGCGACCAGACGAGCTGGAACGTTCAGCGCGCGCAGCATCGCGACGACCAGGTGCGCGTAGTCACGGCACACGCCGGCACCGGCGAGCAGCGTGTCCGCCGCACCGTCGATGGGATCGCTGCTGCCCGGGACGTAGTGCAGTCGACGGCCGACCCAGTCGGAGACCTCCGACAACAGCACCGCGTCGTCCGACTCGCTGCCGAACTCCGTGGCGGCGAAGCCGAAGAACTTGTCGGCCTCCGCGTACCGGCTCGGACGGAGGTAGACCGAGCGATCGAGATCCGTGACGGGGGACGGCTCCGCGTTCCCGGTGACGGTCGCGTCGTAGTAGACCTGCAGGTTGCCCACCGGCGCCTCGAGGACGTGGATCCGGTTGCCGTGGGCTCCGCTGACCTCGCGGGCCTCGACCGTCTTCCCGTCCAGGACGAACGAGAGGGTCTCGGCGACCTGCGCGCCGGGATGCGGGGCCACGGCGATCTGGAACTCCAGGGTGCTGGCGGCCGTGATGTCGACATCGAGGCGTGCGGAGACGACGCGTTCGGTCATGGAGGTGCTCGTTTCCGGGGGGCGAGGGGGTGTGCGCGGAGGTGTACCCAGCCTGACCAGGAACGACGCGTGTCGCTGGACACAGTGGGACGACCGCGAGTGTGAACTGTGGAATGTAGGCCCCGGATTCCGGGGTCCGGATTCCACCATCGCCCGGCGGCGAGGGGAGACGTGGAGCCGATGACGGGAATCGAACCCGCGTATTCAGCTTGGGAAGCTGATGTTCTGCCATTGAACTACATCGGCCGGTGGAGCTGCCCCTGAAGATTAGCAGGGCGCCCGGGTGGCCTCGGCGGGCTCGGTCGATAGTCTCTGTGCGTGCTGCTCTCCGATCGCGACATCAAGGCCGAGGTGGATGCCGGAACGCTCGGCATCGAACCGTTCGACGAGGCGATGGTGCAGCCGTCGAGTGTGGACGTGCGCCTGGACGGGCTGTTCCGGGTGTTCGACAACTCGCGCTACACCCACATCGACCCGAAGCTGCAGCAGGACGAGCTGACCACCTTGGTGGAGCCCGCCGAGGGGGAGCCGTTCGTTCTGCATCCGGGCGAGTTCGTGCTCGGGTCGACGCTCGAGCTGACGACCCTGCCGAACGATCTCGCGGGGCGACTGGAGGGCAAGTCGAGTCTGGGCCGGCTGGGACTTCTCACACACTCGACGGCGGGTTTCATCGATCCGGGCTTCAGCGGACACATCACGCTGGAGCTCTCGAATGTCGCCAATCTGCCCATCACGTTGTGGCCGGGCATGAAGATCGGGCAGCTCTGCTTGTTCCGTCTCTCCAGTCCGGCGATCAATCCTTATGGCAGCTCAGCGCTGGGATCGAAGTATCAGGGACAGCGCGGCCCGACTCCGTCGAAGGCTTATTTGAACTTTCTCCAGTAGACCTACGGTCGGTTTTCGCCGTCGTATACGTTGCTATGCCCGGTTTGACGCTCTACTATCGGTCTGTCTGAAACTCCGACAGCCGATGGTGGTGATCCATGATGCGAACCGAGACGGAAACGTTCGGTGTCTCCATGAGCACCGGGTGCGTGCGCGGAGTCGTGATGGACCCGGAGGGCCGGGTCGTCGAGGTGCGCTCGCTCGCCACCGGATCCGACCATCCTCTGTCCGCGGCCGCTGCGGCAGCGTTCGAGATGGCCGCGGATCTGTGCGTGAGTCCGGACGCGCCGGTGATCGCAGTGGGGGGAGACCCCGAGAGCACCTACGGTCCCGGCGGAGTTCGACTCGTCGCCGAGTGCGACGCGCTGCTGGCCGCCGCACGGATGGAGGGCTGCGTCGACGCGGCTCGCACGCTCGCGGTCGTCGACCTCGGTCGGGTCGGCACGCGCGTGCACGTCCTGGACACGCAGACCGGTGACCTGTACTCGAGCGTGGGCATCACGGAACTGTCCGGTGACGCGATCGACGCCGCGGTCGCCGATCACCTGTCCACCACCTTCGGTGCTGCCGAGAAGATGAGCCCCGCGGCCGTGCGCACCCTGGCCCGAGACAGTCTCGCGGCCAAGGAGATGCTGTCCGACGAGCGTGCGGTCGACCTGTCGGGGCCGTTCGTCACCGACTCGGTTCGCCTGCGCCGCACCGACTTCGAACTTCTCATCGCCCAGCCCACCGCGATGCTCGTCGACCTCGTGGACGACGCCGTGGCCCGGGGAGCCGACGCCGTGCTCCTGGTCGGCGGCGGCGCGCACATCCCGTCGGTGCGCCGCGACATCGCCGCTCGGGTCGCGGTCCCCGTCATCACGCCGCGCTGGCCGCAGTTCTTCGCGGCCATGGGCGCCGCACATCTCTCCACCGTCGTGCCCCCCGCCGTGGACGCCATGCCGCTGCCCGTCGTCACCGCACCGCCGGCGGACGACGAGGTCACGGCCGCCTTCACCACGGTGGCGGAGCCGGCTCACACCCCAGCGGCGGAGCCGGTTCCCACCCCGGAACCCGAGGTGGCACCGGAGCCGGAGACCGCTCGACCACCGCTGCCCACGCCGCGCGTCGTCACCGGTGCGCCTCGACGCGCCCGTTCCACGCGGCGACGTCGGTCCCGTGCCGGTGTCGTGGTGGGAACCACGGCGCTCGTCGCCGCGGTCACCCTCGGCGCGGCCGCCGGTGCGTCGGGACGGTCGGAGACCGAGGCCGTGCAGGCGACGGATCGCGTCGTCGTCACGTCGTCCGTCGACGCCACGCCCACTGCCACCACCGTGCCCAGCACTGCCCCGCGCGTCGACGCGGCGCCGGCCTCGCCCTCGGCGGCGTCGTCGAGCGCCACCGCCGCGCAGGCGCCGTCCACGGAGACGCCCGTCGCAGCACCGTCGAGCGTCACTCCGTCGACCTCGATCTCCCAGCGCCCGACGCTCGCCCCGGCACCCTCCACCGCGGTACAGGACGAGCCGGAGGAGACGCCGGCGCCCACCACGACACGGCGGCCGAACTCGAACACCAGCACGACGACGACATCTGCGGCTCCGTCGCCGACGACCACGACGACTCGGACGACCACGCCCACGGCAACCAGCGCGCAGGCCACCACGACGCCCTGACGTTGCCGGGCGGGACCGTACGAGACCACGCATCATCGAGAACGAACAGGCGGACGACGACGACATGCACATCGTGCTGGGAATCTCGGCGACGAGCGACGAGGTGACGGCGGCTCTCGTCGACGTCGAGCTGCCTCGGCTCGGTCCGGTCGACGAGCGCACCATCCCGATGCAGACCGGGTCCCCGGCCGAGGTGGCCGCGGCGGTCGCAACGTCCATCGGTGTCATGCGGCTCCGGGCTGCCCGCGCCGATCTGCTGCTCACCGGTGCCGCCGTCGTCCTCGAGTCGCCGCATCTGCGTGAGCCCGTCGAGTCCGCGCTGCGCGACGGTCACGTTCGCGACGTGGTCGTCGTCGACGCGGTGGACGTCGATCCGTCCCTCGAACCGGCGGTCGCCGTCGCGCTGTGGGCCGACCACGACGCGGGCGACGCGATCACCGGTCCGATCCCGGTGGTGCTGCCCGAGCCGGTCGACGCGTCCTCACGCGAGACGCGCCGAGGGTTCGCCGTCGTGGGTGCGGGAGTCGCTGCCGCCGTCCTGGCCGGATCGTTCGCGGTCTGGGCCGTGACGGGACCGCGGGCTCCCGAGGCCGCCGGTGTCGCGGAACCCCTGTCCACGTCGGCCACCGACTCGGCCGAGGCGGGCACCGGTATCGCCCCCAATCCCGCAGCGCCCGCCGGATCGAGCCCCACGGCCGTGCCGGCACCCGTGCCCGGCGGCACCACGGTCGCGGACGCCCTCACCGGCATCCGCCCCGGTGTCACGCAGCAGAACGGCGCCGCGTCGGTGCCCGCCGCACCCGGTGCCGCGACCACGCGACCGGGAACCTCGTCGGCGGCGCCGTCCAGCGGTGGATCGACGAGCGGCGGATCCACGAGCGGTGGATCGACGACGAGTGGTTCCACGAGCGGTGGTTCGACGAGTGGTGGTTCGACCAGCGGTGGTTCGACCAGCGGTGGTTCGACCAGCGGAGGCTCCACCGGCGGCGGATCGACCAGCGGCGGCGGAACCGGCACGGGTGGTACCGATCCCGGCACCGGTACAGGCGGTGGTTCCGGCGGCGGCGAGACACCCGGATCGACGGGAGGCTCGTCGTCCGAGCCGCCGACGGATTCCGAGCCGCCGACCCAGCCGTCCGAGCCCGACCCGACGCCGGACACGTCCGGTACCGCGTCGGTCGAGTGACGCCCCGGTTCCTAGTGAAACCAACCAAACTTTGCCAATAGCCACTGAGAACCGACCTTTTCCCTGTTCGAGCGCCTAGGCTTCGTCGCGGAACACCAGGAACGGGGCGGGTCATGCGAGCAGTGGTAGGAATTTCCCTCGGAGCGTCGGCGATACGAGCCGCGGTGATGGATCCCATGGGTCGTGCGTTGCTCGGTACCGAGTCCGTCACGGTGGCACGCGGTCGCGATCGACTGGAAGCCGCTGTCGACGTGGTGGATTCGGTCTGTGCGCGCCACGGCGCCGATCGTGAGACCGCCGTGCTGGTGGTTCCGGACGAGCCCCGGTCACGCGTGGGTACCATCTCCCTGTCCGTGCACACCGGCGGATGTGTCCGTCTCGCTTCGGAACTCGGCGCCCAGCTGATGTATCTGAGAATGCGCGGCCTGGTCGAGTCGGGATCCACGATCGCCGTCGTCGACATGGGGAAGAGCGGTACGTCGGTGTCCGTCGTCGACGTGGCCACGGGCTTCGTCAAGGACGCGACGTGGACCGACCGCTACCGGGGCAGTGCCTTCGCGGACAGTGTCCGCGAGCACCTCCTGGCTGCCTACGGCACAGCGGAACCGCTGTCGCCGAACGACTCTCAGCTACTGACCGAGGGCGTCGAGTGGGCGATGGAGATGATCGCCCTGCACCGCGTCGTGCGCGTCGGCGGACCGTTCGTCGGGGGCACCGTGAACGTCTGGCGGACCACGGTGGACCGGCTGATGCTGGACTACGTCACCGAGGCTGCCGACTGGGTGAGCGATGTGGTGCGCCGGGGTGCGCATCGTGTCGACGCCGTGGTGCTGGCCGGCGGACCGGCGAACCTCCCTCTGCTGCGCGGTGTGTTCGCGCGCGAGTGGGGTTCCGCTCTGGTGATGCCGCAGGATCCGCAGTCCATCGCCGCGACGGGGGCTGCCCTCCTCGCCGCACGGCGGTCGGAGTCTCCGTTCAGCGCGCCGCTGCCGGTGGTACCGACGCGGTCGGAACCGGTGCCCGCAGTGACGACGCAGTCGCGGCACGCACTGGTCTGACCGTCAGGCCGCGTTCCACCGCATCCGGACGGTCGTGCCGTCCTCCGAGGAATCCACCGACGCCTCGTGCGCGAGCGCATGAATGAGGGGAAGCCCTCGACCTCGGCGCGGATCGTTGCCGTTGTCGACCCAGGATCCCCGATCGGTCACGTCGATGGTCACCTCGCCGGCCCGCGGAGTACGCACCTCGAGTCCGACGGTGCGCACCACGGTGTCCGCGGAGCGCTCGTAGGCGTGCTCGACGCTGTTGGCCAGTGCCTCGTACGTGGCCAGGGTGATGTCCTGGCACAGGTCCTCGTCGAGGCCTCGGTCGCGCAGCCATGCGAGCACCGTCGTACGCACACCGGTCAGCGCCCGCGGCTCGGCGGGGATGTCCTGCAGGATCAGATCGCGGGTCGCGTCACCACGGTCGGTGACCGGCATGTCGTCGGCGACGTCGGTGATCATGGAAGCCCTGTACCCACTGCGCGCAGATTTTGCACATCCATGGTCGAGATCACTCGGTCGAATCGGACCGATCGTTCACCGGACCCAGCCGGCGGCGCAACGACACGGGCAGTACGAGGCAGACCGAGACGAACAGGGTGGCCGCCACTGCGCACGCGATGATGCCCGCGGTGGGACCCACCACCAGGTCGAAGATGAGCAGCGGTACGCCGGACATCGCGATGCCCAGCAGGACGAAGCCGGCGAGAGCGAACCGGTTCGCGTGGTCGACGAGCTGACGCAGTGCCCGGCGACGGAACAGGATCCTGTGCAGAGCCACCGGCGCGACCAGGAGGATGGTGGCGGTGACCGATGCTCCGAGCGTCACTAGGTAAACGGCCTGCTCGTACGTCTCGAGTTCCGGGAACCGGGCCTGGAACGGGAGGGTGAGCAGGAAGCCGGTGAGCAACTGGATACCGGTCTGCACCACTCGCAGCTCCTGCAGAAGGTTCGACCAGTTGCGATCGAGGCGCTCGGTCTCGGTCTCGTTCCGCTCGCGTGCGTTCCAGTCCGACCCGGTCAGGGGCCCGTCCGCTGTCATTCGGTGATACTACGGCGGAACCTCCGATACCCGGCGTCGTGCCTGTTTGACGGCTTGTACGATGACTCGGCTGTGGAATGGTCGAAACCTTTTCCCGCCCGTGACCGATACGGGGCTGGAACAGGTACGAATCACTGACGATCCGGGGGGTCACGGTGTCGGGACATGCCACGTCGGAACCATCCGACGGTGGCCTCGTAGAACGGACACGTCATGCAGAGGAGCGCACTCCGGCGCCAGAGTGAGTCGGCGCGGCACTATGTCGACTTCACGGCCACGGACTCCACGCTGCAGACCCTCACAGCTCTCGCGGCGACCACGCTGGGATTCTCCGCCGCGCAGCTCAACATCCTCGACGAGGACGTCCAGTACACCCGTGCTCAGCACGGGGGACCGTTCCCACACACACTGCCGCGCTCCGTCACCGCCTGCCAGCACGTGGTCGCGTCCGCGGGGCCCGTCGCGGTCTCGAACTCCGTCCTCGACCGGTTCTCGAACGATCCGGTCCGCGCGGCCACCGCGCAGGCTCTGCACGCTCTGTCGCTCGGGTCCTACGTCGGGGTTCCGTTACGCGGACGCGAGGGGCTGATCATCGGCACCCTCTGCGTGCTGGACGCCGAGCCGCACCCCGCGAACGAGTACACGGTCACCACTCTCACCGAGTTCGGTCGGGTGGTCGAAACCCATCTCGAGGCGCTGCGTGGTCACGGCCGCTCGAAGAGCGCCGGGTGCGTCCGCGCTGTCGCGGCCGCGATCGAGCGGGGCGAGATCACTCCCTGGTATCAGCCGATCGTGGACGTGTCGTCCGGCGCCGTCACGGCGGTCGAGGCTCTTGCCCGCTGGACGCGTCCGGGCGACGGCACCACTGCGCCGTCGATGGTGAGCCCCGCGGACTTCCTGCCCACCATCGAGGGCAGCGACCTCGAGATCGACGTCGACCACGCGGTCCTCGTCCGCGCGCTCGTCGACTTCGAGCGGTGGATGGTCGACGCTCCCGAGATGGACCTGCACGTCAACCTGTCCGCGCGGCATCTCGCGGCCCCCGACGCGGTACGCCACCTCATCGAGATCGTCGCCGCGTCCGCGGTGCCGGCGGCGCGCGTGGTCTTCGAACTGACCGAGACCGTGTCGCATGCTCGCCCGGCGCGGGCCCACGAGTTCGTCAGCGCCCTGCAGGCCGTCGGGTTCCGGGTGCTGCTCGACGACATCGGCATCGGCTTCTCGTCGCTCGAACGCCTCGTCGACTTCCCCGTCGACGGATTCAAGATCGACGCGGGCATCGCGCGCACGCTCGGTACCGCCGCGGGCGACTCGTTGGTCCGCGCACTGGCCGGATTCGCGGTCGACACCGGCCGTGCCCTGGTCGTCGAGGGAATCGAAAGCGACCACCAGGTCGCGGCCGCCCGCCATACTGGGTGCACTCGCGTCCAAGGATTTCTCTACTCTCGTGCGGTGCCCGCGCGCGACGTTCGCTCTCTGTTCGATTAGGGGGGCGCTCTCGCGGGTACCCCCCATCGTCGCGTCCTCCGGGACGCGTCGGCGGGACGGCCAAGATCGGGGACATCATGCGCAACGCGTACACAGCTCAACTCGAGGGACTGAACGACGATCTGTGCGCTCTCGCGCAGGCGGCGGAGACCGCCATGCGCGACGCCAGCATCGCTCTGCTCGACGGCGACCTGCAGGCTGCGGAGTCCGTCATCGCCCGCGGCGAGGTACTCGGAGAACTCGGTGCCCGCTGCGAGGATCAGGCTGTCACCGTACTGGCGCTGCAGGCACCCGTCGCGGCGGATCTCCGCCGAGTGTTCTCGGCCGTGCGCATCAGCAGTGACCTCTCACGGATGGTCGGCCTCGCGGTGCACGTCGCCGAAGCCGCGCGCCGTCGCTTTCCCGAGCCGATCGTTCCCGATCATCTGATGCCGCAGTTTCGTGAGATGAGCGAATTGTGTCTCGACATGTCCGGTCGAATAGTCGACGCACTGCGTACGAGTGATCTCGGGCGTATCGATTGTCTGAGTTCACAGAACGATCGGGTCGATTCTCTGAAGACAACGGTCGTGGACACCGTGTCGGCGGACGATCACGGGCACGACGTGATGAATGCCGTGGACATCGCACTGCTGGGACGGTATTTCGAGCGCTACGCCGACCAGATCATCGATGTCGCGTCGCGGATCGTCTTCTTCGTGAGCGGCCGCAAACAAATGGCCTGAGGGTCCTCTGAAATCGTGTCGTTCGAACACGCTAAATCTGTGTGAACTCACCGTGTGATTCACCGCACTGTGGTTGTCTGAGCGAGCCTTGCGGGAAGGCAATAAGCTACCGACTGCCCTGGTACACGTATCAGCGGTCGAGTCCCAGGCGGATCCAGTCGAACGGAACGAGGTACACGTGTCTGCTCCCAGCCCGGCGGAGAGCGAGTCGGCCGAGCGCCGCGACGTCGCACTGCCGCGGGCTCGGCGATCGCGGAGGGCGACCTCGCGACGCGACTGGGAGCGCGCGTACATGGACCGGCTCCGGGTGACCGACGTGCTCGTCGTCGTCGCCGCCGTCGCCTGCGCACAGGTGGTGCGCTTCGGTCGGCCGGATCTCGAGGTACCGCGCGCGGCGTTCAACTACACGTTGGTCTCGGTCACCCTCGCGCTGACGTGGATCGCATTCCTCGCGATCTTCCGCACCCGCTCGCCGCGTGTGCTCGGCGGGGGAGCCGAGGAGTACAGGCGTCTGCTGTCCGCCACCTTCCGCCTCTTCGGGCTCGTGGCCATCATCTCGTTGCTCTTCCGCTTCGAACTGGCGCGGGGCTACCTGGCCATCGCACTGCCGGTCGGGCTGATCGGGCTCCTCGTCTCGCGGTGGCTCTTCCGCAAGCACGTGGCTCGCGGACGTCGTCGCGGCGACTATCAGACGTCGGTCGTCATCGTCGGCAGTCACAGCTCGGCCCTCTCCATGGCGCGGTCGTTCAACCGCGACGGGAGTGCCGGATACGCCGTGGTCGGGGTGTGCCTGCCGCGCACCCAGTCGGTCACCGAGGATCAGCTGTCCGTCGACGGTCTCGAGATTCCCGTCCTCGGCAACGAGAACGACGTGCTCGATGCCATCGAGGCCACGGGCGCGGACACCGTCGCCGTCACCGCGACGGACCACATCGGCCACGAGGGCATCCGCCGCATGGTCTGGGACCTCGAGAAGAAGAACGTCGATCTGGTCGTGGCTCCCGGCGTCGTCGACGTCGCCGGCCCGCGCCTGCACATGCGGCCGGTCGCCGGCCTCCCGCTCATCCACGTGGAGAAGCCGCAGTACAACGGTGCGAGCCGCTTCGGGAAGACGGCGTTCGACATGGTGTTCGCCGTGGTCGCCCTCGTCGCCGTGGCCCCGCTGTTCCTTCTCGCCGCCCTTCTCGTCAAGGCCACCAGCAAGGGTCCGGTGTTCTACCGATCCGAGCGCATGGGCCTCGACGGCACACCGTTCCAGATGATCAAGTTCCGCTCGATGGTGCAGGACGCGGACGCTCGGGTGTCGGAGTTGTTGGCGCTCAACGACAGCGAGGGCGGCGTCCTGTTCAAGATGCGCGAGGATCCGCGTGTCACCAAGGTCGGCCGCGTGATGCGGCGGCTGAGCATCGACGAGCTGCCGCAGTTCTTCAACGTGCTGCGCCGCGAGATGTCGATCGTGGGCCCGCGGCCGCCGCTGCGCCGCGAGGTGGAGACCTACGACGGCGACGTGCGCCGCCGGCTGCTGGTCAAACCCGGTCTGACGGGCCTGTGGCAGGTGAGTGGCCGCTCCGACCTGTCCTGGGAGGAATCGGTGCGCCTCGACCTGAGCTACGTCGAGAACTGGTCCATGACAGGTGATCTGCTCATCGTGCTGAAGACCCTCAAGGCCGTCGTCGGCAGCGACGGCGCGTACTGAGTCGACCGCTCATCGGATGGTCGCGAGCACCTCGGCGGCGATCTCGGGCATCGTGGCGGACCGCGACGACGGCGTCGACGCCAGTCGCGCGACCGCGGCAGGTGCCTCGCATCCGTGCCGCACCATCAGTGCACCCACGGCGAGATCGATCGCGGCGCGCGCATCAGATCGATCGCGGCGCGCGCATCGAGGGACAGCCGGATGCGCTCGGTGACCACGGCCCCGAGTCGCTCGAGCAGTACGAGTTCGTCTGCGGCCGCGCGGATGCGTTCGTGCAACGACTGCTCCGGGTCGCTCGTCATGGGTCTCCGTGTTCTCGGTCGTTCGCCTGTTCGCCCGTTCACGAGTGCAACGGTGCGGGAAAACTCTACGCCGGTCGCCCGCGCGGTCCAGACTTGTCGCTACGGTTGACTCGCGGCACACGGGGCATTCCTCGGGTCGCGGACAACGGTGTGGACGTCGATCGACGAGGAGTGAGTGCTGGTCATGACGACGCGATCGGGTGGTGACGACGACGCGCACGCACCGTTGTCCATCACCGACATCGCCGATCTGTGCCGCAGTGTCGTGCAGTTGGTCGAGGTGGACGGCGCCGCCATCACCGTCATGAGCGGCACCACGCGCGAGTTGGTCTACGCCACCGACGCCGTGTCGCAGTACCTCGACGAACTGCAGTTCACCACCGGTCAGGGTCCCTGCGTCGACGCCTTCCACCGTGGCCGGACCGTGTTCGTCGCCGATCTCGACAGCGAGGCGGAGGAGCACTGGCCCGGATTCGCCGCCGACGCGTCGGACGGGGGCGCGGCCGCTCTGTTCGCCTTCCCGCTGCGCGGCGGCAACACCGTGTTCGGCGTGCTCGAGCTGTATCGCGCATCCGTCGGTGAACTCAGCGACGAGTTCGCCGCTGTCGCCCAGCTGACCGCGGACGCGGCAGCCATCAGCCTGCTGGAAGCCTTCGCGCCCGGCCTCGGCGCGGGACAGTCGCTCGGCGACGCCTCGGACGACTCGCCGCTGGGCGACCATCGCACCCGGCCCTACGTCAATCTGGCCGTCGGCATGATCACGGTGCAGATGCGGGTGTCGCCGACCGAGGCGCTCGCCCGGCTGCGCGCCGCGGCGTACTCGGCCCGACGCCCCGTCGACGACATCGCCCGCGAGGTGGTCGAGCGCAAGGTGCGCTTCTCCACCGACGACACCGCGTCGGACTCGACGACGAAAGGACAGCCGTCGTGACTTTCCCGCCCACTTTCGATCCGCCCGGCACCGGCGCCGTCGTGGTCCACACGTCGGGGCCGTGGCGGGCACCGGGTCACGCGGCGGCGTTCGTCCAGGCCGTCGCGGATCTGGCGGCGTTGGCCGTCAGCGTCGACACCGAGGGCGACGTGCGCCTGTCGGTCGAGGCGACGCGTCGACAGCAGGTCCTCGAGGACGCCGCCGTGATCGATCAGGCCATCGGTGTGCTCGCCGAGACCCACGGTCTCGACATCGGCCCCGCGACCGACCTGCTCGTCACCGACGCCCGCCGCTCACGGACCTCGCTCGCAGATCGGGCGCGTGCGGTGATCGATGCCCTGAGCTGACCGGCTCGTTTCACGGCCCCCTGCCGGGGTACCGCAGGTCCATGACCGACACCTCGACCGACGACCGCCCCGCCGTCGCGCCGGCCGTCACCGGCCCACGGGCCCTCGCCTACGCGGCGCGGCTGATGGGACCCTCGATCACCTCGGGGGTGATCCTTCGTCGTCCGGCGGCCATGGCGCTGGCCGAGAAGGTCGACGCCGATGCGGCCACGCTGGCCGCGATGCGGGAGCTGCGACTCCGGTACGGCTCCGCGCCCGTGCAGTTGGCTCTGCCCGGTCGCACCATCGCCGTCGTGCTCGACCCTGCCGATGTCCGGCGCATCCTCGTCGACTCCCCGGAGGACTTCACGGCGGCGAACCGGGAGAAGATCGGCGCGCTGGGACCGTTCCAGCCGCACGGGGTGCTCATCTCCCGTGGCCGGCTGCGCGACGAGCGACGTGCGTTCAACGAGCAGGTCCTGGACACCCCTCAGCCGCTGCACCATCTCGCGTCGGCGTTCGTGGCCGTGGTGGACGAGGAGGTCGACACTCTGCTGTCCGGTCCCGGTGCGGGAGCGCCGCGCCCGGTGTCGGCGGACGAGTTCCTGCAGCTGTGGTGGCGGGTGGTGCGCCGGGTCGTGCTGGGTGCGTCCGCGCGCGACGACGAGACGGTGACCGACCGTCTGCGTTCCCTGCGCGGGAACGGTAACTGGTCGTACTTCGTACCGCAGCGACGCCGTGCGCGGGATCGCTTCATCGACGACCTGTACTCGTATGTCGATGCGGCGGAGCCGAACTCGCTCGCCGCCGTCGTCGCGCACAGTCGGGTGGGCGGTGCGGTGGACCCGGTGGGTCAGATGCCGCAGTGGCTCTTCGCGTTCGACGCGGCCGGTATGGCGACGCTGCGGGCGCTCGCGCTGCTGGCCTCGCACCCCGACCTCGAGCGGCGGGCCGTCGAGGAGGCGAGCGCGGGTGACGTCGGCCGTCCGCAGGCGCTGCCGTTCCTGCGGGCGTGCATCCTCGAGTCGATCCGTCTGTGGCCGACGACGCCGGCGATCCTGCGGGACTCGACCGTCGACACGGAGTGGACCGGTGATTCGAGCACTCGAATCGTGCGAGCCGGCACGGCGTTCGCCATTCTGGCGTCCGGGTTCCACCGGGACGCGGACGCGCTGCCCTTCGCCGATCGGTTCGCGCCCGACATCTGGCTCGACGGCACCGCGGAGCAGTACCCGCAGCTGGTGCCGTTCAGTGCCGGGCCGGTGGTGTGCCCCGGTCAGAATCTCGTGTCGTTCACCGCGTCGTCGATGCTGGCGTCGATTCTCGCTCGGTCCGGGGTGGCTCTCACGAACCCTGCGCTCGCACCGTCGCGACCACTTCCCCCGACTCTGAACACCTACGGAGTCGAGCTGTCTCTCGAGCCCCGAACCTGAGCCGACCGACCTGAAGGATCAGCTGTGACAGATCAACTGCCCTCCATCGCCACGGCTTCCGTCGCCGAGCTCGGCGGCCGCACCAGCGTGTTGACCCGGCAACGCGACGACCACATCGAGCTCGACCAGTTGCTCCACGAGCTCGGCGAGACGCCGGCCGCAGATCGTGCCGACGTGCTGAACCGCATCTGTCGGCTCGTCTTCCCGCACGCGTTCGCCGAGGAGTCGGTGCTGTGGCCCGCCATCCGGAAGTGGGTGCCGGACGGCGAGTCGCTGACCCTCGAGATCGAGCGCGAGCATCAGGAGATCAACGAGCTGTTCTCCACGCTCGAGGAGAAGGGCCACGGCACCGACGAGGGCAGCGCGCTGCTCGATCGCATCGTCGTCCTGCTGCGTGAGGACGTGCGCGACGAGGAGGACCGGCTGTTCCCGATGCTGCGCCGCGCGATGGACGACGCGCAGCTCCGTCGGCTCGGCCTGGCGTGGACCGCGGTGCGGCGCACGGCGCCGACGAGGCCGCATCCGGTGGTGGCCCGCCGCCCACCGGGCAACGTCGTCGCCGCGCTGCCGCTCACGATGCTGGACAGATCGCGGGACGCACTGGACGTGGTGTCGAGGCGGGTGACCACGCCGTCGACGGTGCAGTTGCTGCAGCGCACCAGCGGACTGCTCGCGACGGTGGCGGGCGCGGTGGAACACGTGCCGCCGCTGACCCGAGGCGAAGACCCGTCGACGCGGTCGGGGCGCACTACTCGGCCGGAGTGACCTGACCCGACGGCACGCGCGTGTGCGCTGTCATCAGCAGCTTGCCGAGTTCGGTGGACAGAGCGTCCGGTGCATCGCCGAGCGAGCCGATGTCGCGGACCAGTTGCTCGGCGAGAGTCCGTACCTTGATGTTCGTGGTCTGCGAGCGCCAGAGCAGCAGGTCGAAGGCTTTGTCGGCCGACACGTTGAGTCCCAGCATCAGGGCGCCCTTGGCCTGTTCGATCGCGGCCCGGGACTCCATCGCGGCGGCATAGGTCTCGACCTGTCTCGCGGCGTGCTCGGAGTTCTCCGCTCCGGTCAGGGCCGACTGGGCGGCCTGCACGAACACCCGCATCGCCGACTCGTCGACGGAATCGAACCGGTGGTCGGTGTGGCTGTAGAGATTGAGGGCGCCGATGTGGGCACCACCCGCGGTGACGGGCGCGGACAGGAAACTCGCGACGTCGAGGTGATCGATCGCCTTCGCGAAAACGGGCCAGCGCTGGGACACGTCGTCGAGATCGGCACGCACCACCTCGTGGGTCAACGCCGACTCGATGCACGGTCCCTGCGCGCTGCGATACTGGGCCTGGTCCACCTCGAGGACGAACGTCTCGGTGCTCGCGGCGGTCTGCGGCCTGCCGCGGCGGAAGACAGTGACGCCCGCTGCGTCGGCGTCGGGAATCGCCGTCACGACGCGCGCGCAGATCGTGTCGAGCGCGCCGTCGGCCGTGTGGGAGACGGCGAGCGCACTGTCCAGGTCTGTCAGGGCCTCCGCCAACAGGGCCAACGCCCGTCGTTCGGCCGTGGTGTCCGCGCTGTCGGTCATTCCCGCATCTCCCGCCTTCGCCGATTCATCACTCGACGACCCGTACGCGGAGTGCGAGACCACCGTACCGCTGTCGGGGTGTCCGGTTATAGTTGCGCGGAAGGCGATACCCCGCCCGGCGTCCAGCAGTAGGCGTCGGCACTGGTGGGTGTCGCCTTTTGTCGTCCGGTCTGCGACGACCGAGTGACGACGGATGATGAGAGAACCGAAGGGATCAGCACCACACATGAGCAACGACGGTCGGCCGCCGAGCTCCGAGCACCTCGATCTGGTGCGCACTCTGGCCGAGCTGGCGCGCGAGTTCGCCGGGTCGCGCCAGGTCCGGACGATCGACGAAGTTCTCGATCACGTCCTCGCGGTGTCGGTCGATCTGATCGACGCCGCGAATCACGCGTCGGTGCGGCTCGCGGCCGATGTGCCGGGGCCTGCGGAGCCCAGCCGCACGAGCAGCGACATCGCGGCCGCACTCGACCGGGTGCAGAGGCGACCAGGGGACGGACCGACCGTCGATCTCCTGCATCGGTCCTTCGAGGCGGACGTGGACCTCGCTGCCGTCGTCGCCGGTCCGGTGCATCGTTGGCCCGGTCTGGCGGAGGTGGCCGACGCCGTCGGTGTCCGCGCGCTGGCCGCCGTACCGCTGGCGATGCACGAGCGCACGCTGGGAGTGCTCACGCTGTACTCGTCGTCGACCGCGGCGTTCGACGAGGACAGCCTGACCGTGGCGACGGCGATCGCGGCGCACGCCGCCATCGCGGTACAGAGTCTGCAGAAGGAAGCGCAGTTCCGGTCCGGCCTCGCGTCCCGCGACATCATCGGTCAGGCCAAGGGCATGCTGATGGAGCGGTTCGAGGTGGACTCGGTTCAGGCGTTCGAGATGCTCTCGAAGCTGTCGCAGAACAACAACCGACCGCTGCACAAGCTTGCCGCGGACATCGTCGAGGCGGGAGCCAAGCTGCGCTACCCGTCCACCTGAGGCAGGGTCGCGGCGAGTCGGTCGAGCAGAGCCTCGAGCGCTTTCTCGAACTCGGGCAGGCCGAGATCGCGCGCCAGCTCCGCCTTCATCCGCACCACGGTGGGGAACTCCGTCGGGTCGATGTCGTCTCCGGGCTGAGCGGTGGCGCGGGGATCGTCGGGATCGTTGGGGTCCGTCGGACCGATCGAGACTCCCTGCGCCGAGACCTCGAGCAACAGCTGTCCGAGCAGGAAACTCGTGTACGAGCGGTAGGCGGCGGCCGCGGCCGCGTCGTCGAATCCCCATTCCTTCAGGCTGGAGAGGAAGTTCTCGAGCCACCGCACGCTGCGGAGTGGGGGCCGCACCCACGGCGCGCTGTTCGGCCGGGTCGCGATGAGCGGGAACACCTCGGGATGTTCGAGCGCCATCCGGCGCACGCCGTGCGCCAGCCGCTGCAGGTAGTCCTGCCAGCTCGAGGCGCCCTTCATCAGCACCTGCGGGTCGCTGCCCAGATCGTCGATGACCTGGTCGACGATGCCGTCGAGCAGTTCTTCCTTGCCGCCGAAGTAGTGGTAGAGCGCCATCGCCTCGACGCCGAGACGCCCGCCGAGTCGGCGCATCGTCAGATCACGAGCGCCGTTGTCGTCGATGAAGGCGATGCCCGCGCGCAGGATGACGGTGCGGGTGAGCTGACCTCTACCGGGCGGTGGCGTGGTGCCGGGCGTCGAACCCACGATGAATCGACCCCCCGTTGTCTCGAGACTCGGACGCACCGAGTGGTGTCGACACTAGGCGTGTTCTGGCACGGTCACCACATGAGCACCGAGCACCTGTCCGTCCACGACGCCATCGCCGCACGTCGGGACGTCCGTAGCGAATTCAGCGGTGAGGTGGTCGACGACGCCGTCCTCACCCGCCTTCTCGCCGCCGCCCACCGCGCACCCAGTGTCGGGAACACCCAGCCGTGGGACTTCGTGATCGTCCGACACCCCGAGACGCTGGGGCGATTCGCCGCGCACGTGGCGCAGTGCCGCGCCGACTTCGCGGCATCACTGCCCGCCGACCGCGCCGAGACCTTCGACCCGATCCGCGTCGAGGGGATCGAGACCAGTGGCACCGGCGTCGTCGTGACGTACGACGACTCCCGCGGTGGTGAGCACGTTCTGGGCCGGGCCACGGTGCGGGACACGGGCCTGCTCTCCGTGGCCCTGGCCATCGAGAACCTGTGGCTCGCAGCGGTGTCCGAGGGTGTCGGCGTCGGGTGGGTGTCGTTCTACGACGAGGCGGTGCTGCGGGACATCATCGGCCTGACCGGCGACGACGCCGTGCGTCCCGTCGCGTGGCTGTGCGTCGGTCCGGTGACGCAGTTCCAGGAGGTTCCGGACCTCGAGCGGTTCGGGTGGCGTCCGCGTCGGCCCCTGTCCGACGCCGTGCACCGGGAACAGTGGGGCCGTCGGGGTTAACGTGGCCGGGTGACCTCCTCGCGTCGGCGTTCCCCGGTGAGCGCGCTGACGCGTCGCGGTGTCCCGATCGGCCGAGCCGACATCACCGTCGCGGAGGCAGCCGACGCGATGACCCGGGCGCGGTCGAGCACTCTCGTCGTGCAGTGCCCGGGCTCGGTGTGGGGAGTGGTGACCGACGGCGACCTGCGCCGACGCGTGATCGCCGCGGGCCTGAGCACCGCGGCACCGGTGTCGGCCGTCGCGTCCGTTCCTGCCGTCACTGTCGACGCCGAGGTGCCCGTCGCGGAGGCGGCGGCCGTCGCGCTCGCTGCGGGTGTCCGCCGACTGGTGGTGCTGGACGCGAGTGGGGGCGTGCTCGGCATCGCCCTCGAACAGGATCTGCTCTCGCCGGCGCTGCGTGCGGGCACAGCGCTGCGCACCGCGGTGGAGCGCTCGGCGAGTGTCGACGATCTGGTCGAGGCGTGCGGGCGGCTTGCCTCGGTGACGTTGTCGCTGAACGATTCCCGCGTCCCGTCGGCCGACGTGACGGCAGTGCGATCGTCCGTGGTGACGGCCACCGTGCGCCGGGCCGCCGAACTGCTGGGCGACGACGCGTCCACCTGGCTGGTCTCCGGAAGCGTCGCTCGACGCGAATCGGTCCCGTCGTCCGATGTCGAGACGGCGCGGGTGGGCGGCCCGTCCCCGATGGGGTCGGACGTGCACGCCGTACTCGAACGCTGCGGTCTCGCAGCCGATCCCCATCACGCGAGTGCCGCGTCGCCGCGCTTCGTGCGGACGGTCGACGAGTGGTCCGGCGCGGTGGCGGGCTGGGTGGCCGATCCGTACGAGGACACCGGTGTGGTGATGCTCTCGCTCGCGCTCGATGCGCGTCCGGTGATGCCGGGCGGATGGACACCGGCGGAGCCCGCGCGCGCCGCGCTGGCCGACGCCGCTCACTCGCGACTGCTGATGTTGCGTGAGGCGACGACGATCAAGGCGCGGGTGACACTGCGGGACAAGCTCTTCCGTCGTGCGGACACGATGGACGTGAAGGCGGGGATCCTGACTCCCATCGTGGACATCGCGCGCTGGGCCGGTGTCTCCGCCGGGCACGACGCCGTGGGCACGCCGGCTCGGCTCGAGCACGGTGCTCGCGCGCAGGTGCTGTCCGAGGACGACGCCGCGGTGCTCGCGGAATCGTTCGACGTCGTCCAGCGCATCCGGCTGCGGCACCAGTGCGAGGCACTGCGCGACGGCCGCCCCGTCGACGACCTGGTGCGCCCGTCGGACCTCACGCCCCTCGACCGGAGCCTGCTCGACGCGGCTGCGCGGGAAGTGGCGGGCGTGCAACGCGCCTCGGCGTACCTGGCTCGATGAGGCCGTCCGAGGAACATCCCGACACGTTCGCCGGGCTCACCCCGGATCAGTGTCACGCCGTCGATCAGGCCGTCGCCGCCGAACGGCTCGAGGGATGGCGTCCCACGCCGGCGGACCTGGCACTCCTCGTCGCCGAGTGTCGCGGCGAGACGGTGCTGCCGTCGGTGCGCGAGGGGCTCGTCGGCGATGGACCGAAGCGTGAATCACGCTGGGCGGCACTGCGTCCGCGGCACACCCCGTACCTGCTGCCCGGGTCGACGACGCTGCGCAACGTGCTGGGCATCGTCGACGCGGCCGCGTTGCACCGCGCGGAGAGCATCCTCACCGCACTCCGTCTGGTCCGCTGTCACACCGGGCGGGCCGACCTCGGGGGCGCCGTCGGTGTGCACCGCCTGCTGAGCGTGCACCGCTACGTCTTCCAGGACGTCTACGTGTGGGCAGGCGACGTGCGCACCGTGGAACTGTCGAAGAACGGCACCGCGTTCGCGAGGTGCTCCGTCGTGTGGGACGGCCTCATGAGCGTGCACGAGACCATCCTGGACGCCGACTGGACCGCCGCCGACCGGGGCGAGCTCGCGTACCTCCTGAGCCGCACCTACGCCGACCTCAACCAGGTGCATCCCTTCCGTGAAGGCAACGGACGGGCCGCGACCATGCTGCTGCATCTGCTCGTCGCGCCGACCGGGTTCCGGCTGGATCTGACCGACGTCGAGCGGCGGGACTGGATCGCCGCATCGCAGGACTCGGCGCCGTTCCGCCAGGCCGGTGCACCGTCGGCACGCCCCTTCCTTCCCCTCTTCCTGCGCGCTCTGAGCGCGTAACGCACTCGCAACATCTCGATACATCACGGACACCACCGAGGCCGCTGCGTCCGATTAACTATCACTCGACAGATACACCCCTCCCGTCGATGGAGAACACCCATGAGCCAGGCCGTGCTCCCACCCCCGTCGGACCGTCACGCGGACGGCGACTCCGACGATCTCCTCGAGTTCGGGTACGAACAACAGCTGCATCGCAAGCTGGGGAAGTTCGCGTCCTTCGCGGCGGGTTTCTCGTTCGTCTCGATCCTGACGACGATCTTCCAGCTGTTCGGCCTGGGCTTCAGCTTCGCCGGCCCGGCGTTCTTCTGGGCGTGGCCGGTGGTGTTCGTCGGCCAGTTCATGGTGGCGCTGTGCTTCGCCGAACTGGCCGCGCGCTACCCCATCTCCGGGGCCATCTACCAGTGGTCACGCCGCGTCGGCGGTGAGATCACCGGCTGGTTCGCCGGGTGGTTCATGATCATCGCGCAGATCGTGACGGCCTCCGCCGCCGCCATCGCACTGCAGGTGGTGCTGCCGAACGTCTGGAGCGGCTTCCAGATCGTCGGCACCGACACCGCACTGACCTCGTCGGACGGCGCCACCAACGCCGTCGTGCTGGGCACCGCGCTGCTGGTGATCACCACGACCATCAACTCCATCGGTGTCAACGCCATGGCGCGCATCAACTCGATCGGTGTCACCTGCGAGATCGTCGGTGTCATCGCGGTGATCGGCGTGTTCTTCACTCATGCTCAGCGCGGACCGGACGTCGTGTTCGACACCGGCGGCGTGCCCGTCGATTCCGGCTACATCGGGGCGTGGATCGTCTCGGGACTCATGGCCGCCTACGTCATGGTGGGATTCGGCTCCGCCGGCGAACTGGCCGAGGAGACGAAGAATCCCCGCCGGGTCGCACCGCGCACCATCCGTCTCGCGCTGTCCGTCTCCGCACTGGGCGGCGGGCTCATGATCATCGGTGCGCTCATGGCGGCACCCAGCCTCACCGACGGTGAACTCGCGACGCAGGGTCTGCCGTACGTGCTGAACTCCGTGCTCTCGTCCCCGTGGGGCACCGTGCTCCTGATCGACGTGGCCATCGCGATCCTCATCTGCACGTTGGCCATTCAGACCGCGGCGTCCCGGCTCATGTTCTCGATGGCCCGCGACGGCCGGCTCCCCGCGTCCCGTGTTCTCGGATCGGTCAACAAGACCACGGGCACGCCCATCGCCCCGGCCGTCGTCATCGGACTGGGCTGCGTCCTGGTGCTCGTGGTCAACGTCGGCAACTCGGCGATCTTTTCCACCCTCGCCAGCGTGTGCATCGTGCTCATCTACCTCGCCTACATGATGGTCACCGTGCCGCTGCTCCTCCAGCGGCTGAAGGGCTGGCCCCACAACACCACCGGCGCCCCGAAGGTCGACTCCGAGGGCAAGCCGCTGTTCACCCTCGGCCGACTCGGCCTGCCCGTCAACCTTCTCGCCGTCGTCTACGGCGCTGCCATGGTGGTCAACCTGTCCTGGCCGCGCCCCGAGATCTACGACCCCTCCGGCGATTTCCCGCTGCTGCGCTGGGCCGCGCCCCTCACCGTGCTGGCCGTCGTCGCCGTCGGTGCGCTGTGCTTCCCGCGCGGCAAGGCCCACCCCAACCCCGTCACCACAGGAGTGTCCGCATGACCGCCACCACCACAGCCGCCCGCGAGCACGCCCGGTCGCAGGCTCGGGAGATCACCGACTCGATGCCGGTGGTCCCACCCTCCCTGTGGCCGCACGAGGTTCCCGGAACCGATGCCGCGTCGCTCGTCTGGGCCGAGACCGTTCCCGGCGGGCGGTACACGACGAAGGTGCTCCAGCGCGGAACCCGAGTCCGGTTGCGCGACATCGACGGAGCGGCCTGCGCGCACGTCCTGCTGCACCGTGCCGACGCACCGTGGGAACGCCTCAACACCGCCGACACCGTCAAGGTGCCGTGGCAGGCGTACCTGGGTGTGGGTCATCCGCTGCTGTCCGACCAGGGGCGGGTGCTCGCCACCGTGCTGGCCGACTCGTCCGGACACCACGACGCACTGTGCGGTACGACGACGCTGCTCACCAACACCGCGAAGTACGGTGACGGCAGCGCATACTCGGCGTCGCCCGCGGGCCGCGAGTTGCTGATCCTGGCCGCCCTGAAGAACGGACTCGGTCCCCGCGATGTGCCGCCGACACTCAGCTTCTTCCACGGCGTCACCGTCGATCCCGACGGGGCGCTCCGTAGCACGGGTTCCGCGGGTGCCGGCCGCGAGGTCGACCTGATCCTGCACCTACCGGTGATCGTGAGCATCGCCAACACGGCGCACCCGATCGATCCGTCGCCCACCTTCGACACCACGTCCCTCGAGGTGCTGGCCTGGCCGTCGCCGCAGGATCTCGACGCGCTGCCGAACACCGATCCCGAATACCTCCGTGCCGTCGCCAACACGGAGGACACGTACGCAGCAGGAGGCTCGAAATGACCGCAGCAGTACAGGAACTGGCGCTGGTGGCCGGCCGGGTGATCCTCGACGAGGTCGCACCTGCCCGCGGCCCGTGGTCCGCCGTCGTGCGCGCCGGCGACGTCCTCACCATCCTCGACCTGGAGGGCAACCAGGCCGTCGACACCCTGGTCTACGGCGCCGACGACCACACCGTCCGCTACAGCGCACCGGCCACCATGGTGGGCCAGGGCAACGTCTACCTCACCACGGGAACGGTGCTGCGCGACAGCGAGTCCCGGCCGATGATGACCATCGTCGCCGACGAGGTGGGCAATCACGACACGATCGGCGGTGCGTGCTCGCAGGAATCGAACACGCTGCGCTACGGCCACCACACCAAGCACCAGCACGCGTGTGTCGAGAACTTCGTGCTCGAGGGGTCGCGGTGGGGTCTGGGCAAGCGCGACATCGTCTCCAACATCAACTTCTTCATGAACGTCCCGGTCGACGCGGACGGCACCCTGGGCATCGTCGACGGACTGTCCGCGCCGGGCAAGCGGCTCGCGCTGCGCGCGGAGATCGACTCGCTGGTCCTGATCTCCAACTGCCCGCAGATCAACAACCCGTGCAACGGTTTCGACCCGACACCGGTTCGTCTGATCGTGACGCGGCCCGCATGAGCATCCGCGTCGAGCGCCCCGGCATGCTCACCACCATTCAGGACTGGCCCGGCCGGGTGGGGTACTGGAAGGTGGGAGTACCCCCGTCGGGGCCGAT
The DNA here is from genome assembly GCF_030208955.1 of Rhodococcus sp. MEB041. NCBI lineage: Bacteria > Bacillati > Actinomycetota > Actinomycetes > Mycobacteriales > Nocardiaceae > Rhodococcus > Rhodococcus sp. MEB041. The sequence continues at coordinate 307,205 of NZ_JARVSZ010000004.1, forward strand.
GGACGACCTGTCGCTGCGGTTGGGCAACGTCGCCGTCGGCAACCCAGAGGGAGCGCCGGCGCTCGAGACCACGATGAGCGGTCCCGCACTGCGTTTCGACGACGAGACCGTCGTGTGCGTCACCGGTGCGGACGCACCCGTCACCGTGAACGGCGAACCCGCCGAGCGCTGGACTCCGATCACGGTGCCCGCGGGCGGGGTGCTCGACGTGGGTGCGGTGTCCGGGGCCGGTCTGCGGATGTACGTCGCGATCCGCGGCAGCGTCCTGGCCGAGGAGTACCTCGGCAGTGCGTCGACCTTCACGCTCGGGACGTTCGGCGGGCTCGACGGCCGAGTGCTGCAGGCGGGCGACGACCTCGCCCCGGCGGATCGCGCGACCGGTACGACCGCACCCGTGCCGATGGAACACGTTCCGGCGCTGACGCACTCGTGGCAGCTCGCCGTCACGGAAGGGCCGCACGGCGCACCCGAGTTCTTCACCCGCTCCGACATGGACACCATTCTCGGCACCGACTACGAGGTGCACTTCAACTCCGATCGCACCGGCGTGCGGCTGGTCGGACCCCGCCCGGACTGGGCGCGCACCGACGGGGGAGAGGCGGGTCTGCACCCGTCGAACATCCACGACAACGCGTATTCGGTCGGGGCGCTGGACTTCACGGGCGACACCCCCATCCTGCTCGGTCCCGACGGCCCGAGCCTGGGCGGTTTCGTGTGCCCGGTGACGGTGGTCGCGGCCGATCGCTGGAAGCTCGGTCAGCTGCGCCCCGGCGACACGGTGCGCTTCGTCGCGCTCGAGGCCGCTGCGGCCGCCTCGAAGAACACGCTGGGTGTCGGCCGGCGCGCCGGCCTGCCCGTGGTGTTCTCGCGCGGCGGCGACGGGGACGACGGAGTCATCGCGCGCCGCGACGGCGCGACGCCGGTCACCTACCGACGCTCCGGTGACGACAACATCCTGGTCGAGTACGGCGAGATGTCCCTCGACCTGGCACTGCGGGCCCGCGCGCACGCACTGCACGAGGCCGTCGAGGCCATCGCCCCCGCCGGACTGGTCGATCTGACGCCCGGTATCCGGTCATTGCAGGTGAAGGTCGACCCCGACGTGCTGCCGACTGCGAAACTCCTCGATCTGCTGCTCGAGGCCGAGGACGCGCTGCCGGACACCTCCGAGCTCACGGTGCCCAGTCGGCAGGTGCGGCTGCCGCTCTCGTGGGACGACCCGTCCACGCGCGAGGCGATCCAGCGCTACATGCACGGCGTACGCTCCGACGCGCCGTGGTGCCCGTGGAACATCGAGTTCATCCGCCGGATGAACGGGCTCGAATCCGTCGACGACGTGTACGACACGGTCTTCGACGCCGAGTACATGGTGCTGGGCCTGGGCGACGTGTACCTCGGTGCGCCGGTGGCGACTCCGCTGGATCCACGGCACCGCCTCGTCACGACGAAGTACAACCCGGCGCGGACGTGGACACCGGAGAACGCCGTGGGGATCGGCGGCGCGTATCTGTGCATCTACGGCATGGAGGGACCCGGCGGCTACCAGTTCGTCGGTCGCACCACGCAGGTCTGGAACCACCGACACCCGTCCGCAGTCAAGGGTTTCGAAGAGGGCACGCCCTGGCTGCTGCGTTTCTTCGACCGCATCTCCTGGTACCCCGTCAGCACCGAGGAACTCGCCGACATGCGCGCCGATCTCGCGGCCGGGCGCGGAGCGGGTGTCGAGATCACCGACGGCACCTTCTCTCTGGCCGACCACGACGAGTTCCTGGCCGAGAACGACAGCTCCATCGCCGAGTTCCGCAAGAAGCAGGCCGAGGCGTTCGGCATCGAGCGCGATGCCTGGTCCGCGGCCGGCGAGTTCGCCCTCACCACAGCACAGGGAGCATGATGACGACCGCCGCCGATCGAGTGTTGCTCGCGTACAAGCGCATCGCCGAGGTCGACCGCCCCGAGGTATGGATCACGCTGCGCGACGAGGCGGAGGTCCTCGCGGAGGCCGCCGGTCTGGACGAGAGCCTGCCGCTGTACGGGACGGTGCTCGCGGTCAAGGACAACATCGACGTCGCGGGTCTCCCGACGACGGCGGCGTGCCCCGAGTTCTCGCGTACCCCGGACGTCGATGCGACCGTGGTCGCGCGGCTCCGTGCCGCCGGCGCTCTGGTGCTGGGCAAGACCAATCTCGACCAGTTCGCCACCGGACTCGTGGGAACGCGCAGCCCGTACGGCGCGGTGCGGCACGCGCACGACCCTGAGAAGATCTCGGGCGGCTCGAGTTCCGGCTCCGCGACCGCGGTCGCGCTGGGCATCGTGGACATCGCCCTCGGAACGGACACGGCAGGGTCGGGCCGAGTTCCTGCGGCCTTCGCGTCCCTGGTGGGCATCAAGCCGACGCTGGGACTGGTGCCGAACACCGGCGTCGTCCCGGCGTGCGTGGACTACGACGCCGTGACGGTCTTCGCCGCCGACATCACCACGGCCACAGCAGCCATGGCGATCATGATCGGTGCGGACTCGGCGGATCCGCGGAGTCGTGCGTGGCCCGCGACGGTGCCGTTGTCGGCGCCGCCGCGCCCCCGTGTCGCCGTTCCACGCACCGAGGATCTCCGCGCGCTGTGCCCCGAGTACGCGGAGGCGTTCGAGCGCACGGTGTCGGGACTGGACGCTGTGGGGATCGACCACGAGATCGTCGACATCTCCGTGCTGCTGGACGCGGCCGTGCTGTTGTACGACGGGGCGATCGTGGCGCAGCGCTACGCGGCGGTCGGCGAGTTCCTGTCGACATCGCCCGAGCACGCCGACCCGACCGTCTCCCGCATCGTGCTGGGCGCGAAGGATCCGGCAGCGCACGCGTACGTCGACGACCTCTCGACGCTGCTGGCGGCGAAGGCGCACGCGGCGTCGATTCTCGACGGGCTCGACGGCCTGGTGCTGCCGACGACCACCGAGCACCCCACCATCGCTGCGGTACAGGCGGATCCGCTCGGCATCAACCGCAGGCTCGGCACGTTCACCAACTTCTGCAACCTCCTCGACATGGCGGCCGTCGCGGTGCCGGGTGCGCGCACGACGGCGGGGGATCCCTTCGGCGTCATGGTCGTGGGCCCCGCGTTCACCGATCAGGTACTGCTCGACATCGGCGCCGCGGTGGCGGATCAGGACACGGCGGTACTCGTGGAGGGCGGCGTGGACGTGCTCGTCGTCGGCGCGCACCTGCGAGGGTTCCCGCTGAACGGTCAGCTGGTCGAGCGTGGTGCGCGGTTCGTCGGTGAGGTGAGCACCTCCGCCGACTACCGCCTGGTCGATCTGGGCACCACGCCGCCCAAGCCCGGACTGGTGCGCGGCGGCAGCGCCTCCATCGCGGGCGAGCTGTATCGGATGGCCCCGGCGCACCTCGGCACGTTCCTGGCCGGGCTGCCCGCACCGATGGGCCTGGGATCGGTGACGCTGTCCGACGGTCGGGAGGTGGTCGGTTTCATGTGCGCCGCCGATGCGGCGGAGGCGGGCACCGACATCACCGAGTTCGGCGGCTGGCGGGCCTACACCGCGAATAGTGGAGTCTGAACCCCGGATTCCGGGGTCTGAGTTCCACGATCAGCTCGAGCGTGGCCGGTTCTCGTCGATGAGCCGTTCGAGTTCGCGAGGGTTCCTGGTCTGCAGCAGGACGCGGCCCGGACCGGTGAAGTCGAACACCAGCCCCTCGCCGGACTTCAGCGTCTGCATCGTCTTCCCCTGTACCGCTCGACGCACGTCGAACGTCATCGCGAGGTGGTACGCCACCACGTGACCGGTGTCGATGGTGACGCGTTCCCCGGGACCGAGGTCCATGACGTCGATGGCGCCGTACACACCCAGCAGCACGTGCCCGCGTCCCGACGCCTTGTAGCCGAAGGCGCCCTGGCCGCCGAACATCTGCTTCATTCCGCCGAACTGCGGGTCGACGGTGACGTCGGGGGAGTTGCCGAGCCACGAACCGTGGCCCACGAACCACTCCTGCCCGTCGGCGACGTCGACGGTGATGACGTCGCCGGGGAGCTTGCCGGCCAGGTCGACCCAGCCGCCCTGGTCCGGTGCCGTGTACGTGGTGACGTAGAAGGATCCGGCGCTCAGCGCGCTGCGTTTGAGTCCGCCGAGGAATCCGCCCGGGGTGCTGCTGCGGATGTCCACACCGGCCGAACACGCGAGCATCGCCCCGCCCTCGGTGTTCAGCGATTCCCGTGGCGCGAGGCGGCATCGGGCGACGGTGTTGGAGGGGTTGTGCCGGAGTTCGACGTCCATGCGCAGACGATAGAGCAGCGACGACCGCCGCGCGCGGCACGTGAGAGTGCCCGAGAAATTACTTTCGGGTAGCTCTGGTGTTGACGCCCGGTTACAGACATAATCCGATGCGTGAACAATGTAGGTGTTACCTCGAGTAACCTGATCGCACAGGCGCCGGCCGGTGGCGGCGCCGCGCTCGATCAGGTCTTCGGCATGACCGCGGCAGCCGGTGTCATCTCGCTGTTCCTGCTGTATCTGGCCGTGATGCACCGGACGAGGCGCATCACGTGGCTGCAGCGCCTCGCGGACTACGCGGGCGAGAAGCTGCACCGCCCCGGGTGGGTGGCGCTGCCGCTCGTCATGTTCATCTCGACGATCCTCACCGCGTTCTTCGGCTTCATCTGGGACGTCAGCCTGCACATCGGACGTGGTCGCGACGAGGGCCCGTTGGCCAACCCGGCGCACTACTTCATCCTGGTGGGCCTGTTCTTCCTGTTCATCGCCGGTGCGCTGGCGATCATCCTGCCGCGCGACGAGAAGCCCGGTCCGGCAGCCATCAAGATCACCCGGACCTGGTACGCCCCCACCGGCGGGCTGCTCATCGCCGGTTCGGGCCTGTACGCGCTCATCGGCTTCCCGCTCGACGACATCTGGCACCGCATGTTCGGCCAGGACGTGACGCTGTGGGGACCGACGCACCTCATGCTCATCGGCGGCGCCGGGCTCTCGCTCGTCGGCGTGCTGCTGCTCGAGCACGAGGGGCGCGTCGCGATGGCCTCCACCGCCGTGACCACCGCCGCCACCGGCGGTGAGCCCGACGGCGAGACGAAGGCGGACCCGGCGCAGGCCGTCGACTCGCGCAAGCGCTCGATCATCACCTGGTTCATGCGCAGCTCCGCCTTCGGTGGTCTCGTCATCGGCCTGTCCGTCTTCCAGATCGAGTACGACTTCGGCGTCGAACAGTTCCGGCTCGTCTTCCAACCGCTGCTCATGACGGCTGCCGGTGCCTTCGCGCTCATCGCCGCCCGCCTCATGGTGGGCCGCGGATCCGCTCTGTTCGCCGTCGCGTTCGCCGCGGTGATCCGCGAGGTCACCGCGCTGATCGTCGGTCCCGTCCTCGGTGAGCCGCACAGCGTGTTCACGCTCTACCTGGGCATGGCCGTGGTCGTCGAGATCATGGGTCTGACCACTCTCGTCCACCGCCGCCTCCTGTTCGGTGCCGTCACCGGTGTCGCCGTGGGCACCGTCGGCCTGTACCTGGAGTCCATGTGGGTCGACGCCGTCTTCCTCTACCCGTGGCCGAACAGCATGTGGGTCGAGGCGCTCGCCACCTGCATCCCCGCCGGCCTCGTCGTCGGTCTCACCGCGGGTCTCTTCGCGCAGGCGCTCAGCGGTGACGGACTCCCGCGTCCCGCCGTCCGGCGTTCCGTCGTCGTCGCGATGGTGCTGGTGCTCGGCGGCAGCGTCGCCAACGGCTTGATGATCGACGTTCCGCAGGGCGCGAGCGCGACCGTGAGTCTCACCGACGCTCCCCGCGAGGACGGCTTCCGCATGGTCACCGCCACGGTGAGCATCGACCCGAGCGACCTGGTGTCCGACGATCCCGAGTGGGTCTCCATCCTCGCCTGGCAGGGCGCAGGCGACTCGCTGCACGGACTCGTCGTCGACAACCTCGAGCGCACCGGCCCGGGTGAGTACCGCTCCACGCGTGCGATGCCGGTCGACGGGACGTGGAAGACGTTCCTGCGCATCCAGGACGGCCGCACCATGGCCGGTGCGCCCATCTTCATGGCGGCGGACGAGGGCATCGGCGCCGAGGAGGTCCCCGCGACCACCGAGTTCACCCGCGAATTCCAGTACGAGACCAAGCTGCTGCAGCGCGAGCGCTCGTTCGACCACCCGGCATGGCTGTTCACGGCGGCGTGCCTCGTGGTGCTGGCCTGCTCGCTGGCCCTCATCTGGTCGCTGTCCTGGGGCGCCGCGCGCATCAGCCTGGCCACCCCCGGCAACACCGCGACGAAGGGCAGCAAGGAGCGCAGTCGCGTATGACGCCCGATCCGAACGTGATCTACCTCGCGGATCATTCTGTCGTGCTGGCACTTCCGGCCGTCATCCCCGCAGTGCTCATCGCTCTCGTGGTGATCGTCATCGTCGTGCGTGACCGGCGGGCCGAGCGGGCGGAGAACGCCGAGAACGACCTGAAGGATGCGAACGAGAGGGAGGGCACGGAGTGAGCGGGAAGGCCGGAGGCCGGTCGGCAATCGGCATGCGCGCAGTGGTAGTCGGGCTGGCGGCCTTGGCGCTGGCGGGGTGCTCGCAGGCGGAGCCGGAGACCGAGGCGACGCCCGAGCAGGTCTCCTCGACACCGGCCACGTCCGTAGCGGCGTCCGACGTCCCACGCATCACGCCCACCACCACGCTCGACGTCTCCATCGCGGGCGGTGAGGTCACCCCGGTCGACCAGCGCCTCGAGGGCAGGGTCGGCGAGGAGATCCTCGTGACCGTGTCCAGCGACGCGGAGGACGAGATCCACGTGCATTCCGTTCCGGAGCACAGCTTCCCGGTGGCGGTCGGTGACGATCAGCAGTTCCGCTTCACGGTCGACGTGCCGGGCTCGGTCGACATCGAGTTGCACGAGGCCGACGTCACCGTGGCGACGGTGCTCGTCCGGTCGTGAGCAGCGAGCTCCTCGCGCACGGTCTCGGCGGGTCGACCGACCTGCCGATCCCGGTGACGTACGCCCTCATCGGCGGTGCCTGGGCGCTGGCAGCGTCCTTCGCGGTCCTGTTGTTGGCGTGGAAGACTCCGCGTCTGGCGCCCGATCGACACCTGGTCCGGACGCCGCTGGCGCGACTCGTGGACGCTGCCGCGTTCCGGGGCGTCGTCGGCGCCGCGTCGGTGGCGCTGGCCGTGTGGGTCGGTGCGGCGTCGGTGCTGGGTCCGCAGGACGCATCCAACGCGCTGCTCGGCGTGTTCTACGTGCTGGTGTGGGTCGGGCTGGTCCCGGCATCGCTGGTCTTCGGGCCGGTGTGGCGTACCGTGTCCCCGGTCCGCGCGCTGTATCGCGTTCTGCCGCACGGCCGGCCGCGGGCCCTGCCCGACGGCATCGGGGTGGTCCCGGCGGTGCTGGGCCTACTGGCCTTCGTGTGGCTCGAACTGGCGTCGAGTGATCCCGGTTCGGTTGCCGCCGTGCGTACCTGGTGTCTGCTGTACGTGGTGATCCTGCTCGGCGGCGCCCTGATCTTCGGCGAGGAATGGTTCGCGCGCGCGGATCCGTTCGAGGTGTTCAGCGACACCGTGGCGCGGTTGTCGATCCTGGCGCGCGACAGGGAGTCCCGCGCCCTCGTGCTGCGTAACCCGCTCGACGGTGCCGCCACCCTCCCCGTACGACGCGGAACCGTCGCCGTGACGGCCACGCTGCTCGGCTCCACCGCGTTCGACTCGCTGGCGCAGACGCCGAGTTGGAAGTCGTTCGCGCGTGACCTCGGTGACCCGGTGCTGATCCGCACGGCCGGCGTGCTGGCGTGTGTCGCACTGGTGGGCACCGTGTTCTGGCTCGCGGCGCGCACCAGCGGCGGTGTGACGAGGGAGCGTCGCGCGCAGTTGCCCGGCTTGCTGGCGCACTCGCTGATCCCGATCGTCGTCGGGTACTTCTTCGCCCATTACCTCACCTATCTCGTGGAGAAAGGTCAGCAGAGCGTCTTCACGTTGTTCGATCCGTTCGACCGAGGATGGAATCCGCTCGGCATCGCGGACGCGTCGGTGAACTACGCGTTGTCCTCGCACCCGTCGGTGGTCGCGTCGATCACGGTGCTGTGCGTGGTGATCGGGCACATCGTCGGAGTGACACTGGCGCACGACGCGGCTCTGCGGCTCCTACCGAAGAAGGATGCGCTGCTCGGTGAACTGGCACTGATGCTGGTGATGGTGCTGTACACCTTCCTCGGTCTCTTCTTGTTGTTCGGCGCATGAATGGTCGTTGACCTTTCCGTGACCGTAGGTTACCGTCCGGTAGGTTAGTGGCGCCCATCACAGGGGAGGGTGCCGATCAGAGCATGGGGGCTCGTGTGCGGCGTCGTTCCACGGTCATCTCGGGCGTTCTCGTCGCCCTCCTCGTCGCATCCGGTACCGCGGTGCCGGCCGCGGCGGATCCCACCGGCGGCGCGGACGCCGTCGCCTGGACCGCCGCGGCCGATGCGCCGCCGCACTACCCGCAGGTGGCCATCGACTGGGACGTCCCCATCACGATGAGTGACGGAACAGTGTTGCAGGCCAACATCTACCGGCCCGCCGATGCGTCCGGTCGCCCGGTGGAGACCGACCTCCCGACCGTCCTGAACATCACGCCGTACACCAAGCTCGTGGGCAACCTGATCGACTCGATCCAGCAGATCCCCGGGGTGAGCGAGCCGGTGCTCGACTTCCTGGCGAGCCTGAACTTCGCCGGTACGCCGTTCGACGGCATCACCGATCTCACGCAGGCGGTCGACGGCGGGGGCCTGCGCATCTTCGCCGTCAACCGGAACCTCGTCCAGAACGGCTACGCCCAGGTGGTCGTCGACGCCCGCGGCACCGGGTTCTCGCAGGGCGCATGGGACGTGTTGGGTCCACGCGAGCAACAGGATTCGGCGGAGATCATCGACTGGACCTCACGGCAGTCCTGGTCGGACGGTCAGGTCGGCATGTCGGGCATCTCCTACTCGGCCATCAACTCCGTGCAGGCCGCGGCGCTGCGTCCGCCGGCGCTGAAGGCCATCTTCCCGGTCGAGCCCGGCAACGACCTGCTGCGCGACATCGTGGGTACCGGCGGCGCGTTGGGTGTCGGGTTCATGCCGCTGTGGCTCACGTTGGTCAACGTGCTGAAGTTCGTCCCGAACGTGCAGTCGATCCTGCAGGGCCAGTTCGACACTCGGTGGCTCGCCGATCGATTGGCTGATCCGGCGATCCTGATTCCCGAACTCGCCAACGCTTTCACGGCGCCGACCATTGCCGACATCCGGCCCGAGACACTCGGTGTCGCGCAGGACGGCGAGTTCTACGCCGACCGTTCGGCGGATCTGTCGCAGATCGAGGTACCCACCATGGTCTACGGCGGCTGGCACGACATCTTCACCAACAGCGAGCCGCGCATCTACAACGACATACCGGTCGCGCCCGGACGCAAGCAGCTGATCATGGGCGACGGCTACCACGTCAATCCGGGTGCGGGCTTCGGACGCCCGGGCAACCCGCCGCGACTCGATGCACTCGAACGCGCGTGGTTCGACCATTGGCTGAAGGGCGTCGACAACGGTGTCGAGAAGTACGGCCCCGTGACGCTGTTCCAGCAGGGCGGCGGGTGGACCACCACCGATCAGTTCCCCCGAGCCGGAGCGCAGTCGCAGCGCACCTACCTCTCCGCCGCCCCCAGCGGCACCGCCGGGCACAGCCTCCATGACGGCACGCTGTCCTCGTCGCCGACGTCCGACACCGCGCGCCTCACCGTTGCTCCCGGGCTGCGCGGGGTCTGTTCTCGCGACGCCGCGGTCGGTACTGCGGGTGCGGCGGCGATCCTGGGGTCCGTGTGCACGAAGGACTCCCGGTTCAACGAGGCCGAGGCGCTGACGTTCACCAGCGCGCCGGCCGAGAGGCCCACCCAGATCTCAGGTGCCACCAACCTGCATCTCAACACGGTGCTCGATCGGCCCGACGGCTTCTGGGCCGCGACGATGAACGACGTCGCGCCGGACGGCACGTCCACCCCGATCAGCCACGGCGCTCTCACCGCGTCGCTGCGCCAGATCGACGAGGGCAAGAGCACCCGCTCCGCCAACGGTGACTACATCGACGCCAAGCCCGCGCTGACCTTGGCCAGCAGGCAACCACTTGTGCCCGGCGTCCCGACCACGGTGGACATCAACCTGCTCCCCACGGATGCCGTGATCGCGCCGGGCCACCGCATCCGCATCGACGTCTACGCCGCCAGCGTGCCGCGCTACCTGCCACTGGGGCCGATGCTCGTCGACTCCGCGCTGGCACCCCAGCACGTGCAACTCGACCCCGCGAACCCCAGCTTCGTGAACATTCCGTATGTGAACTGAGCGGATACCGTGACCATGTCGCGTCCTCGCAGGCGGTTCGGTCGCCGGTATCGGTGGAACACTTCGTGACATGTGGTGGTTCGTCATCGGCTTCGTGGCCGTCTGGATGGTGGTGTCGGTCGTTCTCGGCGTCCGAGTCGGCCATGCCATCCATGTGGCCGACGTCGAGGAAGACGTAGAGCATGCACACGACGTCGACGGTGACGCGCCACTCGCTCCCACGAGGTGATGGGGACCGAGATCGGATTGTGATCGAGCACGGCAATCCTCGCGAATGGCCGTGACGAAAACTCGTCGTGACGACACCGCACCACCTCGGGACCCGCTCGTGACCACGGGCTGGATGCTCGTGGTCGGCATCGCGGTCGCGTGGCTTCTCATGGCGGTCCTCATCGGTGTCTGGATCGGTCGCGCCGTCCGCAAGGCGGAGCGCGACGAGCGCGACGCGCGTCGGCAGGAGTCGACTCTCGAACACCGCCGCGACTCGGCGGCCTGACGACCGACCGTTAGAGTGACCCTCGAACAGTCGTTCAGCGAGGGAACCCGGTGCGATTCCGGGACTGGCGCGCAACGGTGACGAGCTTCGGCTCGAAGTCCGATCGCTTGCTGTCCGGCACCACCCTCGAAGCTCCGCGCACGGGCTCCCAGCAGGACGGCACAACCGAACATGACCCCACGCCTCGCGATCGCCGCTGTCGTCACGACAGTCGGCCTCCTCGCCACAGGATGCTCCACCGGCCCGACCACGACGGCTGCGGCCGAGGCCGGAAGCACCTATCCCGTCACCCTCGAGAACTGCGGCCGCACCGTCACCATCGACGCGCCGCCGCAGCGCGCCGTCTCCCTCAACCAGGGATCCACCGAGATCCTGCTGTCCCTCGGGCTGGAAGATCGGATGGTCGGTACCGCCACCTGGACGGACCCGGTACGGGCCGACCTCGCGGACGCCGACGCGCAGGTTCCTCGGCTGGCGGACAACAAGCCCTCGCTCGAGGTGGTGCTGGACACCGAGCCCGATCTGGTCACCGCGTCGTTCGGCGGAACGCTGGGAGAGGGTGGAGTCGCGGACCGCGACCGGTTCGATGCCCTCGGCGTCCCGACGTACCTGTCGCCGACCGACTGCATCGGTAAGTCGGCCACCAGCGTCAACGCTGACGGTGCCCGGGACGAGCCACTGAGCATCGAGACGGTGTTCGAGGAGGTGCGCGATCTTGCGGCGATCTTCGATGTCCGCGACCGAGGGGATGCCCTCGTCGACGAGCTGCGAACGCGCTACGACGCGGCATCCACGCCGGTGTCGGAGGCGTCGCTCGCGTACTGGTTCGCCGACACCACCGCCCCCTACATGGCCGGGTGCTGCGGAGCGTCCGGTGTCATCTCGAACGCGGTGGGCGTGCGCAACGTCTTCGCGGACACGAAGGACGAATGGCCGCAGGTGAGTTGGGAGAGTGTCGCCGACCGCAACCCCTCCGCACTCGTGCTGGCCGACCTCAGCCGGCGCAGCATCGACGGTGACGCGCTGGCGAGCAAGATCGCATTCCTCGAGAGCAACCCGGTGACGAGTCGCATGCAGGCGGTGATCGACAAGCGCTACATCGTCGTGAACGGTGCCGACCTCAATCCGTCGATCCGGACCATCGACGGTATCGAGAAAGTGGCTGCGGCACTGCAGGAGTGGTCGAACGGGTGAGGGTGCGACCGGCATTGGCGGTCGTGGCCACGCTGCTGGCGGTCGTCGCGTCGGTGGCGGTGTCCATCGCGCTGGGCCCGGCGAACGTGACGGTGCCCGACGTGGTCGCCGTCGTCGTCGCGCATCTCGGTGGCCCGCCGGCGGACGTCAGCCGCATCCAGGACGGCATCGTCTGGGAACTGCGGCTACCCCGTGCACTTCTCGCGGCCATCTGCGGGTGCGGCCTGGCGCTGTGCGGCGCGATCATGCAGTCGCTGCTGCGTAACCGCTTGGCGGATCCGTTCGTTCTCGGCATCTCGTCCGGTGCCTCGACGGGCGCGGTGTCGGTGGCGGTGCTCGGTGTGGGTGCGGGCGCACTGTCGCTGTCGACCGGCGCCTTCGTCGGTGCTCTCGTGTCCTTCGTGCTGGTGATGATGCTGGCCACCGGCGCGGGCGGTGGGACAGGGCCGGTGATTCTGGCGGGAGTGGCTGGTACGCAGTTGTTCTCGGCCCTCACCTCGTTCATCGTGCTGTCCTCCGCCGACGCCGAGCAGACGCGCGGGGTGCTGTTCTGGTTGCTGGGCTCGCTCGCCGGTGCCGGGTGGAGCGATGTCGCGGTGTGCGCCGGCGCCGTCGGGATCGGGGCGGTGGCGTGCGTGGTGGCGGCGCCGTCGCTCGACGCGGTCACGCTGGGATCGGACACGGCCCGCGCGCTCGGTGTCTCGATGCTCCGCCTGTCCGTCGTCCTGCTCGGAGTCACTGCACTGATGACCGCGACCATCGTGGCGTCGGCGGGAGCCATCGGGTTCGTCGGGCTGGTCATCCCGCACGCGGCTCGCATCCTCGTCGGCACCGCCCATCACCGCGTGCTGCCGGTGTCCATGGCGATCGGTGCCGTGTTCATGGTGTGGGCGGACACCCTGGCGCGCAGCGTCTTCGCACCGCAGGAGATTCCGGTGGGGGTCGTGACGGCGCTGGTGGGTGTGCCGGCGTTTGCGATCATCCTGTTGCGTGGAAAACGCTGATCGTGGAATCTGGACCCCGGAATCCGGGGCGCCGTTTCCACTATCGACGCAGTGCCCGACGAACTTCGGCGATCACGGCATCGGGCTCTCGAATCAGCCGGTGGTAGGTGAACCGGAGCACCGTCCAGCCGTCGTTCACGAGCGCGTTCTGACGCACCGCGTCGTGGGCCATGCGCTCGGCCGTGCGGTGATACGCCCAGCCGTCGATCTCGATCGCCACCCGTCGGTCGACGAAGGCCACGTCGATCACGTAGCCGCACGATCGCACGGCGCACTCCCATCCCGTGATGCGAAAGGTGCGCAGCAGTCGAAGGAAGATTCGCTCCGCCTCGGATTCGCCGCCGGTCGCCGCGTGCACGAGCATCGCCGCGGCGCGAGGGCTGCCGACACGTCCGGGGTTGCGAGCGTGGGCACTCTGCAGCCGGTCCAGTGATGTGCGGGTCTGCAGTGCGCGGTCGAGGAACTGGGTTCCGTCGCCGGGCCGTGCCTCCTCCAGGATCACGGCGGTCTCCAGCACAGTCAGAGCGAGGCCGGTGACGCGGAGATCACGGGCCACCGCCACGTCGACTGCAGGAACGTCGCGTCGTCGCACGGTGACCGACCGATCGAGGTAGCGCCGAGCACGCGGAATGGTCACCCAGGAGTGGGCGGGCGGCCGCTCGAGCAGGCCGAGCCACCATGCGGCGGTGGGCCCACTCGCCAGTGCTCCGCGACCGCATCGGAGCACCGCGATGCGCACCATCGCCTGCTGGGTGACCGGTTGACCTGCCGGCATGTAGATGCCCGACGCCATGCGGGTCCAGCGACCTGCGGACACGCGGCGTTCGAGCGCAGTGGACGACAGCCCCAGTGCGAGGGCCTGCGCCCGGCTGATGACGCCGTCGTGCCGACCAGCGAATCTGTCCAGTTCGTTCACGCACTGTTGGACGGGCGTGGGCCCACCGGGGATCCCCGCAGGAACAGTGGAATCGGAACCCCGGATTCCGGGGTCTGACATCCTCGATCAACACCCGCGCGGCGGCGGCTCCACGAGGTGATCGCGTGCCCGCGCGACGACGAACGCCTGCGCCGCCGTCTCCGTGCCGTGAGCGGATCGCACGGCGTCTCGGTGCAGCACGTATCCGCTGTCGATGAGCAGCGACTGCACCTCGTCGACGTCGTGGCGGAGGTAGTCGAGGTGCACGTCCCGCCCGAACGCGGTGCGCAGCTCGCGGGTGGGTGCTGCGGTCTGGAACGCCAGCAGCAGCCAGCCGTCCGGGACGGTGACGCGGCGGAACTCGGCGAACAGAGCGGGCAGATCGGCGGTGGGGGTGTGCACGATCGAGTACCAGGCGCACACGCCGTGAACAGAACCGTCGGCCAGGGGGAGCGCGGTCATGTCGCCCACCACCCAGGAGGCCGGCCCCGATGCTGCGGCGATCATGCCGCGCGACGCGTCGAGGCCTAGGACGTCGAGGCCGGCACCCGCGAGCTCGCGTGCCGCCTGGCCGGGCCCGCACCCGGCGTCGAGCACCGTCGTGCCGCGCGAGGACCGTACCGAGCGAGCGAACGACGACAGGAACCCGCGGTCGAAGGGGCGCGAGCCGAGCTCGTCGGCGAAGGCGGCCGCGTAGTCCGGGGCGATCGCGTCGTACTCCGAGTGCATGCGAGACAGCGTAATTGCCTGGCACCGAGGTACCCACACCTCGTACCGTCACTGACTCACCGACAACGAAGGAGATCACCATGCCACCGACAGGCGCGGGAACGCGGCTGCTCAACTGGGCCTCGGCCATCGAGGACGCCACGTTGGAGCAGGCGCGTCGCACCGCGGCCATGCCGTTCATCCACCCCCATGTCGCCCTGATGCCCGATGCGCACCCCGGAATGGGAAGCGCTGTGGGCACGGTCATTCCGACACTGCGCGCGGTCATCCCCGCCGCGGTCGGCGTCGACATCGGGTGCGGGATGATCGGCGTCGAGACGACGCTGACTCACAGCGACATCACGGACCTCGACCTGGCGCAGCTGCGTCAGGACGTCGAGCGCGTCATCCCCCTCTCGCCCGGCAACTACAACGGGCACCTCGACCGCTTCGAGTTCACCGCTGCCAAGATCGCGGAGCTCGAGGAACTGGCCGAGAAGAGCGGGGTGGACCTGTCGCACTCGCCGAAGTGGCGTCAGCAGCTGGGGTCTCTCGGTGGTGGCAACCACTTCATCGAGCTGTGTCTCGACGAGCGGGACCGGGTGTGGCTGTTTCTGCACTCGGGTTCGCGAGGGGTGGGCAACAAGATCGCCAAGAAGCACATCGCGATCGCGCAGAAGATGTGCGAGAAGTGGTGGATCCAGCTGCCCGACCGTGACCTCGCGTACCTGGCCCAGGGCACGCCCGAGTTCGATCGGTACATCGCGGATCTGACGTGGGCGCAGCGGTTCGCGTACCTCAACCGGGCGGAGATGATGGATCGGTTCCTGCACCAGTTCGCGCATCGGGCCGGTACCGACACGAGTGTCGAGTCGGATCGAATCAACTGTCACCACAACTACACCCGGCCGGAGAAGCATGCCGGCAAGGACGTGTGGCTCACCCGTAAGGGCGCAGTTCACGCGGCCGAGGGTGTGCGGGCCATCATTCCGGGCAGCATGGGAACGCGGTCGTACGTCGTCGAGGGCAAGGGCAGCGCGAGCGGTCTGCACTCGGCTCCGCACGGTGCGGGTCGGCGGTTCTCCCGTGCCGAGGCGCGCAAGCGCTACACGCAGGACGACCTGCGTGAGCGGATGGTGGGGATCGAGTACCGGGACTCGGCCGAGTTCATCGACGAGATCCCCGATGCCTACAAGTCCATCGACGTGGTGATGGAGGATGCTCGCGATCTGGTCACGGTGCTCCACGAGCTCCGCCAGATCATGAACGTCAAGGGCACCTGACGACCCCGATGGCCCTGCAGTGCAGGGCCATCGGACGTCACACGCTCCGCCAGGCGTCGTCCTTCACGAACTGGACGGCCTGCGGCCCCATCAGGGCCATGCCGCCGTCCACGACGAGGGAGGCGCCCGTCATGTACGACGACGTCGGGCCGGCGAGGAACGCGACGACGGAGGCGATCTCCCGTGCGTCGCCGGTACGCCCGAGCGGGACACCCGGCCGGGGGTTGCTCTCGGGGTTCTCGTCGGTCTGACCGGTCATCGGTGTCGAGATCTCGCCCGGTGCAACCGAATTGACGGTGATGCCGTACTGCGCGAGCTCGATCGCCATCACCTGCGTCAGTCCGCCGAGACCGGCCTTCGCGGCGCAGTACGGTGCCGCACCGACCTTGGGCAGGTGTTCGTGCACGCTGGTGACATTGACGATGCGCCCGCCGTGGCCCTGCTCCACCATCAGCCGTGCGGCGTGCTGGCCACACAGGAACGCCCCGTCGACGTCGACCGACAGCACCGTGCGCCACGAGTCGAAGTCAAGGTCGAGGAACGAGGTGGCGGTGCCTGTGCCGGAGCAGTTCACCAGCACGTCGATTCCGCCGAGCTCACTGGCCAGCGAGTCGACGGCGAACGGGGCGCCCGGGAGGTCGGTCAGGTCCATGTGGGCACTGAACCCGCTGCACCCGAGCGCGCGGATCTCCGCGACGGTGGCCTCGGCGCCCTCGCGGTCGAGGTTGTAGGTCACCCCGACGTCGAGGCCGCCGCCGGCCAACGCGACGGCCACCGCGCGGCCGATGCCGGAGTCGCCGCCGGTCACGACGGCGGTGCGGGGAACGAAGTCGGAACCTGGTGTCGTCATGGCCGGGCCATACCCGCTCAGAGGGCGTTCATGCCGTTCTGACGTCTCAGGATCGGAGTGGAGGTGGGGCGCCCCAGCAGGAACCCTTGCACCATGTCGGCACCGAGGCTG
Organism: Rhodococcus sp. MEB041; assembly: GCF_030208955.1. NCBI lineage: Bacteria > Bacillati > Actinomycetota > Actinomycetes > Mycobacteriales > Nocardiaceae > Rhodococcus > Rhodococcus sp. MEB041. Next base: position 324,107 of record NZ_JARVSZ010000004.1, read on the forward strand.
CGCGCCGACTCCAGCTCCTGCGGCGTCTCGATGCCCTCGTACACGCATTCCGCACCGATGGCGGCCGCGAAGGTGGTGAGGGCGCTGGCGGCGGCGCGGCGCATGGGGTCGGTGTCGATGCCGCGGACGATCGAGGCGTCGAGCTTGAGGACGTCGGGCTTGATCTCGACGAGCTGACGGAGACCGGAGTAGCCGGCCCCGACGTCGTCGACGGAGATGGACAGGCCCTCGTCGCGCAGATGATCGAGGGCGGCGCCGAGTGCGGTGTAGTCGCTGACCAGGTCGTGCTCGGTGATCTCGACGACGACGCGTCGGCACTCGGCGGCCTCGTCGAGGATCGGCACCAGGTCGGTGGCGACGATGGTGGTCGCCGAGACGTTGACGGCGAGGAAGACGTCGGTCGGGAGGTCTCGGGACGCCGCGACGGCGCGTCGGACAGCAGCGAGCTCCAGCGGGATCTGCAGGCCGTCGGCGGCCGCGTCGAGGAACCAGCTCTGGGTGGTGCCGTGCCCGGAAGGAAAGCGGGACAACGCTTCGTAGCCCATGACCCGACCCGTCGACACCGACAATACGGGTTGGAAGACGATGGCGGGCCCGCCGTCGGCGATCAGCTCGGCGACGTGGTGGTTGCTGCGCGGAGCCACGGCGTCGCCGTACTGCAGGAACGCGGCGGCGGTGAGGGTCTTGCCGAGCGCGACGGTCACGGTGGTGCGGTAGTCGACCGGCACGGTGGAACTGGTGCACGTCATGCTGACGGTGGCGCTGCGCAGGCGGGTCGACTCCACCAGGGCGCGCGCCGCGGCGAGCCGCTCGGCCACGTCGTCCGCGGAACCGAGCCAGACACAGGCGAATTCGCTCGGTTGGGTCCGGGCCACGATGGCGTCGGGAAACGCGTCCGTGAGGAGACTCGATGTCTCGGCGACCAGGTCGTGGCTCGTGGCGCGGCCGAGGCGTCGCTCGATCTGCACGAAGTCCCGGAGATGGACGACGGCCGCGCCCAGGGTCTGCTCGACTCCGCGGGGAACATCGAACCGGGCGACGGCGCCGTCGAGGCCGCGTCGGTTGAGCAGGCCGCTGACGCTGTCGCGTCGGCTGTTCTCGAGCTTGTCGGTGAGGAAGTCGACGTGCATCTTGAGCAGGATCGGCACGATGATCGCAGTGAGCAGGGTGAGCGCACGCGAGAGAACAATCCACCCGGAGACACCGTCGTGTACCGAGAGCACGGACAGCACGACGAGGATCGCCGCGGCGAAGGCCAGCTGGGCCGTCAGGATCCGCCCGGAGACGTACACGCCCGCGAACAACGACACCAGCATCAGCAGGACGACGCCGGGAAGGGCGTCGAACGGCGACCGGGAGGCGAACAGAACGACGGTGATGCCGATATCTGCGTAGACGACGAAAGGAATCGAGTAGCGGAGATTTCGCCCGTAGAGGTAGATGAGCAACGCGGACGGAAGAGTGGTCAGCGCCGCCACGGCGACGATGACGAAGGACGTCCTGTCGAACTGCGGTGACAGACCCCAGGTGATCCCGGCCAGGCCCACGATGATGACCAGCGTCAACACGACGAGACGCATCGCAGGCACGCTCGGGTACTCGAGGCGTGCCGCGGCGTGGTCAGCGGTCGGGATCGGACGTACGGGCAACACACACTCTCGTTCGTCGAGCCGCGTCGACCCCCGACGAACGATGCGGCAGTGAGGAGAAGGACAGGTCGAGTTCCCGGTATTCGGAGCTGCGGTTCGCAAGGACGGGCAAACGGTACCCGATGATCGAAGAATAGATGCCGAGTGAATGCAACAACCGAGAATGGCCTGATTTCGGCCATGATGACAACGTTCGTTGTACCAATTCGCGACGGCTCACTGCTTGCGTGGTACACCGAGTTGCAGTAACTTTTACTGCAACAGCCTGTCGCACCAAGTCGGCCCGGCACTCACGGAGGTTCACGCCATGACGATCACATCCGACACGCGCTCCGAGTACGAGCAGACGCTGCGCACCCTGTCCGAAGCGTCCGTTCACCAGCACTTCGATGCCTTCCTCGACATCCCCTGGGACGATCCGCACTACGCGATCGTGGCCGACGATCCCCGCTGGGTGCTCCCGGCAGCCGATCCGCTGGGCAACACCGAGTGGTACCGGTCGCTCCCTCTGGATCGGCAGATCGCGGTCGGCATGTACCGGCAGGCCAATATCCTCAAGGTGGGTCTGCAGTTCGAGCAGGTACTCATCGCCGGCATCATGAACTACGCGCTGCGGCTCCCGAACGGCTCGCCGGAGTTCCGCTACTCCACGCACGAGGCGACGGAGGAGTGCCACCACACCCAGATGTTCCAGGAGCTGGTGAACCGGATCGGTGTCGCCGTGCCCGGTGGCCCGAGGTGGTTCCGCAAGGCCGGCCCTCTCCTTCCCCTCTTCGCGGGCCCGCTCCCGTTCGGCTTCTTCGTCGGAGTGCTGGCCGGTGAGGAGCCCATCGACCACGCCCAGAAGTCGATCCTCCGCGCCGGTGCATCGCAGCACCCGTTGATGACTCGCATCATGCAGATCCACGTCGCCGAGGAGGCGCGACACATCGGCTTCGCGCACCAGTACCTGGAGCACCGCGCGCCCAAGCTGTCCCGACGTCAGCGGTTCGCGATGTCCATTGCGACGCCGATCATCATGCGCGTGCTGTGCGACGTCATCATGAAGCCCAGCAAGCAGGTGCAGCGCGAGCTCGGAATCCCGCGCGAGGTAGTGCGTGAGGTGTGGTGGGACAACGACGCCTCTGCGAAGACGTTGCGCGACATGTTCGGTGACGTCCGCAAGCTGTCGGAGGACATGGGGCTGATGAACCGCGTCTCGAAGCGTCTGTGGACGAGTCTGCGTATCGACGGACGCCCGTCGCGGTTCCGCAGCGAGCCCGCCTCCGCCGCGGCCTGATTCGATGCCCCACGTCGTCACCGGGACGTGCTGCGCCGACGCGTCCTGCGTCCTCGCGTGCCCGGTCAACTGCATCCACCCCGCGCCGGGTGAGCCCGGGTTCGGGACCACAGACATGCTGTTCATCGACCCGGCGACATGCGTGGGATGCAGTGCCTGTGTGACGGCGTGCCCGGTGGGCGCGATCGTCCCCGACACGAAGCTGACCATCGAGACCGCTCCGTACGCGGCCCTCAACGCGGAGTACTTCGAGCGGTCTCCGCACGCGGACCGCACTCCGCTGGCTCTCGTTGCGCCGCAACGACGTCTGCGCCGCGGTGGCCCGTTCCGCGTCGCGGTGATCGGTGCCGGGCCGGCCGGGCTGTATACCGCGGACGAGCTGCTCAAGCATCCCGAGGTGGCGTCGGTCGACGTCTACGACAAGCTCCACACTCCGCACGGCCTGGTGCGGCACGGCGTCGCACCCGACCACGCGACCACCAAGAAGGTCACCGACCTCTTCGAGGCGATCGAGAACGAGCCCGGCTTCCGCTACGTGCTGGGCGCCGAGGTGGGAACGACTGTCACTGTGGCGCAACTGCAGTCGGTCTATCACGCGGTGGTGTTCGCCGTCGGCGCGTCGTCCGACCGCTTGCTCGGCATTCCCGGTGAGAACCTGACGGGCTCCGTGGCGGCCACCGACGTCGTCGGCTGGTACAACGGCCATCCCGACCATCGGGACGCCGCCGTCACGCTCGATCACGAGCGCGCCGTCGTCGTCGGCAACGGCAACGTCGCCCTCGACGTCGCGCGCATGCTCACCCGCGACACCGAATGGCTATCGGAGAGAACGGACATCGCGCCGCACGCTCTCGACCAGCTGCGGGGTTCTCAGATCCGAGAGGTGCAGATCCTCGGCCGACGCGGACCGGCCGACGCGGCCTTCACCGTGCCCGAGCTGATGGGTCTCGCAGCGCTCACCGATGTCGATGTCATCGTCGAGGCGGATCCCGCGCAGCTGCAGGGTGACGATCAGCGGAGTCGCCTGCTCGCGGAGCTGGCTGCTCGGCCGCGATCGACAGACGCCACGCGCCGTCGCATCGTGCTCACGTTCGCGGTGTCGCCGGTGGAGATCCTGGGAGAGGACGGCCGGGTGAGCGGCGTCCGCGTCGCCCGGAACGACCTGGTCGAGGGTGCTGACGGTGCCGTCGTCGCCGTCCCGACGTCCGACGAGTACGTCCTCGACGCCGGCCTGGTGGTGCGGTCGGTCGGCTTCCGCGGTGTCGGTCTGCCCGGGCTCCCGTTCGATGAGCGCACGGGCACCGTGCCGAACGATCGCGGGCGGGTGGCGCCGGGTGTGTTCGTCGTCGGGTGGATCAAGCGCGGTCCGCGCGGCTTCATCGGCACGAACAAGACCTGCGCGCAGGAGACGGTGGAGGCGGTGCTCGACCACCTGGACTCCGACATCACCGAGCCGCACCACACGCCCGACGAGTTGATCGCAGCGGCGATCCCGCGGGCGGGTGACCTGGCGGCATGGCGCCGGCTGGATGCGGAGGAGCTCGCTCTCGGTCGACGGAACGGTCGGCCGCGCGTGAAGATCGTCGATCGGCTCGATCAGGAGGCCGTCGCGGCACGTGTGAACGTCAGGGCTCCGCGGAGACTACTGCGTACGTGAGATGCTTCGGTGCGATGAGCACCGAGCGCACCACCTCCGGTGACGGCCGGAGGCGACGGTGGGATCAGCACAACGCCGACCGCCGCCGTCAGGTGATCGCCGCTGCCCTCGACGTGCTCGAGCGGGGCGTGCATCCGGGGGAGTGGGTCACGGCGCAGCAGATCGCCGACGAGGCGCGCATCCATCGCACCGGCATCTACCGTTACTTCGCCGACAGGGCTGACCTCGACGTCGCCATCCAGCGCACCATCTGTGAGCAGCTGGAACACACCCTGACGGCGTCGGTGACACTCGAGGGTCTGCCACGCTCGGTGGTGCAACGGGTGGTCGACTCGTACGTGCGCTGGGTGGTGGCCCATCCCACCTGGACGTACGTCATCGAGCAGAACGTCACCGGATTGTCCGAATCACCGCTGCAGAGCACCATCGCCCGCGTCGCCGAGAAGATCGAGGTGGCCGTCGGCGGATTCCTCGCTCTCGTCGACGCCGACCTGGGCGACGAGGACCTGCGCCTGGTCGGACCGTGGGTGTCCAGCCTCATCTCCGGCTGCGTCGGCGCGGTGAGAACGTGGCGCGCACAGGAGGATTCGGTCGATCTCGACACGTTCGCTGCCTTCCTCGCCGACACCATCTGGCTGCAGATCACGGGCCTCGGCGCGTCGCGGGGGATCACGATCCCGAACGTGCCGCTGGAGCGGGTGCTGGACGCCAACTAGGCCGCGGCCGCGTGTGCCGACTGCAACTGACCTCGGTTGCGACGTAGATTGCAGCAATGACGAACGTGCGCTCCGCTGATTACGCGTGGATCACCGTCGACGACCCTTACCTGCTCGACGAAGGATTCTGCCTGTCGGTGTTCTCGCCTGCCACTGTGGACGACGTTCTCGCAGGACTTCCGGCAGTCACCGAGTCGAGCACAGGCGACTTGGGCGCGCTCTGTGATCTTGCCTGGGACAACGGCCGAGATCTGATCGGCGGTGTACTCCAAGTCGGCGAGTCGGTCGTTCTGTACGAACCCTATGGCTACCTCGACGACGACGCGAAGCAAAGCCTGTCGACTGGCCGAGTCGCGGTCAGCGTCGACGGCAACCTCGCTGCCAGTCACTTCCGGTTCTATCGTGACGGAGCGTCGGTGACCATGTTCGAGCACATGTTCGCGGACTCCCGCCAGGGCAACGATCCTGATGCGGTGTTGCCACTGATGGAACAGGTTGGTGGCTTCGACCTCGATCGCGGGCCCGAGGACGATCCAGCCCTCGACGCGAACTACCTTGCGTCGTCATTTGCGCTGTGCGAAGCGATAACTGGTGCGCGGCTCACTTATCGGCTCATGTCGGAGTCGCAGTTCTTGATCTGTCGATTCGCCTGAGTGCTACTGGCCGTAGGTATGGCGAAGGTTGCCATTGATCAGCCTGTCGATGCGCTTGCGCAAGCCACGAACGGCGTCGTCGTCCGGGCGCGGTGGGTCGAGAAGCAAGGTCCACCGGAGGTTCGTCCCAGCGCCATCGTCGGCCAGGTCGAATCGAATGAGAGCATCGGGTCTCGCCGGCCAGAGCGACGACCACACGACCAGCGACGGCGACTCGGTCGCGATGACGCGCGGAAGCGTCTCGTCGTCGAGCAGGTGCAACCACGGTCGTCTGGTCTCTCGACCCGGATGCGCGAGATCGTCGAAGACCACATGACGGGGCGGTGGTTGGTTCTTCCGTCGGGTCACGACCTCGTCCATGCACCGAACCGTACGGTGTCGAGGGGATCGTGAAAAACAGTTTTCCGAGCACCGGAATGCTTGCCACACTGGACCGATGTGGGTCCCCGATCTCGAGTACGTCGACGAATGGACGTTTCCGCTGATCCCCGACTCCGGAATGGGTGCGCCCACCCAGATGGTCGACGCGTGTGTCGCAGTGGGGTCGGACCTGCACTGGCGCCGGTCCGGTGCGCACCTGGACCTCGACAGACTTCGGTGGACCCTCTCGCTCCACGAGACGGGTGTCGTCGGACTCGGTGTGAACTCCAGCGGCCCTCGCCCACGCCTGAAGGCGAGCAACGTCGACGAGAGGACGCTCGGTATCGCGCGGTACACGGTTGACCTGCACATGGATCTGTCCCTCGCGGAGGCGACCGTCGTCATCGCGGACATCGTGCAGACCGAACTCGCGGGGTACCCGCCGTGGGTCGAGTGGCCCGTCGAAGAGAAGCGTCTGCTGTGGCCGACGGTCGTCGACGGCGAGGCAGTATGGCGCGATCCCCGCACCGACCGGGCAGTAGCGCCGATCGGACTGCTCGCAGCGAGAGAGGACGACTGACGTGAGTTCGTATGTACGACCGACGATCGACGAGCAGGTGTTCCGCGACTCCGACGGCCGGAAGATCGAGTACGGAAACCTGTGGGCCGACTCTCCGCCGGAGAGTGCGTATTCCGTGACCGAACACCCCGAACGCTATGCGCCACTTCATGTGATCGCGGATGCCCTCATCGAGCACCTACGCGACACCTACGACGTCGAGATCGACGAGGGTCCGGAGGCGGTGGCGGACTTGATTCGTCCGAATCGTGACGTGGTTCGGGGAGTCCGCGTTCGGCCGAACGCGTCGACGTGCGCACCTCTGACGCTGGTGTTCACCCCGTACCCGGGGATCGCAGTGCACGCTGGTCTGCTGCACGACTTCTACTTCCCGAGCTGCGGGTGCGACGCGTGCGACTCGACCTGGCAGGACGAAGCCGACGGCCTCGAGCGTCAGGTGTTCGCGGTCGTGAACGGCAACTATCGGGAGAGTGTGAAGCGCGGGCTCCGTCCGATGGTCGGGTACGCATTCACCTTTCCCGACGGCGCGAGCTCGGGGCGGACCGGCGCCGGCGATATCCCCGCAGCGCGTCTCGACGCTGCGGATCCCATTCTCCGTGCACTGCCTGACGGCTGGGCCGCCTGGCCACCGCGACCGTGATCGCACCAGGCCCCATGTGTCACAGCCCGGCGTGCGGGTATCTGCTGACAAAGGCCGAGAGGACGGAGGTAACCGATGGAACTGCGCATCGGCATCTCCGGCTGGCGCTACGCGGGGTGGCGGGGCGACTTCTATCCCGCGGGGCTGGCGCAACGCCGTGAGCTCGAGTACGCCTCCCGTGCACTGACCTCCATCGAGATCAACGGCTCGTTCTACTCGTTACAACGGCCGTCGAGCTATCAACGCTGGCGTGCGGAGACACCCGAGGGGTTCGTGTTCGCGGTGAAGGGGCCGCGCTTCGTCACGCACATGAAGAAGCTGGTGGGGGTGGACGCCGCCCTGGGCAACTTCTTCGCGTCGGGTGTTCTCGCGCTGGGGCCACGGCTCGGGCCGATCCTGTGGCAGCTGCCAGCCACGTTCCGTTTCGACGCCTCGAGGATGGCCGACTTCTTCGCGCTGCTGCCGCGGTCGACGACGGAGGCCGCTCGGCTGGGGGAGAAGCACGACGACGAGCTCGCCGACGACCGCGTGTTCCTGGACGTCGACGAGGACCGGCCGCTGCGACACTGCCTCGAGGTGCGGCACCCGAGCTTCGACTCAGCGGAGGCATACGAGCTGATGCGGGCACAGGGCATCGGGTGCGTGGTGGCCGACTCGGCCGGGAAGTTCCCGATGCTCACCGAGGTGACCAGTGACGTGGTCTACGTCCGGTTGCACGGCGACACGGAGCTGTACACGAGTGGGTACTCCGACGAGGCGCTCGGCCGGTGGGCCGAGCGCATCGGTGAGTGGCGCGCTGCGAAGCGAGACGTGTACGTCTACTTCGACAACGACGCGAAGGGCTTCGCGCCGTGGGATGCGTTGCGACTCAGCGAGATGACTCAGGCCGCTGGCTCGTCGTCCTCCCACAGATAGTCCTGTGGGTGGTGATAGTGGTTCACCCGGCCCGTCCTCGACGGGTCGATGAGGGCAGGCGGGTGCCACAGAGTGCGCCCGGCGTAGGGATGGCCTGGTGGTGCTGTGGTGGTGGACCATCCGAGTGCTCCGTCATGGACCATCGGATGGTGCATGTCGCACACGAAGGTGAGCGACTCGATGTCTGTGGGCCCGCCGTCCTGCCACTCGTGGATGTGGTGCGCCTGGGTGGCCACGGCAGGGCGATCACACCCCGGTGCTGTGCATCCGCGGTCTGTGGCCATGAGGACGAGGCGCTGGTCCTCACTGGCGATGCGGCGGGTGCGGCCGAAGTGCAGTGGCCTGCCGTCGTCGTCGCCGAAGACTGCGAGGTAGTGATCGGCGTGCGACCCCATGCGGATGACGTCGCGGATCGGCATGGTGGAACCCGTTGCGGCGGTGGCCAGTCCGGTGCCTCGGATCAGGTCCTTGAGACGGGCGACGATGATGACCTTGACCGGCACACCGCGGTGCTTGCCGAGATCGTCGGAGGACAGTGTGTCGCGTAGCAGCAGCTTGAGGGCGTCGTGCCGTCGTTGCGGTGTGGTCCGGGTGTCGCGCTGGCGGGTCTCGTCGTCCGGTTCTCCGATGACGGGCGCGCGTGTGTCCTCGGGATTGCCCACTCCGAGCGCCGCGTACTTGCTGTTGTAGGCGTCGATGTACGCCGCGGTCTCGGGATCGAGAACGAACCTGCCGCTGCGCATCCCGTCGCTGTCCTGCTTGCCCATGAAGATGCCGCGCTTGCGGACGCGCTCCGGCGGGAGCTCGAACTCGCCTTCCTCGACGATGTGCGCGGTGATGCGCTCGGCGAGCGCCGTGAGCTCCGCGGGACGCACCTCGCGCGCCGCGTCGGCGAGGTGACGCTCCGCGTGGGCGCGGGTATCGGCATCCACAGCAGCGGGGAGATTCTTGTCGAACTTCCGGATCACCTTCACGTGGGCCGGGTCGATGGCACCCTCGCGCAGCGCCGCGGCGGTGGCGGGTAGCTCGGGTTCCATGACGTCGCCGAGCAGGGTGGTCCTGTTGCCGAGCTGGGCGGCCACGGACAGTCGCGCCACAGCGGCTGCGCGATCGATGGTGAGGAGTTGGGCCAGCGCATCGGCGTTGTGCGCTCCGGTCTCCTCGAAGCCGCGCTGCTGGACGAGCTCGGCCAGCCACACGTGCGCCTGCGCCTGCCGCGCCCGCGTCACCCTCTCGTCCCGCACCAGAAGGGCGAGACGGTCCGATGTACCGATGTGCCGAGTCTCGTAGGCCGCGATGCGGCGCGTCAGCTCCTCCTGCGTAGCGACGAGCTGAGCGAGAACGGGGTCGCTGATGGAGCCGTCGTCACGACGACCGTCCCCTGCGTTTCCCCCCGAAAACATGCCTCACGGTACCTCGACCCACCGACAGAAATCGAACATGCGTTCGAACTGCCTACATGCGCGCAATCGGGCCGAGCTCAGAGGAGGCCGTGGCTGATGCAGAGAAACAGCAACACCAGGAAAGCGACGAAGCTGACACCGACGGATCCAACTTGTCCCAGCGTCGGTTTATCGGGCGCAACAATGCGCGAACGTCGTTTGACCATGTGGAAAGTATGCTCATCCGCTGTTTCGGCTGCAAGTCGCCCTGCAACCCCCGTCCGACTCGCCGTCGGCATCGAAGCATTCGAGACGTCGCCTGAGCGGCCCGACCGGCCGGAAGCGTCGCACACCCCGTCCTTCGATCGAATGACAGGCTCTGTGGTGCGGATCGCGTACCGAAGACGCCCGTGGTGGCGCTTCGAACCCCGCCGAGAAACGTTCTCAATGGTTTAATTGCCATTTATGGTCACATTTCCGGATTTCGGTGTCACACTCGTGCGATGTGGTGGATCGTCTACGGCATCGGCGCCGTCTGGGTTGTCGCAGCCCCGGTCATCGGCGTCGTGATGGGTCGTGCCATTCACAATGCGGACATCGAGGACGGGGCTCGCATTCTGCGCGAGGAGACGCCTCTGAACCGCATTCCCCGGACGCCCGTCACGCTCGAGTAGCGGCCGCCGAAACGGTGTCGCACTGTCCAGCAACGGCGACGTCAGCGGAAACCCGGCGCAGCGCGCCCAGCCGCGTCACCGGTCGCGGACCACCACTGCCCCGTCCGTCGGGTTCCACAGGATGCGGCCGGACTCGAAGTCCACGACGCGCTGACCGTCGGGCGCCTCGTACTCCCCGGTGACCGGGAACCCGAGCTCCGGCCGCCACTGATCGAGGATCGCGCCGACGACCGCCCATGTGCCGAACCGCGGATCGGAGAACACCCGGAACCCGCCGTCGGCCAGCAGGTCCTGGTATCCGTCGTGGAAGGGGCCCGCCGGAACGAGCCCCGTGGTGCGGGCGATGTCGGCGACCGCCGGCGGTGAGGTGAGCCAGCCGCTCGCGGTCGAGTACAGGCTGCCGTGGGTGTACTGGCGGCCCGAGCCCGCGGGGAGTGCGAAGACCGGGCCCCACGGCTCGCCCAAGTCGGAGGGTGCGGCGGCGTCGAACCGGTTCGCGATGTCGCGCTGGGGCAGCCCCGCCGCGGCCAGTGCGGCCAACTGTCCGTAGACGGGTTTGGGTACGAAGGCATCGTCGAGCACGCCGAAGCGCGCCTCCGGATCGGAGGACAGGCTGTCGCCGTCACGGACGGTGTAGACGTAGAACGGCCCGCCGTACGGCACCTCGCCCCACTGCTGCGCCGACTCCACGATGAGCCGCGCCTGCGTGTCCGCGTCCACGCCGGTGTCGGGCGCGCCGTACTCGGTGATCCAGATGCGTGCCGCCGCATCCCCGTGCGTCACCATCGTCTGCCGCATCCTGATGATCTGCTGCACAGCCGAATTGGGGTACAGGCCGGCGTCGGCGAGGGTGGTGCCGTAGTCGTACGCGTGGTACGAGAGCGCGTGGAACGACCCGGCCGCACCGGCGTCGTACATACCCACGAGGAACTCGTTCGAGTCCATCCGGCCGTCGGTGGTGTCCGTGTTGCCCAGTGCCCCGGCCACGACGACGGCGTCGGGATCGGACGCGGTGACGGCGGTGAAGGCGGACCGCAGCATGGCGGTGTACCGGGCGGGGTCGGGGTTCGGCCAGAAGAAAAGTCGGCCGTTCGGCTCGTTCCAGATCTCGTAGGTCGACACCCGCCCGCGATACCGATCGGCGACGACGCCCGCGAACGCGCCGTACTCCTGCGGGTTCCGGGGAGCCGCTGCGGCGAGGTCGGAGAACCCGATGGCCGCCCACGCCGGTGTCGTGGTCAGCGTGGCCACCACGTCCAGGCCGGCCGCCCTGGCAGCGTCGACCACCCGATCGGAGGGTCGCCAGTCGTACTGACCCCGAGCAGGTTCGGCGAAGCGCCACGAGATGTCGATACGAACCGATGTCGCCCCGCCGTCGCGGACCGCGGCCATCGTCCGGGAGACGTCCGCGTCGTCGGCCCACAGGATGGACGATCCGGTGGAGTAGCCGAGTACCCGGGGAGGCGCCTGGAGTTCCTCGGGCACGGGCGGCGCACTCCGGTCCCGCGTGCACGCCGCCGCCACTGCCGCGGCCGCGAGCACGAGGAACCCCCGTCGGTTCACGTGGTACGTCCGGCTCGCCATCGCATCATCGGTCGTTCCACCAGGTAGTACGTCAGCGACCCGAGCGCCACCGTCAGAGACATGACCAGCACGAATCCCCACACGAGACCGAGTGCGGTGGGCGGGATGGGAATCCCCGCACGGCCGACCAGGACCAGAACCGGGTAGTGCCACAGATAGGAGGACAGGGAGACCATGCCGAGATACTTGAGCGGCGCCCAGTCGGTCATCCTCGCGAGGCGGGAGTCCTCGCCGCGGCCGAGAGGCGCGACGATCGCGAGAATGGAGGCGCACGAGGCGATCGCGAACACCGAGGAGATGTAGCGAGATCCGAGCGCGAACAACAGCATCGAGCCGGACAGCGCCAGGACGGCGATGCTGAGGAGAACCGCCGACAACCGCGACGTCGACAAGCGGGAGAAAGCTCCCCGGGCGATCGCGGCGTAGACGACGGCCGCCACCATGCCCCAGGCGAAGTGGTCGGCGAGAGCGAGGAAGCTGCGCGAGAACACCGCGACCCAGTTCGGTCCCCAGTACTGCTCGAGCGGTGGGAGGCCGCTCGCGTGCTGCAGCCTGCCGACGATGGTGTTGGCGATCAGCCCGAGCGCGATGAGCGCCACCGCGGGGATCAGCGCGGTCACGAGGGGTCGCCGGCCGCCGCGGCCGAACCGGAAGAGCAGGAAGCCCGCTATCGGGAGGACGAGGTAGAAGCCCCACTCGGTGCTCAGCGACCAGGAGGGATTGATTCCGGTCTGCAGAGTGCTGGGGAAGTACGACTGCGTCAGCGTCAGGTGCGCCAGGAGGGGCAGCGGCGCGGTGATGGTGCCGGTGCCGTCGGCGGAATGATCCCAGCCGCTCGTCACGGGATTCACCACGTAGCCGGCGCCCAGGACGAAGTTCACGATCAGGAAGATGACGATGTAGGCGGGAAACACCCGTCGGACGCGGGCGACGAAGTAGCGCTTCGTGTTCGGGAACGCTGCCCCGTCGGCGAAGCGGGTGACGTACGGGAGATAGAGCAGGAAACCGGACAGCGCGAAGAAGAACGTGAGGGCCTGGCCCAGGAAGTCGATCCGCGTCGACGCGACGATGTTCGGGGTGTGCACCACGGCCACGTGGGCGAGGACGACGCAGATCGCGGCGACACCGCGGGGGCCTTCCAGCCCGGCGATCCAGGCCTTCCGCTGGGTCGGCGGTGCGGTGACGGGAGCGGGAGTATCGGTCACCGTGGAACCTCCTGCAGTCGAGCATGATCGGGTTCGACGGCGCTGTCGTCCGGTGTGGGTGTCGGGTTGACTGTGAGCAGAGCGAGGAAGACCGAGAACACCATCGTGACGATCGGATTGGTGACCACCGGGAAGTCCAGTTGCAGTGCGACGAGCAGGAATCCGATGAAGGCCGCACCGATCACACCGGCCTGCCAGTGCGTCGACGAGCGCATCCGTCGGTACGCGATGACCAGCGCGGCCAGCAGCAGCGCGAGGAACACGACGCCGACGATGATGCCCCCGCGATAGAGCGTCAGCAACGGGGTGTTGGCGACGTAGTTCGCGTTGTAGCCGGCCACCTCGTCGATGAGCTCGAGGGCACCCCACCCGCGCCCGAAGAGCCAATGCCCGTCCATCGATGGAAGGAAGTTCGCGAGTGCGCGGGCCCTGTCGTCGGTTCCGCGGTCGGACGAGCCGAAGCTGGACAGGAACCGCGCGTTGACGGCGGGGATGGCGAGTGCGACAGCCGCGCCCAGCAGCGTGGCCGCCACGACGATCACGCGGGTCCGTGTCCGCAGTTGCTGGAACGCGAGGTACACCGCCAGCGCGACGATCACCGACAGGATGGCCGAGCGCGACAGGGTCGCCATCAGCGCCAGTCCGATGACGGCACTCGACACGATGCGGATCCACCCGCGGGTCAACGCCAACGCGAGGGCGAAGCCGAGGAACAGAAAGATGCCCGCCACGTTCGGGTCGATGTAGGTGCCGGCCAACCGACGGATGGACGTGCCGCCCACCTCGAACCAGCGCAGCGTGGTGCCGATGGTCCCGGTGTTCCCGTACCCGATGGGGGACAGGACGGAGATCGCCGTCCCGGTGCGGTCGAAGAACAGGATCAGGAGGGAAGCGCCGCCGCCCACCGCCGCGCCGCACACATAGGACAGGCCGAAGCGGCGCAGGTCGACCGCATCGAGTCGGAGCAGCGGGAAGATCAGTGACGTCGCCACTGCCCATTTGAGGAACTCGGTGACATGGACTCCACTGGTGGCGCTCTGGGTGACCGAGGCGAGCGAGACGAGCAGGAGCAGCGCCACCATCACGTCGAGGCTGCGCACCCGCAGGACAGGGGGCGGGTGGGTGAGCATCGCGGCCCACACCGCGACCGCGAGGAGCAGCACCGCGGGTCCCGCGCCGGGAATCACCGCGAACGGGACGCCACCGAGCGTGAATCCCAGTGCGGCATAAACGAATTTCGGTGAGGCAAGGGTGACCGTCACGCCGACCACCATGCCGATCAGGCCCACCGCGAGCAGCCGGGCGGCGCTGGTGCTCGAGCCGGACAGCAGGCCCACCGCGACGGCCACACCGGCGCCGAGGATGCCCACCAGGAGAGACGCTCTGCGGGGGGTCATGGCGCCAACCACTCCTGCACCGCGCGGTGCGGCGCGCCCTCGTTCCAGCGGTCGGCGTTGGCTCGGTAGAGGGCGTCGCCGTCGGCCACCGCGGCCGAACGGTCGAGCAGGTAGCGCCGGCAGCGCTGCACGAACTCGTGCTTGTCGTCGATGCCGTCGATTCCCAGGACGGGTCCGAGCGATCCGACGGCCGCGGTGGTGCCGACGACGGGCATGCCCCGGCTGGCCGCGTCGAGGATCTTCACCCGGACTCCGCCGCCGGTGACGATGGGCGCGACCATGGCGCGGCTGGTCGAGAGGAACGCGTCCAGGTCGTCGACGAAGCCCAGATCCTCCACACCGGGCGGCAGCGGTACGGGCCGTCCGGGTCCGCGCGAGCCGACGATGCGCAGTTCCGCACCGTCGATGCCGCGGGCGATGTCCGGCCACCACGTCAGCAGCCGTTCGAACGCTTCCTGGTTGGGCGACCACTGGCGGTCGCCGAGGAACACCAGTCGAGGGCCGGACTCGCCGATGTCCACCTGCGTCTTCGGGGGCAGTGTCAGATCCAGCCAGTGCGCTCGCCGCACCCCGTGATCGGAGTAGAACTGCGCCTCCTCCGCGTCGTACGTCCCGACGGAGTAGGCCTGCCGCGCGACGCGGAGCTCGTCGCGCACGATGCGGCGCGAGTCGACCCGGCCGAGCACTCCCCGAGTGGCCCTCCACACCAACGTCTCCGACACGACGGTGCTCACCGCGAGGATGGGGTCTCCGTGTCGACGGGTGTGTGCCCGCGAGGAGTGCAGGAAGGCCTCGGCCATGTAACTGTGGTCGGCGACGAAGATGTCGGCGTCGGTGTCGTCCACGGCCTTCACGAGGCTGTCCGACGTGAAGCGCGTGTGCACCAGACTGCGACGGGTGCGCAGGCTCCGGCTCACCAGTTCGGCCGGGCGCGGAGCCGTCTTGGGAATGCGGACGACGTCGGCCTCCGCCACCTCCGGGCGGCCGGAGAGGCACACGACGGCGACGTCGTACGACGACCGGGCGAGCGTCATCACGAGGTTCGCCATCGTCAGGTCGCCGGTCGACTCGAACCGGGGATCCTTGGCCAGGAGAAATGCCGCTTTCATCGAGTAGCCCTGTCGTGGAGTGGTTCTCGGATGGAGGACGACGCCGCGCCGTGCACGGCGCGGTGGTACACGAACAGCAGGGCCGCCTCGCACACGACACAGGCCACGGCCGCGCCGTACCCGCCGAGCGGGCCCACGAGCAACGCCAGTGCCGCGAGCTTCGCCACCGCCACGGCGACGGTGGCCTTCACCCGCAAGGCGTCGCGCTTCTGCACGAACAGCACCACGATGAACGAGTGGTTGATCGCCCGCGCGACCACGAACAGCGAGAGGATCAGCGTGATGTGGCCGGTGTAGTCGGCGCCGCCCCAGAGCAGGATGCCGACGCCGATGACGGCCATCGACCCACCGGTGAGCAGGCCGACCTTGACGACGTCGCGGAGCGCCGGCGCTCCCGACACGTGACCGCCGGCGGCCCGGATCTTCTCGAGGTAGGTGTTGGCGTAGTTCTGGCCGATGGTCGAGATGGCCAGTGCCGCCACGAGTGCCACGGAGTAGTAGCCCGCGACCTCGTCGCCCGCGACCCACCCGATCACGACGACGTCGCCCTGCGCGTAGAGGGCGGCGGCGAGAGCCTCGAAGGAGAGCAGCGCGAACTCCTTCGGCCCGCCGGGTGCGGCGGGGGTCCGTCCGGGGATGTACCGGAGGCAGGCGCCGGCCACCACGAGGTAGGGGAGCAGGTACAGGGCCGCGGCCGTCGACAGTGACGGTGCCTCCACCGCATACAGATACGTGGCACCGAGGACGATGCTCGTGATCTGCCGGACCGCGTCGAAGCGCATGGCGACGTCGGGACGCCCTTCGCGGAGCAGGTGGCTCTTCCAGGTGTTGAACAGCAGCTCGCCCGCCGCGACGATCACGGCGAAACCCATGACGAACGACGCGGTGAACGCGACGACACCGACCACCGCCACCACCGAGCCGAACAGCACGCGGGCGCAACGCTCCCGCTCGTATCTGGCCTCGTCGAGTCGGAGGGAGCGCACGTAGAACGCGTTGTCGATACCGGCGTTCACGATGGCAGCCGTCGCCACCGCGACGGCGTACTGCCCGTAGGAGCCGATGCCGAGGGTGTGGATGAGGGCGAACGTCCAGCCGAGCCCGACGAGCCGGCCGCTGTAGTTCCAGAACGACGCCACCCCCGTGCGGAGGAGATGGCTGTCGAGCGCTCTCATCGCACCGAGTACTCGGCGGCGTCGAGGCTCGCCCCGGCGGACCACGCGTCGAGGAAGACGGCCGCACAGTGGGTCATGGCGTCGGCTCGCCGTACCGCGTCGACCTGGCGGGTGAGGTCGTCGAGCCGGGCGCCGTCGCGCACCACATCGAGTACCGCGGCCGCGAGATCGTCGACGCTGTCGACTCCCACGGCGCCTCCGCGCTCCACCGTCTCGGCGAGCGCTCCCTCGGTGATGCAGACGATGGGCGTTCCGTACGCGAACGATCGGGTGACGGCGCTCGAGGCGGGATAGGCCTTGCCGTACGGATTGTGCTTGGAGTAGGGCACCAGCAGCAGTCGGATCGACTCGAAGAAGCGGTCCTCGTCGGGACCGTTGACCTCGCCCACGAGGGTCACACCGTCCATCGCCGGCAGTGCCGCCGTTCCTCGTCCGGCGGCGCGGATGTCGATGTGGGCGTCCAGTTCCTCGCGCAGACGGCCGATGAGATCGAAGCCTTTGCCGCGGTAGACATGGCCGAACAATCCGACTGCGAGTGGACGCTCCGCGGGCGGAGTGAGGTCGGGGCGGGCCGGCACGAAGATGCGTGCCGCGACCGGGTGTGACCGAGGGAAGGTGCGACGGATGCTGTCGGCGCCCATCGTCGTGAGGGCGAAGACGGTGCGCCCCCGCAGCACTCGACGTTGCAACGCGGTGGTGACGATCCGGAACGGGTAGTGGACGGCGTGGTGCAGGAGGCGGTGGCGCCCGACCGACTTGGTCTTGAACGGCCACCACACCGGGTACGGCGGATCGTGCACCGTGGCCGTGACGGTCACCCCGCGCAGCAGCGATGCCCAGAACACCGACAGCGACCCGCCGCTCTGCTCGAAGTGGACGAGGGTGGGGCCTTGCGCCGACGATGCCTTCACCAGCGCGCGGATCCGTCTCGCATGGGCGAGTACCTCGCGCGCCGTCTCCGCGCCCTCTGTCTCGATGCGGTAGTCGACGACGTCGAGGAAGTGCGGGGCGACCTCGGCGAGGAAATCGTCGGCGTAGTCGCCGACGCCGCTGCGGCCGGCAGCCGGTGCGACGTAGACCAGCCGTGTACGGGCGAGATCCACCACGTCGGGTCCCATCAGTAGAGGAGTGGGCGGAAGGTGGGGTGGTAGTCCAACGCGGACGTGCGCTTGCCCAGCGCCGTGGCGGGGACGCCGGCGGCGATCTCCATCTCGCCCACGTCGCGGCGGACCAGAGACGCGGCACCGATCACGGCGCCGGCGCCGATCTCCACGTCCCTCAGCACCGTGGCGCGGCTCGCGATCCACGCGTGGTGTCCCACGTGCACCGGCCCGAGGCGGACACCGAAATCGTCACTGTCGACGTCGTGGTCCCCGGTGATGATGTGGACGTCGGACGCGATCACCACGTCGTCGTCGATGAGGAGACCCCCGCGGGCGTCCAGCAGCACGGACGATCCGATGGACACGTTGTTGCCGATCACCAGCCGTCGGAGCCCGAACGTCGTGGAGCCCAGCATGATCGACGAGCCCGTGCCGATGGTGGCGCCGAAGAAACGGAGCCACCCCTGGCGGAGCGTGTGCGACGGGATGTGGGTGATCAGGAAGTTGAAGACGCGCTCACCCAGTTGTTCCTTGCGCGTGCTCGAGTAGGGCGCGGAGTTCACAGGGCACCGGCCGCACGCTTGGACTGATCGTCGACGTCGTGCCGCACCATCATGCGGACCAACTCGTCGAAGCCGACCCTGGGGCGCCAGCCGAGCGTCTCCCGTGCCTTCGTGGAATCGCCGATGAGTTCGTCCACCTCGGCCGGTCGCATGAAGGCCGGATCGATGTGCACCCGCTCGCTCCAGTCGGTGATCCCGATCTCGTCGAACGCGATGTCGAGCAGTTCGCGGATCGAGTGCGTCTCACCGGTGGAGATGACGTAATCGTCGGCGTGGTCGTGCTGCAGCATCAACCACATCGCCTCGACGTAGTCGCCGGCGAAGCCCCAGTCGCGCTTGGCGTCCAGGTTTCCCAGTGCGATCTCGTCCTGCAGGCCCAATGTGATGCGAGCGACGGCCTGCGACACCTTTCTGGTGACGAATTCCGGTCCACGGCGCGGTGATTCATGGTTGAACAAGACGCCGGAGCTGGCATGCATGCCGTAGGACTCGCGGTAGTTGATCGTCATGTAGTGGCCGTACACCTTGGCGACGCCGTAGGGCGAGCGTGGCCAGAGAAGCGTCTTCTCGGTCTGCGGTACTTCCTGCACCTTGCCGAACATCTCGGAACTCGATGCCTGGTAGAACCGCACGTCGCGGCCGGAGCTGTCCTGGAAGAAGCGCACCGCCTCGAGGATGTTCAGCACACCGCCGCCGGTGACGTCACTGGTGAGCCGGGCGTTCTCCCACGAGTACGCGACGAAGGAGATGGCGCCGAGGTTGTAGACCTCGTCGGGCTTCGCATGGGCGACGGCGCGAATGAGGCTCACCAGATCGAGCAGGTTGCCGCTGATGATCTCCACGTACGGGTGGGTGACGCGGAGCAGATCCGCCTTGGGATTGTTCTGTCCGGCCACCAGGCCGAACACGTCGTACCCCTTCTCGTGCAGCAGTTCGGCGAGGTACATGCCGTCCTGCCCGGTGATTCCTGTGATGAGAGCTCGCTTGGTCAAGACACACCATCGCTTCCGTCAGTCGAGCTCGAGTGTCCGAAACGCCGAACTCCGTCGCGTCGTGCTCATGTACGTCCCCGTAAACGGGGCCATTTCCGGGTATCGCCGTTTCATTCTGTCAGTGCGACTGCGCGAGCGGATGACCATTCTGTGACACCCATGTTGCCCTGCGCTTTTCACTGATCATCCGCATACTATGAGCAATCATTCCCGGCCACAATCGCTGGGTATCTTCCGCGGGGAGAACGGGTCATGGACATACGGGAGTATTTCTCGGCCTGGCGGAGACACTGGGTCACCATCGTGCTGTGCACCGTCCTCGCGGTCGGTGCTGCCGGTGCGGTGTCGGCCCTGTCGCAACCGACCTACGTGGCGACGGCGCGACTCTTCATCTCGACCACCGGTGCGGGATCCATCAGCGACGCGTATCAGGGCAGCCTGTTCTCCACCGGTCGCGTCGCGTCGTACGCGGGGCTCGCGGTGGGCAAGCAGGTGGCCGAGCGCGCGATCGACGAATTGGGTCTGAACGTTCCTCCGGAGAGCGTGATGTCGAGAGTCACCGCCGCGGCCGTCACGGGATCGGTGCTGCTGGACGTCACGGCCAGCGACTCCGACGCGGCCGCTGCTCGCGACCTGGCCAATGCGGTGGCGTCCCAGACGAGTCAGCTCGTGCAGGAGTTGGAGACGGCGCAGGCGGGGCAACTGCCGGCAGCCACCGCCACGGTGGCTGATTTCGCCGACCTCCCCGTCGCCCCATCGAGTCCCCGCTGGGGTCGCAATCTGGTGTTAGGGCTGTTCGGTGGGTTGATCCTGGGTCTCGCGACGGCTGTGGGTCGCTCGGCCCTCGACTCGACCGTGCACACCGACGACGACATCGCGGCCGGCGCCGCCGGGCCCGTGCTCGGCGTCGTTCCCCGCCAGGAGGACGCGATGGCCGACTCCTTGCTTCTCGGCTCGTCGTTCCCGACGGCGGAGGAAGCGTTCCGCGAGATCCGTACGGCGATCCTCGCGCTCAGAACGGGCACGCCGCCGCGGACCATCGTGGTGGCGGCGCCGACGGTGGGGACCGGATCGACGACGGTGGCGGCAGGACTGGCGGCTGCACTGGCGGACACCGGCAGATCGGTGGCCCTGATCGACGCCGACTTCCGCGGCGGGCGGCTCCCGACTCTGTTCGGTATCGGGGGAGTGCCGGGGCTGAGCGAGTTGCTGCGCGGCAAGGCCACACTCGACGACGCGGTGGTCCCCACCGACCGTGACAACCTCAGCATCATCGGTACCGGCGTCGCCACCGAGTCGTCGAGCGCCCTGTTCGGCCGCGTGACGATGAACGAGATGGTCAAGCAACTTCACGAGTATTTCGAGTTCGTCATCATCGACGCACCGCCGGTGCTGTGCTCGGCCGACGCGGCCGTCCTCGCGGGAGTCGCGGACGGCGTCCTGCTGGTGGCACTTCTGGGGTCGACCACCTCGGCGGATCTGACGCACTCGGTGGGGAAGTTGGGACTGTCCGGCGCGAGTGTCCTGGGGTGCGTGGCCACCAGCCACCGTCGGCGCAGGCAGCACGACGCACCTCAGGTGAGGCGCGGGCTCCCTACCGGGTGATAGTCGAGAGCCGCGTCGCGTGTCCCGATGGGACGAGCAGGGACACCCGCGACGACGGTCCTCGGCGCCACGTCGTCGCGCACGAGCGACGCGGCTCCCACCACTGCACCGGCTCCGATGCGCACGCCGACCACCACCATCGACCGGCTGGCGATCCAGGCGTGGTGGCCGATGACGATGGGGCAGTAGGTGGTACCGAAATCGTCCGAGTCGACGACGTGCTGGCCGCTGATCATCTGCACGTGCGCGTCGATCTCCACGTCGTCGTGGATGGTGACCTGCCCCCGCGCGTCGAGCAGGCAGCCTGCACCGATGGCGCAGTGCGCACCGATGACAAGGGAGCGCAGCCCCAGCACTCGGGTGCCCATCCTGATGGTCGTGCCCTCGCCGATGGTGGCCCCGAACAGCCGCAACCAGCCCACCCGAAGCGTGCGTGACGGGATCCGGGTGATCACCACGTTGTAGAGCCGCTCGCCGGCCTGCTCCCGAGCGCCCGTCTGCACGCGGGACACCCACTGCTTGCGCGATTCGTCCATCGAGACCGGTGCCGCCATGCCGACAACTATGGCACGAAAATAGACGGATCGTCATGGTCTGTCACCGTGCGCCCGCAGCCTCGAAACAGTCACGACGCCGCTTTCCGGACGGTTTCACCGACCTTATCCGTAAAGTAGCCGTGCCTTTTCCATTGTAAGAACGCGAGCGACGCGAACAAACATTGTTCGGAGTGCGAAGAATGGTCCAGGGCGTTATGTTTCGTCTGCACGCGGGTGGGGAGCGTCGTGCCACCCACGACCGAGAAGGTGCGAGATGAAGATCGTGCATGTGTCGGAAGCATTCGGCGGCGGGTTGCGCAGCGCCATCGTGAACTACGTCCGCGGTGCCGATGCCCACGAGCACCATCTGTTCGTCCGCACCCGCGTGGGCCACGAGACGTTCGACGTGCCGGAGACGGCGACCGTCCAGACGTTCGACGGCGACCTCATGGCGTTCCTCCGTGACGCACGAAGATTCATCCTGGACAACGACTTCGACATCGTGCACCTGCACTCGAGCTACGCGGGGCTGCTCCGCGCGATGCTCCCCAAGGGCACCCGCATCGTCTACTCCCCGCACTGCTACGCCATGGAGGAGGGCCACCCGCCCGCGAAGCGCCTCACGTACTGGGCGGTGGAACGCTTCCTCGCCGGCCGCGAGCAGATGCTGATGGCCGTGAGTCCTCGCGAACTGGCCATCGGGCACGATCTGCGCCCGAGCATGCCGAGCCGCGAAGTGCCGAACACCGCTACCCCCATGTCCCTCGTCGTGGAGCGCCCGCCCGCGTCGGACCGCCCGTTGGTGGCGATGCTCGGACGGATTGCCGACCAGAAGGACCCGCGTTTCTTCGCCGAGGTGGCCGAGGTGGTGGGCCCGTCGTGCGAGTTCGTGTGGATCGGGTCGGGTGACGAGGGGCGCGAGTGCCTCGAGCGAGCGGGAGTCCGCATCACGGGATGGATCGAGCCGGCCGAGGTTCGTCGTCTGGTCCAGACCGCGAGCCTCTACCTCCACACCGCTGCGTGGGAAGGTGCTCCGCTGTCCACTCTCGAGGCGGCCGAGATGGGATGCCCGATTCTCAGCCGATCCATCCCCAGCATGGTGTCGCTCAATTACCCCTTGGCCGGCACCACCCCGGTGGAGATGGCGATCGCCGTCCGGCGCTTCTTCGCCGACCTGGACTACCAGGAGCTCGTGAGGGCGCAGTCGGTGGAGGTGGCGAAGTCCTTCGACTTCGCGCTGATGGCCGGGCGGTTGACCGAGGCGTACGACTTCGCGCGTTCACGACTGGGCAACACAGCGAACGTGGCTGGGGATCGAGGCACGCGGGACGGCATACTGACCGCATGAGCACCGGCCGTACCGACGTGGAGCTCGACACCACCGCACCCGTGGCTCTGATCACCGGAGTGGGTGGTCAGGACGGGACGTACCTGGCCGAGCTGCTGGTGTCGAAAGGGTGGCAGGTCCACGGCATCACGCGCCCGAACGACGACGGACCCCCGTTTCTGCAGTACCTCGACGGCGTGACCGTGCGATACCAGGACATCGCCGACCCGATCGCGACGACGACGGCGGTGCAGGAGATCGCGCCCGACTACGTCTTTCACCTGGCAGGCATCTCGTCGGTGTGGAAGTCGTGGCAGGACCCGGTGACCACCGCGCGAGTCAATGGAGTCTCCGCGGCTGCGCTGCTCGACGCCTGCCTGCAGCAGCAGGAGAAGTCGGGGAAGAAGGTGATGGTGGTCAACGCCTCGTCCGCCGAGATCTTCGCCGGATCGACCGAGTCACCGCAGACCGAGGACACCCCGATCAGGCCCACGTCGCCGTACGGCGCGTCCAAAGCTTTCTCGCACAACCTCGTTCAGGTCTACCGAGCCCGTGGTCTCGAGGGCACCAACGCGATCCTGTACAACCACGAGTCACCTCGCCGACCGACCACCTTCGTCACCCGCAAGATCACCGCGGCCGTCGCCGCCATCGCCGCCGGCAAGCAGGACACCCTCACCCTCGGCGACACGAGCATCCGGCGCGACTGGGGCTGGGCCCCGGACTACGTCGACGCGATGTACAGGATGGCGATGCACGGCAAAGGCGACGACTTCATCGTGGCGACGGGGGAAGCGAGGTCGATCATGGATTTTGTCGCGGTTGCGTTCGATGTTGCCGGCGTATCTGACTGGCAGCGTTTGGTGAAGTCGGACACGTCTTTGACGAGGCCTGCGGATTCCGCGGTGAGTATCGGAAATTATTCGAAGGCGCGGTACGAGCTAAGTTGGGTGCCCGCAACGAATTTCAAAACTGTCGTCGCATCGATGGTTCAGCACGATAGTGCGATCAATGGTGAACTATCGGCCGACTTCGGTCTCTCGTAGAACGCGGCCGAATCGCCGTACCGGCTCAGGCAGTCGACTGGTCAATCTTCACCATAGGGCTTGAGGATGACGACAGTAGTTCCAGCGCATGCGTGGCCTCGGGTAGGCAACAGTGGGTGTGTGCCACGAAGTCTTCTCGGCATAGGTGCGCCGTGGCGGATCGGCAACAGTCAACCAGCGAGCTGGCCTACATCATTGTCGGGCGATGCACCCCGCTCCTGAATGTCAGCGAGCCTGAGGCGCCAGACTCTGTTGGGGGTGTTCACTGTCGCGCTGGCCTTGGGTCGCACATCTGCGACCGTGGTTGCAGATTGCGTCTTTGCACCGGGAGGTGCCATGCGATCTCCGGTCGTATTCGATCAGTGTTCACCCGAAGCACCCATGGTTATCATGGGCACCGCCGCTAAGGTCGGCATGCCCGTTCATGAAGGATGTCGCCGTGTCTTTTCTCGCGTGAAGTGCGGGTCATCCAATCGGATGAACCGGGCTTGATCACACACCATCCGCGGGAAAGTTGGGATCGAATACGAGGCGTGATCCTCGCGCTCCGCCGTCTGATCGCCGCAGTGACGCGGCGCCGGTACCGATCGAACTGCACCTGCGCCGCCTGCAACTGGACGCGCGACTGAGAGTCGCTCGACACGCGCCGAGGTCGCCCGGTACGGCATGATTCGGTGATGCTCAGTGACATCTCCCGGTGGGTGGAAAGCACGCAGGGCGCGGTGATGCTGCTCAGCGGCGCCGCTCTGCTCGCGTGGTGGACGGTCCCGCGGAAGCCTGATGCCCTGCCCCGCACCCTGGTGCTGTTCACCGGCGCATTCACTTTCGGATCACTGCTGTCCGGGACCATCGGGCTCGCCCTTCAGGCGGTCGCACTGATCTGCGGGTTTACCGCCTGGATCGCCACGCCGGTCGCCGAACGTCGAGGTGGGTCGGTGGTGAAGGCCTGCGCGCTGCTGATCGGCTTCTGGACGCTGCTGATGTTTCATCCCAACGTCCCCGACTTCAACCCAGGGCTCCTCGGCTTCCGGAAAACTGCGCTCGCGTTCGGCGGCATCGTGCTCGGGTGCGCGATCGCCCGCCGCCACATCCGACGCATGGAACGACTCGTGATCGGCATGGTGACGTTCGCGCTCGCGATCTCCCTGTTCGGATACTTCTACCTCCCCGAGATCGCCGAGCTCGTGCCGCGTGCGGCCGACCAGTACACTTCGAACTTTCGCGGCACCGAGCGACTGCAGGGCGTCTTCTCGGGTCCGTTTCACGTGGCCGGTGCCGGACTGCTCGTCCTCGGATGGGCCGCGGTCCGCAGACGCCAGCACCCCGTTTTCGCGCTCATCGTCGGCGTCGTCGGAAGCATCGCGGTCTATTACACGTACGTGCGCAGCGCATACGTGGCAATCGTTCTCCTGGTCATCGTGCTCGTGATCTCCAGCGCAACCCCGGTCCGCCGACTTCAGGGCGTCTACTTCGTCTGTATCGCGTCGCTCGTCGGCTACATCGTCCTCAGCCGCTCAGCAGACAACCGCTTCGCGTCGACCATCCTGTCCATCTCCGACGCCTCCGAGGATGGTCGCTTCCAGAACCGCTTCCCGGAATGGCGCGAGGGCCTGCGGTTGATCGGGGAATCTCCGATCTTCGGCTGGGGCGCGGGCTCGGCGGGCGACACCCTCGGTCGAGCGTTCCGCGCAGGCGAGCACGTGACCCCGCATAACATCGCACTCAAGTTCTCGGTCGAGGGCGGGTTGATCGGGGTCTTGCTCGTCATCGCCGTCATCGCAGCGGTTCGGAAGTCGGTCGTGTGGACGAATCCCCAGGGCCAACTCGCGGCGATCTCGGCGGTGGGCCTCATCGGGATGGGCCTGACCGGATCAGCCATTGATACGCCGCCGATCTCGTATCTGGCCCTAGTCCTCGTGGGACTGGCCGTCGGGAGCACACCGGACGCTGGTGACACGACGGTTGCCGTGTCGGAAACCGACTCCAGTACGCCCCCTGAGATCGTCAGTCCACGACGGCGTACGACAGCTGATACACGCCGAGCGCCTGGCTCGAGACCGGCGCAGCCAGCAGCCCGACGTTGAATCCCATCGCGGTGAAGTCCTGGACGAATGGCCCTGTCTCGGCCTGAGCAGCGACGCCCACGACCGTGGGCGCTTCCGGATCTGGCTTTCCCAAAGCCACCGCGACGAGCCACACCGGCAGCCGGTGAGGAGCCGGTGCCGGTGCCGGTGCCGATGCCGGTGCAAAGGTCCGCGCCAATGGTTGCACCCCGACTCCAGCGTCGCGCCGTCTCGCCTGCGTTGCCGCTGGTCAACAGGGAGGGCGTATCAGCGGCACCAGCGACGGTAGGTCGTCGATAGCCGGGCGGTACTTGAACTGGGTGCGGCGAGGGTCAGCAGCGCCGTGCCGGTGCTCTCTGACGCCGTCGGCCATCTCGACAGGAACGTGCTCAGTCGAGCCACCGGTCGGGAGAACGCGCTCGGCGGGTGCATCATGCAGAGTCTCAGCTAGTTTCGTGACCAAACCGGCTGGCGTGCCGCGGAAAGCGCACTCGTACCGGTGCGGCCGTTTCGACGTCTTGTACGCACATTCACGTTCGAGGACAAATTCTTGTGCCGCCGCTGAAGGGTTGGAGCGTCCGTTCGCCGGCCGATGCGTAGGCCGCTTCGGTCGCGGCTTTCTGAGGCGCCCACCAGGATTCGTTGTCGCGGTACCAGTCGATGGTGGCGGCGAGTCCGCTGCGGAAGTCGGAGTAGCGGGGTGTCCAGCCGAGTTCGGTGCGCAGGCGGGTGCTGTCGATGGCGTAGCGCAGGTCGTGGCCGGGGCGGTCGGTGACGAAGTCGAAGTCGGCCTTGTCGTGGCCGCAGAGTTCGAGGATGGTCTCGACGACGGTGCGGTTGTCGACCTCGCCGTCGGCGCCGATGAGGTAGGTCTGGCCGAGGGCGCCCTTGTCGATGATGGTCCAGACGGCGGTGTTGTGGTCCTCGACGTGGATCCAGTCGCGGACGTTGAGTCCGGCGCCGTAGAGCTTGGGGCGGATGCCGGTGAGGACGCCGGTGATCTGGCGGGGGATGAACTTCTCGACGTGCTGGTAGGGCCCGTAGTTGTTGGAGCAGTTGGAGATGGTGGCGCGGACGCCGAAGGAGCGGGTCCAGGCGCGCACCAGCAGGTCGCTGGAGGCCTTGGTGGAGGAGTACGGCGAGGAGGGGTTGTAGGGGGTGTTCTCGGTGAACCGGGCGGGGTCGTCCAGTTCGAGGTCGCCGTAGACCTCGTCGGTGGAGATGTGGTGGTAGCGGACGTCGTGGGTGCGGACCGCTTGGAGGAGGGTGGTGGTGCCGATGATGTTGGTGTGCACGAACGGCCAGGGGTCGCCGAGGGAGTTGTCGTTGTGGGATTCGGCGGCGAAGTGGACGACGAGGTCGGTGTCGGCGACGAGGCGGTTCACGAGGGCGGTGTCGGTGATGTCGCCGTGGACGAAGGTGATGCGGTCGGCGACAGGCTGGAGGGAGGCCTTGTTGCCGGCGTAGGTGAGGGCGTCGAGGACGGTGATCTCGATGTCGGGGCGGGTGCGGGCGGTCAGGTGCACGAAGTTCGCGCCGATGAACCCGGCGCCGCCGGTCACGAGCATTCTCATGCGCCGAAGAGTACGTTCAACGCTTTCGAGTTTCGACTCGACTGAAATGTGTGACCGGCATCGCTCGAGACGCGCGATCTGCTGGCTTCTGAAACACTTCGTTCTCATGCGGGGAATCATTCTGGCCGGGGGAACCGGCTCACGGTTACATCCGATCACCGTCGGGGTGAGCAAGCAGTTAGTGCCTGTCTACGACAAGCCCATGATCTATTACCCCCTGACTACATTGATGCTGGCGGGCATCCGAGACATCCTCATCATCACGACGTCACACGATGCGGATCAGTTTCACCGTTTACTTGGTGACGGCTCACAATTTGGTGTTTCCATCACCTATACGGTTCAACATCAACCTAACGGCTTGGCTCGGGCGTTCGTATTAGGCGCGGAGCATGTCGGTTCCGAGCAGGTCGCGCTCGTACTGGGCGACAACATCTTCTATGGTCCCGGCCTGGGCTCCCAGTTGGCGCGCTTCGAGAACCTCGGTGGCGGTGCAGTCTTTGCGTACGAGGTGTCCGACCCGTCGGCCTACGGCGTCATCGAGTTCGACAGGGCGGGACGAGCAATTTCGCTGGAGGAGAAACCGGCCCACCCGCGGTCGAATTACGCGGTGCCGGGGCTCTACTTCTACGACAACGACGTCATTGCCATCGCCCGCGACCTGAAGCCGTCGGCGCGGGGTGAATACGAGATCACCGACGTCAATCGGCACTACCTGGAGGCCGGCACCCTCCAGGTCGAGGTGCTGCCGCGTGGTACCGCGTGGCTTGACACGGGTACTTTCGACTCCTTGTTGGACGCGTCGAACTTCGTACGCACCATCGAACAGCGCCAGGGACTGAAGGTGGGGGCGCCCGAAGAGGTGGCATGGCGCCGAGGTTGGATCACTGACGACGAACTGACTCAGCGGGCGACTCCGCTGGTCAAGTCGGGGTACGGCACGTACCTCCTGGAACTCATCGACAAGAAGGTGGGGTTGTATGAGTTTTCGTGAACTGCGCGTCCCCGGGGCGTTCGAATTCACTCCCCGCCAGTTCGGCGACGACCGCGGCGTGTTCTTCGAATGGCACAAGGACTCCGCCTTCACCGCCGCCGTCGGCCACCCCCTGGAACTGCTGCAGGCCAACTGCTCCGTCTCCGCCGCAGGCGTGCTTCGCGGGATCCACGTCACCGTCGACCCACCCGGGCAGGCCAAGTACGTCACCTGCACCCGCGGCGCGTTCCTCGACGTCGTGGTCGACCTCCGCAAGGACTCACCGACGTACGGCACCTGGGACTCGGTGCTCATCGACGACGTCGACCGCCGCGCGGTGTACCTGCCCGTCGGGCTCGGGCACGCGATCCTCTCCCTCGAGGACCACTCCACGGTGATGTACCTGTGCAGCCTCGAGTACACCCCCGGAGCGGACCGCGACATCCACCCGCTCGACCCCGACCTCGCCATCGACTGGCCCACCCACGGCCGCGACGGCACACCCCTGACCTACCAACTCTCCGACAAGGACGCCGCGGCACCCTCGTTCGCGGACTGGGCGTAGCCGCCCAGCACCTTCGTACAAAAGCTCATAAAAGTAGCCAGCACACGCTCAGCAAACCGACCGACTGCAACTTTCAAGTGACGGCACTGATGTGAAGATTCGTGCGCGGCACATCGAACCGATGGTTCGCATGTTGGTCGGAGCGGCATCTTGAGTTCATCACGCTGCGCTTTCGCTCTAATTCCGTGAATCGAGATTGACCAGATCGAGCCCGCCGAACCCGACTAAGGGTCGGGACTCGGCGGGTCGCCAGCGTCTTCTCGCACTTCTGCGTAATTTTGCAACTTCGTGACGACAGGTCTTTCAGCGGTTGAACAAAGACAAAATATGCTCAGCCTTGGACTTCCACTCCATGTCAACATTGATCGATTCCGGAATACGTTGTATACGATTGTAATTCGATGCTAGGTCCTGCAGATATGCGGCATGCTCTGACCTGTCGAGAACCTTCACGTGTTGGAGCCCTCGAGCCCCCGCTCCAGCAACGGGCGTAGTCAGTACCGGAAGGCCAGCCGCTCGATATTCGTAAGTCTTGATCACATCGCCTCCTACCTCGCCCTGCCCCACGTTGTGGGGTACCCAACCAATATCGAAGGTCTCCAGTAGGGATGGCATATCGTCGTAGTGCACATCTCCTGTCAGGGTGATATTAGCTGCCTTACGGCTCAAGTCTTTGTATGCCGAATCGAGAATCGGCCCTGCTACAACAAACTTCACACCTGGGAGGGCGCGAGCAGTCTCGACCACGAGTGCGTAGTCAACACGATTGCCAATCTTCCCAACGTACCCGACGGTTAGCGGACCTGAGGCGGAATGAGTTGGCGTGAACCGTGTCGAGTCGACGCCATTCAAAATCATCTCCGCGTCGGTACGCCCGAA
Source organism: Rhodococcus sp. MEB041 (assembly GCF_030208955.1). NCBI lineage: Bacteria > Bacillati > Actinomycetota > Actinomycetes > Mycobacteriales > Nocardiaceae > Rhodococcus > Rhodococcus sp. MEB041. The sequence goes on from NZ_JARVSZ010000004.1 coordinate 354,308, forward strand.
CCGATGAGCTAAAGATAGCGTTCCTTCCGCATTTGTTGTGACATGGTCTGCGCTGTCAAACAGAACTTTATAAGCATGCTCTGTCTCTTCCCTGATGCCCGCAAAAGCAAAATGGGTGGTCCAGTCGTCGAGTAGGTCCACGATTACTACTCTTCGCCCATTGAAAACGTCATTCTTGATATTGGATACTGCAACAAAAGGGTTCCAGATGATTGCTGGACTTTCGGGTGAGACAGAGTCCAAGGATCGATAAGAATTGGCCGACTTGACCCACCAATGCTGCCGATTGGAAAGCTTCGGCAACCTCCCCGAATAGGAAGGCTGCTCGAGCATGTTCGCGTGTATATCCGACAGGTGCTTTCTGCGCGAGTCGGCGAGTCGCGTAACGGAGGGCTCCGGCCGGGAATAAACGTTCACTGTGGATCGCTGACCGAGGATCTTTGAAAACCATTCTAATAAGTGGCCATCTCTAGTTCGAAAACCTTCCTCGATCATTTTTCTACTGCCATGCATCGGGAAGCCGGCGATCGAATCAAGCGGTTCTGTCATATTGCCCGTCCTATCGAATCGAGATTGTATTTTTCTCCGGTCGAACTCGTTGTGGTGAACGTCCTCTACGGAATAACGCAAAGAGTGTGAGCAACCAAGCCAAGTATGACACCGCAAGGACCGCAGCCACGGCAGATGATCCGCCCAAGCGGACCAGGGCAATATTGGCGAGAACCGAAACCGCGCTGATGAGAAGGGCTGTTATTGCCGCAACTTTGAGATACTGACTCCCGATCACGTACAGATATAGTGGTGACGATAACAGCATTATCGCGCCAGCCATTGACAGAAGGGAAGCGAGACCAAACCCCGTCGGATATTTACCAGAAGAAAGTAGACTAGAGCCAAAAGGCAACAAAGCAACCGACACCAAGCCTAAAGTAACCACCAAGGTTATCCATGGAATCAATTGTTGTCGGAACTCTCCGGACAGCGCTCGAGAAAGTTTCTTTGACACGTATGCTGTTTGTACCGAGCGGAACGCGCGATCGACAAGCGCGTAAGCGAGCGTGAACACTGCTAATTCATATGCGGTCACGCGTTCGTTCATTACCAGACGGCCATTGCTGCTTACCACCCAAAGCCCCACGTTCATCAGTCCAACCCATTCTATCGCATTCTGCTGACGAAGAAACGATGTAAGTTCCCATGATTTGAGAGGGTTGATCAAGCAGCACAGCAGGTTGCCAGAAATAATGCAGACCATGGTAATCGTCAGATCAAGACCGTCGAAGGCCAGTTCGAACGCCCACAGAAATAGAAGCGGCAATAACACTTTTAATGTGAGAAGTACGAGATACGACCAGAAATTCGAACGACCTAGGTCGAGCGACAATCTGGCCTCAGCTAAAACGAATGTGACAAGCGTTAGGGCTGATAGCAGTCCGAGGACGGGAGAACCCCAACTGACTATGCAGTAAATAAAACTAACAACAGACGAAAGTAGAATGAGCGATACGTCGCGAACCGTGAACATTATGCGTTGACCGTCCACAGCTGCGGACCGTGCCACGCGGGTCCCAATGCTGGTGCCAAGAACCGCGTTACCAATTGCCCACACCGCGGTGAGGGCTCCGTACTTCGCGTACTCGTCAGTTGGCAGAAACCGGGTTATCAACGCGATTTGACCGAGGGCGCATGTAACGGCAACGACTTGGGCAGCTAGCGTTGGCTGCAATACTTTCTTGAAAAGACTGCGTACTCTTCGCACAGCTACCTAATCTTCGAGTCACGCTGGTCGGCGTGATCCAGAAAGTCTTTCAGGATCGCTGCTGCCGCTGAATTCGACGAGGTCTCTTCGAATCGCGATCGGACGCGTTCGCCGCCTCTGGCGATTGCCTCGTCTATTCGACCCCGGACTTCGCTCACATCAGTATTATCCGGAAGATAAGTGACAGTGTCGCCTGCTATCTCGTAAATTGCTGAGGACTTAGATGTGACGACTGGTACTCCGGCACGCATTGCGTCGATCAGTTTTGCAGGAAGTTGAACATCCGCGCCCGACTCGGTGGACATAGGAATAAGGGCCACGTCTACACAGCCATATACGTGCATCAGATCTTCGTCGACGGAATGTTCGACGACTCGGCCGCTCGGCAGAGACGATGCAACTAGCCCGGAGTTTTCGAACACATGCATCTCCACGGCTTTATCGTACTGGATCAGTTCCCGGATCAGGCTCAGTCCTTTGTGGTCTCGGATCGTGCCGAAGGTCCCAACTTTAATGACCGCCAGCTCTGGCGCTGAGGCTCTCCGTCGCGGTTTCGGCTCAAGAGGACGAACATGCGGAATTCGCACCCGGGGCGTGAATGTATTGGGAAATACTTCCGCCAGAGAGTATGTCGAGAATGTAAACAACTGAGCGCGTTGTGCGATCATATTTTGACTCATTCGTATACGTCGAGGGTGTCCTTTTCTTAGGGCATTGAGTTTGAGCTTGTTCATGGTTCTGCGGTGGCGAAACATTTCCGCGAGCGCTGCATCGTCATCGTCTAGATCGAGAACAACAATTATTTGGGTGCAGTCGGCCAGGGCTCTCTTCATGATTTGCAATGACGGGCTGATCCCCTTGCTTATCCATAAAATTTTGCGGACGTCGGGCCGCTTTGATGTCCAAGATATGGTGCCGCTGCTTGAGACAAGATTAATGGAATGGCCAAATTTTGCTGCGGCAGGCCAAGTGGGACCGTCATCCACTGCCCAAACAGTAACTGGGCCGACCGACTGCGCGACTGTGGCCATAGCTAACGCACGACCCAATGCGTTCGATTTCGACGTATGGCTGAGTACGGCAAATTCGTATTTGGGAGTCATTCGTTCCTTTTCCATGCTCCGAGTGCCGGACCCAGGTAGTTGACTTTGGATTTGCCCCTGCTCGATTTAGCCGCGGCGTGCGCGTCTATCTTATAGAAACTCTATTGTTTCTTTCTGCGTCATTTTTCGGTTCGAGCCTCACCTGGGCTCGAACCAGAGCTTGGACGGCCTTCTGGTGAAACAGTGTCTTTGCTAACGGAAGGGGACAGAGTTGTGTTGTTCGCGAGCGCATGCAGTGCCCTCTGGTAGCTGCTGCATACTGACTCCCAGGTGTAGATCTCTGCGACCCGGCTTACCGCAGAACGGCTTAATTCCTGTTGCAGTTGTGAACTGGACATCATTTGATCGATCGCGATAAAAATCGCATCGCGATTGGGTTTCGCGAACACGCCAGAGTCGCCGAGGACCTCCCTGTTGAATACCGTGTCGCGGGCTACTGTCGCCGCGCCCAAGGCCATTGCTTGAACAAGTGCGGGATTCGTCCCACCAACGCTGTGTCCATGGAAGTAGACGCCACAGTTCTCCCAGAGTGAGAACAGCACCTCGTCGTCGCTGACATGGCCGAACCATCGAACTCTCGGGTTGCGCTCCGTGAGTGCCGTGAGTCGGTCTTCGAGCTCGCCGCCATACCCGGACGAACCGACGACAACAACGTCCCAGCGTTCACTCAGCTGCTCTGCGGCTTCGAGGAACTCCGCGACGGTGTTCTCAGGCACGAAGCGTGCCACCATCAAGATGTAGCCCCTGCGCTCGAGGCCGTCGACTACCGGCCGATCTTTGCCGAACGAGCCACCGTAGGGGATGAACTCACCGGTGCGGTTGAACTCCTCGCTCCACCTAGCGCCCAGCGCCTTCGAATCGAAGACGAGGTTGTCGGCGTGCCGCGCGGTTGCAGTCGCTCCAGCACGGAACAACTTCTTGGCCGCGTTGCCCCACTTGGCGCGCTCCCATTCGATGCCGTCCACGTTCACCAGTGTGGGGATGCCGCGAGCGCGAAGCAGGGGGAGCCAGAAGCCGTTGGCCACGTTCATGACGAGCGCCACGTCCGGTTTGGCGTAGGCACAGTGAGCGGTCGAGGTCAGACCGTAGGAGAGAGTACTCAACGACTTGGATTCGACGCCTACCGTGTCGATGGAGCGGATGCGAGAGTCGCCGTCCGCCTTACCGGCGTCGGCGGTACGGCCCCGGCCGTACACGGTGACGTCCCAGCCTTGATCCGCGAGGTACGGGGCGAGGCGACGGACCAACGTCTCGAAGCCCCCGTAATAACTCGGATAGCCACGAGTGCCAATGATATGCACAGATGGATTGGTCATGCATTCCCCACAATACTTGTGCGGTATTTCCACGCAGCGATTGTCAGCGGCGTGTGCGCGGTATGCGCGTCCCGATTGATCAGAGCCTACAACAGGCTGCAGTGCCCGTCTTGCTGGGGAAAGTGTCAGGATATGTGTCGAATATCGCAGTGAATGCCGGTGCCGCGCAGGATTTGTGGTCTGTCTGAATGATTGAGGTGATACTCCGGGCTGTGTGCAGTAACGACGCCGCGGAATCTATGGTTGCGCTCGCGCCCGCCTCCTATTGGACTCTCGGTTCAGATCTCAGCAACGCGCCGTGCGTCCATGTGTCCAATCCGTGTTCGTGCGTCGGCGTCATGGACTACCTGTTCGGGGGCTGTTTCTCTCGATAGCAAGGCGACACGGCATCGCCACGAATCGGGGGATCAGATGAAGCTCGCACGAACACTTGTCATCGCAGTAGCAGTCGGATCGTGCGCCGTCGTCGGTGCGGGGCCGGCAGCGGCATCCGAGGTGACCGATCCGGTGCAGCAAATCGCGGAGTCGTGGGAGTTCGCCGTCGACGAGTGTTCCTCCGGGATGCTCACCGGCGCCATGGGCGGTGCGAGTGTGGGCGGAATGCTCGGTGCCGGCGGGGGCCCTCTTGGCGTGGCTGTCGGTGCGGCTGTGGGGGGCTTGATAGGAGAAGTCGGCGGGGGAGAGACGTCCTGTGAGGAACGGGTGGTCACGGGACGAGCGGTGGCCGACCCCGATCAGGTCACTCGCGGACACAAGGGCACGGGTCGACGATGACCAGGCGACTCGACGCACGCACCGCGTCGGTACTCGCTGTCCTTCTTCTCTGTACGACGCTGGGACTTATGGTGGGCGGTGCTCCGGCTGTGCTGGTGTGGTGCGTCGCAGCCTCCACAGTGCTCTCGGCCACGTGGGCCATGGTCCCGCGCCGCTGAGCGACGCGGTATGTCCGGTTCTTGCGATCTACCGGCCGATCCATCACCATTCCACAGTGTCCGAAGCCTCCGCTGACCCCCGCATCACCGTCGTCGTACCCACGTACAACGAGCGCGAGAACCTTCCCAAGTTGGTCGGAATGCTCACCGACCTGCAGATGAAGAACCTCGGAGTCCTCGTGGTCGACGACGGATCGCCGGACGGGACGGGCGACGTGGCGGACGGACTCACCACCTCCGCCGCCATCCCGGTGAGTGTTCTGCATCGCACCACCAAGGACGGGCTGGGCCGCGCGTACGTCGCCGGCATCCTTCGTGCGCTGGAGGAGGGGGCGGACATCGTCGTACAGATGGACGCGGACCTCTCGCACCCGTGCGAAGCCATCCCGCGCATGGTGCAGCGCCTGCAGGAGTCGGACGCCGCCGTGGTGCTCGGATCGCGCTACGTGCCGGGCGGCGCCGTCGCCGAGGACTGGCCGTGGCACCGCAAGGCACTGTCGAAGTGGGCCAACCTCTACGTCAACGGCATTCTGCGTCTGAAGGTCAAGGACGCGACGGCCGGCTTCAAGGCCTGGCGCGCGTCGACGCTGCGCACCATCGACATCGCGTCCGTCGGCAGCAACGGCTACGCCTTCCAGGTGGAGATGAACTACCGCGTGATCAAGCACGGACTCCGCATCGCCGAGGTGCCCATCCGCTTCGAGGAACGCGTCGACGGCACCTCCAAGATGAGCCTCGCGGTACAGCTCGAGTCCGCCGCGGTTCCGTGGAAGCTGCTCCGCAGCGGGATCGGAAAGTAACAGACGCATTCCGCGTCCGGGACACCGCGCGTGGGACACTGGGTGTCGAGGCGCACAGTGCGTCCTGAGGAGGTTCGCTCGTGGATTCCATGCCCGACGACCCCACCCGCGACGACGATCGTCACGGTGCTTCGCGTGACGGCCTATCGTCGTTCACCGGCATCCGCCACGTCACCGAGACGTCGGTTCGGTTGACGGGTGTCGACGGTGCCGCGGTCGCGCTTCTCGGCACCTCGCACGATGTGCGTGAACTCGTCTTCGCCACCGACGCCCTCTCGCAGCAGCTCGACGAACTGCAGTTCACCGTCGGTGAAGGCCCGTGCATCGATGCGCACCGCTCCGCCGAGCCGGTTCGGGTGGGCGACATCCGCTCGCCCGTTTCCGCGGCCCGCTGGCCCATCTTCGGGCAGGGCGCGGCCACCCTGGGCGCTCGCGGGATGTACGCCTATCCGCTGCTGGGTGGGGCCTCGTCGTTCGGCGTCCTGGAGCTCTACCGCTCGACGCCCGTGGACCTGACCGACGTCGAGCACGACGCGGCCCGCATGTGCGCTGTCGCGATCGCGCGTACGGTGCTCGGGCACTACGTGAACCCGGACGACACCGACGACGCGGCGGCCACCCCGGAGGATGCTCTGGCATCGGAGGACGTCGCCGCCATCGAGGGCGCCGGCCCGTACAGCCGCGCCGACGTCTACGTGGCGGCGGGCATGATCGCGGTGCAACTGGCCGTGACCACCGATGTGGCGATGGACCGTCTGCGCGCGCACGCCTTCGCGCGGGGGCGCAGCGTCACCGAGGTCGCCGCCGACGTCGTGGCCCGTCGGATCAGCATGAGAGACGAACGAGACAACGGAGGTCCCCGGTGAACACGACGCCCACTCGGCTCGCCCTCGCCGACATCACCGCCACGCTGATCACTCGCTTCGACCTGCCAGCCCTCCTCGAGCGCATCGCGGGCACCGCACTCACCGGGTTCGACGCACACATCGCCGTCATCTCCCTGCTGGACGGCGATACCCTGCATACCGTGGCCACCGCCAGTGTCGGCAGTGCGGCCGCCGACGAGCGGCTCTTCACGTCCGGTCCCGTCCGCACCAGTGCCCGGGAAACGGCCGTGGCCATGATCGGCGACGCCTCAGAGGCGGGAAGCAGCCGGTGGGAGCAGTACCGCGCACTTGCCGAGGAGAGCGGCGTCGGCGCCGTACGGGCGTATCCGGTCGTCGCACTGGGCGTCGGACTCGGCGCCCTCGCCGTCTACACCGCCGAACCGTGGGGGACCCAGCGTCCGGACGAGCTGGGGCAGATGCTCGCCGACCTGACGGCGTTGGCCCTCACCACCGGAGCGTCGGAGATACGACGCGTCGACGCGTCGGCCGCCGTGCAGGCAGTACTCAGCGGCGCGGCCACCATCTCAGGGGCGACCGGTGTGTTGGCCGAATTCTTCGACGACTCCACGTCGGCGGCACGCACTCGGCTGTCCCGCCTGGCGCGGGCGCACGGCACCACGGACAGCGAGCACGCCGCCGCGATCATCGCCGCGCAGAACGTCGCGCCGGCGGACATCGGATCGTCGGAGCTGATCTACCTGCCGACGAGTCCGGTGCCGCCCCGGCGCTTCGACTCCTGACCTACTTCTTGGTGATGGCGGCGCTGACGGCGTCGGGTCCGTCGTAGCTGTCGTCGGGCATGGACGATAGTGCGTCGACCACGTCGTCGTCCGCGCCGTTGCTCTTCGCGAGATCGGCCAGGTCTTTCGGCGACGCCGGGTAGTCGGCGCCGGCCAGGTGCTTCTGCAGTTCGATCGGATTGACGGCCATGGGACGGTCCTCTCGTCGGTCGGGTGATGGCTCGCGTGCGAGCTACCCGAGGAGAGGGACGGCAAACCGTGCGGACGTCAGTCCGTGTAGACCACCACGGTGTTGCGGCCCGCGGCCTTGGCTCGATACATGGCGATGTCCGCGAGGTGCATTCCGTGGTTGATGGTCGACGCGATCGGGGCAGCCGTCATCCGAGTGGTGTCGAGACACGAGACCCCGATGCTCACCGTCACTGGGATGAGGTCGGACGTGTCGGACAGCGCGAGCCGGATCGATTCGGCGAGAGCGTGCAGTCCGGTCGACTGCGCGTCGAGCACCACGAGGAACTCCTCGCCGCCGCGTCGGGCGACCACTGCCCGGTCACCCAGGTGATCGCGCAGGCGCTGGGCGGCGAGCGCGAGCACCCCGTCGCCCGCGATGTGCCCGTGATGATCGTTGACCCACTTGAAGTGATCGAGGTCGACGAGCAGGAATCCCACCTGTGACCGTCCGCGGAGCTGCCGCTTCGCCTGCACCTCCAGGCCGCGCAGGTTGAGCAGTCCCGTCAGCGGATCGGTCCGCGCACTGTCGATCTGGCGCTCGAGGTGCCGGTGCAGAGACATCGAGGTGGTGCTCACGATGGACATGGTCGCGTTGACCGCCAGCCAGATGCTCGTCGCCGCGGCGATGGTGGCCATGGCGCCGATCGGTTGCTCGCGCAGGACCAGCGCTGTCATCCAGCCGATCACGACGGTGGTCAGCACCAGGTGCACCACCACGGTGGCGCGTCCGCCGAAGAAGGCGACGTACGAACTGATGACCGCGAACAGGGCGCACCCGGCGAGACCCAGAGCGTGACTGCTGCACAGCAGGAGGAAGGTCGACGTCCCCACGTCGGCGTAGACGGTGAAGGCCAGAGCGACGGCGCGCTGGGTGCGCGCCCGGCGCCACCAGGTGAACGACTTGCGAGCGGTGGCGACGATTGCCGCCACGGGAAGAGTGGACAGCAGAACGGCGATGGCAGCGATACGCGGGGCGCCGGCGGCCGGGCCGGCAGCGCTGAACATCGTCAGGATGCCGGGGAGGGCGAACGTCGGGATCAGCACAGCGATACGGCGACGCACGACGTCGGTCAAGGGTGCCCGGGACCGACCACGACTGCGGCCGCCGGAACCTGGGCGTATCACCTGTCGGACGGTATCAGCGTGGAACCTGCGTCGAGGGGTGGTTGCACGCTTCCGTCGGGCCCGATCCCTGTTTTGCGCACACGTAACAGGAGTGGAATCAGGAATTGTCGTTCTCGCGCGCAAGTCTTTCGATCAGCGGCCGGGTGCGATAGGGAATCGCTTCGCGCATCACGACGGAGACCGTCGTGCGTTCGACTCCGGGAACCGCAAGAATTAGCCCGGCCACGCGATATAGATCATCTGCGTCGGCGGCCGAGACGCCGATCTGCAGATCCGCTCCGCCCGAGACGCCGACCACCTCGGTCACCTCGGCAATGTCCCGCAGGCGATCGATGACCGCTTCGAGGCGGTGTTGGTCCGTCACTGCGCCCACGTACGCGCGGAGGGGATACCCCAGGTCCCGAGGGGAGACGAGCCGGTCCATCGGCGCGAGGGTATGTGAGTCGTCCCAACGAGAGAGTCTGGCCTGAACCGTGTTTCGCGCCAGTCCGAGAACCGAGGCGAGGTGGACTCCGGTGGCGCGAGGGATGTCGCAGAGCGCGAGCAACAGGCGAGCATCGGTGCGGTCGAGCTTGGTCACGTGGTGAACTGTGCCACACGGCGAGCGGAGCAGCCCGAAGTATGCAGTGCTCACGAACTTGATCGTGATTTCAAAAATCGGTGTTTCTCACATTTATCGCGTAAAAACCGGAGCGGGGCTTTCGCCCCGTTCCCGAGATGCCCGATGGTCACGACATGGTTAAGGTGAGCCCAGAAGTTTGCCCCAGATGTGTGGTCCGGGTGCTCGGTCCGGCCGTCATCGATGTGAGGAGTCGTCTCGGTGGAGATATCTGATTACGTGAGAATTCTCCGCGCGCGGTGGATCGTGATTGTTCTGACCACGGTGATCGCCGCAGCGGCGTCGCTGGTGTTCTCACTCGTGTCCACGCCCGTCTACGAGGCGTGCACCCGCCTCTACGTCTCCACCGGCTCGTCGTCGTCCTCGGTGACCGAGGTGTACCAGGGCAACCTGGCGTCGCAGCAGCGCGTCGCCTCCTACACGCAGCTCCTCGGCGGCGAGAGTGTCGCGCAGCGCACCATCGACAGCCTCGGCCTCTCCATGAGCCCGTCGGCACTGGCGTCGAAGGTCCGCACCACGTCGTCGCCCGACACCGTGCTGATCGACACGTGCGTCTCCGATTCCAACGCGACGACCGCGCGCGATCTCGCGAACGGCATCGGCACCACGTTCGTGGACTTCGTCGACGACCTCGAGACGCCTCCCGGCGGCGGCGCTCCGCTGGCCCAGGTCAGCGTCGTCGAGCCGGCACAGGTTCCCACCGGCCCGATCTCGCCGAAGACGACGCGCAACCTGGCGCTCGGTGTGGCCGTCGGACTGCTGCTCGGTATCGCGCTCGCCGTGATCCGCGACCGGCTCGACAACACCATCAAGGACCGCACCACGCTCGCCGACCTCTCGGGCGTTCCCGTCGTCGGCGTCGTGCCCTTCGACAAGACGATCAAGGAGGAGGCGGCGCTCTCGTTCGCCGAGTCGTCCTCCGGCACCGCCGAGGCGTTCCGCGAACTGCGCACCAACCTCCAGTTCCTCGAGGTGGACTCGCCGCCGCGCGTCATCGTCGTGACGTCCGCCGTGCCCGCCGAGGGCAAGACCACCACGGCCGTCAACCTCGCGCTGGTCCTCGCCGAGGCCGGCCACCACGTGGCTCTCATCGAGGGTGACCTCCGTCGTCCCCGTGTCTCGAAGTACCTCGGCCTCGTCGGGTCGGTCGGCTTCTCCACCGTGCTGTCGGGACAGGCGGACGTGGAGGAAGTGTTGCAGCCGACCAAGTTCCACGGTGTCGACGTGCTCGCCTCCGGACCGTTGCCGCCCAACCCGTCCGAGCTGCTCGGGTCCGAGGCGGCGCGCACCGTCATGGACACGCTCCGCGCGAGCTTCGACTACGTCGTCGTCGATGCACCGCCGTTGCTGCCCGTCACCGACGCGTCGGTCATCACGGCGCACGCCGACGGCGCCATCGTCGTGGCGCGCCACGGCCACACCAAGCGGGACGAACTCACCCGTGCACTGGGCAACCTGACGCAGGTTGGTGCCCCGATCCTGGGCGTCATCCTCACGATGGCCCCGTCGCGCGGCAAGCGGGACTACGACTACCGCCACTACTACGAGACCGACACCACGGTCGCTCGTCAGGACGCTCCGTCCGCCGCCGTGCGGCCGGCAGCGCCGGTCGTGGTGCCCGAGCCCGCACCGGAGCCCACTCCGGAACCCGTCCCCGAGGCCTACCCCGCGCCCCGCTACGAGCCCACCCGGAGCCATGGCGGCCGAGCTGCCCGGCGTCAGGCCGAGAACGCGAACGGCAACGGGTACGAGGCCGAGCAGGTTCCGAGTCGGTCGACGATGCGTCCGCCGCCTCGCCGTCCGTATCAGTCCTGACGGCGGCGGTATGTGAGGGCAACGCCGACCAGTGCGCCGAGAAGGCCGCCGGTGACGGTGTAGCCGACAGCGACGGCGACCGCGTCGACATCGAGGCGAGAAACGTTGTCGACCACGGTGTCGTCGAAGGATGCGCCGTCAGGTGGCGGTGCCACCATGTAGGACGAGTCGGTCACTCCGACGATGTGGACGACGGGCGGGTGCACGGTCGAGACGATCGCACCGGCTCCACCGCTTGCTGCACCCGCGACGGTCGTCGCGACGACGATGCCGATCGCTCGGGACACGAGGTGACGACGGGAGACGTACTTGTGCATCAGCCCGCAGGCGACACCGATCAGGGCTCCCAGAAGGGGAAGCACCAGAAGGGTCGGCCACCAGGTGGGGCCGTCGACGTGGCGCAGGTAGTCGGAGACACTGATGTACCCGACATCGGTCGGTGACATGTCGGGCGGCGGTTCGGCGTCGACGTAGATCCGCGGAACGACGTAGTGATGTCCGAGCGCAGTCGACAGCCCCAGCACGAGACCGAACAGTGCTTGGACGGCTACCTCGCGGGCCGGTCGGGTGTCGCTGTACGTCACAGCCAGTCCACAGTGATGACTCCTCGACTCCTGCTCGGATACCCGTTGTGTCAGAACGACAATAGCCGCAGACCTGCGGTCCGCGGCTATGTCATCAGGCGACGGTGCCCGCCAGTGCGCCTCTCGGCAGGTGGCCGCTCGAAGCGGCTGATGGTTGGTACCCGGGGCAGTGGAATCGAACACCGTCGGCCTGTTCAACGGCACCCGTGGCCGGAGTATTCCGGGTGTGTCAGGCTGCCGATCCCCATTCCGGATCGTGGTGCGCGGGCGTCTCACGGCTGTCACGCTCGCTGCGGCGGACCCGGTCGGCTTCGTCCTCGATCTCGGCATTGTGCAGGGAAGAACCGATCCAGACGCCGAGAACGACGGCCATCAGAATCCAGACGGCCACGATGCCGACGATCACCCACCCCATCGGCCGAGTGTCACATGTAACCAAGCATTCAGGCGCAGTTTGGTTACGATTCACAGGTTCGTGCACGTTTGCCAGCCGAGGCGGTCACGCAAGTCCGTGACGATGCCGTCACTGCCGGGCGATCGCCCTCTCGGGGTTCATTCGATCGAATGAAAGATCGAACGAATGATTGAATTACGCCCTGGGTGTGAAAAAGGCTGCGCTACAGTCGATTTGCGCCGTTCGCGATGACCGGTATGCGGGGGTGCAGTCTGGTACGACCACGCGGCGCGTGACGGAAGGCCAATGATGACCTCTCGAACATTCGCGAAGCCCACTCTCTACGCTGCTTCCGTACCGCTTGCTCTCGGTGCGCTGCTCTTCGGAGCATCGACCGCGTCAGCAGCGCCGGTGACGGCCCAGTTCGACGTCCAGGCGGCAGTGGAGGGTTTCCAGAACTCCGGCGTCGTCGCCACGGCGGCGGGCACCACCACCATCACCGCGACCGGTACCGCGTTCTTCGCCGACGACCCGCGTACGACCACCACTCCGGACGGCGCGTACGGCCTGTGCGGTGACACCTGTGTGTTGCCGGATCAACAGATCGGCGCTCTCGTCGTGACGGTGGGTGACGGCGCTCCGACCTTCGTCGGTTCCGGACCGACCGTGGTCACCGGTGTGGGTGCAGTTCGATTCGCCTACAACGACGCGGCGGGTGCCGGCAGCTACGCCGACAACACGGGTTCCTACGCTGTCACCATCGCCTACGACGATGGCATCACCCCCGAGCCCCAGCCCGAGCCCGAGCAGCCGGACTGCCTCGACCTCGGTTTCGTGTGCATCCCGCTCTCCGCCTTCGGATCCTGACATCTGACCGATCGCGCTGACACGAAGCCCCCTCGTCCGCCCGGCGAGGGGGCTTCACTCAGTGGTGCAGCCGCACTCTCGCCTAACCTTGACCCATGTCCTGGACGGTGCGCCTCGCGCTGGTGATGGCGTCCCTCGTGGTCGCCGGCACCGTGGGACTCGGCGCCTCGGGATATGTGCTGTTCACCCGTGCAGCAGAGGATCCGGTGACGTCCGTCGACGCCATCATCGTGCTGGGTGGTGAGCACGACGGGCGCGAGGAGTACGGCCTCGACCTCGCCCGTTCCGGAGTCGCCGACACGGTCGTCCTGTCCGATCCCTACAACTCGCGGGATCGGCGCATGGCAGCGTGGTGCGCGTCCGGCACCGCGACCCTGACGGTGCTGTGCCCCGCGCCGGTGCCGAGCACCACGCGAGGCGAAGCGATCTTCACGCAACGCCTGGCGCAGCAGTACGGATGGTCGCACGTCATGGTGATCAGCTGGCGGTATCACCTTCCGCGCGCGAGATACATCTTCGGACAGTGCTTCTCGGGTGAGGTCACCATGCGGGCCGTTCCTCGGTCGTATGCCTTCTCGCTGGCCGACTGGGAGTACACCTACCTCTACCAGGTCGCCGGCTTCGTCAAGGCTCGCGCGCAGGGCACGTGCACCGACGTCTCTCAGCGCAGCTTGCGATAGAGCGTCACACCGAAACGTAGGGACAGGTAGCCGAGCAAGGCAGCGGCCGCACCGGCCAGCACGTTCGCGCCGATCCCGAGAACGATGGTGCGCACCCGGCCGGGGCCGGGCGTCGTACTCGCCTGCAGCCCCAGGGCGGTGAACGGTGCTGCCGCTCCGGCGAATCCGAGCAACGCGGCGGCCCACGGCGTGTTCCAGCCGCCTGCGTAGTGCGCACCCATCGCGGCCACCACCCCGTACAGCGCGGACGCGGCGACGTTGGCCGCCAGCACCATTCGCTGGGGTGCCCTCGACATCGAGGTGGCTACGTAGTGGACCACCGTGCCCAGTGTTCCGCCGACGACGAAGGCCACGGCGGAGCTCATCGGCGCACGATCGAGGCGGTGAGAAGAGCGCCCGCAGCCATCGCCGCGAGAGCGACGACGGGTGTGACCACCAGGAAGACGACGCCGATCCACGCGGTCGACAACGCGGATCCCACCACCGCGTACAGGGAGAAGCTGGCGAAGCCGCCGCAGAGTCCGATCGCGAAGACGCGGAACGGGTTCGTGGGGGATCTCGTCGTCGCTCCCAGTACGAGACCCAGTGCGAGACAGCCGATCACGAGCATCGCGGCGACGGTGACGCGAAGTCCGGCCGCGGGGACGGCATCCGACAGAACGGCGTGACGGCCGGCCGACCCGATCGCCCCACCCAGCGCGACGATCACCACGTCCGTGACCGGGGGACGCGGCACTGTCAGTTGTCCCCCGAGTCCGTGTCCCCGGACTCGGCGTCGTCCGCGTCGGTGGTGGTGGTCGTGGACGTGCGGGTGCGCCGCGTCGTGGTGGTCGGCTCGTCGGCCGTCGTGGCCGCGGTGGTGGTCGGCGGAGGCGTGGTGGTGGGCCGGGGTGTGGTGACGGGGGCGATCTGCCACGTCGGGGACGGCGGCACCTCGATGGTGGGCGCGTAGGTCAGGCTGCCCACGACGGCGACCGTGCCGTCGATGGGTGGGGGAGAGACCCGTCGGACGTCCGCGTCGAACATTCCGCCGGCGGCAGCGACGGTGAGCCCGCCGGCCAGGGCGGCCGCGGCGATACCCATCACGACGGCGACGGCAGCTCTCTCACGCATGGTCTCCGCGCTCCGTTTCCGCCCGTGTCCTCGAGCCGAGTCATACCGTAGCCGGGGAGACGGCGGGTGGCAGTCCGAACTTCGATCAGCGAGCGCCCCAGATCTCGAACAGCGGACCGAGCGCCTCCGAGATGGCGTCGCCCACCCGCTCGTACACGTCGGTCGACTGACCGATGGGATCCATGATGTCGAGTTGTGTCACCGGGTTCGCCGCGCGCTCCGAGACCCACGCGGCCGGGTCGATCACCCCGGTGCGCCGCGCGAACTCCGCCGCCTCGAGCAACGTGAACGTGCGGCGGAGGTTGCGCGGCGCCACCGTCAGCACCTCGTCACGGTGCCGCGAGGTCATCGTCAGCACCAGATCCGCCCCGGACGCGATGGTCGGGGTGAGTCGGCGGGCCACGAACCCGGTGGGATCTCCGCCCAGGGATTCGAGAACGCGGGCCGCCTCGGCCTGGACACCGTGCCCGATCACGGCACGAGTGCCGGCGCTGTCGGTGGTCACGTCCAGGTTCAGGTCACGGGCGAACGCGGCGGTCAAGCGTTCCGCGGTGGGGGAGCGGCAGATGTTGCCCGTGCAGACGTAGAGGACATGCATGAGCGGAGTGTAGGTCCGCCCCGGTGTCAGGTGCGCGCGTTGTCCGTCGTGGTGTACGCCTGGTCGTCGAACCGCAGGCTGTCCCCTCCCGCGCGCTTCGCCTCGTACATCAGACGATCGGCGCGGCGGATCAGCAGTTCGACGTCGTCGGCGTCGAGGGTCCACCGGCTGCCGGGGATCCACGCCACTCCGGCACTCGCCGTGACCGGTACCTCGTCGGCGTCGCACCGGACGGCGGCGTGGACGTCGTCGAGACGGTTCCGCATCTCCGCCCACGGCACGATCCCGACGACGCAGAACTCCTCGCCGCCGAGACGGGCGACATACGCCCAGGTGGTCGTACTGGTCTGCAACCGTTCGGACACCCGTCGCAACACCTCGTCGCCGCCCTCGTGGCCCACGCGGTCGTTGACCGACTTGAACCTGTCGAGGTCGATCACCATCATCGCCACCACCTCGTCGTGACGTGCCGCCGCCAGCAATGGCGCGTGCACCACCGCGCTCAGCCCCCGACGGTTCAGCGCCCCGGTCAGTGGATCGGTGCCCGACTGGTACGCGTCGTCCCGCAGGTTCGACAGCGGGATCTGCGAGAGCAGCGGTGCGAGGAGGAACAGTGCCAGCTGCACGACCAGCAGGACGGACAGGTACGCCACGTCACTGTCGCCCTCCGCGGCGGCCGAGCCGAAGAAGTAGAGCGACACGGCCACCGTCAGCGCGATGTGCGCCACGAGCGTGCGGATCGAGTGGAAGTAGCCGCAGTAGATGCCGAGCAGGGCGAACACCACGGACACGGTGAACGAGGCCTGCACGTCGGCCAGCATCGACAGCCCCACCACCAGCGCCACGTCGTCGCCGAACAGGAAGACGAGGGATTGCCGACGAGTCGGCCACGTCCCGCGGAGCCACAGCAGCGCCGACACGGCGCCCGTGACCAGGCAGGCGATGAACACGGCGCGGGCGGCAGGTGAGGGGGGTGCCCCGCTGGTGAAGAGCAGCAGGGACCCGGCGAGCACCACCATGAGCACCACTGCGGCCATCATGCGGCGGTAGGGCCGCTGCAGTCCGCGCTGCGCCATGTAGCCGGGCATCGCGGAGTAGTCGAAGGGTCGACTCCACCACTCGCCCACAACACGGAACATCGACTGGCAACTCTCGGCTGGGAAGAATGGTGAAAGGTAAACCTACTCACAGGTTCGTGACGACGCCCCGCTTCGTTACAGCACCGAGGCCTCGCGTGGCAGGATTTCGAGCATGGCTGATGAACTCTCACGACAGCGCCCGAGTGTCGTCGTCGTCGGCGGCGGATTCGGTGGGCTGTACGCCGCCCGGCGACTGCGTCACATCGACGGCGACGTCACCGTGATCGACCGCGGCACCTCGCACGTCTTCCAACCGCTGCTCTACCAGTGCGCCACCGGCCTGCTGTCCGAGGGATCCATCACCTCGCCGCTGCGGCACCTCCTGCGTCGACAGAAGAACACCCACGTCGCGCTCGGGGAGGCGTCGGGCATCGATCTCGAGAAACGACGTCTCACCGCGTCGCGCATCGACGGGTCGACGTTCGAGCTCCCCTTCGACTACCTCGTGTTCGCGGCCGGCATGCGGCAGAGCTATCACGGCAACGAGGAGTTCGCGAAGTACGCGCCCGGCATGAAGACCGTCGACGACGCGCTCGCGATCCGCCGCAAGCTCATCAGCGCGTTCGAGATGGCCGAGTCGCTGCCCACTCCCGAGGAGCGTCGGCCGTGGCTCACGTTCGCGGTGTCCGGCGGCGGCCCCACCGGCGTGGAGATCGCCGGTCAGATCCGTGAGCTCGCCGTCGGTGCCCTCGAGCACGAGTTCCGCTCGATCGACCCGAGCGAGGCGCGGGTGCTGCTGTTCCACGGCGGTGACCGCGTCCTCGAGTCGTTCGACGCCACGCTGTCGGCGAAGGCTCAGAAGACCCTCGACCACATCGGGGTGGAGACCCACCTCGGGGTCCACGTGACCGACGTGACGGCCGACCACATCGAGGTCACCCGCAAGTCGGACAAGCAGAAGACGACCTACGACACCCACACGGTGCTGTGGACCGCGGGCGTCGAGGCGGTGCCGTTCGCCGGGACCCTGGCGTCGGCACTGGGCGTCACGCAGGCGCGTGGCGGACGCATTCCGGTGGAGAAGGACCTCTCGGTCGCGGGGCACCCCACCGTGTACGTCGTGGGCGACGTGGCCGCGCTGAACGATCTGCCCGGCGTCGCGGAGGTCGCCATGCAGGGCGGCCGCCACGCGGGCGCGATGATCGCCAAGACCATCGAGAACGGGACGCGCGCGTCGTCGCCGTTCAAGTACCACGATCTCGGTAGCGCGGCCTACATCGCGCGTCGGCACGCCCTGCTGCAGGCGGGCCCCATCCAGCTCTCGGGCTTCGCCGGGTGGGCCGCGTGGGGCGCGATCCACATCGCGTTCCTCTCGGGTCGACGCAACCGTGCCGGCACCTTGATCAACTGGGCCGCGACCCTCGCCTCGGGAACCAGACGCGAGCGAGCGGTCACGTTCGGCGATCCGGAGACCGCCCGCATGCCCTACGCGTGACCGGCCTCCGGACAAAGTGGACGCCTGCCCCGTTTGCAAGGTCGTAACAGCCGATGTGACGGCGATGGCGCGGCCTGGTTACACTCTGTGATCGCACGCGCTCGTCGTGCGGTACATCGGTCCGGACAAGGCGGCTCATGACAGTACTGGGAGTGTCGGTGGGCACCAGTGCCGTGCGCTTGGCCAGGCCCGTTCAGGGGCTGCGCGCCGGCGTCGAGGCCGCCTTCCGTCACCGCGCCATCGACACGACGTTCGACCAGGCCGAGCAGCTCGCGGCCGAGTCCATCGGTGTCATCCTCGCCGACCCCGCCGATCCCGAGTCGATCTCCGCCACCGGCGTCGCCTACCGCGACGACGCGCAGGCCGGCGCCGTCGCCCGGGCCATGGCCCGCCAGCACATCGTCAACTACCGCCTCGTCCCCGAAGTGCATGCGGCCGTGCAGTTCCTGCGGTCCACGGGCGACCTCGACGGGCTCCACGTCGTCGGGTTGTACGACCTGGGCAGCTCGGGTCTCAGCGTCACCGTCGTCGACCTGGACAACGGCCAGGTGCTCGCCTCGGAGCGCAGCTTCGCCGTCAGCGGCAACATGTTCGACGCCACCATCCGCGACAACCAGATCGGCCGCCAGCAGAGCGGCCTGGACGACGTGGACGGACGCGAGTTCGAGCTCCGGTGCCGCGTGGCCAAGGAACAGCTCTCCTCGAGTGGCGCCGTGTGCCTGCCGGGTATCGGCGGGCTCATCCTGCTGTCCCGCGAGGCGTTCGAGTCGATGGTCGCCGTCCCCATCGAGCAGTCCGCGCGGCTCACCCGCGATGTCATCACGCGCGCCGGCCGCCCCGTCGAGGCTCTCGTCATGATCGGCGGCGGATCCCGCATCCCCCTGGTCCGGGCGACGCTCGCGGGCTGGGTCGGTCTCCCCACCATCACGCCCGCGGAGCCCGAGCTGGTCGCCGCGAAGGGTGCGGCACTGTCCGCGACTCCCGTGGACGGCCAGTCGAACTCCGGTCCCGTCCCGATGGCCGCCCCTCGTCCCGCTGCTCCCGCTCCGACCGTCGCGGCACCGCTGGTGTCCGCTCCCGTGGTCGCCGGGCCGGTCGAGCCGCGCACGCCGGACGCACCGGCGCCGGAGAAGGCGCTCAGCGCACCGTCCGCGGAGACCATGGCCTACAGCGACGTGGAGAGCCGTGAGCACTCCGCGCGCGACATCGACCATGCGGCTCGCGACTCGGAGCATCGCCCCGACGTGGCGGATCCGCGCGCGGCGGAGACTCCCTCGTGGCTCTCCGGGTCCGGTTCCGCAGCGCCGGAACAGCGTTCGTCACGCCCACGGCTGCCGCTCATCGCGGCCGTCGGTCTCGCGGTGATCGCTGCCGTCGGGCTCGCGCTCGGGTACGGCGCGACGCCGTCGCAGTCCACCGCCGACGTCACGCCGGCCGATCAGGCGGGAACGTCGAGTTCGGACTCACCGTCCACGACGACGACGACCACCACACGGACCACCACCACGGTGCCGCCGACCACCACCACCGTTCCCCCGGTCGCTCCGGCTCCGGTGGAGGCGCCCGCTCCGGCCGCCGAGGTTCCCGACGTGGCGCCGGCCCCCGCGCCCGCTCCGCCGACCATCCCGGGACTCCCCGGTGTGCAGCTGCCGCCCGGCATCCAGATCCCGCCGGGTCTCATCCCCGGGTTCTGATCCTGCCGTTCGCGGTGCATGTCGTTGTCCTGCTGTGAACGTCGTCGAACACGAGCGCCGTAGCCCCCGACGGCATCGCATCGCAGCGATGCCGCACTACGGCGTTCGTGTTCGTCGCGTGTCCGGGCCTCAGGCCACGGTCACGAGCACTCGCTGTCGAGTGCAGCCTTGATGTAGCCGGCAGTCTGATAGATGTAGCTGCCGATCCACTCTCCGATCCCCTCCTGAGTGGGGTTGGGAGACATGGTGACCTCGCCGTCGAAGCACTGCTGGACGATGTAGCGCGACCGAGACAGGTGCGGCGTGTAGGTCACCACGATGATGTGTTTCCAGTTCTCCGCGGCGGCGCGGCGCTTGATCTCCTCCGCCTCGCCCTTCGTGGAGTACGGATCCGGGAGGAAGCACGACACCGTCACGGTGTAGGTGCCGTTGCAGATCTGCTGCATGCGCACGTCGTCCGGGCCCACCGAGTTGGAGAGCACCACCTCGGGTGCGTACCCCTGCTCGGCGATGTCGATGCCGTAGTGGAAGCGCCCGTAGGGCTTTCCCCCGAGCACCACGACGGCGTCGGCCGGTCGGAGTGGGTCTGTCTGAGGGTGGACGTACACGGGCCATCCCGCGGCCACGATGGCCACGAGCAGCACCGAGAACGCCACCAGAAGGCGGCGAAAGGTCACTGGTCTCAGCCACCGGTCCGCCGCAGTACGGACAGGACCGTACGGAGCAGGATCTTGACGTCGAGCCAGAGACTCCAGTTCTCGATGTAGAAGTTGTCGTAGAGTGCGCGGTCCTTGAGCGAGGTGTCGCCTCGGAGTCCGTGCACCGCAGCCCATCCCGTGAGCCCGCCGGGCACGCGGTGACGCGCGGAGTAGCCCGGGATCTCGGTGGTGAACTTGTCGACGAAGTGCGGTCGCTCGGGGCGCGGGCCCACCAGATCCATGTCGCCCACCATGATGTTCCACAGCTGAGGCAACTCGTCCAGAGAGGTCTTGCGCAGGAAGCGGCCCAGTCGCCCGACGCGGTCGTCCTGGGAGATGTTCCACGTCGTGTCCGACTCGGTGCGCGACGCGGGTTTCATCGACCGGAACTTGAGGCAGGCGAACAGCTGACCGTTGCCGGTGACGCGCAACTGCTTGAACAGCACGGGCGCGCTCGGATCGGAGAACCGCACGGCTGCCGCGATGGCGAGCAGGAGCGGGGACAGTATGAAGAGAGCCATACCCGCAAGGATGCTGCTCAGGACGCGCTTGATGCGCCAGGCGAGCGACCGGTGCGCGTCGCGTCGGATACGCACCAGCGGGATGGCGTGCAGTCGGTCCATCTCACCGGTGACGCTCACGAACTCGAACAGACGAGGCACCACGAAGATCTCGCAGTCCATCCGGTCGCACTCGCGCAGCAGTGTCAGCAGAGCCGACTCCCGCATCGCCGAGAACGCGATGACGATGGTGTCGATCTGGTGCAGGTCGATGTAGGTCCGCAGCTGGTTCGCCAGCGGCTCGACGGGGATGTGGCTGGCCACGCTCGCCGGCATCGGTGAATCGTCCAGCAGGGCGTGCGGCTCGAGACCGTGCTCCGGGTAGGACTGCATGCTCTCGACGAGCTGCGTGGCCACGAGCCCGCTGCCGATCACGACGGTGCGGCGCTGGAAGCGCGGCCGACGCCGCAGCCGACGGGCGACGAAGTAGGACGCCTCGCGCCCCGCCATGGTGGCCGCCAGGACGGACAGGGAGATGAGGGCGGCCGTGAGCAGGGTGGTGGACGGCGCCACGATGACGATGGCGCTCATGGAGACCAGCAGCACGATGGCGGCCATCAGCGGCAGATCGTCCAGCATCGACAGCGTGAGACGCTGACGACGGCGCTGCGGCAGCACCGCGAAGACGACGATCAGCACGGTCACGATCACTGGGTGGCCGTCGAACGGCGCGAGCGCGATCGCGAGGGAGACGAACATCGACTCGAGGACGATGCCGAGCACCGCGCTCAGGTGCAGAGCCGGCCAGCGCGACAGACGGCTGCGCGGATCCGGGATGTTGGGACGGAGCGGGATGGGCGGGGTGACCTCGGTGGCCGTCGCCTCCTGCGCTGCCTGTGCGTACTGCACGGCCTCGGCATGGCGGGCGAAGCGGGGGAGCAGGTTCTCCGGCTCGAGATCGGGTGAGTCCGCCCCGCGGCGCTTGTCGCCTCGGTGGTTGTCGCCACGGAGATCGATCGGCGAGGTGTCGGGGTGCGAGGTGGTCATCGGCTCGCCTCCGGCTGGACGGCGGCGGAGGTGTCGGACACATGGTCCAGCGCGTCGCGGATGGCGGCGATCGTGGAGAACGTGGAACGACGCAGAAGGTGATCGGGGAACTCGACCTGGGCCGATTCCTCCAGATCCACGAGCACGGCCACGCTGGCGTGCGAACTCAGGCCGGCGTCGAACAGGTTCTCGTCGTCGCCCAGCGTCCACGGATCGACGGGTAGCCGACCGGCTCGGTGCAGCGAGCTACGGACGATGGTGTCCCGGGTTGGTGACGGGTGCGTCACGAGGGTTTACTCCTTGCCTACGGTTCAGACAGACAGTCACGCTCATATCGCGCCCCGCGGCGAATGCATCGTCGACTTACATGGAAGAACTCGACCGCGTCGGCTCTTGTGGACGCCGCAACAATCTACGAGAAGTGTATATGAGAAGTTTCCGTACCGCAGGAAGGTTTTGGTGAAGGCGTGAGTGAGATGCCGATCGGACCGTCGTCGGAGCGCGAGATGGAGGCGCTCCGGCAGTCGTTCGGACAGACGACGCGCTCCTGGGCGGACCACACGTTCGAGTCGACCGACTCCGGGTGGGTGGCGTTCAGCGGGCTGGCCCGACCCGACTACAACCTCGCCCTGGTGCACGGCGGAGACGCCGCTGAACAGGTCGGACGGGTGATCGACTCGGTGACCGCGCTCCGCCGACCGGCTCTGGTGATGCTGGCCGGCGCCGGCCTCTCGGGGGCGCAGACCCTGGCCGACGCCGGCTGGGTGAGCCTGCAGGCCATGCCGTTCATGCACCGGTCCGCCGGTGGGTCGCAGCCGGTGGACGGCGTGCGCGAGATCACAGAGGCCGACCTGCCCGCCTGCCAGGAGGTCGCGTCGCTCGCGTTCGGGGTGGGACCCGAGCTGGCCGCCGCCGTCTACACCGCGGAGACGCTTCGCCGTCCCGACGCCATGGCGTTCGGCCTGTTCGTCGACGACGAGCTCGTCTCCTGCCTGCTGTCGTGCCGCGCCGCCGACACAGTCACGGGGTGGGCGCTGGCCACCCACCCCGACCATCGCCGTGCCGGACACGCGGCGCGCCTCATCGCGGGCGGCAAGCACGTCGAGACCGGACTGCACGGGCCGTCGCAGGATCTGTGCCTCGCCTCCCCGGCCGGAGTGCCGCTCTACGCGTCGCTGGGCTTCCACACGACGGAGTACTGGCAGGTGTGGTCGCGGCCTCGGTGGGTGCTCGGCGCCGCGTGACGGCCGACACGCTTTCCTGCCTTTGTCTTGGTGGGCGGGCGCGAAACACGATGCCCATCAGTGAACGGCTTTCGATGTGGAAGCCGCGGTCGGTCTTTTTCACACCGCCGTGTATCGCAGGTCTCTCGGGGCGGCGCGTCGCGTCGTGAATGCGCATTTCTTTGCTTGTGTATGGGCAGGCGCCGAGCGGGGGCAGGAGGTGCGCCGACCACGATGGTGAAGGGGTAAACCATGAACGACAGAGGTCCTTCGGGTTCGCGGCTCGACCGCCGCGCACTGCTCATGGGGGGACTGGCCGCTGGAGTGGGCACCACGCTCGCGGCGAGCAGCATCCTCGCGCAGGCCGGCGACCCCGTGGCCGTGACCCTCGCGGCGGGCGAGACCGACCCCGGCGCCCTGCTCGGGTGGGTCAACGTCAAGGCCGCCCCGTACAACGCGAAGGGTGACAACGCCGCCGACGACACCGCCGCCGTCGCCGCCGCGTATACCGCAGCGCAGCAACAGAACCGGCCGCTGTACTTCCCGCCCGGCATGTTCCGGGTGCGTTCGCTCCCACAGTTCGCCAACTACGCCACCGTGTTCGGAGCCGGCGCCGATCTGACGACGATCGTGCACACCAGCTCGGGCACGCTGCTCACCCTCAAGGGCCGCCAGCGCGTCGCACTGAAGAACCTGGGCATCTTCTCGCTGGATCCCTCGTCGCTGGCCGTGCTGCTCGACGCCTGCTTCCGCTGCTCGTTCGACTCGGTGGTCTTCCGCGGTAACCACACTCCGCAGAGCTACCCCCGGTTCCTGCCGCAGAAAGGCGTGTCGCTGATCAACAACACCGGCGGAACGTCGTTCGTGAATTGCGACTTCAACAATTACGGAACGGCGATGTCGACGACGGCCATTCAGTCGTACATCGCCAACTGCAAGTTCGCGACCAACTGGATCGGGCTGCTGGGAACGGGCAACAATTTCGCGTCGGGAATGTCGATCGTCAACACCGAGTTCGTCTCCGACATCAATGCGAACACCACCACGTCGCATCTCGTCGTGGACGGCCGGGCCAACGACTGGTGGCTCACCAACGTGTGGTTCGAGGGAGCGGCGACGGCCCTCACCATCGGTAAGGCGGGCACGGGCGGACCGTCGCAGTTCGGCATGGTCAACTGCAAGGTCGCCGCTCGCGGGATCTGCCTCGATCTGCAGCACTGCCGCCAGCCGTACCTCGCCAACGTGGCGTTCGACGCCGACCAACAGTCGAATCCCCAGCTCATCAGGGTGAACGCGCAGTACGTCGCGGAGGGGACCGCGATCAACCTCATCACCAGCCAGGGCGCCGACTTCCCCGGCAACACCTTCCCGGGCGGCTGGTCGGTGCTCGGCCGCGGCAAGCTCTTCTCCGCCGGCGGCGGACCCGTCGTCAAGTCGCCGGACGGCAAGAGTTGGCGGCTGTCGATCAGCAACACCGGTGTGGTGAGCGGGCAGAACCTCGGGGTGCTGTAGCGGTCAGCGCGGCCGATCGGTGCCGAGGGACTCGGTACTCAGGGTTCCGTCCGTCCCCACCACCAGACGCCAGTACGCGTTGGACTCGTCTTTGAGCACCACGCCCGCCTCCCGGCGGTCGGACAACCAGGTGCCGTCGGACAGGACGGCGGCGGTCACGGCATCGCCGCTGTCCCGCGCCTGCAGCAGGTCGACGTCGTCCTGCACGGTGCGCGTGACCACGGTGCTGGTGAAGGTGGGCCCCGACATGGTGCCGCGACCGATCACGGTCCACGCATCGGGGAAGACCGCGCCGTTCACGTCGTCGTTGACGCCCGAGATCAGGTTCACCGCGGTGCCCGTCGGGACGTGCTCCGCGTCGATGACCAGCTCGGCGGGCCGGCTGTTCGGGTCCGGATCGAAGATGATGTTGGCAAGGTAGGGCTGCCGGCAGTACAGCAGCTCGACACACGTGGTGCGCGCCGAGATCTTGCAGTTGACCATGCCGAACTGGGACGGCCCGCCGGTCTCGCGCGTGCCGATGCTCAGGGCCACCTCGGACCCCTCGAACCAGACGTTGGTGAACCACCAGTCGTTCGCGGGACCGTCGACGCGGACGTGCCGATCCGTCGTGTCCGGGTCGTTGTCCGACACGAACTCGACGTTGGTGAACGCCATGCCGGCGTTGAAGTCGCCGCCGGTGCCGAGCACCCCGACGCGGTTGCTCGTGAACTTCGAGGCCGTCACGTAGTTCTGGATGCACTCCGACGTCAGACCGATGCCGTAGTTGTTGATGTCGCAGTTGGTGAACGTGGTGCCGCCCGTGTTGTCGGTCAGCAGCACTCCGCGCTGGTTCTCGTACTGCGGGAACGTGGACGACGAGTGGTTGCCGCGGATGGTCACCGAGTCGAACGAGCAGCGGAAGCACGCGGACAGTGAGAAGCACGTCGACGTGGCGCCGGTGGTGAAGAACCCCATCCGGCGGAAGTTGACGCGCTGGCGTCCCCGCAGGTCGATCAGAGTGCCGTTCTGTTCGTACAGGACGGTGGTGACATCGGCGCCGTCGCCGTACACGGCGGCGTAGTCGGCCATCGCCGGCCACGCCGTCACCCGGTAGGTGCCGCCGGGCAGGTAGACCGCAGAGGCTTGGGTGATGCCTTCGAACGCCCGCGCGATCGCCTCGGTGTCGTCGGTGGTGCCGTCGCCCGTCGCCCCGAAGTCACGCACGTTGCGCGCAGCCGGGGTGTCCGTGACGTTCGGCGACTGGAACTGCACCGACTCGGCGTCGTCGCGCGAACACGCGACCGCGAGCGGAACGGTGGCGGCGACGAGGGTGCCTGTGAGCAGCCGTCGCCGGCCGAAGGAACTCGCGGTCACGCGGTGACCTGCTGTCTCTGCGGTTCGATGGTTCGGGCGAGCACCGAGGAGATGATCGTGCGGCGCATGTCGGCGTGGTACGCCGAGTGGTCACCGACGGGCGCGCTGACGATCAACGGCACGGTGCCGCTGCGACGCTGGATGCGTGTGAGGCCCTCGGGCCCACGCTGATCGACGAACCAGCGGTGATCGGCCGGAGCCAGGATCACGGTGGCGTCGACGTCGTTGTCCGCCAGCGAACGCAGGATGACCTCGGGAACCTGGGTCACGCCGCGCACACCGAGCAGCCGCCACGCCCGGTACGGCAGGTGCGTCTGCAGTGCGTTCTTGATGCGCGCCCGGGGCGTCTTCTGCCACGCCGGGTCCGACCGCGGGATGCCCAGATCGGCAGGATCGATCTCGCCCTGCGTCGACTTCTTGCGCTTCCAGCTCCACGCGATGGCGTTCACCATGACGGCGCCGCCGGCCCCGATCTCCGTGGCGGCGTGGGCCGCGTTCCACGACCCGGAGCAGATGCCCGTGAGCACCACGCGACGCGGATCCGCATGCGCCGCACGGGCGGCCGCGACCACGTCGTCGGCGCTCTCCGCCGAGTAGATCGGAGTGTGCTCGTCGGCACGCACCACCTCCGATTCACCGGTTCCGCGTCGGTCGAAGCGCAGCGCGGACGCACCGGAGCGCGCCGCCTCGCGAGCGAGCTCGACCCATAGCCGCGCCGGTCCGGTGCGCGTGTCGTTCGCCGTGGCGCAGAAGACCAGAGTCGGTGCGGAATCCGGTGTCCCGACCGGAGTGGATCGGATGCCGAACAGGCCGTGCGCGCCGATGCTCTCGATGTGCTCGGTGAAGGTCGACCCGTCGCTCGCCTGGTGCGTGACGCTCGTGGTCGGGGTGAACTCGACCGCGCAGTCGCGGGCGGAGTCGTGTGCGCCGTCGAGGATGTCGACGACCGCGCGGATCGCCGTGTTCGGCAACGGCACCAGGAAGCTCTCGGGCGTGACGAACTCGGTCATCGTGCCGACGTGCCGCACCGTCGCCCCCGACCGCTCGATCGCCTTGTCGAGCCGAGGCGAGGAGTACCCGTCACGCAGCGCGAAGATCCACTGCGACACGGCGGGTGACGCCGCGGTGAGCTCGAGGGCGGACAGCGCTGCCGCGGCCTCGGTGGACAGCGAGTGCCCGATGGTGTGCAGATCGGTGTCGTCGGTGTCGGTTCCGACGGTGTCCGTGCCCACGCCGAGCCGGTACAGCGCCTGCTGCTCGCGCAGGTACGCGCGGCCGCGCGGCACCGGATCCCACAGGACGACCGTGTGCAGCGGGCCGACCGCGTCGGCGGCGCGATCGAGAAGCAGGGCACCGGCGCGCAGGCCGACGGCGGAGACCGTCGTGCAGCCGAGCGAGCGCACCAGGCTCACCGCGTCCCCGATGCTCGCGAGCCACCCGTCCATCGCCGCAGCGTCGTTCTGGTCGCCGCCCGAGTCGCCCACACCGAGGTAGTCGAACCGCAGCACGGCGAAGCCGGCCGCGGCCAGCTCCTGCGCGAGCAGCTTGAGGCCACGGTAGGTGTCGACGTGCTCCTTGCCCATCGACGGGCACAGCACGATGCCCGCGCGCGCGTGGTCGCCTTCGGGAAGGTGAACCACGCCGAACAGGCGACGGCCGTCCGATCCGAACCAGGTCGGTGTCGTCGACATGGGTGCTCGGTCCTCTCGGGAGTGCGAGCCGATCGGGCTCGGGGTGCGGGTGGAGTGGAGGGTCTGCGTCACTTGGTGACCCGGAAGGTGCGGCGGCCGGTCTGCGTCCGAGGGCGGACGGGCCGCGAGGTGGTGGGCTCCGCGGGACGGGTCGCCTTCGTGACCGTCGTGTCCTGCGCAACCTTGTCCGCCTTGTCGGACGCGGCCGGCGTGGTCGTGTCGGCCTTGGTGATCGAGACCGGCTCGGGCGTCGCGCTGGTGTCGGCGTCGTCCGTCTCGGACTCGTCGGTGTCGACGTCCTCGACGTCCGCGGTGATGGTGTCGTTCACCTCGGACTCGGTCGAGTCCTTCTCCGCGACACCATCTTCTGCGTCGTCCTGCGGAACCTCGATCGGCTCCGCCGTCACCACGTGGAAGCGATCGGTCTCGGCGTCCGCCGGCGACTGGACCACGTCGTAACGCTCCTCCTGGCGGGGCTCGGGACGCGCGGCGCGCTCGGCACGAGGTGCCGGCTGGACGGTGTCCCAGCGATCCTGGTGATCGTCCCGGTAGCCGTCGGTGCGGTAGCCGTCACTGCGGTAGTCGTCGTTCCGGTACTCGGACTCGTGGACCGGCGACGGCGCGCGGTAGGACTGCGGTGCGGTCGGACGCGCAGCGGTGGTGGTCCGGGTGGTGGTCGGCACGTCGCGCACCTCGGCCACGGGAGCAGCCTTCGGCGACGTCGCGGGCACGACGTCGTCCTTCGCGGCGGAGGACTTCAGCAGCGACAGCGGCCAGCGGCGAGCCGAGACGTGCGGCACCAGAACGGTTCCGGCCACGGCGACCCCGATGCTGTCGAGCTCGGTCAGCAGTGCGCGGAGCTGCGCGGCGGTGGTGGTGCCGTTCTCGACGGCCACGACGACGTGGTCGACGTGCACGGCGATGGCGAGCGCATCAGTCGCGTCCGCCACCGAGGTCGCGTCGATCACCACGTAGTCACGATCGGCCTTCAGGCTCTGCACGATGGTGCCGAAGCGCGGGGAGGCCAGGAACAGGGTGGTCCGATCGTCACCCACGCCCATGGGCAGGATGCTCAGACCCTCGACCTGGCTCGGCCGCGTGAGATCGGTGGCCGACCGCTTGGGCGAGCGTGCGAGATCGGCGAGCCCGCCGGCGTTCTGCATGCGAGACGACACTCCGGTGCCGTCGGTGCAGGCGTCGACCACGAGAGTCGGGCGGCCCAGTCCGCTGAGCGCACGCGCCAGGGCGAGGACGGTGTCCGACCCGCCGGCGGGGGAGACGCCGACGACCGCGATGGAGTGCGGGGTCGTCCGGCCGACCGAGGCGTCGAGGCGCAGTGCGGCGCGCCGTGCGTCCGCGGTGCGCGTGGCCGCCTTGACGTCACCGAGGAACGTGGTGGGAGCGACCGCGGCGACCTGGCCGGTGGTGCGGATGCGCTTGTCGAGCCGGTCACGCAGGTACGCCGCAGCGCAGCCGAGCAGCATGCCGGCGACGGCGCCCATGAGCAGGGTGCGCATCGGTGCGGGCCCGCCCACGGCGGCCGGGGTGGTCGCCGGGTCGACGACGGTCACCTTCGCCGCGGGAGCCGCGCCGATCTCCGTGGTCTCGATCTCGTTGACCAGATCACGGAACTCGGTGACCACCGCGTCGTTGATCGCCCGCGCGCCGTCCGGCGTCGTGTCCGACACCGAGATGCCGATGAGCACGGTGGCCGGCGCGAAGGACGTGGTGACCGTCGACGCGAGAGCCGCCGGCGTGGTGTCGAGCTGCAGATCGGAGATGACACCCGACATGACGCGCTCGCTGGTCACCAGGTTCACGTAGGACGTGACACGCTGCTGCGCCGCCATGTTGCCCTGGTAGGCGTCCGACACCGAGGTGCCGGTCGCCATCGAGACGTAGAGACGGCTCGAGGAGGTGTAGGAGTAGCTCAGCGTCGACGTGTACGCCGCCGCTGCCACCGTTCCCAACACGACGAAGGCCAGGATGGTCATCCACCGGCGTCGTGCGATGTTCACGTAATCGATCAAACCCATGATGCAGATCCTTTGCTCGAAGAGCGGTCGAGTGTGGAGATGTCGTCGGGAACGTGCGTGGTCGGAGGGGGTGTCTCCGCGCACTGTCGGGAGTACTCGCCGACGAGAAGCGTCACGATCCACACGAGAATTGCCAATTGGAGTGATTTGCCGATGGACTCGGTCGTCCCGAGGATCCCGCGCTCGAACAGCACCGGATACTCGATGAGCGTCAGCCCGAGCACCACGAAGAGGAAGTTCCTCGCGAGGAGCCATCGAACGGCGACCAGCACCATGACGAAGGTGAAGGTCATGGTGACGGCCACGCCGGCGTACCCGCCGAACACGAAGCCCTCACTGATGTTTCCCTCGGCCAGGGAGACGGACACGTTGCGCATGTCCACCGACGACCCACGGACCTGGTTGGCCCACGCGGTGCCGGACTGGAACTTCTCCGATCCGAGGAGCTGGGACGGGATGAAGTTGAGGAGCGCGTTCTTCACCACGTCGCCGTGCGAGATCCATTCCCGGCCCTGCATGTAGTACGCGTCCGTCGCGGCCTCGAGGAGGTCGAAGCGGCGCAGGATCGGCAGGAACGGTTGCACGACAGGGGGATAGCTGGCCTCGGCGGCCGCCGAGATCGCGCGGGCCTCGGGGTCCACCTTCAGCGACTGCAGGATGCCGAACGCGCCGATGGCGCCCGCCGAGATACCGAGCACGCCGAGGATGGTCCCGCGCGTCCACCCGATGAGGGCGAAGCGCACGGCGACGGCGAGAGCCGCACCGAGCACGGGGGTCTTGGACTCCACGATCACGGTCCACACGAGCTCCATGCCCATCAGGCCGAGCAGCAGGACCGCGGTCTGCCACAGCTTCTCCGGTCGCGCGAAGACGATGAGGCCGAGGGCGCCCACCGTCGCCATCGTGGCGGCGAAGTCGAGGAGCGGGTTGGAACTGCTGACCTCACCGGCGGATCCGGTGTTGCCCGTCGCGAAGGACACGAAGCGTCCGCCGAGACCCAGCACGTAGATGGTGCCGAGGCTGCGGAAGAAGTACGGATCCGCGACGGCCGCGCCGATGGTGGTCCGCTCCTGCGGTCCCCGGCGCCACCGACGGAACAGCACGTATCCGACGACGAGAGCCACGTAGAACCACAGACCGAACACGACGGGCTTCAGCACCTCGGCGATGCCGATGTCGTAGCCGATGTTCGCCAGTCGCGGGTCCGCCAGGCTGTCCGCGAACTGCGGCTGCGGGAGCGTCCACAGCAGGACGAGGGGACGCGCCACGTAGCTCAGCGACCAGTAGGCGGACTGCGCCAGCAGGAACACCTTGGCGACACCCGGCACGAACATCGCGGACACGACGAGGGCGACGATGGCCGCAGTGGTGAGCGCGACGGCGGTGTAGGCGGTCACGGCGCGACCCCCGTCGGGCGGCGCACGGCGACGATGTCACAACGCATCGGTCATCTCCCGTGCTCGGTCCACGTACGCGTGGTGATCACCGACGATCCGCAGCCGGCCGCGCTCCGCCATCTCCCTGGCTGCATCAGGTTCGGTGCGGCACCACGCCAGGATGTCATCGAGCTCGTCCGAACTGGAGAAAAGACGGCAATCCCGTCCGTCCTCCAGCAGCGCCATGTGCTCGTCCGTGCGCTCACCGACGAACAGACCGCCGGCCGCGGGCACCTCGAACGTGCGGCACGTGTGGGTGTCGCGGTTGTCCGAGTTCAGCAGGACGAGGTTGGCCAGCACGGCCGACACCGCCACCGAGAACCCCTCGCCGTACACGGCGCCGCCGATGTGAGCCGACGTCGTCCGCAGCGCGGACACGCGTCGCCATCCCGGACCCTGGACCGTCATCGCGGAGCCGTGCGTGCGGGCGAGCTCCACCATCGAGTCGCGGCGGTCCGGTCGGCAGGCACCGATGAAGCCGACGAGGTACTCGGCCGGATCACGACGGGCGGTCGGACGGTGCCAGGCCGGGTCGTACGCGCTGTGGACGAAGAGCGTCGACTTCGCGCCGCGCGACTCCAGCTCGGGCACGTTGTGCCGCTTGGTGGTGACGACGAGGTCCCAGTCGGCCTCGCGGCGCAGGTACTCCGGCGTGGTGTTGTACGGGTTGGACACGTCGTCCGGGCTGTAGTGCACGTGCAGACCCGCCGGCAGAGCCAGCAGTCGGTCCTGGTCGAGATGCACAGTGCGGAACGCGAACAGCATGTCGGGGCGGAACTGCGCTGCCGCCGCCTCGATGCGGCGGTGCAGCGCCTCGAGAACCCAGGGGGCGCGGCCGCGGCCGAGCTTGCTGTACACCCACGGCGGGGACAGCCGGGTCGGCAGCGCGACCGGAGTGGTGTCGACGACGAGCACGGTGTGGCCGGCCTCGCGGAACCCGTCGGCCATGGACCGGGCGTTGCTGCCGATCCAGTCGTCTCCGAGGAACAGGATTTTCATCGACTTGCCTCCCGGAAGCGGCGAACGGCGAGGGGAACGGTGGGGGCATCGGAGGCGACCACGGCCATCGGCACGGTGGGTGCCTCCGATTCCGTGTGCAGCGCATCGTCGTTGCGGCGATGCAGCATGCGCACCCGGAACAGGTACCAGGCCGCGACTGCGACCTCGCAGGTGAGCGTGCCGTAGACCAGCGCCCACACCGACTCGGTGGACAGCGCGGTGGCCAGCGCTCCCGCGGCGAAGACGGTGCCGACGACGGCGCCGATCAGCACTCCCTTGGTGTCCTGGCGGACCGGCAGGATCGCGGTGGTGACGAACGAGGTGATGGCGGTGAAGGGCAGGATGAACACCTGCACGCGCATGATGTCCACCGCGGACGAGAACTGATCGCCGAACACCAGCGAGATCAGCAGCGGCGCGCTCACCCACAGCCCGACGGTGGCCACGACGGCCACACCCACGCACGCGGTCAGTCCGCGCAGTGCGTTCTGCCAGAAGTGGTCCTCCCGGCCGCGGGCCAGCCGCGGCAGAAGGCCGTAGCCGATGGCGTCGAGCAGCGACTGGAACGCGCGGATCAGCCGGTCGCTGGCGGAGAAGATGCCGAGCGACGCCGCGGGCAGCGCCACTGAGTAGAAGGTCGCGGCGCCTTGGCCGTAGCTGGTGATGAGCAGCCGCGAGGTCAGGACGGGCACGCCCATGCGGACCATCGCGGTGACGTCCTTCGGCTTGCTCGGCGGGCCGAACTCGCGGATGGTGAGCCGCCAGGTCAGGGCCACGGACACCACCGACGACGCCAGCAGGCACAGCATCGCGACCGCGGCGCTGGGGAACATCGGCAGCAGCGTCACCAGCAGCACGAGGTACAGGATGCGGCCGATGCCCTGGTAGACCACGCCGATACCGAAGCGGGCCTGGGCCACGAGCACCCAGTCGTCGCCGAACGACGCGAAGCCGCCGGCGAAGAGGCCGAGCAGGATCATGTGCAGGTGCACGTGCGCACCCACGGTGAGGCTGGCCAGCAGCCCGGTGCCCATCACGGCGAGCACCGTGGCGCGCAGTGCGAGGTAGTTGCCGCGCAGCTGATTGAGGTTCTCGTCGTTCGCCATCGCCGCGAGGAACGTGGTGATGCCGAAGTCGACCAGCAGCGAGCCGATGAAGTACGCCGACATCGCGATCGCGAGCAGACCCAGCCCCTCGGTGCCGAGGATGCGAGCCGTGAGCGGCAGCGTGACGATCGTGACCAGGTACTGGCCGTACTTGCCGAAGCTGACGAAGGCGATGTCGCGTACCGCCGACAGCTTGTGCAGCGATCCACGGCGGTGCTTCGGGGGCTCGGTGGTGGGGCCGCCGCGCGACCCGCCACGGGTGAGTTCACCGACCATGACGCACGCTCACGGTGTCGAGGACGTCCTCGAGGAAGCTCTCGACGGTGCGGGCCGATTCCTCGATGTCGAAGTGCGCGGCACGGGCCGGAGCGGCAGCGGACAAACGCGTCCGCAGGTCACGGTCGGCGACGACGCGATCGAGCATGGCGGTGAGCGCCTCACGGTCGCCGGAATCGACCAGCATGCCGTTGACGCCGTGCTCGACGATCTCCGCAGGTCCGCCCGGCCGTGACGCGACGACGGCGCACCCGGCCAGCATGCCCTCGACGACGACCTGGCCGAACGGCTCGGCCGTCAGGGTGCAGTGCACCAGCACGTCGGACATCCGCATGTAGTCCCGCGGATCGTCGACGTGGCCGGTGAAGGTTACGGGCAGCTCGAGATCGGCGGCCATGGCCTCGAGCTCCGCGCGGTACGGCTCCTCGCCGAAGAAGGTGCCGCCGACGAGGAAGACGTGCGCCGGCCGGGTGGTCATCGCCGCGACCGCCTCGAGGAAGAGGACGTGTCCCTTCCAAGGGGTGAGGCGGGCGACCAGACACAGCACCGTGTCCGCGGGAGCGGACTGCTCGGGGCGGGCACCCACCGGGCGGTCCGCCGACCCGTCGACGCCGGGGTAGGCGACCACGGCGGGCCGACGCCAGGTGGGCAGCGAGGCCAGCGTGGACGTGCTGTTGGCGATGAAGCCGCGGCACGCGGTCCAGCCCAGAACGTGCAGCACGGCGGTGAACAGCGTGCCGAAGTACTCGCGGGAGATGCGGTCGTGGGAGTGCCACACCAGGGGCACGCCCGCTCGCCGTGCGGCGATGGTCCCCATGAGCAACGCCTTGGACGACTCGGCGACGACCACGTCGGCACCCGACTCGCGAACGACGGCGCCCACGGCCCACCCCAGCCGGAGCAGGCCGGTGACTCCGCCGATCATGCGGCGGACGGACATGCCCTCGATGGTCACGGAGCGGCTGTCGAACGCGCCGTCCACGACGACGACGGTGTCGATGCCGTCGGCCCGGAGCTTGTCCACCATCGGACCCGTCTCGGTGAAGACGACGGTGACCTCGGTCTTGTCCATGGCGCGCACCAGGCGGTGCAGCGCGATCTCGGCGCCGGACGGCGCCGCGGTGTGGGCGAGGAACAGTGCGCGGGTCATCGCTGGACCAACTCTCGGTACACGTCGACGTGCCGGCGGGCCGAGGACTCCCACGAGAACGACTCGGCATGGGCGCGGCACGCGGCGGCACTCGGCACGTCGCCGCTCAGCGCGGTGGACAGGCGGTGGGCGAGTGCGTCGACGTCGCCGGCGGGTACCACGAGGGAGGGATCGAGGCCCGCGACGGCGTCGGGCAGGCCGCCGCAGTCGGTCACGACGGGGGCGCGTCCGCTGGCGCAGGACTCGAGGGCGATGAGCCCGAAGCCCTCCAGGCTCAGGGTCGGGACCACGGAGACGGTGGCCTCGGCGTAGAGCGCTGCGAGGCGCTCGTCGCTGGTCCGGCCGGTGAAGACGATGGAGTCGCCGGCGGTGGACTCGGCGGCCTGGCTGCGCAGTGCCGCCTCCTCGGTACCGGTCCCGACGACGACGAGCTGCGCGTCCGGGTGGTCCGCCACGACGGCGGGCCAGGCCGCGACGAGCCGGTCGATGCCCATGCGGCGCTCGAGTCGGCGCACGCAGAGGACGGTGGGGCGAGCGGTGCTCGGTGCCGGGGTGACGGCGAAACGGTCCAGGTCGACGCCCGGCGGGATGATCGTGATCGCGGCCGGATCGACGGCGTAGTCCTCGGTGAGGATGCGGGCGGAGTGCCCCGACAACACGATGAACCGGCGCACGTCGAGGAAGCGCAGACGCTCGACCCAGTACTTGGCGCGCACCACCAGATCGCTCTCGCCGGACATGGCGCTCTCGGCGGCCCAGGGTCCGTGGAAGTGCGCCACCGACGGGTGCGCACCGCGCAGGCCGACGGTGGGGCGTCCGAAGAGGCTGAAGTGGCGGTCGATCACCGTGTTCCTCGGCAGACCGCGATCGGCGGAGAGGGCCGACCAGACGCGCGAGAGCGTGGAACCCGTCGAGGGTCCCCACGAGGACGTGCCGTGGTGGCCGTCGCTCAGATCGGAGTCGCCGAACGCGGACGCGGAGGCGCTGACGCCGTCGAGAGCGGAGAGCGCGACGTAGAGATCGGTGAAGTAGCGGTTGAGGCCACCCGGCGAGTCGGCGAACCACTCGGCGCCGGTCATGTGTACCTGCACCGTGGCCGTGCGGTCACGAGTAGCGGGTGCGGGGATCATCGGGGTCGACAGCCTTTCGTCTCGGTCCGGTGCTCGTCGATGCGTCCACGGCGCCGGGTTTGTGACTCCGAACCAAACTTCTGGATCGGAGCGTCCGGTGCGCCGCGTCTGCATCGGCGAAGCTCGGCCGTGCGCGTCGGCCCCGCTCGACACGCTGCTCGGTCAGGGATTTCTGCGATCGATGTGCCACTGACAGTCGCCCTGGGGCCCTACCTGGCAGTAAGGTGTGCCCGGTCGCATCCACGACCGGTATCGATCTCGCAGTTCCCTATTTCATCGTTTAACATACCGGAAGATTCTTTTGGGCGCCATACAGCAGGAGCTGGCCGGTTCCTGCGCCCGAAGCGGGTGCGACGTGAACAGGGCTGTGACAAGTGACAATGCAGGGGAATCACCACCCACCGAGAGGAAGCGCCGACGGATGTCCGACACCGAAGCTGTGACGTCGGTCCCTCGGGGCGTGGTCGATTCGGGCGTTCTGTCCGGTCTCACCACGGTGTTGCTCTACGACCTGGGCCGTGGCGGCGCGACGGCGAGCCTCGTGGACGTCGACGAGATGGCGGTCCTGGGCTCCGTCGACTCCTCGGTGGCCGGTGGGGATGTTTTCGATCACAT
Organism: Rhodococcus sp. MEB041; assembly: GCF_030208955.1. NCBI lineage: Bacteria > Bacillati > Actinomycetota > Actinomycetes > Mycobacteriales > Nocardiaceae > Rhodococcus > Rhodococcus sp. MEB041. The sequence continues at coordinate 390,914 of NZ_JARVSZ010000004.1, forward strand.
CGTGCTCGATCACATCGTCGACCGCGGCATTCTGGAGCGTCCCGCCGAGGGCGCGGACGACACGGACGTCATCGTCTTCTGCCGCCGCGTGAAAGAGTCACTGTCCTCCGCGACCGTCGCGCGCACCCCCGGCGGCGGCACCACACTGATCACGCGTCAGGAGTTCGAGACCGCGGTTCGCCCTCTGCTCGACCTCTCGCTCGACACCGCGGCGTCGCTTCTCGGCGAGCGCGACCTCGACGCGGTGATTCTCGTCGGGGGCGGTTCGCCCATCCCGATCCTGTCGATCGCCGCCGCGGAACGCTTCGGCGTTCCGGTCCTCACCGCGCTGGACCCGCGCGCGACGCGTGTGTCGGTACCGGCGCCGGCGCCCGAGCCCTCGTCCACGGATCGGACCGTCGCCTTCGCGGCCGCCCCCGCCGAGCCGGAACGCGAGCCCGACGCGTCGGCGCCCGCGGACGTCGTCGACGTGGGCGGGGAACCGGTGCCCGATCCGAAGCGCAGCAGGGTCCCCGTCGCCCTCGTCATCGCCTTCTCGTGCGCCGTCATGGCGGGCGCCGCGGCGTGGGCCTTCACCTCGATGCCCGAGCCGATGGACCCCGCCACGGTCAGCACCCCGTCCGTGGCACCCACCAGCGCGGTGGCGCCCGTCGGGTCGCGTGGAGTCCCGCCGCCCGTCACCACCACCGCCGACCCGTTCGCCGACGAGACCGACGGGGACTTCGGCGGTGGCGGAGACTTCGGTGGCGGGGACTTCGGTGGTGGCGGGGACTTCGGGGGGTTCTGATCACCTCTCTCGCGGCTACTGTCGTGCGTGATGTGAACGCGTGGGCCGACACCTCGTGTCGACGACCAATGGAGGAGCAGTGACGGTGAATCTCTCGGCGACGCCGGTGGGCGGGTCCCCGTTGCCCGCGGACCTCGATCCCGCGACGTACCGATCGCACTCCCTGCACTCGTCGGAGCGCACGTGGTCCGAGACCAACTGCTACGTCGACCTGTGGATCGAACTGCTGCACGCGATGGGCGCAGATCCGACACCCGCACTGGCGTTCGCCCTCAGCGCGGGGTTCGACGGCCGGCAGTGGGACTTCGTGAAGTTCCAGCCCGAGGATCTCCGCCTCCTCTACGGGGTGGACGTCTCCGAGATGAACATCTGGAAGCCGTTCGGAGAGCACCTGATCGAGAACATGCACGACGGTGTGCTGAGCACGGTCGAGATCGACGCCTTCTACCTCCCCGACACCGACGGCACCAGCTACGGCCGGGAGCACACCAAGACGACGATCGTGCCGACGGCCATCGATGCCGACGCGCGCCGGCTCGACTACTTCCACAACGCCGGTCTGTTCCGCCTCGAGGGCGACGACTTCGACGGCGCACTCGCCCGGTCGCTCGCTCCCGGAACGGTGGCGCTGCCGCCCTACGTCGAACGGGTCGTCGTCGACCGTGACGCTCTGGCCGCCGGTCCGGAGACCGACGATCACGACCTGCAGGTGGTGCGCGCGCACCTCGAGCGCGCCGATGCGGGCAACCCGGTGGAGCGCCTCGGCGAGCGTGTCGTCGAGGACGTCGCGCTGATCCAGCAGGCGGGCCCGGACTTCTTCCACCTGTGGTCGTTCGGCACCCTCCGTCAGTGCGGCTCCACCGCCGAACTCGCGGCCGACCTGGCCGAGTACCTCGAACGCCGCGGAGTCGAGGGTGCGGCGGCTGCCGCCGAGCCCTTCCGGGAGGTGGCGTCCGGCGCCAAGTCCGTGCAGTTCCGGATGGCGCGAGCCGCTCGGGGACGCGACGTCGACGTGCGTGACTCGATGGCCGGCATGGCAGCGGCCTGGCAGCGCGGTATGGACGCAGTGCGTTCGGCGCTGTGACCGCGCCGCTCGATCTGCTGGCCGACGCACACTGGACGCTTCTGTCGACCGATGCCGGTGCCGTCGAGAGCCCCGATGGTCTCCCGGACACCGATACTGCTGTGCCCGCACGGGTTCCGGGTACCGTCGCCGGCGCGCTGGCCGCGGCCGGGCTGCCGATCGAGGACCTCGACGGGCGCGACTGGTGGTTCCGCACCGAGGTGTCGGTGCCGGACGGGACGGAGTCGATACGGCTGCATCTCGAGGGCATCGCCACCCTCACGGAGGTCTGGGTCGACGGGACGCTGACGACCACCAGCACGTCGATGTTCGTTCCCGTCACCGTCGAGGCCCTCGTCGCCGGCACCGTCTCGATCGCGCTGTGCTGCCGTTCGCTCGACGCGGCACTGGCGACGCGCCGCCCGCGCGGCCGGTGGCGATCGTCCATGATCTCGTCGCAGGGCCTGCGGTGGATCCGCACCTCGATGCTCGGCCGCGCCCCCGTGTTCACCGGTGCCCCGGCTCCTGTCGGACCCTGGCGCGCCGTGCGCTGTGTCGCCGTGGACGTCCCTGCCGTGACGGTGCGCGGGCTGGTGCGGGACGGACGCTGCGTCCTACAGGTCGACGGCACGGCCACGACCGGCGCTGCTGTGCGAATCGAGCTGGGCGACAGCGTGTTCGAGCTCTCGGCCGATGCCGACGGACGAGTGACGGACGAGATCGACGCGGGTGAGCGGGCCCTGTGGTGGCCGCACACGCACGGTGATCCGACCCTCCACGACGTCACCGTGACCGTCGACGGTCACGCCATGCACTTCCGAGTGGGGTTCCGCTCGAGCGCACTGCGCGACACGACGCTGCTCGTGAACGAGGTGCCCGTCTTCTGCCGCGGCGGATGCTGGGTCCCGCTCGACCCGATCACGCTGCAGAACGATCCCGACCACCTGCGGGACACCCTGACCTCGTATGTCGAGGCCGGGCTGAACATGGTGCGACTCACGGGCACGATGGTCTACGAGTCGGCCGAGTTCCACACGCTCTGTTCGGAACTGGGCATCATGGTGTGGCAGGACGTCATGCTGGCGACCATCGATCCACCGGACGATCCCGCCGTCGAGTCCGCCGTCGTCGACGAGGTCCGGGCGATGCTCGCGACCGCCGGTGGGCCCTCCCTCGTGGTGGTGAGCGGCGGTAGCGAGACGTACCAGCAGCCGACGATGCTCGGGCTCGCCTCGGACGAGTCACGGATACCACTGCTGGACAGCATCATTCCAGACGTGGTGCACGCCTTCTCCGGTGTCGCGTACGTCCCGTCCACCCCGTCGGGCGGCGACCTCGCCACCCACGTGGGCTCCGGCTTCGCGCACTACTTCGGCATCGGCGGCTACCTGCGACCTCTCTCGGACGTGCGGTACGCCCGGGTGGCATTCGCGACGGAGTGCCTGGCGTTCTCCGTGCCCCCGGAGCGGCGCGTCGTCGACTCCGTGTTCGGCTCGGCACATCCGGCGGGCCACGATCCGCGCTGGAAGGCCACGGTTCCGCGTGATCGGGGAGCGTCGTGGGACTTCGAGGACGTGCGAGACCACTACGTGCGCACTCTCTTCGACGTGGAGCCGTCCGCGGTGCGCCGCGACGATCCGGAGCGCTACCTCGACCTGGGTCGCGCGGCCGTCTGTGAGGCGGTGACGCAGTCGTTCGGGTTCTGGAGGCAGGTGGACTCGGGTTGCGGGGGAGCGCTGGTGCTGACTCTGCGCGACCTCGAGCCGGGCGCGGGATGGGGATTCACCGACAGCACCGGCATCGCCAAGGCGCCCTGGTACGCGGTGGCGCGGGCCAGCGCACCGATCACCGTCCTCGTGACGGACGAGGGGATGGACGGGCTTCGTCTCGACGTGATGAACGACGGCGCGGATCCCGTCGCCGGAACACTCACCGTGCGGGCGCATCAGCGCACGGGAGCCGTTGCTGCCGAGGGTGTTCAGCAGCTCGCTCTCGATGCCCACTCGTCGTGGACCGGTACCGCGGACGGTGTCGTCGGCAGGTTCACCGACATGACGCACGCTCACCGATTCGGGTCGCGCACCGTCGACGCGGTGAGTGTCGTGCTGGCCGCCCCGGAGGGCACCGTGCTCGCCGAGGCAGTGCATCTGGTGGAGAACGGGCTGCTCCCGCTGCAGAACTCGGTGGGTCTCACCGCGTCGGCGGCCCCGGAGGGCGACGGCCGGTGGACCCTCACCGTCGCGTGCACGGATGCCGCGCAGTACGTGTGCGTGGACGTGGACGGCTACCGGGCGTCCGACTCGTGGTTCCACCTCGCCCCCGGAACGAGCCGCGCCCTGACTCTGCTGCCACGCACGGGTTCGACCACGCCGCGAGGGCATGTCCGAGCGGTGAACAGCACAGCCAGGGCGACGGTGACGGTTCTCGAGAGGTAGATCAGCTGAGGCGGAGCGACGCCGGCCACCGCGAGGTGTCGAGGCCGTGAGTACGCACCATCGCGAGGGCGATGCGCTCCATACCGAAACCGACACAGGCACTGTGGGCCTCGTTGCCGTCCGCGGTACGGATGTCGAAGGTCTGGCCGAAGTGGTCGCGGTGGCAATTGCACGACACCACCGCGGTGCCCTCGTCCAGGTCGCCGTAGAGGCGGACGACCAGCTCGGTCTTGAGGTTCTCGTTGCGCTGGTTCGCGGCCAGCATGCGTCCCGCGCGACCGAAGAACGGGTCGTTGGCGATGACGGGCGAGGCGTCGAGCCCGAGGTCGGACAGCACCGTCATGCCGCGTTCGATCCACGACTCACGGTGCTCCACTGCCTGATCGGGCGTGCCGACCTGGACGAACTCGTGCATCCGGAACGCCTGCATGCGAGCAGGATCCACGGCGGGCTCGTGGCGGAAGCAGTACCCGTAGACGTCGAGCATGGTGCCGCCGTCGGGAAGCTGACCGGTGAGCATGGAGTAGGACGGGTGGCACGCGGCCGACACCAGCATGGTGCCGGCGGACTCGAGCCAGTGGTCCCAGTCCTTGCCCTCGGACCGTGCCGCGAGCAGCTCGGCGTGGGCCTTGTTGTCACCGGAGAAGGTGGTGATGGCACCGGTGAGGTTGGGGAACGAGGCGATGTAGTCGGTCTTCTCGAACGCATCGCGCGGGAACACCGGCGGGAACCGGAAGCGGCGCAGCGCATCTCCGTGTGCGGCAGCGCCTGCGGCCTTCACCTTGGAGTCGATGAGATCGATGATGTCCTCGAACTCGCCCGAGCGGCCGTAGAGACCGTCGAGCGAGCTGGGGACGAGGAGACCGGCGCCGACGAGCTGATCGCGGAAATCGGCACGAGCGAGATCGAGGTCGGAGACCACGTCGCGGTCGAGTGTGGAGGTCATGGTCAGATCCCCTTGTAGACGAGCGAGAGCTGCGCGTTGTGGTTGAGGATGCGCTCGTTGCTCACCATGATCGCGGAACCGTGCGAGTCGCGGAGGTGGCGGCTCATGCGGAGCTCACTGTCCTCGCGGTAGCCGGCGATGCCGCAGATGAGCAGCGCGCGGGCGACGATGTCGATGAGCAGATCGGACGCCGTGACCTTCACGTTGTTGATCTGCAGCGCGAAACCGATGGCGCTGAGCGCAGCCGGATCGTCGGCGATGGAGTCGAACTTCGCGGCGGCCGTGAACACGGTGTCGGACAGCTGCTGATGGACCACGAGCAGCTCGGCGAGGCGCGCGGCGGACGGCGGCGTGACACCGGGCGTCTTGCGGGCCAGCTTCTGCACGGACTTGCGAGCCTTGCGCACCGCGGCGTCGGCGATGCCCAACCAGGCGCCACCCCAGAGGACGTGTGCCGAGGGCAGCATCGTCTGGGCCGAGATGTCGCTGTACGTGGCGGGAACGACCCACTCCGCCGAACCCGATGCGCGGAGCATGAAGCCGGGGCTGCACGTACCGCGGAAGCCCATGGTGTCCCACGTGCCGGTCTTCTGCAGCGTGACATCCTCGCGCTGACACGCGACGAGCACCTGATCGCTGGGCGCTGCGTCGGGGGACCGACGGGCCGTGGCCAGGATGACGTCGGCGTACTCGCCGTACGAGATGACGGGGGCATTCTTGGTGAGCGTGTAGCGGTCGCCGTCGTACTCCACCGCGCACCCGCTGGTGCGGACGTCGCCACCGATGTTGATCTCGGTGGTGGCGGAGGCCACGAGGGGCTGCTCCACGACCATGTTCGCCAGGAACTCCCGGATGACCGGGGACTCCATACCGTGGCGGGTCAGCGACAACACCTGCGTGTGGTGCATCGCGTAGATCATCGCGGTGGACGCGCACTCGCCACCGAGAGCGCGGCCCACGGTCGCGAGTTCGGTGAGTGTGAGTCCGGCGCCCCCCAGCGACGTCGGAACCGACGCGGAGAGCAGGCCCGCGGACTTGAGCGCCTGCACCGACTCCGTGGGGAAGCGAGCCTCACGGTCGACGAGCTCGGCGTTGCTGCGCACCACGGCGAGCACGTCCTCGAGCGGGATCTGCGCCAGGCCTGCGGGCGCGTCCGGATCGATGGGGGGAAGGGCGGAGGGAGCCTCGAGTGTGGTCATCTCAGATCACGCCAGCTCTGCGACGGCGTCGGCGATGGCCGAGACGCTCGCGAACGTGGCCTTCTGCAACAGGCGATCCGGGAACTCGACATCGAACTCGTCCTCGAGGCCGATCATCACATTGACGCTCGCGTGCGACGTCAGACCTGCGTCGTACAGATCGGCGTCGTTGGCGACTGCGTCGATGGCGACCGGGAGCTTTCCGTACTTGTCGAGTACCCGGCGGATACGGTCGACGTCCTCTGCGGCCAGAGTGTTCATTGTGTGTCCTCACATAGTCGTCGTGCTCTGCGAAGTTGCGTCAAACAAACGCGCAGGTTCCCGAACCCACTGAAACAATACAGGAGAATGTTTTGTAGTGCCAGTGCATACCTCGTGGCCGAACTCTGTGAAGTTTCCCGATGCGCGGTCGAGCGTCAGCGCGCGGAGTGGCGACCGCTCACGGGGGCGCGTCCGCGGGGTGGCCGGGCGAGCATCACGGCGATCGCGGTGGTGAGCGGAACGGAGAGCGCGAGCGCCGTGCCGCCCACGCACGAGCGGACGATCTCGATGGCCACCGCGTCTCCGGTCAGGACGTTGCCGAACGAGCGGCCGGCGACACTGAAGAGCAGCAGCAGCGGCAGCGCACCACCCGCATAGGCAAGGACGAGCGTGTACACGGTGCTGGCGATGTGGTCCCGCCCGACGCGCATCGCGGACGTGAAGATCGACCGCCGGGTGGCGTCGGGATCGAGTGCCGCGAGTTCGAAGGCTGCCGACGCCTGGGTGATCGTCACGTCGTTCAGCACGCCGAGCGATCCGATGATGAACCCGGCGAGCAGCAGCCCGGTGATGCTGACATGGTCGAGATAGGCCTGCACGTCGGTGTTCTGTTCCTCCGACAGACCGGTCACCCGGGTCAGCCTGATGGCCGCTTCGGACAGTCCCGCGGCGACGCCCATCGACACCACGGTGCCGAGCAACGCTGAGCTGGTGCGCAGATTGGGCCCGTGCGCCAGATACAGCACGCCGTAGAGGATGACGGTGCCGCCGACCAGGGCGACCAGGATCGCGGACCGGCCGTCGAGGATCGCGGGGAGCACGAAACCCACCAGCACTCCGAGCGCGAGACCGAGTCCGAGCAGGGCGCGCAGCCCGCGCCACCGCGCGACCACGCAGATGACGACGGCGAAGACCGCGACCACCAGCAGCAGCGGCGTGGTGCGGGAGTAGTCGTCGAACCCGTAGATCGCGGTCCCGCTGTCGTCGGTGCCGCGGACGAGGCGGATCTCCTCGCCGACGCGCAGATCGGGCGTACCCGGCCCGGGCGTCACCTCGAGCAGGGTGCGGGTGCCCTCGTTCACGCCGGTGTCGATCGAGACGATGCTGCGGTTGCACTCGAAGCCCGAGACGGTGGGCGGAGTGGGGGCGCCGCTGAAGACGCGCCCGTTGGACGAACTGCCACACGGACCGATGTCCTGCGACACCACGGTGCCGTACTCGGTGGCCACGACGCCGCCGGCCGCGCTCTGGAACGGCGCGGGGACCTCGACGGTGCGATCGCTGGGCCACAGCAGCACCACTCCCACGATCGCGGCGATGCCGACGACGGAGAGGATGCCGAGCACCAGTCTCGCGGCGATCTTCCCGATGGGGGCGGGACCGGAGCTGTGTCCGTGGCCGTGTGTCACGACGCCAACACTAACGGTGGCGCGGACAAGGATTTGGGGGCGCGAGCGACGCGGGACGAAAGCGGGTGGCGGGGAAGCAGGGGGGGTGTCCCCCGCCACCGACCGAGCGGCCCACCGGGGGGGTGGGGGGCCGTTCGGCGCTTTCGGAACCCCGAAGGGCTCATGTACGAACATACCCGCGAACGCACGGTTCGATCATCACGGGGTTGAAAAATGTGCCCGAGACGTTGTGTTGTGTCACACAGCGCGGTGTATGGCACTGCGCGTCACACCAAGTGCAGGTCAGGGAGTGTGCCGGCGCTACCGTAGGGGTTCCGGGTTCTCGTACGTGTTGCAGCATCCGCGGGAACCTGGAACGCCCGCGGGAACCTGGGACACGCCGTGCTGCGAGGGTTCCGTGAGGCGCACACCCCCTGCAGCCTGCGGGGAGGGGTGTGGAGCGCTGGACGGCGTGCAGCGCCCCTAGACCTCCGGGAGTTCGACAGCCGCGATCTCCGCCCGCAACTGCTCCTTCAGGTCCGCGTCCGCGTACGACGCGTCCACCCCCGCGAGGGCGAGCGAACGCAGAGCCGACCCGTCCAGCCCCATGCCGTGTGCGGCGAGGTACTCGGTGGTGAGGTCGGTGCCGAACATCGACGGGTCGTCGCTGTTGAGCGTGACCGTCAGCCCCGCGTCGATCATGGCCGGCAGCGGGTGCACGTCGAGCGACTCGACGACGCGGGTCCGGATGTTCGAGGTGGGGGACACGTCGAGCGGGATCCGGTGCTCGATCAGGTGCGCGACGAGCTCGGGGTCGCCGAGCGCGGCGATGCCGTGGCCGATGCGTTCGGCCCCCAGATCGCGCAGCGCCGACCAGATGCTGTCCGGCCCGCCGGTCTCGCCCGCGTGGGGGAGCGAGTGCAGTCCCGCCGCGCTCGCCCGCGCGAACACGTCGGCGAACTCCGCCCGCGGCACCTCGATGCCCCCGATGCCGAATCCGACGATCGAGTCGACGCGATGCGCCAGCACGGCGTCGAGGGTGCGGTTCGCGGCGTCGGTACCGAAGTCACCGGGGAAATCGGGGATCCATCGCGCGACGATGCCGGTCTCGGCCTCAGCACGCAGCCGGCCCTCCTCGACACCCTCGAACACCGCCGCCGCGTCCACCCCACGCATGAGGTGCCCGAAGAGACTGATGTGCATCTCGGTGTACCGCACGGCGTGCGTCGCCAGCGCGGTGAGGCTGTCGTACGCGAGCCGCGCGAAGTCCTCGGGATCGCGCAGCACGCCGATCGACGTCAGGTACACCTCGATGAAGTGCGGGAAGTCGCGGAACTCGAACCACTCCCGCAGCGCGTCCTCGGTGCGCGGGATCGCGTCGACCTGATGCTTGTCGGCCAGCGCCTTCAGCGTGCTCGGCCACATCGACCCCTCGAGGTGGACGTGCAGCTCCACCTTGGGCAGCGCCTCGACGAACGCCCTGACGGTCACTGCCGGTACGACGACAGGAAATTGCCGAACCGTTCGATCGCCGTGCGCAGATCGCGGGCCCACGGCAGCGTGACGATGCGCAGGTGATCGTGGTCGGGCCAGTTGAAGCCGGTTCCCTGCACCACCAGGATCTTCTCCTGCAGCAGCAGGTCCTGCACCAGCTTCTCGTCGCTGTGGATCTCGTGCACCTCGGGATCGAGGCGCGGGAAGGCGTACAGCGCACCGCGCGGCTTGACGCAGCTCACGCCGGGAATGGCATTGAGTCCCTCCCACGCGACGTCACGCTGTTCGAGCAGTCGCCCGCCCGGCAGGATGAGGTCCCCGATGCTCTGGTGGCCACCGAGTGCGACCTGAATGGCATGCTGCGCAGGCACATTGGGGCACAGGCGAGTGGACGCCAGGAGGTTGATGCCCTCCAGGAAGCCCGCGGCGTGGTCCTTGGGTCCGGTGATCGCGAGCCAGCCCGCGCGGTATCCGGCCACCCGGTAGGCCTTGGAGAGACCGTTGAAGGTGAGGCACAGCAGGTCCGGCGCCATCGTCGCCATGGACACGTGCTGGGCGCCGTCGTAGAGGATCTTGTCGTAGATCTCGTCGGCCAGCAGCAACAGGCTGTGCTTGCGTGCCAGCGCCGCGATCCCCCGCAGCACCTCTTTGGAGTACACCGCACCCGTCGGGTTGTTCGGGTTGATGACCAGGAGCGCCTTGGTGCGATCGGTGATCTTCGACTCGATGTCCGCGAGGTCGGGGTTCCAGTCGTTCTCCTCGTCGCAGCGGTAGTGCACCGCCTTGCCACCGGACAGCGTCGTCATCGCCGTCCACAGCGGGTAGTCGGGCGCCGGGATGAGGACCTCGTCGCCGTCGTCGAGCAGCGCCTGCATCGTCATCGTGATCAGCTCGGACACGCCGTTGCCGAGATAGATGTCGTCGACGTCGAGGAACGGGAAGCCGTCGACCAGCTCGTAGCGAGTGACGATGGCGCGGCGGGCCGACATGATGCCCTTGGACTCGGAGTACCCCTGAGCCGTGGGGAGCGCGGCGATCATGTCGCGCACGATCACGTCGGGTGCCTCGAAGCCGAACGGCGCCGGGTTGCCGATGTTGAGCTTCAGAATGCGGTGGCCCTCGGCCTCGAGACGGGCGGCGTGGGCGTGCACGGGTCCACGGATCTCGTAGAGGACGTTCTGCAGCTTGACGGACTGCTCGAGCGGGCGCAGCGTGCGCTGGCCGGCCTGGCGCGGCGTCGTGTCTGATGTGCTCACGTCCGCCATCGTCTCACTGTCGGCCCCGTCGAGTGGTCTGCCCCCGAGCAGTCCAGTGACTGTCGGGGGCAGACGGTGAGTCGACGGGCGGTGTCAGCTGTCCTTCGACGCCTCCGCGACGTCCGCCAGGCGTTCGGCGTCGTCGCGCTTCTCGGCGGCGTCCTCGAGCTTCTCCGCCGCGTCCTCGATCTCCTCGGTGCGCGGAGCCTTGGCCTCGGCCTCGCGGCGTTCGACCTCCGACAGCTTCGCTTCACGCTCGGCCTCGGCCGCCGAGATCCGCTTGTCGGCGATGTCGTCGGCGCGCGACTTGCGGTCCTCGAGTCGTGCGGCGGCCTTCTTGCCCGCGGCCACCTTGTTCTCGATCTCCTGGTCGGCCGCGTCGGTCGCCTTCTCCTCGGCGGTCTCGCGAGCCTTCTTCGCCCGCGTCGTCGCCTCGTCGACCCTGTTCTGCGTCTCGCGCGTCGCCTGTGCACGCTTCTCGCGGGCCTGCGCCTCGAGACGGGTGGCCTTCTCGAGATCCGCGGCCGCGCTGCGCATCTTCTGGCCGCGCCGCGCGAGGCTCTCGTCACCCAGGACGGCACCCGCGGTGGCGTCGATGCCTCCGACGATCTGCTGATACGTCGCACGGACCGGACCCTCGGCGTCGAGCCGACTGATCACGGTGGACTCGAACGCCTGCAACGGAAGTCGTGCGATCGAGTACTGCAGTCGCAGGATCCGGCGGGGCAGGGACAGGCTCACTTGGTCTCCTCGGTGTCGGTCGACGCGGCCTCGCGCTCGGCCCGGGCGGCGCGCTCGCGTGCCTGCGCCGCCTCCTGCTCCAGTGCGTCGGCCTCGTCGAGCTTCTCGTCGTACTCGCTTCGCGCAGCGGAGATCTCGTCGGCCGCACGGGCCTCCTCCTGCTGCCGCTCGCTGGTGGCCCCGGCGATGCGCCGCTCCGACTGTGCCTCGGCGGCGACGCGACCCTGCTCGGCGTCACGCATCGCGTCGGCCTCCGCCGTCGTGTGCGCACGGAGCCGGTCGTTCTGTGCCGCAGCCTCGGACGCGTCGGTGCGGTCCTCGACAGACTGCCGTGCGACGTCCGCCTCGGCCTCCGTCTCCGCGATGTCCTGCTGCGCCTCCTCGATCTCGAGGGCGGCGGCGGTCTCGGTGGCCTCGGCCTCGCGGCGGCGTTCCACCTCCGCCTGCTCGAGCCGCCCGCGATCGGCGAGTTCGTCGTTGTTGGTCACGGCGCCGGCCACTTCCTTGGCACGGCCCTTGATCTTGTCGACGAAGTCGCTGCGCGCCTCGGAGGCTGCACCCTGGTTCTCGGTCACGAAAGGCTCCTTCTGATGATCGTCACTTGGGGTCTTCCTTGGCGAGTGCGCGAAATCCCTTGGCGCCGGCGCGGTCGACCCCGGCCTTGACCAGCCCGTACACGACACCGTGCAGCGCTGCGGCGATCAGGACCTCACGGTTGGTGCGTGAGAGGTCCTTCGGATCGGGCATCTCTGCGTCGTTCTTGCCGACGCGCTTGTAGATCTGGTTGAAGATCTGTCCGGCGACCAAGCCACCGACGATGCTCGTGGCCAGGGAGAGCGGCTTGTAGAACGCCTTCGACGTGCTGGTCATCGGCCGGCCAGGATGTCGAGGACGCTCTGTCGGCGCAGCGCCGTGCGCGCACGACGACGGCGGACCAGGGCCACGAGGACCACGGCGGCGAGCGCACCGGCGAGCGAGATGCCCGCGACCTGCGGGTTCTCCTTCACCTGCGCGACACCCTCCTGTGCCTTGGCGACGCCCTGCTGAGCGACCTCCTGCACCTTCTCCGTCGACTCGTGGGCCGCGGCGGAGACGCGAGCGGGCACGTCGACCTTGGCCGCGAGCGCCTCGACGGTCTCGGCCAGCTCCTCGCGCTGCTGCTCGACGGACGGCGGCTCGGCATCGGCCTCGGTACGCAGGGCGTGACGCGGTTCGGACGCGTCCTTCGGGTCGGTCATGAGTGAGCCTTTCGGGCGTTCTGGACGGTCTCGACGTCGCGCTGGACGCTGGCGACGGTGGCGGCAGGTGCAGGCGGAACGGCATTCTTCGCCTTGGTCGCGCCGACCTTGGCGAGGATGCCGCCGACGATCAGCAGGACGACGGCGACGATCAGTGCCGCGAGCCACGGGTCGAGCACCGTCGCCAGGCCGAGGACGGCGGTGGCGACGAGGGTCGCGAGGCCCAGGAACAACAGCAGGGCGCCGGCGCCGGAGACACCGATGCCGACCCCGAGCTTGGTGCCCTTCGACTTGACCTCGTCGAGTGCGCTGCTCACCTCGGTGCGCACCAGCGTGCTCACCTGCTGGGTCAGGCGCTCGACCAATTGCACGGTGGACAGATCGGCCGCGGCCGGTGCGCGGCCGCCCGTATCGCTCGTGTGCCGGGTTTCGTTCATGAGCCGGGTTGTACCCGCGACCCGACCGGGCGAAACGGGAGCCTCCAGAGGTCCGCGCCCAGATCGTGGACTGTTCACAACGTCGGGACGGCCTCGGGCGGTGTCCGAAATGACACAGTTGGACGTCGAGGATCGGATGTGGGGGACGTGGCTGTGAGAAGTGTCGTGGTGCCGGCTGTGGCCAGCCTGCTCGTGGGTGGGGTGTTGTCCGCCGGCGCGGTGGTGGGCCTGACGTGGTCCGCCGAGGAGACCGTCCGGCCGGAGCCGGTGGTCACCGCCGATCCGTCGGCCTCGGTGCTCGGCGACGTGCAGTACGGGAGCAGGTGACCGACGTGGCGCGACCTACCCTCCTGCGCGGCAGCGCGTGTGTCCTGCTCGCGATCGGCAGTGCGGCCGTGGTGGGGGCGATCATGCTGCCCACCTACGTCGAGCATCGACTCGCGGTGACGCCCCTGGACATCCGCACCACGACGGTCGCGGTCACCGATCCGGGAACCGGCGGCGACGTGCTCGACGCGACGTCCATCACGCGTCCCGGCCCGCTGTCCGTGGCCACCGGGGTCCCGCTGGTGGTGCAGCGCTTCATCACCACCGAGGATCCGAGCGACGCGGATCGCGTGACGTTCCAGTCCGGCGCGACCGTGCGCCGTGCGGACCGGGAGGGCGATGCCGGTCTGCTGACCGCGTCGGTCGACCGGGTCACCGTCGATCGACGCACGTCGCAGCCGGTCGATCCGGTTGCGTCGTTGCAGACCACCGTCGGCAAGCCGGCCATCCCGGTGCCGCGGACCGGATATCAGCAGCGCTTCCCGTTCGACACCCAGCCGATCACGTACTCGGTCTACGACGCGACGGCCTGGACGAGCTTCCCTGCAGAGTTCGTCGAGGAGATCTCGATGGACGGGCTCCCGATCTACCACTTCCGCACGCAGGTCACCGGTGCCGATCTCTCCGAGACGACGCAGTCGCCGATCAACTCCGTGACGTTGCCCGCGTCGAAGTGGGGGCTCGAGGGGCTCGGTGCGCAGTCGATCACCATGAAGCGGTACTACTCCACCGTTCGCGACATCTACGTCGAGCCGCGCAGCGGCAGTCTCGTCGGCGGTCGTGAGCAGCCCTACCAGTACTTCGCGCGCGACCCTGCCGTTCCGGAGGTCACCGTGTTCAAGGCGACCCTCGGGCTCGACGAGGACGGGCAGAAGGAGCAGCTCGACCGCGCCCGCGAGTCGGCCACCAAGCTGATGTGGCTCACCGACCGCGGACCTGTGCTGCTGTGGTCCGTCGGGGGCGTCGGTCTGGTTCTGGGTGCGGCGCTACTCGTCGTCTCGGGTCGGCGTTCTCAGCGCTGACGGTGCGCTGACCCGGACGGGGTGGCGGTGAGGAAGGTGGGGGTGGGCAGCCCGGCTGCCGATGCCGCCTCGGTGACCGCGTCCGCGACCGCCTCGGTGCGCGTCCGGTCGACCAGGGCGATGGCCGAACCGCCGAACCCGCCGCCGGTCATCCGGGCGCCGAACGCGCCGGCGTCCAGCGATGCCCGGACGGCGGAGTCCAGTTCGGGCGAGCTCACCTCGTAGTCGTCACGCAGTGATCGGTGCGATGCGGTCAGCAGCGCCCCCAACGCCGCGAGATCGGGTGTGGCATTCAGGAGTTCGGCCGCCTGCTCCACGCGGACGATCTCGCTGGTGACGTGCCGGACGCGTGCCGCCGACACCTGGTCGGTCATCGCGGACGCCGCCGCCTCCGGGTCGAGACCGCGCAGCGTCGACACGCCGAGGTCGGCGCACGCCTTCTCGATCGACGCGCGCCGCCGGCCGTACTGACCGTCGACCAGCCGATGCGGTGCGTTCGTGTCGATGACGAGGATCTCCGCGTCCGGGAGATCGAGCGGAATCTGTCGGGAGGAGAAGTCGAGACAGTCCAGCAGCAGCGCGTGGCCCGGTTCCGCGAGCATCGCGATCGACTGATCCATCCCGCCCGTCGATGCGCCGGCGATCTCGTTCTCGGCGCGGATGCACGCGTCGATCAGTGCCCGCCGGTCGGCGTCGAGATCGAACAGGTCCCGAAGCGCCACCGCCACAGCACATTCGAGAGCAGCCGAGCTGGACAGACCGGAGCCCACGGGGACGGACGAGTGCACCGCGATGTCCGCGCCCATCGTGAGCCCCAGCGCCCACGAGACGCCGGCGACGTACGCGCCCCACCCGTCCGGGCTGCCGGGAGCGATGGCCGACAGTGCGATACCCCAGTGCATGTCGGAGCCTGTCGACGCCGCCCGCAGTACTGCGTCGTCGCGTCGGCGGGCCGCGACCGCGGTGACGTAGGGCAACGCGAAGGGAAGGACGAGCCCGCCCGCGTAGTCCACGTGCTCGCCGATCAGGTTCACCCGTCCCGGCGCGATCCAGACGCCGTCCGGCTCGCCGCCGAAGGTCGTGCGGAACCGTTCGACGGCACCGTCGGCGAGCTCGGCCTCGTCGACGACCGGCAGCCACGCGGTCACGCGAGCACCTCCCGGAACCTGTCCGCGATGGCCTCGGGTGTGGTGTCGTTGATCCACGCGCCCATGGCGGACTCGGATCCGGCCAGGAACTTCATCCGCCCGGGCGATCGCATCATCGAGAACAGCTGCAGGTGCAGACTCCCCAGGTCACGGTCCGCACCGACGGGAGCCTGGTGCCACGCGGCGATGTAGGGCACCTCGTCGACGCCCTCGAAGAAGTCGTCGACCGCACGCAGCAGAGCGCGATACACGCCGGCCAACGCGTCGCGTTCGGCCGTCGACAACGCAGCGAGATCGGGAACGGCGCGGCGCGGGGAGAGGTGCACCTCGACGGGCCAGCGGGCGGCCGCCGGCACGTAGGCCACCCAGTACTCGGTGTCGACGACGATGCGGCGGCCGGACCGCAGCTCGGTGTCCAGTACGTCGGACAGCAGTGAGCGACCGGTGCGGTCCCGGTGCAGCCGGGACTGCCGGATCATCGCGTCGGTCCTCTGCGGCAGGTACGGGTAGGCGTAGATCTGCCCGTGCGGGTGAGTGAGGGTCACCCCGATCTCCCGCCCCCGGTTCTCGAAGCAGACCACCTGGCGCACCCCCGGAAGGGCGGACAGTGCCTCGGTGCGGTCGGCCCACACGTCGACGATGGTGCGCACCCGGTGCAGGTCGAGCGAGGCGAAGGAGGCGTCGGGGTCGCTGGCGAAACACACCACCTCGCACCGGCCCGTGCCGGCAGCGAGCGGCCAGAGCTCCTCGCCGTCGACGTGCGACGGAAGGTGCTGCGCCGCTGCCGACTGCGCGAGGGAGGGGAAGCGATTCTCGAAGACCACGACGTCGTAGTCGGCAGCGGGGATCTCGGTGGGTGGGCGTCCCGGGCGGCTCGGCGCGAGCGGGGACGCGTCGGGCGGTGGGAGAAACGTGCGGTCCATCCGCTGCGCGGCGATGACCACCCAGTCGCCGGTGAGCACGTCGAGTCGCATCTGCGACAACGACTCCGACGCGGGGAGGGGGCGCGTGTCCACCAGGTCCCGCGTCTTCTCCCCGGACACCCAGGGCTCGGAGTCGTCGAAGTACAGCAACTCTCGACCGTCGGCGAGGGTGGTGCTGGTCTTGCGAACGACGTGCGTCGACGGTTCGTGCATGGTCATGCCTGTGTGTTCCTCGCTCTCGGCTCCCCGGACCACATCGTGCACGGAATCGTGATCAGGCGCTGACGGTTGCGAAGATCTCCGGGCCGCGGCTGGTCACCAGAGCCACGGCTCGACGCCGGGCCACCGCCACGATGCATCCGCCGAGCAGCAGGGAGACGACGGGCGCGAGCCAGACGAGGACGCCCGGGAGGGCCAGCGCGATCAGGACGCCCGGCAGGCACAGGAGGGCACCCCCGGCCATCACGGCGAGCGTCCACCCGATCGCACGGCCGGTCATCGACCCGCGGGAGTTGAACGCGCTCCCCGCGGTCTGTCCTGCGACGACGTACGGGCTGGCCGCCGACTGCACGGCGCCGGCCGCGGCAGTGGCCAGGGACGCGGCCACGACGACGGCGGCCGCCACGGGGAGAGTGCGCGGCGACGGATCGCCGACGAGGCGACCGAGGACAGTCCCGACGGCGCCGAACGCCGCGGCCACCACCGCCGCGATGACGAGACGCGCGTCGATGACGCGTCGCGCCACACCCGGCACCGACGTGACGCGCCACGCCGCTGCGCCGTCGAGGCCGTACGAGTTGGCGAACATGCTGCTCGTCAGCAGGATCACGATCGGTGCGCCGTACTGCAGGCCGTAGATGTCGGTCGAGGTGGCCATGAGCACGACTCCGACGAGCAGGAACACCCCCGGCATCGTCAGCAGTCCCACTCGGCGCGGATCGACCAGCAGCAACCTGCTCTCGGCGGCGATGGCCGTGATCATCGGTCCACGCGCACGGAACGTCGTCGTCCGACGGCGGTCGGTCCGGGAGCGGGGCGGCGTGCTGTCGAGCGCGGCCGACACCGCCGAGGTCCACCACCGCACCACCAGTGCGCCGAGTCCGGCGAGCGCGACGGCGACGAGGACGGGCACCCACCACCTCCCGTCGTCGACTGCCTCGCTCGACACCGCCGCCCATCCCGTCGGCAGGACGCGCACCGCGGTGCGCAGGAAGGTGTTGTCGGCGAACGACGTCGAGACGTTGCCGAGCAGGAGGAAGGCCGCGTACGCGGCCGCGGCGACGACGGTGCCACCGATCGTCGAGAGGATGCGGCCGCGTGGAGTGCGCGATGCCGCATCCAGGCGGAGGACGGCGACACGGGACACGGCGAGCGCGACACCGACGGTGAGCAGGGCGATCACGGCGGTCACGATGCGTGCCACGGGCGAGACGTCCGGGACCGCGACGGGCGTGAGGGCGAGTCCGACGACGAGGAAGACGGTCACCCCGCTGCGCGCACCGATGAGGGCGAGGGCTCTCCGGAGATCGTCGGCACGCACCGGTAGATGGCGCACGTGCGCCGGGACGAGTCCGCGGTCGCCCACTCCGGTCAGCAGGGGAGCGACGACGGTGAGGACGACCACCACCACGGCGCACAGTGCGGCGAGCGTGGCACGCGCCGAGGGCTGTGCGCTCAGCGTGATCGCGTACATCGCCCCGAGCGACGCGATCGCGGTGATCACGATCGCGATGCGGGCACCCGATCCGGTTGCTGCTCTGCGTATCTCGCGATCCAACGACAACAGTGTGCGGACCGGCGCGCTGATCATGAGCCCAGCCACGGCAACTCGGCCGACTGGTCACCGCCGCCGACCGCGTCGAACAGCGCGCCCTCGAGGGTGCCGCCGGCACGCACGTCGTCGATCGTGCCGGCGGCCAGCAGAGAGCCGCGGGCGAGAATGGCCACGTGCGAGCACATCTGCTCGATGAGCGGCATGGAGTGGCTCGACACCATCGCGGTGCCGCCCCGCGCGACGAAACTCTCGAGAAGGTGCCGAATGGTGCGGGCGGACATGGGGTCCACCGCCTCCAGCGGCTCGTCGAGCACGAGGAGCCGTGGCGAGTGGATCATCGCCGCGGCCAGGCCGATCTTCTTCTTCATACCGGCGCTGTACGTGGAGACCGCGCGGTCACCGGCCTCGGCGATGTCCAGCACCGCGAGCAGTTCCTCGCAGCGTTCGTGCGCCACCGCCGGATCGAGACCGTGCAGCACTCCGACGTAGTGCAGTGCGCGCCGACCGGGCAGGGCCTCGGGGAGGGACGGCCCGTCGGGAAGCAGTCCGACGCGCCCGCGGGCGGCGACCGGATCGGCCCACACGTCGTGACCGTCGATCCACACCTGCCCGGCGGACGGGCGCACGATGCCCGTCGCCATCGACAGAAACGTGGTCTTGCCTGCTCCGTTGGGTCCGACCAGCCCGTACAGCGTGCCGGGCGGTACGAACAACGACAGGTCGCGCACGGCCGGTGCGCTCCCGTCGTACTGCTTGCTCAGCCCCCACGACTGCAGCGCGCCGGGTGTCTCGTCCACGGTCGACATGCGATCCCCCTCGTCGGTGGCGGTACTTTCCGACACTAACCAGACCGCCTGGCATGTCGCTACCCGTGCGGGGCAGAATCGAGGGATGTGCGGTCGCTACGCCAGTACCCGGTCCGACGACGACCTGTCGTCCATCTTCGATGCCGCCGTGGCGCTGGGGGAGGCGCCGGAACCGTCCTACAACGTGGCGCCCACGGATCCGGTGCGCATCGTGCTCGAGCGTGGGGAGGAAGCGCGCCAGCTGCGGACGGTCCGATGGGGTCTGATCCCGTCGTGGGCGAAGGACCGGAAGATCGCGAGCAGGCTGATCAACGCGCGGTCCGAGACCATCACCGAGAAGCCGGCGTTCCGCAAGGCCGCGGCGAAGCGGCGCTGCCTCGTTCCCGCCGACGGGTACTACGAGTGGGAGAAGCGCGAGGGGAAGAAGATCCCGCACTTCCTGCACACGGACGGTGTTCTCGCGATGGCGGGACTGTACGAGCTGTGGCCGGATCCCGCACTGCCCGAGGATGATCCGGGCAAGTGGGTGTGGACCACGACTGTGCTCACCACGACGGCCACCGACGCGCTGGGGCACATCCACGACCGGTCACCCGTCGTGGTGCCGGCGGACATGCGCGATGCCTGGTTGGACCCGACGCTGACCGATCTCGGCGCGGTGGCGGACCTGGTCCAGTCGATGCCCGAGCCGCACCTGTCTCCGTACGAGGTGAGCACGGCCGTCAACAGCGTGCGCAACAACGGGCCGCAGTTGCTCGAGCCGGTGGCCTGACCAGGGGACGAGTTGCACTTCGAGCACTTCTGCGCCATGCTTAGCGCATAATCACGCTAAGGAGGCGTCATGACCCTGATCGAGTGGCTCGGATCCACCGCGTTCGTGTCCTTCGGGGCACCCACGTCGTGGGTCGAGGTCGTCGGATTCGTCACGGGCGCCACCTGCGTCGTCCTGGTCGCACGGCAGTCGGTGTGGAACTGGCCCATCGGTATCGCCAACAACCTCGCGTTCGTCCTGCTGTTCTTCGGCGCCGGGTTGTTCGCCGACGCGGCGCTGCAGTTCGTCTACATCGCTCTCGCCGTGTCCGGATGGGTCCTGTGGGTCGGCGGCGGCACGCAGGGGCCGCTGGTGGTCACGTCCACCAGCCGTCGGGAATGGTGGTGGCTCGGCGCCGTCGGCGTGACGGCCACGCTGGCCATGACGTGGTTCCTCGACACCGCGACGACGTCGGTCGTGCCGTTCTGGGACGCGGTGACCACCGTGTTGTCACTGCTGGCGACGTGGGGCCAGGTGACGAAGCGTCGCGAGTCCTGGTTCCTGTGGATAGCCGCGGACGTCGTGTACGTGCCGCTCTACCTCTACAAGGACCTGGTGCTGACCGGTGTTCTCTATCTGGGATTCATCGCGCTGTGCGTTGCCGGGCTGCGAGCGTGGACACGGTCGATGACCCCCGCCGCCGTCGAGGTGCCGGCATGAGGCACGCGCTGATCATCGGCAAGTTCTATCCGCCGCACGTCGGTCACCACGCGATGGTCCGGTTCGCCGCCACGGTGGCCGACCGGGTGACCGTCGTGGTGATGGCAGCCACCGTGGAGTCGGTGTCTCTGCGAGACCGTGTGGCGTGGATGACCGAGTCGCACGCAGGCGACGAGACGGTCACGATCACCGGCATCGTCTGCGACGCACCGATCGACCACACCTCACGGGCCGTGTGGGCGGCCCAGGTGGCGTGCATGCGCGCGGCCGTCGGGGACGAGCCCGTCGACGTGGTGGTCACCAGCGAGCCGTACGGCGAGGAACTGGCGCGGTGGTTCGACGCTCGACACGTGGCGTTCGATCTGCCGCGCAGCACCTTCCCGGTGTCCGGGACCGCGTGTCGTCGCGACCTCGCCGCCTCGTGGCGCTGCCTCGACGCGCCCGCCAGAGCCGGTCTGGCGACGCGCATCGTCGTGGTGGGTTCGGAGTCGACTGGCACCACCACCGTCGCCGGAGCGCTGGCTGCCCACTTCCGACAACGGTGGCCGGACACCGAGTGCGTCGACGAGTTCGGCCGGCAGGACACCCTCGACAAGGTCGCGGAGGCCGGGTCGGTCGACGACATCGTGTGGACCGGTGACGACTTCGCCCGCATCGCGCGCACCCAGACTGCCCACGAGGACGCGGCAGCGCGGCGCGGATCGCCTGTGCTGATCTGCGACACCGACGCGTTCGCGACGACGGTGTGGGAGCGGCGTTACCTCGGCCCCGAGTCACACCTCGCCGTCGCCGACGATCGCCCCGCCGTGTATCTGGTGACGGATCATCACGGAGTTCCGTTCGTGCAGGACGGTATTCGTGACGGTGAACAAGTGCGGGCGGACATGACCGGGTGGTTCCTCGACGCGCTCACGCGCACCGGCCGGTCCTGGGTGTTGTTGACGGGGAGCCGTGCGGAGCGCCTGCAGTTGGCGATCCGGGTGGCGGAGCAGGAACTTCGGCGACGAACCACCTTCACGGCGCCGCTCGGCGGCATACTCGAGGCATGACCGCACTCGAGCATTCCGACTCCATCGTGATCGCCGCGTCGCCCGACGCCGTGTACGCCCTCGTCTCCGACGTCACCCGGACCGGGGAGTGGAGCCCGATCTGCCAGGAGTGTTGGTGGAACGACGGTGGCAGCGCCGACGTGGTCGGGTCCACCTTCACCGGGCGCAACGTCACCGCCGACCGCACCTGGGAGACGGTCTCGACCGTCGCCGTCGCCATCCCGGGCACCGAGTTCGCCTGGCTCGTCGGCGACTCGTTCGTGCGGTGGGGATACACCCTCGAGGCAATCGACGAGAACTCGACGCAGCTCACCGAATCGTGGCTGTTCACCGAGCAGGGGATCGAGTACTTCCACACGAAGTTCGGCGATCGCGCGCAGGAGGAGATCGAGATCCGCCGTACCGCCGCACTCGACGGGATTCCCCGCACGCTCGCCGCGATCAAGGCGATCGTCGAGTCCTGACATGCACGGTGAGCACGTGGTAGTGGTCGGGGCCGGCATCGTGGGCCTCGCGACGGGGCGGGCGCTGGTGCGCCGCGGGTACCGGGTGACGGTGCTGGACAAGGAGTCGGACATCGCGACTCATCAGACGGGCAACAATTCCGGTGTCATCCATTCGGGTCTCTACTACGCGCCCGGCAGCCTCAAGGCCACGCTCGCCGTGTCCGGTTCCGTGTCGATGCGGGACTTCGCCCGCGAGCACGACCTGCCCGTCGACGTCTGCGGCAAGCTCGTGGTCGCCACCACCGAGGCGCAGGTACCGGCACTGCGAGCCCTGGCCGAGCGCGGCGCCGTCAACGGGGTGCCGTGCCGGATGATCACCGCGGACGAGGCGCGGGAGTACGAACCCGCGGTGCGCGCGGTGGCGGCGCTGCGAGTGGAGTCCACCGGCATCGTCGACTACCGGGCGGTGTGTGCCACGCTGCGACGTGAGATCGAGGACGCCGGCAGTGACGTGGTGCTGGGCGCCGAGGTCGTCGCGATCAGTGGATCGATCGAGGTGCGCTGTCGCACAGGGCAGTCGGAGACGCTGATCGCCGCCGACCTGCTGGTGAACTGCGCCGGACTGCACAGCGACCGCATCGCCCGCATGGCCGGAGTCACCCCGGCCGTCCGCATCCTGCCGTTCCGCGGCGAGTACTTCGAACTGGCACCGCAGTACAGCCACCTGGTGCGCGGGCTCATCTATCCGGTGCCCGACCCGACGCTGCCTTTTCTCGGCGTCCACCTCACCCGCATGATCGACGGCACCGTTCATGCCGGACCGAATGCCGTTCTCGCACTGGCGCGCGAGGGCTATCGGTGGCGCGACATCGCGCCGCGCGACGTGGCCGACGCGCTGGCATGGCCCGGGCTGTGGCGACTCGGTCGGCGCTACTGGCGCACCGGAGCGCAGGAGGTGGCCCGGTCGGTGTCGTCCGCGCGCTTCCTCGCCAGTCTGCGCGAGCTGGTGCCGGACCTGCCCTCGGACAGCCTCGTCCCCACCCATGCGGGAGTGCGGGCTCAGGCGATCCACCGCAGCGGTGCACTGGTCGACGACTTCTACTACGAACAGCGGCCCGGCCAGGTGCACGTGCTCAACGCGC
Source organism: Rhodococcus sp. MEB041 (assembly GCF_030208955.1). Taxonomy (NCBI): domain Bacteria; kingdom Bacillati; phylum Actinomycetota; class Actinomycetes; order Mycobacteriales; family Nocardiaceae; genus Rhodococcus; species Rhodococcus sp. MEB041. Next base: position 414,267 of record NZ_JARVSZ010000004.1, read on the forward strand.
CCTCACCCGCCGCCACCGCGGCGCTGGGTATCGCGGAGCACATCGTCGGGCAGTTGGAGGGGGCGCGGTAGGGGCGGTGTGTCTTTGGGTGCTGCTGGTGGCGTCGTGCACCGGTTGCGTTGAGCTGCAACCCGTTCCGCAGGCTGGAGGGGGTGTGGATGTCACGGTCGGCGTGCGGATCGCGCCTCGGCGCGGCGGATCCGCCCGATGATCGACTCGGGGAACTCCAGATCGCCCCACGTCCAGCGCGCCATCTCGTACCCCGTGTCTCGGATCTCGTCCTCCCGGAGCTTCTCGCGCCACAGCACGTCAGCGGGAGTGTCACCCGTGGGCACGAGGCGGCCGTACTTCACGCGCCCGTCGAACTCGCCCACCACGTTCGACTCGGGCAGGAAGAAGTCCACGCGATGAGATCGGTTCGCACAGTGCACCATTCGCTGCACCTCGACGACGAAGCCCGACTCGTGGAGCAGTACGCGGCTCCGTGACTCGCCGACGCTCTCCGCTCCAGCGTTCATGAACCGAGCCACCCGCAGCGCGCGAGCGTGGCCGTTGCGGGTCGGCCGTCGGGCGAGCACCGCCGCCACCTCCGTGCCGAGTACCCCGAGCCGACGCGCGGCATCGTCCGCCGCGCAGACGGCCTGCTCGAACGGGAGGCTGCAGGCCAGGTCCGCGATCGTGCGGGCCACAGTGGTCACGCGGAGGCCCTCCACCTCGGTGACCTCGTCCGGGTCGTAGGGCGACGCGTGCACTGTGCGGAGCTGTCCGCGGCGACCCCCTGTTCTACGGTTCCGCGTCAGGTGGACGGTGCCCAGCGGCACGTCCCACAGCGTGATCCCGTGCAGCAGGGCGGCACTCGCGTGGCTCGACACGGTGTCGGGGGCGGTCGCGCGCGCCATGGTTGCCCGCACGACGAGGAGGTGCCGATCGGTGTCGGTCAGGTTCTCGACGTCACGCGCACCCGCGTAGGCCCCGCGGCGCAGGCGGGTGAGGGTGCCGTCGCGGCAGAGTCGGCGGAGCTCGGAGTCGGTGAATCCGTCGGTCAATGCCTGAGAGCGCGTGATGATGCGGGCCATGCCCCGATCGTTGCCGCACCGATGGTGCTCGGGCGGGGCTCCGGTGCCCCGCTGGGGATGGTCCGAGGCCTGTGGATGCGTGAGCTGCACAGGGTCCGTGACGCGTACACCCCTCGCAGCACGCTGGACAGGGTGTTCGGAGGTGGCAAGTGGTGTGTGGCTCTGGGGGAGCGGAGCCGCGTGCCGGGTGCTGCCTTCTGCGGTGCGGGGCCTGTGGTGCCTTCTGCGGTGCGGGGACTGCGGTCCCGAGCCGCACACCGCACACAACGCGAACACCCTCCCCAGCACGCTGGAGAGGGTGTTCGGCTACTGCAACGGGTGTTCGGTCAGGACCTCTTGCCCGGCGCCTTCGCTCCCGACTTGAACCCGAGCCCACCGGCCTTCGGCTGCGGTGGCGCCGGGGTGTCTGCGGGCTCCGCGGCGCCGTTCGACTCCGCGGCACCATTCGACTCCGCGGCGCCGTTCGACTCGGCAGCACCGTTCGACTCCGGCGTAGAAGCGGCCGTCTCCTCGGGTGCCTGCTCTGCGGGTGCCGCCAACTCCGGTGCCTCCGACTCGGCAGGTGCCTCCGGCTCGGGCGCTGCGGCGGGTGCCGCGGAACCCGGTGCCTTGGCGCCGGGCTTCTTGAACCCGGACTTCACGGCGAGACCCTTGG
>NZ_JARVSZ010000010.1:0-125234 GCF_030208955.1 Rhodococcus sp. MEB041
CCCTTCCCAGAAAGCCCCCCGACCACCGGTCGGGGGGCTTTCTGCATTCACGGGTCATGCACCGGCATAAGGTCTTTCGCCGTGCCCCCCGCCGGCCGGCATGGTGCTATTGGGAGGCGCCCACTGCCTTCACGGCAGCTGCCACCACCTTCTCGACGCCGTCGACATCCGGCACTCCCGCGCCGTGCTCGTCCGCCTGGAGGTCCTCGAGGGTGTCGAACTGCGACTGCAGCAGAGACGGGGGCATGAAGTGCTTCCTGCGCGACATGCGGTCGAGAAGCGTGTCGTAGTCCGCTTGCAGATGGACGAAGAACAGATCCGGGTAGCCCCCGCGCAGCCAGTCCCGGTACAGCCGCGTCAGGGCGGAACAGGCCGTCACCGACGTTCCACCCTCGTCTGCCACTCGTCCGATCTCACCTGCCACCGCGGCGAGCCACGGTCGACGGTCGTCGTCGTTCAGCGGGTGGCCTGCAGACATCTTGTCGATGTTCGCCTTGGGATGAAAAGTGTCGCCCTCGATGAAGGTGCTCCCCAGTGTCGTCGCCAGTGCGCTGCCGACGGTGGTCTTCCCGGTCCCCGACACACCCATCACGACGATGTGTCTCGGAATGCCGTCGGCGTGGTCCGTCACGTCAGAACACCACCCAGAGCAGTGAGGCGAGCGCGAAGACCGCGAGTCCCAATGTCGTTTCCATGACCGTCCAAGTCTTCAGAGTCGTCTTCTCGTCCATGCCGAAGAATCGGCTGACGAGCCAGAAACCCGAGTCGTTCACGTGCGAGAGCACGGTGGCTCCCGCAGCGATCGCGAACACGAGCAGTGCGATGTCGAAGTTACCCAACCCGAGCTCGACCACCTGAGCCGAGACCAGGCCGGCAGTGGTCGTCAGCGCGACCGTCGCGCTGCCCTGCGCGACACGGAGAGCCGCCGCGATGAGGAACGCCTGCACGATCAACGAGAACCCGAGATCCGACAGTGACTCCGTCAGAGACGCACCGATGCCGCTGGCGCGAAGGACCCCGCCGAACATTCCGCCGGCGCCCGTGATGAGGATGATCGCGCACACCGGGCCCAGGGCGTCGTCCATGAGCGACGTGGCCTTGGAGACGGAAAACCGTCCGGGTGCCAGGACCACGAGCGACAGGAGCACCGTCAGCAGCAGAGCGACGGGTGTCTGCCCCAGGAGAATGAGTGCGTCCGCCCACCCGGCGTCCTCCGAGACGATTCCGGCGGTCTGCAGCGTCGAGACACCGGTGTTCAGGCAGATGAGTATCAGCGGCAACAGGAGCAGTCCGAGGACGGCCAGGAAGCGCGGTGGCGCGACGGGCGGAGCGTCGGGGTCGTCGGCTGCATCCGCGAACAGCGCGGCCGGGCTGGTGACGAACCGGCGACCCAGGCGCGTACCGACCAGGTAGGAACCGAGGAACCACGCGATGATCGCGACCGGGAGCCCGACGACGAGAGTGACGCCGATGTCTCCGCCCATGAGGTCCGCCGCTGCCACGGGTCCCGGGTGCGGCGGCACGATCGCATGCATGGCCGCGAAGGCGCCGGCTGTCGGCAGCGCGTAGAGCAGGACGGATCCGCCGAAGCGCCGCGCCACCGAGAAGATGATCGGCAGGAAGATGACGAGACCGGCGTCGAAGAAGATCGGGAACCCGAAGATCAAGGCGGCGACGCCGAGCGCGAAGGGAGCGCGCTTCTCACCGAAGCGTGCGATGAGGGTGTCCGCGAGAACCTGGGCCCCACCGGTCTTCTCGAGGAGTCGGCCGAGCATCACGCCCAGCGCGACGAGCAACGCGACGTTGCCGAGTGTCCCTCCGAAGCCCGAGAGGAGCGTGTCGGGTACGTCCGCGAGCGGGATGCCTGCGGCGACCGCCGTCACCATGCTGACCAGAACGAGCGACAGGAAGGCGTGGAGCTTCACCTTCATGATGAGGAAGAGCAGGACGGCCACGGCGACGGCCGCGACCGACAGCAGGTAGGCCGTTCCGTGTATCGGTTCCATGATGTCCACGCCGAGTCACCCTTTCGCGTGCCGAGATGTGTCCCGACACTAACGGCGCGACTCGCACGCACGGCGTTGCACGCGCCTCACCGTGTCCGAATCGTCACGTCCGCCGGGGTGTCATCGAGCGCGTGCCACGCGGCCCTCGTCCCACACCGGTTCACCCGACTCGTACACCCGACCGTCCGCCCCGAAGACGAGGAACCGGTCGAAACTCCGAGCGAACCATCGGTCGTGCGTCACCGTGACCACGGTTCCGTCGAACGCGACGATCGCGTCCTGCAGGGAGTCGGCCGACTCGAGGTCGAGGTTGTCGGTGGGTTCGTCGAGGAGAAGCATCGTGGCGCCGGACAGCTCCAAAAGCAGGATCTGCAACCGTGCCTGCTGACCTCCGGAGAGGTCGTCGTACCTCTGCTCCGCCTGGCGGGAGAGCCCGTAGCGGTCCAGTGCGCGGGACGCGGCCTCCCGTCCCATCCCGTCACGGTGCGAGGTCCCGCGGTGCAGGATGTCCAGCAATGTGTTGCCCTCGAGGTCGGGACGGGTGTGGGTCTGAGCGAACAGTCCCGGGCGGACCCGCGCACCGAGAGTGGCTGTGCCCGTGTGCGGTACGGGTGCCAGGTCGAGTTCGCCGACGGGAAGGTGCTCGAGGTCGGGATCGGTTCCGCCGGCAGCGAGCAGCCGCAGGAAGTGCGATTTGCCGGACCCGTTGGAGCCCAGTACGGCCACGCGGTCGCCGTACCAGATCTCCGTGTCGAAGGGCTGCATGAGTCCGGTCAACTCGAGTGACGTGCACACGAGTGCACGCTTCGCGGTCCGTCCTCCCGTGAGCCGCACAGCGACGTTCTGGCGGAGCGGCACCGCCTCGGGTGGGCCCGCCTCCTCGAACTTCGCGAGCCTCGTCCGGGCCGCCTGATAGCGCGAGGCCACACCGTCGTTGAACTTCGCCTTCTCGCGCAGCCGCAGTACGAGCGCCTGCAGTTTCACCCGCTCCTCGTCCCACCGCGCCTTCAACTCGTCGAGTCGCGCGTTCCGCTTCTCGCGTGCCTCGGTGTAGGTGGAGAAGCCGCCGCCGTGCACCCACGCCGAGGCGCCGTTGATCCCTGGCTCCAGTGTCACGATGCGAGTCGCGGCCGTGGACAACAACTCTCGGTCGTGGCTGATGAACAGCACCGACTTGTCCGACGCGGCGATGGTGCGCTCGAGCCACCGCTTGCCCGGCACGTCGAGGTAGTTGTCGGGCTCGTCGAGCAGCAGCAGCTGATCGTTGCCCGCGAACAGTGCCTCGAGCACGAGCCTCTTCTGCTCGCCGCCACTGAGCGTGGACGCGGCCCGCCATTTCGCGCGTTCGAACGAGGTGCCCATCGCGGCCATGGTGACCTCGTCCCAGAACGGCTCGAGGTCGTACCCGCCGATGTCGCCCCAGTCGGACAGCGCCTGTGCGTAGGCCATCTGGGTCGCTTCGTCGTCGTGCTCGATCATCGCGTTCTCGGAGTCGTCCAGTCGCCGGGCGGCCGTACGGACGGGCTCGGCGCACACGGACAGCAGGAGGTCACGCACAGTCGACTCGTCGCGCACCTGGCCGACGAACTGCCGCATCACCCCGAGCGTTCCGGAGCGCGTCACGCTCCCCTCGTCCGGCGGCACGTCACCGGCGACGATGCGGGTGATGGTGGTTTTGCCGGTGCCGTTGGGTCCGATCAGTGCGGTCTTGGCGCCGTCACCGACCCGGAAGGACACGCCGTCCAGCAGTTGGCGGCCGTCGGGCAGGAAGTAGTCGACGTCGGACAGTTCGAGATGGGACACAGGACGTCAGACTACGGCCGGTCGATCGCGTCCTCCACGCCATATTCGTGCGTCGCTGGAGACGTCGCGGAACCCCGTCGGGCAAACTTGACCGATGCAGCCCACACAGCGACCCGTCACTCCCGGCGAGACCGGACGGCCGCGGCTCGTCGCATCGGACGTCGACGGAACGCTCATCGACCACCACGAGCGCGTGACGGCTCGAACGAAGGCCGCGGTGCACGCCGTCGTGGCGGCCGGGGACACCTTCGTGCTGTCGACGGGTCGACCGCCGCGGTGGATCGGGCCCATCGTCGAGCAGCTGGGTCACGCGCCCATGGCCGTGTGCGCCAACGGCGCCGTGATTTACGACAGCGAGAACGACGTGGTCGTGTCGGCGCGGACGTTGAGCGTGACCGATCTGGCCGAGCTGGCCGCTCTTGCGGAGTCCCTCATCGCCGGGTGCGGCCTCGCGGTGGAGCGGGTCGGCCGCAGCGCGCACGACGCGGCGACGCCGCAGTTCGTGAGCTCTCCCGGCTACGAGCACGCGTGGCTCAACCCCGACAACACCGAGACGTCCTCGGAGGAGGTGCTGTCCGCCCCCGCCGTGAAATTGTTGATCCGGCAGTCGTCGATGACGAGCGGGGACATGGCGGCCGCGCTGACGTCCCATGTGGAGCACCTCGCCGACGTGACCTTCTCGACCGACAACGGGCTGATCGAACTGAGTCCGCCCGGAGTGTCGAAGGCGTCGGGACTGCTGGAGATCGCGCGCACACTCGGCATCGACGCGTCCGAGATGATCGCCTTCGGAGACATGCCGAACGACGTGCCGATGCTGACGATGGTCGGCCACGGCGTCGCGATGGGCAATGCGCACCCTGCTGCGATCGCCGCGGCCGACGAGGTCACCACGAGCAACGCGGACGACGGCGTCGCCCGCGTGCTCGAACGGTGGTGGAGCTAGAGGAGAACGATCAGCCGACGGGCGCTGCCTCGGGAGCCGGGGCAGCCTCCGGGGCCGGTGCGGGAGCGTCCACCGGCGCGCCGGCGTTCATCTCCGCGGTGTACGTGTCGGTGAAGGTCTTCACGACCGTCGTCACGATGCCCGTGATCTCGTCGAACGAGAGCGACCCGTTCTCGAAGTCGGACTGCCATCCGTTCGGGATGCGGTACTCGTCGGACGTCGGGAGTCCGAGAGATCCGGACTCCGAGCCCATGGCGACGAACTGCTTGAAGATCTGGCCGAGCACCGAGACCACCTGGCCGGTGGGCGTCGTGTAGATCGATCCGTTGGCGAAGTCCGCGCGGGTCTGTCCCTCGGGTGCGGGGAGCAGTCCGGTCAGGGCGGCGCCGAGTCGACCCGACTCACCGCCCTCGGCGACCCACTTCTGCACGATCGGGTTCTGGACGCCCATCGCGAGGAGTTCGGACACGAGGCCGGTCAGCGTGTTGCCGGGTGCCGGTGACGACGCGTCGACACTCGGGGGAGCGGCGACGGGCGGCGCCACCAGGCCCTCGTCGGTCGAGGTCCCGGTACCGGGCTCCGCCGGTGTCGGGGTGCCGGTCCCGTTCAGGTTGGCTGCCGCGATGGACCGGATGTCGTCCATACGTGCGTAGGCGGCGTCGCCCGGGCACTCGGTGTTGCCGACGTCGCGGTGCGCGAAGATCACCGGGAGATCGATCGAGCGGCCCTGCTGGACGAACGTGTACTGCGTGCCCTCGGACGTCATCGTGGTGGTCCCCTTCGGGTCCAGGCCGGCCTTGCCGAGACGCCACCCGAGGAACTTGCCGGCAGCGTCGAGCGACTCCTGAGTCGGCTGCTCCGAGCTGTAGTCGCCCATCAGCGCGATGCCCATGGTGTTCTCGTTGAAGCCGCCCGCGTGCGCGCCCTCGACGTTGCGATCGAGGCCACCTGCGCGGCCCTCGAACACCTGGCCGTACTTGTCCACCAGCACGTTGTAACCGATGTCGCACCAGCCCAGTGTCTGCGCGTGGTACGCGTAGATCGCCCGGACGATGCCCGCAGACTCGTCCTTGCTGTAGTTGTTGCTGCCCGCGGTGTGGTGCACCGTGGCGCCGCCGAGAGAGTCGTCGTACGTGGGAGAACCGCAGCGCTTCGACTCGTCCGCTCCCCACTGGGCGCGGGTGATCACGGCGGGGCCGGAGCCGTCGACGGGGGTCGCGATGTCACTCAGCGTGCTGTCGGCCGCCGAGGTGCCGGGCGTGATGAGCACGGCGGTCGCGTCCGCGAGGGCGTTCGCGATCGGCTGGGCCCGTAGCGGGCGGGACGACGACGCCGGGACGTAGCCGAGCTCGGGTGCCGGCGCGACGGGATCGGCCGCGTCGGGAGCGGGAGCCGCCTCGGGTGCCGGTGCCGCCTCGGGAGCGGGTGCCGGCGGCTCGACCGGGAAGGCCGGGTCGGCGGGGTTCAGCACGGCGCCGGCCGGGACGGTGGGGCTCAGCAGGAACTGGACGCGCTTGGTCAGGCCCACGTAGATGGGCTCCGTGCCGTTGGCGACGGCGGGCACGTCCGAATCGGTGCGACCGGTGTCGATGGACTGCGTCTCGTTCCACGGACCCCAGGAACCGTCGTCGAGCTGGGCACGCACACGGGCCACCGCAGAGCCGAGCTGGTCGGCCGTCAGCGCGACCATGCTGAAGGGGGTGTCCTGGGACACCTCCTTGACCACGGCGCCGTCCTGCGAGCCGTCCACCTCGGACGGCGCGGGGGCTGCCGGATCGGTGGGCGACGCGGCGGGCACCTCGGGAACCGTGAGTCCGGGGATGGACGGGATCTCGAAGGAGTCGGGCAGCGACAGATCGCGCAGCGACCCCAGGTCGATGTCCGGCAGATCCAGCCCGGTGAGTTCCTTCACGGGGATGACGATGTCGGGTGCGTTCGCGAGCGCCAGCTTGGCGATCTGCGTGGGAACGACGGTGGTCGTGTCGTTGGCCGCGCGCACTCCGGTGGTGCTGTCCCCGACGGCGTAGACCACGACAGGACTCGTGACCGCGAGTGCGGCGACGACACCCAGAATCAGTGACGGCTTCGGTCGACGGTGCAAGACGATTTCTCCCCTGGTAGACGTTGCCCCGCGATCACCGTCACATGTGACGGATGTGACTCATGTGATAGATGATGCGCAACAAGCGCCACACTAACCACAGAAACACCAACCATCAACCTCAAGTAGAGGGTTCGGCCAGGTGTTCGAACGATTCGCCCGTCGGAAGGGTCGACGTGCGGGTTGCGGGACGACTACACAGCGTCGGATACCCTGGTCACCCGTGACTGATACTTCGCGAGGACGGTACGACCTGATCGTCGTGGGGTCCGGTTTCTACGGCCTCACGATCGCCGAGCGGAGTGCCGCGGAACTGGGAAAACGAGTGCTCGTGCTCGACCGGCGCTCCCACATCGGAGGCAATGCCTACTCCGAACCCGAGCCCGGTACCGGCATCGAGATCCACAAGTACGGCGCCCACCTCTTCCACACGTCGAACGAGAAGGTGTGGGAGTACGTCACTCGCTTCACCGAGTTCACGGGCTACCAGCATCGCGTGTTCGCCCTGCACAAGGGCCAGGCGTACCAGTTCCCGATGGGCCTGGGCCTGGTCTCCCAGTTCTTCGGCCGCTACTTCACTCCCGCCGAGGCGCGCGCGCTCATCGAGGAGCAGTCCAGCGAGATCTCGGTCGAGGACGCCGCGAATCTCGAGGAGAAGGCCATCGCGCTGATCGGCCGCCCGCTGTACGAGGCGTTCGTCCGCGACTACACCGCCAAGCAGTGGCAGACCGATCCCAAGGATCTGCCCGCGGGCAACATCGCGCGGCTCCCGGTCCGCTACACCTTCGACAACCGCTACTTCAACGACACCCACGAGGGTCTGCCCGTCGACGGCTACACCGCGTGGCTCGAGAACATGGCGAAGAGCGACCTCATCGAGGTCCGGCTGGACACGGACTGGTTCGACGTCCGTGACGAACTCCGGGCCGAGAGCCCGGACGCGCCGATCGTCTACACGGGACCGCTGGACCGATACTTCGGCTACTCCGAGGGCGAACTGGGTTGGCGCACACTCGACTTCGAGACCGAGGTGCTCGACACCGGTGACTTCCAGGGCACCCCGGTGATGAACTACAACGATGCGGACGTGCCCTACACGCGCATCCACGAGTTCCGGCACTTCCATCCCGAGCGCGACTACCCCGCGGACAAGACGGTCATCATGCGCGAGTACTCCCGGTTCGCGGAGTCGGGAGACGAGCCGTACTACCCCATCAACACTCCCGACGACCGCGCGAAGCTGGCGGCCTACCGGGCCCGCGCCAAGCAGGAGACGGCCGAGAACTCCGTCCTGTTCGGCGGCCGACTGGGCACCTACCAGTACCTCGACATGCACATGGCCATCGCCAGTGCGCTCACCACGTTCGAGAACACGTTGCGCCCCCACCTCGAATCCGGTGCTCCACTGGGTGATTCGGCGTGAGCGAGGACCAGTTGCTGGGGCGGTCGCTGCTCCAACGCATCCTGCTCCCGCGCGCCGGTGAGCCGCTCGACGTCCGCACCCTGTACACGGACGAGGCCCGCACCAACCCGCGCCGCGCGCATTCGCTCTCTCGCACCTCGGTGTCCATCGGATCCGAGTCGGAGGTCTCCTTCGGCACGTACTTCAACGCGTTCCCGGCGAGCTACTGGCGACGGTGGAGCACGCTGGATTCCGTCGTCCTGCGGGTCGAGCTGATCGGCCACTGCCGCGTCGACGTCTACCGCTCGAAGGCGGACGGGTCCCGGATCCACGTCCAGGGCGGCGACACCGACGACGCGACGACGGTCGACGGCGACGTCACGACTCTCGAGTTCGTCGTCGAGCTCGGTCCCTTCGAGGACGGCGGATGGATCTGGTTCGACGTCACCACGGACACCGACGTCGAGGTGCGGTCCGCCGGGTGGTTCGCACCCGTCGACGCGCCCGGACGCGCGTCCGTGGCCATCGGCATCCCCACGTTCAACCGGCCGACGGACTGCGTGAAGGCGCTGACGGCGATCGCGTCCGATCCACTGGTCATGGCCGTCGTCGACGCCGTCATCGTGCCCGACCAGGGCACCCGCAAGGTGCGCGACGAGCCCGGATTCGACGACGCCGCGGCCGCGTTCGGTGATCTCCTCCGCATCCACGACCAGGCCAACCTCGGTGGATCCGGCGGATACAGCCGGATCATGTACGAGGCGCTCGAGAACACCGACGCCGAGCACATCCTCTTCATGGACGACGACATCGAGATCGAGCCCGACTCGATCCTGCGGGCGCTCGCCATGGCCCGCTTCGCGAAGGTGCCGACACTCGTCGGTGGCCAGATGCTCAACCTGCAGGCACGAAGTCACCTGCACGTGATGGGCGAGAAGATCGACACCGGCATCTTCATGTGGGGTGGCGCCCAGAACGTCGAGTACGACCACGACTTCGCCGAGAAGCCGCTCCGCGAGTCGACACTGCTGCACCGCCGGATCGACGTCGACTACAACGGCTGGTGGATGTGCCTCATCCCGCGGGTGGTCGCCGAGACGATCGGTCAGCCGCTGCCGCTGTTCATCAAGTGGGACGACGCCGAGTACGGACTGCGAGCCCGCGAGGCCGGGTTCCCCACGGTGACTCTGCCGGGGGCCGCGATCTGGCACATGGCGTGGAGCGACAAGGACGACGCCATCGACTGGCAGGCGTACTTCCACCTGCGCAACCGCCTCGTGGTGGCGGCGTTGCACTCCCCGGGTTCCGCCCGCGGCCTCGTGGTGAACACCGTCAAGGCCACGATGAAGCATCTGCTGTGCCTCGAGTACTCCACGGTCGCGATCCAGAACATGGCGATCCGCGACTTCCTCGCCGGCCCCGAGCACATCATGGACATCCTGCCGACGGCGCTCGCCGAGGTGCACCGGGTACGCAGGCAGTACCCCGACGCCGTGGTCGTCCCGTCGTCGACGCTGCTCCCGCCGGCCAGCGGCGCGGACGTACCCGCCGTCGCCGAGCCGGTCGGCGCCGTGGCCAAGGTGTCCCGGCTGGCGAAGGGCCTGATCCACAACGCCCGAGGCGCGCAGCGGCAGCACCACGACCGTCCCCAGCTCAACGTGCCGACGCTCGATGCGCGCTGGTACCTGCTCTCGCAGGTCGACGGTGTCACCGTCACCACCGCCGACGGACGCGGCGTCGTCTACCGCAAGCGGGATCCGAAGATCGCCTCCGCGCTGCTCGGAGAGGCGCTCTCGCTGCGCCGCGAGCTGGCGTCGCGCTTCCCCGAGCTGTCCGACCGGTACCGTCGCGCCGTGCCCGAACTCACCAGCAAGGAGCGTTGGGAACGTGTCTTCTCCTATCCGAACTGACAACCTGGTTCGAACCGACCTGCGGGTCCTCACCGCGGTGCAGGGCAGCGTCGGATCACTGCCGGGCGCCGTGCGTGTCGCTCGGGGGATGTCGCACTTCGGTGAGCACGCCCTCGGGTGGATCGCCATCGGCGGTGTCGGTGCCGTGGTCGACTCGGCGCGGCGCGAGCAGTGGGCGTCGGTCGCGGTCGGTGCCGTCGGTGCGCACGCGGCGTCGATCGTCGTCAAGCGCATCTCGCGGCGTCGGCGCCCGACCCATCCGTCCGTGCGCGTCGGCGTCTCCACGCCCAGCCGGTTCAGCTTCCCGTCGTCGCACGCGACGTCCACCACGGCCGCGGCGCTGCTGATCGGCCGCGCGAGCGGTCTGCCCGTGGCACCGGTGCTGGTGCCCGCGATGCTGGTGTCGCGCCTGGTGCTCGGTGTTCACTACCCTTCCGACGTACTCGTGGGCTCCGCGCTCGGCGCGCTGTCCGCGGCGGCGACGGTGCGAGCCGAGAAGAACGCGGCGGTCCGATTCGGCCTGACCGGCGGAGACGCAGCGGCCACGACAGCAGGAGCAGCATGAGCGAGGAACCCGCCGTCGTCGGCGCGCCCCCGAAGAACCTGGCCACGGGCATCGTCAAGGCGGTGCGCCCGCGCCAGTGGGTCAAGAACGTGCTGGTCCTGGCGGCGCCCCTGGCTGCCGGCTCGGTCACCGAGAGCTCGGTGCTCCTGCCGGTCGCGCTCGCGTTCCTCGTCTTCTGCATGGCCGCGTCGGGCATCTATCTGGTCAACGACGCGATGGACGTCGAGGCGGACCGGGCGCACCCCACCAAGCGATTCCGTCCCATCGCGGCGGGTGTCCTCCCGGTCAACCTGGCCTTCGCGATGGCGGTGGTGCTGCTCGGCGGCGCGATCGGGCTCTCGTTCCTGGCCAACTGGAACCTCGCCGTGGTCATGGGCGTCTACATCGCGGTCCAGCTCGCGTACTGCTTCGGCCTGAAGCACCAGGCGGTGCTCGACATCTGCATCGTCTCGTCCGGCTTCCTGCTGCGCGCGATCGCGGGCGGCGTGGCGGCCGACATCCCGCTGTCGCAGTGGTTCCTGCTGATCATGGCCTTCGGATCGCTGTTCATGGCAGCCGGCAAGCGGTACGCCGAACTGCAGCTCGCCGAACGCACCGGCGCCAAGATCCGCAAGTCGCTGGAGAACTACACCACCACCTACCTGCGGTTCGTGTGGACGCTCAGCGCCACGGCCGTCGTCATCTGCTACGGACTGTGGGCCTTCGACCAGGACGCGAAGAACGGCAGTTCCCTCTTCGCGATCTCGATGGTTCCCTTCACTGTCGCTATCCTGCGGTACGCAGTGGACGTGGACGGTGGCGAAGCGGGCGAGCCCGAGGAGATCGCACTCGGGGACCGGGTGCTCCAGATGCTCGCCATCGTGTGGATCGGAGTGGTGGGTGTCGCTGTCTACCTCGCATGAGGAACTGACAGAACGTACCGGCGACGAGCAGTCGCGGGCCGAGGACCGGGTGGGAACGCCCGGGTGGGCCCGAGCGACCGGCGTCGCCGGTATCGCCGTGGTCGCGGTGCTGACCTTCTGGGGCGCCTGGGACCGCCGTTGGATCGCGGACGACGGACTGATCGTGCTGCGCACGGTCCGCAACCTCCTGGCCGGCAACGGGCCGGTGTTCAACGCGGGCGAGCGCGTCGAGACCAACACGAGCGCCGCCTGGACCTACGTCGTGTACGCCTTCTCGTGGCTCAGCGGTGTCCGCCTCGAGTACGTGGTGCTGACCATCGCCCTCGTGCTGACGACGGCGGCCGTCACGGTCGCGATGATCGGCACGGCACGCCTGTACGCCGGGCGCGCGGTGCTCGTGCTCCCCGCAGGAGCGCTCGTCTACATCGCCGTACCGCCGGCACGCGACTTCGCGACGTCCGGCCTCGAGTCGTGCCTGGTCATCTTCTGGATCGCGGTCCTGTGGTGGCTGATGCTCCGGTGGGCGGACCGGCGGGTGGAGAACCCGTCGACGGCACTCGTGCTCGTCATCGCGTTCTGGGGCGGACTGTCGCCCCTCGTCCGCCCGGAACTCGTCATCGTCGGCGGCCTCGCGCTCCTCATGCTCGTCGTCGCGACGTCGGGATGGATCCGCCGCGGCGCCGTCGTCGTGGTCGCCGGTCTGCTCCCGGTGGGCTACCAGATCTGGCGCATGGGCTACTACGCGCTGCCGTACCCGAACACCGCGGTGTCGAAGGACGCCGGCGGCGCCAAGTGGGCGCAGGGTTCGACGTATCTGTGGAACCTCGTGGGGCCCTACGCCCTGTGGGTGCCCGCGGTGCTGGTCGTCGTGGCCGCGGCACTGGCCGCCACCCGGATCGGGCCCGGTGCGGCTCGCCGTGGCGAGGCGCCGCGCGGTCTCGCCGGACTGGTCTCGCGGATCCGGACGCCGAGCGCCGTGGTGGTCTTCGCGCTCGTGTCGGGTCTGATCTCCACGGTGTACGCCGTGCGAGTGGGCGGCGACTTCATGCACGGCCGCACTCTGCTCCCCGCGCTGTTCCTGCTTCTGCTCCCGGTCGCCGTCGTGCCGATCCCGCTGCGACGCGGGATCGTGGCGCTGGTGTCGTGCGTCGCGCTGTGGCTCGGCGTGGTCGTCTGGGCGATCTTCGCGGCCACCACCATCGGCATGCCGCAGGGCACGACGGTCGGGCGTAGCGGCATCGTCGACGAGCGGGCCTTCTACTCGGAGAACACCGGCCACCGCCATCCGATCCTGGCCAGCGACTACCTGGACTACCCGCGCATGCGGGCAATGGTGCAGACCATCGAGAACACGCCGGACGGCGGTCTGTTGCTGCCGTCCGCGCAGTTCACCTACTGGGACGTGGTGCCGCCGCCCCTGCCGATTCCCGAGGGCGGCGACGAGCACGTCGTCTACTTCCTCAACTTGGGAATGACCAGCATGAACGTGGGGCTCGACGTCCGGGTGCTGGATCAGATGGGCCTGGCGTATCCGTTGGCGGCGCACACGGAACGGCTCGACAACGGCCGCATCGGACACGACAAGAACCTGTACACGGACTGGGTGGTCGCGGACACCGGAATGGTGGACGTGCATCCCTTCCTGCCGTTCTATCTGGACGAGGAATGGGTGGAGCAGGCGCAGGTCGCGTTGACCTGTCCGGAGACGCAGGAACTGCTGACGTCCTACCGTTCAGAGCTCACGCGGGCCCGATTCGTGCAGAACTTCAAGCACTCGTTGGATCTCGCGGGGTACCGATTCGACCGGGTGCCGAAGTACGAAATACAACGGTGTAATTTGGAGATGCCCCCGGAGCGGCCCGCATCGTGACGATGTGCGGCAAGTGAGATCCGCGTCACAGTGAGATCACCGGGTCATGGCGTTTCGGTGTCGTGAGTATTCCGATTTCGACGTCCCGGCTGGATTCCGGCATCTCGTTTGTGTAACGCTGTCTCCGTCGGCGGAGATATGTGTAGATGATGTGCGTCGACGTGCAGGATCGCCCGCGGGGCGATCGTGCGCGGAAGACGAGACCGATGGTTCAGGTTCCGAGGTCTTCCTCGGAGCGTGACCGGATATCGATCGACGAAGCGGTGCGGCCGTCCGGCTGCACGGAACTGTGAGAGGCCGAATGTATGCGTGACGGGTCCGTTACCGATGTCGCTGGTGACGACAGCGCTCTGCCGCGTAAGGCTTCACGCCTGCGCACCCCCCGAGTGGGCCGACGCATGCGTCAGGCCCTCGTCTCCGTCGTGATGGCCGCCGCCATCCCCCTCGGCCTCGCGGTCGTGGGCACCGGAGCCACTGCCAACGCCGAGATCCGTGCCGGATTCGACGTCTGGTCCGACTCGTCCATGGGTCCGATCAAGAGTCGCGTCTGGCGCGCCGCCGACGGCAACACGTCGAAGGTCGTGTACCTCCTCGACGGTCTCCGCGCGACGCCGGACATCAGCGGCTGGGAGCACGAGACCAATGCGGGCTCGTTCCTCTCGGACAACAACATCAACGTCGTCCAGCCGGTCGGCGGTGAGTCCAGCTTCTACACCGACTGGTACGCACCGTCGAACTTCAACGGCCAGCAGATCACCTACAAGTGGGAGACGTTCCTGACGCAGGACCTCCCCAACCGTCTCGCAGCGGGTGACCTCGGCTTCTCGCGTCAGAACAACGGCATCGTCGGTCTGTCGATGGGCGGCAGCGCTGCGCTGACGCTCGCCGCGTACCACCCGAACCAGTTCAGCTACGCCGGCTCGCTGTCCGGCTACCTGAACATCTCGGCGCCCGGCATGCGCGAGGCCATCCGCGTCGCGATGCTCGACGCCGGTCGCTACAACGTCGACAGCATGTGGGGACCGCCCTGGAACCCGGCGTGGCTCCGCAACGACCCGTTCGTCTTCGCGCCGCGTCTGCGTGACAACGGCACGCGTGTCTGGGTCTCGGCCGCCAGCGGCCTCCCGGGCAACTACGACCGCCCGGGCTCGCTGCTCGACTACTACAACACCGCCAACGGCATGGGCCTCGAGGCTCTGGCGCTCGCCAACAGCCGCGCGTTCCAGGTCCGCATGGCCTCGATCGGCGCCAACAACGTCACCTACAGCTTCCCCGCGCAGGGAACGCACCGGTGGGGTTACTGGTTCGATCAGATCGTGCAGATGATGCCCGACCTGCGTGCCAACATCGGCTGAGTCAGCTCGGTAGTCGACAGCCCCGGCCCTCGCTTCGGCGACGGTGTCCGGGGCTGTCGCATGTTCTGAGGCGACTCCAGTAACATTTGCACCACCAGTCACAGCGAGTCTCCCCGAGACCGTCGTCGTGACCGTGTAGAACAAGATCGGCGGCACTCTCGACGGACCGGACCTCTCCGGCACGCCGACGGCCCCGCACAGTCTGACGTTTCGAGGAAGCGAGTCCCACACATGCGAGTTCCGAACGGCCGGAGAGCGCGGATCCTGTCCGCCCTGGCGGTCACGCTGGTTCTTCCGCTCGCAGGGGGCCAGGCCGCCACGGCGGTCGCGTCTCCGGTCCACGCGGCACCGGTCCAGGCAGCGCCGCTGCGCGCGCAGGCGGAGGCCGGCGCCACCGTGTCCGCGGTCGACTGGATCACCGACCGCCGTGTCGCGGTGTGGGTGAACTCGCCGTCCATGGGAGTCCCGATCCAGGTGCAGCTGCTGCTCGCGCGGGACTGGAACAAGAACCCGCAGGCCACGTTCCCGTCGGTGTGGATGCTCGACGGCATGCGCGCGACCGACACCGAGAACGGCTGGACCGCCGAGACCGACGCCGAGTCCTGGTTCGCCGACAAGAACGTCAACGTCGTGCTGCCCGTCGGCGGTCAGTCGAGCTTCTACTCCGACTGGGCCGAGCAGAACAACGGCCGGAACTACAAGTGGGAGACGTTCCTGACCAAGGAGCTCCCGCCCATTCTCGAGCGTGACTGGCGCTCCAACCAGACGCGCGCGGTCGCCGGTCTCTCCATGGGCGGCACCGCCGCGATGACGCTCTCGGCGCGGAACCCGGGCTTCTTCCGATTCGCCGGATCGTTCTCCGGCATCCTCAGCACCACGACGCTCGGCATGCCGCAGGCCATCGGGTACGCCATGCAGGACGCGGGCGGCTTCGACGCCGGCGCCATGTGGGGCGTGCCGTCGAGCGAGCTGTGGGCTCAGCACGACCCGTACGTTCTCGCGGAGAAGCTGAAGGGCATGAGCCTGTACGTCTCGAGCGGCAGCGGTACCGCCGGACCGTACGACCAGCAGTCCGACATCCCCGGCATCAGCACGAACTACGCCGGCATGGGTCTCGAGATCCTGTCGCGGCTCACGTCGCAGACGTTCGCGACCAAGCTCAACAAGCTCGGCATCCCGGCCTCGATCAACTACCGGCCGTCCGGAACCCACTCGTGGCAGTACTGGCAGTTCGAGCTCCGCCAGGCATGGCCGCAGATCGCCACCGCCCTCGGCGTCGAGGTGGACAAGCCCGCGTGCAGCGTCGGCGGGAACATCGGCGGCACCGCGAGCGCCAACGGATGGCTCGGCGACTGCCTCACCTCCGAGTACGACGTCGCGGGTGGGCGCGCGCAGGACTTCCGGTTCGGTCGCATCTTCTCCTCCGACGGGGGCACGCACGTCGTCGCCGGTGCGATCGGTGGCGCGTACGCGGCCAACGGTGGTCCGGCCGGCGCACTGGGCATGCCGCTGTCGGGTGAGCTCGGAACCCCGGACGGCCGTGGACGCTACAACTCGTTCCGCAACGGAATGGTCTACTGGACCCCGCAGACCGGTGCGCACGCAGTGCGCGGCGCGATTCTCGACGAGTGGGCCCGCCAGGGCTACGAGGGTGGGCCGCTGGGCTACCCGCTGCGCGACGAGGTGCAGACCCCGAACAAGCCGGGTGCGGTCCAGGGCTTCGAGATCGGTGCGATGTACTTCTCGCCCGACACCGGCACGCACGCCGTGATGGGCAAGATCATGGAGAAGTACGGCCAGCTCGGGTGGGAGAACGGGGCACTCGGCTTCGCGAAGACCAACGAGGTCCCGGTCCGTGACGGCGGTCGTTTCACCGAGTTCCAGGGCGGCAACATCTACTGGTCGCCCGCGACCGGCGCGTGGTCCATCCTCAACGGCCAGATATTCGACGCGTGGAAGAGCGTCGGGTACGAGAACGGTCGCCTGGGATACGTCACCAGCGATCAGTTCGACATCCCCGGCGGTGTCCAGCAGAACTTCCAGAACGGCTTCGTGACGGTGCGGGACGGCGTCGTCCAGATCGTTCCCTGACCCGACACCGGGCGGTGCCGACACGGTGGGACTTCGCCCCGCGGCCGGCCTCCGGCCTTGCCGCACACAGAGTCCTCTCAGACCGTGCCGGTACCGTCCGCTGTCAGTTGCCGTGCCCCGATGACAGTAAGGACGTTCTCGTGACCTCGAGGTTCGCCACCACCGTCGCTCCCGTGATGCTGGCCGTCGCGGCCGGCGCTCTGCTCACCGCGTGCGGCGGCGACGACTCCTCGGCCAGCAGCACGCCGTCCCTCACGTCGAGCGCCACCGCCGCTGCGACCACGACGGAGGCGCCGACCTCCACGTCCGCGTCCGCCACGTCGACCTCGCCTGGCGCGACCACGAGTCCGGGCGCGGCGGCGACCGCTCCCGACGAGGCGGAGCCGGTGCCCAGTGGCTTCCCCGGCCCGACCGAGGTGCCGATCGACGCCCGTGGAACCGCGTTCCTCGACGCTCTGAAGTCCCGCGGCGTCACGGTGGCCGGCAACGGCGACATCGCCATCGGCACGGCGAGCTACATCTGCGCCGCCCAGTCCGAGGGTGTGGCGGACGACCAGGTCCTCACCTTCGTCACCGCGAACGTCGGTGCCGAGGCGTCGGCGTCCGGTGCGACCATCAGCGCCGAGGACGCGTCGCGGACCGCACAGACGTACGTCGACGTCGCGCGCTCGACGTACTGCGGATAGGCGGCGCCTCGTGACACGATCCGGTCGGCCCGGGCCGCCGCGTCGGCGTTCGGTGGCGCGCACACTGCTCGTCCTGCTCGCGGTCGCGCTCGTCGTCGTCCTCGTCCTGCTGTTGCTCTGGTACCTGCTCGCGGGTCGACTGACGACACCCGGTCCCGGTGAGCCGCAGGTTCCCGGCGCCGAGCCGCCCACCTCGCAGCCGGCGTCGTGCCCCGACGTGTTCGTGCTCTCGGTGCCGGGCACGTGGGAGTCGAACGCGGCGGACGATCCCTACGCTCCCACCGCGAACCCGATCTCGTTGATGCTGAACGTGACTCAGCCGCTGCAGCAGCAGTTCGGCCCCGAGCGCGCCGAGGTCTACACGGTTCCGTACGTCGCGCAGTTCTCGAATCCCATCGCGTTCCCGCCCGACGGCCAGGCCTCGTACAACGTCAGCCGGTCGGAGGGCGCCGCGAAGGCGAACGAGATCCTGGCGCAGCGGTCCTCGGAGTGCCCGCTCACGTCCTACGTGCTCGCAGGGTTCTCGCAGGGAGCAGTCATCGTCGGCGATCTCGCCGCGTCGATCGGCGCGGGGGCGGGTCCGGTTCCGGCGGAGCGAGTCCTCGGCGTCACCGTCATCGCGGACGGCCGACGCGACGGCACCAGCGCGCAGCAGATCGGCCCGCCGGTGGACGGCGTGGGCGCGGAGGTGGCTCTCGGCGGTCTCGACGTACCCGGAATCACCATGACCGGTGCCCGCCAGGGTGGGTTCGGTGCGCTCGCCGATCGGACCTTCTCGATCTGCGCTCCCGGCGACCTCATCTGCGCGGCGCCGCCCGAGGCCATGTCGCTCCGGAACATCCCGTCGTCGCTGACCGCACTGGCCGGTGCGGCGGGTAATCCGGTGCACGGCAACTACGCTCGGTACGTCGTCGACGACGCCGGCACCACCGCCACACAGTGGACGGCGAACTGGGCGGCGGGGCTCGTCGCGTCGGCTCCGACGCCTGCTCACAGCTGACGGAAGGTGCTGCGCGGGGCAACTTTGGTCTCGAGCCGGTAACGGTTAGAGTGGCGAGTCGGCTTCGACTCCGGCCACCGCACCTTCCCTCGACGCTGCAGGAGAGAAAATTCATGAGTTCTGCCGACGCCGCGGCCACCACTGCGCCACTGCGCACGTTCCGCTTCGCGGCAGGCGGTGAGGGCAACCCGGACGAGGGCGGCGCACGGCGTTTCGTGAAGTTGGCGCAGAAGGCGGAGGAGCTGGGTTTCGACAGCTTCATGATTCCCGACCACCTGGGCAACCAGGTCGGCCCCATCGCCGCGCTCGGCGCGCTGGCCGTCGCCACCGACAAGATCCGCCTCGGGACCGCAGTCCTCGCGAACGGTTTCCGTCACCCGGCGGTGCTGGCGAAGGACGCGACGACCATCGACCAGATCTCCGGCGGACGGCTCGAGCTGGGAATCGGTGCGGGCTGGCTCAAGGAGGAGTACGACAAGGCGGGCATCGCCTACGAGAGCCCCGGTGTGCGCATCGAGAAGCTCGACGAGTCGCTCACCATTCTCGACACCCTGATGCGTGGGCAGGAGTGCCACTTCCAGGGCAAGCACTACCAGGTGAACGGGTTGCAGGGCAGCCCGCGGCCGCGCCAGGGCCCCCGGCCTCCCATCGCCGTGGGCGGCGGCGGCCCGAAGATGCTCGCGATGGCAGCCAAGCACGCCGACATCATCTCCCTGGTCCCCAGCACCACGCGCGAGGGCAAGCTCAAGCTGTCCGAGATCACCATGGAGAAGAGCATCGAGCGCGTCGAGCTCATCCGCGCCGCTGCGGGCGACCGGTTCGCCGACATCGAGCTGAACTGGACCATCACGACCATCCTGATCTCGGACGATCGGGAGCAGACGGCGGAGATGGTCATCGGTGCGCTCGACAACGGCTTCCCGCCCAACATGGAGGTCGACACCCGTCTGACCGTCGAGCAGATCCTGGAGTCGCCGTACATCGCGATCGGGAGCTTCGAGGAGATCGCGGACCAGATCCGGAACGTGCGGGCCCGGACGACGATGTCGTACGTCGGTGTCTTCCCGACGCAGATGGACGCCTTCGCTCCGGTCATTCCGCTGCTGGCGGGAGAATGACGGTCGTCGCTCGGCGGGTCTGTACCATGCTTGTGGTTCTCGCTGTCACGATCGGTGAGCGAGACCGGTGAGACTTACCGGTGAGTAAGATGACGACGCTCGAGAACGAGCGCGTGCATCCAGCAGACCGCGCCCACATCAGAACTGGGCGGTGTCGTGTAGCCGGCGGTGTCGCACTGCTTCGGAGGAGAGAATGATGAGTAACTCGTTCGACGATTTCGTCGACGACACCGGCAACATCGTGATCCGCGAGGATCTGACGCTGGTCCGCCACGTCGAGCAGAACGTCGCGGACAACGGCGACGACCTGGCCTACCGCTACGTGGACTACTCGCGGGAGCGCGACGGTGAGGTGCACGAGCTCACCTGGTCGCAGTTCGGTGCCCGTCTGCGCGCCGTGGCCGCGCGCCTGCAGCAGGTGACGTCGCCCGGTGACCGCGTGGCGATCCTCGCTCCGCAGGGCCTCGACTACGTCGTGGCGTTCTTCGGTGCCGTCTACGCGGGCACCATCGCGGTACCGCTCTTCGATCCGGACGAGCCCGGACACAGCGACCGCCTGCACGCCGTGCTCGACGACTGCTCGCCGTCGGCGATCCTCACCGCGACCAACTCGGCCGCCGGTGTACGCCAGTTCTTCCGCGCTCTTCCCGCGGCGCAGCGCCCCCGCATCATCGCGGTCGACGCCATCCCGGACAGCGTCGGCGCCACCTGGACCGAGCCGCCCACCGACATCGACGCGATCGCGTACCTGCAGTACACGTCCGGATCGACCCGCGTGCCGGCCGGTGTGGAGATCACGCACCGCGCCGTCGGCGTGAACGCCCTGCAGATGGTCGACGCGATCGAGCTGAACCACGACTCGCGCGGCGTCACGTGGCTGCCGCTGTTCCACGACATGGGCCTGCTCACCGTGATCCTGCCGGCGCTGGGCGGCAAGTACATCACCATCATGAGCCCGCGTGCCTTCGTGCAGCGGCCGTGGCGATGGATCAAGGAACTCGCCGCCGTGTCCGACGGTGCCGGCACGTTCGCGGCTGCACCGAACTTCGCGTTCGAGCACGCGGCACAGCGCGGCCTGCCGAAGAACGGCGAGTCGCTGGACCTGTCCAACGTCATCGGCCTGATCAACGGCAGCGAGCCGGTCACCACCACGTCGATGAAGAAGTTCAACGACGCGTTCATGCCGTACGGACTGCCGAAGACGGCCATCAAGCCGTCGTACGGCATGGCGGAGGCGACACTGTTCGTCTCCTCCACCAAGCACTCGGACGAGGCCAAGGTCATCCACGTCGACCGCACGGAGCTCAACTCCGGACGTGTCGTCCAGGTCGCCGAGGGAACGCCCAACTCCATTCCGCAGGTGTCGTGCGGCTACGTCGCACGCAGCCAGTGGGCCGCCATCGTCGATGCCGACTCCGCGTCCGAGGTTCCCGACGGGCACGTCGGTGAGATCTGGCTGCACGGCGAGAACATCGGCAAGGGCTACTGGGGCCGGGAGAAGGAGACCTCGGAGACCTTCCACAACAAGCTGGTCTCGCGCCAGACGGAGAACAGCCACGCCGACGGTGCGGCCGAGGGCGCGAACTGGATGCGCACCGGCGATTTCGGTGTCTACGTGGACGGCGAGCTCTACATCACCGGTCGCGTGAAGGACCTGGTCATCGTCGACGGCCGCAATCACTACCCGCAGGACCTCGAGGCATCCGCCCAGGACGCGAGCACGGCCCTGCGCCCCGGTTTCGTGGCGGCCTTCGCCGTGCCCGCGAACCAGCTTCCCGACTTCGTCTTCGAGCACGGCGGCGCCGGACTCACCCGAGACCCGGGTGACTCGTCGGAGCAGCTGGTCATCGTGGCCGAGCGGGCGCCGGGCGCCGGCAAGGCGGATCCGCAGCCCATCGCGGACACCGTGCGTGCGGCGATCTCGACTCGCCACGGCGTGACGGCACGCGACATCCTCCTGGTTCCCGCCGGTTCGATCCCGCGTACGTCCAGCGGCAAGATCGCGCGTCGGGCCTGCAAGGCGGCGTACATCGAGGGCACGCTGCGTGGTGGCTACCAGCAGACGGCGTTCCCCGACAATCCCGAAGACTGATCACCCGACGCGGGTAGTTTGGCGAGCTGATGGCTGAAGAAGAGACAACGACGTCCGCACCGGAGCCGACAGGTGACGCCGGGGCCCCGCAGGCGGGCGACATGACCGTCGCGCAGCTGAGGGACTGGCTCCGCGCCTGGGTCGCCGAGGCCACCGGCAAGGACGTCTCGGAGATCTCCGACGACCGTCCGATGGAGGAGTTCGGTCTCGCGTCCCGCGATGCCGTCGCGCTGAGCGGCGACATCGAGGATCTGGTCGGCGTCACGCTGACGGCCACGGTCGCGTACCAGCACCCCACGATCGCCTCGCTCGCGACACGCATCATCGACGGGGAGCCCGAGTCGGAGAGCGGCACCACCGACGACGCGTTCTACCTGTCCGGCACCACCGACGACAGTCACGACATCGCCGTCGTGGGCGTGTCCACCCGCTTCCCGGGTGCCGGCCACACGCCGGACGAGATGTGGGACATGCTGTCCGGCGGACGCGACGGCATCACCGATCTGCCCGAGGGCCGGTGGTCCGAGTTCCTCGGCGACCGTGCCATCGCCGAGGCGGTGGAGAAGACGGTGACCCGCGGCGGGTACCTCGACGACGTCAAGACGTTCGACGCGGAGTTCTTCGCCATGTCGCCGCGCGAGGCGGCCAACGTCGACCCGCAGCAGCGCCTCGCGCTGGAGCTCACGTGGGAAGCGCTGGAGGACGCGCGGATTCCGGCCAACGAACTCAAGGGCACGCAGGTCGGCGTCTTCATCGGCACGTCGACCAACGACTACCAGATGATCGCCGTCAGCGATCCCGACCCGCACCCCTATGCACTGACCGGCACGTCGACCGCCGTCGTCGCGGGGCGCGTGTCCTACTTCTACGACTTCCGCGGGCCGTCCGTCGCGCTGGACACCGCGTGCTCGTCGTCCCTCGTCGCCGTGCACCAGGCGGTGCGCAGCCTCCGCACCGGTGAGTCGAGCCTGGCCCTGGCCGGCGGCGTGAACATGCTGCTCTCGCCCGCCGCGACGCTCGGATTCGGGCAGACCGGCGTGCTCGCACCCGACGGCCGCATCAAGGCGTTCTCGTCGGACGCCGACGGCATGATCCGCTCGGAGGGCGGCGGCCTGGTGGTGCTCAAGCGTCTCGAGGACGCCGAGCGCGACGGGGACACCGTGCTCGCGGTCATCGCGGGCAGCGCGGTCAACCAGGACGGTCGCTCGAACGGGCTGGCCGCGCCCAACCCGGACGCCCAGGCCGACGTCCTGCGGACCGCCTACCGCGACGCCCGCATCGTGCCCACCACCGTCGACTACATCGAGGCGCACGGCACCGGCACCATCCTCGGCGACCCCATCGAGGCCGATGCACTGGGTCGCGTCGTCGGCCGCGGACGCGACGCGGACAAGCCCGCGCTGCTCGGTTCCGCGAAGACGAACTTCGGCCACCTCGAGAGTGCCGCGGGCGCCGCGGGGCTCATCAAGGTGATCCTCGCGATGCGCGAGAACCAGGTGCCGCCGTCCCTGAACTACGCCGGACCCAACCCCTACATTCCGTTCGACGCGGCCAGGCTCCGCGTCGTCGACACCGCGACGGACTGGCCCCGGTACTCCGGCACCGCCATCGCCGGTGTCTCCGGCTTCGGTTTCGGCGGCACCAACGCGCACGTCGTGGTCCGCGAGTACGTTCCCGCCGCGTCGGCGCCGAGCGTTGCCGGCGCACCCGAGTTCGATTCGCCGGAGTTCCATTCGACAGCGGTCGATCCGGAAGCGCTGATCGGGGAGCCCGTGGGCGTTCCCGAGGAGACGCCGGCGGACATCGAGCGGGTACTCGCGGGTGTGTCGGCGTCTCCGGCCGAGTCCGAGGAGGCGCCGGAGCCGGGACCCGTTCTCCTCGCCGTGTCGGCGAGCATGCCGTCGCGCCGTCGTCGTGCGGCATCGGATCTGGCCGACTGGATCGAGTCCGAGGTCGGCAGCACCACGGACCTCGAGGCTCTCGGTCGGTCCCTCGCCCGTCGTAATCACGGGCGCTCCCGCGCCGTCGTGCTCGCCACGACGCGTGCCGAGGCCGTCGCCGGACTGCGCGCCGTCGCCGACAACAAGCCGGGCCCCGGCGTGTTCTCCGCCGACGCGCCCGCGTCCAACGGCCCGGTGTGGGTGTTCTCCGGCTTCGGTGCGCAGCACCGCAAGATGGCGAAGGACTTCTACGCGTCCGAGCCGCTGTTCGCCGCGGCGCTCGATCGCGTCGACGCCCTCATCGAGGACGAGTCCGGGTACTCGATCCGGGCGATCGTCTCGGACGACTCGCTCACGTACGACTTCGAGAACTCGCAGGTCGGGATCTTCGCGATCCAGGTGGCGCTCGTCGAGACGCTGCGTGCGTACGGCGCCGCGCCGACCGCGGTGGTGGGCCACTCGATGGGTGAGGTCGCCGCCGCGTACGCCGCCGGTGGTCTGAACCTCGAGGACGCGGTGCGCATCATCGTGGCGCGTTCGCGACTGCTCGGCGAGGGCCAGGAAGGTCTCGGCGACGCCGAGGCCGGCGCGATGGCGCTGGTGGAGTTCTCCGCGCAGGAGGTCGCCGACCTCACCGATCGCTTCCCCGGGGTGGAGCCCAGCGTGTACGCAGCGCCGACGCACACGACCGTGGGCGGACCGGCCGAGCCGGTGCGACAGCTGGTCGAGTGCGCCGAGTCGCTCGGCAAGATGGGCCGCATCCTCGACGTGAAGGGCGCCGGACACACCTCGGCCGTCGATCCGTTGCTGGGCGAGCTCGCGGCCGAACTGATGGGCATCGAGCCCACCCCACTCGCCGTGTCGGTGTTCTCGTCGGTGGACAGGGAAGCGTTCTACCGCGCGGGTCACGAGCCGATCCACGGTGTCGAGTACTGGACCAAGGGCATGCGCCATCCCGTCTGGTTCACCCAGGCGGTCAAGCTGGCCGTGGATGCCGGCTACACCACCTTCGTGGAGTTGTCGCCCAATCCTGTGGCGCTGATGTCCGTCGCCGCCACGGCCTGGGCGACGGGTGTCCCGGACGCGACGCTGATCGCGACGCTCAAGCGCAAGGAGAGCGAGCCCGCGACGTTCCTCGCCGCACTCGCCGACCTCTACGTGCACGGCCATGCCGTGACGCTGTCGAGTCTGTTCGGACCCGGCGAGTACGCGAAACCGCCACGCACCGCCTTCGTGCGCAAACACCACTGGATCGACGCCGCGGTGCATCTGGGCAGCGGCAGCGCCGGGGGCGCGCGAGTCGCGTTGCCCGACGGCCGCGTCGTCTGGGAGACACCGGTGGCCGGTGTGTCCGCCATCGGAGATCTGGTGTCGACACTCGCCGGCGAGGTGCTGGGCGACGTGACGGTCGGCGCCGTGGTCACGCAGCGCCCCGTGCCCACCACCGGTTCGCTCACCACCACGCTCACCCCGCATCCGGGCGGTGCGTCCCTCCAGGTGCACTGGAACGACGGCACCCTCTTCGTGCCGGTCGCCGACGCCGTGGTCACCGCGGCGGGCGGTGTCGGATCACTGGCTCCCGCAGGCGATTCCGCCGCGGCGGCTCCGTTCGTGGAGGAGGAACCCGAGGTCGTCGACGACTTCGGCGATCGCTGGATCCCGAACGGGACCCAGACGATGGAGGATCGTCTCGCGATCATCGTCGCCGAGTCGATGGGGTACGCGCCGGAGGATCTGCCGGCCGAGATCCCGTTGATCGAACTGGGTCTCGACTCACTGATGGCCGTGCGCATCAAGAACCGCGTGGAGTTCGAGTTCGACATCCCCCAGGTGCAGTTGCAGGCCGTGCGCGACGCCAGCCTGCGTGAGGTGGAGAAGTACCTCCGCTACGCGCTGGACAATCGCGAGGAGGTCGCGGCGCTCGCCGAGCAGCAGGAACGCGAGCGCACGGCCGAGCAGGCCGCCGATCAGACGCCCGAGCAGGAACCCCCTGTCGCACAGCCGGATCCGGTGATCGCCGAGCCCGAGACGGCGGTCGACGAGACCGTACCGGGATCCGACAGCGGGCAGGCGGGCCCGACCACGGCGACGGCGTTCGAGGCGCCCGTGTCCGACGCGGTGACCGACGTGGGCGACGCACAGTCGTTCGCGGAGGCAACCGGGACGGACGTCGCACCGCGTGACGCCGCGGAGCGCCTCACCTTTGCGACGTGGGCCGTCGTGACGGGGCAGTCCGCCAAAGGTATCTTCAATCCCCTTCCCGTGCTGGACGATCCGACGGCCGAGAAGCTCGCGGAGCGTCTGAGTGAGCGGTCGAAGGGCGAGATCACGTTCGACGACATCCTCGATTCGGAGACGATCGAGCAGCTCGCCGACGTGGTGCGGCCGTTCCTCGAGTCGGGCGACGTCACCGGACTGGTGCGCACGCTGCGCGCTCGCCCGGAGGGCTCCACCGCGGTGCCGGTGTTCGTCTTCCATCCCGCGGGCAGTTCGTGCGTCGTGTACGAGCCGCTGCTCAAGCGACTCCCGGCGGACACGCCGATGTACGGCTTCGAGCGCACGGAGGGACCGATCGAGGATCGCGCCCGCGAGTATCTGCCCCTGCTCCGGGAGATCCAGGGCGACGGGCCGTACGTGCTGATGGGCTGGTCCCTCGGCGGTGTGCTCTCGTACGCCGTCGCGACGATGCTCCGCGAGGAGGGCGCCGACGTGCGCTACGTCGGGCTCATCGACACCGTCATGCCGTACGAGCCGATCCCGGACACCGCGGAGGAGATCGAGCTCCGCTGGAAGCGCTACGCGCAGGTGGGCAAGAAGCTCTACAACGTCGACTACCCGCTGCCGTACGAGAAGCTGGCACAGGCCGACGACGACGGCCAGATCAAGATCATCATGGACATGGTCAAGATGAGCAGCGCCAAGATCCCCAGCGGCATCATCGAGCACCAGCGCACGTCCTGGTTGGACAACCGCGCGATCCAGACCGCCCGGCCCCAGCACTACGACGGGGACGTCACGCTCTACATGGCGGACAAGTACCACGACGACGCCATCGCGCTCGAGCCTCGGCTCGGCAAGCGGGAGCCGCACGGCGGCTGGGCGCCGTTCGCACCGAATCTGGACATCGTGCACATCGGCGGTGACCACCTCGCGGTGATCGACGAGCCGTACATCCGCGCGATCGCCGCGGATCTGACGGGCAAGATGCGAGACATTTCGGCGTCGATCACGCCCGAGGGAAGCGAGTCGCACACGTGAGCACCACTGCCGCCAAGCTGGCCGAACTGCGCGAGAAGTTGGAGGTGGCGCGGGAACCCGCAGGGGACGTCGCCATCGCGAAGCGCGCGAAGAAGGGCATTCCGAGTGCGCGCGAGCGCATCGACATGCTGCTCGATCCGGGTTCCTTCGTCGAGATCGGCGCCCTCGTCCGCGCGCCCGGCAACCAGGACTCGCTGTACGGCGACGGCGTGGTCACCGGCCACGGCACGGTCGACGGCCGACCGATCGCCGTGTTCTCGCACGACCAGACCGTGTTCGGCGGCACCGTCGGCGAGATGTTCGGCCGCAAGGTCGCGCTCATCATGGAGTTCGCGGCGGACGTCGGTTGCCCGTGCGTCGGTATCAACGACTCGGGCGGCGCGCGTGTGCAGGACGCCGTCACGTCGCTGGCCTGGTACGCGGAGCTCGGTCGTCGGCAGGAACCGTTGTCCGGCATGTGCCCGCAGATCTCGGTGATCCTGGGCAAGTGCGCCGGCGGCGCCGTGTACGCGCCGATCAACACCGACATCATCGTGGCCACCGAAGAGGCCTACATGTTCGTCACCGGCCCGGACGTCATCAAGTCCGTCACCGGCGAGGACGTCAGCCTCCACGATCTCGGGAGTGCCCGGAAGCAGGCCGAGTACGGCAACGTGCACCACGTGGCTCAGGACGAGAAGGCAGCGTTCGAGTGGGTGCGCAAGTACCTGTCGTACCTGCCGTCGAACTGCCACGAGCAGCCGCCGGTCATCAACCCCGGTCTCGAGCCGACCATCACGGACGACGATCGTTCGTTGGACACCTTCATGCCGGACTCGGACAACGCCGGGTACGACATGCACGAGATCCTGCTGCGGATCTTCGACGACGGTGACTTCCACGAACTCACCGCACAGACCGCGTCCAACATCATCGTCGGGTTCGCCCGCGTCGACGGTCGTCCGGTGGGAGTGGTGGCCAACCAGCCGATGCACCTCAGCGGCGCGTTGGACGCGGCGAGCAGCGACAAGGCGTCTCATTTCATCAACATCTGCAACGCCTTCGAGATCCCGCTCGTGTTGGTCACGGACACACCGGGATTCCTGCCGGGGCTCGAGCAGGAGAAGATCGGCGTCATCAAGCGCGGTGGCCGGTTCATCTTCTCGTACGTGTGCGCATCGGTCCCCAAGGTCACCATCGTGATCCGCAAGTCGTACGGCGGCGGATACGCGGTGATGGGGTCGAAGCAGCTCGGCGCCGACATCAACTTCGCCTGGCCCACAGCACGTATCGCGGTGATGGGCGCGGAGGGTGCGGTGTCGATCATGGCGCGCAAGCAGCTGGCCGAGGCGGGCGACAACGCTCCGGCGATCCGTCAGGGATTCATCGACTTCTACAACGAGCACGTGGCGACGCCGTGGGTGGCCGCCGAGCGCGGTTACATCGACGCCGTGATCGAGCCGTCCACCACGCGTCTCGAGATCCGCAAGGCCCTGCACATCCTGCGCGACAAGGCGAAGGAACCGCGACCGAGAAAGCAGCATCTGTTCCCGATCTAGTTCCGCCGGGGCTATCGTGCTGCCATGAGACGGACCGTGGTCGTCCTGGCCTGCGTCGGAGCGGTCGTGGTGCTGGTGGTGGCCGCGGTGGTGGCGGTGGTGATCACGCGGTCGTCCACGACGTCTCGCGACGATGCGCGGTTCCAGGAGTCGATCGCGTCGTTCTACGAGTCACCGGACACGCCTGCCGCGCCGGGTGAGCTGATCCGCATCGAGCCGATCGACGATCTGGACGTGCCCGGCGGCACGGCCTACCGGATGCTCTACGGCACCCAGCGTCCCGACGGGTCGCCCGCCGTCTCGTCCGGAATGCTCATCGTGCCGACGGCACCGGCGCCGCCGGGTGGTCGTCCGGTTCTGGCGTGGTCTCACGGCACGCTCGGCTTCGGAGACGAGTGCACCCCGTCGCGGCGGTACCACCCGACGATGGACACCCTGGACTTCACGAATTGGTTGCCGTCCGTGATGGAGCGCGGGTGGGTCGTCGCGGCGACCGACTACACGGGCCTCGGCACCGCCGGTGACACCTACTATCTGATCGCCCGCAGCGAGGCGCAGGACGTTCTGAACTCGGTGCGTGCGGCGCGCGATCACGCTCCGGCGCAAGCGAGTTCGGTGTACGCCACGTTCGGGCACTCGCAAGGCGGTCACGCGGCGATCGGCACGGCG
Source organism: Rhodococcus sp. MEB041 (assembly GCF_030208955.1). Classification (NCBI taxonomy): domain Bacteria; kingdom Bacillati; phylum Actinomycetota; class Actinomycetes; order Mycobacteriales; family Nocardiaceae; genus Rhodococcus; species Rhodococcus sp. MEB041. Next base: position 29,253 of record NZ_JARVSZ010000010.1, read on the forward strand.
ATGTTCGCCGGCTACGCGCCCGAGCTCCGGTCGGTGGGCGCGGCGGCGGCAGCGCCCGCGGCGCTGCTGGGTCCGCTGTTCTCCGAACAGTGGAACACGTTCGTGGCGTGGGGGATCGGACCCAGCGTCGCGGTCTCGTGGCCGGTCGTGTATCCCGACCTGCCGCTCGAGGGGGTGCTCGGCGACGCGGCGATGTCGCGCTACCGGTCGCTGGCCGACGGGTGCATCACGGACGAACTGCCCGAACTGTTGCTCGAGCGCGCCGAGGGGGAGCAGTTCTTCGACTCCGACCCCATGCAGAACCCGGACTGGGCTGCCGCCGCAGCGGATCAGACCATCGACCTCTCGCGCGTCGACATACCCCTCTTCGTCGTCCAGAGCCTCGCCGACACGGTCGTCCTCCCGAACACGACGGCGCTGCTGGCCCGGACGGCCTGCGCCGCACCGTCTCCCGAGTCCGACGTCGCCTGGATCGGCCAGGTGGCACACCAGGACACGGCGAAGGTCGGCGGCCTGGTGGCGGTCGACTGGTTGCAGGACCGCTTCGACGGCGTCCCCGCGCCGAACTCGTGCTCACACCCGTCGCCGATCGCGCCGGCGGAGCCCACGGGGTGACGAACGCCGTCTAGTAGACCCGCAGCGTCCCCGGCGACCACAGCCCGCTCCGGGTCTGCTCGGTGACCTCGACGGTCGCTGCGGACGCGCTCGGATCGAACCTGTCGTAGCGCTCGAGCGAACCCCAGTCGCGTCCCCAGTCGTGGTTCAGGTACGTCGGCACGGTGGTGGGTGTCGCCAGCATCTCGGTGAAGCCCAGCGGGCCACCGTTCTCCGCGGCCTGCCACGTGTCGGTGGACGAGACCGCCAACCCGCGATCGGGCAGGATGCGGAAGTTCGGCACCTCGGCGACGCCGTCGAGATGGTCGAACGGACGCTGGCACGGGAACTGCAGCCCCACGGCCCAGTCCAGCAGGACGGGCTGCGTCGTGCCGATCTCCTCCTGCAGCGGGACGACCACGGGCACGCGGGGCGGCGTGAAGGCCAGCCACTGGTCACCGGTGAGGTTGGGATCGTTGGCGACCACACGCACGGCATCCGCATCGGGGGAGAGCTCGTCGAGCGGGATGCGCAGGTTGCGCCACGACGGTGCCGGGCCGATGTCCTTGGGGAGGTAGTCGCCCTGGACCTGCACCGAGCCGTCCGGCTGCCGGATGCCGTACTCGACGCGGAGCGACTGACCGTACGTGTTCTCGCCGGTCTCCTGGTTCTCGGACCAGATGCGGCCGGCCGCACTGACCACCACCAGGGGCGCGTCGTCACTGCGCGCGGGGAGGCCGTACCAGCTCGACGTCGCGTAGGCCGGTGTCTGCACCCCGGTCTGGTACGAGCCGAGGACGGGTGTCGTGGCGGGGTCGAGCCCGAAGGGCAGGCGCGCGGTGGAGCCGTTGACACCGGCGGCGCCGACACCACCCGCGGTACCGGAGGACTGGCCCTCCTCGAAGGACGCGCCCACGGACTGCTGGTCGGTGTTGCCCTGTCCGGGCTTGACCTCCACGGCGTCGGCACTGAGGTCGGTGGGGATGCCGTTGGGTGTGAAGCCGACGGGCTCGGCGCCGCCCAGTGGGCCCGTGGCAGTGTCCACCGGTCCCGGAAGTGGCGACAGCACACCGGCGTTCGGGTCGGACTCCACGAGGACATCCCCGGCCAGTCCGCAGCTGTTGCCGGCCAACGCCTGCACGTTGGAGCGACCGAGCGAGTAGGCGGGGTACTGCGAGACGGCACCCTTGAGGAGCGAGAGGATCTCGAACAGGACGAGCAACCCGGCTACCACGGTGAGCGGCGCGGCCGCGAACTTGCGGATGCGCCGCCCGCGTTCGGTTCCGGGCTTCGGTTGCGGCGCAGCGAATCCCTCGCGGAGATAGTGCCATGCCGCGAGTCCGACGGCGGCGAAGAACAGGATCAGCAGCACGGTGTTGGACTGGATCCCCTTGACCGAGACCACCTTGTCGAACCACGGCACGCCGTAACTCGAGACGTACCAGTACCCGTTGATGCCCGAGAACGACAGTGCGAGAACGAAGGCGAGACCGACGACGAAGACGGTGCGGTTGCGCCGCGACCGCAGTGCACTGGCCGAGACCGCGACGGCGGTGAGCGCCGCGAGCGAACCGGCGATGCCGGCGTACACCCCGAAGTGGTGGGTCCACTTCGTCGGGTTGAACATCATGAAGAAGATGGTGCCGAAGACGACACCGATGAGACGCCACGCCGGACCGGACGGAACGCCCGGGATCCGCTTGCGACGCAGCAGGACGAACACCGTGGTGAAGAGGCACAGCAGCATGGTCAGGAAGGCGAAGCGGCGGGCGACCGATCCGTCGACCGTCTGGACGAAGAGGTAGTAGTACCGCAGGAAGTCGTTGTACCAGGGCAAGTTCGGACCGATGAGCGTGCGCACACGCGTCGACTCCTGGACCGCCGCGAAGGTCTGGTCCCCGTAGACGACGATGAGGACCAGCACGCCGGCACTGGCGATGGGTGCCAGCAGCGGCAGCGTCCCGACCATGCGGTGCCGTTTGACGACGATGCGCACCAGCGGCCGGATGCCCGTCAGGATCGCGGCGACACACATGAGGCCGGTGGGTGCGGCGGCGAGGGTGAAGGCGCCGATCAGCGCTGCCATGGCGGCGGGGAGCAGCCGTCCGGTCGCGATGGCGCGCTCGACGGAGCACCACGTGAGCAGGGCGCCGAGGGCCACGACGGGCTCGGGACGCAGCCCGTTGTTGTACGGCAGCCAGAAGGCGAGGAAGACCAGTCCGCCGGTCCAGACGGCGACCGAGTTGACGCGCACCGCGCGCCCGAGGCGCGGGACCACCTCGCGGCTGATGACCAGCCAGCACAGGATGCCGGCGATCAGCGCGGGCAGGCGCATCCAGGGGCTCGCCGTCGAGATCTTGGCGAACGCGGCCAGCACGTCGTAGTACCAGCCGAAGGGCGCCTCGGGGACGCCGAACCAGCGGAAGTAGTTGGCCATGTAGCCGGCGTTCTCGGAGACGCGGGCCATGGTGAGCAGGTACCCGTCGTCCGCGGTGTTGGCGCCGAAGAAGTGCCAGCCGGCAAGTGCGCCGACCACCACCGCGTCGATACCGGTGACCTTCCACCAGTGCGCGGGGAAGAAGCGGCGGTGGGTGCGGCCGTCGACACCGTCGAGCCTGGCCAGCGCACTCAGTGCGAGCGCCGTGCAGGCGATGGCGGCGGCCATGGCGAGCAGCTTGAGCACGGTGGGCGACGACGAGAAACGGGAGTCGACGGCGATCGACACGTCGAGGCCCGGGTACTGCGCGGCGCTGCCGGCGAGGTCGGAGTAGACGCCGACCACCTGGGGCCGCAGGTCGCCGCCGAGCTGACCCGCGCGAGGATTGCCCTGTGCGTCCACGAGCCCGTCGAACGACGCGGACGTGGCATCGATGGTCGACTCGAAGGTGATCGCCCCGCACGCGGCCGACTGCACCTCGGAGCGCGGGGCGGAGACGATCACGACGTTGCGGTCGAGGACGTCGACCGTGTTCTCGCCGACGCGGACGAACATCGCGTTCAGCGCGGCGCCCTCGCCCTGCGGCGGCGCGGTGGAGAGGAGGATGCCGCCCGCGGCCGGCACGTCTGCGACGGCGCTGCAGGGGATGGAGACCGACATCGAGACCGGCACCTGGGACATCAGGGGTGCATCGACACTGTCGACGGTGCCGTCCTGCGGCCACTGGACGACGGCGTCGTCCTGCGTGACCGGAAGGAACGGGGTCAGAATCGCGAAGAGAACACCGAGAACCCCCGCCACCATCGCCACGAGGCGGGTGGTGCGGTACTGCTGTCGGACGTCCACCGAGCGATCCGGGCCGGCAGGTGTCGGCGCGGTCGGCGAAGAGGTGAGGGCGTCGGGCACGGCTCCCGATGTTATGCGACCGTGATCCGGTTGCTGCACTCGCTGGTTACTTACTGGTACTTGATGTGTCCGGGCGACCAGATGCCCGAACGCGACGACGTGGTTACGTCGGGTTCGACGGCTACCGCGTCCGGGTCGAGGGGCAGATAGCGCTCGAGGGATCCCCAGTCGCGACGGAGGTCGTCCGCCAGGTAGGTCGGTACCGTCTCCGCGCGCAGGACCAGTCCGGTCCAGCCCAGAGGGCCGCCGCCGACGGAGTCCTGCCAGGCGTTGGTCGACTCGGCACCGTTGCGGTCGGGCAGGATGCGCCACTCCGGCAGTTCGGCGACTCCGTAGCGGTGGTCGAATGGCCGCTGGCACGGGAACGCGAGTCCGACGGACCAGTCCAGCAGCACCGGGTCGGTGGACCCGACGACGTCGTTGAGAACGGTGGTCCGCGGTGCGCGCGGCGGGGTGACGGCGAGCCACTGGTCGCCCGCCAGATCCTCGTCGGAGGCGACGAGTCGCACCGCGTTCGCGGTCGGCGGGACCTGGTCGAGGGGGACCCGTAGGTTGCGCCACGACGGTTGCGGGCCGATGTCGATGGGCGCGACGCGTCCGAGGATCTCCTCGGCACCGTCCGCCCCGACCGTGGCGTACTCCACCTCGAGGCTCTGCCCCGGGGTGACGATGCCGTCGGTGTCGACCGAGCGGATACGACCCGCCGCAGTGACGGACAGGAAGTCTCGCTGCGCGGCGTCGGGCAGCGCGTACCAGCCGGACGTGAGGCTCGCCGGTGCGGCGTCACCGGAGCCGAAGCTGCCGAGCACCGGCGTGGTCGCGGGGTCCAGCCCGAACGGCAGCGCGATCCGCGAGCCGTTGACGCCGGTGCCGGCGGTGGTGCCGCCCCCGGTGCCCGCGCTGTTCGCGGTGGCCTGCTGATCGGTGTCCGAGGGGTCGACCGAGTTGGCTCCGCCTGTCGCACCCGACCTCTCGCGATCGGCGCTCAGATCGCCGGCGACGCCGTTCGGGGTGAAGCCGACGCTGTCGGTCCCGGCGAGCGGGTCGGCGCCCGGCTCCGGGTTCAGCGGCTGCAGCATCGAGGCGTTCGGATCGGTCTCCACCAGGACGTCGCGTGCCAGGCCACACGATTGACCGAGGATCGAGTTCACGTTGGACCGGGCCACCGAGTACGCGGGGTACTGCGACACCGCGCCCTTCAGCAGGGACAACACCTCGAACAGCACCACGAGGCCGGCCACGACGGTGAGCGAGGCCCCGCTGAAACGCCGGGTCCGCGCCGGCTCGGCGCCGACGTAGGGAGCGCGGAAGTGTTGCCATGCGGCGTACGCCAGCGTCAGCACGGTGAGCCCGAGCAGCAGCGTCGCGAAGCCCTTGCCGGCGATGGACGGGGGCTTGTCGAACCACGGCACGCCGTAGCTCGAGACGTACCACCACCCGTTGGACCCGGTGAACGCCAGCGCGGTGAGGAACAGGACGGCGGCCGTGAACAGAGTCCGGTTGCGCGGTGAACGCTCCGTCGCCGACATCACGGCGATGGCGGCGAGCGCGGCGAGAGACCCTGCGAGCCCGGCGTAGACGCCGAAGTGGTGCGTCCACTTGGTCGGCGTGAACATCATGAGGGCGAGGGCTCCGGCGACGATGCCGAGGATGCGGCGGGACGGACCGGTCGACGTTCCCGGGATCCGGCCGCCGCGGCGCAGCATCACGACGAGACAGGTCACGAGGCACAGCAGCATCGCGAAGACGGCGAAGCGGCGGGCGAGCGATCCGTCGGGCGAGATGTTGAGCAGAGCGTCCCAGCGGTACCGCTCGTCGAACCACTTCACGTTGGGTCCGACCGCGGATCGGACACGGGTGGCCTCGAGGACGGAGGCGACGGTCTGGTCGGCGAACACGGCGAACAGCACCACGGTGCCCGCCGCGAGGATCGGGGCCAGCAGCGCGGGCAGTCCGACGGCGTGGCGCCGGCGGACGACGATCTGGATGACCGGGCGCGCGCCGGCCAGCAGCGCGGCGATCGCGATGAGGCCGGTGGGTCCGGCAGCGAGGGAGAAGGCGGCGATCACCACGGCCACGGCCGCGGGCAGCAGGCGCCCGGTGGAGACCGCGCGCTCGATGGAGCACCAGGTGAGCAGAGCGCCGAGCGCGATGATCGGCTCGGGACGCAGGCCGTTGTCGTAGGGCAGCCAGAAGGCCAGGAAGACCAGACCGGCCGTCCACACGGCCACCGGTCGGGTGCGCACCGCGCGACCGAGGCGCGGGATGACCTCCCGAGAGATGACGAGCCAGCACAGGACGGCCGCGATCAGCGCGGGCAGGCGCATCCACGGGCTGGCGGTCGACACCTTGGCCAGTGCGGCCAGCATGTCGTAGTACGGCATGCCGAAGGGCGCCTCGGGCACGCCGAACCACCGGTAGTAGTTGGCCATGTATCCCGAGTGCTCGGAGACCCGCGCCATGTTGAGCAGATATCCGTCGTCCGAGGTGTTGGCGCCGATGACGTGCCACAGCAGCAGCGTCCCCACGACCACGGCATCCACGCCGGTGACCCGGAGCCAGTGCCGGGGGAAGAACCGCCGTGCGCGCCGGCCGTCGGCGTCGTCGAGCCGGTGCAGTGCGACCAGCGACGCGATGACCAGGAGCGACCCCAGCACGATCGCGAGCAGTTTCAGCGTCGAGGGTGAGGAGGAGAACCGGGAGTCCACGTCGATGCGTACCGACATGTCGGCCGGTGCGGATCCGGTCAGGTCGCTGAACACCCCGACGGTCTGGGGTCGCACGTCGCTCGGGGCGGTGCCGGTGAGATCGCCGACCGCCGCGGTGGTGCTCTCCGGCGTCGAGCTGAGAGTGAGCGCATCGCAGCCGGCCACGGTGTCCGCGGGCACCGAGAGCAGCAGTTGGTCGCGCAGCACGACGGTGACGTCGCCGGCGTCGGTCCGTGTGACCACGAGGCCCACGCGCCGGGCGTCCGCTGACTGCGGCGCGACGGTGGACAGCACCAGGCTGCCCGGCGCGGCGTCGGCGAGAACGGAACACGGGACGGTGGCCGACAGCGAGAGCGGGTTGTACGAGACGAGGGGCGTCTCGACGCTGGTGAACGAGCCGTCCTGCGGCCAGGTGACGGACGCGGCGTCCTGCTCGACGGGCAGGAGCGGAGTGAGGATCGCCAGAAGTGTGCCGAGCAGACCCGTGACGATCGCGACGATGCGCGTGGTGGCGAACTGTCCCGACCGGCCTCCGGCCTTCCCGAAGGCGAATCGACTCGGTCTCGACGCCGGGGCCGGTGGTTCGGTCGTCGTCTCGGCGGTTGTCGGCACGCCACGATGCTAGGCGACGAGACCCGCCCCGCCAGAATCCGCGACCGTCAGCGGACGTCCCACACGTACGTGCCGTCGATCTCGGTGGCGGTGCGACCCAGCAGATCGTCGACGGTGTCGCGCAGTGCGTCCTGGTTCTCGGTCGGGGGCAGCATCACCACGTCGGCATCCCAGAACGCGAGGTCCTCTCGCGCCGTGCGTCGCTGATCGTCGTTCAGTGTCGGGACGATGCCGGTGCGTCCCGCGGTGCCGAGCAGCTTCGCGGTGGGTCGATCGATCGCGCCGTACTTCGCCTCCCCGTCCGGTTGTCCGCTCGGTCCGACGAAGTAGCCACCGGCGATGCGGTACTCGAGCCCGGTGTCCACCTGCCAGCGCAGCGCTGCGGCGGTGCCGGGATTCGGGACCGGCACGGTGACGATCGATCCCGGGTCGTCGGTGTCGACGTACTCGCGCCACGTCCCGTCCGCCAGGAACGACGGGGTCTCTCCCCGGTCGGCCGTCGTCAGCGGTGTCGGTGCGAGGGGGACGAGTGCGACGGCGAGAGCGCCCGTCCACACCACGGCGACGCGGCGCGACGCGGGTGCGGTCAGGACGTGATCGGTGACCATCGCGATCAGCAGCGCCATGGCCGGCACCGCGGCCAGTACGAACCGGGTCTCGAGGACGGACTGCAGGAGCGGGATCCGGTCGAGGTACTCGCCGGGCAGGGCGATGCCGGTCTCCGTCCCGTCGACCACGAGGGCGACGCCCAGTGAGGCGACGCCGAGGATCAGGATCGACACGAAGGCGGCCACCGCGATCGGACGGCGGCGCGGCACCACGGCGGAGACCACGACGAGAAGCAGCAGCGGGATGCCGAAGTACGCGTTCTGCTCGGTGGGGTTCAGGGCGACGTCGTCCATCGGAAACGCTGCACCCCAGAGCGACTGGGGCGGGAACCGGACGAGTGACACCAGATCGTTCCCGGGCAGATTGTGGTCGAGGTAGCTGTAGTGCTGTCGCCCGCGGAACTGCCACCACAGGGGTACCGCGACGAGCACCGTTGTCAGCAGTGCGGCACCCAGCACGGGCAGGGCCGCGTGCCGGACCATGGGGACGAACCGGCGCGGCCGGAACACCCAGTACAGCACCGTGAACAGGGCGACGGCGACCGCGAAGACGAGGAGCGGCTCCTCGCCGAGCATCACCTGCCACGCCACCAGGAGACCCAGGACGACGGCGTGACGGCGACGGCGAGTGTTCTCCGCGTCGGCGATGCGGACGAGTAGATACAGGATGAACGGCAGGACTCCCAGCACGACGAAGTTGGGGTGGGCGTTGGCGTGCGAGATCATGCCCGGCGCGAACCCGCAGAGGAGCCCGCCGAGACCCGCGGCCGCACGTGACCGGATCACGGTGCGGGAGAACAGGAAGTACCACCCGTAAGCGGTGGTCGCCAGCCCGAGCGTCAGGGCGAGGGTGAACGTGGCCGCCGGTCCGAAAGCCAGAGTGATCGGTGTCAGAGGTACCGACAGGCCGAGCATCGCGGTGTTGGCCATCATGTTCACGCCGTCGGGCGCGTTCTGCAGGTCGGAGAAGAACGGGTTGTCGAAATGGGTGACCGAGCGGGCGGTCACGGCGAAGAACCACTCCCACATGGTCTGGTCCTGGCCGCTGAAACGGAGGTACTGCGACTGCAGGTGCTGCCACTGGTTGTGCAGCACCAGCACGGACAGCAGCGTGTAGACGGTGGCAGCGAGGAGGTCCGCCCGGCGGGCGGTCACGTGCGCACGACGAGGACGAACGGACCGATCTCGCGGATCTCGAACCGAGGGTCGTCGAACAGCGACTCGGGGTAGGAGACGGTGTAGCGGCGCACGTTCGGATCGTTGGGGTACACGTCCTCCGCGAGACGCAACGTGTAACCGTCGGCGCCGCGGCGGAAGAGGAACGCGTCGGGGGCGCGCCACGGCAGGGCATCGAGGGCGGCGATCAGCTCGTCGCTGCTGCGCAGATCGCTCCACGACTCGATGGCGTCGGCGCGGGCGGCGAACTCGGCGAGCGGGTTCGCGTAGTGCGACGTCAGCCCCTGGAACCCGAAATACGGGTGGTACGCGAGGAACGTCGTGTCCGAGGTGAGCAACACCGTGTCGGTCCGCGGACCGGGCCGCGCCTCCTGGAGTGCCGCGTCGACCTCGCCGTAGTACGACACGGCGCTCGGTGGTCTCTGATCGGCACGGACTCCGTCGCCGTCGGTGTCCGTGTACGCCACCGTGATCTCGTTCTGCAGGACGTGGGGGATGTCCTGGGCGAAGGCGACGGCGCCGACGATTCCGACCGCGACGGAGACGGTTCGGACCCGGGGCGACTCACTCGCCACCAGGTACAGCGCCCGAGCGCCCTCCACGAAGCCGAACACGCCCGCGGCGCCGAGGATCAGCACCAGCACCGCCTCGAGTCGGAAGCCGAGCAGGGTGGTACCCGCGACGGTGGCGAGCATCGACAGCAGGCACCACCCGTAGACGGCGACGACGCCGAGACCCAGGGCCTGCGCACGGCGAGAATCACGGACTCGCACCACGATCCACAGAGTGCCGACGAGGCACAGGGCGCCCGTGAGGGTGAACTGCGCCATCGGGAAGGGCAGCTCGGACCCGGACTCCGGCAGGTAGTGCAGAGCGGTACCGTTCTCCGCCGTGCTGCCCGTCAGCGACGCGAGCAGGTACGGCGCCCAGACGGTGAGCGCGAGCAGCCCGGAGATGCCTGCGATGACGACGAGGCGAAGTGCCGGGTCGAGCAGCACTGCGAGGGAACGGTTCTCCCGATAGCGCAGCACCGCCGCGACCACCGCCATGAGCACGACGGTGAAGGCCGCGATACCGAGATAGAGGGTGTAGACCGTCGCGGCGACACCGAGGAACAGGCCGGCGCCGACGACGGCTCCCCATCCTGCGCCGCGCGTCGACCCCGGGCGATGGAGTGCACCCCACGCCAGGATCAGCACGGGCGGGATCATGACTGCGATCGTGGCGCCGTAGGCCTCGGGTGAACCGTAGGCCAGCATCAGGGCCGTCACGCCGAGCGCGGCCAGTACTGCCAGGTCCGCCCAAACGAGACTGCGCCACAGCACGAGCGAGACCACGGCGGCGACGGCGAGGGACGCGATGGCGTAGGGCTTGTAGGCCTCCCACCCGGCCATGCCGAGGGCGTTCGCTACCCGGCCGCCGACCCAGAACCAGCCCGCGGGATAGTACGGCGGGAGGTCGGCGTAGGTCATGTCGGCCAGTGCCGGCGAGTCGGTGAGGCGAGTGAGGTACTCGGTGCGGAACTCCTGATCCACCGAGATGCCGAACAGGTACAGCTTCGTGGCGGCCAGCGGCATGCCGAGTGTGACGGTGACGAATCCGGAGAGGCCGATCCACGACAGCAGGGTCGCGACACGGGGGGAGCGGCGCAGCCGGAGCATCACCACCGACGCGGCCAGCACGGCGAGAGCAGCCACCTGCCCGACCGTCGCGACGGCGCGAGTCACGTTGGAGGAGTTGAATGCCGGCCACTGCACCAGGGAGAAAGCGTACAGACCGACCGCCGCCACCGCGGCCGCGACGACTGCCGCGGCGACGGCCTCTGCGCTGGTACTCAGAGCCGTCCGCATGACTCTGTTCGGCATGGCCCTGCTCAGATGGGGAGTTTGCGGAAGATCGGACGCGGGACGTGCCGCAGCGCCATCATGACGAAGCGGAAGGGCCCCGGAGCCCACACCAGATCCTTGCCCTTGCGGGACGCGGACACGGCCAGCTTGGCGATGTCCTCCTTGTCCACCGTCAGCGGTGCTTCCTTGACGTGCGCGCTGAACTTGGTGCGCACCATGCCCGGACGGATGACGGTGACGCGAGGACCGAACTCGCGCAGGGCTTCCCCGAGACCGAGGTAGAACCCGTCGAGTCCGGCCTTGGTGGAGCCGTAGACGAAGTTGGAGCGCCGCACGCGCTCGCCCGCGACGGAGGACATGACGATGATGCGGCCGAAGGCCTGCGCCTTCATCTTCTCGCCGAGGAGCACACCCACCGACACCGACGCGGTGTAGTTGATGTTGGCCGTGAGCACGGCCTTGTTCTGGTCCTGCCACAGCAGTTCCGGATCGAAGTCCACCGCGAACGCCACGATCGCGACGTCGACGTCGCCCTTCGACCAGGCCTCATCGATGACCTTCGGGTGCGACGCTGTGTCGAGCGCGTCGAAGTCGATGACCTCCACGGACTTGGCGCCCTTGGCCGTCAGCTGAGCGACGGCCGCGTCACGCAGGGGATCGTTGGGCAGCGCCGCGAGAATCACGCGAGCCGACGACGTCGAGAGGTACTCCTCGGTGATCGCGAGGCCGATTTCGCTCGTGCCACCCAGTACGAGAATGGTCTGCGGGTCGCCCACAGCATCGATCGTCACAGCAGTTCCAACCTTCTGGCCATATCCGAGGCGAAGACGCCTGTGGGGTCGACGGATCGCCGAACGGCGATCCACTCGTCGATGCGCGGGTACATCGCGTGGAACGTGTCCGCGGACGTCCGGGAGTCCTTGGCTGTGTAGAGCCGTCCGCCGAACTCGAGCACCCGCCGGTCGAGGTCCGCGACGAACGCGCCGAGACCCTCCTTGATCGGGAAGTCGACGCAGACGTTCCAGCCCTCGATCGGGAAGCTCAGTGGCGCTTGGTTTCCCGGCCCGAAGAGCTTGAAGACGTTGAGGAACGAGTAGTGCCCCGAGCGCTGGATGTCGTGGATGATCTTCTTGAACTCGCCGACGGCCTGCGGCGGCACCACGAACTGGTACTGCAGGAATCCGGCCGGGCCGTAGGCCCTGTTCCACTCCCCGAACATGTCGAGCGGGTGATAGAACTGCGTCAGGTTCTGCACCTTGCCGCGGTAGGTACCCGACTTGCGGTACCAGAGCTCGCCGATGGGTCCGAACGTGTACTTGTTCGCGAGGCCGTTGGGGAACACGTCGGGGAAGGTCAGCAGCGGCTTCGCGCTGAAGCGCAGCGGATCCTTCTGCAGCTTCGCCGGCAGCTGGTCCAGGGTCGCGAGCGATCCGCGCGACAGCGCCGCACGTCCCAGCTTCGGCGGACCCGAGATGGCGTCGAACCAGGCGCTCGAGTAGTCGTACCGGCTCTCGCTGCCGTCGCTGTGGATCGCGATGGTCTCGTCGAGGCTCGCCGTCACGTCGCCGTCGGCGATGAAGTACGCGGTCTCGGTCGGCGTCATCTCGATGGTCGCCCGCAGGATGATGCCGGTCAGGCCGTTGCCGCCCACCGTGGCCCAGAACAGCGGCGCGTCGTCGCCGTCGGGCGTGATGTGGCGGACGGTGCCGTCCGCGAGCAGCAGCTCCATCGAGCGCACGTGATTGCCGAAGCTGCCGGCGCTGTGATGGTTCTTGCCGTGGATGTCACACCCGATGGCGCCGCCGATGGTCACCTGACGAGTGCCGGGGAGCACGGGAACCCACAACCCGAACGGCAGTGCCGCACGCATCAGCTGGTCCAGACTCACTCCACCGTCCACATCGACGATGTGCGTCTCCGCGTCCATCGAGTGGATGCGGTTCAGTGCGCTCATGTCGACAACGAGCCCGCCGCCGTTCTGCGCGTTGTCACCGTACGAACGGCCGAGTCCGCGGGCGATGACGCCGCGCCGCAGATGGGACGGCTTGCTCTCGTTCTGCTCCGCGACCCGGAGGACGGCGGCGGCCACGATCTCGGGATCGGACGTGGTCAGCACCTGCGCCGTGGTGGGCGAGGTACGTGCCCACCCGGTGAGGGTGCGCGCACTGGTGGGTGGCAATTCGGTGATGGACATCGTTCGTCAGGTTACAGGCAGTGAGAGGGCCAGTACGCTGACGCTCTGTGTCATCAGACGATCACCAGCGCCTTCCTCTGCCCGTCGAGATCCCCGTCACGGAGAACACCGCCGACGACGCGCTGGATCTGCGGACCCAGGTTGTCCGGTTCCTCGTCACCGGGGTGCTGTCGGCCGTCGTCGACTTCTCCATCACCATCGCGCTGCAGTACGGCCTGGACGTGCAGCTCTCGCTGGCCAAGGCGGCGGGATTCGTCGTGGGCACCACCGTCGCGTACCTGATCAACCGGCGCTGGACGTTCGCGGCACCGCCGTCGCGGGCGCGGTTCGTGGCCGTCGTCGTCCTGTACGCGGCGACGTTCGGTGTCCAGAACGTGCTGTACACGCTGTTCGGGCACCTGTGGCCCGAGACGATCCTCTACAGCGCCGCGGCGTTCGTCATCGCGCAGGGCACCGCGACGGTGATCAACTTCGTGGTCCAGCGAGCGGTGATCTTCAAGCTGCGCTGACGCGCCCGTGCGCCTTGTGCGCATCCAGCGATACGTAAAAGGCGCACGGGGGCTAGGCCCAGTCCTTGAAGGCGGGTGCCGCGGCGTCCTTGTCGGAGAGTTGGTAGGTCAGGGGCGTGCCGTCGCGGCCGTGGGTGGGCCAGTCGATGGCGAGGTCGGGGTCGAGCGGGTGGATGTCGCGGTCCGCTCCGGGGGTGTACTCGAGGCTGCACAGGTACATCACCGTGGAGTGGTCCTCGAGGGAGAGGATCGCGTGACCCAGCCCGACGGGCAGGTACACCGCGCGGCGGTCGACGTCGTCGATGAGCACCGAGTCCCAGGTGCCGTACGTCGGTGAGTCCTTGCGAAGGTCGACCACGACGTCGAGGAACGCGCCGCGGGTGCAGGTGACGTACTTGGCCTGCCCGGGTGGGTCGACGGTGACGTGAATCCCGCGAAGCACACCGGCGGCGGAGACCGAGCAGTTGGCCTGCAGCAGTTCCAGGGGGTGCCCGACGGCGGCGGTGAAGGCGGAGTCCTTGTGCCATTCGAAGAACACCCCGCGGTCGTCGCCGAACTGGCGGGGAGTGAATTCGAACGCCCCGGGGACGCGCAGTTCGCGGAAGCTCACGGTCGGTGTCCTCTCTCGAGCAGGTCCAGCAGGTATGCCCCGTATCCGGACTTGAGCAGTGTCTGCGCGCGGGCGCGCAGGTCGTCGTCGGTGATGAACCCGCGTCGCCACGCCACCTCCTCGGGGGCGCCGATCTTGAGGCCTTGGCGCTGTTCGATGGTGCGCACGTAGTTGGAGGCGTCGAGGAGCGATTCGAAGGTGCCGGTGTCGAGCCACGCGGTCCCACGCGGCAGCACCTGCACCTGCAGGGTCCCCGCCTCGAGGTAGTGGCGGTTGACGTCGGTGATCTCGTACTCCCCGCGAGCGGAGGGGGCGAGGTCGCGGGCGATGGCGATGACGTCGTTGTCGTAGAAGTACAGCCCCGGCACCGCGTAGTTCGACCGCGGGTGCGTCGGCTTCTCCTCCAAGGAGAGGGCGGTGCCGCTCTCGTCGAATTCGATGACCCCGTACGCGGTGGGGTCGGAGACCTCGTAGGCGAACACCGCGCCGCCGTCGATGTCCCCGAACCGGCTCAGCTGCGTTCCCAGGCCGGGGCCGTAGAAGATGTTGTCCCCCAGCACCAGCGCGGCGCCCTCGGTGCCGATGTGCTCGGCACCCAGCACGAACGCCTGCGCGAGGCCGTTGGGTTCGTGTTGCACCTTGTAGGTCAGCGAGATGCCGAACTGGGAGCCGTCACCGAGCAGCCGCTGGAACTGCTCGGCGTCCTGCGCGGTGGTGATGATCAGGATGTCGCGGATCCCGGCGAGCATCAGCGTGGTCAGCGGGTAGTAGATCATCGGCTTGTCGTAGACGGGCACCAACTGCTTGCTCACGCCCTGAGTGATCGGATGCAGCCGCGACCCCGTGCCACCGGCCAGAATGATTCCTCGCATGATGGTCGAGTCTTTCAGACTGCGCTTCGCGCCGCTCTCCCACGTAAAGTGCCGCCCATGAGAATGCTCGTGACCGGCGGCGCCGGGTTCATCGGCGCGAACTTCGTGCACCTGACCGCCCGCACCCGCCCCGACATCGAGATCACCGTCCTCGACGCCCTCACCTACGCCGGCAACCGAGCCTCCCTCGACCCCGTCGCCGACCGCATCACCTTCGTCCAGGGCGACATCACCGACACCGCCCTCGTCGACCGCCTGGTCGCCGACACCGACCTCGTCGTCCACTTCGCCGCCGAATCCCACAACGACAACTCCCTCGGCGACCCCTGGCCGTTCGTGCACACCAACATCGTCGGCACCACCACCCTGCTCCAGGCAGTCCGCACCCACGACGTGCGCTACCACCACATCAGCACCGACGAGGTCTACGGCGATCTCGAGCTGGACGACCCCGCGCGGTTCACCGAGACCACCCCGTACAACCCGTCCTCGCCGTACTCCTCCACCAAAGCCTCCAGCGACCTGCTCGTGCGCGCCTGGGCCCGGTCCTTCGGCGTCCGCGCGACGATCTCGAACTGCTCCAACAACTACGGGCCCTATCAGCACGTCGAGAAGTTCATCCCCCGCCAGATCACCGGTGTCCTGACCGGTATCCGCCCCAAGCTCTACGGCGCCGGACTCAACGTCCGCGACTGGATCCACGTCGACGACCACAACACCGCCGTCTGGACCATCATCGACAAGGGCGCCCTCGGGCAGACCTACCTCATCGGCGCCGACGGCGAAGTCGACAACCGCACCGTCGTCGAGACCATCCTCGAACTCTGCGGCCACGACAAGAGCGACTTCGACTTCGTCACCGACCGCCCCGGCCACGACCTGCGCTACGCCATCGACAGCACCCGCCTGCGCACCGAGCTCGGCTGGGCACCCCGCTACTCCGACTTCCGCAGCGGACTCGCCGCCACCATCGACTGGTACCGCGACAACGAATCCTGGTGGGCGCCCCGGAAAGCTGCGACCGAAGCGGCCTATGCATCGGCCGGCGAACGGAC
Source organism: Rhodococcus sp. MEB041 (assembly GCF_030208955.1). NCBI lineage: Bacteria > Bacillati > Actinomycetota > Actinomycetes > Mycobacteriales > Nocardiaceae > Rhodococcus > Rhodococcus sp. MEB041. The sequence continues at coordinate 45,381 of NZ_JARVSZ010000010.1, forward strand.
GCTCTGATCAGACGGGTTCCGGCGGCTGGTGCGTGATGCGCCGCCGCAGCAGCACGTACACCGCGCGGCGCAGGAACGACGTCACGAGCGCGCGAGCATTACCGATACGAACGTCGTTCTCGGACAGCAGGTCCGGGTAGGCCGCGCGCAGTTTCCGATGGAATCCCGCGGCCTGCCCCGCCTGTTCCCGCGCCAGGCGCACGCTCCACTGCCCGGCATTGATGCGGAACGCCGCGAGCGACGAGCGGATGGCCACCACGTCACCCTTGAGTGCGACCTCCGTGAAGGTCGCCTGATCGATGAGGAACGGGTGGTCGTTGTCCCACCAGCCGATGTCGGCGAGGGCGTCTCGTCGCATCAGGACGCATCCCGGCTCACCGAAGATGTTGGAGCCGGCGAGCACCGCGGTGCGTGCGGCCGTGCGTCCGTCGACGAGGCCGGACAACTTTCCCAGTCCACGCGTGGCGATGATGGTCTTGCCGGCGGCGTCGACGAGCGTGCGTTGCGACGCCACCAGGACGGCCGACGGGTGCGCGTCGAACGCGGCGACCTGGTCGGCGATCGACGTCTCGGTGATCGTGTCGTCGCCGCACACGAGTTTGATCAGTTCGCCCGTGGCCAGTCGACTCACTCTGTCCCAGTTGCGTTTCGCGCCGCCGCCGGCCTCGGTGTGCTCGACGCGGATGCGATCGTCGTCGTAGCGGGCGATGACGTCGAGGGTGGAGTCGGTCGACGCGTGATCGGCGATCACCAGCTCGAAGTCTCGGTAGGTCTGACTCAGGATCGACTCGATGGTCTCGCCGATGAAGTCGGCGTTGTTGTACGCCGGGACCACGATCGACACGCGGGGTGCCATGTCAGGAACCTTTCACCGAGGACGAGCGCTTGAACGAGAAGTCGCGGTAGCCGAAGAAGCTGATGCAGGCGGTGAGCAAGGTGATGACCAGCTGGGACGGGATGGGTGCGAATCCGAGTACCGAGACGGCGACGGTCATCGCGGCGAGGTTCACCGCGAAGGCCCCGGAGTTGACCACGACGAACCGCCAGAAGTCGCGAAGCACGTGTCCCCGCACCCGGAAGACCAGGTAGCGATTCGTGCAGAAGGCAGTCAGCACGTTGCACAGGTAGCCGAGCACGATCGCGGCGTGATAGCCGAGCGTGTCACCGATCGCGAGCTGCCAGACGATGAACCAGACGGTGCCGAGCACCGTGTTGAAGCCGCCCACCAGGAGAAAGACGAGTCCTTGGTTGCCCATCAGGCGGAGGAGCGGGCCGACCGGCTGCGCGTCCACGACGACACGGTCGTCGTCGGCAGGTTGATCGGCGGTCACCACGGCAGTGTCTCAGCAGCGTTCACCGTGGCACAAACTCGCGGACCCGCTCCGGGCTCGTCACCCGCGGTGGCCGGCGAGGAGCGAGGACCGGATGGACTCCAGCGTCGAGGCGATGCCGGCGGGCAGCGTGCGGTGAGTCCTGCGATCGATCTCGGGCCAGACGGTGGATCGAAGACGCAGGTCACGGCCCTGGAGCGAGGATAACGGGGAGGCGGCCTGGACGACGAGCGGTCGCCGACGGAAGACGGACCTGCACGCGCCGAGAATGGCGCCGATGGTGACGGCATTGCCCGAGGCGAAGATCTTGGTGACGGGCTCCGTGCGCTCCCGCGCGGCGACGTCCAGGGCGTCCGCCACCATCTCTGCCGCATCGGAGATGTAGAGGTAGTCGCGCAGGGTGTCGATGGGCACATAGATCGAGATGGGTGATGCCAGTAGGTACCCGCGGCACAGGTGGGAGATGAGTCCCTGCGGCTTCGACAGGTTCTGTCCCGGTCCGTACAGGTTGGCGAAGCGGCCGACCACCACCGACGCATCGGTGCGTCGACCGAAGTCCACCGCTCTCTGCTCGGCGCGTAGCTTCGCGTGGCCGTACTCGCCCAGCGGCGCGACCGCGCTCGACTCGTCGTGCGGTGCGTCGGGCGTGCCCGCGTAGACCCCACCGGCGGACGACGCATGGAAGACGGTGACAGGCTCCGGCCTCGGGACCGCATACGACTCGAGCTGTGCCAACGCGTGCGCGAACAGGTCGTTCTCCCGGTCGAAGGCTGCGCGCGGCGTGCCGTTGACGCCTGCGCCCGCACACCACACGACATTGACGCGACGTGCGTCGGAGGTGGCCACCGCTCGCGCGCGAGAGGTGATCACGGTGCGCGCCGCGTTCTCGTCGAGCCACGGGATCGTCTCGGTCACCACCCGGTGCCCACGACGGGCGAGTTCGGCGGAGACGGCCGAGCCGAGAAGTCCACCACTCCCGACGACCCAGGACAACGTCGTCACGAGAGGTCGGGGTTATCGGCGTCCCGGTTCTCGGCGCCCGGGCTCGGGGACACCCGGTCGGCCCGACCCAGTGGCCCGGCAGCCGGATCGCCCACGATCAGATAGGGAGGCTTTCCCATCGCGGTCTTCACGTTGACGCCGACGTACTCGGCGACGACGCCGAGAGAGAACAGGGTGGCCCCGAATCCGAACAGCAGGACGACCATGGTGGACGCCCAGCCGCGGACCTCGGTGTCCGGGTCGAAGAACGTGTACACGACGAGGAGATAGGCGACCAGGACGAGACCGAGAACGGCGAACACCACCCCCAGCACGCTGACCAGACGCAAACCCTTGGTGCCGCTGGAGAGAACCATGCGCCAGAAGTGGGACAGCAGGGTCCGCAGGTTGTAGCCGGAACGCCGTCCCTGTTCCTCGCGCAGCGTCACCGGGCTGGTGGTCACACTGCCGGCGATCCACCCGAGTGCGACGTCGAGGTACGCCTCGGATCCGGCGTAGGCGGCCACCGACCGTCCGACCTCGCCCACGACCATGCGGAAGCTGCTGTACTGCACGGTGTTCTCACCGGCCAACGCCTTGGCGATGAGCCACTTCGAACCCTTGCTCGTCGCGTTGCGCCACAGTCCGTGCGGGGCGGCGTTGGTACCGCGGGCGTAGACGACCGAGGCCTGCTCGTCGAGTGCGGTGTCGAGAAGTCCGCCGATGTCGGCGGGATCGTGCTGCCCGTCCTCGTCCATCGTGACGATCCACTCGCCGCCACTCGAGGCCATGCCCGCGAGCGTCGCGGGGTGCTGCCCGAAGTTGCGACTGAGCCAGATTCCGCGGACGAACGAGTGACGGTCCGCCAGGTCTCGGATGACGGCCGCGGATCCGTCCGGGCCGTGGTCGAACACCAACAGGACCTCCTCGACCACCGCGAGTCGGCGACCGGGGGTCAGAAACGGCCGGGTGAGGGTCTCGATCTCGTCGGTCAACGGGCCGAGGGTCCTCTCACCCTGGTAGACGGGAACGATGACCGAGATCCGGTGCGGAAGCTGATCGTCAGTCACGAGAGCCGACCCTATAACGCAGAGGGGCCGTTTGCCGACGAGCGAGCGGCCGACGACTGCGGTCGCGCGGAGAACCGTCGTCGGACGTCGAGCACGACGAGGCCCAGCAGAACGACGATTCCAGCGCCCATGGCAGCCAGTCCGAGCCGAAACCCGGGCGGGCGGAAAGTCAGCTCGAGATCGGCGTCGGTGGTACCCGGGGGCAGGTCGACGTAGAGGAAGGTGTCGCCCAGCCCCTTGGTCTGCAACGGCTGTCCGTTCAGCGTGGCCGTGTATCCGGGCCAGGCGAGCCTGGCGAAGACCACGCTGCCGCCGGCGGCGGAGCTCACCCGCAGGCTCTCGTCGACGTCGCTCGAGCGCACCGGCTCGACGTCGGCGTTCACCGTCGCGGACACGGTGCCCTCCTGCGTCGACACCGGCCCGTCGACCCGTTCGAGGACGGCGACCTGGTCGGACTGCGGTCGTGGGACGTCGACCCAGCGCCATCCGGGAGGAACCGGAAGCTGCCGCCACATCGGGTACTGCGCCTTCTGGACGACGACGCGGTCGAGCAACATCAGATCCGCCGTGGTCCGCCCGGTGTAGACGTCGGGACGGAACACGTTGCGGTACGCATCGGGGCAGGTGGTGCCCTCGTAGGCGACGCACAACAGTTCCGAGAACGCCTGGTGGCCGACCGGCGTGTAGGCGCTGACGTAGTTCAGGTCGAGCACCTTGGCGTAGTTGCCGTACACCTGCGCACGCCAGCGATCCGTGGCGTCCTCGGGCGATCTGTCGGACAGTGCCCGATCGCCCAGTTGCAGCGTGGTCCCGGTCCAGTCCGGGAACTCCGCACGCGCCTCCTGCTGGGACGACGGGAAGTTCCACTCGCTCAGAACGGGCCGGTAGTTGTGGATCTGGTACAGCGCGACGGGAATGACAGACACCATGAGCAGCGCGGTGGCGGCGGTCGCCCTGCGCGCGCGGAAGACGGCGACGACGAGCCCGCCGAGAACGACGACGAAGAGGACGGACAGCAGGTGTCGGCCGGCCAGTTGCGGTCCGGACGACAGCGCGCGGATCAGCAGGACGCCCGTGATGACGCCGGCGGCGGTCAGTCGGCCGCGCAGAGAGCGCAGGGTTCCGAAACGGCTCAGCAGAACTGCGGCGATGATGAGCAGGGCGGCAGCGACGAAGGGCAGCAGTCGTCCGGGCCAACGGATCGGCCCGATGTCGGACGGCCCCGCGGTGTACAGGAGCAGGGCGCCGAGAACGATGAGGGGACCGGACAGTTCGCGCACGACCGTCGGCACACGGCGCCAGTCGACGAATGCCACAGCCGGGACGAGGAACCAGGCGATGTAGGTGACCGGGGCCATGGTGGTCTCGCCACTCCACGACTCCATGCTGGTCACCGCCGACGGCAGGCTCGCGCTGAAGGTCTCCGACCAGGGGACCACGAGGAAGTTGTCGTTGAGGGTTCCCTCGGCGCCCGAGCGCCAGGTGACGCCCGAGGTGAGGACGCCGGGGAGGAACGTGACGGCGCCGCACAGGGCGGCGGCGATCGATACGGCCCCGAGTCGGATCACCGGCATCGGGACGCGCGCACGCAGGTACTCGCCGATCATCACCGCGCCCGCGGCGACTCCGGCCATGAGGGCCGCGTGGACGTACCCCACGCTGATGGCGAGGTAGAGAAACGCGAAGACCGGTAGCGGACCGGAGGTGCCGCGGGCATAGCGCACGGCACTCGCCCAGGCATTGATCACCCAGGCCATGCCGATCAGCGACGTCACCCAGGACGGCTGCTCGAAGAAGAGGGTGAATCCCGCGAACGGCGTGGCAGTCGCAGCGACCGCCGCCCAGGAGGGCCTGGATCCGTACTCGAGAGCCACGCGGTAGACGCCGATCGCCAGCACCACGGCGAAGAAGATCTTGACGACGGCAGCGAGCAGTGCCAGGTCGTCCACCGACGGTGAGATGAGGTTGACGATCATCTGCACGGGATTCCAGAGCCCACCCTGGCCCTCGACCGGGTAGTTGCCGGCCATCCACTGGGTGGTGACGAGGGGGAGGAACTGCCCTTCACGCAGCAGGCGGCCCAGAGCCAGCCAGTTGCCCACCGCGCCGGACTCGGTGTCGTCGAGGTAGAAGAAGCGATGGTCGCTCACGAGGATCGCGACGAATCCCAGCACCACCACCACACCGGAGCCGAGACCCCAGGACCAGCGCTCTCGACGGGACGTCTCGACCGAGGTCACGACAGGCGTGTGTGTCACACCGTCCTCGCTTCCTGACCGACACGTCGTTCCCCGCAAGTGTCATGGACGCGACGGAACCCTCCCGGTTGTTATCGTAGGTCACAGACCGGTCTCATTTGTTACGGGGTGCGACGAGCACGCCTGTCTCTACTGTCAGGAGTTGGACAACCGATGCAGTCGACCGCGCCCGCGACGATTCCGCACAGCGGCCACGACAGGTTGGTCCTCCAGCGAGGCGTCTTCCTCGGCCCCTCCACCAGAGTGAATCCCGATCTGTACGTGCAGATCGAGAAGGGCAGCGGGGATCGCAGGCGCCACGACATGACGCTCGCGAAGAACTCCTTCGCTCACACCAACACGTACTTCGGGCGCTTCGCGGCGTCCTACTGGCAGCGGTGGACCACGGTCGGCGCGGTCACGGCGTCTCTGCGCATCGCGACGAGCGGCCGTGTCCGAGTGCGACTGCTGGCCTCGGACATCGCCGGTCACCGCCGCATCGTGTCGGTGCAGGAGACGCGGAGCGACGCCGTGCTGACATTCGAGGCTCCGCTCGACAAGTTCGTCGACGGGGGTGCCCTCTGGCTGGAGTTCGAGACGTTCGGCGAGTCCGCCGTCGTCGACGGCCTCGAGTGGACCCACGCCACCACGGTGTCGAGACGTCCGGTGGCCATTGCCATCTGCACGTTCAACCGCGCCATCGACTGTGCGCACACGGTGGCCGCACTGGCGTCCGACGACGTGGTGTTGTCGCTGATCGACACCGTGCACGTCGTGGATCAGGGCACCGACCTCGTGCAGGATCAGCCGGAGTTCGCCGATGCGCGGGCGCGGATGGGCGACACCCTGGTGTACCTCCGGCAGCCCAATCTCGGTGGTGCGGGCGGTTTCACGCGTGGACTGTACGAGGTGACCGCGTCTCGGAGTGGTGTCGACGTCATCCTCATGGACGACGACATCCTGTGTGAGCCGGAGACGGTGCTGCGTCTGAGCGCCTTCGCCAACGTCACGGCGCAGCCGACCCTGGTCGGTGCGCAGATGCTGTTCCTGCTCAATCCCGACTACCTCAACGTCGGCGCGGAGGAGGTGGACTTCCTGCACCTGCAGCACGGTCGCACCGTCGGAAAGGCGTTGTCCAACAAGAGCATGATCAAGAAGAACCAGGAGCGCCGGGTCGACGCCGGCTACAACGCCTGGTGGACGTGCCTGATCCCGTCCGAGGTCGTCGAGGAGATCGGTCTCCCGCTTCCCATGTTCTTCCAGTGGGACGACGTGGAGTACGGCGTGCGCGCCGGCCGTGCCGGCTTCCCGACCGTCACGCTGCCCAACGCGGCGGTGTGGCACGCCGACTTCTACTGGAAGGATTTCGACGACTGGGCGCGGTACTTCAGCACGCGCAACTCGCTGATCGTCGGGTCTCTGCACAGCGACCTGAACACGACGGTGTTGTCGCGAATGTTCCTGCGGCACATCGCCGAGTACGTCGTCGGAATGCAGTACGGCCTCGCCCACACCACCTTGAAGGGTATCGAGGACTGGCTGTCGGGGCCGGACCATCTGTCCGACGGCGGCATGGCGGCGATGGCTCGTATCCGAGCCGACCGCAAGGAGTACCCGGAGACGATCATGCACCCGGCGGCCACTGCGCCGGTGCCCTCCGCGGAGGTGCGGGTGTCGCGAGCGGGCGGGGAGCCGAGCGCGATGCGAGCGGTGTTGGCCAAGCGCGGTGTCGACCAGTTCCTCGGACGCACGATCGGCGGTCTCGTCGGCGTCACGCGCGAGGACGCCCACTGGTGGCACATCGCCAGGTTCGATCATGTCGTGGTCACCGACGCATCGCAGGGCGGTGTTCGAATCCGCAAGCGGGACAAAGCACGTGGGGTCGCGCTGATGGTGCGTGCCGTCAAGGTGATGCGGCGTCTGCGGCGGGAGGCTCCTGCTCTGCAGGAGCAGTACCGTGCGGCCGGTGCCGATCTCATCGCACGCGAGAACTGGGCCCGGCTCTACGGGATCGACGCCGACGCTCCGACCACCGAATCGGTCAGGTGAGCCGGACCGCCACCTGCTCGTTGTTGGACGTGTAGGCGAGGTACTCGAACGTCACCCCGGTGCGGTGGACGAACTCGGTCCACGCCTTGTACTCGTGCAGGGCCCAGCCGGGGAAGTTGAAGAACTCGTCGAACACGATGACGGTGCCCGGCACCAGTCGTGACTCGAGACGTCGCAGGACGAAGTCGGTCGACGAGTACAGGTCGGCGTCGAGGTGCAGGAACGCGACCGGGCCGCGGTTCTTCGACAGGAACGGCCCGAGGGTCTGCTGGAACATGCCCTTCACCAGGTGCGCTCCCGGAACGTCCGGTAGAGCGTCCTGAGCGAAGGTCCCGGCCTCGAAGCCGGTGCGCCAGTCCTCCGGCAGGCCCTCGAAGGTGTCGAAGCCGGCGATGACTCCGACGTTGGCGGCGCGGCGCCACTCGTCGACGATGATCGCCAGCGTGGTCCCGGTGGCGACCCCGAACTCGAGTGCCATGCCGTCGATGGACACCGCACCCAGGGCGTGGCGCAACGTGAGGTCGGGACGGGTGAACGACGGCGTCCGCGGGAGGTGGTCCTCCACGAAGTCGGCACTCGAGGCGGTGGCCTCGAGGTCCGAGGCGAACGGGATGTCGCGGCGCATCCGGAACTCCAGCGTGGTGATGGATTCCTGGAGGTCGGCGATCGTCTTCGCCTGACCCGTGATCAGGTCAATCAACTCACTGTGACGACGGTCGGCCTCGGGTGCCACGGCGTCCTGGACTGCCTGCACGACCTTGCCCCGCGCCGAGGCTCTGACGCGTCGGCTCCACCGCATCACCCGCACCGTCCACTCGTCATGGGGACATACCGTAGTTCAGGGTTTGCGGAAGTACTCATCCCGGCCGAGCTTGCGCAGACGCAACCACTCGCGCAGGCCGCGGAGGTCCCGTCGTGTGACCACGAAGTACCACCCGAAGCGCACCCATTCCTGCGGGAGAAGCTTGCGCATGCCGGGTTGAGCCATCAGGTATCCGCGGTTGCGGTAGGTGAAGTAGCGCTTGGTGGCGTCGTCAGGATACTGCGTGTGCATCCGGCCGCCGAGGATCGGCTTGAACTCGTCGGCGCCGTTCGGATGCAGGTACGCGGTCTGCAGGCACGTGCCGAAAGCCAGCCCCGAGCGTGTGAGGCGACGGTGGATCTCGACCTCGTCGCCGCGGACGAAGAGCCGGAGGTCGGGGACACCGACGGCGTCGATCGCAGCGGCCGAGAACAGCGCACCGTTGAACAACGACGCGTAGGACGGCAACAACTCGTCGTCACCGAGTTCGGACCGCCAGCGTCGCCACGCGGTGCCGCGTCGCAGCGGGAACGCGAGGTGATCGGGATCGTCGATGTCGCACACGACGGGGGAGACCTCGTCGAGGCCGTGTCGCACCGCGCAGTCGAGGAGCGTGGCGAGGACGTCCGGCCCCTCCGGCCTGCCGTCGTCGTCGGCTAGCCACACCCGCTCGGCACCGAGGGACAGCGCGTGCAGCATCCCCAGCGCGAAGCCGCCCGCCCCGCCGAGGTTGTGCTTGCTCCCGAGGTAGGTGGTCGGCACGGCCGCGCTCTCGACGAGCTCGCGGACCGCGGTCTCGTTCGCGTTGTCCACCACGATCAGATGGTCGAGCGGACGGGTCTGCGACGTCAGGACGGCGAGGGACTGGGCCAGTAGCTCGCGGCGCCGGTGGGTGACCACCACGCCGACGATGAACTCAGGCATGCGGGTCGTGATCGGCCTGGTCACGATCCGCGGCCTCCAGCTCACGAATGACGTGCGCGACGTGGTCTCCCGCGTCGTCGCCCTCGTACGACCGCACGACCTCCTCGATGCCGCCCTGCTGCCGCACGTGGCCGTGATCGATCCACATCGCCGAATCGCAGAGCTGGGCGAGGAACTCGTTGGAGTGCGAGGCGAAGACGAGGATGCCCGAGCGCTGCACGAGCTTCTGCAGACGAGTGCGCGCCTTCTTCATGAACTCGGCGTCGACAGCGCCGATGCCCTCGTCGAGCAGCAGGATCTCGGGGTCGATGCTCGTGACGACGCCCATGGCGATGCGCACCCGCATGCCCGTCGAGTAGGTGCGCAGCGGCATGTCGAGGTACTCGCCGAGCTCGGTGAAGTCGGCGATCTCGTCGATCTTCGACATCATCTGCTTGCGTGTCTGGCCGAGGAACAGGCCGCGGATGATGATGTTCTCGTAGCCGGAGATCTCCGGGTCCATGCCGACGCCCAGGTCGAAGACCGGCGCGACGCGACCCCGCACGACGGCACTGCCTCGGGTGGGTTCGTAGATGCCCGCCAGCAGGCGTAGGAGCGTCGACTTGCCCGCACCGTTGTGGCCGACCAGTCCGACGCGGTCGCCCTCCTTCAGTGAGAGCGTGATGTCGCGCAGCGCCTCCACGACGACGACGTCACTGCTGTTGCGTCCGATGGTGCCGCCGGCCTTGCCGAGGAACGCCTTCTTCAGCGACCGGGTCTTGGCGTCGAAGATGGGGAAGTCGACGCACGCGCCGTGCGTCTCGATGCTGACTGTCATGTGTGTCTCGTCCGATCAGACCCAGTAGGGCACGCGGGCCCGGAACGTACGCATCGCCACCATGGTGACGGCCAGGCCGACCACGGTGAACGCCAGCACGATGTACCAGTGGTACGCCTGCTGGTCCTCGCCGATCAGGGGCGCGCGCAGGATGTCGAGGTAGTGGAACAGCGGATTGATCTCCACCAGCCGCGCGCGGTCCGCCGCGGCCCCGCCCATCTTCTGCAGATTCGCCGTGGTCCACACGATCGGCGTCATGAAGAACAGCAGCGTGACGACGCTGCCGAGGATCGGGGCCAGGTCGCGGTAGCGGGTGGCGATGATGCCGAAGAGCAGTGACACCCACACCATGTTGACGACGATCAGACCGAACGCCGGGATCGCCATGACGATGGTCCAGTGCAGCTCTGGACGGAACACCGCGAGCATGATCAGGTAGATCAGCATGTTGTGGCCGAGGAGCAGCACCTGGCGCCACACGAGCCGATAGATGTGCACGCTCAGTGCCGACGGCAGCTGTTTGATCAGGCCCTCGTTGGCCACGAAGACGTCGGCGCCCTCGAGGATCGACGCGCTGATGAGGTTCCAGATGATGAGCCCGACGGTGACGTGGGGCAGGAACGACTTCAGGTCGATGTCGAGGAGGACCGAGTACAGCAGACCCATCGCGACGGCCTGCACACCCGTGGCGATGGTGATCCAGAACGGGCCGATGACGGAACGCCGGTACCGCTGCTTGATGTCCTGCCACCCGAGACTCAGCCACAGCTCACGCTGGGCGTAGCCCTGCCGGAGATCGCGGACGGCCCGGCGGAACGTCTGCGAATCGGACGCGGGTGCATCCCCGGAGTTCGAGTCCCCGGTGTTCGAGTCGATCGCTGGTGCTGCCACGACCGACGACCCTACAGACGAGAACCGTCAGAGGTACTGGCCGGTGCCCTGCCCGTGCTGGCCCTGACCGCCGCCGCCGATGGACACACCGGGCGGAAGTGCACCCTGGCGCATCTGCTCGAGCTGGGCGCGCGCCGCCATCTGCTGAGCGAAGAGTGCCGTCTGGATGCCGTGGAACAGTCCCTCCAGCCAGCCCACCAGTTGTGCCTGGGCGATGCGGAGCTCGGCGTCGGACGGCACCGCGTCCTCGCCGAAGGGTAACGCCAGGCGTTGGAGCTCGTCGCGCAACTCCGGCGCGAGTCCCTGCTCGAGCTCACGGATGGAGGAGGTGTGGATCTCCTTGAGGCGGGTGCGGCTGGCGTCGTCCAGCGGTGCCGCGCGCACCTCCTCGAGGAGCTGCTTGATCATGGTGCCGATGCGCATGACCTTGGCGGGTTGCTCGACCATGTCCGCCAGCGATTCCTGGTCGTCGCCGTCCGACGAGTCGCCGGCCCCGGTGACGTTCGCGCGGGCCGCGGCGGCCGCCGCCTCGCGGGGACTGAGCGCGATCGGCTGCCCGTCCGGACCGATGACGACGACGTGGTCGGCGCTGTCGTCCGCGCGGCCGCCGTCCGAGTTCTGCTCGTGTGAAGACGTCATGTCTCCATCTTGACCCGGGTCGCTCACCAGGATGGGGTCCGGGGCGTGCCCGTGCGTGCCCGCCCTGTCGCCGTCGGCGCCTAGAGTGTGCGGCATGACCTACGACGTCGCCCGCGTACGAGGGCTGTTTCCCTCGCTCGGCGACGGCTGGATCCACCTCGATCCGCAGCTGGGCATGCAGATCCCCGACCGGGTGGCCACGGCCGTGTCCACCACCTTCCGTGGGACCGCATCGACGCACATCGGTCGGCACCCCTACGCGCAGCGCAGCGCGAAGGTCGCCGACGACGCTCGGCAGGCCGTCGCAGATCTGGTCGGTGGAACCCCCGAGGGCGTGGTCCTCGGTCCGGACCACGGCATCCTCCTGACCGCTCTCGCGGAAGCCCTCAGCACGCGTCTCGGCCTCGGTACGGGCATCGTCCTGTCCCGGCTGGACGACGAGGCGAACGTGGCACCGTGGCTGCGCATCGCCAATCGGTACGGCGCCCAGGTGCAGTGGGCCGAGGTGGACATCGAGACGTGCGAGCTCCCCAGTTGGCAGTTCGGGGAACTCATCGCGGCGAACACTCGGCTCGTCGCGCTGACCGCGGCGTCGACGGTGGTGGGGTCGGCCCCCGACGTCCGTGTCGCCGCCGACCTCGTGCACGACGCCGGCGGGCTGCTGGTCGTCGACGCGGTGGGTGCGGCCCCTTACGCGGTGCTCGACATCGAGGAACTCCGGGCGGACGTCGTCGCCGTCAACGCCGCGGCCTGGGGTGGGCCTCGCGTCGGAGCGCTGGTGTTCCGGGACCCCGAGCTGCTCGACCGGTTGCCGTCGCAGGCGCTCGACACCGATGCGAAGGGTCCGGCGCGGCTCGAGGTCACCGGTCTGCACTACTCACTGCTCGCGGGCATGACCGCGTCCATCGACTGTCTCGCCGCCCTCGACGAGAACGCGAGCGGGACACGTCGACAGCGTCTCGAGATGTCCATCGGCTCGCTGCAGGACTATCAGGATCGGCTCTTCGCGTACCTGCAGGAACGTGTGGCGGCACTGCCGCACGTCATGGCCATCGGTCAGGCGTCCAGCCGCATCCCGTGCCTGAGCATCAGCGTGGACGGCGTCGACTCCGACAAGGTGGCGGCGCGACTGGCGGACAACAGGATCGACGTGGTCGGTGGCCTGCACGGCGGCAGCCGCCTGCTCGAGTCGCTGGGTGTCGCCGATGCCGGTGGCGCGATCACAGTGGGGCTGGCCCCGTACACGACGCGGCACGAGATCGACCAGCTCGTCACGGTTCTCGAGACGCTGACCTGATCCGCGCCCGTCAGCGGACGCGCAGGATCACCTTGCCCACCGTGGCGTGGTCGTCCAGCATGCGATGAGCCTGCGGTGCGTCCGACACCGGCACCTCCGCGTGCACGACGGGCACGACCGCACCGTCGGCGATCATCGGCCACACGTGCTCGCGCACCTGGCGCACGATGTCGGCCTTGCCGCCCTGGCCGGTGAGGGGGCGCGCCCGCAACCCGGCGCAGTGCACACTGCCGCGCTTGGCCATCAGCGCGCCGAAGTCGAACTCGGCCACCCGGCCGCCCTGCATGCCGATCGTGACCAGGCGGCCGTCCATCGCGAGCGCAGAGATGTTGGGAGAGAGGTACTTCGCGCCCATGTTGTCGAGAATGACGTCGGCTCCGTGCCCGTCCGTCGCGGACCGTAACTCCTCGGTGAAGTCCGAGGTCTTGTAGTCGATGAGGATGTCCGCGCCGAACGACCGGCAGATCTCGAGCTTCTCCGCCGAGCCGGCGGTCACCGCGACGCGCGCGCCGAGGGCCTTCGCCACCTGGATGGCGTGCGTGCCGATGCCGCTGCCACCGCCGTGGATCAACAACGTGTCCCCGGCGGACAAGCCGGCGTACATGACGACGTTGGACCACACCGTGCACGCGACCTCGGGCAGCGATGCGGCCACGTGCAGGTCGAGCCCGTCGGGAACGGGCAGCACCTGTCCGGCCGGCACCACCACCTGCTCGGCGTAGCCACCGCCCGCGAGCAGCGCGCAGACCCGGTCGCCGACCTTCCACGAGGTGACGTCCGCACCGACGTCGGCGATCACACCGGAGCACTCGAGCCCGAGGATGTCGGTGGCGCCGGGCGGCGGCGGATAGTTGCCCTGACGTTGCTGCAGATCGGCGCGGTTGACGGCGGACGCCGCGATGGAGATCAGGACTTCTCCCGGCCCCGGTACGGGATCGGGTACCTCGCTCCAGACCATGACCTCCGGGTCGCCGTACTCGGTCAGCGTGATGGCATGCACGTCTCGATCGTATGCCGCCCTCAGATACGGGAGGGTTCCTCCCACAGGTTGATCCCGGCCTCGGTGGCGTGTTCGTCGATGCGGCTCAGTTCGTCGTCGTCGAAGCGGAGTCGCGCGAGTGCACCCACGTTGTCGTCGAGCTGCTCGACGGACGAGGCGCCGATCAGCACCGTCGTGACCCGCGGGTCGCGCAGCGCCCACGCCAAAGACATCTGGGCGAGCGACTGCCCCCGCGCCGCGGCGATGTCGTTCAGCGCGTTCAGATGCCCGCGCATGTCCTCGGTCAGCCACTCGGGATCGAACGACTTCCCCTGTGCCGCGCGCGACTCGTCGGGGATTCCGCCGAGGTACTTGTCGGTCAGCATGCCCTGCGCGAGAGGGGAGAACGCGATCACGCCGACTCCCAGCTCGTCGACGGCCGGCAGCAGATCGGACTCGATCCAGCGATTGAGCATCGAGTAACTCGGCTGGTGGATCAGCAGTGGCACTCCCGCATCGGACAGCAGTGCCGCCATCTGGCGGGTGCGCGCCGCCGAGTACGAGCTGATGCCCACGTAGCGCGCCTTGCCCTGCTCGACGGCACTGACCAGCGCGCCCGCGGTCTCCTCGACGGGTGTGTCCTTGTCGGGGCGGTGGCTGTAGAAGATGTCGACGCTGTCGAGCCCCATGCGCTCGAGTGAGCGGTCCAGTGAGCTCAGCAGGTACTTGCGCGACCCGCCGAAGCCGTAGGGGCCCGGCCACATGTCCCAGCCTGCTTTGGTGGAGATCACCAGCTCGTCGCGGTACGGCCCGAAGTCCTCCCGCAGGATGCGGCCGAAGTTGATCTCCGCGCTGCCGTACGGCGGCCCGTAGTTGTTGGCGAGATCGAAGTGGGTGATGCCGAGGTCGAACGCGCGACGGAGCACGGCCCGCTGCGTGGCGAGCGGTACGTCGTCACCGAAGTTGTGCCACAGCCCCAGCGAGATGGCGGGCAGCTTCAGTCCGCTCTCACCGGTACGGCGGTAGGGCATCGCTGTCGGGCGGTCGGTGTCGTAGCGGTCGGGGGAGGCGACATAGGGATCCGGCATGGCGCCATCCTGCCGGACATGTGACGCTCACCAGCGTGAAATCGTGTTGCCGGGCGTGCGCGTTCGCTAGCGTTTGCGTGTGAGCACTTTCGGCAACTTCCAGAACGAGATCTACCTGACCGGGCTCGGCGGCACGACCCCCGACCTGCCGATGACGGCCGACGGTCTCGAGGAGCGGGCGCGCGAGACGCTGTCCGCGGCCGCCTTCGCGTACATCGCCGGGAGTGCGTCCACGGAACGCACGGCGCGTGGGAACGTCGACGCGTTCGGCTCCCGCAGGATCGTTCCCCGGATGTGGCGCGGGGCCAGCGCACCGGACGCCCGCGACCTGTCGGTGACCGTGCTGGGGACCACCCTCGCCGCACCGGTGCTCACCGCGCCGATCGGCGTCCTCGGCATGGTGCACCCCGCGGCGGAACCCGCCGTCGGGTCGGCCGCCGCCGAGCTGGGGATCGGCTCGGTGCTGTCCACCGCGTCGTCCACTCCGCTCGAGGACGTCGCGGCGGAGTCCGGCGAGAGCTGGTGGTACCAGCTGTACTGGCCGTCGGACGACGGCGTCGCGGAGTCACTGGTGCGTCGTGCCACCGCGGCGGGAGCGAAGGTCATCGTCGTCACGGCGGACACCCCCGGCATCGGGTGGCGTCCGCGCGATCTCACGCTCGGTCATCTGCCCTTCCTCCGCGCCGAGGGCATCGCGAACTACCTGTCCGATCCGGTCTTTCGCTCACGCCTGGCGTCGCCTCCCGAGGAGAGTGCCGAGGCGCTGCAGATCGCGGTGCTCACCTGGGTCGGCATGTTCGGCAACCACACGCTCCGCCCGTCCGACGTTGCGCGGGTGCGTGAGTGGACGCATCTGCCCGTCGTGGTCAAGGGGATACTGCACCCCGACGATGCCCGTGCCGTCGTCGACGCGGGTGCCGACGGCGTCGTCGTCTCCAATCACGGTGGGCGACAGGTGGACAACTCGATCGCCGCGCTCGACGCGCTCGAACCCGTCGCCGCGGCCGTCGGGGATCACGCGACCGTGCTGCTCGATTCCGGTGTCCGCTCCGGCGCCGACGTGGTGGTCGCGCTGGCCCTCGGCGCCGACGCGGTGTTCTACGGGCGGCCGTGGGTGTACGGCCTGGGACTCGCGGGCCGGGAGGGTGTCGTCCATGCGCTGCGGTGCCTGCTGGGCGACCTCGACATCACCATGGGACTGGCCGGGCTGTCGTCGGTCACCGAGGTGGACGGGTCGATTCTGTACCGGTCCTGAAGATGCGCAGGTCGGCACGCGCGGGGGTCACCTCGGTCTAGCCTTCCGTCATGGTCGTTCACAGTGCGCGTCCCGAGGAGTCACAGACCGCGGCCCCGCCGGTGGCCTGGTTGAACGAGGCGGAGGCCCGCGCGTGGCGCGCGTTCATCGATGCCGACTACCGCCTCATGGACACCCTGAACCGCGACCTGCACACGCGAGAAGGTCTGACCCTGGCCGAGTACCGCATCCTGGTGCGACTGAGCGAGGCTCCCGACGGTTCGCTGCGGATGAGTCTGCTCGCCGACGGCGTGCTCTCGTCGAGGAGCCGGCTCACGCACCAGATCCGCCGAATGCAGGAGCAGGGCTTGGTCGTTCGAGACACCTGCGACGAGGACGGGCGTGGTGTCCTGGCCGTCATCACGGACGACGGACGCGCCCGCCTGGCGGCAGCGGCACCGTCGCACGTCGCTGCGGTACGGCGATGCCTGATCGATCTGCTCACGGCCGACGAACTCGCGACGATGGCCGAGGTGTTCGAGAAGGTCGATCGACGACTGCTCGCGGGAGACCACTAGTATCGATCGCGGAAGCGTGGCAGAGCGGCCCAATGCACTCGCCTTGAAAGCGAGAGACGTGTGAAAGCGTCCGGGGGTTCAAATCCCTCCGCTTCCGCCAGTGCGATGTGATCGACGACGAACGCCCCCTCCGTCCGGAGGGGGCGTTCGTGTCGGTCGGTGCCGCGTTACTTCTGCTTCGCGGCGGCGAGTCCGCGGGCCACGATGGCGGCCTGCAGGTAGCGCAGTCCCGAGGGCACGCTGGGATCGATGCCGGTGAGCTGGCCGATGCGCTTGAGGCGGTAGTCGACGGTGTTGGCGTGCACGAACAGGTGCCGCGCGGTGCGCTGGCGGTTGAGTTCGTGACCGATGTACGACGTCAGCGTGTCGAGCAGCTCGGGCGCGTCGTCGAGGGGCTTCAGAGCGCGGAGCAGCTGCTCCCGGCCGCGGCCCGGACGGGTGAGCTGGTACTCGAGCACCAGGTCCTCGGTGCGGTACATCCCGGCCGGTCGGCCGAGTTGCCGTGTGAGCGAGAGCAGTTCGTAGACGTGCTCGGCAGCACCGGGGATGTCCTCGCGCTCGGCCGACGTCATCGTGGCGGTGATCGGGATCTCGCCGGCGCGGGAGAGTCGCTCGACGAGGGTGTCCACCCACTCGCGTTCGCGCGGTGCGGGCAGGAGCACGGTGCCGCCGTCGGTGCTGAGCAGGGCCAGCGGCGACTTCCCGCACATGGTCGCGAGTTCCGCCTGGATGCGGCGCAGCTTGCGCCGTGCGGACACGGTGCGATCGACGACGGGGTTCGCCTCGTCGGGATGCTGCGGGAAGTGCAGCGCGATGACGAGGTACTCGTCGGCGAGGTCGATGCCGCACTGCTGCGCGGTGGACAGGGCGTTCTGACCGCCGCTGAGCAACGTGGTCACCAGTGTGTGCGTGGCGGTGTGGTGCTCGGACGCGACGGAGCGGTACTCCTCCACGTACGCCATGGACACCTCGGTGGTGACGGCCTCGAGGAGGCTCACCAGGACGAGCGAGTTGTCGGTGACGTTCTCGATGTTCTGCGCCTTGGCGTCACGGCTGACGAGAGTGAGACCGAAGCGGAATCCGTCGTGATAGGCGCGCAGGATCGAGCGCAGCGGCACCCCCTCGCGAGCCCAGCGAGCGGCCGCGTCGTGGACGTTGGCGAGGTCCTTGTCCGACGGCGTCTTGCCCGATTCGAGCATGCGGACGGCGAGACCCAGGCACTTGACGGTGACCTCGGTGACGTCGCCGTGCAGGAGCTCGCCGGGGAGCGTTCCGCAGGGGGTGTTGGCCTGGAAGTGATCGACCAGATGACGCGCCACCCCTCGCAGATCGCTCATCGCCAGAGAGTTTGTGCGGGTGCCGGCGATCAGGCCCGCTTCCATGTGTCCCGGAAGCGGCTTCGGAGCTGTCTTCGGTGTGGTCATCGATCCCCCCATGACTGTGTAGTTCATGTCAGTCGTGCATGTTCTCGGGGTACCGTAACAATCATTAACGGGTCCCGAGATTGTTTCGAGATACCTATTCGAGAGCCACGGTATGCGCTCAGGCCCACTGCGGTGTCTGTTCCCGTTGTCAGGCCAACCGCTGTGACCTGCGATGACACCCCTGCATGACGCCTGTTGAGGCAAAACAAGTCGCGTTTTCACCTAGTTACATCTTGCTTTCACACAATTGACGGTGACCCACTTCATGAAATGTCACACACGTGGGTGATGCCTCGAAGTCTGGTTCGCGTGTCGTCCACCGTCTCGCGGTACGCTTTCGGCACGGTTCCCGGTCTCGGTGTCCTCGTCGCCGGTTCTTGTGACCGCAGACAGGACGTCGGGCAGTCCTTTGGACCTGAAGGTGGCGTACCTACCGGCAAGTAAGTTGGTACGCGTTCCCCCGGGCGCGCGGGACGTTCCGCGCGTCGTGTCTCTCTGTTCACCGGTGGCTCCACGCGAGCCACATCGGACGAAAGGTCTGTCGATGCGACGTCCCGCTCTGCTCGCCGCGGGGTGCCTCACCGCGCTGACGCTTCTCGGCTCCGCGCCGGTGGCGGGTGCGCAGCCCGGCGTTCCGACGCCGGCCGTGGACGCGTCGTCACCCACTCGCGTCGTCTCGGTGACCATGGCGACCGATCGCCGGGCCGTCATGTCGGTGTTCTCCTCGTCGATGAACCGCGAGATCCAGGTGCAGGTGTTGCTGCCCGCCGATCGATCGGTACCGCGTCCGTCGCTGTACATGCTGGACGGGGTCAGTGCGGGCGAGGAGTCCGGCTACACGGAGAGCACGTGGACGCAGAAGACGGACGCGGTCTCGTTCTTCTCGGACAAGGCCGCCAACATCGTCCTTCCCGTCGGGGGACGCGGTGCCTACTACGCCGACTGGGCCCAGCCCGATCCCGTGCTCGGAGTCAACAAGTGGGAGACGTTCCTGACGTCGGAACTGCCCCCGTTGATCGATGCCCGCTTCGACGGCAACGGCGTCAACGCGCTGATGGGTCTGTCGATGGGCGCACAGGGCGCGATGAACCTGCTGACCAAGCATCCCGATCTGTACACGGGCATCGCCGGATTCAGCGGTTGCTACGACAACCGCTCCAACGAGACGAAGAACGCGGTGCGTGCCACCGTCGGGTCCACCGGAGGCGACGCCACCAACATGTGGGGCACGAACGCGGATCCGCTGTGGGCCGAGAACGATCCGAGTACCCGCGTCGAGACGCTCCGCGGCAAGCAGGTGTACCTGTCGACGGGCAACGGATTCCCCGGACCGTACGAGGCGGGTGGCGGTTTCGGTGAGGAGATCATCGACGCGCTGACCGTCGGCGGCCCCCTCGAGGCCGCCGCGAACATCTGCACCACCGGCTTCGCCGACACGCTGCGCGCGGCGGGTGTCCCGGCGACCATCGTGTTCAAGCCGTACGGCACGCACTCCTGGCGCTACTGGCAGGACGAGATGCACAACTCGTGGCCCGTCGTGGCCAGGGCGCTCGGCCTGTAGCTGTCAGGGGCGTACGCCCTCTCCGTCGACCGCACACCCTCTCCCGCCGGCTGCAGAGGGTGTTCACTCACCGCCAGGGGTGTGCACACACTCCCTGGTGCGCCGCCGCGAACGTCTCGCGGCGCGGGCCCGAGTGGTGCGCGTCGACCCACCCGGCCGCCGGGGGTGTGCACACCCTCTGCGTCGACCGCACACCCTTTCCTGCCGGCTGCTGAGGGTGTTCACTCACCGCCAGGGGTGTGCACACACTCCTCAGTGCGCCGCCGCGAACGTCTCGGCGGCCGACGCGGCGAACGCGAGGAACGCGTCGTTCTCGTGCGGGTCGCCCACCGTCACGCGCACTCCGTCGTCTCCGTAGGCGCGGACGATGACACCGGCCTCGGTGGACGCTGCGGAGAAGTCGCCCGACTCCGCGCCCAGCGGGATCCAGACGAAGTTCGCCGACGACTCGGGTACGTGGAATCCCATGCTGCGCAACGAGTCCCGTAACCGCGACCGCTCGGCCGTCACGGTGGCCGTGCGTGCCAGCAGTTCGTCCGAGGCCGCGAGAGATGCGACGGCGCCACTCTGCGCGACACTGCTCACGCTGAACGCGGTGTGCACCTTCTTCATCGACGTGATGATCGACGGTGCTCCGACGGCGTACCCCACCCGTAGTCCGGCGAGGCCGTAGGCCTTCGAGAACGTCCGCAGCACCACGACGTTGGGTCGGGTTCGTCCGATCTCCACGCCGTCGATCGCGCGGTCGGTGTACTCGAAGTAGGCCTCGTCCAGCACCACGACGATGTGGTCGGGGATCGCGTCGAGGAACCGTTCGAGGTCGGCGGGGTCCACCACGGTGCCCGTCGGGTTGTTCGGGTTGCACACGAACATGAGACGGGTCTTGTCCGTCACCGCTGCGGCCATCGCGTCGAGGTCGTGCACGTCGTCGTGAGTGAGCGGCACACGCACGGCGGTGGCGCCGGCGACGAGCGTGACGATGGGGTAGGCCTCGAACGAGCGCCAGCCGAAGACGACCTCGTCCCCGGCGTTGCAGGTGACCTGGACCAGTTCCTGGCACAGCGCGACCGATCCGCAGCCGACGGCGACGGTGGTGGCCGGGACGTCGAGGAAGTCCGCGAGCGCCTCGACCAGGACTGTCGACTGGTTGTCGGGATAGCGGTTCACTCCGGCCGCCGCCTCGGCGATGGCCTCGCGAACGCTGGGCAGCGGGCCGGCCGTGGTCTCGTTGCTGGCGAGTTTGATCGCGCCCGGGAACGAGCGGCCGGGCAGGTAACCGGGGATGGCATCGAGGTCGGGGCGCGTGCGTGGGGTCACGATCACCGATTATGCGCGGCGGTCGGACACAGTGTGGTCGCGGCTCTCGCTCGACCCTCGCTTTCGCCATTGTGTGCCATTACCGTGGAGCCATGTCGGGTCTCATCGAGGACACTGCGCCCATCCGCCCCCGCGACGAGGGTGCGGACACCGCCACGCTCGATCGCGTGCCGCTCACCGCGTTCGAGCCGGACAGCAGGGCTCGCGGCGGCATCGTGGTGTTGCACGAGGCGCGCGAGCTCCCGCAGGCCCTGCTCGAGTTCATGCGGTCCCTCGCCGCCGACGGCTGGTTGGTCGCGGCGCCTCACCTGTTCCACCGGGCGGCGGGCGACGACGAGGTGTTCGGCACGCCGTTGTTCGAGGACTTCGACGCCACCGTCGACTGGCTGCAGAGCCGAGGCGTCCCGACCGACTGCATCGGCGTCATCGGATTCGACGACGCCGGAACCGCAGCCGCCCTGGTGGCCACCGATCGAGCCATCGGTGCGGCGGTGAGTGTCGCGGCTCCCGGCATCGTCGAGGCGCTGACCACGGATGCGCTCGCTCTCGTCGACGCGGCGGCATCCCTCAAGGCGCCCTGGCTCGGTCTCTACGGACGCGACGACGTCCGCACTCCCGTGGAGCATGTGGAGCAGTTGCAGGAGGCCGTGTCGAAGGCGTCCGTCGCCACGCTCGTCGTCAGTTACGCCGGCGTCGAGCATCGTGCGGACGAGGAATCCGCCGTGTCGGAGGAGTCGGCCGGCGAGGAGGCGATCGTCGACGCCCAGCGTCGCATCTTCGACTGGTTCGACAGTCATCTCCGATAAGACCGCCCCACCAGCCGTTTTGCGTCTACTCCGGGGCGTGTGTAATCTTCCTTCTCGGCGGTTCGCAAGGACCGGTGCCCTCGAAAGAGGTCCAGGAGGCGTGCCAGAGCGGCCGAATGGGAGTCACTGCTAATGACTTGACCCTTCACCGGGTCCGGAGGTTCAAATCCTCTCGCCTCCGCCACTTTCGACTTCGGTCGGAGGATAACTGAACAGCACCACAGCATGCGCCCGTAGCTCAACGGATAGAGCACCTGACTACGGATCAGGAGGTTAGGGGTTCGAATCCCTTCGGGCGCACCACAGAGAGCCGGTACCAGGATCATCCTGGTGCCGGCTTTCTGCATGTACGGGTCCGGCACCTCTGTGTACTATGTGATGGAACATATAACCGGGTTCCGGCCCGCCACAGGGGGAGTGTGTCGTGACCGAGTTCCAGACGATCACCGTCGAACCGCGTGGGCACGTCCTGCACATCGGGCTGAACAGGCCGTCGAAGCGGAACTCCTTCACCACCGACATGATCCGCGAGCTGTCCACGGCGTACGGAATGTTGGAGGCGGACGACGACCTCCGTGCCGGACTCCTCTTCGCTCACGGTGAGCACTTCACCGCCGGTCTCGATCTCGTGGACGTCGCCCAGCATCTGACGGGCGATCGTCTGCCGTTCGCTGAGGGTGGGCGGGATCCGTGGCGCCTCGACGGAACGTGGACCACTCCGGTGGTGGCGGCGGTGCACGGATGGTGCATGACGCTCGGCATCGAACTGCTGCTGGCGTCCGACATCCGGGTCGCCGCAGCCGGAACGCGTTTCTCTCAGATGGAAGTTCAGCGCGGTATCTACCCGTTCGGCGGGGCGACCCTGCGGTTTCCTCGCGAGACCGGCTGGGGGAACGCCATGCGGTGGATGCTCACCGGAGACGAGTTCGATGCCGAGGAGGCTCGTCGCATCGGGCTCGTGCAGGAGGTCTGTGCGAATCCCGCCGCGGCGATCGAGCGCGCGATCGAGCTCGCACACCGCATCGCGGAGTCCGCTGCGCCGCTTGGTGTGCGGGCCACGCTGGAGTCCGCTCATCGCAGCCTGATCGAGGGGGACGCCGCCGCGGCGGCGCAGCTGCTCCCCGGCATCCGGGCACTGTTCTCGACGGCCGACGCGGCCGAGGGGATGCTGTCGTTCGTCGAGAGACGGCAGGCCACCTTCACCGGCAGGTGATACTCATCAGATTCACACCACGAACGGAGCATCGGTGACGACGTCGGACGAACGAAGACTCATGGCACTCGCGGCAGTGGCGGGTGTCGCGCAGAACGCGATCGCCCTGCCCTACGTCCGGAAGCACGGGACACGATCCGCCGCCGACTTCTTCGTCGGGAAGATCTGGTCCACCGTGCCCGGACGGTTCGCGATGGTGGATCTCATCCTCGTGGTGATCGCCTTCCACGTCTGGGCGTTGCCCGAGGCGCGGCGACTCGGCATCGTCCGGTGGTGGCTGGTCACGGTGCTCCTCACGTTCGGTGTGGGTATCGGCTCGGCGATCCCGTTCTTCCTCGCCGTGCGAGCTCGGACCGTCCGACTCGCGGGCTGAGAATCACCGGCGGCCCCGCTCCGGGGCGCTCATGTCCCCGGTGCCGGGTGTGCCGTCCGCCAGCGCGTACTGCAGGAACACGGTGCCGCCCGGGCTTGCCTGCGGTGGGGCAACGAGGGCGAGGCTCGTCGGCAGGGCGCCGGTGTCGAACACCGTCTTACCGACACCCAGCACGATGGGGTGCAGCCACAGGTCGAGGCGGTCGAACAACCGCTCCCGCACCAGTGTCTGCACCAGATCGAGACTCCCCACGACCTTGATGTCCTGATGCCGCTCTCGGATCTCGCGCACAGCGGTCGGTAGATCCGGGCCCAGTACCGAGGATCCGGCCCAGTCGAGCGTGCGCGGATCGCGCGAGGCGACGTACTTGGGAATCCCGTTGAAGAGACTCGCGATGCCGTCGTCCGGTCCGCCCTGCTGATGCGGCCAGTACGACGCGAAGATGTCGTACGTCCGTCGCCCGAGCAGGAGCGCATCGGTGCCGCGGTAGGCCGCATCGATCTGCGCGCCGGTGACGTCGTCGATCAGCGGCGCCTGCCAGCCGCCGAACGGGAACCCGTCCGGGTCCTCGTCGGGTCCGCCGGGAGCTTGCCCGACGAGGTCGAGCGTCGCGAACATCTCGATGGTGATCGTTCCCATGGCGTCACTCCTCGGTTGCGTGTGACGAGATGGACCACCGAGCGGTGCGGAAGTCATCGCGGAGGGCTGTCGAGGTTCACACGCTCCTCGCCGCCAGGCCACCGTCGACGGGGAGGCAGACCCCGTTGATGTAGGCCGCGTCGTCCGAGGCGAGAAAGACAGCCGCATTGGCCACGTCCTGTGGCGTGCCCATCCGTCCGGTCGGACTCGCGGCATGGCGGGCGGCCAGTGCGGTCTCGCGAGACGCGTCGTCCACCAGGGTGTGCGAGACCAGGGGTGTGTCGATCAGCCCCGGCAGGATCGCGTTGACCCGGACACCGAACGCGGCGTACTCCAGCGCCAATGCCACGGTCAGCTGATTCACTCCGGCCTTCCCGGCAGCGTAGGCGGGATAGGAGTACCCGGTGTACCGGATGCTCGCCAGCGAGGAGACGTTCACAATCGCGCCGCCCCCCTCCGAGAGCATCCACGGAATCGTGTACTTGCAGGTGAGGAACACCCCCGTGAGATTCAGCGACAGCGCGGCGTTCCACCGGTCGATGCTCAGGTCGGTGACCTGCCCGGTGGTCACCGACCCGACGTTGTTGTGCAGGATCGTGGGCGGCCCGACGGCGTGTGCGGCGGCGTCGACAGCGTCGCGAACGCCGTCCTCGTCCGTGATGTCCGCCGCGATCGCCATCGCTCGTCCTCCGTCGCTCACGATCTCCTTCGTCGTCAGCTCGGCCTCGGCGCGGTCCCGGTCGATCGCCACCACCGTCGCCCCGGCCCTGGCATAGGCGAGTGCGGCGGCGCGGCCGTTGCTCATGGCTGTACCGCTGGACCCAGCGCCGAACACGAGCACCACACGGCCGGACAGTGACGGTGGCATGGCGGCTCCGGATTCCGAGAACGAACGTGACCTCTCGATGGTCGTCTAGTGGTAGGCCCTCGAACCAGCGCGCCGCGTCGAGCGTCGGCGTGAAACTTCCACCATCTGTAGGAAGAACTGCGAGGCTGACATCCATGACGGGCACCCCGAGCGTCGATGCTCGCCTCCTGGAGCTGATCGACGCTCTCGCCGAACATCTCGGCCGGTCGGTCGTGGTCGACGACCCGGCAGTCCGCTTGATCTGTGCGAGTAGGCATTTCGGTGACGAGGATGCCGTGCGCGTCCGCGCGGTGTTGCAACGCGACGCCGGTGCCGACGTCGGCCGCTACGTTCTGTCGCGTGGCGCGGGGCGGTGGCATGGGGCGCACGTCCTCGAGGCGAGCCCGGACCTGGGCCTGACCGCGCGGCTGTGTGTGCCGCTGCACGGACCGGGGTGGTTGCTCGGTTTCCTCATGGTCATCGATGCCGACGGTTCCCTCACTCCGGGGGAGATCCGGCACATCGAGAAGGTGAGCCGGGACGTCGAATCCGTGATGCATGCGGGCTCCATCGCATCCGGCGAGGACTCCGTCGAGCGGACGGCAGCGTTGCGCGATCTCCTCGGCAGACACGAGGCCGCTCGGCGCGCCGCCGAGGCGTGGTTCGTGAGAAACGGGGGCGCGGGCGCGGGGGCGGCGTGCGTCACCGTGGTGTCGTTCACCGTCACCGCGCTGGGCACACCGGATGCCTCGGTCGCGACGGCGCTGCAGGTGGCCGTCGACATGGCGGCACGGACACGTGGCACCACGGCGCAGCACCTGGTGGACGACGACCGCGCGCTCCTTCTGCTCACGTCGGAGGTGGTTCCGACTCGTGCGGGAATCCTCGAGCACGTCCGCCGGGTGGCGGAGGGCCTCGATCGGGTGCTGGGGGCCGGCTCCTATCGCTGCGCCGTCGGTGTCGGCACCTCGACCGAGGGGCGCACCGGCGCGTGGCGTGCTCGCCACCGCGCGGACATCGCGTCACGAGCCCCGTCCGGCGACATCGTCTTCTGGGACGACCTCGGAGTGGACGCGGTGCTGCTCGAGCTCCCCGCCGAGGTGATGGTCCCGGAATCCGTCCCGTTACCGCTGCGCCGCCTCATGGAGATGGACCCGTCGGGACGGTTGACGTCGACGCTGCGGTCGTTCCTCGACCACGGTGGCTCCGTCGCGAGGACGGCTGCCGAACTCCACATGCATCGGACGTCGCTCTACTACCGGTTGGACCGTATACGGGAGATCACGTCGCTCGATCTCGACTCGGGACGGGATCGGCTGCAGCTTCATCTGGGACTACACCTGCATGACCTGACCTCGCAGTTCCGACAGAACGAGGATCCTGCGACCGCGCATCCCGACGGACGTAGGTGGTGATACAGGTCACTCCGGCGCGACACTCGCACCGTCGGTGTCTTCGCCGGCACGGACCCGAGGAGCCGGAACGATGATGGTCACCACCAGCGACGGGTGTGCGCTCGACGTCAGAGACAGCGGTCCCGGATCGACCGGTGACACCCTCGTGCTGGTCCACGGATGGTCGCAGTCGCGGGCGATGTTCGACCGCGTCATTCCCTTGCTCACTCCCACTCATCGGGTGGTGTCTTTCGACCTCCGTGGTCACGGACTGTCGGGCAAGCCGGCGACGGGCGCGCGCGTCGCGCGGCTGGCAGCCGATCTGCACGAGGTTCTCGACGCCCGCGCGGTGGATCGAGCGTGCCTGGTCGGACACTCGTTGGGGGCCTCGGTCGCGTGGAGCTACCTGGACACTCACGGATCGTCCCGCGTCGACTCCCTCGTCGTCGTGGACCAGCCGAGCGCCTGCGCCGTCCTGCCGTGGATGACGGCCGAGGACGGCAGGGATGCGGGTGCGATCCTGGACGTCGCCGGTGCCGACGCTTTCGTGGCATCGCTGACCTCTCCCGAGAGCGACGCCATCCGCCACGCGTTCCTGGTGTCGATGCTCTCCCCCGACATCGGAGCCGACGACGTGGAGTGGCTCTACCGGGAGAACCTTCGGATGCCGGCCGCGTGGGGTGCGCGGCTCCTGTTCGATCACATCATGCAGGACTGGCGAGACGTGTTGCCCGACATCGACGTTCCCACCCTCGTGATCGGCGGCGAGGTCAGCCACGTGTCGACCGCGTCTCAGGCCTGGACTGCCGACCGCATCCCCGGCGCCGAACTTCGCGTCTTCACCAGAGCTGAAGGGGGCAGCCACTTCCCGTTCTTCGAGAATGCGTCGTCCTTCGCTCCCGTGCTCCTCGACTTCCTCGCCGCACATCGCGTTCCGTCGGGTGCTCAGCGCACCCCCGCGGCCGTCTGACCGAGCACCTCGATCAACCCCTCGAGATCGGGCTCGTCGTCGGTGGGGTGGGCGACGACCGTCGTGATGCCGAGGTGCCCCAGGCGGGCGACCTCGTCCGCCACCTCCGCCGCGCCGCCGGTGACCGCGAGCCCGCTCGTATCGGACTTGCCCCAGCGCGCGACCTCGTCGCGAATGCGGTCGTCCGCGCCGGCGCCCACCGCCACCAGTCGAGGCGCGATGACGCGATGGTCGGCGGAGCGCCGCGCTGCGCTCACCTCGGCACACGAGGCGGCCAGCTCGTCGTCCGACATCGCGGCCGCGAACAAGGTGCCGTCCGAGTGGGATGCCGCGTAGCGCAGCGTCTTCGGACCGGTACCGCCGAGAAAGAACGGTTCGTCGGGCGCCGGCCACTGCAGCTGCACGGCATCGAGGGAGACGTACCGGCCGTCGACGGTGACCTCCTCCCCGCGCAGCAGCGCCTGTAGAGCGGTCGAGTACTCGTCCAGCAGCGTCATCGGAGACGCGACGCGGGCGCCGACCTGCCCCATCCAGTGCTGCACGCCGTGTCCGGCACCGGCGAGGAACCGGCCGGGGAACAGTCGATGCAGCGACGCGACCTCCATGGCGCACAGGGCGACGTTGCGCAGCGGCGCGGGCATGAGTCCCAGGCCGACCTGGATGCGCTCGGTGCTCGCCAGCACTGTGGCCGCGGTCGTCAGCCCACCGTGGCTGAAACAGTCCTCCCACAGCCAGAACTCGTGGAGTCCCGCCTTCTCCGCGGCGCGTGCGGCCGTGATCAGCCGGGCAGGGTCGTGGGCGGGGGTGAACACGATGCCGAGTCTCGTCACGAGTCAGTCGTAGCAGATCGAGCGCCCGCCGGGGGCGCGTCGGTTCGTTCGGGGCCGAGACGTGCCGCGACCGTGGCCATCGCCGTCACGAGATCGGGCGGGGAGACGTCCTCGAGGTCCGCGTCGAACCGTGCGAGGGACGCGGCCACGGCGACCCACGACCACGAGCCGACCGTCACGCGGCACCGCTCTGCGTCGACGTGTTCCACGGACTCGTCCGACTCGGTGAGGAACGGCCGCAGCGCCTCGGCCGGCAGACGGACGACCGCCTCGCCGACGCAGGGCCAGGTACCCGTCTCCGATCCACGGAGTCGCGCCTGGAGCAGGCGACCGGCGGAGCCGCCCGGGACGGGCCGCGGTGTGAAGCGTCGGCCGGTCGGTGGGCGCAGCTCCATGCGATCGAGTCGGAAGATGCGCCAGTCGTCGCGCGCCAGATCCCATGCCACCAGGTACCACCGCGCCCGCGCGGTCACGACGCCGTAGGGCTCGACGTGTCGCGACGAGGGTTCGGACGAGGGGGACGTGTATGCGAACCGCAGTGCCTCGGTGCCGACCGCACCGGCGACCGCCAGCAGTGTTCGGCTGTCGACCATAGGCGCGGACTCGGGCGGAGGCGTCGTCGCCACGCGGTCGAGTCTGTGGCGCAACCTGCTCGGGAGCACCTGACGCACGGTGGCGAGAGCTCGGGCGGCAGGCTCGGCCACGTCCACGCCGAGTGACGTGGCACCGCCGAGGGCGACGGCGAGTGCCACCGCCTGGTCGTCGTCGAAGAGCAGAGGCGGAAGGTCGGCGCCCGCGTCCAGGCGATAGCCCCCGTCAGGCCCCTTCGCGGACGACACCGCGTACCCCAGCTCGCGGAGCCGGTCGACGTCCCTCCGGACGGTGCGCGGACTCACCTCGAGTCGCCGAGCCAGTTCTTCGCCCGGCCAGTCCCGTCGGTGCTGCAGCAACGACAGCAGCGTGAGCATGCGTGACGAGGGTGCGGGCATGCCGCCGATACTGCCCGAAGTAGCGGACAGAAACTGGCCGCTTCGACCGACACAGTGGGTCTGCAGGCGGTGATCGCCGCCCGCGAGAGACCACCCACGAGGAGAACCCCATGACCGTGACCAGCACCCTGCATCTGAACTTCGACGGCCACGCGCGCGCCGCGCTCGAGTACTACCACTCGGTGTTCGGCGGCGATCTCGTCGTGGTCCCGTACGGCGACACGAGCCCAGATCAGGCCGACCAGGTGGTGTGGGGCCAGGTCTCCTCGCCGGACGGCTTCCACGTGATGGCCTACGACGTGCAGCACGACCTCGAGCGGGACGCGGGCCGCAACGCCTTCTACTTCTCGTTGCGCAGCACCGACGCCGACGCGATCACCGGCTACTGGACGGCGCTCGCCGCGGGGTCGACCGTCGAGGTGGAACTCGGTCCGTCGGTGTTCTCCCCGCTGTACGGCAAACTCACCGACCGCTTCGGTGTCGTCTGGATCATCGACGTCATGGTGCCGTACGGCGGCTGAACCGTGCCCAGTTGTCGTGCAGCACAGCGCGGGACCAGTCGTCACCGAGTCCGAGGCCGACCACGCTCTCGACCGCGTGCGCGTACGAGTAGGGGATGTTGGGGAAGTCGCTGCCGAACACGATCTTGTCCTGCAGGTCGCGCAGGCGCGGCAACGCCGATCGCGGGTAGGGCGCGAGCTGTTCGGTGAAATCGGTGAACACCATCGTGGTGTCGAGCCCGACGTTGTCGAACGTCTCGGCCAGGGTGAGGAAGTCCTCGTACTCGGGCATGCCCATGTGTGCGATCAGCAGGGTGAGTGTCGGAAAGCGGTGCAGTAGTGCGCGGATCGGGTCCGGTCCGGTGTGGCGACCGGGTTCGGGTCCCGATCCGCAGTGGATGACGACGGGTACGGCGGCGTCGTCGAGAACCGCCCACACGTCGTCCAGGTACGGATCGTGGACGTCGATATTCCCCACCTGCACATGGCATTTCATCACTCCGACCCCGTCCTCGACGGCGGCACGGACGTACCGAGCAGCGTCCGGTTCGGGGTGAAAGGTGGCGGTGCGTACACAGTCGGGTGTTCGGTCCGCGAACTCCGCTGCCCACCCGTTCAACCACTCCGCCATGCCGGGCTTGTGCGGGTACAGCAGGGACGTGAACGTCCCTACCCGGTACCTGCGCAACAGGTCGGTGCGTTCGTCCTCGTCCACGCGGTACTCGATCGGCCACGCGGTGCCGAGGCGGTCGTCCACGGAGTCGAAGTAGTTCCACACCTTGGCCAGAACGCTGTGCGGCATGAAATGCGTGTGCACGTCCACCAGTGACTCGAGGCGGAGGTCGTCGAGCACTCGGTGGACCCGGCGGATGTCGTCGTCACGGTTCTGCACGGGATCGATCCTCGCATCGCCGGGGCGGCCGCGACGGCACTCCGAACCCTTGACTTTGCGGACACTGCGTGTCTGTAATAAGACGATGACGGGATCACTGCAGGGACGAGTCATCGCCATCACCGGTGGCGCACGGGGAATCGGCCTCGCGACGGCGCGCGCGCTGGTCGCCGCCGGCGCCAGGGTGGCGATCGGGGACGTGGACGCGGACGCCCTCGCCGCCGCGGCCGAGTCCGCGCGGGTGCACCTGCACGGAGCACTGGACGTCACGGACCCGGCGTCCTTCGACGCCTTCCTCGACCGCGTCGAGCGTCAGCTGGGCCCGGTCGACGTCCTGGTCAACAACGCCGGAATCATGCCGGTCGGGGCGCTGACGGACGAGCCGGACGCGGTGGCACGCCGGATCATGGACGTGAACGTGCACGGCGTCATCATCGGCACCAAGTCGGCGCTGCACCGCATGGTGCCGAGACGGCGCGGACACGTCGTCTCCATCGCCTCGATGGCGGGCGAGGCGGTGGCGCCAGGCCTGGCCACCTACTGCGCCAGCAAGTCTGCGGTCATCGCGTTCACCGAGGCGGCGAGGGTGGAGTACCGATCCTCGGGCGTCGAGTTCTCCCTGGTCCTGCCGTGGTTCGTCAACACCGAACTCACGGCGGGAACGAGAGACGTGCCCTTCATGAAGAAGGCCGAACCCGAGGACATCGCGCGGGCGGTGGTCCGGCTCGTCGAGAAGCCGCGACCCAAGGTGCGCATCCCGGCCTCGGCCGGCGCGATCGTCGTCAGCCAGCGCTTCATGCCGCGCCGACTCGGTGAGTTCGTCAGTCGCCGTTTCGGATCCGAGCAGATCTTCCTCGGCGACGTGGACGCGGAACGGCGTCGCGCGTACGAGGACAGGGCGCGCGGGCAGTCGTCCGCTCCCGAGTCGACGCGCTAGCGGCGCACGCTCGCCAGCACCGCGTCGACCAGTCCGTCGATGTACGCGTCGTCCGCGGTGGCGGCGGACGGCGCCTCGGTCGCATCGTGTGCGAACAACACTCGGCTCAGAACGGCGCCCGTGAGCATCTCGAGCAGCAGTGTGGTCCGCACGTGTTCCGGTAACTCGCCGCGGGACACGGCGCGGCGGACGATGTCTCGGGTCGCGACGAATCTGCTCGTGCTGATGGTGGCGGTCAGCGCCTCGAGCAGATCGGGATACACGCGGGCGTCGAGGGCCACGCGCACGGCGATGAGCCCCGAGGAGTCTCGGTAGCCCCGCAGGAGTTGACGAGCCAGTTCCGTGAGATCGCCTGTCAGGGTGCCGGTGTCGATGGGGTCGACGAGGGGGAGCACGGTCTCCAGAGCCCCGGTGAGGAGTGCCTCCTTGGTGGGCCACCGACGGTAGATCGCCGCGCGGCCCACGCCACCGCTCTTGGCGACGGCATCGATGGTGAATCCCGCCCACCCGGTGCGCCAGTACACGTCCACGACGGCGTCGTACACCCGCGATTCCATGGCGGGGTCGCGTGGCCGCCCCCGTCGCGCCGTGCCGTCGGTCGACTCCATGCCATCAGATTACAGACAACTGGTGTCTGTAATAAGGTGATCCCATGTCACAGGAAGCAGACCGCATCCCGGTCGTCGTGGGCGTGGGCGATGTCGTGTCCGGCAGCGCCGGCGCTGCGGCCGACCCCGTGGAGCCGATGGAGCTCGTGCTGCGCGCGGTCCGTGCTGCGCTCGACGACAGCGGAACGTCGGCGCTCGGCGCCGCGGTGGACGCGATCCACGCCGTGCGCACGACGAGCTGGAACTACGACGATCTCCCGGCTCTGATCGCAGCACGGCTGGGGGCATCCGCGCCGACGCGGTCCGCCAGCACCATCGGCGGTCACCACCCCGCGCGCCTGATGGACCGAGTGGGGCACGACATCGCCGCCGGTCGCAGCTCCGTGGCACTCGTCGTCGGCGGCGAGACGCAGGCATCCGTGCGAGCACTGACGAAAGCCGGAACGGATCCCGTCGAGCTCGGCTGGGCCGTCGCACCGGGCGGCCCGCCGACCTTCGCACCGGACGACCTCGGCAGCGCCGAGATGCAGCGAGCGGGCATCCTCGCCCCCGTCCAGATCTATCCGCTGTTCGACCGCGCTCGGGCCGACCGTCTCGGTCTGCGACCCAGCGAGTCACTGACGGCGTCGGCAGAGCTGTACTCGCGGTTCTCCGCTGTCGCGGCGCGACATCCGGTCGCGTGGAGTCCGGTCGAGCGGTCGCCCGACGACATCGCCGGCGTGGACGCGTCGAACCGCGCGGTGTCCGACTGCTATCCCCTCGCCATGAACGCCATGCCGTTCGTCGACCAGGCCGCCGCGGTGCTGGTGTGTTCGCTGGCGGCAGCGCGCGCGGCCGGGGTGGACGAGGACCGCATCGTGTACCTGTGGGGCGGCGCCGGTGCGTCCGATGCCCCGGACATCCTGGCGCGCAGCACCTTCGATCATTCACCGGCGCTCCGAGCGGCGGTGCGCACCACCCTCGCCGCGGCGGGTGTCGCGGGTGCCGATCTCACCTTCGTCGATGCCTACAGCTGCTTTCCCGTCGTCCCTCTCCTGTTGATGGACGAGCTGGGACTGTCGTCGGATGCCACTCCCACGGTCCTGGGCGGCCACTCGTTCTTCGGTGGGCCGCTCAGCAGCTACTCGTTGCACGCGGTCGCGGAATCGACCCGGCTGCTGCGACAGTCCCGCGGCGGACGCGCTCCGGCGATCGCGATGGTGCATGCGAACGGCGGCTACCTCACCCACCAGCACACCATCCTGTTGTCGACCGATCCGCACGAGGCCGGATACGTCGGGAACCCCGATGCGGTGACCGTGTCGGCGACAGCGGTACCCGTGACGCACGGCCACAGCGGTCGCGCGATCGTCGAGACGGCGACTGTCATGTTCGGGCGCGGCGGGGAACCGGAACAGGCGCTCGTCATCGCCCGCACACCCGAGGGTGACCGCATCGCCGGTCGTACCGGGGCGGACGCCGCGGCGGCGTTTCATCGAGTGGTCACCGACCGCGACGTCTCACCGGTCGGCCTCACGATCGACGTGGTGGACGAGGGCGGGAACCTGGACATCACCCTCGACTCGATCACGGCGAACGGCAGGGGAGTACGGGCATGAGCGATCAGGACGTGGTTCTCACGGAACGCCGCGGACACGTGCTGCTGGTGACGTTGAACCGCCCCGCCGCGGCCAACAGCGTGAACGCAGAGGTGCACACCCTGCTGGGCGAGGCGTGGGAACTGGCGGACGGCGACGAGTCGATCCGTGCCGTCGTCCTCACGGCGGCGGGCTCCGGCACCTTCTGCGGCGGAGCCGATCTGAAGGCACTCGGCACGCGGGGTCCCGACGGCGTGACCCCTCCGGAGACGGCACACTGGGGCTTCGCCGGCGTCACCAGGCACCCGATCTCCACGCCGATCGTCGTCGCGGTCACCGGGAACGCACTCGGCGGTGGGACCGAGATCGCACTGTCCGGTGATGTCGTGATCGCCTCCACCACTGCACGATTCGGGCTTCCCGAGGTGCATCGCGGGCTGATCGCGGGAGCGGGCGGACTCTTCCGGCTGGTCGACGCGATCCCGCGAGCGATCGCGATGGAACTGATCCTCACCGGTGAGCCCATGAGTGCGGACGACGCGGCGCGGTGGGGACTCGTCAATCGTGTGGTGGAACCGGACGCCGTTCTCGACACGGCGCTTCG
This sequence comes from Rhodococcus sp. MEB041, assembly GCF_030208955.1. Lineage (NCBI taxonomy): Bacteria > Bacillati > Actinomycetota > Actinomycetes > Mycobacteriales > Nocardiaceae > Rhodococcus > Rhodococcus sp. MEB041. The sequence goes on from NZ_JARVSZ010000010.1 coordinate 79,779, forward strand.
GTTGGCGGAGACCATCGCGGCGGGAGCGCCTCTCGCGATCCGCGCCAGCAAGGTCATCGCCCGGGGCATCGTCGATGGGCGCATCCCGTCCGAAGCGGCCGCATGGGAGGAGACCGACCGCGCGCTCGCGCAGTTGTCCACGTCCTCCGACACGGTCGAGGGGATCATGGCGTTCATGGAGAAGCGCGAACCCCGGTGGACGGGGCGCTGATCGGCGCACGACGTCTCGTCGCGGCGGCCGCGCTCGGGTCCGCTGCGGGTGTGGCCCTCGTGGTTCTGTTCACCATCGTGCCGCCGCCGTGGGATGCGCTCGTGAACACGAGTGCGCTGTGGGGCTTGGTGCCGTTCGCGGTGGCGGCCCGGTCGCCGCACGGACGCGGCGTGGCAGTCGGAGTCGCGTCGATGCTCGCGCTCGTCCTGGTGTGGATCCTGCTGTCGCCGAACGTGATCACCGTGCGGGAAGTGCTGGTCTTCGTCCTCGTCGGACTCGGTGCGGGGGCGGTGTGCGGCGCAGCCGGTGCTGCTGTCGGGCGTGACCGCCGTGTGAGCGGGACGGTGGTCGTGGCGGGGATCGTGCTCGGTGAGGCCGTGTACGGGACCGTCGTGGTCGGCGGTCCGCACTGGTTCGTGGAAGCCGCGCTGGCGGGCATCCTCGTGCCGGCGTGTTGCCGCACCGCGGCGACACGAGTCCGTGCGGGACTCGGTGCCGCCGCGGTGGCGGGTGCGCTGTTCGGCGCCTACTGGGCCTACGACGCGGTGCTCACCACCTGAGGGGTGTCAGGCCTTCCACTCCGCGGTGCGTTCCGGGGTCGCCTGCGCCAGCGCATCGACCGTCGCGTCGACTCCGAAGTCCTTGCCGTACACGGGTGTACCCGGCTGCTGGCGCCAGGATTCGGCCAACGATCCGGCGTCGACGACGTCGAAGCCGATCTCGTCGATGACGGCGGACACGATCTTCTTGGCGTCGGCATCGTCGCCGGCGATCGGCAGCGCGATGCGGCCCTCGGTGCCGGCCGGGACGCCCTTGTTCAGGAGGTGCTTCCACCAGATTCCGTTGAATGCCTTCACGACCGGCTCGCCCAGCAGTTCCGAGACCCACACGCTCTCCGGTGTGCCGTCCTCGATCGCGTCGATCTTGCCGTCCCGCTGCTGCGGGTAGTAGTTGTTCGTCTCGATCACCGGAGCACCGGGCTTGCGGGCCGAGAGGATGCCGGACGCGAGGTCCGGCGTGTTCTTCTGCGGGATGCTGACGATGACGAGATCCGCGTCGGTCGCGGCGTCCTTCGCCCAGACCGCGGTGGCGCCGGTCTCGGACGCCAGATCCGCGAGGGTCTCCGGATCCCGAGAGTTGGCGACGGCAACCTCGTGGCCCACGGCGCGCAGCCGTCGGGTCAGGGTTCCGCCGATGTCGCCTGCTCCGATGATGCCGATCTTCACGTGCTTCTCCTTCGGTCGTGCAACGAACGTCTCGTTCGGCCAACCCCGTCCGCGCGGGAAAGATTCCCCCGTGGCGGCGGATCCTCGGCGCACCGGCGGTCTCTCAGGGCGCGCCGAACCCGGCGTCGGCCAGCACCTTCCGTCCGTCGGGACCGGAGACGAAGTCGACGAAGGCGCTCGCGATGTCCGGTGCGCCGGAGTCGGCCAGTGCGGCGATGGGATAGGAGTTCACCGCGCCCGACGCCTCCGGGAACGGCACGGTGACGACGGCGTCACCGGCGCCGGCCGCGTCGGTGACGTAGACCAGGCCGGCATCGGCCTGACCGGACGTGACCTTGCCCAGAACGTCCGTCACGGACGATTCCTCGCTGGCAGGGGTGAGGCTCACCCCGGCGGTCGTCTCGATCTTCTCGGTGGCGGCACCGCACGGAACCTGCGGCGCGCACACGACGACCGTGGTCCCGGACGTCGCCAGGTCCGAGAACGAGCCGATCCCGGCGGGGTTGCCCGGCGGAGTGACGATCGTCAGAGTGTTGGTCGCGAACGTGACCGGGTCACCGTCGATCAACTCGGCGTCCCGTGCCTTGTCCATGGTGATCGTGTCCGCCGAGGCCAGAACGTCCCCGGGCGCACCCTGCGACAACTGGGACACCAGATCGGACGACCCCGCGAACGTGAACGTCACGGCGGTACCCGGGCGGGTCTGCTCGAACTGCTCACCCAGCTCGGTGAACGACGCCTTCAGCGACGCGGCAGCGAACACGGTGATGCCGTCTTCGGCCGGTCCGGGCGAGGAGCACCCCGTGAGCGACAGTGCCACCACCGCCGCGCACCCCAGCACTGCGATCCTCGTCGTCACCATGTCGGCTCCTTTCGCCGCAGATGCGGTTCGAAGGAGACCATATAGGAGCATGCGCGCCCGGAAGGGTCAGACGTCCTCGAATGCGGCGACCACGAGATGCTGAGTGCGTCGGCCGAGCGGAATCTCTGCGTCCGGGCGGCGAAGTGGGGCTGCATCGCCGTCGAACAGGGCGACGATGTCGTCGGTCGGTACCGAGGATCCGCTGTCGTCGAGAAACCTGAGGGCGACGATCGCGGTCGCGTGGACACGTCCGTCGACGTCGAAGATCTGTTCGAGATAGGCGTTCTTCGCGTCGACACCGAGGAAGCGGGTGGACACCGAGAACTTCGTCCACAGGGTGAGGGAGCGGACGTACGTGATGGTCTGTGACGCGACGACGGGATGCCACCCGCGTCCACGCAGGGCTCGCCACAGGCCACCGCGCACGAACATGTCGACTCGACCCGCGTCGAGTACGGACAGGTATCGACCGTTGTTCATGTGCATCAGCACGTCCAGATCGGACGGTGCGACGCGGAACCACGTACGGGTCGGGTCGACCCGTACCGGCCCGCGTCCCGTGCGCCACGGCGCCATCTGTCGGAGCAGGCGGAGCGACATCAGCATGGCGTCACTATGACGGTTCGGTCGCCCCGCGGAGTCGTCAGGGTTCGGTCGGCATGGACGTGAGGTGCGCGAGGAGCGGCGCGGCACGGGTGAGCAGAGCCGCATCCTCCGCTGACATGGCCGCGAGTCGGCGTCCGACGGCGTCGATCCACACGTCGTCGATCATCTCACCGTGTCGACGTGCCGTGGCGGTGGAATGCAGCCGACTCGACCGTCTGTCACCGGGATCGGTGTCCCGCGCGAGCAGCCCCTTGTCGATCAGACGTCGCACCGTCGTGCTGACGTTGCTGCTGTGCAGGCCCAGCATGCGGGCGACGTCCGAGACGGTGGTCCCTTCGTGGCTGACCACCACACGCAGAACCTCGAGTTCGGAATGGGGGAGGGCGGGCAGTCCGGACTGTCGTTCGCCGAATCGGCGCAGCGACCACACGAGAGCCCGCACCTCGCGGGCGATGTCGATCACATCGGACTCGCTCACTGGACTTCCAGACGCCATGACTGACATTCTACTCATGTGAGTATGTATAAAATTATATCCAATACGGAGGCCACCCGATGAGCGTCGACACTCGGTCCGGCGACACCGTCGACTCGACCGCCGCGCGGCCGGTGGCGTCCGGCGTGATCGCGATGCTGGCGCTCCTTGCCGCCGTCGCGCCCCTGTCCATCGACATGTATCTGCCGGCATTCCCCCGCATGGCCGAGGAGTTCGGTGTCAGCGCCACGGCGATCCAGCTGACCCTCACGACGTTTCTCGTCGGTCTCGCGATCGGCAACCTGGTGATCGGGCCGCTGTCCGACCGCTTCGGTCGACGCCCCTTGCTCCTCGTGGGCACTTTCGTGTCCATCATCGCGACCATCCTGTGCGCGTGGTCTCCGACCGTCGAGTGGCTCACCGTGTTCCGGTTCTTCCAGGGCTTCACCGGCGCCGCCGGCGTCGTTCTCTCCCGCGCCGTCATCAGTGACCGTGCACGCGGCGCGGCGGCCGCCAAACTGTTCAGCCTCCTCGTGCTCGTCAACGGAGTCGCTCCCGTCATCGCCCCGCTGCTCGGCGGTGCGGTCATCGGTCTGACAGGGTGGCGCGGCGTCTTCTGGGTGCTCGCCGGTGTGTCCGTCCTGATGTTCGTGGGTGTGCTCGCACTCCTGCCGGAGAGTCATCCCGCCGAGCTCCGCAGCACGGGCGGACTCTCCACCATGATCGCGGACGCACGGGAGGTCATGTCCAACAAGCGATTCCTGGGCTATGCGGGCGCGTTCGCCTTCGGCTTCGGCGTCATGTTCGCCTACATCTCCGCATCGCCCTTCGTGCTGCAGGAGGTGCACGGGCTCTCGACGACGTGGTACTCCATCGCCTTCACGGCCAACGCACTCGGCATCGTCGTCACCAGTGGTGCCAACGCCAAGCTCGTCGACCGCGTCCGTCCGGAAGCGCTGTTGCGCATCGGTCTCGTCTCGATGGTCGCGTTCTCGGCACTGCTCGTCGTCGACGCGGTGGTCGGGCCCTACCTGTGGGCGACCCTGGTACTGCTGTGGTTCGCCGTCGCAAGCCTGGGTCTGGTGATCGCCAACGCGACGACTCTCGCACTGGGAGAGGCGCGCCGGGCCGCGGGCACGGGATCGGCCGTCATGGGCGCGGCCCAGTTCGGCCTCGCCGCGGTCATCTCGCCGCTGGTGGGACTCGGCGGCGAAGGCACCGCGGTGCCGATGGCCGTCACCATGCTCGTCAGCGCGATCATCGGCCTAGGCGGGGTGGTGCTCGGAACCCGTTCCCCCACAGAGCAGTCGGTCACCGAGGCACACTGAGGACGAAGGCGGTGCCGTCGTACACGACGTCGCCGCCGTGGGCCCGCGCGTAGGTTCGGGCGATGGTGAGGCCGAGTCCCGATCCCTCCGAGGTGCGAGCGCTGTCCAGCCGCACCATCCGGTCGAAGATCCGCTCGCGATCCTGAGCGCCGATGCCCGGTCCTTCGTCGGACACCCGGATCGTCGCGGTGGTACCGGCGTCGCGCACGTCGACGGTGACGACGCCGTCCGGCGGTCCGTGGCGCAACGCGTTGTCGGTGAGGTTGGCCAGGATTCGAGCGAGTCGTGCGGCGTCGACCGGCGCGACCACGCTCTCGCCGGTCACCACGACGGTCGAGTCCGGTGCGAGCAGCCGCGCCCGGTCGGCGTCGGCACGGGCCAGAGCGAGAAGGTCGTGGTCATGCCGATCCAACTCCACGTCGTCGTCGGTGCGCGCCGACATCAGCAGATCGTCGATCAGCCGGGATGCGCGGCGTGATTCACGAATCATCGACGCCAGCAGTCGTTCCCGCACGTCGCGCTCGGTGTCGACGCCGCCCCGCAGCAGTGTCTCGGCGGCGGCGGAGATCCCGGCGACCGGCGTTCTCAGATCGTGAGCAGCATCGTCGACGAACTGCCGTGTGCGATCGGCGGTGGCACGCTCGCGCGCCTCGGCTCCTTCGAGCTCGTCGAGCATCTCGTCGAATGCCGTTGCGGTCTCACCCAGCTCGGTGTCCGACCGGGTGGGAGCGAGTCGATCACCGCGATTACCCCGGGTGATCGAGCGGGCCAGTGCCGTCATGCTGCGCAACGGTCGGAGCGATGCGCCGACGACCACCGCCATGAGCAGTGCCGCCACCGCCGACGCGACGAGCACCAACGGAATCAGCACCACGAGCAGCTGCCGCTGCACCGCGTCGATCGAGGACGTGTCGACGGCGACCGTGAGAACCGATCCGTCGGTCAGGGTCGTCGTCGAGACCCGCGTCGGCCTCGTCTCCTCCGGGCCCGGTGGGGGTCCCGGCGGGGGACCGTCTCCCGGCGTCGTCGGGGGGCGTAGTGCGGGTGGCGGTGTCGTCGCTCGGAGCGCGAGGTCGCCGACGATACGGCCGTCCGTCGTCACCAGTTGCGCCGCCACGTTCTCTCCCTGTGTAGCGGAGACGATCTCGGTGGGATCGGCACCGTTGTCCAGCAGTTGCTGCGCGGTGGCGGTGCGGCCGGCGAGGCTGTCTCCCGCCGAGGCCTCGAGCTGGCGTTGCAGCAACACCGTCGTCGCCACGACGATGCCGACGAGCAGGACGAGCACCACCGACATCACCGACACCAGCAATCGCAGGCGCAGAGATCCGGTGCGGAGACCGCGACGGGGTGGGGTCGTCATGCTGTTGGACTCACGGTGTCGGCGGCCAACACGTAGCCGATGCCGCGCCGAGTGTGGAGGATGCGCGGGCCGAACTCCTCGAGCTTGCGACGCAGCGCGCTGATGTGGACCTCGACGAGGTTCTCGTCGTATGCGTCGTACCCCCACACCTGCGTCAGGATCTGGGTCTTGGACACCGTTCGCCCGCGCTGAGCGGCGAGGTAGGACAACAGCTTCCACTCCGTGGCCGTCAAGTTGAGGGCGTTGCCGCCCCGACTGGCGTCGCCCGATTCGGTGTCCACCGACACGTCTCCGCATTCGATCGAGGTGGCGACCGCGCCGTGTCGTCGGAGCACCGCGGTGACGCGGGCGAGGAGCTCCGCCATCGCGAACGGTTTCACCAGATAGTCGTCTGCACCGGCGGTGAGCCCGGTGACGCGGTCGGACACCGAGTCGCGCGCCGTGAGCATCAGCACCGCCGCGTCGCTGCTGCGGCGCGCGACCCGCAGGAGCTCGAGTCCGTCCCGGCCGGGAAGCATGATGTCCAGGACCACGAGGTGGGGTCGATGGTTCGCGAGCGCGGCCTCGAATGCGGAACCGTCCGCGTCGGACCGGACGTCGGCACCCAGGTCCGCGATCGCGGTGGACACGGACAGCCGCAACGTCTCGTTGTCCTCGATCACGAGGATTCTCGGGGTCGCTGCGGGTCGCCGTTCGGTCACGACACCACTATGCGGGTCCCGAGCTGAAGACTTGCTGAAGACGAGGCCCTGATCGCCGCGACTTCAGGCAGGCTTCAGGTCCACGATCGAGTGTCGACCTCACGAACGGCGCCGCCCGGTGCCGACGAGAGATGAGGACGACAATGTCGACAAGAGTCATGCGTGTCAGGACAGGCCGACTGATCGCCGGAGCAGTGCTCGCCGGTGGGCTGCTCCTCGGAGCGGTGGGAACCGCGTCCGCCGACGGCCCGGGCGAGACGCCCCCGGTCTCCGAGAGCGCGGCGCCCGACGCCTCGGCGCCCGCACCCGACGCTGCGGCACCCGACGCCGGTGCGACGTGCGCGACGCCTCCGGCCCCGCCCGAGGGTGCACCGACTCCGCCCGAGGGTGCGCCAACCCCGCCCGAGGGTGCTCCGACCCCGCCCGAGGGTGCTCCGACTCCGCCCGAGGGTGCTCCCACTCCGCCTGCTGCGGGTGAGGATGCTCCGACTCCGCCCGAGGGCGCCCCGACCCCGCCTGAGGGTGCACCGGCTGCCCCCGAGGGCGCGCCGGCTCCGCCTGCGCCCGGTTGCGGTCCTGACAGTGGCCCGGCGGGCCCCGGCCATGGTGGTCCGGCCGGTCACGGGCCTGCAGGTAAGGGTCCGGGCGCAGCGCCGGGCGCTCCGGCGCCCGAGGGTGCTCCCGCACCGGCCGAGTGCGAGGCCCCCACACCCTGATCATCTCGCGTGGTGTCGGCACGCGTTGCCGGCACCACGCGCACGGGTTCCAGCGCCGTGCACCCCGTTCAGTCGGCCGGAGTGGGTGTTCACCTGCAGTAAGGGGTGTGCATCGCCTACCGCATAGCCCACAGCGCCCACCCCCCGACCGACAGCACCCCGCCCAGCCAACCGTGAGCCATCGAACAGTACGCACTCTCACTATCAGCGTACGATGGAACCGTGACCACCACCGACCCCCTCGCGCTCGACCGTCAGGTGTGTTTCGCCCTGGCCGTCACCAACCGCGCGGTGCTCTCGGTCTACCGGCCGATTCTCGAACCGCTCGGACTGACGCACCCGCAGTACCTCGTCATGCTCGCCCTCTGGGAGCGGGCACCGATGTCGGCGGGGGAGATCGCGTCGGCTCTGCAACTCGAACCCGCCTCGCTGACGCCGCTGCTCAAGCGGCTCGACGCCGACGGTCTGCTGACCCGGCGCCGGAGCGACACCGACGAGCGCAGGCTGGTGATCGACCTGACCGACGAGGGGCGACAGTTGCGAGGTTCGGCGGAGTCCATACCGGGCGCCGTCATCGAATCTCTGGGTGTCGACGTGAGCGAGCTCGAACAACTTCACGCGGTGCTCACCCGGATCAACACCGCGGCCATCGCGGCCGGTGCACTGTCGACCGAGCGGAGGAGCACACGATGAGCAGGACTCGCCCGGGGCCGCTGCAGTGGATCGGTTATTCGTTCGGCCGCACGTTGCCCCTGTCCATGCAGGCCTGGGTGCGTGAGGACCTGATCGGTGATCGTGCGGTTGCGCGTCATCTGCTGCGCAGCATGGTGCCGTTTCTCCCCATCTTCGCGGCGTTCCTGCTGTTCCCCGGTGAGTTGTGGCTGCGCGGCGCGATGATCCTGCTGGCGGTACTGCTCGCGCTGTTCTACGCCGCCGCGTACATGGAACCCAACCGTCGCCGTCGTCTCAAGGCGCACGGGTTGTCGCCGGACCTGCAGAACCCGAAGAAGGTCGCGCGGGACGAGGCGGAACGCCGCGCCTACGAGCGCTGGCACCCCAACCGCTGACACCCGCTGTGGCCCTGCGGGCCGTCGCCGACGAGAGTGGGTGCCGTGCGACTGTGGCCGACCGGACTGCGCGACGGCAGTGACCCCGATCCGAGATTCACGCTCGCGAACGAGCGGACGTTCCTGGCGTGGATCAGGACGTCACTCGGCCTCGTGGCCACGGCCGCGGCACTCGAGGCGTTCGGTGGGGATCTGCTGCCTCCGTGGCTGAGAACCACCCTCGTGCTGGGGCTGCTCACTCTCGCGGCGGTTCTGGCCGTCGGGTCGTTCGTGCGCTGGATCCGGATCGAGACGGCCATGCGCCGGCGGGCGTCACTGCCTCTCCCCGCTGCGGCGGCGCTGCTCGCGGGGGGTCTGGTGATCGCCGTGGTGGCGTTCGCGGTGGGGCTGTACCTGTGACGGAGGCACCGGGCCTGCAGGCCGAGCGCACCACGCTCGCTCGGGTGCGGACCGCACTGACCATGGCGGTCACGGCCCTGATCGTCGCGCGTGTGGTGCGAGATCATCCGCCGCTCGTCGCGATCGCGGTGCTGTGCGCTGCGCTTCCGATGGTGTCGGTCGTGTTCTCGACGAGGACCCATTCCCGACTCGTCGACGGCATGGACCGGGACGTGCTTCCCGGTGCCGCAGGCCGGCTCGTCGTCCTGCCCGTCGTCGTCGTCCTGCTGGCAGTGGTCACCGCGCTGGGTCTATGAGAGCAGGTCGTCGGATGACTCGACGACGCGGACGGGGGTACTCCCCGCCGGTGACGAGACGATCGAGATGCTGACCGCCGCCCTGTACGGCATCGGCACGGCGCTTCCCCTGGTGATCGGTGCGGCGATCGGGCTGCGGTGGACACTGCCGAAACGGGTGTTGGCCGGTCTCATGGCCTTCGGTGCCGGGACGATGATCGCCGCCGTGTCGTCGGAACTGTTCGAGCCGGCGTTCCGTCAGGCCGGCATCCTCGTCGCGGGCGCGGCGCTGTTCCTGGGCGCGGGTGTGTACGTCGTGGCCAGCCATCTGATCGAGAACAAGCTCGGGCCCGCAGCGATCGGGTGGGCACTGATGCTCGGCACGATCCTCGACGGAGTCCCGGAGAACACCGCGCTGGGTGTCTCCCTGACGTCCGGTGGCGGGCTGGTGCTGCTGGTGGCGGTCGCGGTGGGCAACGTTCCGGAGGCTGTCGGTGGTGCATCGTTGATGCGGGACCGACACGACTTCTCCGCGGCTCGGGCGATGACCCTGTGGACGGCCACGGCGGTCGTGCTCGTGGTGGTCACCGTACTGGGCCACCAGTTGTCCGACGCCGTCCCGGAGGTCGGCATCTCGACGGTCCAAGCGTTCGCGGGCGGTGCCACTCTCGCCGTGCTCGCGGACTCCCTGATGCCCGAGGCCTACAAGGACGGCGGCTGGTGGGTGGGCATGTCCACCGCGCTCGGCTTTCTCGTGGCGTTCGCACTCGGCGGGTAGCTGTGACCGGGATCACTCTGCATGGACGTGCGCTTTCCGCGCCGGGCCTCGACTCACCTTTCAGAACGCGATGGTCACCCGCCGTCGCTCCGAACGAAAGGTTTCATCATGGGAATCGTCGACAAGGCAAAGAACGCAGCAGAAGACGCCATCGGCAAGGCCAAGGAAGTTGTCGGTGACGCCACCAACAACAAGGACCTCGAGGCCGAGGGCAAGAAGGACCAGGGTTCGGCCGGCGTGAAGAAGGTCGGCGAGAACGTCAAGGACACCTTCAAGTAAGACTGCACCACTCCACACCCGGGCGGCGCCGGACCCTCAGCGGGTCCATCGCCGCCCGTGGTGTGTCCGGACACTGTCGGGTTCGACGCACACCTCGCTCGAACCGACCGAACGGACATGTTTCTTCCGCGGGTCCGCGGACCATCACTCCTTCGAGCATCCGCTCACTCGATCGCCGGCCAGGACCGGCGACATCGCGAAAGGCACCACCATGACCGACACCACCACCCACGCACACACCGGACGTCGCCGTGCCGGAGGCTTCGTCTCGAAGCTGTCTCTCCTGATCGCGCTGCTCCTCACGATCGCACTGGTGATCTTCATCCTGCAGAACACCGTGCACACGACCATCAACTTCATCGGGTGGAACTTCGATCTGGCACAGGGTGTCGCACTCCTCGGTGCCGCCGTCGTCGGTGCCGTCATCGCCTGGACCATCTCGGGCGCGGTCCGGGTCCGACGCGCCGTCAAGTAGCGCGTCACCGCGGCGATCGGACACCCTCTCGTAGGAGTTGTTCGATCGCCGCAGCGGGCATCGGGCGCGCCAGATGGAAGCCCTGTGCGAGGCGACCGCCGCATGCGCGATACGCCTCGGCCTGCTCGGCGGTCTCGATGCCTTCACCCACCACGTCCACTCCGAATGCAGTGCCCAACAACACGATCGCGGCCACGATGGCGTGTGGTCTCGCACCGGGTAGCGCGTTGACGTACGACCCGTCGATTTTGAGACAGTCGAAGATCGGATAACGGTCCAGATACGCGATGCTGCTGTGGCCGGTTCCCAGATCGTCGAGTGCGAACGACACCCCCATCGCGTGCAGCGCCTCGAGAGTGGTGGCCACGCGGGCGTTCTCCTTCACCCACACGGTCTCGGTGATCTCCAACCCGAGACGCGTCGCCGGCAGGCCGGTCGCGTCGAGAGTGCGTCGGACGGACTGCACGAAGTCCGGATCGTTGAGCTGGTGGGCGCTCACGTTCACGCGTACCGAGACGTCCTCGGGCCAGCGCACCGCATCCGTGCACGCGGTCTGCAGTGCCCACAGGCCGAGGTGTCCGACCACGCCGGTGCGCTCCGCCACCGCGACGAACTCACGAGGCGAGACGCTGCCGAGTGTCGGATGATCCCAGCGAGCCAAGGCCTCGGCGGCGACGACGGCGCCCGTCACGAGGTCGACGATCGGCTGGTAGACGAGCCGCAGTTCGCCGTCCACGAGAGATCGTCGGAGGTCTGCGGCGAGTCGGAACACGCGATCGGCCTCGTAGCGATCGCGCACGTCGTACACGTCCGTGGTCCCGGGAGCCGTGCCCTTGGCGCGGTACATGGCCAGATCCGCGCGGCGCACCATCTCCTGCGCGGAGGGCACATCGTCACCGGCCACGGCGATTCCGATGCTCGCACTGAACGGGATGGGCTGATCGCTCTGCGGATCGACGGTGGCCAGCGCTGTCGAGATGCGCACCGCCCGGCTCCGCGCGTCGGCCTCGTCCACCACGTGGTCGAACACGACGAGAAATTCGTCGCCGCCCAGCCTCGCCACCGTGTCGCCGACCGCCACCGTGCGCTCGAGCTTGCGCGCCAAGGTGATCAGCGCCGCGTCTCCACTCACGTGTCCGAGGCTGTCGTTGACGGTCTTGAAGTCATCCAGGTCGGCCAGCAGGACCGCGACGGTGGTCTCGCTGTCCGCGGCGCGAGCCACGGCCTCGTCGATACGTCGGTACGCGAGCGCTCGATTGGCCAGACCGGTGAGCGGATCGTGGAGTGATCGGTACCGCAGTTCGTTCTCGAGCTCGATACGCCGGATCGCCGCGACCAGGATGTCCGTGGCCGTCCGCAGGAACGTCACGTCCCGATCCGTGTACTCCCGCGGAGCCGCGCTGTGCACGGCCAGCACCCCGGGCCGAGGCGTGGAGTCGAACGGGACGCAGACGGTGCTGAGCAGTCCGCGCGAGCGCATCGTCGTGGTGTCGAATCGCGACTCGGTCCGCGCGTCGGAACAGATGACCACCGTGCCGGAGGAGAGGGCGAGGCCCGGAGCCGAGCGGGTACCGGTTCCGAACACCTCGGGCCGCTCGCTCACCCCGCTGTAGGCGACGACGCGCAACGCGGTGCGGGTGTCGTCGAGGCGTGCGATCGACGCGCACTCCGTACCCATCAACGACGAGGCGGCGCTGGTCGTCGCGTCCAGAATGGTCGTCAGATCACCGTCGACCGCGAGCCGCCCCAACAGGCCGACAGCACTCTGCTCGCGAGCCCGGTGGGCGGCCGATTCCAGGACGTCGGTGAGGGCGCTCTCGTGACTGGTTCGCAGCCGTCGATCACGCATGATCGACGCGATCACCGGCTCGTCGCGCTCACCCGCGGGAACCAGGAACGTCGAGATGGAGACCGGTACGGGTTCTCCGGTGTCGAGCCGCCGGAGTTCGCCGACACCCTGCCAGTGGCCGGTGGTGTGCAGCGATCGTTCCACGTCGGGCGCAGCGAGCAGACCGACGTCGGAGAAGAAGTTCGCCGTGGTCAGGCGGAGCACGGCGTCGAGTGACGGTGCGCCGACGAGCGCGAGGCCCGCCGGGTTCAAGTGGAGGATGCGGCCGTCCCGTGCGGACAGGGACACCAGCTCGGGCGCGTTCTCGAACACACCCGTCAGAAGGGCGGGGTCCAGGCCGTCGAGCGCCACGAATCACCTCCGAAATGGGAAACGACCGGCGTCTCCGGCCCGATTCACTCGGGTATCCAGAGAACGCCGGTCGAAACCACTCGTTCGTCAGATCAGTGCTGCCGTCACCGGCAGCGCGTCGTCACTCCCCGCGCGGAGGAAGCTTCGCCTCGACGCCGCCACCGTTGTGCTCGGGGCCCGAGTCGGGATGACCCGCCGGCACGCGGTTGCGGAAACGAGCCGCCTCGCTGGGCTTCGACGAGGAACCCCCGACGCGCTCGCCGCGGTACGGTCCGGGCTTCGGGGCCATCTTGCCGCCGGGGAAGGCGAGTCGAATGATGGTGCGCTGCACCGATCCCCACTGCTTCATCAAGGGGCCCGAGTTGTACGGAAGCTGGTAGCGCTCGCAGATGTCCTTGATCTTCGGCGCGACTTCCTTGTACCGGGTGCTGGGCATGTCCGGGTACAGGTGGTGCTCGACCTGGTAGCTGAGGTTGCCACTCATCAGGTGGAACAGCGACGAGCCCTCGATGTTGGCCGCTCCGACGAGCTGGCGGACGTACCAGCCGCCGCGGGTCTCGTTCTCGGTCTCTTCCTTGCTGAACGTGTACGCCTGGTCCGGGAAGTGACCGCAGAAGATGATGCCGTGCGACCACAGGTTGCGGATGATGTTGGCGACGAAGTCCGCCGTCACCGTGGCGACGAAGGTGCGTTCGATGCCGGCACCGTGCTTGTCCAGAACCTTGGCCACGGAGTTGGTCGCCTTCGACGAGCTCAGCGAGCGCAACCGCGCACCCAGCTTCGACTTGCCGGCGCCCGAGACGCGTCCACCCGAGACGACCTGCACCGCGCCGTAGGCGAGCGCACTGACCGCGGGCCAGCCGATGTAGTCCTTGACGATCTGACGGCGCGCCTTGGTCCCGATACCGCGCAGATCGGTGAGCAGGTCCTTCATGGGCTTCTCGCCCTTGCGGATGGCCTCGATGTCGAGGTCGTGGAGCGCGACGCCCCACTCGAAGAAGGCCATCAGCAGCAGGTTGTAGAACGGCTGCGCGAGGTAGACGGGCGACCACGGCTGGTTCGGGTCGATCCGCATGATCTCGTAGCCGAGATCCTTGTCCTTGCCGCGGATGTTGGTGTACGTGTGGTGCACGTAGTTGTGCGAGTGCTTCCAGGCCTCGGCGGTGGACGCGGTGTCCCAGTCCCACACCGACGAGTGGATGTCCGGATCGTTCATCCAGTCCCACTGGCCGTGCATGACGTTGTGGCCGATCTCCATGTTCTCGAGAATCTTGGCCACACCCAGGCAGGCCGTTCCGGCCACCCAGGCGGTGCGGCTCTTGGAGCCGAAGAGGATCACGCGCCCCGCGACAGCGAGCTGGCGCTGCGCCGCGATGACCGTGGTGATGTAGTTGCGATCGCGCTCACCGAGGTCGGCGTAGACCTCGTCGTGAATGGCGTCGAATTCCTTGGCAAGCTGTTCGATGGTCTCTTCGCTGAGATGTGCGAGCGGACTCTCGATGGACACTTCGGTCTTTTTCCCGGTGTCGATGCTCATGACGAACCCTCCCTGTTACTGCATGTGAATCGGTCTCGTCAGAGATCGATTTCGATATCTCCCTCGGCGGTGTTCACGCAGATGCGTACCGCCTGCCCCGTAGGCTCGGAGACTTCCCCATTACGTAGATCTCTCAAACGTCCCTTCTTCAGGGTTCCGGTGCAGGTGTGGCAGATGCCGATCCTGCAACCGAACTTGAGATCCAGCCCCGCTTCCTCCCCGGCCGCGAGAATGGGTGTGCCTCCGTCGCATTCGACGTCGGTGTCGCTACGGATGAAGCGGACAGTGCCGCCCTCTCCTTCTTCGTCACCGCCACCGATGACGGGTTGGAAACTTTCGTAGTGGAATTTCTCCGGGTCACCCTCGGATTTCCAGTAGTCGCGCAGATCGTCCAACAGGTCGCCGGGACCGGAGCAGAATGCCTCGCGCTCACGCCAGTCGGGGCACAACTCGTCCAGATCGGTGGCTTTCATTCGACCTCGCTCCTCGGTCACCCGAAGGTCGAGACGCAGCGACGAGTGCTTGCGATCGAGGCGCTCGAGGGTCTCGGAGAACATCGTCTGGTCGCGACTGTGCACGGAGTGGATGACCACGACGTCGTGCATGGCGTCGAGGTGGTCGAGTTCGCGCAACATGCTCATGATCGGTGTGATGCCACTGCCCGCGCTGATGTAGAGCAGTTTGGCGGGCACGGGATCGGGGAGGGTGAAGACTCCCTCGATCTCGCTCAGTCGCACGATGTCGCCCGGCTTGATCCCTTGCACCAGGAACGGGGACACCGTGCCCTCGGGGACCAGCTTGGGGCTGACGGAGATCAGGCCGTGGTCGCCGTGCGGGTCGGAGGTGATCGAGTAGGCGCGCCAGTGATAGCGGCCGTCGATGACCACGCCCAGTCGGAGGTACTGGCCGGGCTGGTGCCCACCCCAGTCGTACCCGGGCCTGATGAACACCGACACCGCGTCGGTGCCTTCCCTCTCGACCCGGTCGACCTTCCCGCGGAGCTCCTGGGTGGTCCACAACGGATTGATCATCTCGAAGTAGTCGTCCGGCCTCAGCGGGTTCGACAGATGTTTGAATGCCTTGAGCATGGTTCGGCGGAGTACCGAAACCTGGGGTCGTGCGCCGCGTTCTGCCACAGGTCACACGCTATCGCCACGGCGCGGATCCGCGTCCGTAAACGGACGATTGTGGACAGAAACGAGTCCGTTTCGCTTCCGTCGTCGCGGTGGACGAAGATTCGTGTCCGAGGTTTGGATGCAAGCGTCCTGGTAGCCGCCCGACGGGCGGCGGACGTGCGACGACGAGGGGTGAACTGTGCCGATCGTGGACAACGCCGTGTACGTGCACGGGGCGCGTACCGACGAGCCGGAGAGTCTGGATCGCACGTACGAGCTCCTGCGGGCGTGCGGCGGCATGGCGTGGATCGGGCTGTATCGTCCCGACAAGACCGAGATCGACTCGGTGGCAACCGAATTCGGGCTGCACCGATTGGCGGTCGAGGATGCCGTCCAAGCGCACCAGCGGCCCAAGCTCGAACGCTACGGCGATCAGTTGTTCGTCGTCCTGCACCCCGCGCGCTACATCGACGAGACCGAGAAGGTGGAGTTCGGCGAGCTCCACGTGTTCTGCGGTCCCGATTTCGTCGTCACCATCCGCCATGCCGAGTCACCCGACCTGGGCGTGGTCCGTAAACGGCTCGAAGGTGCGCCGAAGCTGCTCGAACTGGGAACCGAGGCCGTGCTGTACGCGATCCTCGACCAGGTGGTCGACGAGTACGAACCGGTCGTCGCCGGTCTGGAGAACGACATCGACGAGATCGACGACCAGCTGTTCACCGGCGACCCGGACGTCTCCCGTCGCATCTACGAGCTCTCCCGCGAGGTGATCGAGTTCCAGCGCGCGACCCACCCGCTGGTGTCGATGATCGAGGCCCTCGGCCGCGGCTCGGAGAAGTACAACGTGGACATCGAGCTGCGGCGCAACCTGCGCGACGTGCTCGACCACGCGATCCGCATCACCGAGCGCGTCGACTCGTTCCGCGCCAACCTGCAGAACGCCCTGTCGGTGCACACCACCCTGGTGGGTCAGCGGCAGAACGACGAGATGCGTGCGATGACCCAGGTGAGTCTGGAACAGAACGAGCAGGTCAAGCGGATCTCGTCCTGGGGCGCCATCCTCTTCGCGCCGACTCTCATCGCCGGCATCTACGGTATGAACTTCGAGCACATGCCGGAGCTGAGCTGGACGTTCGGCTATCCCGGAGCCGTCGCCGCGATGCTGCTCGCGTCGTGCGCGCTGTACATCGTGTTCCGGAGACAGAAGTGGCTCTAGCCCCGTGCGGCTCAGCGCAGCCGGCCCGGCGCCAGGTCCTCCGCGGTGACGCCCCGGTCGGTCACGTCGGCCGGTAACGGCTCGCCGCGGACCAGCGCCGCACCGACGCGCGCCAGTGCCGCGCACGTCTGGATGCCGTACCCACCCTGACCCGCGCACCAGAAGAAGCCCTCCACGCTCGGGTCGAACCCCACCACCGGTGTGCGATCGGCGACGAAGGAGCGCAGACCGGCCCACGACGACCGGACACGGCGGCTCGTCACCACGGTCGCTTCCGTGATCTCGTCCAGGGCGCGGGCGATCTCGAGATCGTCGGGCTTAGCGTCACCGGGCGGGCACGGTGTCTCGTCGGCAGGGGAACAGAGCAGACGGACACCCTCCGGCTTGATGTAGAACGATTCGTCCATGTCGCTGATCAGCGGGTGGTGGGTGTCGGCGATCTCGGGCGGCGCGTCCATCACGGCGATGGTGCGTCGTCGCGGCTGCAGGCCGATCCTCGGTACGCCTGCGAGGTCGGCCAGGTCGTCCGCCCAGGCACCCGCCG
Source organism: Rhodococcus sp. MEB041 (assembly GCF_030208955.1). Lineage (NCBI taxonomy): Bacteria > Bacillati > Actinomycetota > Actinomycetes > Mycobacteriales > Nocardiaceae > Rhodococcus > Rhodococcus sp. MEB041. The sequence continues at coordinate 97,149 of NZ_JARVSZ010000010.1, forward strand.
CGTTCACCACCACCGTGGCGACGAGAGTGTCGCCGGTCGAGAGATCGACCCGCCACTGCTCGCCGACGCGGTCGATCGCGACGACCCGCGCCCCGGTACGAACGGTGCATCCGCGTCGGCGTGCTCCGCGCAGGAAGCCCTGGTGCAGCGCGTCGACGTCCATGTCGAGTGCGCCCGGTTCGACGACGGCCGCCTCGACTGCCGCAGGCCGCAGGAGGGGCGCCCGGTCCACCGCCTCGGCGGTCTCGAGCAGGCGGGCATCGGGAGACAGCGTCCGCAGAGTCGCGAACATCTCCGCGAGAGCGTCGCCCCGGCCCGGACGTGCGAACTGCACGAAGGGGCGTGGAGTCATGACCGTTCCGCGCACCATGTCCGGCGGGTCCACGAGGAAGGCTCTGCTCGCCGTCGTCAGGCCACGGATGACGTGGTTGCCGTAGGTCTCGAGGAACATGGCGGCCGACCGTCCGGTCGAGTGCATCGCCAGGGTCGACTCCCCTTCGAGGAGACACACGGTCCGATCGGACGAGAGTTCCCAGGCGAGCGAGGCACCCGCGATTCCGCCGCCGATCACCAGTACGTCGAGGGCTCGAGAGGCGGCATCGGTGGTCATGGCGGTCGAGGGTAGGCGGCCCGTGTGGAAATCGGGCGCCAGGGGTACCCCGTCCCGCGCGCAACCGTGCGCGCACTCGAACATCGGGAGCCGTCATGAACACAGCTGTCTGGATCGTCATCGCGGTCGTGGTGGTGTTGCTGCTCGTCGCCGTCGGCGTCGCACTGTCGAAGAAGGCGAAGCAGAAGCGCGTCGAGCAGGCCGGTGAGATCCGGGAGCGGGCCGCCGAACGCAGCGCGGAGGTGGAGCGGTCGGAGGCGCTGGCGCAGAAGTCCGAGGCCGACGCTCGTCGTGCGCAGGCCGAGGCAGACGCCGCGGCAGCGGAGGCCCGCATCGCGCAGCAGCGCGCGCAGGAGCACCAGGGCACTGCCGCCACCGGGCGTGACGAACTGGACCGTGAGTGGGAGCGGGCGAACAAGCTGGACCCGACCGTCCACGACGACGGCACCCCGCGTCGACAGGACGCGAACGCGGCACAGCAGAACCAGAATCCCGCAGACCGGAACGTCACGGACCGGAACGTCACGGACCGGAACGTCACGGACCGCACCACCGGTCTCGGACACGCCGATGCGCCTGTCGTCGGCCCGCACGACACTCCGGGACGCCACGAGCGCTGACGTCAGTCGCCGGGGCGCACTGCCTCGGTGACCCGCTCCGCTGCCACGGCTGGATCCTCGTGCTCCCAGATGCGCACGACGGTCCAGCCGGCCTCGTCCAGTCGACGATCCGTGTCGCGGTCCCGAGCGACGTTGGCAGCCAACTTGTCCGCCCACCACTGGGCGTTGTTGCGCGGGTGGGTGGCGTGCTCCGGGCAGCTGTGCCAGAAGCATCCGTCGACGTACACCGCGACTCGGCGACGCGGGAACACCACGTCGGCCCGTCGTCGCATGCCCTTCAGTGGGGCCTTGTCGACGAAGTACCGCAGTCCCGCTCGGTGCAGTTCCTTCCGCAGGGCCACCTCGGGCTTGGTGTCACGCCGCTTCTGTTTCTTGAACCGGGCACTGGTCGCGGCGTCCGTCGGCGGCGTCGCCCGAGCGTCGGGCGTCATTCGTCGTCGTCGATCTCGGACCAGCTGGGGGCGAACCTGTTGCGCCGCTCCACTTCCGAGTGCACCACCTCGACGAACTCCTCGAACGAGAGTGTGGTGCGGTCCGACGGACGGCCGTTGCGCGGCGGCGCGTCGTCGACGTCGAAGAAGCGCACCTCACCCCGGTACGGGCCGTCCGGCTCGTAGAGACCGATGAACACCTTCTCGAACAGGTCGTAGCGCGTGTCCTCGGCCCCGAGGTCGACCCACGCCCGGCCCGGCATGCCGACGACGGGGCGCTTGCCGCGGCCCGACCGCTTGGACAGCGTCGTGACGTGGTGCGCGAACGAACTCTTGCCGATGTCGCTGCTCTTCGCGGGATCGCCGTCCTCGCACGTCGACCAGGGCTCGAACATCACGGCGACGAGCACACTGTACGGCTGGCGCTGGTGCAGCACCATCGCCTCACCCCGCAGTTCGTGGTCGTTGCGCACGATGTTCTTCGTCCAGCGGCCGAGCCGACCGGACGTGGGGCTGTAGTCCTGGAAGCTGTAGGTCTTCACGGACACGCAGAGGATGAGGCCGAGCGTCGGATCGAGTGCCTTGACGTCGAGCCGCTTGCGTCCCTTCGCGACGTCCACCTGCGCTTCCTGGCCAATGCCGTGCGCGTCGGGCGTGATGGACGGATACCGAGGCCTCAACGCATCGGCGACCACCTGCGCGAGGTTGTTGGACAGGCGCTGCGCGTAGTTCTTCTTCTCCCCGCGGTCGGCATCGGGCGCGGGACGGTCGCCGGCGAAGTCGAGTGCGAACGTCAACGGGAACATCAGGCCACGCGAACGGGTTCGGGGACGACGGGATCGTCGGTCATCCGGTGCAGGTGCGACTCGACCGTGTCGAGGAAGCCGGGGGCGAAGCGCAGCCGACCCGAGCGTGCGCGCTTGAGGAACCCGGCAGTGGCCCTGGCGGACAACAGCTTCGACTCCTCCAGGAATCCGCTCAGATCCTCGTAGGGGTGCTGGACCGGCCAGGTGCTCGCGGGTACCCGGAACGCGCGACGGTCACGGCCCCACGCGGCCGACGGCCAGCTCTGGCCGGGTACGAGCTCGGTGTCGGACCCCTCGTCGTAGGGAGTGCGGGTGGCCAGCTGCTCACCGACCCACGTCGCCATGCGCACGCTCACGGCGTTGCCGACGAGCTTCCACCGGTGCCCGGCCCGGACACCCGGGGACTCGACGGCGGGAGCGGTCCACCCGGCGTCGAAACCTTGCAGCCGTTCGGCGTCCGAGATGCCCGGGGTGACCAGCTCGCCGGACGGGAGCCGGACGGCCGGGGGACTGGCGATGCCGAGAGTCGATCCGCCCTTGAGCGTGGGCACCGCGTTGATCGCCCAGCCCAGGCCGCGCACCCCCTCGGTCCAGTAGAAGCCGCACGGGAGGACGTCGGCGTCGCCGGCCTCGGGGATGCCCGCGTCGGGTCCGAAGAGCACCTCACGCGGGTCGTCCGTACGTGAGGCGAGCATGACGACGCGCTGACGCCGCTGGGGCAGGCCGAACGAGCGAGCGTCGACGACGCGATACGCCCACATGTAACCGAGATCCTCGAGCGCATGCGTGATGTGCCGCATCGCCGCGCCGCGGCCGAGCTGCAACATGAAGGGCACGTTCTCGATCAGCAGCCACCGGGGACCACGTTTGCGGGCGACGAGTCGGAAGACCTCGTCGACCAGACCCGACCGCGCGCCCGTGATGCCCGCCGTGCGACCGGCCTGCGAGAGGTCCTGGCACGGGAAACCGGCTGCGACCAGCTCTGTTCCGGCGGGGAGCGCCCGCAGCGTCGCGACGTCGGTGTGCAGCGGCACGTCGGGGAAGCGCGAGCGCAGCACCGCCCCCGCGCCGGCGTCGATCTCGCAGAGCTGAGTGGTGGACCATCCGCTGCGCGCCAGGCCCAGCTCCAGACCGCCGATGCCGGCGAACAGGCCGACCATGGCACCCTGGCTGGACACGCGTACCCCCGCTCACCGTCGTGTGCGACGGCGGCTCCGGACACCGACGTCGATCTCGAGTGAGGCTACTCGAGAACACCGACACGGCGTCCGACCGAGAGGGCGACACCGCTGTGAGCAGCGCCCGTAGACGGGGGCGTGGTGCGCCGACTCACGCCCACTGTCGACGAAAACCCTGCTCGTGACCGTTTCATCTCGCGAGAACGGGGCACTCGGACGTTGACGGGGACGCGGATTCACAGGCAATTCGCCCGGCTCCGGTACTTGTCGTGCTCGTGTGATCTACCGTGAACGCGTGACCACACCCACCGCCGATTCCCTGTCGTCCGCCGACGTGACGGGCTCGTCGTGGCCGGCCATCCTGACGTGGCGCGCGCACAGCGCCCCGCGTATGGAGTCGGTGCGCGTCCAGCTCAACGGCAAGCGGATCAAGGCCGCCGGCCGGATCATCGGCGGCGAGTGCGACGAACACCCGGCGTTCTCCGCGTCGTACGACCTGGTCACGGACGAATCGGGAGTGACCAAGCGGTTGTCCGTGCGCGCGGCCGTCGCCTCGGGGGAGAAGCAGGTCTCCATCAGTCGCGACTCCGAGGGCTACTGGCTCGTCGACGACGGGTCACCGACCCGCAGCTCCTTCGGCGGTGCGCTCGACGTCGAGCTGGTGTGGAGCCCCTTCTTCAACACGCTCGCCATCCGTCGTCTCGGCCTGCAGACGAACCCGTCCGATCATCAGGTGCCCGTCGTGTACGTGGGTCTGCCGGTCCTCACCGCCCGCGCGGAGACACTGTCCTACAGCCGCGGTCCGCACGAGTTCGAGGTGGTCTCGCCCGTCGGGACGTCGGCCGTCAGTGTCGACTCGGACGGTTTCGTCGCCGACTACCGCGGACTCGCCGAGCGCATCTGACGGGTCCGACCGTCACGCCCGCCGGGGCAGCCGCTGGACGACACCGCCGCGGCGACCGGCATCGACGAGGTCCGACTGCCAGGACGACGAACCGACGACGACGTCGGTGATCTCCCACCACTGCAACTGCTCGTCGTAGCTCAGTCGCGCCGCATGGCCGGCGGCGACCAGTGCTTCGGTCGACGCGTCGGCGGCCAGCGCGTCCCTGGCGCTGTGCAGCGCCGCGAGCGCTTCGTCGAGTGCGTCGACGAGGGCGGGCGCATTGGCATCGCACATCGCGCTGACCAGGGCCGGAGCCGTACCCGCCACGCGGGTGCCGTCGCGGAACGAGCCGGCTGCCAACCGCAGCGTGAGCTCCCCTCCCCGCGCGCCCACCGAGGCGAGTGCCTCCGCCAGCAGATGCGGGAGATGGGACACGCGGGCCACGGCGCGATCGTGGTCGTCGGCTCGGGCCGGGACCACGACGGACCCGGAGGACAGCGCGAGATCGGCGACCGCGATCCAGGCATCGGGGTCGGTGTCGTCGTTCACGGTGACGACCCAGACCGCGTTGCGGAAGAGATCGACGTCGGCCGCGAGCCACCCCGAGGCGGATGTGCCGGCCATGGGATGTCCGCCGACGTACCGAGCGCCGAGTCCGGCGCGCGCGACCGCGGCCGCCATCTCCGCCTTCACGCTGACGACGTCGGTGAGCACGCAGTGCGGCGCGTACGCGGCCACCGATTCCAGGACGGTGTCGACCGCCGGCATGGGTACCGCGACGACGACGAGAGCGTCCTCCTCGGCGGCGCGCTGGAGGGCTGAGGCGATGTCCGCCGTGACGTCGTACCCGTCGGCGCGAGCGGCGTCCACGGCACCGGTCGATCGGTTCCAACCCCATGCCGGGCGACCCGAGTCGACCACGGCGCGCAGTAACGAGCCCCCGATGAGGCCGAGGCCCAGGACGCAGACGGGACGGTCGGGTGTGTTCACCGGGGGAAGATTTCCACATCGGCACCGTCCGCCGGGTGCACGACACCGAAATCTCCCGCTGTTTCCCCTGAACAGGGAGGTCTGCACGCCGGGGCGACGGTGTGGGACTACGGTTGCGCGCATGGCTGCACAGCGCGGAGGCAGTACCTCGTCCCAGGGTCGAGGTGACAACCGCTCCGACGACTACGACGAGCTCGAGGGGTTCGCCATCGCGGTCGTCCGCGAGGAGGGCACGTGGACGTGCCGGCCGTTGTCCGCGGACGCCCTGACGAGTCTCAGTGCCGCCGAGACCGAACTTCGTGAACTCCGCAGTGCCGGTGCGGTGTTCGGGCTCCTCGATGTCGACGACGAGTTCTTCGTCGTGCTGCGTCCGGCGCCGTCGGGCACGCGGGTCCTGCTGTCGGACGCCACCGCGGCGATCGACTACGACATCGCGGCCGACGTCCTGGACCGACTGAACGTCGATGTGCCCGATCTGGATCCGGACGAGCTCGACGACGTCGAGCCCTGGGACGAGGGCGATCTGGATCTGCTGAGCGACATGGGTCTTCCCGAGCCGGTCCTCGGCGTCATCCTGGCCGAGTCCGACCTCTATCCCGACGAGCAGCTCGGCATGATCGCCGCGCGACTGGGATTCGCCGCGGAGTTCGCCGCGGTGCTCGACAAGCTGCCCCGCTGACCGTGGTGCCTCTCCACCTGCGTGACGTCTGGATGCGTCGCGCCCTGGAGGTCGCCCGCACCACGCCGGCGGGCGACGTTCCCGTGGGTGCCGTCGTCGTGAACGCCGACGGTGACGAGATCGCGTCCGCGGTCAACGAACGCGAACGCCGCGGGGACCCGACCGCCCACGCGGAGGTGCTCGCGCTCCGCGCCGCCGCCGAGCGGCACGGGGACGGCTGGCGACTCACCGGCTGCACTCTCGTCGTCACGCTCGAACCCTGCACGATGTGTGCGGGCGCGGCGGTGCTCTCGCGAGTCGACGGACTGCTGTTCGGGGCCTGGGAACCGAAGACGGGCGCCGTCGGCTCGCTGTGGGACGTGGTGCGGGATCGACGTCTGACGCATCGACCGGAGGTGGTCGGCGGAGTCCTCGAGAGCGACGCGGCCGGTCTGGTTCGGGACTTCTTTCGAACCGCGAACGACGTTTGACGCGATCCGTCGACGGGGTATTACTGCCCGGTAGGACACCAGACGCAGCGTTGCGTCGCCCGCCTCGCCGAAACGGAGGGGTGGATGTCATGTTCTTCCGCTTCGAAGGAGCACCACATGGGACTCGACGACAAGATCGGCAACAAGGCAGAAGACCTCAAGGGCAAGGGCAAGGAAGCCGCGGGCGACGCCACCGGCGACCAGGACCTGAAGGCCGAGGGCCAGGGCGATCAGACCTCCGCCGCCGTCAAGGACGGCGTGGAGAAGGTCAAGGACGCCGCGTCCAACATCAAGGACAAGCTCACCGGCCACTGAGCTACCCCGAGCGTGACTCCTGACGTCGCGATTTCGGATCCGCGCCACCCATCCGGTAACGTATCCGCCGGTGGCGTGTCCGAGCGGCCTAAGGAGCACGCCTCGAAAGCGTGTGACGGGTAACCCCCGTCCGAGGGTTCAAATCCCTCCGCCACCGCCATGAGCCCCCCACCTGCCTCGGCAGCTGGGGGGCTTTGTCGTTCACCAACTTCGGGTACACCGACGAGATGAGAAACATGAACGCGATGGAGAACCGCACCCTGGGACGCACCGGCCGGCAGGTGTCGTGCGTCGGACTCGGCACCTGGCAGTTGGGAGCCGACTGGGGCGACGTGTCCGAGGAGGACGCCGTGGCGGTGCTCGACGCCGCCGTGGACAGCGGCATCACCTTCTTCGACACGGCCGACGTGTACGGGGACGGGCGCAGTGAGCGGGTGATCGGCGGATTCCTGGCCGATCGTGGCCTGCGGGACACCGTCACCGTGGCGACCAAGATGGGTCGACGCGTCGACCAGGTGCCGGAGAACTACACGCTCGCGAACTTCCGCACGTGGGTGGACCGGTCGCGTGGCAACCTCGGTGTCGACACCCTGGAACTGGTGCAACTGCACTGCCCGCCCTCCGCCGTGTACGGCGACGACCAGGTGTTCGATGCCCTCGACACCCTCGTCGAGGAGCAGGCGATCGCGCACTACGGCGTCAGCGTGGAGACGGTCGCGGAGGCGCTCGAGGCGATCCGCCGACCGAACGTGGCCACCGTGCAGATCATCGTCAACGCCTTCCGGCTCAAGCCTGTCGACGAGGTGCTGTCCGTCGCCGCCGATGCCGGAGTCGGCATCATCGCGCGGGTGCCGCTGGCCTCGGGCCTGCTCTCGGGGAAGTACGACGAGTCGACGACGTTCCCCGAGAACGATCACCGCAACTTCAACCGCAACGGTGAGGCCTTCGACGTCGGCGAGACGTTCTCGGGCGTTCCGTTCGAGACGGGCCTTGCGGCGGCTCGTGACTTCTCCGCCCTGGTCGCGGACGCGGCTCCGGAGGGTACGACGCCCGCCGCCGCCGCCATCGCGTGGTTGTGGCAGCACCCGCAGATCTCGACGGTCATCCCGGGAGCCCGCAACGTGGACCAGGCTCGTGCCAACGCCGAGGCGGGGCGCGTCGCGCTTCTCGGCGCCGAGTTCGATGCCGGCGTGCAGAGCATCTACGACCGCTACCTCCGGGACGTCGTTCACTCGACGTGGTGACGGACGCTTTTCACAGGGGATTCCCAGGCCGCAGCGGTGGCCGCACGTTGAAGCGACAACTAAAGTTCGTCCCATGAAGAAGAAATGGTGGATCACCGGAGCCGTGGTCGTCGTCCTGGCGATCGTGGCGCTCGTCGTCGGACCGCGCATCTACTCGTCGATCGAGAGCAGCGATCCGGCGGCGTCGGTGTCCACCTCCGGTGCCGAGGCGGCGACGGGCGATCTGGACGGTGAGTGGACCGTCACGCCCGGTGACGCAGCGAACCCGACGTCGGCCGGGTACACCGTCGCCGAGGTGCTCAACGGCACCGACGTCACGGTCGTCGGCACCACGCCGGACGTGTCGGGAAGCGCCACGATCGCGAACCAGCAGCTCACCGCCGGTGAGATCGTGGTGCGCACCGAGACCATCACCACCGACAGCGATCGGCGCGACAACCAGTTCCGCGGCAACATCTTCGATGTCGCGAACAACCCCACCGCCACGTTCACGGTGACGTCGCCGGTGGACCTGTCCACCGTGCCCACCGACGGCACCACGGCGACCGTCACCCTCGACGGCACGCTGACCCTCAAGGGCCAGACGCGCGACGTGAGCGTCGAGACGCAGGTGCTCCGGTCGGGCGAGACCATCGTCGCCTCGGGCAACATTCCCGCGACGTGGACCGACTACGGCATCGAGCCGCCGTCGCTGGGCTTCGTGACCGTGGATCCGACCGGGTCCGTCGATTTCCTGGTGACGCTCGGGAAGGCCTGACCCTCGGGCGTCCAGCCGGGTGGTCCGACGATGTAACCGAGTTTTTGACGCAGAGTCGCCGCCGTCCGCACGTCCCGTGCGATGGCGGCGTACTCGTGTGTCTGGAGCTTCAGGATGTCGAACGTCTGCACCGGAGTCGTCAGCCCGTAGTGCGGTCGGAACGTCTCGTCGGCGTAGGTCCCGAACACGCGGTCCCACACGATGAGGATGCCGGCGTAGTTCTTGTCCAGGTACTCCTTGTCGCGGCCGTGATGCACGCGGTGGTGCGACGGCGTGTTGAAGACGAACTCGAACCAGCGCGGCATCCGGTCGATGCGCTCGGTGTGCACCCAGAACTGGTAGACCAGGTTGATCGCGAACCCGGTGAACACCATCCAGGGCGGGACGCCGAGCAGGGGCAGCGGCAACCACATCAGGATCTCGCCGCTGTTGTTCCACTTCTGCCGTAGTGCGGTGCTGAAATTGAAGTACTCGCTCGAGTGGTGCGCCTGATGCGTGGCCCACACGATGCGCGTGCGGTGCGCGATGCGGTGATACCAGTAGAAGAGGACGTCGACGCCGAGCAGGAGGATCACCCACGTGTACCACTGGTCCGAGGGCAGCTGCCACGGTGCGACATACGCGAAGATCAGCGAATAGCCCAGCAGCGCCAGGGTTTTCCATGCGGTGGTGGTGGCGATGGACACCAGCCCCATCGCGATGCTGGCCCGGGCGTCGGCGCGGAGGTAGCTTCCACAGGCCGGTCGGCCGGGTTCGTCCTCGGTCTCGTCGCCGTGGCTCTCGAGGACGATCGCTGCGGTCCACTCGAGCGCGAGCAGAACGAGGAATGCCGGCACCGCGAGGGCGACCGGGTCGCGGAGCGCGGTCGGCAGACTGTTCCAGAGATCGGCGATCACCCGCCGCAGTCTACGTGACCGCGGTCACACCGAGTTCAGGCGCGGTACTCGCGTACCAGCGGGCAGTCGAAGGGGTTGCGCTTCGACAGTCCCACCTGGTTGAGGTAGCGGACGACGATGCCGTAGGACTTCACGAGCGACGTCTCGGTGTAGGTCACCCCGTGCTTGGCGCAGTGCTCGCGCACCATGGGCCGCACCTTCTTGAGGTTCGGCCGCGGCATGCTGGGGAACAGGTGATGCTCGATCTGATAGTTGAGGCCGCCCATCATGAAGTCGGTGACGGGGCCGCCGTCGACGTTGCGCGACATGAGGACCTGGCGGCGGAGAAAGTCGATCTTCTCATTGGCCGGAACCAGCGGCATCCCCTTGTGGTTGGGCGCGAACGAGCCGCCCAGCAGAACGCCGAAGACGGCGAAGTGCACGAGGATGAAGCCGACCGCGAGCCCCGCCGGCATCGCGAGGAACGGCAGTGCGAACCCGATGGTGAGCCGCAGCGCGATGAGCGACAGCTCCAGCTTGCGGTGCTTGATCTCCTTGGAGCCGATCAGCGTGCGCACGCTGGCGACGTGGAGTGCGGCGCCTTCGAGGGTGAGCAGCGGGAAGAAGAGCCAGCCCTGGCGGCGGGTGAACGCGCCGTAGAAGCCGGTGCGCTGCGCGACGTACTCGGGGACGAAGGCGATGGGCCCGTTCCCGATGTCGGGATCCTTGCCGATCTGGTTCGGCGCGTTGTGGTGCTTGCTGTGCTTGCCCTGCCACCAGTGCAGCGAGAGTCCTGCGAAGGTGCCGGACAGGATGCGGGCCGTCCACTCGTTCCACTTCGCCGAGTCGAACATCTGGCGGTGGGCGCCGTCGTGACCGAGGAAGCCGAACTGCGTGCTCACGACGGCGAGGGCGACGGCGAGCGCGAGCTGCCACCACGAATCGCCCAGGAGGAACGCACCGACCCAGACGGCGACGAAGGCCGCCACGGTGCCGATGATGCGGGACCAGTAGAAACCGCGGCGGCGGGACATCAGCCCCGAGGCGCGCACGGCGACGGACAGCTCGGTGTACGAACTGACGAATCGATCTCTGGGGCGTTCGGCGGTGACGGACACTGGTGCCTCTGTTCTGTGGACGGTCTGGCCACGGTGGCTGTCGGTCGTTCTGGCAGTCGATGCAGTGGTGAGAACCGCGGAGAGGGCGGGAAGTGCTCAGGTCACGCCTCTGTCACAAGTGTGACACAGGCAGGGCACGGCGTCGACAGTCCGAGAGTGTCGGTCGTCTTCTCTCAGTGCATCCACAGACGACGGTCGACGTGGCCGGGCGTGGTCGTACCGCGCCAGGTCGGCGCCGTGGCGTAGTGTTCGGATCACGAGCACGCCGCGGTTCTCACCGGCGCCTCGTTCTCCCCCTCGTGACGGACGACTCGTTCTCCTCACCACCGAACTACTGATGAAGGGGTTTCCATGGAACCCGAACTGATCTTTCTCGCACCCGTCACCGCCGACGCGGAGCCCGTCGAGGCTCCCGCTACGTCCGCTGCCAGGGACGTCGTCAACGCGGCGCCGCCCGTCTACACCCAGCTGTTCTCCGAGAAGAACTGACTCCTCTCGATCGCCTGACATGACTGAACCCCGGGACGACCGGTCCACGTCCACGAGTACCGCGGTCACGACCTCGGTGGCGCGGCGCATCACGCCCGGCCGTGAACAGGACTTCGTGGCCTGGACCGATGCCGGAATCAGTGTGCTGCGCACGTTCGACGGGTTCCTGGGCGGCGGGTGGCTGCGCTCCTCGACCGATCCGTACGAGTACTACGTGCTCTACCGATTCGATTCGGACGCTCATCTGCAGGAGTGGCTCTCGTCGCCCTTCCGGCGTGCGTGGGTCGCGCGTGGTGTGGGTGTGGCGGACGACCATGTGACGCATCGCCTCACCGGGGTCGAAGGGTGGTTCGAGCCACAGTCGACGCTCACCGACGCGGTCCGCGTCGTGGGCGCTCCGCCGCCTCGGTGGAAGCAGGCCATCGTCATCTGGTCGGCGTTCTTCCCCCTGTCTCTTCTGCTCAACACCCTTGTCTCCGAGTACCTCTCGCTGGGTCTTGTACTCCGGACCCTGCTCGTCACCCTCGTGAGCACACCCCTCATGGTGTACGTCCTGCTGCCGTTCATCACCGCCCGTGTGAAGCGCTGGCTCACTCCCTGACGGTTCGAAACACCGCGCGAGCGTGGTGAGCGTCACAAAAGTGCACACCACTGCAAACTTGCCGAGCCGTGCAAGTTCCGTACTGTGGGATTCGTGAGTTCCGGACTACGCGACCGCAAGAAGGCGGAGACCCGTGCAGCGCTCAGTGCTGCCGCGATCCGTCTCGGGCGGCAACAGGGTTTCGACACCGTGACCGCCGAGGCGATCGCCCGCGACGCGGGGGTGTCGACGCGCACGTTCCACAACTACTTCTCCAGCAAGGAAGAAGCGGCGCTGTACTACCTCGAGCAGGCAGCGTTCGAGTGGGTGGACCTGATCGAACACCGTCCGCAGGACGAGGACTTCTGGGACACGGTGCGCGCCATCGTCTTCGAGATCGTCGACGATCCCGAGCGCGAGTTGACCGAGACTGTCGCGGTCGCGCGGTTCGTCGAGGAGTCGCCGGCTCTGCTGGCGAAGAAGCTCGAGTTCGACCGCTCGCTCTCCGCGGCGTTCAAGAAGGCCGTGGCCCGGCGCACGGGGCTCGATCCCGATCGGGACCTGTACCCCTCGTTGGTCCAGGCCGCGGTGGGCGCCACCGTCAGCGCCGCACTCGGATTCTTCGCCGAGGCATCCGAGAAAGGCTCCACCACAGCAGAATCCGCCGGCGAAGTGGTCCGCCTCGCCATGCAACAACTCGAACGGGGCTTCCGAGCGCCGCTCACCGGTTCCACCCCGCTCCCGCCCGACTGATCGCGCGTCCGTCCGTCACCCGCAGCACGACACCCCCCCGAACGAGGAGAACTCTCATGGCCACCTTCCTGTATCGCATAGGACGGTTCTCGTACCGTCGGAAAGGCATCGTGCTGCCGATATGGCTCGCCATCCTGGTGTTGGCCGGTATCGGCGCGGCCACGTTGTCCGGCCCGACGAGCACGTCGTTCTCCATCCCGGGAACCCCCGCCCAGGCTGCGCTGGATCTGCAGAAGGAGCGCTTCGGAGGCGGCGAGGATCCGCTCACGTCGGCGTCCGCGCAGTACGTGTTCCAGGCACCCGCGGGCACCACGCTCGACTCGCCCGAGAACACGGCGGCCATCGACGGCGTCATCGCGAACATTCGCGGCATCGCCGCCGTGAAGGACACGGCCAAGGCCGATCCCGCGGCCGGACCGGTGCCCGAGGGTGCCATGCCGCTCCTCGATCCGATCGCCGGCAACCAGGCGATCGTCGATCAGTACGCGGAGGCCGGTCTCGCGCCGGACGTCGCGGCCGCGAACGCCGCGGCCGTGTCGCCGCTCTCACCGGACAAGACCATCGGCATCCTCGACGTGCCCATCACCGGCACCGTCACCGATGTCACGGCCGAGATCCGCACCGAGCTGACCGACGCCGCCCAGCCCGCCCGTGACGCAGGGCTCACCGTCGAGATCGGTGGCAGCGCCATGCAGGCCGCCGAGCCGCCCGGCGGCACCGCCGAACTGATCGGCCTGGCCGTCGCCGCCGTCGTCCTCGTCGTCATGTTCGGATCGCTCGTCGCCGCCGGACTGCCGCTCATCACGGCCATCGTCGGCATCGGCGTCACCAGTCTGACCATCACCACCGCGTCGGGCTTCGCCGAGCTCACCCAGTTCACGCCGATTCTCGCCATCATGATCGGCCTGGCCGTCGCCATCGACTACTCGCTGTTCATCGTCGCCCGGTTCCGTAACGAGCTGAGCGAGACGGACGACCGTGAGGAAGCCGCGGCACGCGCCGTGGGAACCGCCGGCAGCGCCGTCGTCTTCGCCGGCACCACGGTGCTCATCGCGCTCGTGGCACTGCGCGTCGTCGGCATCCCGTTCCTGTCCCAGATGGGTCTGGCCGCCGGCTTCGGTGTCTTCGTCGCCGTCCTCGTCGCGCTGACCATGCTGCCCGCCGTCCTCGGACTCTTCGGCGCGAAGGCGTTCGCCGGCAAGATCCGCACCGTGCCGGACCCCGAGCACGACGACAAGCCGACCAACGGCTTGCGATGGGTGCGCATGGTGATCAAGCGTCCCGCACTGGTGCTCATCGTCGGTGTCGTGATCCTCGGTGTCATCGCCGGTCCCATGACGTCGCTGCGTCTGGCGCTTCCGTCGGTGGCCACCGCCGAACCGGGTACCCCCGCTCGTGAGGCGTACGACCTGGTCGACCAGGGCTTCGGCCCGGGACGCAACGGTCAGCTGCTGATGGTCGTGGACGCGAGCAACGTCCCCGAGGCCGATCGGACGGCGGCCTTCCAGGCCGTCGTCGACAGGGCGGCGGCGGAACCCGACGTGACCAACGCACAGCAGGCCGGGCTCAACCCGGCGGGCGACACCGCCCTGGTGTCGGTGACTCCCAAGAGCTCACCGATCAGCGAGGACACGCAGAACCTGGTGACCGCGCTGCGCGACGCCCGGGGTGGTCTGGAATCCGAGTACGGCGTCACCTACGGCGTCACCGGCCAGACGGCGCTCGAGATCGATGTGTCGGATCGGCTCCAGAAGGCCCTGATCCCGTACCTCGCAGTCGTCGTCGGATTGGCATTCCTGCTGCTCATGGTGGTGTTCCGATCGATCCTGGTGCCGCTGACGGCGACGCTCGGCTTCCTGCTCAGCGTGCTCGCCACGTTCGGTGCGACGGTGTTCATCTTCCAGGAAGGCGGACTGGGCCTGATCTCCAATCCGCAGCCGATCGTCAGCTTCATGCCGATCTTCCTGATCGGTGTGGTGTTCGGTCTGGCGATGGACTACCAGGTGTTCCTGGTGTCCCGCATGAGGGAGGCGTACGTCCACGGCGCGACCGCGAGCGATGCCATCGTCACGGGCTTCAAGTACGGCGCCCGCGTCGTCGCTGCCGCGGCGGTCATCATGATCTCGGTGTTCGCGGCGTTCATGCTGGAACCGGACTCGTTCATCAAGTCCATCGGTTTCGCTCTCGCGGCCGCCGTGTTCTTCGACGCCTTCATCGTCCGCATGATCCTGATCCCCGCGGTCATGGCGCTGCTCGGCGACAAGGCCTGGTACCTGCCGAAGTGGCTGGACAAGATTCTGCCGAACGTGGACATCGAAGGTGAGAAACTCGTCCGCAGGACGGACGAGACCGCACCGGCGACCCAGCAGCCGGCGAACCGGAGCTGAGTCGATGAACTGCACCCACCACGCCTGTCGTCCGACGGGTCCTGTCGAGAAGGAAGGATGCACGACGTGTTGATCTCACTTCTCCGCCGGTATCTGGCGCCGTACCGCGGCGCGCTGACAGGTGTGGTGGTGCTGCAGTTCGTGGCCACCGTGGCCTCGCTGTACCTGCCCAGCCTCAACGCCGACATCATCGACAACGGCGTGACGACCGGCGACACCGGCTACATCCTGTCGACCGGCTCGATCATGCTGGCCGTCTCCGCCGTGCAGATCGCGTGCTCGATCGGCGGCGTCTACTTCGGAGCACGCGCCGCCATGGCGGCCGGCCGCGACATCCGCGGGGCGCTCCTCGACCGCGTCGGCACTTTCTCGGCGCGCGAGGTCGGGACGTTCGGCGCTCCGTCGCTCATCACCCGCAACACGAACGATGTTCAGCAGGTGCAGATGGTGGTTCTGATGGGCTGCACCATCCTGGTGATGGCGCCCATCATGTGCGTCGGCGGCATCGTCATGGCTCTGCGCGAGGACTTCGGACTGTCGTGGCTCCTCGGTATCGCCGTTCCTGCGCTGGCGCTGAGCATGGGCTTCGTCGTGGTCCGCATGGTTCCGGCGTTCAAGGTCATGCAGAAGCGCATCGACACGGTCAACCGCGTTCTGCGCGAGCAGATCACGGGCATCCGCGTGGTGCGCGCCTTCGTGCGCGAGCCGTACGAGGTGGAGCGTTTCGACGACGCGAACACCGCCCTCACCGCCACCGCACTGCAGGTCGGTCGTCTGATGGCGCTCATGTTCCCGGTGGTCATGCTCATCAGCAACGTCACCAGCGTCGCGGTGATCTGGTTCGGTGGTCACGCCGTCGACGAGGGACGCATGGAGATCGGGTCGCTGACGGCCCTGCTCAGCTACATCATGCAGATCCTGATGTCGGTGATCATGGCGTCGTTCATCGCGATGATGATCCCGCGCGCCAGCGTGTGTGCCGAGCGCATCACCGAGGTGCTCGACACGAATTCGTCCGTCGTGCCCTCCGCGAAGCCCGTCGTCTTCGCCTCGGTGCCGTCGACGGTGGAATTCGACAAGGCCGCCTTCGCGTATCCCGCGGCCGATCACCCGGTGCTCTGCGACGTGTCGTTCCGGGCGACGGCCGGAACCACCACGGCCGTGATCGGCAGCACCGGCTCGGGCAAGACGACGCTGATCAACCTGATCCCGCGTCTCATCGACACGACCGACGGAGTGGTGCGCGTGGGCGGAACCGATGTGCGAGAACTCGATCCGGAGGCGCTGCGAGCGGAGATCGGACTGATCCCCCAGCGGCCCTTCCTGTTCTCCGGCACCATCGCCTCCAATCTTCGCTACGGCAAGGAGGACGCCACGGAGGCCGAGATGTGGGACGCACTCGAGGTGGCGCAGGCCGCCGACTTCGTCCGCGAGATGCCCGAGGGTCTCGAGACCCCCGTCGCCCAGGGCGGCACCACCGTCTCCGGTGGGCAGCGTCAGCGACTGGCCATCGCCCGCGCCATCATCCGGCGGCCGAGCATCTACGTCTTCGACGACGCGTTCTCCGCTCTCGACCTGACGACGGACGCGAATCTCCGAGCGGCCCTGCGCCCCATCACACGTGACGCCTGCGTCATCGTCGTCGCGCAGCGGGTGTCCACCATCCGCGACGCGGACAGCATCGTGGTGCTCGACGACGGCAGGATGGTCGGCCTCGGTACGCACGACGAGCTGCTCGAGACGTGTCCCACCTATGCCGAGATCGTCGACTCGCAGCGCACCGCAGCGGGTGTCGCATGACGCGGCCCGGCGGTCCTCCCGGTCCCGGTGCTCCCGGCACGAAGGCGATGAGCTTCGGACCGTCCGTCAGGCGGCTGCTGCGCCGGCTCCTTCCGCAGCGCATGCTGCTCACGGTGGTACTCGTGTTCGCCGTCGCCAGCGTCGTTCTCACCGTTCTCGCCCCGAACATCCTGGGCAGAGCCACCAACCTCATCTTCGACGGCATCGTCGGCCGTTCGCTCGACCCCTCGCTGACCAAGGAGCAGGTCGTCGACGGTCTCCGCGCCTCGGGTGAGGGCACACGCGCCGACATGGTGTCGAGCATGGACGTCGTCCCTGGTCGGGGAGTCGACTTCGACGCCGTCGGCAAGGTGCTGGTCCTCGTCCTCATCCTCTACATCGGGTCCGCACTGCTGTCCTGGGTGCAGGGCTACATTCTCAACATCGCGCTGCAACGCGTCATCAAGCGTCTGCGTACCGACGTCGAGAACAAGATCCACCGGTTGCCGTTGCGCTACTTCGACTCCCACAAGCGCGGCGACGTGCTCTCGCGAGTCACCAACGACATCGACAACGTCTCGCAGAGCCTGCAACAGACACTCAGCCAGCTCGTGGTCTCGGTGCTCACGGTCTTCGGCATCCTGGGCATGATGCTGTGGATCTCGCCGCTGCTCGCACTGGTCGCGATCCTGACGGTGCCGCTGTCGATCGTGGTGACGGCGATGATCGCCAAGCGCTCGCAGCCGCACTTCATCGCGCAGTGGAAGCAGACCGGCGCGCTCAACGCACAGGTCGAGGAGGCCTACACCGGGCACGAGCTGGTCAAGGCCTACGGCCGCCAGCACGAGACGGCGCGGGTGTTCCACGAGAGCAACGAGGAGCTGTACCAGGCGAGCTTCCGGGCACAGTTCATCTCCGGAATCGTCATGCCCGCCATCATGTTCCTGGGCAACCTCAACTACGTCGCCATCGCCGTGGTGGGCGGACTGCGCGTCGCGTCCGGCACGCTGAGCCTGGGCGAGGTGCAGGCCTTCATCCAGTACTCCCGCCAGTTCACACAGCCGCTCACGCAGATCGGCTCGATGGTCAACCTGCTCCAGTCGGGTGTCGCCTCGGCGGAGCGCATCTTCGAGATCCTCGACGCCGAGGAGGAGGGCGCCGATCCGTCGGCACCCGTCACCCCCACCACGCGCAGTGGACGCGTCGAGTTCCGGGACGTGTCGTTCCGCTACGAACCGGAGCGTCCGCTCATCGACGGGCTGTCCTTCGTGGCGGAACCCGGCCAGATGGTTGCGATCGTCGGCCCCACCGGCGCCGGCAAGACGACGCTCGTGAACCTCGTGATGCGGTTCTACGACATCGATTCCGGCTCGATCACGCTCGACGGTGTGGACACGCGTGACATGACGCGGGCGACGCTGCGATCGCGCACCGGCATGGTGCTGCAGGACACCTGGCTGTTCGGCGGCAGCATCCGCGACAACATCGCGTACGGCAACAGTGGCGCCACCGAGGAGTCGATCATGGAGGCGGCGCGGGTGAGTTACGTCGACCGTTTCGTGCACTCGCTGCCCGACGGGTACGACACCGTCATCGACGAGGAGGGCAGCAACGTCAGTGCGGGCGAGAAGCAGTTGATCACCATCGCGCGCGCGTTCCTCGCCGACCCGGCCGTGCTGATCCTCGACGAGGCCACCAGCTCCGTCGACACCCGCACCGAGCTGCTGGTGCAGAAGGCCACCGCGGCCCTGCGCAGCGATCGCACGAGTTTCGTGATCGCGCACCGCCTCTCCACGATCCGCGACGCCGATCTGATCCTGGTGATGGAGAACGGGTCCATCGTGGAGAAGGGCACGCACGACGAGCTCATCGCGGCGCGCGGCGCCTACCACCGTCTCAGTGCGTCCGGCCTGCAGGAGCAGCAGTTGGCGTCTGGTTCGATGGGGGCATGACCGACCTCTTCACAGTCGAGACCCGTATCGAGGACCATCTCGGTCGAACCGGCACCCTGCGGACGCCGCACGGCGACATCGAGACCCCCGCGTTCATCGCCGTCGGCACCAAGGCCACCGTCAAGGCGGTGCTGCCGGAGTCGATGAAAGAGCTGGGCGCACAGGCGGTCCTGGCGAACGCCTACCACCTGTACCTGCAGCCGGGGCCCGACATCGTGGACGAGGCCGGGGGACTCGGCACGTTCATGAACTGGGACGGCCCGACGTTCACCGACAGCGGCGGGTTCCAGGTGATGTCGCTCGGCGTCGGGTTCAAGAAGGTCATCTCGATGGACGCCACTCGGGTGGAGTCTGACGACGTCATCGCCGAGGGCAAGGAGCGCCTCGCGCACGTCGACGACGACGGCGTGACGTTCAAGTCCCACCTCGACGGATCGCGGCACCGCTTCACTCCCGAGGTGTCGATGCAGATCCAGCACCAGCTCGGCGCGGACATCATGTTCGCGTTCGACGAGCTGACCACGTTGATGAACACCCGTGCGTACCAGGAACAGTCGCTGGACCGCACGCAGGCGTGGGCGGTGCGGTGCATCGCCGAGCACGAGCGCCTCACGGCCGAGCGCGCCGACAAGCCGTACCAGGCGCTGTTCGGTGTGGTGCAGGGTGCGCAGTACGAGGACCTTCGTCGGAAGGCGGCACACGATCTCGAGACCATCGTCGGCGAGACCGGGCGCGGATTCGACGGCTACGGCATCGGCGGCGCTCTGGAGAAGCAGAACCTCGGCACCATCGTCCGCTGGGTGAACGAGGAACTGCCCGAACACAAACCGCGCCACATGCTCGGGATCAGCGAGCCGGACGACTTCTTCGTCGCCATCGAGAACGGTGCCGACACGTTCGACTGCGTGAATCCGTCACGCGTGGCCCGGAACGCGGCGATCTACACACCGGACGGGCGCTTCAACATCAACACCGCGCGGTTCCGTCGAGACTTCACGCCGATCGACGAGGAGTGCGACTGCTACACCTGCGCGCACTACACGCGGGCGTACATGCATCACCTGTTCAAGGCCAAGGAGATGCTGGCCTCGACCCTCGCCACCATTCACAACGAGCGGTTCACCGTGCGGCTGGTGGACGACATCCGCGCCTCCATCCGCGACGGGCGGTTCCAGGAGTTCAAGAAGGACACGCTGGCGCGCTTCTATTCCTGAGCCGCAACTCCCCGCGAGTACGCCCATAGTGTCGTGAAGTCGTGCTCGACAACGACAGTATCGACGTACTCGCGGGGGCGGGCGGGGGTCAGTCCGGGGAGTAGGTCGGCTCGCGCTTCTTGATGTACGCGATGACGGCGTAGGTGATCGGGAGCACGAGCACCTCGACGAGGGTCTTCCACAGGAAGCCGACGATGACGTAGTTCACGAAGTCGGCGCCCGTCGTGATGCCGATGACGCCGGCCGCGATGCTGCAGAAGATCAGGGTGTCGAAGAACTCGCCGACCACCGTCGACCCGATGAGGCGGGCCCACAGGTGCTTCTCCTTGGTGCGTTCCTTGATCTTCACCAGCACGATGGAGTTCAACAGCTGTCCGACGGTGTAACCGGCGAGACCGGCGAGGACCAGGCGCGGCACGACGCCGACGACGGTCTCGAGTGCGGCCTGGTTCTCGTAGAACGACGCGGCGGGGAGTTCGATGGCGATCCAGAAGCAGACCGATGTGAGCAGGAGAGAGCCGAAGCCCAGGTAGATGGCGCGGCGCGTCGCCTTGAGCCCGTACACCTCGCTGAGGACATCGCCGAGGATGTACGCGAGGGGGAAGAGGAAGAACGCGCCGTCGGTGTTGATGGGGAGAATCTGGAAGGGCCCGAGCGAGACGTCGGACGCGGCGAAGAAGGCGACACCCTTGCTGGCGGCCACGTTCGAGATCAGCAGTGTCGCGACGAAGAGCGCGACGATGGCGGGGTAGAAGCCACGGCTGATGTGGGCGAACGAGGCCTGTCCAGACGGAGTGTCGCCGTCGGTGGCGGTGGAGTTGGTTGCAGTCACCGGTCGATCCAAGCACCGAGACGACGACGGGCGCGAATCCCCGAAGGGACCCGCGCCCGATGTCGGTGTGTGCGGAGGCTACTTCTTGACCACCTGGGTGCCACCGGCGAACTGATCGTGCTTGCCCTGCTTGGTGGGGCTCGAGTTGACCGTGACGGCGATGACGATCACGGCGATGAACGCGAGCAGGCTACCGAGGAACGGGATGATGTTGAGCAGCGTGAACGCGTTGCGGATCGCGGACTGCTGCAGTGTCGGCCGCGGCGTGCCGGCGGGACCGTGCACCTGGAGTCCGAGGATCTTCTTGCCGAGAGTCGCGCCCTGGCTGACCTCGAGGCCGACGAAGTACGCGAACGTCAGGACGCCGGAGAAGAGCCCGGTGACGAGGATGTTGTCGGTCGCACCGAAGATCGCGGCGAGGATCAGCGCGACGATGCCGACGATGATCCCGTCGATGATGCGCGCGCCCAGTCGAATGCCGAGCCCACCGGGCTGACCGCCGCCGGGCACTCCACCGAAGTTCGAGCCACCGTAGTTGGTGGTGTTGTCGAACTGCGGGGGCGTCGGGTAGCCACCCTGCTGGGGGTAGCCGCCCTGCTGGGGGTAGCCACCCTGCTGCGGCGGGACGTTGCCCTGCGGCGGCGGGTAGTTGCCCTGCGAGGGCGGGGGGTAACTGCCCTGCGAGGGCGGCGGGTAGGACCCCTGCGACGGGGGCGGGTAGGAACCCTGCTGCGGCGGCGGGTAGCTGCCGGGGTTCTGCGGATCCTTGCTCGGGTCGAAACCGCCTGTGGTCATGATGTCCTTCTCGTACGGGTTGACGTGTCGGAGTCTTCTCGCGGCCACCTTACGTCCGATACGCCCCGACCGGTGTGCGATGTTCCGTTGCAACGGGGTCTCGATCAGTGACCGAGCACGAACCACGGCTCCCTCGGGAGCAGGTCCAGGGACCAGTGCGAGGCCAGGTCGGACAGCGATTCGTGCGTGCGCTCGGACGGAACCCCGATCGACGACGCGATCTCGGCGCGGACGTCGGACACGGTCTGCCCGGCGGCGAGTCGGTCGCGCAGGGTGACGGCGCCGTCCCGCTTGGCGAGGCGCTTGCCCGTCGGTCCGAGAGCGAGCGGGACGTGCACGTACTCCGGGATCTGCACGCCGAGCAGACCGGCGAGGTAGGCCTGACGCGGCGCCGACGCGAGCAGGTCGTCCGCGCGAACCACCTGGTCGACGCTCTGGAACCCGTCGTCGACGACGACGGCGAGGTTGTAGGCGGGAACGCCGTCCGTGCGCTGGAGGACGAGGTCGTCGACCACGCCCGTGAACTCGCCGACGAGGGCGTCGGTCACGGTGAACGACCGCGTGTCCGAACGCAACCGCAGCGCGGCGCGTCGGCCCTCGGCGCGGCGGGACGCGCGTTGCGCCTCGGTGAGATTCCGGCAGGTTCCGGGGTACGCACCCTCGGGAGCGTGCGGTGCGGACGCGGCCTGCTGGATCTCGCGGCGGGTGCAGAAACACTCGTAGACACGGCCGTCGGCGGCGAGGGAGGCGATGGCCGCGGCATAGGACTCTCGGCGATCCGATTGCCGCACCACCGGCCCGTCGACGGTGATGCCGACGGCGGCGAGATCGTCGAGCTGACGGTGCTCGGCGCCCGGTCGCACGCGATCGAGGTCCTCGACGCGCAGGACGAATCCGCGTCCGGTTCCGCGGGCGAGGAGCCACGCGAGCACAGCCGTGCGGAGGTTCCCGATGTGGAGGTCGCCGGAGGGGCTCGGTGCGAAGCGGCCGTTCACTCGCCGCGACCCATGAGCTCGTCCCGTCGGGACGCGACCTCCGTCCGCAGCGCGTCGACCACCACCCCGACCTCGGGGCGGCGCAGCGTCTCGCCGCGCACGACCAGCCAGTAGGCCAGGGTGACCGACACCTCCGAGCGCAGGATGCGCACGAGATCGCGGTGCCGGTCGGCCATGAAGCACGGCAGCAGGCCGATACCGGCGCCCGCCCGCGTGGCCTCGACGTGCACGAAGACGTTGGTCGAGCTCACCGAACTCCGCATCACCGGGACGTCCGACGACGGGGGAGCGTCGCCGACGGCGACGGAGCGCGCGAGATCGAGGTCGTCGACGTGGAGCATCGACTCGACGAAGTAGACGAGGGGATGGCCGGCGAGGTCGAGTCGGGTGGTGATGGTGTCGTGGTCCTCGAGGTACTCCGGAGTGGCGTACAGACCGAGGCAGTACTCGCCGAGGTGCACGGCCTCGGCGCGGTGCACCTGAGGCGTGCCGACGACGATCTCGATGTCCATTCCCGACCGTTGTTGCGAGGCGCGTCGCGTCGCGGCGACCAGTTCCACGGACACCTCGGGGTGCCGTTCCTGCACACTGACGGCGGCCGGCGCCGCGATGTAGGCGCTGAATCCGTCGGTCGCGGAGATGCGGACGACACCGCGCAGCGACGCACCGCCCGGGTCCACCAGGCCGCGCACCACGCTGTCGACCGTCTCGGCCGCGGCGAGTGCGTGTCGGCCCAGGTCGGTGAGTTCCCAGCCGCCCGAGGTGCGGACGAGTACCCGACCACCGAGTGATTTCTCCAGTGAGGCGATGCGGCGCGACACCGTCGTGTGATTGACACCGAGGCTGTCTGCGGCGGCGGTGAAGCGGCCGCTGCGCCCGACGGCGAGGAGGACGAGAAGATCGTCCGCGCTGGGCGGCGTGTGCGCCGAGGAGCGTCCGGACGAGGTCATGTGTGCATCTTTGCAGTTCGGTCGTGCGCGCGCGGCCATTGTGCGGCGCGGTGATCTGCGTCGATACTCGACTCGGCGTGTGCCGTGGATCACTGTCCCGGCACCGGAGACTCAGCAAGGAGAATGTCATGTCGGTTGTCGACAGGGTGGATCGCGACGAGGAACCGTCGGGTCTGCGGAAGGTGGTCGCCGCATCCATGGCGGGCACCGTGGTCGAGTGGTACGAGTTCTTCCTCTACGGCACGGCGGCGACGCTCGTGTTCAGCAAGATCATGTTCGCGGAGGGAACCAGCGAACTCGACGCCATCCTGGCGGCCTTCGTCACGTACGCGGTCGGCTTCGTCGCACGACCGCTCGGTGGCATCGTCTTCGGTCACTTCGGTGACAAGTACGGACGTAAGAAGCTCCTGCAGTTCTCGCTGGTGCTGGTCGGCGCCGCCACCTTCCTCATGGGCTGCCTGCCGACGTTCAACCAGATCGGGTACTGGGCGCCGGCACTTCTGGTGACGCTGCGCTTCATCCAGGGCTTCGCGGTGGGCGGTGAGTGGGGCGGCGCAGTGCTTCTCGTCGCCGAGCACAGCCCCAACAAGAGCCGCGGCTTCTGGGCCAGTTGGCCGCAGGCCGGTGTCCCCGGCGGCAACCTGCTCGCGACGGTCGTCCTGTTGGTGCTCACCACCGTGCTCTCGGAGGACGCGTTCCTCAGCTGGGGCTGGCGTGTCGCGTTCTGGCTGTCCGCCGTCATCGTCTTCGTCGGCTACTACGTCCGCACCAAGGTCACCGACGCACCCATCTTCGTCGAGGCGCAGAAGCAGGCCGAGGTCATCAAGGCCGCGTCGTACGGCGTCTTCGAGGTCGTGAAGCGTTACCCGCGTGGCGTGTTCACCGCGATGGGCCTGCGCTTCGGCGAGAACGTCATGTACTACCTGGTGGTCACCTTCTCCATCACCTACCTCAAGGTCGAGGTGGGAACCGACACCAGCACCATCCTCTGGTGGATGCTCATCGCGCACGCCGTGCACTTCGCGGTGATCCCGTTGGTCGGTCGCCTGGCGGACACCGTCGGACGCCGTCCGGTGTACCTAATCGGTGCGGTCACCGCCGGCACGTGGGGCTTCTTCGCCTTCCCCATGATGAACAGCGGCCACAACGTCGTCATCATGCTGGCGATCATCATCGGACTGGTGTTCCACGCCTTCATGTACGCCACCCAGCCGGCGATCATGTCCGAGATGTTCCCCACGCGTATGCGGTATTCCGGTGTGTCCCTGGGCTATCAGGTGACGTCGATCGTCGCAGGGTCGCTCGCGCCGATCATCGCAGTGAAGCTGCTGGACGTCTACGGCTCGTCCGTGCCGATCGCCTGGTACCTCGCAGCCTCCGCGCTCATCACGCTGATCGCCGTCGTGGTGGCTCGTGAGACCAAGGGCATCGCGCTCGAGAGCATCGACATCGCCGACGCGAAGAACCTGGCCACCGAGGCCGAGCTCGCGAAGGCCGGTATCCCGACGAAGTAGTCACGCACACAGCACCGCGCCCTCTCCCGCATCACGGGAGAGGGCGCGTTCGTGTGTGTGTCAGGCCTCGGCGACGAGGTGCGGACGCGAGGCACCGGCCTCGCAGTCACGCATGAACTCGGTGAAGATGCGGTCGAAGCGGTCGGGGTTGTCGAGATGCGGGAAATGCCCTGCCCTCTCGAAGATCTCGACGCGGCCGTGCGGCAACTCGGCCCGAGCGTTCTCGGTGTGCGAGTTGGGGATGATGCTGTCGCGAGCACCCCAGACCAGCATAGCCTGGATGTTGGGGAAGTTGGCGAAGTGCGGTGTCGCACTGATGGTCTGACCGCGGAAGCTGATGACGGAGCGGGCGGTCGCGAGGAACGCGCGGCGGGTGCCGGCGTCCTGGACCGACCCGAAGCTGCGCCACGCCTCGGAGGAACTGGCGCTCATCAGGGGGAGTCCCAGCTTGTCGAGCCGATCGATCGCGAGATCGGTGAGACCGCGCACGGTGCGGTTCGCCATCAGCGGGAGAACGAACTCGCTGCCCGGCAGGGTGGCCGCACGCAGGAGCGGGCTGACCTCGGGGCCGAGACCGCCGCTGGCGATGAGCACCATGCGCTCGACCAACTCGGGGAACAGGTACAGCGTCTGCATCGCGATGCCACCGCCGAGCGAGTGGCCCACGAACGTCGCCGACGTGATGTCCAGGCTGTGCAGCAGGTCGCGCACCGTCGCGGCGTGGGAACTGATGGAGTAGTCCCCGGCGGGCTTGTCCGATTCACCGTGGCCGAACAGGTCCGGCACGATGACGCGGTACCGCTGCGACAGGGTGTCGATCTGCGGTTCCCAGTTGTGATGGGAGCCCAGCAGTCCGTGGATCAGGATGACCGCGGGGCCGTGTCCGATGTCCAGGTACTTCAGTTCGTTGCCGTGCAGACTGAGTGTCTGCATGTCCGGCTGTGCGGTATCGAGTGCCGCCATGGGAGATCCCTCCGTTGTACTACCGCTCCAGTGTGCACGCTGGTGGGCGGCGGGGAGCCGTTCCGCGAGCATGTGATCCCAGACATTCACTGCCCGGCGGCGGTGTCGGTCACAAGAGGTTTCGGTGGCGAACGACGCGATCAGTGCGTCAGATACACCTTCACCGCCACGACGATCGCGGCCAGCGCTGCGGTGGCGATACCGGCCAGGACCAGGCGAAACGACAGTCCGCGGCCGCGCAGACGCTCGGCGACCACCGGGATCGACGCGATACGCAACGTCACCAGACCACCCGCGAGCCCCTGCGCGAGTGCGCCGGGCAGGATCTCGAGCCACGCCAGCGCCAGCAGCAACGACGGCGCGACGCCCGAGGAGGCGATCGGCAGCGAGTCCCGCAACTCCTCGCGCCAGTCGACGGTGTCGTCGTCGACGGTGCCGGCCGCGACGGCGTCCGCGAAGATGTGGGCGAGGAAGGTGGTGAGCGTGGTGCCGATCACCAACAGCGCCGCCGTACCGTTCGCGATGGACGACGGACTGGCGGCGACCACCACGGTCATCACCAGGACGTTTCCGTAGACGTAGGCCGAGAGACGTCTGGTGGCGCGGTGCGGAGGCAGCACGCCGGCCTTGCGCGTCGTCACTCGGCGGTAGAGGGATCCGACCGGTCCGGGTGTGCTCATGCCGGGAATGCTGCCAGGTGGAGAGGAGTCGCGATGGCCCTGGTCGTGCGCGGTGTCGGGTGGCCACGCGGGGAGCCGCTGCTCGGAGTCACCGACACGGACACCGGCGAGGTGACGTCCCGGCCGGTGCTGTCGTCCGCACTGCGATACCGCGCGCTCGACGCGCCGGGTGTGCTCTGGTGCATCGGTCGCCGCGCCGAGGACGGCCGTCCCGTGGCCTGCCCGAACGGTGCGCGCGCCACCTCCGGGGTGCACTGCGACGCCTGTGTCGCGGCGGATCCGTACCGGTTCGTCCACATCGTCCACCGGCAGGACTTCCTGTCGAAGGGGCTCGAGAGCGTCGTGATGCAACCGCACTGGCTCTACGTCGCGACCTTCGCCGACGGGACGGACAAGGTGGGAACGGCGGCGGATCCTCGGAAATGGGGACGGCTCACCGAGCAGGGCGCCGTGGTCGGACGCTACGTCGCACGGGCGGTCGACGGACGCGTGGTGCGGCACCTCGAGGACGCGATGACCGACACTGCCGGTCTGCGCCAGGCCGTGCGCGCCGCAGCCAAGGCGGCGGGGTTGACCCGCCCGATCGACCTCGCCCGCCTCGACCGATCGAACGCAGACGCGGCGACACTGGCGCGCGAGGTGCTCGCCGACCTCGGTCCCGACTTCTCCGACGACGACTTCCGTGTCGTCGACGAGCAGTGGGAGCCGCCCGCGGGCCGAGAGGCGGCCTTCACGGGTCGGCGCACGGCCTATCCGCTGGACACTGCCGTCGGTGCGCACGGCCTGACCGTCCAGTGGTGCATCGGTTCCGCCGTCGGCGCGACGGTGGCGGAGGATCCGGATGCCGTCTACGTCGCCGACCTGGCCCGACTGCGGGGCCGCCGCATCGAGTGGGGCGAGTTCGACACCGCGCTGCCCGCCATGCAGGAAGCACTCTTCTGAGTTTGTCCCCGGCCGCCACGTGGCATTCGTGAGCCATGCCGACCTATCGAGTGAGAGACACCAGCGACGACTCCATCCTGGCCACGGCCGAGCACGAGGACGTGTCGACGGCCGAGGCGTGGGCCGCGGTGGTCGTGGAAGGGCTCGACCCGGCTCCGGTGACCTGGGTGCTGGACAGAGAGTGAGAACGAAGAAGACCCCCGTGCAATGCACGGGGGTCTTTCTCTGCGGAGGATAGGGGATTT
This sequence comes from Rhodococcus sp. MEB041, assembly GCF_030208955.1. Classification (NCBI taxonomy): domain Bacteria; kingdom Bacillati; phylum Actinomycetota; class Actinomycetes; order Mycobacteriales; family Nocardiaceae; genus Rhodococcus; species Rhodococcus sp. MEB041. The sequence continues at coordinate 125,198 of NZ_JARVSZ010000010.1, forward strand.
GAACCCGAGTGCGGGCGCTGGTCCTTGTGATATTCCG
>NZ_JARVSZ010000006.1:0-116788 GCF_030208955.1 Rhodococcus sp. MEB041
CGGTGTCGCCGCCGACTCCCCGCCGCGCGAGTTCGAGGACGATTCGACCGCCCATCGATTGACCGACTGTGGAAATGCCACCGAGATCGTGTTCGCGAATGAAATCCGCGACGGAGTCGGCGAGAGCAGCGATCGATACTTCGCCCGTCAACGGCGGCGTTTCACCGAACCCCGGTAGGTCGACCGCGATGACATCACGGTGTTCCGCCAGTTCGTCGATGATCGGGGACCAGGATCGCCATCCCACGCCCAAGCCGTGCACCAGCAACAGCGGGCTGCCGTGTCCGAATCTGACATAATTCAGCGTCATATAGTCGACGGTACGCGAATGCCCGGTCGATGAACGGGTTCCGGAAGACCGATGGCACCCGCCCAGCGAGTGTCCAAATGCAACCTCTCGCCGGGTACCGACTGTTCGGGGCCACGTCACCGAGTTCGCGGCCGAGGCACCCTGGTACGACCGGGATAGCACCACGGTCGGATGGTGGGCGGGTGCGACGGGGTACGCGTTCGCTGATGAACTCGAGATGTTCCCGAGGCGACACCGCGTCTTCGCGTTCCGGCTCGTCCCGAGGTGAGAACGCACCCCCGGCACCATGCACGTGCCGATGATCGGCGAATTACAGGCACTGGCGAATGCTGTCGGGTCGTGCGTCAGCGATCACGCGGCGACGGTCGACTTCGCCGGGAGCAACGGCCGACGCGTCGGGTGAGGCATGCCCGCGCCGGCACGGGCCGCGGGGGGAGAAGACCGGGTCGGGTTTCCCTCAGTGGCCCGTTTTTACCGGGCCGATCTTGTACGGACATGGTCTCGCCGACGCCGGTTCGCATCTATCGATCGCCGAGCGAACGGATCGATGATGACCGAGTCACCCCGCGCGGACCCCACCACGGGCGGGCACGTCGACGATGCTGTTTTGCGGGCGGTGATCGATCAGTCCTAAGACACGGCCAAGCTGTGGGACTCGGCCGGGATCGTGCGGTACGTCAATCCGGCCGGACTGCCCCTGCTCGGGCGCACCGAGAACTCGGCCACGAATCTGACCACGACGGACCTTTTCGCTCCCGGCACGACGTCTACCGTCGAGGATGCCGAGCGCGCCGCGCGCGAACCGGCCGTGGCGTGGACTCCGCGAACTCCGACGCACCGGTACCGATGTCACGGTTCCTGTGGTATTGTCATCCTGCGCCTCAACGGATCTGGTCGCCGCACTGATACGCGAGCGTCCCCGCCACCCCGGCTCGACGCCGAGCTCGTCGACGTGGACGCCGCCGCTCACCGTCTCACGATCGGACAGTCCGCGCGCGCCGGGCTCGCGCGGCTCGGTGTCTCCGCCGATCTCGACGCTGTGTTGGCGGCGACCACGACGACAGCGGCGACCCTGCTAGGCGTGCGATCGGCTGCTGTGGCCCGCCGCGGCGCTCCCACGGATCCAGTGCTGCGCATCGACGCGGTTACCCGCACCCTGCGCACCGACGTGGTGGTGCCCGCCGACGACGGCTCGCTGTCCGGTCACGCGTTGGCACACGTTAGCTGACGGTGTGTCAGGACGCCGAGACCGAATCCGGATTCGGCACTGCCGTCATGTTGCAGATGGGCTTTCGCAGCGGTGTCGCTGTCCCGGTGACCACCAGCTCGGGAGTGTGGGGCACGGTGATCGTCTTCGGCGAGCGCCCCGGTGTGTTCGGCGCCGAGGAGATCGCGTTCCTCTCCGCCTTCGCGGCCGTGCTGCTACTTAGCCGGGTCGTGACGATGGCGCGCTCTGGCGTGCGCCCCGGCGTTCGCCGTGCGGGGATGCGTGCTGCCCACGGGCCTTAGACCCGCTGGCGTCGGCGTCTGGAACCGCCGGCGGCTCTACACGCGTCTGCTACTCCCTTGGTTCACGAGATACTCTGTCCAGCAGAGCAATACAGACGCAGCGGGTTGGGCTCGTGAATTTCTAAGTGTCACGAGAGTGTCACAAGTCAGGAGGGACGGAAGTGGACCGCGGCGGACGGTGATGGACGCATGTGCAGCTCAGGCTGGTTTTCGTGAGTCCAGGTGCATCCACCTGATCAGTTCGTCGAAGCCCTGTAAGCGAGTGGTCTTCGGTTCAATCCCGAACGAAGGCTCTCAGTATGCCTCTGAGCAGGACAAATGCTCCGAAACAGCCCGCTCAGACCTCTCGCTTGACCGCATCAGCGATACGTCCATGCAGGTCCGCCACGGCCCAGGGGCGTCCGGTCACCTGCGAAAACTGCCGAGACGTGGCTCGATGTCACGAGTTGTCACAACTCAGTCGTAACTCGTTCGATGGACTCGGGTAGACGTGGGTGGCTGTGGGTGGACTTTCACGCCCAAGAATCCACGACGGCGCGTGAACCTCCATGGACTGTCGTGGACCTATTCCACTCGCTTCCTGTCCCGTCGCGGGAGGCGTGGACATGGGCGGACTCGAGTGGACGGACCGCATCGCCCTCGGCGGTCGATCGGAAATACGGCAGCCGCGGGTCTGATCACGGCGCTTCCGGGACCCCCGCGACCGTTATTTCGACGTTTTCCAAGCCATTGAAAGAAGCCTTTCCTGCACGGTGACGCGGAGGGCCCACGCAGTCCGGCGATGAGTTCGTCGGGGGACCCGAGTCGACACTGCATGACTACACACACGCTCGCCGTTTCCGGCGCCACCATCACCTACGACGTCCACGGTCCACTGACCTCGGGTACACCCCTGATGCTCATCGGTTCACCGATGGATGCGAGTGGGTTCACCACGCTCCGTACACACTTCACCGATCGACCGGTCGTGACCTACGACCCACGCAACACCGGCCGCAGTGTCCGTGACGAGCCCACGGCTGCGGTCACGGCGCGGCAGCACGCCGACGATCTGGATGCGTTGATCGCAGCGCTGGACTGCGGTCCTGTCGATGTGTTCGCGTCCAGCGGCGGCGCGGTCAACGCCCTCGTCGGCGTCGAACGCCGGCCGGGCGCGATCCGAACTCTCGTCGCCCATGAGCCACCCGCCGGTGGTGCACTCGCTGATCACGACCGCATCTCGGCTGCCTGCACGCACATGGTGGCGTCCTACGACGCGGCGGGGACGGGGCCGGCGATGGCCGAGTTCATCCGCCTGGTGATGCACCGCGGTCCTGTCGACGACGCGTACCTCGCAGGGCCGGCGCCGGACCCGGCGCAGTTCGGACTCCCGACCGAGGACGACGGTTCTCGTACCGATCCGCTGATGTCGAACATGCGTGGACTGGGCGTCGATTACGTGCCCGACGTGGAGCGTCTGACGGCAGCGTCGACTCGCATCGTCGTCGCGGTCGGCGAGGAGTCCGGTGGACCTGAGGACGGCGAGATGGCCGGTCGTGCAGCGTATGCGGTCGCCCGGCTGTTGGGTCAGGATGCTGTCGTCTTCCCCGGCGGGCATCAGGGGTTTCTCGGTGGTGAGTTCGGTCAGACGGGTCGACCCACCGAGTTCGCTGCTGCGCTACGAGAGTGCCTCGACCCTGACATCTGGCCCCCGCACGGCGTGTGATGACGCAGTAGTGGTCGGCGACGGCGGATACGACTCGCCCCCACTCCGGTGTGAGTTACGCCCGCAATGCCCTGACCTGGTCGACTGAGTCGCAGACCATGTGCGCGGCGGGTCAACTGGGCTCGACCTGCCCGAGGCCTGTCGCGCGTCCATTGCCGACGACTTCGGAAAACGACAACGAGCGCCTCGCCGTCCGGTACGGCGTCGAACCGACGAAGCGCTCCGCGCGTATTCGGCCGGAGCCGTGAACACCTGTCCTCCGCGACCCTCGCGGAGTCGTCGAATGCCGCCACGGCCAGAGCATTCGAGGACCTCGTCACCGGCGACGAGGGTCGCAGATGACTCGCCGATGCGGGCTTCGTCGCGCCCTAGAAGTTCGGCTACGGTTCGGATCGTTGTGCTCGATCGACGCTGATGGTGACCTTCGTCGACGTGACGAACACCCTCGCCTCCTGCCCCACATCGAGACCAGCCTGGCGTGACCGATCGGGACGGAGTTGGACCCGTGGCCGCGAGCACGCTGTGGTCGCCGGCTCGGTCGAGTGCAGTGACGACACCGTCGGCGAAGATGCCGTGCAACTCCGACGACGGATAAAATCCCTCAGAAGCGAACATGCCCGGCGCTGCCCGCGCCGCTGAAAGATGTGCTCGGGCGCCGAGCTGACAAGTTCAACCATCACGTGCGAATTCATCATCGCACGTTCGCGAATTCTGTTGTAGAAGTCGGCTTTGAATCTTCGCATCGAGCCCCGGTCAGTAGGTCGGCGTCGCCCGAGTAGGCGACCCCGCGATACTTCCACCCGACCGCGTCTTCGCCGGATCGAACTCGAAGATCTCCAGCTGGAAACCCACGGGCCGATCGGCACACAGGTCCACCAGGTGCGCGGACAAGGTCCGATGGAACTCCTCGACAATCCGTCCAGTGGTGGCCTCGTCACGACCGGCTGCGATCTTGATGCGGACGTGGACATACCCGTTCGGCACACCGACGGCGTCGTCGGCTATCCGCGACGTCTCGACGGCTGTCGCGAACGTCCTGATGCCCCAGTGCGGGAAGACGCCCAGTCGCTGGGCCGTCGCATGCATCGCATCGACCAACCCCGTCGCGTCCAGCAGGTCGGACACGTTGTCGGTGTACTCGATCGCTATGTGTGGCACGAAGATCCCTCTCCTCCGAGATTGCAGCCGTAAGGGTCGAGCGCCGTCACACCATCGACCCGATGCGGTCGTACCGGACGTCCTTGACGGTGTCGAGCGCGGACCGAAGTGATGCCGGTGCTCGACCCGTGATCTGTTCGACATGGCCGGACAGAATCGACTGATACCCGCCGGCAATTGCCAGATCTGCCGACACGAGTTCGTCGCTCGCCCACCGATGGCCCTCCGCGTTGGGCGGCATCGAGGGGTCGTACGTTCGCGGCAGCCCGACCGAATCGAAATAGGCGAGCCGCTGTTCCTCCGAGACCGCCCGGTACTCGATGGGTGTCTCGAACGCTTCCGCTCCCAGCCGCACGATGTCGGACATGGACAGCAGCTCCGGTCCGGTGATCTCGTACACCGCACCGGCGTGTTCGGTCGGGTCTTCCAGGACGGCGGTGGCAACACGGGCGACGTCGACCTTCGACACCGGGGCCAACGACCCGTGCCCGGTGGCCATCTCGAGAACACCCTCGCGGGCGGCGGGGGCCAACCAGACGGCGCCGACGATCTCGGCGTACAGGGAGTTGCGGAGGATCGTGTACGCCAGTCGGCTCGTGCGGAGATCGCGCTCCGTCTCGTAGTGATCGATCGCCGACAGTGCGGGATTGCCTGGCTGCACGCCGCCCACGGAGGTGTAGACGATGTGGCGGATGCCGGCTCGCTCGGCGGCGTCGACAGCAGTGCGATGCTCGACAGTGCGACGACCGAGGTTCAAACCACTGATGAGGAGAAGGACATCGCCTCCACGATAGGCCTCGTCGAAGAGCTCGGGCCTCTCGAAGTCGCCCGGACGCACGCTGACGCCGGGCCCGTCGACGCTGATGCTCGAGGGGGATCGTGTGACCAAGGTCAGCTCTCGACCCGGGTCCGCCTCGAGGAGTTGCTGCGTGACCCGACGTCCCAGGTCGCCCGATGCTCCACTGATGACGATCCGGGTCACGACGTTCCTCCATCGACTAGGTACTCGGCACCGAGAGTTCGTGCCGAGCTCCAAGCCTGACGTCGGCGAGTGACCCGGGCAACACCACGTAGTTCATCCGGGGCATGCCCCCCGTGCATAGACGCTCGTCATGGGCGTGCCCGAAGTCTCCGGACGATCGGGAACGAAAAAGTGCCCGATTGTCGGGATGAATGTGACGGACATAACGTGACGAGCGTCTCAGTAGCGATCGAAAGGCATGCGCATGCAACAAGATTCGACTCTCCTCGATCCAGAACCGACCGCGACCGACCCACTGTTCTCGCCACTCGTGCTCAACACGACACCTGTTCGCAATCGGTTCTATCTGCCGGCGATGCAGCGCGGATCGCGTGGATACAGACCCACCGCGGGAATGGCGGCAACACTCCGAACCACCGCCGAGCAGGGGCCGGGAGTCATCATCACGGAGGGGGCGGCGCCGGAACACCCTGCGGGGTACTGGCAGCCGGCGTTCAGCATCCTGGGCCGCGACACTGCCGACGACTGGGGGCTCGTAGTCCGCGAGGTGCTGGGTACCGGAGACGTCGTGGTGCTCATGCAGCTATGGCACCCGGGAGCTCTGCGCCTCGTCGTCGACGGGATCGAGAATCCCTATCCCGAGCATCCCGCGTGGAGCCCGTCGGGCCTCATCCAGGAGGGGCGGCCCAACGGTGTCGCCATGACTCGCCGGGACCTCGAGGACACCAAGAACGCCTATGTGGACAGCGCCCGCATCGCGCAGAGTCTCGGTGCACACGGGATCGAGCTTCACTGCGCACACGGGTACCTCCTCGACCTGTTCCTGTGGCACGAGAGCAACATTCGCACCGACGAGTACGGCGGCGACACGCTGGCCGAGCGCGCAACCTATCCCGCCGAGATCATCGCAGCTATCCGTGCGGCGACAGGACCCGACTTCATCGTCTCGGTGCGATTCTCGCAGTGGAAGGAAGTGGATTACGGAGCGAAGATCGCACAGCACCCGGACGACTTCGGACCGTTCCTCGAGCGCATGGAGCAGGCGGGTGCCAACGTCTTCCACATCTCGGCGCGGCGATTCGACGCACCCGGGTGGCCCGAGCTGGATCCGCGCAAGAGCGTCGCAGCATGGGTGAAGACCATGACCGACCTTCCTGTCATGACCATCGGCAGTGTCGGTTTGTCCACTGATCTGGCGAGCGACGTCTTCGACGACAAGGACCCGCTCCTCCAAGTCGAGGACGACGTCATCCGAGTGCGTCAAGGCCTGGAGACCGGCGACTTCGACATGATCGGCGTCGGGCGCGCACAGATATCGAACCCCGACTTCGTCGACCGGGTGCGCCGCGGTGACTACGACGGGCTGCGCGAGTTCAGGAAGTACCGAGATCTCGCGGAGGCGTACGAAAGCTATTCGCACGAGGGTCAACTCGTCGACCAGTCCAGGAAAGGTGACAGCGTCGCTCCTGCCCGCTGACGGCGGCGGAGGCGCTGACCGGTCGACGAGCCGCACCATGGTGCGCGGCTCGTCGATCCGTGTGACGAATACGCGAGAACGCGGCTGCGTTCGCGGTACTGTGCGGACGGATACATGAGGAGGGCCGACCCGTGGGAGTCGACGCAGTCTCCGGTGATGCTTCACCCGTGGACGTCATCATGGAGGACATCGCACTCGTACTTCGCGGCGTGTCCGCACCCTCCGGGGAGTACGAGGACCTGTTCCGGAAACTCGCGTCCTTGCTCACCGAGTTCGACAGGGACAGAAGCGTGCCGGTGGTGGGCGTCGCCGGTCACGTCGGGAATTACTGGCGTAACTGGCTTCTGGTGATTTCGCGTGCCGGCGCCCTGAGGCCCTCGGCGATGCGCCGGCTGCTCGACACGCTGGATCCTACGCACCCTCTGTCCCAGAAGATGCTCACGCACAATCTGCGCATGCTCGAACGTGACGGCATGTACACGCGCACGGTGATCGCCGGCACGCGTCGGCACGTCGAGTACACCCTGACCCCGCTGGGGCGAGAACTGTCCGATCTCGTCATGGTCCTCATCGACTGGGGGCTGCGGCACACAGACGACATAGACTGCGCCCGTGCTCGTTTCGACCACTATGCCGAGCGCGGCGCGCAGGACCCGCCCCCCGACGTCGTAGTCGGGGGCGGGTAGGAGTGTCGGTCAGTGCTCGTACGTGTCGAGATTGCGGTCCTTGCTCTCCTTCGACAGTGCGATGAACACTGCGCTGACGACGGCCAGCCCGATCATGTAGAGGCCCACCAGAGTTGTCGAACCGTTCGCCGCGGCTTGAAGGGACACCAGGATCACCGGCGTGAACCCTGCACCCAGCAGAGTGGCGGCCTGGTACCCCAGCGACGCGCCGGTGTATCGAGCGGACGTGCCGAACTGCTCGGCGATGTATGCCGCCATCGGGCCGAACGTCGCGGACTGGACGAGGCTGAAACCGAGCACGAAAGCCAGTGTCACCAGCAGTGCGCTTCCGGAGGACAGCAGCGCGAGCACCGGGAAGATCGCCACCGCGAACACGCCGAGTCCGGCGAGCATCACCGGTCGACGACCGACACGGTCGGACAGCCGGGCGAAACCGAGGAGGGCGAAGATGGCCACGAACTGGCACAGGGCGAAACCGAGCAGGACGTCCGACCGTGCCACCCCGGACTTCGTGGCGTGACCGATGGCGAAGGTGGCGAACATGATCTGGATGGCCACGCTGGCCATGCATCCGCCGGCGACGAGGATCAGGTTCCGCGGGCGACGGAGAATGCTCACGATCGGCGCGGCCGCACGCACTCCCGAGGCCTGTGTAGCACTGCGTTCGAGTGCTTCGCGGAACACGGGGCTCTCGGAGACCCTGCTGCGGACGAACAGGCCGACGGCGAGAAGGACGGCGGAGAGCAGGAACGGGATCCGCCAACCCCACGCGAGGAAGTCGTCCTCCGGAAGCAGCGCGACGAGGGCGAGGGCCAGGGTTCCGAGCAGCGAGCCGGTAGGCGCACCTGCGTTGGTGAATGCGGCAGCGAAGCCCCGACCTCGACCACCGACGTGTTCGAGCGACATCAAGGTCGCGCCACCCCATTCGCCGCCGATGGCGATGCCTTGCAGGACGCGGAGCAGAACCAGGATGATCGCTGCCCAGGAACCGACGGCGGTGGCCGGCGGAACCAGTCCGATCAGGAACGAGGCCGCGCCCATCACGCTCATCGACACCAGCAGCATCGATTTGCGTCCGTACTTGTCACCGAAGTGGCCGAAGATCGCTCCGCCCAGAGGCCGCGCCAGATAACCGGCCGCGAAGGTGCCGAGTGACGCGATGGTGCCCGCGACGGGTGAGAGGTCGGAGAAGAACACGGGAGCGAAGACGATGGCGGCGGATGTGGCGTAGAGGAGGAAGTCGTAGTACTCGATGGTGCTGCCGAGATAGCTGGACAGAACGACCCGTCTGATCTCGCGGCGTCTCGCGTCGGTCGGCGGGGGCACCTGCGCCGAAGTGTCCGCACCGAGGGTGCGTGGTCGAAGCGGTGTCGGTTCCACGGGAATGGTCATGGTGGGTCGGGGGTCCTTCGGTGCGGGTGTCGAGGTGGTGTCCGCCGGGGGCGGCCGCTGTGACACGCGGCCGCCCCCGGCGGAAGATCGGTCACGCTACAGTGGCGTCGATCTTGTCGTAGCGGACTTCGCGAACTCGCTCCATCACCGAGGCGAGCGGCTCCGGCGCGCGTCCGGTGATCTGCTGCACATGCAGGCTCTGGAGAGCCTGATATCCCTGCGCGAGACCGACTTCCGCGGAGACGAGCTCGTCGCTGGCCCACAGGTGGCCGTCAGGGCTGGGGGGCATGCTCGGGTCGTACGTGCGCGGGATTCCGACGGCGTCGAAGAATGCCAGCCGCTCCTCCTCGGAGACCGGCTTGTACTCCACTGGAGACGAGTGCACGTGAGAGGCCAGTGCCGCGATCCGGTGGAAGTCGAGGAGCTCGGGACCGGTGATCTCGTAGATCCGGCCGGCATGTGCCGCCGGGTGCATCAAGCATTGCGCCGCGCAGCGTGCGACGTCCTCCTTGGCTACCGGAGCGAACATTCCGTCTCCCGTGGCCTGGGACAGGACGCCCGACGGTACTGCCGGTGCGACGAGAATGTTGCTGACGATCTCCGCATACAGGTGATTCCGCATGAAGGTGTACGTGATGCCGGACTCCCGCAGATCGGCTTCTGTCTGCAGATGATCGATGGCCGACAGCGCGGGGTTGCCCGGCTGTACGCCGCCGACCGAGGTGTAGACGATGTGGCCCACACCGGCGTGCTGAGCGGCGGCGATCGCGGCGCGATGTTCCGACACTCGCCTCCCGAGGTTGAGGCCGCTGATGAGGAAGAGCACGTCCCCACCCGCGTAGGCCTCTCGAACCGTCGGCGGGTACTGGTAATCGCTGTGCCGGATCTGCACGGTGTCCGAGGCGAAGTCGGCGAGCTTCTCGGGGGTGCGGGTGGTCAGGATCAGCTCGCGGTGCGGATCGGCGTCGAGTAGCAGCCGCGTTACCCGCCGTCCCAGATCGCCCGATGCTCCGCTGATGATGATTCGACTCATGTCTGTGCTCCTGAGGAGTGAGGGATCGCCGTGAGCGGGAGGCTCGCCGGGGTGGATTGTCGGCACTGCCCGAGGCCGCTTCCGCGTCGTCGTTGTGACGTGCGCTACATACGACCACCTGGCCGGGTCTCCGGTCCACCACCAGAATCGTGGGGTCCACCATGCGCGTCGAGCATCGTGCGGCATGTGTCGCAAGCATGGTCCCGCCCAACATTTCGGCGTTGCAGCGTCCTGACGGGCGTCGCATGCTGGGGAAGCCAGACGTGATCGGGGTCACCCCACCCGACAAACACGTCCTCCCGAACGAAAGAGACCCGACATGACCGCCTTCGCCACCCCCGAGCTCGCAGATCTCGACACCGCCGGCGTATCGGACGCAGAACTGGTGGCCCGCGCCACCGCGCTGGTCCCGCTCATTCGCGAACACGCCGCCGACGCCACGAAGAATCGCAAGGTCTCGCCCGAGGTGATCGATGCGATCGCCTCGGCCGGCTTGTTCCATGTGATGGTCCCCAAGCGTTGGGGTGGACAGGGTGCGACGTTCAAGACAGCGTGCGACGTGGTCGCCGAGATCGCCCGCGGCGACGGATCGACCGGCTGGGTCACGGCGCTCACTCTCCTCGCGACGGCCTACGGAGCCACCAACACCACCCAGGCGCAGGACGATGTCTTCGGTGCGAACCCCGGTGCGCGGATCTGCGGGATCTTCTCCCCGGGCGACAAGAGCGAGAAGGTCGAGGGCGGATATCTGGTGAGCGGCAAGTGGCCGTATGCCTCGGGTTCGTTCGCGGCGCAGTGGGCGAGCCTCACCATCACTCTCGAAGGTGGCGCCCCCGGTATGGCGTTGATCCCCGCCGAGGCGTTCACCATCGAGCCCACTTGGTTCGTCGCCGGAATGCAGGGAACGGGTAGCGACACCATCGTGGTCAAGGACCATTTCGTGCCGGAATACCGCGTCCAGCCGGTCGCCGACATGTTCTCGTCCAAGTTCCGCTCACCGTTCACCGAGGAGCACGTCGCCTCGATGCCGTTCAACGCGGTCGCGGCAGGGATCCTCGTCGCGCCTCAGATCGGTCTGGGCCGTCACGCCCTCGAGCTCACCCGTGAGAAGCTGCCGAAGAAGCCCGTTGCGTACACCGCGTACGGCCAGGCGAAGGACTCGCCGACCCACCAGCTGGGTGTGGCGCGCGCTGCCACCAAGCTCCGTCTCGCAGAGCTGCTGCTCGACGCGATGGCAGCGGACATCGATGGCGCCGCAGAAAAGCACGAGCTGCCGAATCCGGAGATTCTCGCGCGCATACGCAACGACACCGGCGTGGTCGCCGAGCTGGTCAAGGAAGAGATCGACTACCTGCTCACCGCCAACGGCGCCGGCTCGTTCGCCGACGTCAACGTGCTCGGCCGCGTCTGGCGCGACAGCGAGACGGCCGCGCGGCATGCGCTGGTCACGCCCGAGATCGGCCGCGAGGCATACGGCCGTCAGCTCCTCGGCAACTACGATCCGACGATCGGCTTGTGAGGACGGTGACCGCCGCCGTGGCGCCGACGATTGCAGGTCAGGCGAGTGCTGAGGACTACCGTCACGTTCTGAGCCACGTGCCCACGAGCGTCTCGGTGATCACCGCGATGACCGAGAACGGTCCGGCGGGTATGACCGTCGGAACCTTCACCTCGGTGTCGCTCGACCCGCCACTGGTCGCCTTTTACGTCGATCTGGGTTCGACTACCTGGCCGGTCCTGGCCGAGGCGGACCACTTCGGGATCAACGTCCTCGGTGCTCACGCCGGCGATCTCTGTCGCGCGTTCGCCCGACGGGGCGCCGAACGCTTCCTGGGGGTCGAGTGGAGTCCGTCCGGACACGGTGTGCCCTGGTTGTCCGACGCCATCGTCTCGATCGACTGCACTCCGCACTCGGTGGACCGCATCGGTGATCACCTGCATGTGGTGGGTCGAGTGGAAGCCATCGCGCAGCAGCGTTCCGACGAACCATTGATCTTCCTGCGGGGTGGTTTCGTGGACATGTCGGCCATCGCGGACCGAGGTGCCGGCCGGTGATCGCCGAGCACGTGGAGATCCGGGTCAGGGAGGGGTGTGCCGGCGACCTCGAGAGCGGGTTCGACGAGATCCGCGCTCTGCTGCTGGCCGCACCGGGATGTTCCGACGCAGCGCTCGCCGCGAGTGTCGATCGTCAGGACACATACCTGCTGACCGCACGATGGGAACGTCTCGAGGACCACACCGAGACATTCGCCGGTTCCGCGTCCGGCGCTCGTGTGCGCCAGGTTCTCGAGCCGCTCTGCGCCGAGATGCCGAGGGTGACGCACTACCGGTGCTAGTCGCCGACCACGCAGTAGCACCGGCGCCCCTGCCATAGCTTCACGCTATGGCAGGGGCGCCTTATTGATATTTGTCAAATAGCGGGAGCCGGCGAAGACTGTGTTCCACGCCATAAATATTCGACCGAGTGAGGATGTTCGCCATGATCGACGTCACTGTTGATTTCGCCCGATGTGATGCCAACGGCACGTGTGCCGCGCTGATGCCCGACGTGTTCCGTATCGGCGACGACGGATTGTTGGTCCAGCTCGCAGAGTCCGTGCCGGACGATCGAGACCAGGACCTCGACGAAGCGATTCTCTGCTGCCCGATGGGAGCGATCTCGCGCTCATGACGACCTCACACGCTCTGGATCCGTTCGCACCCGATTCGCCCACCCATTCCGGTGGCGCAGCCGATGGCCAGTCGGTCATCCGCGGCGAGTACGGATACGCCGTCCTCGACTTCGCGCTCGCGACCACCGTTCTGCGCGACATGCGCTTCGTCAACGCTGCGCTGACGCTCATGGAACAGTTCGGCATCACCGACGGTCCGGTCCACGATTTCCGGGCCCGCAGCCTCATCATGGCCGAGGGCGCACGGCACATTCGGCTGCGGACCCCGCTCGCTCGATTCATGGGCCCGACGATGGTCGAGGACATTCGCGTCGAGCTCCGCACAATCCTCGCGGACATCGATCCGGGTGGCCGGTCCGACGGCCCGGTCGACTTCAACGAGACCGTGGCGCGGAAGATCCCGGCGCGGGTCTACTGCCTCCTCGCCGGAGCGCCCGCCGAGGACGCACCTCTGGTCGCCAGGTTGTCCGCGGGCACTCTCGCGCTGCTGCAACGAGATCCGAGTCTGAAGGACTCGATCTTGCAGTCCTACGACGAACTGTTCGCATACCTGACCTCGCTCATTGCACGCAAGCGCGAACAGGGACTGGGCAACGACATGCTCTCGTTCCTCATCGGCCAGGAGATCGAGGGAAAGCTCGATGCCGAGGAGTTGCTGAGCGAGGCGACGGCGATGCTCGAGGCCAGTTCGGTGAACACCTCCCACCAGACTGCTCTCGTCGTGTGGACACTCCTGCGGGAGCGGGAGACGTGGAAGCGCTTGCAGGAGGACCGATCCCTGGTTCCTGCCGCGGTCGTCGAGGCATGCCGGCTCTACCCCCGTCCCGGCATCGTCAGCAAGATCGCATCCGAGGACATCGACATCGCCGGCACGACCGTCCCGGCCGGATCCGATGTCCATGTCGCGGTGTGGTCGGCCAATCGCGATCCCGAACGCTTTCCGAACCCGGATGCCTTCGACATCGATCGTGAACGCGTGCAACCACTGACCTTCAGTACAGGTCTGCACGGATGCCTCGGACAGAGCCTTGCCAAGGTGGAGATGGAGGAGGTGGTGGGCTTCCTGCTCGACCGCTACCCCGATGCGACGGTGGTCGACGAGGGGACAAGCATCGGACATGCCGGCGGACGCTGGCTCGTCGACTCGCTCGCCGTCGACCTCGGACCCGCACGCGCCGGCCGATCTGTCGCGGAGGCCACGCCGTGACCGCGGCAGCGCAGACGATCACCGAACACCTTGCGGCGCAGTGGGCAGACACGACGTACGACGATCTCCCGCGCCATGTCGTCGACGCCGTCAAGGACCACATCCTCGACACGCTGGCCGTCGCGCTCGTGGGTGCGAGCACACCTGAGGTGATGGCCGTGATCGACGCGTCCGTGTCGTTCTCGTCCTCGCCCACGGGATCCGTCGTCTGGGGGACCGGACACCGGTTCACCCCCGCGCACGCCGCCCTGGTCAACGGTACGTCGGCGCATGCCCGCGATTTCGATGACGGTGGCGGCGCGGGCCACGCCGGCTCGACGGTGCTACCTGCCGCACTGGCCGTCGGTGAACATGCCGGATCGACCGGGCGACAGGTGATCACCGCGGTCGTCGCGGGTTACGACGTGGGGTATCGCGCACTGCAATCGCTCGGTGGTTTCGCCGCGCACACCGATCGCGGCTGGCACACCAGCGGCACGATGGGCAGCCTCGGCGCAGCCGCAGCGGCGGCGTCGCTTCTCGGCGCCGACCGCGGAGCCTATGCCGACGCTCTCGGGATCGCGGGATCGTTCACCGGAGGTGTGTGGGCGTTCATCGACGACGGTGCGCTGACGAAACGTATCCACCCGGGCAAGGCCGGTGAGACCGGCGTCGATGCCGCGGTCCTGGCCGTCGGAGGCATCACCGGACCTCGGCGCATCTTCGAAGCCGAGTGGGGCGGCCTGCACTCGGTTCTCGCCGACGGGATCGGCCATCCCGAGCGCGCACTGCGGGATCTGGGTGTCGACTTCAACGTCGCGACCTCCTATCTCAAGCCGTACGCGTGCTGCCGCGGGAGCCACTCCGCCGTCGACGCGGTGCGGAGGTTGATCGCCGAACGCGGCCTCGGTCCGGAGAACGTCCGGTCGGTGACGATCACCGCCGGCACCACCGCGGTGAACATGCTGTCGGTCTCGCCGATCGAGAACGTCTTCGACGCCCAGTTCAGCCTTCCTTACGCTGTCGCTCTCGCGCTGTGTGGCAGCGACCTCGGGCTTGCCGACTACGACCCGCCCCGTCACGGCGAGGCACGGATCGCCGATCTTCTGACGGCGATCTCGATGGAGGTGGACGACTCCATCGAGATCGAGGACGGTCCTCGGCTGTCCTTCGTGCTCACCGACGGCGAGACGATCACCGTGGATGCCGGAAACCCCACCGACGCACGCGGATCCGCGGTGCGCCCGCTCTCCCACGACGAGGTCGTCGCCAAGGCTACGTCGGTGCTCCGCCCACTGGGCGGGGACATTGCGTCTCGCCTGGTTTCTGCCGTGGAGAACCTCGACGACGCTCCCGACCTCACCGAACTCCTCGCCGTGCTGGCGGCCGAAAGGGTACCCACATCATGACCACGCCCGAGACGATCGCGCGGACCGAGGTGATCTCGGCCGAACCGGTCGAGTCGATGGCCGCACTTCTCGACATCGACGTTCCCCACGCACTCGGTGACACCGTGCCGCCGATCTGGCACTGGCTGCACCTGCTTCCTCGTGACCCGCAGGCAGATTTGGGTGAAGACGGACACCCGCTGACGGGGATCCCGGCACCGCCCGGTGGTGGTCGCCGGCGCATGTTCGGAGGAGGTCGCGTGACGACCTTCGGGGAGCTGCGGATCGGGGAGCCCGCGACGAAGGTGACGTCCATCGCGAAGTCGGTGGACAAGGTAGGCCGCACCGGCGCACTGACGCTCACCACCGTGCTCCAGGAGATCACCCAGAACGGCGAACTGGTCATCCGCGAGGAACAGGACATCGTCTACCGGGAGGGTGGTTCTGCGCCCCTCCCGACACCCGCTCCGGCGGTCGATCCGGTGCGTGAGCCGTCGCTGTCCCTCCCGGTGAACGAGGCGCTCCTGTTCCGGTTCTCGGCGTTGACCTACAACGCGCACCGCATCCACTACGACCTCGACTGGTGCCGCCGCGAGGGATACGACGGGCTGGTGATCCACGGACCACTACTCGCGTTCCTGATGGCCGATCACATGCGTCGCCAGGGAATCTCGCTGCTGAACCGGACGTTCGGGTACCGACTGGTATCGCCGATGACACGCCCGCAGACCGTGACGGTGACTCCGAGTCTCGACGGTCTCGAGGTCGGCGCCGAGGCGCGCAGCGCCGCGGGAGTCGTGTGCGCCGTGGGCACACTGTCCGACGGAACGCAGCGATGAGCGCCGAGACCGACGTTCTCATCGTGGGCGGGTCCGTGGCTGCAATCCGAGCGGCCGAAGCGATTTCGCGGCATGCGCCTGCGGTTCGAGTGACGATGGTCAGCGACGAGCCGCACCTTCCGTACGAGCGGCCACCACTGTCGAAGACCGCACTCGACGGCACCCTCGACCTCTCGGCATTGACCTACCCCTCCGTCGCAGGTCTACGCGAGCACGGCGTGGAGTTCGTGACGGATACCCGAGTCACCTCTCTCGACGTCGAGAGCCGCACGGTCTCCACGACCGCCGGTGACATCACGTACGGCGCAGCGATTCTGGCCACCGGATGCGAACCGATCTTTCCGCCGATGTTCCGACAGCTCCCCGACGTGTTCGTGCTGAGGCGCTTCCAGGACGCCGTCGCCCTCCGCGCCGCGGTGGCGGATCGACGAAAGTCGGTGGCCGTCATCGGGGCCGGCTTCATCGGTGGGGAATTCGCCGCCACCCTGGCGACGGTCGGACGACCCGTCACCATCGTCGATCTCGCTACGAAACCTCTGGGCCGGTTCGGGGATCCGGTGGCTTCCGAATACGCGGCGCTGCATCGAGATTCCGGTGTGACGCTCGTGCTCGGGGACGCGGTGACCGGAGTCGAGGACGCCGAGCCGGGCAGAGTGCTCCGCCTGGCCAGCGGTGCCACCGTCCCGGCCGACGTCATTCTTCTCGGCATCGGCGTGCGACCGTCCACCGGGTGGATGGAGAATTCAGGACTGACGCTGGACAACGGTGTGGTGTGCGACTCGACGCTGCGTGCGGCGGACGGTGTGTACGCGGCCGGCGACGTGGTCACCTGGCCCAACGGGCGCTTCGGTGCAACCATGCGCATCGAGCACTGGACCAATGCGGCCGAGCAGGGACGCGCAGCCGGAATCAACGCGGCCAACGCCGTGACGGGTCTGGCCCCGATCGACTGTGTCACGGTGCCCTACTTCTGGTCCGACCAGCACGGTGTGCGCATCCAGTTCTCCGGATTCCTCCGCGGTGACGAGGAGATCATCGAGTGCCCGGGTCCGGGCGGATCCCTGTACCTGTACGCCGGCGGCGACACGCTCCACGGTGTGCTGGCATTCGAGCGGCGCGCCGAGTTCGTGAAGATCCGCGCGATGCTCCGTCGGGAGACGACGGTCGGCGCGGCCCGTGACATCCTGTCCGTCGGAGCCTGAGCGTGTCAGTCCGTCGACCGATGCGTCGCCGAACTGTCGTCGCCGCGGCGGTGCAGCACGTCGACGAACTGTGCAGCGACAGGGGTGATGACGCCTCCTCGACGGGTCACGACGGCGAGCGGCAGATCCGGCCAGCCGCCCTGCACCTCCACCGTCACCACACCCGGGTGATGCTCTGCCAGAACGGTACTGATGACGGAGATTCCTACACCGGCGGCGACGAGACCTGCCGCGGTTTCGACGGTGGGGACGGATACGACCGACTCCGGGCTGCCGCCGACGGCGGCGAATCTGTCGTCGATCAGTCGAGACAGGCTGCGTGCCCCCGGCACCCGGGACGGCAGGATCCACCGCTCGCCCCGCAAATCCTCGAGAGCAACCCGCTTCTGCGCGGCGAGGGGCGACGACCCCGACACCACCAGCGTCAGTGGCGAGTGCGCGATGATCGTCGTGTCGAAGGCGACGTCGTTCACCGTGGGCAGTGGTTCTTCCACCAGGACGGGAACGACGGCAAGATCGAGGTAGCCGTCCGCCAGGTTCTCGAGCAGAACCAGAGGATTGGCGTCGGCGAGTTCGAACGTGATGCGCGGATACTCTGCCAGGAAGTCGGATACCGCGCTGTTGACCACGTGCCACAACCCGATCGGTTCCGCGCCGATACGGAGTTCGCCGTCCAATCCCTGCCCCATGGACCTGAGCGCCGCCGTGATGCGCTGCTCCTCGGCCACGAGTCGCCTGCCCGCGTTCTGCAGGTAGCGCCCGGCGTCGGTGAGGGTCACGCCGCGCGGATGGCGCTCGAGAAGCCGGACGGCGAGTTCGGATTCCAGTTTGGTCATCGCAGAGCTCAGCGGGGGCTGCGACAGATGCAGGATACGTGCCGCCTCGGTGATGGATCCGGCATCCGCAACGGCGAGAAAGTAAGTGACGCTCCGGATGTCCATGCGCCGAGTGTATGGCAGGGCCACTGCAATGGCATTGGCCTTTCGGGGACGAGTGCAGGATCGTAAATGACCAGGCGAGTGATGGAGGAACAGTGTCCGAAGATCAGCAGGTGACAGTGATCGGGGCCGGCCCGACGGGGCTCCTGACCGCCCTCGGCCTGGCCCGACAGGGCGTCACGGTCACGGTCGTCGAGCGGGGCCCCGGTCTGCAGGACACACCGCGGGCCATCGTGTACCACTGGTCCACCCTGGACGGCTTGGCGCGACTCGATCTACTCGACGACGCCGGTCGTGCCGGATTCTTCAAGCAGGACTACGCCTATCGAGTCCGTGCCACCGGCGAGATCATCTCGTACGGTCTCGCGGCGCTCGACGGCAAAGTCGAGCGACCCCACAACCTGCACCTCGGTCAGGGCGCCCTCGCCGCGGTCGTACTCGACAGACTCGAGGCCTTCGACAACGTCCGGGTGCTGTGGGGCCACGAGGTCACCGCGATCGAGCAGGACGCGACCGGAGTGAGTGTGTCGGTGCGCGGTGCCGACTCGGAGGACGTCCTGCGCTCGGAGTGGCTCGTCGGTGCCGACGGGGCCGGCTCGGCCGTCCGGCGCCTGTCGGGACTCGAGTTCGAGGGCATGACATGGCCGGAACGTTTCGTCGCCACCAACATTCGCTTTCCCGACGACCGTGAGGGATGGGCGCAGTCCACCTTCTACCTCGACGACGTGTACGGCGCGATCATCGCCAAGATCGACGAGTCGGGTGATCACGGGCTGTGGCGGTACACGTACATGGAGGACGCGGATCTCCCCGCGGATTCGATCGACGACCGCATGCCACGCTTCCTGTCCGCGGTGTTCGGGCACGAGGTGGCCGACCGGATCGAGGTCGTCGCCACGTCCCCGTACCGGATGCATCAACGCGCCGCATCCGCCTTCCGGGTGGGCCGGGTATTGCTCGCCGGTGACGCCGCGCACGCGACGAACCCGACGGGTGGACTCGGACTGACCATGGGCCTGTTCGACGCCTACTCGCTCATCGAAGGTCTGGGTGCTGTCGTCACCGGTCGAGCGAGCGACGACGTTCTCGACGAGTATGCGCGACAACGACGGTCGGCCTTCGTCGACAAGGCGAGTCCGCGCGCATCGTCGAACAAGAAGCTGCTGTTCCACTCGTCCGATCCCGTGCAGCGAGATCGGGATCTGGACATGTTCCGCCGGATGTCGCGGGACCGCGAGTTCGCGGCCGACGTCCTGTACTTCACCAAGACCCTCGAAAGTCCGTCGCTGCTCTCCGTGTAGCGCGACCACCACCCGAAACGAAGGTGTACCACCATGAATCCTCTCGACGGACTCACGATCGTGTCGCTGGAACAGGCCGTCGCGGCGCCCTTCGCCACGCGGCAGCTCGCTGATCTCGGCGCCCGCGTCATCAAGATCGAGCGACCCGGCGTGGGCGACTTCGCCCGTGGCTACGACGAGACCGTGCACGGGCTGGCCAGTCACTTCGTGTGGCTGAATCGTTCGAAGGAATCCGTGGCGCTCGACCTCAAGTCGGACGAGGGGCGTGCGGCGGTCCACGCGCTCGTCGGTCAGGCCGACATCTTCGTGCAGAACCTCGCCCCGGGTGCTGCCGAGCGGCTGGGGCTCGGTGCCGAGGATCTGCGTGCCCGCCACCCCCGGCTCATCCACGTCTCGATCTCCGGGTACGGACGCGGCGGACCGTACTCGTCGAAGAAGGCGTACGACCTGCTCGTGCAGTGCGAGGCCGGTCTCGTCTCGATCACCGGAACGCAGGACGAGCCGTCGAAAGTCGGAATCTCCATCGCGGACATAGCATCCGGGATGTACGCCTACGCCGGCGTCCTGACCGCGGTGATCCGCCGCGACCGCACAGGTGAGGGCGCCACCATCGAGGTGTCCATGCTTGAGGCACTCGCCGAGTGGATGGGGTTCCCCCTCAACTACGCCATGTACGGCGGATCGTCCCCGTCGAGGACCGGCGCCAGGCACGCGGCGATCGCCCCGTACGGGCCCTTCACTTGTGGGGACGCGAACGAGGTATTCCTGGGTATCCAGAACGAGCGCGAATGGGCGACGTTCTGCGACGTCATCCTCGACACCCCGGCGCTGGCGCAGGACCCGCGGTTCCTCCGCAACTCGAGCCGGGTCGAGAACAACGCCGAGTTGCGCAGTGCCATCGAGGCCGTCTTCGCCTCCGACACAGCGGAATCGGTGGCGGAGAAATTGGAGCAGGCGGGTATCGCGAACGCGCTGCTGCGTACGATGGACGGCCTTGCGGCGCACCCGCAGCTCGCCGCCCGAGATCGGTGGCGGACCTACGATTCGCCGGCCGGCCCGCTGCGTGCGCTGGTACCGCCGGTCACGATGTCGGACGCGGCGCCGGTCATGGGCGCAATTCCCGAGGTGGGCCAGCACACCGACGCCGTGCTCGCGGAGTTCGGCATCGCGTCACCGGTCGCCACCGGTGCGTGACGTGAGGTCCGATCGACCGTCGGTCGACCACGCCTCCACATTCCTCTTCGTTCCCGGAGATCGCCCCGAGCGGTTCGACAAAGCCGCGCGCGCCGGCGCCGACATGGTCATTCTCGATCTCGAGGACGCCGTCGCAGAGGAGGCGAAAGCCGCGGCGCGCACACACGTGGTGCGCTGGCTGTCGGAGGGCGGAATCGGCTGTGTCCGTGTCAATGCGGTCACGAGCGATCATCACCACGACGACATCGAAGCTCTGTCCGACGTCGCGGGCCTGTGCTGCGTGATGGTTCCGAAGGCGGACGTCACCGTGGATTGGGCCGGAATCGAGCGGAGCGTGCGCGGACGGGCAGTCGCGCTGGTCGAGACGGCCGCGGGCCTGGACTGCGCGGCTGCTCTCGCGCGCGACCCGGACGTGGCGCGGCTGGCGTTCGGCCACCTGGACTACGCCGTCGATCTCGGCGCCGAACCGTCTCGGGCGGCGATGATGCACGCCCGGTCCCGGTTGGTCCTGGCATCGAGATTGGGCGGCAAGCCCCCGCCGATCGACGGAGTCACCACAGCGCTCGGCGACGTGAGTGCTCTCACCGACGACATCAGGCATGCGCAGGAGATGGGTATGGGCGGCAAACTCTTGATTCATCCGTCGCAGGTCGACCCGGCCAGGCGCGCGTTCGCGCCCTCCGACGATCAGGTGGAGGCCGCGCGCAGGATCGTCGCGGCTGCCCTGTCGGGGGCTGCCGTGAATGTCGACGGGTTCATGGTGGACGCGCCCGTGCTTGCTCGCGCTCACCGCGTCCTGCACTCCGCCGGCGTGGGTTCCGCGCCGTCTTCGGCCGGATAGCGCGAGCGCCGGAACTGCAGTGATACGCCCCAGGCATGGTGGCCGGGAACATCCTGGCATTGCAGCAACTGTGTGCCGGCGCACAGACTCGACAGTGACCGGAGTCTCACTCCGCGGTCGTCGCCCTTCGTTCCGAGTACCGAGGAGAATCCCTGATGTCCGTCACCGTCGACAGGCCGAGCAGTCTGGATCGCACCCGCTTCTTCATCGACGGCGAGTGGGTCGATCCCGTGCGGATCGAGCTGCGGGACCAGATCGAAGCAGCCACCGGTGAACGCCTCGGCGTCGCTGCTCTCGCCGACGAGGCCGACATCGATCGCGCCGTCCGCGCGGCCCGTCGGGCACTGGACGAAGGCCCGTGGGGCCGCACCACCGCGGCCGAGCGCGCCACCGTGTTGCGCGCCTTCGCCGACGCCCTGGACGCGCGAGCCGGAGACACGGCCACCCTGGTCAGCCGCGAGAACGGCATGATTCTCGGTCTGTCGCACGCACTCAACGGCGGTGCGCCCGGAGCGTTGCTGCGGATGTACGCCGACATCGTGGAGGCGCTTCCGCTCGAGTCGGTGCGACCGAGCCAGGCGGGTTCGACCATCGTCCGTCGTCTCCCTGTCGGTGTTGTCGGCGCGATCGCGCCGTGGAACTTCCCGCAGGCGCTCGCGATGTTCAAGATCGCGCCCGCTCTGGCCGCAGGATGCACCGTCGTTCTCAAGCCCTCGCCCGAAACTGCCCTGGATTCCTATGTTTTCGCCGATGCGGCCCTCGAGGCCGGCCTCCCGGCGGGTGTCCTGAACATCGTCCTGGGCGACCGTGACGCGGGTGCCGCACTGGTGTCGCACCCGCTGGTCGACAAGATCGCGTTCACCGGTTCCACCGAGGCCGGACGCATCATCGGTCAGGAGTGCGGACGACTGCTTCGGCGATCGACGCTGGAGCTCGGTGGCAAGTCCGCCGCGATCGTCCTCGAGGACGCCGACATCGACACGGTGCTCGCGGGTCTGGACAACGCGTCGTTCCTCAACAACAGCCAGACCTGCACCACACAGTCGCGGATCCTCGTCGCCCGGTCGCGGTACGAGGAGGTCGTCGAGGCCATCGGACACTTCGCCGACTCCTACGTGCTCGGTGATCCCCTGGACGCCGCCACCACGATGGGCCCGATGGCTACCAGCGGCCATCGCGACAAGGTGTTGGGCTACATCGACATCGCCAAGAACTCCGGTGCACGCCTCGTCGCGGGCGGCGACCGTCCTGCACATCTCGACCGCGGCTGGTTCGTGCAGCCGACGGTCTTCGCGGACGTCGACAACGGCGATCGCCTGGCGCGCGAAGAGGTGTTCGGCCCCGTGATGGCACTGATCCCGTTCGAGGACGACGCCGACGCCGTTCGGATGGCCAACGACAGCAACTACGGGCTGGGCGGTTCGGTGTGGAGCGCCGACGAAGACCGGGCGTTGGCGGTAGCCCGTCAGGTGCGCACCGGGACGATCGGTTTGAACTACTACACACTGGATCTCGGTGCACCGTTCGGCGGGTTCAAGGATTCCGGCCTCGGACGCGAACTCGGTCCCGAGGGGATCAACGCGTATCTGGAGTACCAGTCGGTCTACGCTTCGACGCGCTACCTCGACGCATGAGCGGCCAGTCGCCGGCCGATGTCGTGACCGCATACTTCGCCGGGGTCACCGCCGGCGACGCCGGCGCAGTGACCGCGCTCTTCGCACCCGACGCGGTGCTGAGCAACGCCGCCGGCACCCTGACCGGATCCGCAGCTATCGGGCGGATGTACGAGGGTGGGCTGAACGGCACCACCACGATGCGTCCGTCGCCGCGTCGTCTGCTGGTCGACGGCGACGACGTCGCCGTGGAGATAGACCTCGACGTGAACGGCAATGTCGTCGTCCTCGGCGACTTCTTCACGGTGCGCGACGGACTGATCACCTCTCTGGCGATCTACAGCCTCACACCCGCCGGAGGACGCCTGCTCGACGACGTCGGGGTCGATCCGTCCGCACCGACGACGTGACTCGGTCACCACTGACTCACTCACCACTACAGGGAGATTCATGAAGATCGCAGTTTTCGGACCGCACCGCCGCGTGGGAGCCGTCGTCGACGGCACTGTCGTCGACCTCCATGCGGCCTATATCGCCTACCTGACGGAGAAGGAGCCGAGCCCACGGGCATCGGCACGAGCGGATCACGAAGTCCCGTCGGACCTGAATTCGTTCATCGAGCAGGGGGACAGCGCGTTGGCCGGTGCCCGCGCGGCACTAGATCACCTCGCCGAGCGACCTGATACGAGGGGAGTCGACGGGGAGCAACTGGTATTCGACCTCGGCGAGGTCACGCTGCACGCGCCGATCGAGAGCCCGTCGCGCATCTTCGCCGCGCTGGCCAACTTCGCGGACCACATGCAGGCGGCAGCGGACAACACGTCGAGTGGAACCGACAAGGCGACCCTCGACCGATTGGTGTCGGGTGGGCCCAAGTACTTCATCAAGGATCCCCGAGTGGTGTCCGCGGACGGTGACGATCTGTCCTACCCCGCCCGCACCGACTTGCTGGACTACGAGGCCGAGGTCGCCGTGGTCCTGGGTCGGCGCGGGAAGGACATCGCCGCAGCGGATTTCGACCAGTACATCTACGGCTACACCCTGGTCAACGACTGGTCGATCCGAGACAACATCTCCTTCGGCCCGGACTTCCAGTACTCGAAGAACTTCGACGGTGCGGCGAGCGTCGGTCCGTGGATCGTCGTCGACGAGGGACTGGATGCGCAGGACATTCCCGTCGAGGCACGCGTCAACGGTGAGGTCCGGCAGAGCGGTAGTACCAAATCCATGATCCACTCGTTTGCCGCGTTGGGGGAGTACCTCTCCCGTGACTCCACCCTGTTCCCGGGAGATCTCATCAGCGGCGGCACCCCGAAGGGCACCGCAGTCGACTCGAGCACCAAGAACGCGGACGGCGGCTTCGACGACGACTCCAAGTTCCTGAGACCCGGCGACGTCGTCGAGATCAGCTCGGCTGCACTGGGTTCCATCACCAACACCGTCACCGGAACGCGGAAGGGGCACTAGCCGTGGCCGCGAAGAAGTACTCCGTCGGCGGAGTGACGTACGACCGCCCGTTCAAGATCCGTCGGCTCAACCACTTCGGCATCAGCGTCGCCGACACCGGTGACGCCGTGGCGTTCTACCGCGACCTTCTCGGATTCGTGGTGGCCGACATGCTCGACCTGAACAAGTACGACCCGGGACCCTGGCTCGACGGTCTCCCGGACACCCGCATCTACTTCCTGCGCCACAACAGCGACCATCACACCCTCGTGCTCATGCCGCGGGCCTGGGTGGACAAGAACGAGAGCCCGGCTCGGGACGACATCACGGTCAACCAGATCACGTGGCAGGTCGGTTCGCTGCGCGAGGTCGTCGAGGCACGTCTGTGGCTCGAGGAGCAGGGCTCGAAGGTCGACCGGTACGGGCGCGATCCGGGGTCCAACTGGCACACCTACTTCCCGGATCCGACGGGTCACACGAACGAACTCGAGTACGGCATCGAGCAGGTCGGTTGGGACGGGGTCAGCAAGCCGGAGATCATGTGGCCGTGGGCGAACGAGCATCCGGCGCTGCCCACCCGCTCGGAGGGAACCGAGCTCGACGATGCGGAGAAGGCCGGCATCGATCTGACCTCGGGACACCGGTGGGTCGACACTCTCCCCAAGACGCACGACGTGGGGGGCGTGCTGTTGTCCCGTCCGTTCAAGCCCGTACGCATCGGCCCCGTGAGCATCTTCGTCTCCGATCTCGATGCCGCTGTGCGCTTCTACACCGAGACGCTCGGCCTCGTCGTGTCCGAGGAGACGTCGGTACTCGGCCATCGCGCCGTTTTCCTGCGTGCCAACACCGAGCACCACAGCATCGCTCTGTTCCCCGTCGAGGCACGCGAGCCGCTCGGGTTGGGTGACGAGACGACGCTGCTCGCCTTCGGTGTCCAGGTGGGATCGTACGAGCAGCTGCGGGCCGCACGGACTTTCCTGGAGGGCAGGGGCGTGAAGCTCGTCGACCTCCCGCCGGAGATCCACCCCGGCATCGACTACGTCCTGCACGCGGTGTCACCGGACGGACACGTCATGCAGCTCTACTACTACATGGAGCAGGTCGGCTGGGACGGTGCCGTGCGTCCGAAGTCGGGTCGTCGCGTGGTGGAGGCCGGCGTGTGGCCCGAGACCCTGGAGCCGATGTCCGACACATACGGCGGCGAGACCTTCTGGGGTCCGCTCGGCTGATGTCCGCTTCTCGGCGAACCCGTCCGTTCACATCACGTCATAGGAGATCCGTGTCCGACCACACCACCGTCACCCGCGTCGCCGCCGTCAGCGGCGCCGCACAGGGCCTGGGAGCCGAGATCGCCGAACGTCTGGCGAGAGCGGGCTTCTCACTGGCTCTCCTCGACCTGCAGGACACGGGCCTGAAGAACACCCGAGCCCACATCGAGGAACTGCACCCCGGCATCGAGGTCGTCACCGTCGTCGCCGATCTCGCGGACGAGGCGGCCGTCGTGGCGGCGTTCCAGCAGATCGACGAACGCTTCGGCCGACTCGACGCCCTGGTCAACACTGCGGGAGGAAGCGGTACCGACCCGGTGCGTTCACTCGCGGATCTCGGGGTGGACGTGTGGCGCAGGGTGGTGGACAACAATCTCACCAGTGCGTTTCTCTGCAGCCGAGAAGCGGTGCAGCTCATGCTCCGACACGACTACGGCCGTATCGTCAACTTCTCGTCGGCGGTGGCGAAGGGGCTCTCGGGCCCCTCGGGGACGGTCGGTGCACGTCTGCCCTATGCCGCGTCGAAGGCCGCCGTGAACGGTCTCACCAAGCAGCTGGCGAAGGACCTGGGGACCACCGGAATCACCGTCAACGCGGTGTCTCCGGGACTGGTCCTCCCGGACGCGGGTCGAGTACGGGACATCTTCGATGCGCTCCCCGCCGATGCACAGGCGGCCACGCGAGCAGCGATACCGCTCGGCCGCACCGGAACCGGATCGGAGATAGCCGAAGCGGTGGTCTATCTGGTGTCCGAGCACGCGGGCTTCACATCGGGATGCATCCTGGCAGTCGACGGAGCAGCGACATGACAGCACTCCCGCTCGTCTTCGTCCCCGCACTCGGGTCGGACGAACGTCTCTGGCAGCCCGTCGCCGACCTGCTGGCGGACTCGATCGAGACGATCGTGATTCGCGGAGAAGGCTCATCGATCTCGGCGATGGCGGACAGCGTCCTCGAGCAATGCCCCCCACGGTTCGCCGTCGCGGGGAACTCGATGGGAGGCTACGTAGCCCTCGAGGTAGCGCTCCGGATGTCACCGCGGGTGTACGGCCTCGCTCTGCTGAACTCGTCTGCGATCGCAGCGGACGCCGGGCGTCGGGAGAACTCTCGTCGCATCATCGAGATGGTGCGCGGGGGTCGCTTCGACGAGGCGGTGACCGCGATGTCAGGTGCTGTAGCACCCCGTCGGCAGGAGGTCGCCGATCTTGCCGCGACGATGGCACGCGACCTGGGCGAGGACGTCCTCGTCGCCCAGCAGGTCGCCGTGATGACCCGACACGATCGCCGGGACGAACTGACGTCTCTCACCGTGCCCACCCTGGTGATCGCCGGCACCGACGACGCCATCACACCGAGTGTCCTGGGGCGTGAGGTCACCGACCTGGTCCCGGCCGCGGAACTGGTCGTGCTCGCGGGAGTGGGCCATCTGTCGACGCTCGAAGCACCGGAATCCGTCGCCGCGAACCTCTCTCGCTGGCACGCCGCGCTGACCCACTCCGTGGTGCGAACATGATGGCCTTCGACCACACCACCCTCGCGCAGCGAGTGCTGTTCCAGCACGGTCGCGTCGTGGACAACGTGGAGGCCGCGGTCGCCGCACTGTCCGGCGCTCGGGTTCTGCTCGTTGCCGACACCTCGGTGGCTGCGGTGGCGGACGCAGTGGCGACACGGATCCCGGTGGTCGCCAGGATCGGCGAGATCGTCCAGCACGTACCCGTGGAACACGGCGACGCAGCCGTGGCGCTCACCAGGAGCGAGAACGTCGACCTGGTGGTGTCCATCGGTGGAGGGTCCGCCACCGGACTCGCCAAGTACGTCGCTCGCGACACCGGGACACCGATCGTCGCGGTTCCGACGACATTCGCCGGATCCGAGGCAACCGACGTGTGGGGGCAGACCGCGGGCGCTCGGAAGACCACCGGGTCGAGTCCGGCGGTGCTCCCTCGGACGGTCGTCTACGACGCCGAATTGTTCGCGACGCTGCCCGCCGACCTTGCCGTGGCGTCGGGACTCAACGCCCTCGCGCACGCGGTGGACGGCTTCTGGGCACCTCGCGCCGACCCGATCAACACCGCGCTGGGGACCGAGGGAATCCGGGCACTGGTTCCCGGGCTCCGTGGGATCGCCGCCGACGCAGACGACCTTGATGCACTCGAACGCACTCTGTACGGCGCCTATCTGGCCGCCGTCGCATTCGCGTCGGCGGGGAGTGGACTGCACCACAAGATCTGCCATGTGCTCGGCGGTGCCTTCGATCTGGCCCATGCGCAGACCCACGCCGTCGTGCTGCCGTACGTCATGGATCTGTTCGCGTCGACGGCTCCGGATGCCGCGTCGCGAGTGTCACACGCGGTGGGCGGCCCCGACGCCGCATCCGGCCTGTTCGCCCTGCGCGAGGAGCTCGGTGTGGTCGGATCGTTGCGGGAACTCGGTATGCCGGAGGGCGGCATCGACGGTGCTGCAACGCGGGTCGCGGCACTGGTACCACCGTCCACTCCGCGTCCTGTCGACCCAGCGATGCTTCGTGCGCTGATCGGCGCCGCGTGGGCAGGTGCCCCTGTGGGACATCACGACAACTGAGGAGCGACCATGTCCGACCCTGTTCAGGCAGAACGAGAGCAGATGCTCGTCGACACCGTGGTGCGGTCGTTCGACGGTGCGCCCGACGACCGGCTGAAGCAGGTCATGCAGACGGTGACCCGCCATGTTCACGCCGCGGCCCGCGAGCTCCGACTCACCGAGACCGAGTGGAACACGATGATCGACTTCCTCACCAGGACCGGGCAGACGTGCACCGATACCCGGCAGGAGTTCATCCTGCTGTCCGATGTGCTGGGGTTGTCCATGCAGGTCATCGGCATGAACAACCCCCCGGTGGCCGATGCCACCGAGGCCACAGTCTTCGGCCCCTTCTTCGTCGACGGGGCCCCAGCGATCCAGCAGGGCGGTGACATGTCGTTCGGCGCGGCCGGTGAGCCGTGCTGGGTGAGAGGAACCGTCCGGGGGACCGATGGCCGCCCGGTCGTCGGCGCGCGGATCGAGGTCTGGGAAGCGGATGAGGACGGCCTGTACGACGTCCAGTACGACGACGATCGAACGGCCGCCCGGGCGCATCTGTTCTCGGACGACAACGGCGCGTTCCGCTTCTGGGGGCTGACTCCGACGCCCTACCCGATTCCGCACGACGGCCCCGTCGGGAGCATGCTCGCCGCGGTGGGACGGTCGCCGATGCGCGCGAGCCACCTGCACTTCATGGTCACTGCCGACGGCTATCGCCGGTTGGTCACGCACATCTTCGTCGACGGTGACGAGATCGGCTGGAAAGATGCGGTGTTCGGCGTCAAGGAGTCGTTGATCAAGCAGTTCGTACGTCGCGAGGGCGTTCCGACGCCCGACGGTCGCGCGGTGTCGACATGGAGCGAGGTCACCTTCGACATCGTGCTCGCACCGTCGCCGTAGTCAGGCCGTCGGGACCGGCGAGGCCGTGGTCGGCTCGTCGAGCAAAGACTCGTCGTACGATCCGGTCACGAAGTCCAGGAATGCGCGCGCAGCACTCCCTGTCGGACCGTCGTTCCGGGTGATGACGCCGTAGGAGCGGAACGCGTTGGCGTCGCTGATCGGCACCGTGACGGTGGGAGATTGCTGATCCGAACGCGGTACCGGAACGATCGCGATCCCACTCCCGTGGCGCACGAGGGCGCGGAGCGTGGACAGCTCCGTGGCCTCGATGCTGATCGACGGTATGCACCCGGCGTCGTCGAACAATCTGTCCACCACGTGTCGTAGCCCGTAGCTCTGTCCGAGTGCAATCATGGGACGCGTCGAGATCTCGGCGATCGAGATGGACTCCCGATCGGCGAACTCGTCACCCGGTGGCACCTCGAGACACAGCAGCTCGCGTCCCAGTCGCACCCACGCCAGGTCTTCGGCCACGGGTCGGGGTGCGACGAAGCCGATGTCGATCCGGCCCGAGCGCACTGCCTCGACGATGGAATCGGCAGCCCCCCCTTCCAATTCGAACGACGTGAGTGGCGCCTGCACGTGATAGCGATCGAGCAACGACGGAACGAGCCATCCGCCGAAAGAGTGCAGGAACCCCAACGACACGACGCCTTTGTGCGGGTCGACGAGGGTGCGGATGCGTTCTTCGCCCTGCGTGAGCTCCTTCATGGCGCGCTCGGCATGTGCCCGGTAGATCTCGCCGTACTTGTTCAGACGTAGCCGATTCTGATTGCGGTCGAACAGCTTCACACCGAGTTGACGTTCTATTCTGGCGAGCGCTCTGGACAACGTCGGTTGGCTGACATGGAGCTGTGTCGCCGCGTTGGTCACATTCTCCGTCCTCGCCAACACGACGAACCACTCCAGCTCACGAACCTCCATGTGACGCGCTCTCTCTCGCAGTGACGGCGGCCGCGGCACGTACTGCGTCCACGGTGTCAGCGTCCACGATACCGTCCTGCAGAAGGCGAGGAAGCGTTGTGGACGAGAGTAATTCGGTGGATTCTCCATCATCCAGACCGATGAGTATGACCCCGTCGGCCACACTTGCCGCGCCGATGTCGGCGATGAGCCCAGCGAGTCCTCCGGGTGTACCGACGTAACGAACGGTCGTCGCATCGTTCACGTCGAGTCCGCGATCGCGATATTCGACCAAGGCGGCTCGAGCCGTCGGCGCGATAAGGAACTCGACGTCCAGAACAGCGACGACGGTGTCGGCCTGATCGCTCAGGTCGTCGTACATCGCTGCCGCGCGGCGCAGATCGGTGGCGCGGACACGGTGGATCGCGGGATCGGTCGCCTGCAGGTCGAGCGCGACGTGGAATCGTCGAGGAGCCGTCGAGAGGGTTGCCCTCCGCGTCTGGGAGACAGTGCGGAACCCGATGCCGTCGAGCGTGGTGCGCGATGGATTATCCATGTGTCCAGTGTTGCAGCGATCACCCCAGCAGGACCTGGGCGAACTTGCGCAGGGGACTATGCCTGAACGGTATGAAGGAGACCCCTATGAGTCGGGCGCTTGGTCAGGCAAACGTTCCTGTCTATGGACCGAGGCCCGACCCGATGGTGGGCTGTTGTCCACGTCACATGAACAGCCGGGTGCTCGTCGACAGAGACACGGACGCGACGCCGACACCCACCTCTCGAGGAGCCTTCGTGACCACGACTGAAACATGCATTCGGATGACATCAATGGCTCGAGCGCGCATGCCATGACGCCGAAGCGCGTCGTGGAACTGTTCGACGACGCTCGGTCTCGATGCCCGGTCGCGCACAGTGACGAGCACGGCGAGTTTCACATGATGTTGGACCATACGACGGTCCGAGCGGCCGCGGCGGATCACCGGCGATTCTCGTCGGAGCCGCAGGTTCTCCGTCCGATTCTCCCGCGGCCGTCGCTCGCGGCTCTGGAGATGGATCCGCCTCGTCACGGAGACTGGCGTGCGCTCTGCGACCAAGCGGTGACGCCACACGTCGTCGACGTTCTCGAACCGATGGTCCGCGCCGACGTGGACAAGCACCTCGACGAGGTGATGCCCGGCGGTCGGGCCGACCTCGTTGCTGATCTCGCGAATGCTGTTCCCGCCGAGACGATTTGTCGACTCGTCGGAATTGACGACGATCTCGTTCCGGAAGTACGCGACCGAGCGATAGCGATGTTCGCTGCGCGGGGTAACCCGGTACCGTTCCGCGGGAACCTGTGTGCCTTCGCCGAGTGCGGAGTGCCGAGTAGCTGATGGGGCTCCGGCGCACCGGTGCCTGTGGCCGAAACCGCCCTTGCCGCCTTGCCCGTCAAACATGATCTTCCGTGAACGAGATAGACTGCCCAGCAGTGCGATACAGACTTGTTGGGTTCGACGTAGAGAATTCTCGGTGTCACGAGAGTGTCACAAGTCGGGACGGACGGAGGTGGACCCGGTCGGACGGTGATGGACGAATACGCAGATCAGGACGGTTTTGGTGAGTCCAGGTGAATCCACCTGATCGGGTCGTCGACGCCTTGTAAGCGAGCGGTCTTCGGTTCAATCCTGACAGAAGGCTCTCGATATGTGCTGACATGCATAAATGTCCCGGAATAGCATGATCTGACCTCTCGTTTCACGACTCGTGCCGGTACGTCCCTGCAGGTCCGCCGAGGTCCAGGGGAATCCACGCACCTGCGACAACTGCCGAAATGCCGCTCGATGCCACGAGTTGTCACAACTTGTTCGTCACTCATTCGGTGGACTTAGGTGGGCGTGTGTGGTTGTCGGTGGATTTTGGGCAGGCGCGCGGACAGTCCGTGGATCCTCGAGGACTTTTGTGGACGGTTTCTACTCGCTTCCAGCTGTGTCAGCGGATGGCGTGGATGTGCGGACCTCGGTGGACAGTGCGCTGCCCGCTTCGGGCCTGTCACTCCGCCCACCGACTCATCGCAGGGGGAGCACCAATGAGTGACAACACCGTGAGACCTGTACGAGCATCCGACCGCGTGCTGCCGCATCCACCGCGGCGGCTACCGGTGGTCGGCGACATTGTGGACCTCCACGTCACCGAGTCGAGCCAATGGGCGAAGCGTGATGCGCAGGAGTGCGGCTCGGCTTTCGGACGAGACGTATTAGGCACCCGCGTGACGAACGTGTCGGGACCCGTGGAGGTTGCGGCGGTGAACGACGAGACGATCTGGGCACAGTCGAAGGTACTGCCGATACCACCCGCGCGGGACCGGCCGATCGTGTGATCGTCCCCGCGTCAGCCCATCGACTCGGCGGATGCCGGGCCCCACGACGCCAACATCGGAAGTGCCCGAGCAGTAGACGACTCGGGCTCGACGGTGTAGATGATCAAGCGTTGCTCCGGATCGAGGGGCGACACGAGAGATTCGATGCCGAACGCGAGTCGGCCTACCATGGGGTGAGCGATCATCTTGTCGACGGACGTGCGATTCGCTACGCCGTGATCATTCCACCACCGGGCGAAGTCTCCACTTGCCAGACGTAATTCGTCGATCAAAACCGTCAATCGGGCGTCCGCGACGTGGCGTCCGACCTCGTAACGCATCGCACCCACCGCGGCCGACGCGTAATCGGACCAGTTGACGATTCGTTCCCTCGCACGCTGATCCAAGAAGAGCCAGCGCACCAACACGGCGCCCGCGTCTATCTCTGCCCCCAGGACTGCCCGCGCCAGCGTGTTGCACGCCAGGATCTCCGAGCGGCGCCCGAGGACGAGCGCAGGAACGTGGTCCATGATGGTCAGCACCCGGAGAAGACCAGGATCGGGACGCTGCGCAGACTCCCACGCACTCGAGCGTTTCCGGCGAAGCGGAGCGGCGAGATTCCGGAGGTGAGCGTCCTCGATCTCGTCGAGGCGCAAGGCCCGGCTCAAGGCGTCGACGATGTCGTCGGTGACCGTGTGCTGGCGACCCTGCTCCAACCGGCTGTAGTGGTCGGGGCTCAGTCCCGCGAGCACCGCGAGCTCCTCCTTGCGCAGGCCCGGAACGCGCCGCGGTCCGGGGAACGGCGCAATCCCCGCCGTTGCCGGCGTGAGTGCGTCACGTCGGGACCGGAGGAATGCCCCGAGTGCGGATCTGTCTGCTGGCACCCTGCCGAGACTACGGAGACATCCCGGACACTGCCTGGTCACGGCGTGACCAGGCAGTGCTCGCCCTGGTGCGTTTTGTGATCGCACTGTGGACTGGTCGTCATGAGCAACCCATCGAATCTGTCCGACCGCACCGCCGTCGTCACCGGATCGACAAGCGGAATAGGCGCCGCCACCGCCCGCGAACTCGCGGCCCGTGGCGCTCGCGTCGTGATCACCGGGCGTGACGCCGAACGTGGTGCGCATCTGGTCGCCGAGATCGAAGGCGCCGGCGGATCGGCCGCGTTCGTGCACGGCGATCTCGCCGCGTCACCTGCCGACCTGCGTGCGCTGGCAGCCGCGTGGACCACCGCTCTCGACGGGCGGGTCGACATCCTGGTGCACAACGCGGCTCTGTGCCCCGCCGTCGACACCGTCTCCCTCACCGACGCCGATCTGGAAGCGACACTTGCCGTCAACGTCCGGGCACCGCATGTTCTCACCGCAGCCCTGGCGCCGGCAATGGCCGAACGAGGCACCGGCGCGATCGTGGTCATCGGGTCGTGGATGGCCACGGTGGGCCATGCATTCGTCGGCCTGTATTCCGCCACGAAAGCGGCCGAAGCTCAGCTCGCTCGAAGCTGGGCCGCCGAGTTCGGACCGCAAGGGGTGCGAGTGAACACTGTTGCGCCGGGCGCCACGCGCACTCCGATCAACGACTCGAGTAGCGACGTCATCAGTCAGATGACGGCCGGCATTCCGGCCCAACGTCCGGGTAGGCCGGAAGAGATCGCGTCGGCCATCGCGTGGGTGGTCTCGGATGAGGCGGCTTACCTGCACGGGGCGACGATTCCGGTGGACGGTGGCATCACCGCAACCCGTTAGGCGGCCGTGGCTGAGGTTCTCGTGGAGTGCACCTTTGCAGTTCGCCGAGTGACCCGCCGCGCACGGCTACTCTCGGACCGGTGACCTCGACGTGGACGACCGCAGACATCCCGGATCAGACGGGGCGGCGTTTCGTCGTGACCGGCGCCAACAGTGGCTTGGGTGCGGCCACGGCCCGAGCCCTGGGTGCTCGTGGGGCGGAGGTGGTACTCGCGTGTCGCAATACCGACAGGGGAGAGGATGTCGCCCGCGAGATTGGGCCGACTGCGACCGTTCGCGAGCTCGATCTCGCCGATCTGGCCTCCGTGAGACGCTTCGCCGACGCAACCGAGCCCTTCGACGTCCTGGTCAACAACGCCGGTGTGATGGCGCTGCCGCAGAAGAAGACGGCCGACGGTTTCGAGATGCAGTTCGGGACCAATCACCTCGGCCATTTCGCGTTGACCGGACTGCTCGTCGACCGCATCTCCGACCGGATCGTCACGCTCTCCAGTCTCGCGCACACGAGCGGACACATCTCGATCGACGATCCCAACTTCGAGCACCGCCGCTACAGTCGCTGGGCTGCCTACGGCCAGTCCAAGTTGGCGAATCTGTTGTTCGCGTACAAGCTTCAGCGGCGCCTGTCGGAAGCGCGCTCCTCGGTCGTCTCCGTCGCGGCGCATCCCGGTATCTCGTCCACGAACCTGGCGTCCCACACCGAATCCGCCCTGGACAAGATTTTCTCGTTGGGAGCGGGCGTCATCGGTCAGAGCTCGAACATGGGAGCATTGCCGCAGCTGTACGCGGCGACGGTCGCCGGCGTCGAGGGAGGCTCGTACATCGGACCCGACGGGTTCCGGGAGATGCGCGGCCATCCGACAGTCGTCTCGTCCAGTAAGCGTTCGCGCGACTTGAAGCTCGCGACCGCCCTGTGGAATCTGTCCGAGCAGCTGACCGGGGTGAGCTACACGAGCCTGCGCCGGGACCCGCCGATTGCCTGAGGGCTCCACTGCCCGGGGGGAGCACGCTGCCGAGATGCTGTTCACAGGCAGTCGCGTCACAGCGGAGACCAGCTTCCCATCGGACTCGCGAACCGGGTGATTCCGGGGACCAGCCAGCACATCGGTGCCGGCTCAATTGGGTCTCCGCGCGTGCGGATACCCCTCACGAGTTCGCATTCTGTGAACCATCATCCAAGCCTCTGTCCGCGCCCGGTTCTCGGGCAGGTCCACCGCGAAACCGAGGTGCCGTGACAACGTGGTCAGGCGGTGAGCCACGCTGCTGTGGTGCAGGTTCACTAGCCCTGCTGCGCTCCGGAGCGTTCCGGAGTCGCGGTAGACCTCCAGCGTCGACACCAGTTCGGCTCCGTTGTAAATGTCGTCCAACGTTCGGATGCGCACGAGGTCGGCAACGTTGTCGTGGTCGGGTGGGTGTTCGCCCGCGAGGAGGTCGCCGAGCACCGAGGTCGGTCGCATCGACGACCGGACGGGTAGTCGTGGTCTGGTGGTAGGCGAACTTGCTGTGCCGACGAGGCGGTGAGCCGTCGCTGCTGGCGCCGGAAGCGAAATACTTATTGCCACGGTTCGAGTCGTCGTGCCGGCAGGCAGATGTTCCGCGTCGGCGAGTGCCCTCCGCGGCTGCACGATATGAGCCGGTGTCAGAACCATTCGATCGACGATCATGTCATCGAGTGGAAATGGCGTGCCGATCCACTCGATCCTGACGGTTCCGACGACGATGTCGTCGATCACGACGACTCTCGTGGACGACGCCGAATGGCGTGATGTCAGCAGATCCAGTGACTACGAGATACTCTGTGCAGCATGCGATTACAGATCCAGTGAGGACGAACCGACGGTTTCTCGGTGTCACGAGAGTGTCACAAGTCGGGACGGACGGAGGTGGACCGGGACGGACGCTGATGGACGAACACAGAGCTCAGGCCGGTATTCATGAGTCCAGGTGAATCCACTTGATCGGGTCGTCGAAGCCTTGTGAGCGAAAGGTCGTCAGTTCAATCCTGACAGGAGGCTCCATCTTCAGTCGCTGTGACCTGGGTTTCGCGGCGGCCGCTCGCTTCGCGTAGATGGGCGGTACGCCCCCGATGTCACTCGTTGTCGCAATGTGCTTGACATCGCTCACAGAGGTTGACACCACACCAACGCGGCGGCGCACTCGATGCTTCTGTCAGAAAACGACGGGCGTGACGGTCGTGGTCGTGAGCCTGCCCGCCTACGGTGTGGAACGACTTCTGCGCTCCCATTTCGGCTTTTCTCGATCATTGATCGGAGAGTCAGCAACCAACATAGTGAGTGGAATGCCGCGCTCGGCCGTGCAAAGTCGCAGGTTCCTGCGCCTGACTGGCGACATCGACAGCAGTCACGGCTCTGACCGGCCCGGTCGACGAGTGCGCCGACATCGGAACTCGACGGATGCCGACGCATCCTGTTCGACGGGTACCTTCCTGACTCGTCGCCCGGTCCGACCCAGAGCTCGACCGCGCGACCTACCGTGACGAACCCGCCTCGGCTGACTCACGCTGTGAGTCCGGCCGTCCACCGAGCGGATCTATGCTGGGTCGCGCAACGTGCGGATCTCAGACGCCTGCCCTCCGGGCCGCTTCTTTGAGGGTCTCTGCCGCGATCTCCAGACCTTCGAGGGCTCCGTAGGCGGTGTCCTCGTGCTCGATGTTGACGGCCATGTCGGGATCTATCTTGTACAGGGCTTCGAGGAAGCGTGCCCAGAAAGCGGTGTCGTGCCCGTTGCCGACGGCGACGAAGTCCCAGGCCGAGTCTGTGGGCCACTTGTTGACCACGTGCTTGCCGCCGAGGCCCACTGGGTTCTGGTCTGCGGGGATGCGGGTGAAGCGATCGTCGAGTACGCCGTAGATCTCGCAGTTCGGGTTGATGCGCGTGTCCTTCGCAGCGGCGTGGAACACCAACGGCCCCAGCCATTCGACAGCTTTGACCGGGTCGATGCCCTGCCAGAACAGGTGCGAGGGATCCATCTCCGCGCCCACGTGGGTGGCGCCGACCTTGTCGACGAGTCGCTTCATGGTCGGCGGGTTGAAGACCAGGTTCTGCGGGTGCATCTCGATGGCGACCTTGACACCGTGCTCGCGGGCGAGGGCATCGATCTCCTTCCAGAATGGCACTGCGACCTCGTCCCACTGGTAGTCCTGCGAGTCGAGATAGCCGGAGTCCCACGTGTTGACGTGCCACGCGGGCCAGGCGCCGCCGGCATGCGCGGCGGGAAGGCCGGACATGGTGACCACGCGATCGATGCCGAGCAGCCCGGCGACGCGGATGGACTTGCGGAGATCGTCGGCGTCCTCCGGTCCCACCTCGGGATCGGGGTGCAGCGGATTTCCGTTGCAGTTCAGTCCCTGGATCGAGACGCCCGTTCCCTCGAACGTCGCGAGATAGTCAGCTGGACTGACGGTTCCGGCGAGGAGGTCGTCGACGGGGATGTGGACCGGCGGGAGAAACCCGCCGGAGTTGATCTCGATGCCCTCGAGCCCGAGGGAGGCGATGGTCGCCAGCGCCTCCGGGAGTGGCTTGTCGTGCAGGATCGCGTTGTAGACGCCGAGCTTCATGGCTGGTCCTCTGTGTGTGGTGGTCGGGTGGTCAGATCTTGACGGCGGTGCCGTTGTTCGCTGCGGATTCGGCGATCGCGGCGACGAGTTGCATACCGCGCAACCCGTGGGTGAAGTCGGGGAGAGGCGGCAGGCCGTCGATTCCCGAGACCTGGTCGAGGAAGGCGCGTGCCTGGTAGGCGAAGAACTCGGCCTTGCCGTGGCCGACGCCGCCGGCGTCCATCGGTAGTCCGCCCCGGATGTAGGGGTGCTGGGGTCCGACGATCACCTGGCGACGGCCGTTGACGGCGTCGTCGATGTCGGTGGTCGAGATGTGGAATTCGGCAGCGCGCTCGAGCGCCCAGGAGGCCGATCCCTTCGTGCCGAAGACATCGAAGGACAGTCCGTCCGGGTTCGCATGGGAGACACGCGAGGCGGAGAACGTGCCGACGAATCCGCCCGCGAACGCCGCGGTGAAGGTGGCGACGTCCTCGTTCTCGACGGGGGCCATGTCGCCGGTGGTCTCGGCCTTGGTGTGTCCGTAGGTGACGCCGACGGGAACGGGCCGCTCGCCGATCACGGTGGCGAACTGGGCGCCGCGCACCTCGGTGATGGGCCCGGCGACGTACTCGGCGAGGTCGATGAGGTGGCTGCCCACGTCGGCGAGCGCACCGGTGCCGGGGCCGCCGCGGTAGCGCCAGGTCATGGGACCGGTGGGGTCGAGGGAGTAGTCGGCGCGGTACCGGCCGTCGAAGTGGACGATGTCGCCGAGGCGGCCGGCTGCGAGCTCGTCGGCGATGGCTTGGACGGCAGGGGAGCGGCGGTAGGTGTATCCCACGGTGGCGATACCGGACGACATCGACGCGGCGGCGACCATTGCCTCCGCATCGGTGATCGACCCGGCGAGCGGCTTCTCGCAGAGAACGTTCTTGCCGGAGGCGAGCAGACCTTCGACGATCTCGCGGTGCAGGTGGTTCGCGACGACGACACTGACCACGTCGATGTCGTCGGCGACGGCGATCGACTGCCAGTCGTACTCGGCGCGCTCGTACCCGTAACGCTTCGCAGTGTCGTCGGCTACTGCGGCATTCGTGTCGGCGACGGCGACGAGGCGGACGTCGGGCCGGTCGGTGCCGAAGAGGGTGGATGCCATGCGGTATCCGGCAGCATGGGCGCGGCCGGCCATACCGCCGCCGATGACGGCGACGCCGATCGAGTCGTGGGTCATGAGAACTGCTCTCTGAGATTCGTGGTGGAGGACTGACTCGGTCTATTGAACCGGTCTAGTAGGTCTACTATGAGAGTCGCATCGCGCCCCTGTCAAGGGTGCTGCCCGCCGACCGATGAGGGGATCCGCGTGTCCGACAGCTCGGTGTCCCGCGGCGGAGGCCGTTCCCGCACCACGACCATGCAGGACGTCGCCGATCGAGCAGGGGTGTCGAAAGCGCTCGTGAGCATGATCTTTCGTGGCGTTCAGGGGCCCAGCGCGGCGACGCGTGAGCGGGTCATGGAGGTCGCGGCGGAGCTCGACTACCGGCCGAACCGCAGTGCGGCACTGCTCGCCCTGCGTCGCACGCACCTACTCGGCGTGATGACGAATATTCGCAACACCTTTCACGCGGAGATGGTCGAGCACCTCGTCGAGCACGCGTCGGAACGCGGATACGAGGTGGTCCTCGGCGCACTCACTCCGACGCACGGGGAAGAGGCGGTGATGAACACCCTGCTCGACTTCCGTTGCGAGGCAGTCGTACTTCTCGGTCCCGAGGTGGAGTCCGAGCTGTTGAGCCTGTGGAACGCCCGCGTGCCCATCGTGTCGGTGGGTCGGCGCCTGGCACGGCCCGACGTGGACGTGGTCCGCGCCGGTGATCTCCGCGGGATGAGCTCGGTGGTCGACCATCTCGTGGGGCTCGGCCATCAGCGCATCACTCATCTGACGGGCGGGTCGAACCCGATCGCGGTGGACCGGCGATCCGGCTACGTGCGAGCGATGCACCGCCACGGCCTCGACGCCCACGTGGACATCATCGAGGGTGACTTCACCGAGGCTTCGGGCGTGGCTGCTGCCGCGGCCGTCATGCGGCGAGCCACGCGCCCCACGGCCGTCGTCGCGTCGAACGACCGCAGTGCAGTGGGTCTACTCGATGCACTGCAACGGTCAGGAGTCACTGTGCCCGAACAGATGTCGGTCACCGGATACGACGACAGCGTGCTGGCCCAGCTCGCGCACGTGGATCTCACATCGGTGAGCCAGGAGGCACGCGAGCAGGCCGTCAGTGCCGTCGACGCCGCGGTGGATCGACTCGACAACGGGCGGACCGAACCACGGTCCGTCGTGCTGCGACCACGTCTGGTCGTGCGTTCGACGTCGGGTCCCGTCCCGTCCTGACCTGACCCGCCTCTTGACAGTGCCCTGTGTGCCACGTCATAGTTCTGCTACTAGACCGGTCAAATAGATCCGTCTACCTCCTGGGAAAGTAGGACTCCTCGTGATCTCCACACGTCGCGCTGCGGTCGCCATGGCACTCGCTGCCGCCACCACACTCACCGCGTGCAGTAGCTCCGGTGGCGCTCCCGACCAGGCCGACGGAGGTGCGAACGCCGGCGTTGCCGACACTCCGCGTGCCACGATCGCCATGATCACTCACGCCCCTCCCGGTGACACGTTCTGGGATCTGATCCGGCGCGGCGCGGAAGCGGCGGCCGCCAAAGACAACATCGACCTGCAGTACAACGGCGAGGTCGAGGCGCCGAATCAGGCGAACCTCGTGCAGAATGCGCTGGACTCCGGCGTCGACGCCATGGCGGTCACGTTGGCCAAACCCGATGCGATGCAACCGAACGTCGAAGCCGCCGTCGCTGCCGGCGTTCCCGTCGTCGCCTTCAATTCCGGTTACGACAACTGGAAGGACATGGGGGTTCAGGGGTACTTCGGTCAGGACGAGCGCACGTCGGGGATCGCCGCCGGTGAGCGCTTGAAGGCAGACGGTGCGACCAGCGCCGTTTGCGTGATTCAGGAGCAGGGAGCGGTGTCGCTCGAAGCGCGGTGCGCCGGTGTCGCGGAGGGCTTCGGCGGGAAGATCGAGAACCTCAACGTCAACGGCCAGGATCTGCCGTCCGTACAGGCCACCATCCAGGCGAAGTTGCAGCAGGATCCGACCATCGATGCAGTCCTGACGCTGGGCGCGCCCATCGCGCTCGCCGCCGTCGAATCACGCAGCGCCGCAGGTAGTGACGCCGAGATCGCGACGTTCGACACCAACGGTGCGCTCGTCGACGCCGTGAAGTCCGGGGACGTGGCTTGGGCCATCGACCAGCAGCCCTACCTGCAGGGATACCTGGCGGTCGACTCGCTCTGGCTCTACCTGAACAACAAGAACA
The DNA here is from genome assembly GCF_030208955.1 of Rhodococcus sp. MEB041. Lineage (NCBI taxonomy): Bacteria > Bacillati > Actinomycetota > Actinomycetes > Mycobacteriales > Nocardiaceae > Rhodococcus > Rhodococcus sp. MEB041. Next base: position 41,523 of record NZ_JARVSZ010000006.1, read on the forward strand.
CCCTCGGCGGCGGGCAGGCCGTGCTGACGGGACCGTCCTTCATCGACGCCACCAACATCGACGCCATCGCCGACCTCGCCGCCGGCGGCACTCGCTAGGACTCGGGACGTCCGCGCCGACACCTGCATCGATCCCGGCGCGGACGACACCGTACGAGCGACACAGCCATGCCGCATCACCGCATCGAACTCGACACCTCGAGCCCTGTTCCGATCTATCACCAGATGGTGCAACAGGTTCGGCAGTTGATCGACTCCGGAGCACTCGGCGACGGCGACACGTTGGAGAGTGCACGCTCCTTGTCGCGGAGATTGCGAGTCTCCCGCGACACCGTCATCCACGCTCAGCGCGTGCTCGTCCGAGACGGTTACGCACAGCGAGGCGAATCCGGGGACCTCATCGCCAGAACCCCTCCGCCCGCCACCCGGTCGCTGGCCTCGTGACTACTGCTGTGCACCAACGAGATCAGGTAGACGCTCACTCCCGATCAGTACAGGACACTTCATGAAGATCGCACTCGATCCGACGCCGTTCCATCATTCGCATTCGCTGCTCGAGCTGCCCGCCGTGGTCGCCGATCTGGGGTACGAGTGGTTGCAGCTCACCCCACACGTGGACATGATCCCCTTCTTCAACCATCCCAAGGCCGACGACGGATTGGTCGCGAAGTTCCGCAAGGCCTGCTCGGACGCCGGCGTCGGGATCGCCTCGGTGTTGCCGGTGCTGCGCTGGTCCGGCCCCGACGAGGACGCCCGCGAGGCGGCCGTGCGGTACTGGAAACGCGCCATCCAGATCACCGTCGACCTCGGCGTGTCGACGATGAACACCGAGTTCTCCGGCAGACCGGAGAAGCCGGAGGAGTCCGAGCGGGCGTTCTACCGGTCGATGGAGGAACTGGTCCCCATCATCGAGCGCGAGGGTCTCGACATCCTGATCGATCCGCATCCGGACGATTTCGTCGAGGACGGGCTCGCCGCGATCCGCACCATCCGCGGGATCAACTCCCCGAACATCGGGATGGTGATCGTGGCGTGCCACCAGTTCCACATGGGTGGTGACCTGCCGGCGATCATGGCCGCCGCCGGGGACATGGTGCGTCTGGTGCACGTGGCGGACACGATGGATCATCACCGCTCGCACGGGTTGCGGTACATCACCAACCCACCCGGCAACGCGGTGCGGGTGCACCAGCACCTGAAGATCGGCGACGGAGACGTCGACTGGGACCAGTTCTTCGGCGGCCTCGGCTCACTCGGGTTCTACGACAACGACACCGTCATGGTGTCGAGCGTCTTCGCCGAGAACGAGAACGCCCACGACGTCTCCCGCTACCAGCTCGAGACGATGACCCGGTACGTCGAGAAGTACTGACAGCGGTTCGGACGTGAGACCGGTCTGCTCGGCGAAAGGCCTGCGATGGTGGTCTTCTCGCATCCGGGTGGGCCCCACAGCACCATGGACGCGAGTCGTCGTATCGCGACCATGCGGCCGATCGGACCATCGTCTGCAAGTACGTGGCTCTGCCCGACGACCTCGGTCAGCGAATGTGGACGCAGCCGGTCCGCCCGCGGCCGGGACACCTCGTCCGCCGCGAACAGGGACGGTGTATCAGTCATGCAGACCCCGACCGGTGGCCGGCCGCAAGCTCGTGAGAGCCATGCACCAGATCCTCGACGAGCCGCTTCGTCACGCCCCGGCCTGGACCGACCGAGGTCCAGTGCCGCTTGTCGAGATAGCGCCCGGCCGTGATCGAGTCGTGGTCATGTCGCAGTGCGACAGCGTGATGCGGGGCCACCTTCACGGTGATGATCTGCAGATCCGGGTCGTCGTCGGTCACGATGAGGAACACCTTGTCACCCACCTTCCAGACATCCAGATGCGGAGTGAACGGATGTCCGCGGCTGACATCATCGAGTGTCGCCGCAGTGTCGCGGGCAACCTGATGCACCTGCGCACCTGACAGTGTCACCGGTACGCCGGATCCGTACGGAGCAGACCGCGTACTTCCGTCGGTGAGTGGCGGCGCATCATGTCCTGTCTCCCTTCGGACGGTGTGGATCGTCGTGCGTCACGACGTACGCGCGATACTCCTCGACACGTGTTCGCCCGAGGCCCGTCACGTCGTCTGGAGGGCTGGCACGACGCGTTCGGGGCGTCCGAGGGCTCGATACTCGACATTACTTGGCTGGCCACGCATATCTGTGTAGAGTACGTGGCTAGCCAAGTAAATCGTTGACGAGTCACGGGCAACCGATGGTCGTCATCACCATCGACGTAACGAGCCTGCCGTGCGTATGACCGAAGACATGATCGATCCATCGTTGCGCATGCCGAGCCGCGGGTTCGACGCGGCGGCACCGTGGACCCGCCCGGCGAAGGAGGCCAAGGCGTGGTTCCTGGAGCGGTTGGTCGAGTACACGGCGCGTCACCGCGCATCGCAACCCGATCCCGCCGTCTGACAACAGAGCACGACCGATCCCACTTTTCCGCAAGAAAAGAATAAGGAGACACCATGAAAGCCATTCGTTTCGACCAGTTCGGCTCGACGTCGGAACTGCACCTCGTCGACGTCGACCCACCGCAGCCCGGGCCCGGCCAGGTCCGCGTCCGTGTCCGCGCTGCGGGGGTCAACGCGCTGGACGGGAAGATTCGTTCGGGTGCGATGAACGCGGTCTTCCCCACCCCGCTACCGGCCGTTCCCGGCGCCGAGGTGGCGGGTGTCGTCGACGCCGTCGGCGACGAGACCCACGGCCTCTCGGTGGGCGACGAGGTATTCGGCTGGTCCGACACCGGAAGCTACGCCGAGTACGCCCTCGCCACCACCGTCGCGATCAAACCGGGCGCCCTGGGCTGGGATGATGCCGTTGCACTACCTGTGGCGGGCGCTACCGCACAGCGAGTGCTCGATCAGCTCGCCGTCGTCGACGGCGACACCGTGCTGCTGCACGGCGCGGCCGGCGCTGTGGGAACCATCGCCGTACAGCTCGCCGTCGCCCGCGGTGCGCGCGTCATCGTCACCGCGGGACCGGGGAATCACGACTACCTGTCCTCCCTGGGCGCGACACCCACCACGTACGGGGAAGGGCTCGTCGACCGAGTCCGCGCACTCGCTCCCGAGGGTGTCGATGCGATCTTCGACCTCGCTGGGAAAGGCGCGCTCGAGGACTCGATCAGCCTGCGCGGAGGAACGGACCGCATAGTCACCATTGCGGACTTCCGTGCCCACCAACTGGGGGTCGCCTTCTCCGCCACTCCTGCGGAACGGTCGACCGGCCTGCTCGACGACTTGGCGCGCGCCGCGGCCGCCGGAACACTGACCACGACCGTCACGACGTTTCCTCTTGCACAGGCATCCGCTGCCCTGGACCTGAGCGACTCCGGTCATGTGCGCGGCAAGATCGTCCTGTCCGTCGACTGACGCGTCGACGACCCCGCTCGACAGCACCGACAGAATGGTGACATGCCCGAGCCCACATCACCGCTCCCCGCATCCTTCAACGGCGGACAGGTGAGTTACACGATCTTCGAACTCGCTCGCGCCCACCGCGGCTACGCCTCGACTCTGCTGCGCGGCCTCGAGCTCCACCCGGGCCAGGAATTGATACTCATGCACCTGCATCACCGCGACGGGCAGACGCAGTCCGAACTCGTCGCCAGTGTGGGCGTCGACCACTCCACGATGTCGAAAGCATTGCGGCGCATGCAGGACACCGGCCTCATCGTTCGAGAACCGGCCGAACACGACCGGCGAGTCTCGGTCGCACACCTGACACCCAAGGGTGAGGCGATGCGTGAACCCATCGCCGCCATGTGGCGCGAGCTCGAATCCGTCACCACACGCGACCTCACCACCCAGCAGGCTGCGTCACTCCTGACCGCGGCCCACGCCATCATCGATTCCATCCGAGGCCGGACGACACCGGACGGCCCGGATGAAAGAGGCACACCATGACCACCACACCCCCACCGCACCTGTCCTCGTCGTCGGCGCGACCGGAAACCTCGGCGGACAGGTCGTCGATGCGCTGCTCGACATCGGCAAACCCGTTCGCGCATTGGTCCGACCCACCACCGATGCCGGCACGCTCGAAAGTCTCGGCGTGGAGATCGCCCGCGGCGACATGCTCGACGTCGACTCCCTGGTGACGGCGATGACCGGCGCCGACGCCGTCATCACCACTGCAGCCGGCTACACCCGAGGCGGTAAGAACGCTGACGACATCGACACGATCGGCAACGCCAATCTGGCCGAGGCCGCGCACCGCAGCGGCATCCGAAAGTTCGTCCTGACCAGCATTCTCACCAGCGACCGCACTCCCGACGTGCCGCACTTCTGGCACAAGAAGTTGGCGGAGGACCGTCTGGAAAGTCTGGGGGTGCCGTTCGTCGCGCTGCGCCCTGGTGCATTCCTCGATCAGATCGCCACCATGGGTGGTGACCCGATCAGCAAGGGCCGCTTTCTGTGGGTCGGCAACGCAAACACTCCACTGACATTCGTGTTGATCGCGGACCTCGCCCGCTACCTTGCGGCAGCAGTCGACGCGGACACCGAGGTCGGCGAACGCATCGACGTCGGATGGGACCGGCCCGTCGGTGCCCGAGAAGCCGCGCGCCTCCTGAGTGACGCCATCGGACAGGACATCTCGGTACGAGCGATCCCGGCACCGCTGGTCCGCGCGGCCGGCACGGTCACCAGCCGCTTCGTCCCGATCATCAAGGACATGGCCGCGATGTTCAGCTGGTTCGACACCGGCAACTACGTCGCCGACATCACCCGCCAGACCGAACTGTTCGGACCCGCCCCGACCGCCGAGGACGCCACCCTGCGACTCGGTCACAGGCTTACGTCGAGCTCGAGGCGCTGAGCGGCCACACTCGATGCACGTCCAGATCCGGTTCGAGATCTGTCCGTTCACCGGGTGGTTCTCCACGGCAGCCGGAGAAACGTGTGGTGAACGGCAGGAAATTTCAGGGGTGAGCGGCCGTGTGCGCGTGTGGAATCCGGCGGCGAACGTGACACTCCCGTTCGACCCGGGCTGGGGAGGTTTCATGGATCGTGACCACAGTGTTCATTCTGCGCACGTTCGAGATGCCTGAACCCTTGTGAGACAGCAGTTCACACGGGGTATTCCCAGTCTGACAGCTCTCACCGCTGGAGATGGAGCCTCGGTGCTCCGTCATGGCGCTTCTCATTTCCAGAGAGCTATCGCTGTCGTATCGGTACCGTCAGAGCGGTGATCGAACTTCCTACTCCGCCTGTGTTGTCGGACCCTCGCACGGAGGTGAGGACGTCGTACCTCGTGGGCGAGCTGGCTGACATGCTGCATCGTGGGCGGAGCACGGACTGGTTGCGGGCGGCGAGCCTCGACTTCGATACGCACGTGGCCGAGCGGGTAGGAGTGCGCGATCGATGGGGTGTCCCTTCCCAGGTGTGGTGGTACACATCGGGTGAGTTCTACCTCGGCTCGCTCGTGCTGCGACACCGTCTGACCGACGACGAGGGTGGCGGCCACATCGGCTGTCACGTCGTGTATCCGTGGCAGCGGCGTGGGCACGCCACACGCATGCTGCGAGCCGCACTGGGTCGATGCTCCCGAATGGGCATCACCCGCGCATTGCTGACCGTGGCTCCCGACAATGTTGCCTCGCTGAAGGTCGTAGAACGCAACGGCGGTGTACCCGACGGGGTGAACCATGAAGGCGAGGCGCGGTTCTGGATCGACACCTCGGTGTCCCTGAAGCCCTGTAACCCTGAAGCCCCGGGACCCTGAGATTCGCGAGTCGCCGCGACCGATGATGGCGAGAAGGGGCCAGTACTTGGAGATCGGGCCTTTCCGCGGTTGGCCGGGGTTTCGGCGCGCCGGTGGTGCCATACGCCATCCGCGTGAACTCGGCCCAGTCGTGAGTGTGGATCACCACGTCGTTGTCGTGACCCTTGTAGATACCCCCGTCCGATTGTTGCGGGGGCTTGGTTGTAGGTGGACGTGGGTGGTCAAGGGCGCAGGATTATCCACGACGGTCGGTGGACCTCCGGAGACTTCTATGGACGGACACCGCTCGCTTCACGTCGACGTCGGAGGCGTGGAGCGTGCTGACTGCGCCCCGCACAGTGCACCGCTCGCTTCGGAATTCTCACCTGTTCACTGTTTCTGCGTGTTGTCGTGTCGTTGGCGTTGTCTGGTTCCGTAGGCGGCTTCCTCGACTGCGTCGTCGTCTTCGAGGCCGGATCCGAGGGCGCCGCCGATGGTGGCGATGGAGGCGAGGAGCCAGCTGAGTTCGAGGTAGTCGGCGGTGGTCGCGTCGTGCCCGAGGGTCGAGGACAGGACGTGCGCTCGGAGGGAGAGCCAAGCGGTGAAGAGCAGCAGACCGAACAGGGCGATGTGGAGGACGACGACACCGATGGTCAGGGTGATGACGGTCGCGGTGTTGTACAGCCTGGAGCGTTCGCGTTCCTCGTCGGATCCGGACCGTTCCCACAGTTCGTGATCGATGACGAGCCAGAGGATGAGCGCCACCGTCGACAGGATCGTCGCCGCACACAGGCGCCATCCGCCCATGGTGTCGGCGAACCACCAAATGGTGCTGGTGGACAATGCGAATGCGCCGGTGGCGAAGGCGCCGACGAGCACTTTGGACAGGCCGGTGACCAGCCGCCAAGGCCGGTTGGCTCGCACCGTTCCGGAGACCAGTCGGAGCGTGCGCAGTCCCTTCGGTGCGAGGTACCGGGTGCCGGTTTCGTGCTGTTCGGCGGGGAATCGTCTCGCGGCGCTCGTCGGTGCGAGTTCGGGTTCGCCGAGGATGCGTGCAAGGGCGAGTTCGACGACGGTGGTGACGCGTCGAGTGAGGTCGATGCCGCCGACGGCGGCGATGGAGATCAGTGCGAACTTGTGATCGGCGCTGACCTCGCCGATGACGGGGACGGTGTTGTCGCGGCGGGGGAGGTCGGTGAGGTAGACGACGATGTCCTCGTGGTCGGAGTCGATGTCGACGGTGTCGATCACGTCGTCGAGTGAGGCGTGTTCGTCGGAGACGAGGGGTTGTCGGCGCACGGTGGTGGTCCATCGGCGGGGCGGTGATCCTCGTTCGGTGAGGCGTCGGGGTAGGTGGTCGGAGAGGTGCTCGGCGAGGTCTGCGGGTTTGCCGGGGTCGGCGATGAGCAGTACCGATACACCGTCTCCCGCTGGGCGGGTGGGTCCTTTTCGGTGTGGGTCGTGGTCGGTCATCGCCCGGTGCCACCCGGTTGAGACAAGTCGAAACGTCCGAAAGACGAGCAGACCGTCAGACCGTCAGCTGTGACCTCCGCCAGGGAGCTGACCGACGACGTGTGCGATCACCCGCGGGCGACCCGACTGCAGTGACGCCGATCGTCAGCTGACCCCAGGGTCGCAGAGGCTTCGGTGCGGCGAGAATGTTCACTACAGGGGGGTGGTTCCGTGAGTGGCGGGGGCGGGACGCCCGAGGTGATACCCCTGCAGCAAATGGGCGCCGAGACGGCGGACGGTGCGCAGTTCGGCATCGGACTCGACGCCCTCGAACACCACGGTCATGCCGAATTGCTCGGCAAGGGTCACGGTGCCGGCAGCGATGGCTGCACGCAAAGGATCGGTGTCGATGTCGTGGGTGACGAACGCGTCGATCTTGATCATCTCGGGTCGGACGGTGATCACCTGCCGGAGCCCGGACTGCCCGGCGCCGACGTCGTCGAGGGCGATGACCACACCGGCGTCGCGTAGGTCGTTGACCCGTGTGAGGACGGTGTCGATCTCGTGGATGTGGGTGCGTTCGGAGACCTTGAGGATGATGCGGCGATGTCGGGCGGCGTGGCGCAGCGGCTCGGCGAGCAGAGGGTCGTCGGTGAGCGCGGCGGGGGAGAGGTTCACCGCGAGGAACATTCCCGGCGGGAACGATGCCGCTTCGTTCAGAGCGGAGAGCAGCGCGGCGCCTTCGAGTGCCCCGGACAGTCCGCTCTGCGCTGCGGTGTCGAACCACTCCGCGGGGCACGCGGTTCCGGTGGGGAACCGCGAGAGCGCTTCGTAGCCGACGACGTTCAGGTCTGCGGCGTCGACGATGGGTTGGAACACCATGGTGGGTCCGCCGCGACGTACAAGGTCGCAGATGTCATCAGCGGTGACCGGCCGCTGCTGGGCGCGGCCGGGGCGGCTTCCGTCCCCGTCGAAATCAGTCACCGGGAACGCTTGCTCGCACACGGCGCCGCACCGGCGGGCGGAACGAGCTCACGTGGACTGCAGTCGGCGGCGCATCGTGTCGGGTCTGAGAGATGAGGACGTGGTACCCCCCATTCGCAGAACGGATGAACCACCCCTGAAAGGGTGACAAGCACAAACTCTGCTGGCCATGCTCGCCGTAGGCATGACGTCCCGTCACGCCGAAAGCGGCACGCCGGAACCGGCTACGCACCGGGACGGTGGGGACACGCGTGGTGATTGCCGAGGACGGCTCGGGAACTGACACCCTCCGAGTAGCACCGACGATGCGGCCCTGCTCACGATGCCCATTCCCGGGCAGCGTCGCGGCGACCTCGCCGCCGAGAACCGGGGCGATATATTCGGCCGGCCCCGATTCGTTCAGCATGTCAGCAGTGAAGCAGGCACCCGCGCCAGGCAATGCGTCGGGTCACGACCACTCCTGAGCCTCATGCCCGATTGCACGAAGATCGTCGACTCGCTCAGTTCGGGGAAATGCCGGAGGCGTGCTCGTGCGCCACCTGTGAAGTCACCGGACGAGAGGAATGGCGGCCCTCCGGCCCTGCCCGCACGCCGCCTCCGATCTGATGTGCGGGCAGGGCCGGATCCCCCGGTAGGACGCGCCGCGACCCTCCCGCGACACCGGGACAGTCGTCACCACGCAGCGAGTTCGCCGGGGGCCGGTCGAGGTCGCCGGCGAATGGTGACCCGCGATCGACATGCACTGGTCGGACCTTTGAGAATCATCCTCTCTCGGTGCGGTCGAGAATCAATCGAGTGGCTTCTCGAGGTGCGTCCCACTGCGGAAAGTGACCGCACCGCTCGAACCAGTGCAGAACGGCATCGGGGAACAGTTCCGATGCGCGTGTGGCTTGCCTCGGCACTGTCACCAGATCTCGTCGTCCCCAACCGATCGTGACCCGCCCGGGCACTGTGCCGGACGGTGCGCCTTCCTGCTTCGGCCCGTGGATGAGGGCGTTCAGAGCGGCCCCGGTCGACGGGGAGTCGGCGAGCCCGCGCACGTCGGGCAACACGGTGTCGCGCGAGAGTGCCCATGGCCGCGCGGACAATTGAGCGAGCAGCAGGGTCCTTCCCGCAGGGTTGCCGAGAAGTGCAGGTAGGAAACGCCGCAACATGTTGACAAGGGCTATGGACGGCCGGAGTGTGGCGCCGAAGACAGCACGTTCGCGGTCGCTCCAGAAACCGCCGGGGTCGAGTGCCACGGTGTCGCCGCCGACTCCTCGCCGCGCGAGTTCGAGGACGATTCGACCGCCCATCGACTGACCGGCGGTGGAAATGCCACCCAGATCGTGTTCGCGAATGAAGTCCGCGACGGAGTCGGCGAAAGCGGCAATCGACACGTCGCCTGTCAACGGCGGCGTGTCGCCGAACCCCGGCAGGTCGACCGCGATGACGTCACGGTGTTCCGCCAGTTCGTCGATGATCGGGGACCAGGATCGCCATCCGACGCCCAAGCCGTGCACCAGTAACAGCGGGCTGCCATGTCCGAATCTGACATAGTTGAGCGTCATATAGTTGACAGTACGCGAATGCCCGGTCGACGCAGGGGTTCCGGAAGACCGATGGCACCCGCTCGCCCAGTGTCCAATTCAACCTTTCGCCGGGTACCGACTGTTCGGGGCCACGTCACCGAGTTCGCGGCCGAGTCACCTTGGTACGACCGGGACAGCACCACGGTCGGATGGTGGGCGGGTGCGACCGGGTACGCGTTCGCTGATGACCTCGAGATGTCCCGGAGGCGACAGCGCGTCTTCGCGTTGCGGCTCGTCCCGCGGTGAGAACGCAGGTGCGCCGAGGCGGTCGTCATCGGGCTGTCCTGCTGATCGCGTGTGTGCAGCAAGTCCAATTGCAGGTACTTGTCTCGGTCGTCGAGACCGCGTGCGCGAAACAGTCGGTCGGCTTCCTGTGAGGCGGTTCAGACGATAGTCGTCCGGCCCATCACGTCGCCGTCCCCGACCGGCCCCGAAATTCGACCACCGTGGACCCCCACCCCAGGCTTCCGACACGTGCGTCGGCACCGAGGGACTCGGCAATCAGCTCGCGCACTTCGGCTTCGGTGCGTCGCCCGGATCCGTACAGGCACAGTCGGACCAAGTCGTCTTCGGTGTCGTGATCGTCGGTGGTCGCCGGGTCGAGCACGTCGGTGACAAGGACGACCCTGCGCGCGGACGTGGCCAGCGTCGAGAGCAGTAGTCGCGCATCGGTATCGGGGTGGGCGTCGATCAGGTCGACGGCGATCGCAAGGTCTACGGGGGATCCCGAAGGGGTGATATCGGTGGAGTCGATGCAGTGCACCGCACCGCGCCGTTCATGGGCCACGTCTGCCAGGTTTCGGCGGTTGCGGTCGGGATGTCCGACGAGCGCGATCTCGAGGTCGGGACGTTCCCGTACGAGGGTGTCGGCGTAGACGCCTGCCCCGTCGCCGTGGAGTGCGACCGTCCGGACTCCGTCGAGATCGACCGCGTCGGGCAGTGCGGGAGCGCGGTAGACAGCGGAGAACGCCGCTTCCTCGTGGAACTCGTCCGCGACACCGGGCTCGGCCATCTTGTCGGCGAAACGATGTGTCGCAGCGGGTGTCCCGGTCCGGATTGTCTCGGTGAGTCCGAGGAGCGACAGTTCGAGTCGGGTGTGGATCCTGTCGTCGTGCAGCGATTGGTTGAGAAACGCGTCCGGGTCGGCGAGCAGGGACCCCATCTCGGTGAGGGCGCAACGCTGACCGTCGGTGGTGAGAAGATCGAGCAGCACGAGGTGCCGCACCAGCTTCGCCGTGGCGCCGGGGTGAGTGCTGCATGCTGCGGCGATCGCGTCGACGGTGTCGGCGCCGCCGTCGACAGCAGCGAACACCCCGAGCGTCACCGCGGTCCTGATCACCAGCGGGGTCGCCAGGTCCGCCATCTCGTGCAGGCGCGCCGCGGCGTCCCTCGCCTGGCCGCTCTCGGCCGGGGACGCGTCCGTTCGTTCCTCGCGTCTACGCCAGTACCCGGCGATCTCGACGAACTTCTTGTCGATCTGCTTGTCTAGCTTTGCCCATCGACGTAGTGGCGTGATGGTCTGTGCTTCGCCGGCCACCCACAGGTACGGCTGCCCGGGTCGCCACGGCGCCGTTCGGACCGCGTCGACGAGCCGGGAGTCGCCTACGGCTTCGGACCGGTACAGCCAGGTGATGTCGACGTCGGCAGCCGAGCGCAGTTCCTGTCGGTGCGAGCGCTCGGCCACTTCGACGACCACCGTCGCCGGCAGATCAGCGGGCAGCATCTCGAGGCAGCGCGCGATGGCGGGCAGGGCGGTCTCGTCGCCGGCGACGAGCATCCAGTCCACCTCGCGCGGCAGGCTCGCGGAGTGTTTCGGTCCGGCGATCAGCACCGTGTCGCCGGGCTCCACCGTCCGGGACCACGTCGCTGCGAGTCCGCCCTCGTGGGCTGCGAAGTCCAGCACCATCTCTCGCTCGGCCTCGTCGAACCTGCGCACGGTGTACGTGCGTGCGTACGGGAACGATCCTGCGGGCCAGTCGACGGTGCCGTCGTCCTGATTCCTGGGTACCGGGAACGGCAGGGTCCCGGTGACCGGGTCGACCGGAAGAATCTTGACGTCGTCGTCGAATCCGGTGGTCCGCACCGGAGGCAGCTTGACACCGTCGCGCACGTGCCGGTCCATCGACGGCCCGCCCACCACGACCCGTCGCATCCCGGGGGTCACGTCCTCCACCCGCAGGACATCGAGTTCTCGCATGCAGATCGGAAAGACCTGAACGTCGCGCACTGTGCCCGCCATAGGAATCCCTACCTCCTGATCCGTTCTCACCGAGTGGCACTGCTACGCGGCGAACGTCTGCTGGATCTGGTCCAGCGTGGCCATGACCCCGTCGTAGTCGGGTCGGTAGCTCGTCGCCGGAAGTTCGTGGACAGTGCTCGCGGCGAAGGCCGGCAACACCGCGTAGGCCGGATCCTGCTTCAGCTGCTCGAGGGTGCGCCCGGCAACCGGGACGACGAACATCACCGGGGCGGTGGCGACGGAACCGAGCAATTCGGGGCTGACGATGAACGAGTCCCCGGAACCGTACAACTCCGGATTCCCGGCCTTGGTGAGAATGTCGTCGGCTTCGAAACCGACCTCCGACAACAACGTCGGCAATGCCGCGGTCTGCGGAATGAAGGAGGGTTCATTGGTGCTCAGCGACAGGAAATATGCGACAGGAGACCCGGGAACGGTGATGGAGTCCCTGACATCGGCGACCTTGTCCTCGTATGCCTGCAGGAGAGAGTCGACCTTGTCGCTCTCCCCGGCGGCGTCGGCGACTGCCGCGAGTTCGCCTTGCCAGGTGGTGACCGTGGACGGGATCAGCACGGTGGGTGCGATCGCGGCGAGCTGATCGTAGGCATCATTGGCCAGGATGGCGGAGTAGCCCTGCCCGCCACCGATGATGAGATCAGGTTCGGCCTGCGCAATGGCTTCGATGTTCAGCGATTCCCCCGCCGGCAGTTCCACTGTGCCCCGGGCCTCAGCCTTGTCGGCCCACTGTGGAGGGAAGCCGCCGTCGAGGTTGGTCACACCGAGCAGTCGGGTGTCGGTGATGGCGACGGGCGCGTCGAGTGTGTAGAGGTATCCGGCGAATCCGGCGGAGAGGACCGCGATGCGCTGGGGGTCGGCGGGCACGGTCACCTCTCCTCTGTCGGTGGCGATCACGCGGGTCTCGCTCGATGTCGGCACGACAGTTGCAGCGGTGTCGTCGGCGGTCGAACTGCACGCGGACGCGCCGAGGACGACGAGCGCCATCGACGCAGCGGCGACGAGGCGGACGCCTCGCCGGCGAAGGGGGGAGTGCACCATGGCGAATCCTTTCGAGAGCACTGTCGTGCGTGTCATGGTTGTGTCGAGGCCGCGATACGCACCTCGTTCCGAGGGCGGGCGTACACGGCGGTCCGCGCGCCGTCGATGTCGTGGACGCGCACCCGGGTATCGAACACGTCGCTCAGGATGTCGTCGTGCATGATCGCGCCGGCGGGCCCGCTGACGACGATCCGACCGTCCCGCATCGCGACGATGTCGTCCGACCAGGCCGCTGCGAAGTTGATGTCGTGCACCACGAGCACGATCGTGCGCCCCAATTCGTCGGCCGCGCGTCGGAGATGGCCCATCATCGCCACCGAGTGCTTCATGTCCAGATTGTTCAGCGGCTCGTCGAGCAGGACGTACGGAGTGTCCTGCGCGAGAACCATGGCGACGAACGCCCGCTGGCGTTGACCACCCGACACCTGGTCGAGGTGGCGCCCGGCGAGGGTGTCGAGGTGCAGGAAGTCGAGCGCACGGTCGACGTGTTCGTGGTCGTGTGCGCGGAGTCGGCCGCCGCAGTGCGGGAACCGGCCGAACGAGACGAGCTCGCGGATGGTGAGCCGCGCGGTCAGGTGGTTGTCCTGGCGCAGCACCGAGACGATGCGGGCCAAGTCTCTCGTGGCCGTGTGCTGCACCACGGCGTCTCCGATGGTCACGGTTCCGGTGGTCGGCTCGAGCAGTCTGCCCATGATCGAGAGCAGGGTCGACTTGCCCGCTCCGTTGGGCCCGACGACCGAGGTGATGCCACCCTCTGCGATGGTGCCGCTGACCGGTCCGAGCACCGTCTCGCTCTGGTAGGTCTTGGAGACGTCCGAGAACGTGATCACAGTCTGCCTTTCCGGAGGACGACGACGAGGAAGAGCAGTCCACCCGCGAATTCGATGACGACCGTGAGGAAACCGGCCGCGTAGAACACGTGCTGCATGACGAACTGTCCGACGACGAGCGTGAGCATGCCGAGCACGAACGCCATCGGCAGCACGTACTGGTGCTTGTAGCTGCCGGTCACCTGATAGGCCATCGTCGCGACGATGAAGCCGAAGAAGGTCATCGGCCCTGCCAGCGCGGTGGAGAACGACACCAGCAGCGCCACCAGAACGAGCACGAGCGTCAGTTCACGCTTGTGGTCGACGCCGATGGTCGTCGCGGAGTCACGGCCGAGCAACAGAGCATCGAGCCGGAAACGCCTGCGCCACAACACCACTCCCACCGCGACGCACACCGTGAACGCGAGGGGAAGCATGTCCGGATCCACCCCGCTGAGGCGACCGAACAGGCGAACGGACAGCAGGTCGTACTCGGTGGGGGAGAGCAGTCGCTGCAGAAACGTCGAGAGGCTGTCGAAGGCCAGTCCCAGGACGACGCCGACGAGCAGCATCGTGAAGAGACTGCCGAGGCGACCGGAGAAGAGCCAGCGATAGAGGACCGTGGCGAACAGGACCATGGTGAGGGTCTGTGCGATCACTTTCGGGGTGCCGTCGGTCCGAGCGATGACGGAGCCGCCGAAGACGTACACCATGACGGTCTGCATCAGCACGTACAGCGAGTCGAAACCGACGATGGACGGAGTGAGCAATCGGTTGTCTGTGACGGTGTGGAAGACGACGGTGCCGAGCCCGTGGGCGAAGGCCGCGACGGCCATGGCGCCCAGCATCGTGGCGCGGCGTTCCACCGCGAACTCGAAGGAACCCCGGACGAACAGGAGAAGGAAGCAGGCGATCGCCCCCGCCAGCACCGCGGAGGCCACGAGAAGTCGTCGTCGCGGACGTGGTCTCGAGTCGGCGCGCACCGGCGTCGGCATCGAGGGTGATTCACGCAAGAACATGACGTCGCTGCCTCACCACGAGAAGTACGAAGACCGCGGCGCCGAGCGCGCCGAGAATCACCGAGGCCGGAATCTCCATGGGCGCGACCACCGTGCGCCCGATCAGGTCGCAGGCCAGCAGCAGTCCGACGCCCAGCACCGCTACCCACGGGAGGTTCCTCCGTACGTCGTCTCCCAGGACCATGGACACGATGTTCGGCACGATGAGGCCCAGGAACGGGATGAAGCCGACCACCACGCTGGTGACACCGGTGCACACCGCCACCATCGCGACGCCGAGCACGACGGTCGCGTCGTAGTTCAGTCCGACCGTGGTGGCGAGGTCCTTCCCGAGGCCGGCGACGGTGAAGCGGTGCGCGAGCAGGTAGACGAGCACGGCGATGACGACGACGGCCCATAAGGGTTCGTAGAAACCGCGCACGATGCCGCTGAATCCGCCGGACCGCCACGCGGACATGGACTGCAGCAGGTCGAATGTGCCGGCGAGGAAGGTGGTGATCGCGCCGACGACGGCGCCCAGCATGATGCCGACCAGGGGGACCACCAGTTGTTGTTCCAACGAGATTCGACGCAGGACGCCGACGAACAACATGGTGCCGACGAAGGCGAACGCGGTAGCTATCAGCATCTTCGGCATCGGCCCGAGATTCGGCGCCAGCAACAGGGCCGCGAGAATGCCCAGCCCCGCCCACTGGCTCGTGCCGGCGGTAGTGGGCTCGACGAACTTGTTCTGAGTGATCATCTGCATGACCACACCGGACACCGCCATCGCGACGCCGGCGAAGATCAATGAGAGGGTCCGCGGGACGCGGGAGATGAGGAACATCTCCCGCGCCACCGGGTCGGTGAGCAGTGTGCCGAGCGAGATGTCGAACTCGCCGACGAGCAGCGACGCCGCGACCAGGGCGGCGGTGACCACCGCCGAGCCCAGAAGTGCTGTCCTACGATGCATTCGAGAAGGCGTCCGCGAGCTGCTCGTACGTCTCGGCGTACGCCTGGATGCTCTCGCGCGTGTAGAAGTACGGATCGAGGTAGACGATCTGGTCCTCGGACGCGAACGTCGTG
Source organism: Rhodococcus sp. MEB041 (assembly GCF_030208955.1). Classification (NCBI taxonomy): domain Bacteria; kingdom Bacillati; phylum Actinomycetota; class Actinomycetes; order Mycobacteriales; family Nocardiaceae; genus Rhodococcus; species Rhodococcus sp. MEB041. The sequence goes on from NZ_JARVSZ010000006.1 coordinate 57,468, forward strand.
CGGGCGAACGCTTCCTGCGCATCGATCACCGACTTCGCCGGAGCTGCACCGGGTTCGCCGGCCGCGGCGTCGCGGTCCAGCACGATCATCCACTCCGGGTTCGCCGCGGCGACGGCCTCCGGCGCGAGGCCGGAGTCGCCGTGCACGTCGCCGGCCGCACCGGCGAAGACGTCGCGCAGGTTCAGTGGTTCGATGATCCGACCGATCCGTCCGGCACCGTTGTCGATCTTGCCGCCCGAGACGACGGACAGGAACACCGACTGGCCGGTGGTCCGCTCCGCCGCGTTGTCTTCGGCGGCGTCGAGAGCCGCGATGATCTCGGCCGCCTGCTCCTCGCGGTCGAAAACGACGCCGAGAGAGGCGGTCTGGCGCTTCAGCGACTCGACGTAACCACCCTCGGCATCGTCGGATGGCGCGATGTCCAGCGTGGGGGCGATGCGACCGAGGTCGTCGGTGTACTCCGAGAAGCGGTAGCCGCCGATGATGAGATCGGGTTCCGCTTCGTTCACGATCTCCAGGTTCGGCTCCCGGTGCGTCCCCACGTCGAGGATGGCGTCGTCGTCGATCCAGTCCTCGAACCCTTCGTACGGCATGATCGGCTTGGGCAGCGCCACCGGTTCGACGCCGAACGCGCGCAGGGTCTCCAGCGAGGTGTTGTCGAGGGCGACGACACGCTGCGGGTTCTGGGGGACCTCGACAGGTCCGGTGGCGGTGTCGATGGAGACGGTGGTGGCGGAGTCCGCGGACGTGGTGTCGTCGGTGCTGCAACTCGCGAGCGCGCTCACCGTGATCACGGTGGCGAGGAGGGCGAGGATCGGGGTTTTCGGGGTCTTCACGAGGCTCCAGAGGGTGTGATGTCTTGACCGAACCTTTACTCGCTGGAGCGTAGCGACTTAGGTAAGGCTATGCAAAAGTTCAGACTGCGCGGCGACGACGGCCACTGCTTCCAACTCCGTGATCGCGCTGACGACGATCACTGCGTGGCTCCAGCCGTTTTTAACATTGCCGCAGAAGTTCGGTCGTACCCACTCGGCGTGACTCGATCATCGGGCGACGACCGGGACCGGGGCGGCGCCGGCTCACCTCGGCGAGGGGTTTTTGATGGGTACACCTGCTTGATCCGACGGTATCGGAATCGGCACACTGCAGAGGAACCACTCGCCCGCGGTGCCACCTCCTGCATCCGGACCACGTTGCACCAGTCCTCATCGCGGTGGCCGCGAGGTACCCCGACGCAGACAGGATCCTGACCATGACCCGAGGAGCGGACCGACGCATCGCACCGATGGCGCCGGAACTGATCGCAGCGTGTTGGACGTCGGCGGGTGATGTCCGCCCCGACGCGCCACACCCTGTGAGTCCGATTCCGATCGCGGACCGGATCACGGCGGTATCCGATGCCGGGTTCGCCGGCATGGGGATCGTCGCCGCGGACCTCGCGGCCATTCGCGACGACATCGGACTACCGGCCCTGCGGAGCATGCTCGACGATTCGCCGTTGAGGTATGTCGAGATCGAACTGCTGGAACGGTGGTGGATCCCCAGAGGAGAGGACGGAAGCACCCACGACACTCGCGACCTGCTGCTGGAGGCCGCTGAGATCCTCCAGCCGACGCACATCAAGATCGGCTCGGAGAATGCGCCGCCTCGTGACCTGGCACCCGTGGTCGACGCGTTACGCGTGTTGACCCGCGAGGCCGCGGAGCGCGGCACCCGCATCGCCATCGAACCGATGCCGTTCTCGATCATCTCCACCATCCCGGACGGGGCCGACCTCGCCCGCGCCACAGGAGATCCCGCGTGCGGCGTGATCGTCGATGCCTGGCACGTCGTCCGGGCCGGCACCACCCTCGACGAACTGCGATCTTCCCTGACCGGCGACGTCGTGTTCGGTGTGGAACTCGATGACGCCGACGAGCACGTCGTCGGGTCGTTGTTCGACGACACGATGGACAACCGTCGACTGTGCGGTGAGGGAGTGTTCGACCTGAACGGACTGATCAGTGTTCTGCGCGAGGTCGGATACGACGGAACTTGGGGTGTGGAGATCTTGTCCGACGACTTCCGGCGCATGCCACTCGATCTCGCCCTCACCCGAGCGCACGAGAGCGCAGTCGCACTGGTGCATCCCCTGCCATGACGTCGGGTCGGCGAGGTCGATCCACTGTCAGATGATCGTGGGGAGTACACCGCCGTCGGCGCGAATGGCTGAGCCGTTGATGGCCGAGGAGCGAGGACTTTCCGGGAACGTGAGCAGGTCGGCTACCTCTCGCGCACCGGCTACGACGTCAGATCCTCCGACGGGACGCGCTGGGCGGCCGCGAGCCCCTCGCTCAGTGATCCGTTGCGTGTCGTATCGGGTGAGAACAGTCGCGGAAGGAAAGGCGCGGAACTCCCGCAGGACGAGGTGTCGTGGGGGAGTTCCGTCGAACAGTCGCCTTCCGTGTCCCCTCGCGAACGGGTGGACGAAGAGCCTGTACTCGTCGACGAGATCTGCGCCGATCAGGGCATGGCAGAGGTCGATACTTCCCGTGCAGACGATGTCGGAGCCGTCGAGTGCGGTGATTCGTCCGATCTCCTCGACGAGCGGACCCGACAACACTGTGGTGTTCGCCCACCCCGGATCCTGCAGCGTCGAGGACACCACGTACTTCGCGACGCGGTTCAGATGTTCCGCCACGCCGGTCGTGTCATCGGTTCGAGGTGCCCAGAAATCGCGCATGCCCTCGAACGTCTTCCGTCCCACGAGAAAGCCGTCGGATGCGTCGCGCTGAGCGGCCAACGCCCTGTCCATGTCGGGATCGTGACCGGCGCGCGCGAACCAGTCATCGGTAGCTTCGATCACCCCGTCGACCGTGATGTTCTGGGTCACGACAAGTCGTCGCACGACTCGATCCTTTCACGCGCGTGCTCAGCCACGGTCGACCGTGTCCCAGAACGCGCAGTGATGTTCGGCGCGGTGGTCGATCAGGTGTACCCCGGAGCCGGTGGCGGCATTGTCGAACTGCATGACAGTGGTCTCGATGCCGGTGGTGGCCGGCCACTCGGCACCGTCGGCAGGACCGGGTGTGCCGTTGTGGGCGAACGCAGCCCATGCCGCCACCATGGCGTCACCGAGCTCGCGTTGCCCTGGCCCCGTGAGGAGGTTCTCGCCGCCGAGATCGAACAGATACGGCAGGTCGGTGGCGTGCGCCGCGCCCTGCGGCATACCGGACGCCGACACTCCGCTGACATCGGGCGCACTGCGATCGGCGAATTCGTAGCTGTAGACCGGTGTCCCGTCGGCGGCGAGCTCACGGGCGCCACGGGAGGTCGTGCATGCCCAGGCGACGTCGGTGACCAGGGTCGCCCAGGCGACGGGCGCCGACTCGTAGTCCGCCAGCGGGTACTGCGCGCCGACGGATGCAGCGTCGGCGGGGAACGATGCTCGGATCAAGGACTGGTAGTTGTCCGCCGTGACCGCCGCGGGATCGGTCAGGAGCAGGCCGCCGATGAAGGAACGATGCTCGTCCCGGTTGCCGCCGGTCAGGACGGGCACGTGAAGCCAGTCTCCGGCCTCGACGGCGAGTACGGGTTCCTGTGGGAGCAGGTCGGTGCCGTAGGCCAACGGATTGCCGAACGACGCGGCTTGCCCGAGCAGGGCATCGACGGGTCGTTCTCGCAGGCAGCCCACCGGGTCGGGGTCGGTGCACCCGAGTGCAGTGGCGACCGCTACGCCCTGTGATTCACTGTCGGACAACGGGATCAGTGACGATGACGCGGGTAGTCCGGGGAACAGGGTGCCGGGGGGCCATGCGAGACGGCAGGAACCGGAGGAGAAGATGGCGCGGTCGATCAGTCCTTCGGCGGCCGGCGAGGTGAGCGCCGCGCAGGTGGAGGTTCCACCGGCCGACTCCCCGTAGAGCGTCACCGAATCCGGGTCTCCGCCGAAGGCCGCGGCATTGTCGTTGGCCCAGCGCAGGGCGGCCAGTTGATCGGCGAGACCGAAGTTGCCGGATCCTGCCAGGCTGGGCAGTCCAAGATATCCGAGCATCCCGAGTCGGTAGTTCGCCGAGACGACGATGACGTCACCCTGGTCGGCGAGCTTTTGCGCGTCGTACTGCGAGCCGGCTCCGCTGGTGAATCCGCCACCGTGCCACCACATCAGAATCGGACGGGGCTCGGCGCTCGCGCGTGCCGGGACGGTGACGTTCAGGAACAGGCAGTCCTCGTCGGTCGAGGAGACTGCCTGCGCGGTCTCGCCGGTCTGCGGACACGGTGAGCCCGCTCGCGTGGCGTCGAGGACCTCGTCGGTGTCGGGCACCGGCTCGGGAAGGGTCCATCTGCGGTCACCGGTGGGGGGTTGTGCATACCGCACGCCGAGATACTGGTGCGTGTTCCCGACTGCGACTCCCTGCAAGGTTCCGGTCGTGCTGTCCACCACCAGGTTCGACTCGGTGTCCGGTTCGGTCCCCGTCGAGGTGCACGCGGACACCATCAGAGTCGTGGCTGCAACGACGGCAGTGAGTGCGCGCCTCACGGGAGCGCCCGCGTGGCGGCGTCGAGGGTGTTCACGAGTTCGTCCGCGAGAACACCGGGGTCTGCTCCTGCTGCGGTGAGCCCGACCGCGGTGTCGAGAACGGCGCGGATGGTCAACGCCATGAGTGTCACATCGAAATCACGCATCTCGCCGGACACCTGACCTCGTCGGAGAAGATCGGCGACGGACATCATCTCGGTCGCGTGCTCGGGTCGCTCGTCCCGTCGCAGGCTGTCCTCGGTGCGGCTGGTGTAGATCGCCGTGAGAGCTCGAAGATGAATCGGGTGGCGGGCGTAGAAGGCGATGCTGCTCCGGACGAACGACGCCAGCCCGCGTCGCGGGGACGGGGCGGACTCGGTGTCGGGCTGCACTTCACGGCGGCCCAGATCGTAGATCTCGTCGACCGCGGCCTCGAACAGCTCTCGTCGCCCGCCCGGGAAGTGGTAGTTCACCACCCCACGGCTGACACCGGCGTGCTCGGCGATGCGTGAGAGTGATGCTCCTTCCACGCCCAGGTCGGCGAGTGAACGAATGGCAGCCTCGACGAGCTGCGCGCGTCGTGCCGAGCGGACGAACGTCTGAGTCATGATTCGAAATCTAGTAAGTGTGACCAGAATCTGACAGTACTGTCAGGAAAATTTGGACGGAAATGACTGCCGCAGCACATCTGTTCGACCATCGTGCGAACTCCTCCGCACCTACTCTGTGGTCGATCAACGTGGACATTGGGTTTTCCTAACAAAAACTATTGATAGGAGAACGTATCGTTGTTAGCGTGATGTGACACGCACTGGTTTCGCGGCCGTGAAACCGGTACCGATCCACGGAGAGGCACGACGTGACCAGCACCCGACCGACCCCTCGTGAGTTGACCGTCCCGGCAGCCCTGATGACGTTGTTGCACACCGCGGACGGGCGCCCGTATCAACGTTTCGGCCCCGCCAAGTGCACCGCGTTGGCCGAACTCGCCGAACTGTCCGTCAGCAAGGTCCTCGACATCGACGGGGACCTGATTCTCGGCGCGCGGGTCGCGGTGAGTGATCGCGGGTGGGTCTCCGCACTCGCCGACTCCCTGGGCCGAGCAACGGCGGCCCGGCCTGTCCAGATTCGGCACTGGCTGCGTCGGCGCTCCGGCGCCTACGCGGAGCATCGCGATCGTGCGATCGCGGACGGGGTGCTCGAACGCGGGCGGTCCCGAGTTCTCGGTGTGCCGTACCGCACCACGAGGGTGACCCCCGAGGTGCGCGACCGCGTGATCGCCGATCTCGTGAACCCGGTGTGCGACGACCCGAGAATCGGCGCCCTCGCGGCGATCGTCGTGGGTGCCGACATCGTCTCCGTGCTCAACTTGACAGCGGAGGAGCGCGAGCAGGTCGCCGTCAAGGCGTCCGCTGCCGACCGCCTCGGCGCGGTGGGATTGCCGGCGCCGATGGCGGCAGCCCTGGCGACCGTCGGCTACCTGTCGCTCACCGGGAGCTGAGCGACCGTGTCCGGTCGTCGCCGAATCGACGGGGAGCTCTGCCGGGGACCGTCGACGGTTACCTCGTTGCGATGCAGACCCGAGCGGCGATCGAGCAGTACAAAGGGATCATCCAGTTCGCTCTGGGGGTGTCGGAGGAGAAGGCATTCGACCTGCTGAAGTGGCGGTCGCAGGACAGCAACGTACCTGTGCGGGCGCTGTGTGAGCAGTCGCTCCGCGACAGTGCGGGCGTCGTGTGGACCGACGAGGCGGAGCGGGACAGGTTCGGGAGATTGCTCATGACCGTGCACACCCGCGTCGGTAACTGACGGACGTTTCCGCGGCAGGTGGTCACGCCGTCGTCCGGTGCGGGTAGTCCGCGTCGCGGTTCTGGAAGGCGAGAATCGCCGGGTTGCCTATCGTCCCGTCGCGGATCTCGATCGACCGGGCAATGGTGGGGGAGGAGTTCCACGAGGACGGGCCGTCCATGACGGTGCGCAGGTAAGGCAGCAGGGCTTCGCTGATCTCCCACGTGGCGGAGTCCCACAGGTACGACGGGCTGTGGTCGACGGCGTAGTACCGGACGTTGTCGCCGACGAGGAACATCGGAGCGTCGAACGACGTGGGCCGAGCCCACTCGAATCCCATTCCCTCGTCGCAGGAGACGTCGATGACGAGTGTCCCAGGCGCCAGGGCCCGAAGGTCGTCCGTGGACAGGAACGTGAGCGGTGACGCGGTGTCCTGGAGAACGCAGTTGACGATGATGTCGTGGTCGGCGAGGAACCCGGGCAGGGGCACTCGGCCGGTGTCGGTGAGGGCGCGGTTCTCGTGCGGGTCGTGCTCGTCGACGTCGAAGTTGACGATACGCGCGGAGTGGATGGGCGAGCTGACGGCCGAGGCGCCACGCTGGGTCAGGACATCGACGTCGTGAATGCCATGGGCGTTGAGCGCCGTCACTGCGCCGCGTGCGGTGCTGCCGAATCCGATGACGGCGGCGCGGAGTCGTCGACCGTAGTCACCCGTCGATCCGGCCAGTTGGAGAGCGTGCAGCACGGAGCAGTAGCCGGCGAGTTCGTTGTTCTTGTGGAACACGTGCAGCTTGAACGACCCGCTGCTGGACCAGTGGTTCATGGCCTCGAACGCGATGAGGGTGAGTCGGCGGTCGATGGCTGTCTGGGTGACTTTCTCGTCCTGAACGCAATGCGGCCATCCCCACAGTGTCTGCCCGACGCGCATTCCCGCGAGGTCGGAGACCTGCGGCTTGGGAAGAAGGAGCACGTCGCATTCGGCCACGAGGTCGTCTCTCGATCGAAGTCCTGCGACCAGACCGGACAGATCGTCGTCCGAGACGCCGTACGGGGCCCCGTATCCCTTCTCGAGAAATATGCGCTCTCGCAGGTCCGTGTCGATGCGCTCGAGGTGCCGGGGGTGGATCGGGAGGCGACGTTCGCTGGGTTTGCTGGAGAGTGACGTGACGCCGAGGGTGAGCTGCTGCACGGGTGCCCTTCCGGTTGCAGTATTCGGTTGTCGGAGAACGAGACCGGATGTCAGTGGAAAACAGGCTCCGGGTGTGGAGGTGCCATCGAGGACCACGTCGCGCGGACGGTGGTCCCCGTTCCCGAGTGATCCACTGTCGACGAGGTGCTCAGTGCCATGATGAGTGGCAGACCATTACCGCGAAGAGCGTTGTGCACAGGTAGTTTCCACCGTCCGAGATCAGCGACGGTGACGTCCAGCGTGCCGAGGCCGACCGAGTAGGTGGCGCTGATCTGCATCGTGCCGACACCGTCGATGTCGAGGTAGGCGTGGTCGACGACGTTGGCCATCGCTTCGTACACCGCCAGCACCACATCGGCTCTGCGGGCGTCGTCGAACGGCAGGATGCGGAGCCAGGCGGCAAACGCTCTGCGTACGGCGCCGATGCACAGGGCGTCAGCGGGGACATCGGACATGACGAGGCCCGGGTTCCGGACGCTCGGACCGAGAGAGCTGTCTGCGACACCGTCATGGGTCGCGTCCAGCACGCCCGCCGTGCGACCGTTCAGGACGACACCGCGGCCAGTGCCGCGTCGAGGTCGGAGTGGAGCGAGAGCATCTCGTCCATTCCGACGAGCGTGAGTGGACGGGTGGTCGCGGGCCCGTTCGACACGACAGCGAGCGCGACGAGTGCGCCGAGCGCGCCGAGTCGGCGGTGCGTGTCGATGAGGGCCGTCATGCCGGTGGAAGAGAGAAAATCGACGTCGGTCAGGTCGATGATCACCGCGGAGGGCACGTCGTCCGACAGTGCTCGGTCGAGACCTGCCGTCAGCATGGGCGTGGACTCGAGGTCCAGATCGCCGCGGACCGACACGATGAGTACAGACCCGTTGCGGGCAACGGTGACCTGGACGGATCGTCGGTCGACGTCCTGCTCGCGTGCGCGATCAAGGGTCACTGCGGTACCGCCACGACCGAGGTGACCGTGCGTTCCGCGAGTACCGACACGCGCACGTTCTCACGTTGCGATTGCTCGACCAGGGCGGCGAAGGCCGCATCCGCGGTGATACCTCGAACTGCCATGACGATGCCCTTCGCCTGTTCGATGCAGGCACGGGTCTCCATCGCTCGACGCAGGTTGCCTGATTCCTTCCGCGCGTCCGCGGTGTGCCGCGATTCCCACACCGCGACCTCAACGGCGGTCACCAGCACCGTGACCAGCACCTCGTCGATGTCGCTGAAGCCGTGATCGCCGAAGCTGTAGACGTTCAGCGATCCCGCATGTTCGGAATCGACGTCCAGGGGTGCCGACAGGAAGCTGCGCACACCGGCCTCGGACGCTGCCGCAGCGAAGAGCGGCCATCGCGCCGCAGCATCCTCGACGTGCACGCACACGATGCGCCCGGTCCGGGCGGCTTCGAGGCAGGGCCCCTCGTTCACGCGGTACTGATCGGCATCGATGTCGCTGACTCGGGAATCCGACCGCGCCGCGGTCTCCGGGTTCGCCGCGTCGTGATGCAGGAGGGTCACCCCGGCCATGTCCGCTCCGGGGATCGCGGCGACCGCCTGTTCGCACAAGCCCTGGAGGAGGATCTCGAACCGACTGTGCGACAGCAGGAGTCCACGAAAGGCATCCAATGCGTCGAAGGTGTCCGCGGCGAAGTACCGCATCGTGATCGCCGTGCGAACCCCGCCGGCCGTGCGGGACGACAACGCTCCTGCGATCTCGTCGTCGAAGGCGTTCGCGGCGGCCAGTGCGGCCGCCGTGCTGTGATCGTCCGGGGGCAGGCCGGACGTGACCGAATCCGTCATGCGGAGTCCTCTGTGGTGCAGTCATGACACCTGTCGACGTGCGCGGAGGACGCTGCGCGGTGATGACTTCACCGGATGCGCCCAAGCGTACGCCGCGGGTCAACCCCACACACGGTATGCCGCAACGCGCGACCCCCGTACGAACGGTCGATGCTCGTCGGACGCGGACTTACTAGTGACGTGTGGGTGCGCGGGAGGTGACACGGGGCAGGAATGCGCGGTCACGACCACGGGACAGTGCGGCCGGGTTGTGAGACCGCCAGACAATGGTTCGGCCGCGCTCTCGGTGGAAGGTCCGAATCTAAAATTTATGCATGGAGCACCCAGAAGTTCGCCGAAACGGCCTGTCATGACTGCCACAGTGGAGCAGAAAGGCTCTGTCTCCGTCGAGATCGACGGTGCGGTCGCATGGGCCGTGATCAGCAATCCGACCCGTCGCAACGCATTGAGCGCAGCGATGATGCGCGATCTGCACGCGCGACTGCAAGAGCTGGACAAACGCCCCGACGTCCGCGCCATCGTGCTGCGCGGGGAAGGTTCGGAGGCATTCGTCTCCGGAGCCGACATCTCGGAGTTCGAATCGCAGCACGGTTCCACCGATGCCAAGCAGGCCGCCGACGACGCCATTGCCGCGTTGTTCTTCGGACTCGCCGCCATGCACACGCCGACCATCGCGATGGTGCACGGCTTCTGCATGGGCGCCGGCGTCGCCGTCGCGCTCACCGCGGACATCCGCATCGCCGATGAGGCGTGCGCGTTCGCGATTCCCGCCGCACGTCTGGGAATCGCATACCCGGTTCCGCCGACGCGCGTGCTGCAACGCATGGTCGGCTCCGGTCACGCCGCCGAGATGCTGTACACCGGCGGTCGCGTCACGGCAGAGACCGCTCTCTCCATCGGTCTCGTGAATCGGGTGGTCCCGAAAGACCAGTTGCACGAGGCCGTGCGCACACTCGCGACGACCATCGCGGCCAATTCACCCATGTCGGTGCGGGCTGCGAAGGTGGCCCTCGCCAGCGACCTCTACCCGGAGATGCTCTCCGAAGCCGAGGCTTTCGTGGCCATGTGCGCCGGCTCGGACGATGCCGTGGAAGGTGGGCGCGCCTTCATGGAGAAGCGGCGACCCAAGTTCACAGGCGTCGTGTCCTGACGCAGTCCTGCAACCACGTTCGGGTTGCGAGAATCATGTGGGCCGGTCGCACCGACTGAACGCATCGGGTCGAGGCGGTGCTCGAGGTGCGTTCGGTGTTCGCGTTCGCGCTGGCTGCCGGGGAGTCGACCACCGGTTCACTGGAGTTGTACCGCCAACGCCGACCGACGAGGAAGCAGGGCTCGAACACGCCGCTGTGGAGGAGTTTTCGCGCACGGAGGTGCACACGGCCATCGGGATGCTCGCTGCCCAGTTCGCTCGCACGGCGAGCGTCGACGTGCCATGGTGGTGAGCATCAGTCGTCGGGGTAGTCGAAGGGTCGTGCCGTTGCCTCCTCTGCCCCAGTTCCAGAGTGCGATCCGCGGTCCGTGGTTGACGTCGGTGTTCGGTGCCGTCCTTCTCGTGTCGCTGCCGGTGATCACCGTGACCGGTCTGCTGTCCTACATCGCGTACGGGCCGCAGTTCGGGCAGGCCCGCCCGGGGGACGTGGGGTGGTTGAGGTTGCCCCAGTTCCACTGGCCGACCGATCCGTCCTGGATCTATCGGCTGAACCAGGGCCTGCACGTCACGCTCGGCCTCGTCGTGATTCCGCTGGTTCTCGCGAAGCTGTGGTCGGTGATGCCGAAGCTGGTGCAATGGCCGCCGGTCCGATCCCCGGCGCAGGCGCTCGAGCGGCTCAGTCTGCTGATGCTCGTCGGTGGTGTGCTGTTCGAGATCGTCACCGGTGTGCTGAACATCCAGTACGACTACGTCTTCGGTTTCGACTTCTACACGGCCCACTACTTCGGGGCGTGGGTGTTCATCGCCGGGTTCCTCGCGCACGTGGCCATCAAGGTTCCGGTCATGTGGAGGACGCTGCGGACGACGTCGCTGTCCGACGTGCTCCGGGACCGCAACGATGCGCCCGGCGCGGAACCGGAGCAAGGGGAGAAAGCGACGCAGGGCATCTCCCGGCGCGGCGCCCTCGCACTCGTGGCGAGTGGAAGTGGTCTCCTGGCAGTCCTCTCCATCGGGCAGACCATCGACGGGCCCCTGCGGTCGACCGCACTGCTGCTGCCCCGGGGCCGTTCCTACGGCGACGGGCCCAACGACTTCCAGGTGAATCGCACCGCCGTCGCAGCGGGGATCGATCCGGTGTCCACCGGGGAGTCGTGGCGAGTGGAGCTGTCGGGGACGACGCGCGTGGTTCTCGACCGAGCGGCACTGGAGGCGATGAAGCAGCACATTGCGGTCCTACCGATTGCGTGCGTCGAGGGGTGGTCGACTAAGCAGGAGTGGACCGGGGTACGGCTGCGAGACCTCGCCGGCCTCACCGGCGTGTCCGACGGAGCCGCCACAGTCAGCTCACTGGAACGAGGTGGCGCGTTCGCTCAGGCGACGTTGGCGCAGAACCAGGTGTGGCATCCGGACTCGCTTCTCGCGTTGACCGTCAACGGTGAGGCGCTGTCGCTCGACCACGGCTATCCGGCGCGTGTGATCGTTCCCGGCCTCCCCGGTGTCCACAACACCAAGTGGGTGTCGCGTATCGACTTCGCCGGCGAGGCCGGTCGATGAGGCGGCTGTACGGGGCGGGTGCTGCTCACGCGGCCGTGCTGGTCGCGTCCTTCGTCCTCGCAGGTGCCGCTGTTCTGACTCTCGGGGCGGACGCACTGTGGAACCCGGACAGGTGGTGGCAGTCGATCGCGGTGTGGTTCGTCGGTTCGGCGGTCCTGCACGATCTGGTCCTGTATCCGCTGTACTCGCTGGCGGATCGAACGACGCGCCCGACACGACACTGGACAGTCCGGCAGGTCTCGATGCGTCCGCACATACGGGTGCCGGCTCTCGGCGCCGCGCTGACGCTGCTGGTGTTCTTCCCGGGCATCCTGAACACCGACGACACGGCCATCGTCGCGGCGACGGGCATGAACCGTGACCCCTACCTGGAGCGGTGGCTGTGGGTCGTGGCAGCGATGGTCGCGACGAGCATCGGGGTGTTCCTGGTGCGGGTCCTGCTGTCCGGAGGCATTCCCCGCGCAGGTCGGACCGAGTCCGGACAGCGTTGAGGCGCAATCCTCCGGTCCCACGGGAGCGAATGCCTGGAGTACGGACACCGGCCGACGGGTCGAGGGGGCGGGTGCGACGATCCAGGAAGGTCACGTGTGACAGCGAGTTCGACGGGTGAAGCACCCGACAGTTTCGATGCTCTGTTCACCACCGCGATACCCAGCACGACGTGGTGGGTACGTCACCGTCACGGTCCCCGCCACCCGTTGCCGGTCGGACGATGGCTCGGCGGCGAGCACGCAGACGCCGATGACCGTGCAGTGGACGAGACGTTGCTCGCCCTCTGCCGGGGCCGCACGATCGATCTCGCGTGCGGGCCGGGCCGCCTGGTCGAGGAACTGCGCCGACGGGGAGTGTCGGCCATGGGCGTGGACACGTCCCCGGCAGCTGTCGCGCTGGTCCGTGAACGCGGCGCCAAGGCCGAGCTGGCCGACATCTTCGACATCGTTCCACACGAAGGGCATTGGGACACCGTGCTTCTCGTCGACGGGAACATCGGCATCGGCGGGGATCCCGGCCGTGTCATCGGTCGCGCGCACGACATCGCCTGTGAGAGCGGAACGGTGCACGTCGAAGTGGCAGCCCCCGGAACGGGATTCGTCGCAGAACGCCTGCGTATCGAGAGTGACGAGACTGCGGGGCCGTGGTACGACTGGGCGCGAATCGATGCGGACACGCTGGCACCACTCGCCGCGGCACGAGGGCTGGTACCGGTCAGTGTGACCGCGATCGCCGGTCGGCACTTCGCTCACTTCGTCAAACCCCCGTACAGTTCGGCCCCCGAGACTTCCGAGTGAGCGGCCCGACTGCGGTCGATCGGCGGCGCGGGTGGGTTCCTCGAGTTCCGGAACTGATCGGCGCACTCCTCGCGGCCGCACTGGTCGTCGCGGCAGTGGTCGTGGCGCGGCGGGAGAACGCCGTCGTCACTCCGCTGATCGACGGCATGGGCTTCGACTTCGACGATTTCGCGTCGCTCGCGCCGCTGTTCGGGTGGGTGGGCGCTCATGTGGGCCCGGGTACCCCGGTCGCGGTGATCATCGGCGTCCTGGTGGTGATCCTCGGCCCGTCCGTGGCGGCACGCATGTCGTGGCGGCTCCTGCTCCTCGTGACCTGGGCGACGACCCTTGTCTGGACCGTCGGACTGGCTGCGGTCGACGGCTGGCAGAGAGGGTTCGTCGACAAGTTGACGTCCCGCGACGAGTATCTGTCCGAAGTCGGCGGGATCGACGACATCGGGGCCACGCTGCGTGGGTTTTCCGACCGGATCGTCGACGGCCAGGCGGACTCGTGGGCCACGCACGTCTCCGGCCATCCCCCCGGCGCCATCCTGACGTTCGTGTGGTTGGACCGCATCGGACTCGGTGGAGGCGCGGCGGCCGCATGGTTGTGTGTGATCGTCGGGTCGTCTGCCGCCGTGGCCACGGTTGTCGCTGTGGCGGCGCTCGTCGACCGCGACACGGCTCGACGGTTGATCCCGTTCGCCGTGATCGCTCCCAGCGCGATCTGGATCGGTGTCTCCGCGGACGGATTCTTCACCGGTGTGTCTGCCTGGGGCATCGCCCTCCTGGCCGTCGCTGCAGCCGGGCGACGAGCGCGACACGACGTCGCGGCCTTCGCGGCGGGTCTCCTGCTGGGGTTCTCGGTCTATCTCAACTACGGACTCGCTCTGATGGGCCTGGTTGCTCTGGCGGTCCTCATCGCCTCTCGCCGCGTGCGGCCATTGCTACCGGCGATCGGTGGCGCCCTCGTCGTTGCCGGACTCTTCACCGCGTCGGGCTTCTGGTGGTTCGACGGGTACGTCGCGGTCCAGGAACGATATTGGCAGGGCATCGCGTCAGCGCGCCCGTTCCAGTACTGGAGTTGGGGCAACATCGCGGCTCTGGTGTGTGCGGTGGGACTCGCGGTGCCCGCTGCCCTGTCCCGCGTGGTGTCACTGCCGCGTGTGCGACGTGCCGAGCCTGTGACTCTGCTCGTGGTGGCCGCTCTGCTGGCGGTGGCGTTCGCGGACCTGAGCAGGCTGAGCAAGGCGGAGACGGAGCGCATCTGGCTGCCGTTCCAAGTGTGGATGACGGTTGCCACTGTCGCGATCGGGGATCGCTCGGTGCGCTTCTGGCTGGCAGCGCAAGTCGTGCTGGCACTCGCGATCAACCATCTGACGTACACGAACTGGTGAGCGACCCGCCCCCTCGGTCGACACGACAAGGAGAAACGATGCACGTGTTACTCACCGGCGCGGCCGGTTTCATCGGCGAACACATTCACGAAGCACTACTGGGGGCCGACCACGACGTGACGGCTGTCGACGCGTTCCTGCCTTCCGCGCACGGCCCGACGCCGCGGCACGCGCCGAACGTGACGGCTGTCGACGTTCGCGACCCCGGCGCTCTGGACGACGTCATGGTGGGGGTGGACGTGGTGTGCCACCAGGCTGCTGTCGTCGGAGCCGGCGTCAGCACCGCGGATGCACCCGCCTACGCCAGCCACAACGATCTGGGTACTGCCGAAGTACTTGCCGCGATGGCCCGAGCCGAGTGTCGGAAGCTGGTTCTCGCGTCGTCGATGGTCGTCTACGGCGAAGGTCGCTACCGCTGCCCCGTGCACGGTGTCATCCGTCCGCGCCCTCGAAACCCGTCGGATCTGCGGAACGGTGTCTTCGATGCGAAGTGCCCGGAGGGTGACGAGCCGGTGACGTGGGAGACGGTGGACGAGGACGCTCCGCTCGAGCCTCGGAGTCTCTATGCGGCAAGCAAACTCGCGCAGGAGAACTATGCACTCGCGTGGTCGCTGGCGACGGGCGGATCGGTCACGGCGCTGCGGTACCACAACGTCTACGGCGATCGAATGCCCCGTGACACACCGTATTCGGGTGTCGCGGCGATGTTCCGCTCATCGCTGGAGTCTGGTGAGCCGCCGACGGTGTACGAGGACGGCGGGCAGATGCGAGACTTCGTCGACGTCCGGGACGTCGCCGCCGCGAACCTTGCCGCCGTCGAGCACGACGGAGCGGGGTTCGTGGCCTGCAACGTCTGTTCGGGACACCCGATCTCGATCGGTGACGTGGCCCGCATTCTGTGTCGTGCACACGGCGGCGGCATCGAACCGGCGGTGACGGGTCAGTTCCGTCCCGGCGACGTGCGGCACATCGTTGCCGGTGCCGATCGGGCCGACGAGATTCTCGGATTCCGAGCTGCCGTCGGTCCGGACGAGGGGCTCACGCGGTTTGCGTCGGCACCGCTACGGGCGGCATCCGACGGCTCGGCCCCGGTGGTGTGACGATGATCGATCCTTCCGATGTCACCGTCGTACTCCCGTGCCGCAACGAGGCGCAGTCTCTTCCCGATGTTCTCGACTCCGTGCCCGACGGCTATCACCGCCTGGTCGTCGACAACGGCTCCACCGACGGCACCGCGGACGTGGCCCGTGCGCACGGGGCGGAGGTGGTCATCGAGGCGATACCCGGATACGGCTCAGCCGTGCACGCCGGAATCACCGCTGCTCGAACGACCGTCGTGGCTGTCATGGACGGGGACGGGTCGATGGACCCTCGCGAACTGCCCGGGCTCGTCGCAGCGCTGGACTCCGCCCAACTCGTCGTCGGTCGGCGCCGCCCGGTGCACCGCAGTGGCTCGCCGTGGCACGCCCGCCTCGGCAACACGGCCATCGCCTGGCGTCTACGCAGACGACTGAAGATCGACGTCCACGACATCGGCGCTCTTCGGGTGGCCCGCCGCGACGATCTGCTCTCGCTCGACGTCCCGGACCGACGCTCCGGCTACCCGCTGCAGCTGTTGGTTCTCGCCGCTCGGGCAGGGTGGACAGTGGTCGAGCACGACATCTCGTACCGCCCGCGGACCGGGGGAGTGTCGAAGGTGTCGGGGTCGGTTCGCGGCACGGTGGTGGCCGTCTGGGATTTTGCGAAGGTGATTCCATGATCGATGCGACGCTGCTCGTCATCGCGAAAGCGCCGGTACCCGGCTTTGCCAAGACTCGACTGATGGCCGCCATGACCGCCGAGGACGCCGCGTCGGTGGCGGCCGCGGCGCTGCTCGACACACTCGCCGCGGCGAGGCAGGCTCCTTTCGCCCGGCGGGTGGTCGCGATGACCGGCGACCTGGCCGAGGCGATGCGCAGCGACGACATTCAGAGGTCACTGGCTGACTTCGACGTCATCGATCAGCGCGGCGACGGCTTCTCGGAACGGTTGATCCACGCGCATCGCGACGCCGCCGGATGCGCTCCCGTCGTGCAGATCGGCATGGACACACCGCAGGTCGATCCCGCGATGCTCACCGACATCGGTGAGGCTCTGGCACCCTCGTCGGCGATCCTGGGCCGTGCCGAGGACGGAGGGTGGTGGGTGCTCGGACTGCACGACGCATCCGATGCGCAGGCCCTGCGAGCAGTGGAGATGTCCACCGACCGCACCGGGGACGACACCCGGGACGCCCTGCAGCGCTGCGGCCTCGTCGTCGGTGCAGCACCGACTCTGCGTGACGCCGACGAACTCGTCGATCTCGACCCGATCGCACGACAGTGCCACCCGGACAGCGAGTTCGCTCGATGCGTGGCTGCACTCCCTGTTTCGAGGCCGACGGGGGAGACACTCTGACCGCGACCTCCGGCACCCGGAGTGTGCTGTTCCGCTTCTATCTGGTCGGCGGTGCGAGCGCCGCCGCGTACGTTCTGTTGTTTCTGGTGTTCCGAGTCGTCATGTCGTCCCAGGCCGCGAACGTGCTCGCGCTCCTGGTCTCTGCGCTCGCCAACACCGCGATCAACCGCCGGTTCACCTTCGGAATCCGTGGAACCGATGCGATCGTTCGCCAGTACGTGCAAGGGCTCGTCGTCTTCGCCCTCGGGCTGGCGGTCACCAGCGGCTCGTTGGTACTCCTCCACAGGTGGGTACCCGATGCATCGCGAGCAGTCGAGGTGTCCGTCCTGGTGGCCGCGAACCTCGTGGCCACGGTCGTGCGCTTCGTCGGGTTGCGCCGGGTGTTCACCGAACACCGATCGTGAACGTCGCGCAGGCACGTGTCACGACGCGTCGACACTGTCGGCCGGGATGATCTGCAGGCTCGAGTCCGCGCCGGGGTCACTGCCTGTCACCAACACGTTTTCCGTTCGTGGATCCACGGCAACGGAATTGGCCTGACGAACCGTCGGCAAGTCAACCACGATCCGCGGCGATGCCGGCTCGGCCACATCGACGACACGAAGGATGTTGCTCTCGGTCAGCGTGATCAGAAGGAGCTTCCGATCGGCGTCGTAGGCGAGCCCGTAAGGATTGCCGGGTGCGTCGATGCGAGCGACCTCGCTGATGTCGGGAGTGATGCGTTCGAGGTATACCGCGCCACCGTCGGTGTCGGCGAAGGCAGCGAGGTCGGGGCCGAGCGATGTCGCATGCGTCAGTTTGGTCCCCAACGGTCCCTGCGCGACGAGCTTCTGGTCCGGCCCGCTATAGATCCAGATCCCGTTGCCCTGCACGTCTGCGACAGCTGCGTAATTGCCGACGGCTGCAACGCCGCCCGGTTGCACGGGACCGGCGGGGAGAGATGCGGTCACGACACCGTTGCGGACGAAGACGACTCCGCCGCCCATCTCGTTGGTCACGACGGTCGCGCCGTCGGCGGTCACCACGGCATCGTGCGGTTGCCGTCCGACGCCCCGGATGGTGGAGAGCGTCGCTCCGTTCGCCGGATCGACCAGGAGCAGTTCGTCACTGGACTCGAGGGGCGCGAGTACCGGTCCGTCCGGGCCGGCGAGGGAGAGGTGTCGCGGCGCACCGACCGTCGGCACGAACGATCGCTCGACTCCGGTCGCCGCGTCGAGCAGCCTCAGGCCATCGGGTTCACGCACTGCGGCGACAGCGATGCCGGACGACGTGACGACGATTCCCTCGGGTGCGCCCGGAAGCGGAATGACGGTGCCGATCGGATCCTGCGCTGCGGGCGCCCTAGCCGGTTCGGCGGCGGGCGTCTGCGTCGGCGCAGGTGCAGTGTCGTCGGTGGAACAGCCGGCGACGAGAGCCAGTACCGACAAGGCGACGACGATGCGTTTCACGGTGAACCACCGAACTTCTCTAGTGCGTCCAGGCACGTTCGTCGTATACGTACCCAGCTCGTTCACGCGGGAAACCCGAGCCGAGCTCCCACGAGCACAGCCGAGCTCGAGTCTGTCGGAATCGGTGCACGGAGCCGGGCTGATAGCGTCGATCGTCTCCACGCTTCATCGCACGAGGGGAACGACGAGACGATGACGGGCACACTCACCTGGCACGACGACATCAGTCCGCAAGCACGCGTTCTGTCGGCGGCGATGAAGGCGGTCCTCAAGCCGACCCTGAGTATGTGGCCGCTCACCGACGGCGGCATCAAGGCCATCGGGCACCTCGATCGCGTCGTCGACCGACTGCCGAAACCGCCTCGCGTCACGATCGACCAGGTGGTACTCGGTGGTGTGCCCTGCGAGAAGACGACACATCCTCGGACGGCCACTGGCACTCTGGCCGGTGCGACGGTTCTCTACTTTCACGGCGGCGGCTTCGTCTTCTGCGGACTGGCGACCCACCGCGGTGCGTGTGCCATGATCGCCGCCCGTGCGGGTGTTCCGGTGTACTCCGTGGAGTACCGGCAGATTCCGTACGGCGGCATCGGTACGTCGATCTTCGATGCCATGGCCGCCTACCGCGCCGCGTCGGCGACGGTGGCCGATCCGTCGAAGATCATCGTGGCGGGAGACTCGGCCGGCGGTTACCTCGCGATGAAGGTCGCCGAACTGGCTGTGCTGGAAGGGTTGACACCACCCGCGGCCGTTCTGGGATTCTCGCCGTTGCTCAATCTGGACCTGAGGAGCCATTCCCGTGCGTTCATGAAGCGGGACGCGTATCTGCCGATGAAACAGGTTCTCGCTCTGGAGGATCGTTGGATGAACGGGCCGGACGCCATCCCGGGCGCAGCGTCTCCGATCGATGCCGATCCGTCGGTGTTTCCGCCGGTCTTCCTGTCCTCGGCGCAGTACGAGTTGATGCGCCCGGACGTGGAGGCGATGACGCGCAAGCTCGAGGACGCCGGCCGGATCGTCGAGACCCATGTGTGGCGCGGTCAGGTGCACGCATTTCCCGTGTTGGCAGGCGTACTTCCGGAAGGCCGCGAGACGCTGCGGAGCGCGGTGGACTTCGCTGCGCGCCACCTCTGAGCCGTTCAGACGACTCCACCCGAGCTGGTCGTCGCTCCCGCGTGACCGCACGCGCACGGCTCGGTTGTCGAATGTCCCGACCCATCGCACGGATACTGGCCACACTCCACATCGGTGGTGCCCGTCTCGGACCGATACTTGTCCCGTGACCGACATCGATGTCTCCGCACTGCCTCGCTACAGCAGGACCGGCCGGGGAGCCCCCATGCTCCTGATTCACGGGATCGGGCATCGACATCAGATGTGGGACCCCGTGATTCCGACACTGGCTGATCACTTCGACACCGTCGCGATCGATCTCCCGGGCTTCGGAGAGAGCGATCCCCTCGGCGACGGTGACGCACCCACGCCGGCGCGACTGGCTGACCGGGTGAAGCTGGTGATGGACGAACTGGGCTGGGACAGTGCGCACCTCGTGGGCAATTCGCTCGGCGGGTGGCTCTCGTTGGAGATCGCGCGCCGTGGTCGGGCGACGTCCGTGTGTGCGCTCATGCCCGCCGGGCTGTGGCGCTCGACGGGCGGCACAGCCCGTGTGCGTCGGCAGGTGCTCTTCTCCGTGTGGGTGCACGGGTCTCGCGTTCCGGGTGCGGGGTTCCTCCTGCGCCGGCCACTGCTGCGGACCGTCGCCTTGTTCGGGCTGTTCGGCCGTCCGTGGCGCATCCCGTCGGTGGTGGCAGCCGACGATGCACGCAACCTCGCCACGTGCGACTTCGACCGCACGATGTCAGCCCTCGAAGGCACTCGCTTCGGCGGCGGAGCCGAGATCGATGTCCCGATCACTGTGGTGTACGGGGGCAGAGACCCGCTCATCCGTGCAGCGGAGACGGACCTCGACGGGCTGCCGTCCCTCGCCGCCGTCCTCGTCCACGAGCATCTGGGGCACGTTCCCACGTGGGACGACCCTGATCTCGTGGCAGCTGTGATCAGGGGCTCGACCACGGCGTCGTGAGCACACGTGGGAACGCCACGCTTTCGGTAGACGCTCACGCCCGCGACGCCAGGTAGTCGTCCACCGTCGTCGGGGCGCGGGGGTCGTCCCCCGCCGCGGCGACGCGTCCTGCAGAGAACGCGTGGTGCATCTCGACCTGCAATCTCGCTGCATCGTCGGAGAATCCGACCTGGAGTAGCTGGGTGATCGTCTCCTCGTCGGGGAGCTGCTGGTAGGGGAGATGGCCGATGCCCTGTGCTCGGCCGACCGCGGCGGCGACGTCCATCAGGGTGAGATCGACTGCGGTCCTGATCTCGCGGATGGTGGTGCCCTGGTGCTCGGGTTCCTCGACTGCGTCGGCCGCGGCTGCGCCGACGTCTCCGGCCGCCACCATCGGCAGGGGCACGTCGGGGGCGATGGAGTCCTGGAGTGCCCCGATGTGGCGAAGGTGGGGCAGGACGGGGTCGAGATTGTCGAAGAAGTAGCCGGGTCGGAGAAGGACGAGATCGGTCTCGAGGGCGGTGAGTCGCTGCTCCTGAGCGTGCAGTGCGGTGAGGAATCCGGTCCCGTGCTCGAGTTCGGCGCCCAGGGAACTGAGTGCGACGACGCGTGGCACCCGTGCTCGTCGGAGTGCGTCGGTGATGGAGGACCCGATGTCGTTCATGTGTGCTCGGACGTCGGGTGCCGTGGGGTCGAATGGGACGAGGACGTAGGCCGCGTCCACGCCGGTGAACGCGGTGGTGAGGAAGTCGGTGTCGGTCAGGTCGCCCGTGTGCGTGGTGGCAGCCGGGTGTGCGTGGGGCCGTGCGGTGCGCGCGACACGGCGTACTTTCCATCCGCGGCCGAGGAGCGTGTCGGTGAGGCGTCGTCCGGTTCGGCCGGTGGCGCCGAGAACAGTGATGGTTCGTTGTGTGGTCACGATGTTCACGGTGCCGGGTTCGTGGTGGACAATGAATACCGTGGAGTCCACCGTTGATGATCGATCGTCCAGGATGTGGCGCGGTGACGATGCGCTCGGCGACGCCCTGCACTCGCTGCGGATGCGTGGGGTGTTCTACGTTCGATCGGAACTGACGGCTCCCTGGGGTCTCGACATCCCCGCGATGGAGGACTGCCTGTGGTTTCACGCACCGGTGGTGGGATCGTGCCTGCTCGACCTGCCGGGGACGGACCCTCGGCTGGTGGGCGAGGGTGAGTGCGTGCTGGTCCCGCACGGTCGAGGCCACCGAGTGGTGGACGATCCGTCATCCCTGTCGGTGTCGATGTACGACCCGGAGCCCGAGTGGATCTCGGACCGCTTCATCGTTCTCGAGCACGGCGGCGGGGGCGAGCGGGCCGTGTTGATCTGTGGCGCCGTGAAGTTCGATCATCCGACTGCTCGCTCACTCCTCGACGTGCTGCCCGACGTGCTGGTGGGTGATCGCGGGTCTGCGGTCTCGGCCGCGGTACTGGAACTGCTCGCGAACGAGGCCGCTGCCCGCCGGCCGGGTGGGGAGGCAGTGGTGACGCGGCTGGCCGACATCCTGATCATCGATCTCGTCCGAGCGTGGCTCCGAGAGGAGGGCGCTGAGATCGGCGGCTGGCTGGGGGCGTTGCGCGACAGACAGATCGGTGCCGCGGTCATCGCGATGCATCGGCATCCGGAGCGGCCGTGGACGGTGGCGGATCTGGCTCGGACGGCGGCGATGTCTCGATCCGCCTTCGCCGCGCGCTTCACCGCGCTGGTGGGTGAGGCCCCGCTGGTCCACCTGACCCGTCGGCGCATGCAGCTCGCGGCGGCGGAGCTCATGAGATCGAACGCCACCATCTCCTCGGTCGCGGCCTCGTTCGGATACGGGTCCGACGCGGCGTTCTCGCGAGCGTTCACCCGCACGATGGGTCGGTCCCCGTCGTCGATGCGGCACTCAGGGTCGGCGTCGTAGGGGCATCCTGTTGTCCGACAACCCCTCACATCGGACGAAGACTCGGAGCGGCACGAACGGAGGCTATGCCTCAGCCTTCCGCGCTGCCACACGGTGGGCGGCATCCTGGACGAACCAGTAGGCCACCAGGCCGACGTACACGCCGACGAGCCCGCCGGTCACCCGTACGCCGCGCCGACGAGACAGAGACTCCCACGACACAGACATCGCACACCCTCTCACCGAACACGTCACCGATCCGGTGATTGTCCTCCGAACATGCCGATCAGCACAACGGCTGCGAGTGACGGCGGAACGATCGGCCTGAGTCTCGCTGTCCTGGAGTGCCACCCTCGGGCTCTGACGGGCGCCGTGGAGGCTACGCGAGAGTCAGCGCGTCGCGCACGGTCGCAGGCGACCTGCCGAGCAACTGGCCCAGCAGTGGATCGACGCCGGCGAACCAACCGCCGGCTGCAGCGTCGAACATCCCGAGTGTGAAGCGAGCCGCGAATTCCGGCTGCCCCGAGGCGACCCGGGCTGCGATCCAGTCCTCGGGGTCCATCAGGACTCGCCGTACCGTCCGCCCTGCCACGTCGGAGGCGATCGCCGCCACCTCCTCGAAGGTGGGTGCAGACTCGGCGGTCACCGTGACCGGTCCGTCGTACGCGCCGTTCGATGCGATGATCGCCGCCGCAGCCTCCGCCGAATCCGCTCGGGACGTCCACGACACCGGACCGTCGGCCGGAACGGTGATGACACCGGACTCGCGCCAGGGGCCCGTCGACCAGGCCAGGCTGTGGGCGTAGAAGCCGTTGCGCAGCGAGGTCCACGGCAGGCCGGAACCCGCCAGCAGCCGCTCCGTCGCCGCGTGGTCTCGACCCGGACCGAATGGCGTGTCGTCCGCGGCCCCCTGATGACTCGTGTACAGGATTCGCCCCACGCCCGCGGTGACGGCCGCGTCGATCGCGTTGCGGTGCAGGGAGACTGCGTCGGCCCTCGGATCACTGGACGAGACGAGCAGCAGCTGATCGGCATTCGCGAATGCGTCCGGCAGGGACGCCGGGTCTGCGTAGTCGCCGTGGCGCACCTCGATGCCGAGATCGGCGAAGCGTCGGGCCCTGGACGCGTCTCTGACCGCCACCGCGATCTCCGAAGCGGGGCGATGTCTGAGCAGGTGGTCGACAGTGGCGCCGTTCAGCGCGCCGGTGGCGCCGGTGATGACGATCATGAGTGCCTCAGTTTCGTTGGTATCGCATCGCTGTTATCAATGGAAACACAACGATATCACGAGACTGTTATCGTTGGAACGTGATCAAGCCGACCAGCACTCGAGACGACGTCCGGGCGCGGATCATCGAGGTCGCGGCCGCCCTGCTGCGCGATCACGGCGTGGCCGCGGTGACCACTCGTGGGGTTGCCGAGGGTGCCGACGTACAGCCCCCGACGATCTATCGACTGTTCGGTGACAAGGACGGTCTCCTGGAGTCCGTCGCAGAACATGTTCTGGCCGAGCATGTCTCGATGAAGAGACGCATCACCGAGACGGCCGCGTCGCAGGGCGTGGATCCCCTCGTGGACCTGCGCGACGGGTGGCTGACGCAGGTCGAGTTCGGCATCGCCAACCCGGAACTGTTCCGGATGATGAACGGCCCGCAGCACCTGACACGATCTCGCGCGGCGCAGGCCGGCATGGACGTCCTCCGGGCTCGAATACACAGGGTCGCCGAGACGGGCCGACTGCGGGTGAGCGAACAACGGGCGCTCGGACTCGTCCAAGCGGCGGGTGTGGGCGCGATCTCGGTGCTTCTCGCGACTCCGGCCGAGGACCGCGACGACGAGTTGGCCGACGCGATGTTCGATGCCGTCATGCGGCAGATCCTCACCGACCCGCCCGACCGCGAGCAGGACGACCAAGCCGCCGCCGCGGTCGCTTTTCGTGCGATCACGCCGGCGTTGGACACGTTGAGCGCCGCCGAGCGCGCGGTCATGGTCGAGTGGCTCGATCGGGTGATCGCCGGACTCTGACACTCGACTCGCCGTTCTCGTCGAGGTCGTTCACAGCGGACTGCACGGACCGCGTGGTTTGTGACAAAGTACGAACAACGACAAGTTCGAGGGGTATCCGTGACACCACTGTTGAACGCTCCTGCACATCGACATCGAGTACCGGTCGACCATCTGTGCTGGGTCTCGACCGTCGAACGTGGCCACCGGCGCTCATCGTGCTCGCTGTGTTCCTGGTCTTCACCGTGGTGGTTCCGCGCATCGACGCTGCCCTCGACTGGGACGACCCCGTTCTGGCAGGGCAGCAGCTTGCACTCACCGACACCCTCGTCTCCACCCTCGTCGCCGGTTACGACGTCGAGTCCGGCTTCCGTGTCGGAGACGGAGGCACGTTCGGCGATGCCACCATCGCCGGGGCCGGCATCACCTTCCAGGTGTCGACAGACTCGTACGACGGCACTCCCGATCAGCTGCTCGACCAGGTGCAGAAGGTCACGTCCCGGACGGACGACCCCACCTTCCGGGTCGACGGGAACAGGGCCACTCTCACCACGGCGGCCGGCGAGACCGGAGTCGCGCAGCCCTACAACAGCGTGCGAAGCGACGGGGTGATCGCGGCCTTCGTTCTCGGCGGCACAGGGGTCGACATCACTGCCTACGGGCCACCCACCCAGATGACCGCAGCCCTCGACGACGTCCGAGCGATGATCGCGAGCATCCGTACCGTGGATGGGGACGACGCATGAGCACTGTCGACCCCCGCACGTCTCCCGAGACGGTCGGCACGGAAGCTGGTCAGCGCCGAGCGAAAGCAGTCGAGATCTCCGGGTGGGGTGCGAGATTCCACTTCGTGCAGCCTCACAACCTCTCCTTCTGGGTCTACCTGGCGCTGACCGCCATAGGTGCGTTCCAGGCGTGGGCGTTCTTCGCACCCGACGCCGGGTTCTACGCCGAAGGGTTCGCGGTCGCAGCGGTGCTGTGCGGGTTGTGCGGACTCGCGTGGCTCGCCTGGTTCCATCACATCGACCGGTGGGAGCGGCAACCAGGCGGGCTCGTGGTCGCTGCCCTCGTGCGGGGCGCTGTCCCGGCAACGTTCGCTTTCGCGATGACCGTCAATACGGCGATGCTCGGCATCTACCCCAAGCTGTTCGATCAGGAATGGAGCGCGAACTGGGCGGCAGGTGCGACGGCACCGTTCACCGAGGAGGCGGTCAAACTCTGTGGTTTCCTGCTCCTGATGAGCCTTGCCCCGCGTCTCATCCGCACCGCGAACGACGGCCTCATCGTCGGAGCGTTCATCGGGCTCGGATTTGCCGTGTTCGAGGACTTCCTCTACGCGGCGAGTTCCACTGCTCGGGCATTCGGCACCGATCCCGTGGGCAACGCGGTGCACATGTCCGTCGTACGCATCGCCGTCAGTTTCGCCTCCCACCCTCTGTTCAGTGCCCTCGTCTGCACCGGAGCCGTCTATCTGATCGGGACGGCAGCGCAACCCCGGCGGGTCGGGCGTGGTGCGGCCTTCGTCGTCGCCGGCATGTTCCTCCACTTCACATGGGACGACGCCGGCGGTCTCGGTGGCGGCGGTCTGGGAAACTTCGTGGTGATCCTGGCGTCGGTCGTCATCGGGTTCACGGTGCTGACCATCGCGTTCCGCCGGGCCGCACCGCGTGAGTATCAGTTCGTCCGCGACATCCTCGACCCGGAAGTCGAGGCCGGTGTCGTCACCGATGCCGAGGTCGACGGTGTGCTGGACACGAAGGCCCGCAAGGCATTCGTGAAGTCCGCGCCCACTCGGAAGGCCCGACGAGCCCGCAAGCATCTGCGTCGCGCCGTTCTGGACCTGGCGCACGACGTCGCCCGCGAGAAGGGGGAGGACACCGAGTCCGTACGCCACTCTCGCAGCGAGGTCGAGCGGTTACGAGCAGTGGCCGGGTGATCGATAGCCGACCTTCTGGACCACGACTGTTCCCGGTGTGGGTCAGCGCACCACCTCCACCCGAGCATCGAAGTCGAACCTGTTGATCGCTCCGATTCCCGTTGCCGTCTCGGTGCCCATCAGGAACGCGATGGGTGAATTCGGTTCGGCGGTCACGTGCCCGAGCCCGGCCTGTGCCGTCGGCCGATGGACAGTCAGGCGTAGGGCTGTTCTGCTGCTCTCGGTGTCCTTCCAGATGCTGACCTCCCCGAGAGGGGACGGCACGCGAGGAACGGGCGCCTGGTCCACGATCCGCACGGGGCCGCCCTCCGAGACGCCTCCGAACGCGTCGGCAGTGGCACCGACTCCCGGCACCAATGCGATGTCGAATCCGACCTCCCGCATCAAGTCGTAGATCTGCTGGTTGTCTGTGACCTGCTCGACGGCGTAGAAGTGGTATCCCGGCCGAGCATCCTTGCGGTCGACGGAGAGGACGCGCTCACCGAAGGCGAAGGGACCGTCGAACGGTACGCCGTCGATGATCCCGCTCTGGCAGGTCTCGACACCCATCAGGAGCGATGAATTACCCGGAATGCCGGGGCCACCGGGCAATCCGATGAACGACGAGGAGGTGTAGCCGTCCGGCAGTGCGGCGGCTGCGCGCTCGGGTGGTACCGAGACGATGGCGGACACCTCGACGCAGTCCCGAGCCTGAAAGCTGCCGAGAACGTCGGTCGGTGCGGCAGAGGCGGACGGCGCGACCGCAGAGATCACCGCGAGCGCGAGTCCCGCAGTGAACGTGACGGCGGCGGGTCGCACGCCCTTCGAGTGTGTGTGCATCGGATGTCTCCCTGGAATCGAAGGCGTCAGTTCAAGGCGACGAGCTCGTGCAGCGTTCGCCCCGTCCGGGTCTCGGTCACCCCGTCGCGCACGACGGTCAGATCGAACGTCGAGTCGAAGCGGAAGTATCCGGGGTGACCGACGAGGCTGTAGAGCAACGGTCGGAACACGCGATGGCCGGCGACGGGAACGTCGTCCAGCAGGTCGTGGGCGTGCACGACGTTCTGGACGGTCAGCAGGAGGGACACCTGTCCCGGTACCTCGATGCGGAGCCACGCGGGGTACGACCGGTTCGCGATCTCGTTGAACACCATCGGTCCCTCGGTGACGTCCGCCTCGCCGGAGCTCAGGATGATCTCGCCCTTGTACGCCAACATCAGTGGGCGACTCTCGTGGGCGCCGAGCCGGGCCTGCGTCTTGACCAAGGCATAGAGCAAGGAGAAGTCGTCGTCGTACAGTCGGCCCCAGTGCCAGCGGTCGATGACGCGCTTCATGTCGCCCGCGCCCCAGTTGTGGTCCGCGTAGCCGCGCCCTGTGACGGCAGTGGTTCGTCCGGCGATGGTGATGGATCCCTCGACGCGCGCACGCGGCGCGGCGACGACCCAGCCGAAGACGTCGGTGCCTCCGAACAACGTCTCTCCCTCGCCGGGCATCCAGCTCGGAAGTTCGTTGTGGAAGCGGAGATCGAAGGTGACGTCCTCCTCGGAAAGGTAGAGATGATGGATGGGAAGCCCGTCTGCAGGGAACTCCGCCCATGCGTGGTTCGGCCCCACGACGACGTCGCAGGCGGCGATCGACGCGGTGGCGTCCTTCTTGGAGTGGCGGACGAAAATCTGTCGGCGTGAGCCGTCGGGTGCGTAGATCAGGATCTCCACGCTCGGTTTCGCGACCAGCGCAGGCTCTTCGGGCCGGCGCAGGTTGAGGAATCCGATGATGGTATGACCGTCGTCGAGGTGGGCGTCGAAGTACCAGTGCTCGAAGCCCGATCGGCTCCCCGGCACGGGATGAGCGGCATTGTGGCGCGGGTGGACGTCGGTCAGTCGCGCGTCGCGGCGGCCGGGGCCGTTCCAGGTCTCGACGATCTCCGGCGCGCTCATGCGGAGAATCCGATGTGAACGGTCTTCTCTTCGGTGTCTCCGTCGAGTCCGGTGCGACCGAGTTCGCGGCCGACCCCGCTCGCGCCGCGTCCGCCCCACGGCAGAGCCGGATCCGGCACACCCCACCCGTTCACCCACACGGTGCCCACGCGAAGTTGCTCGACGACGGAGTGCACTCGGGAGATGTTCTGCGAGTACACCATCGCATTCAGCCCGTACTGCGTGTCGTTGGCAATCGCGACGGCTTCCTCGGTGGACGAGAAGCTGATGACGGTGGCGACGGGACCGAAGATCTCCTCCCTGGCGATGGTGAGGTCGTTGTGTCCGCGGAAGACGGTGGGCTGCACGAACTGTCCCGGTCCCTCGATCCGCCGCCCACCGGTGATCAGCTCTGCACCCTCGGCGACACCGGAGTCGATGTATCGCATGATGCCGTCCAGTTGTCGTTCGTTGACGATGGTGCCCATCGTGCTGGCGTCGTCGAACGGGTCTCCGATCACGGCCGCGTCAGCCGCGGCAACCATCCCCTCGACGACGCGATCGACGACGGACTCGTGCGCGAGGACGCGGGTGCCCGCGGCACACACCTGCCCCTGGTGGTAGAAGTTGCCCATCGCGATCCACGGCATCGCCGCGTCGAGATCGACGTCTTCGAAGATCAGTTGCGGTGCCTTACCTCCGAGTTCGAGAACGATCTTGCGGAACGTGGTGCCCGCGAGCGACTGGATCTGCCGGCCGACACGGGGACTGCCGGTGAAGGACACCTTGTCCACACCGGGATGGCCGGCCAAGGCCGCACCGGCGGTCACGCCCAGACCGGTGACCACGTTGAGCACACCCGGCGGTAGACCGGCTTCGGCACACAGATCCGCGAGGTGCAGCGTGGACAGGGACGCGTCCTCCGCGGGCTTGATCACCACCGTGTTCCCTGCAGCGAGTGCGGGTGCCAACTTCCACGCGGCGATCAGCAGTGGGTTGTTCCACGGCGTGATCGCGGCGACGACACCGAGGGGCTGCCGAACGGTGTAGCCGAACCGGCGTTGCGGTCCGAAGTCCGGCAGCATGACGGTGGTTCCGGAGATCTTGTCCGCCCACCCAGCGAAGTGCCGGAACACCGCGGCAGCGGCCGGGATATCGCCGTTCACGGAGTCGCGGAACAACTTGCCCATCTCGACTGCTTCGAGTGCGGCGAGGGTCTCGCAGTCGCGATCGATCAGATCCGCGATCGTGAGAAGGATCCTCGTACGTTCCGGGCCGCTGACGCGCGACCAGTCACCGTCGAACTGCGCACGTGCAGCGCGCACGGCCCGGTCGACGTCGGCCTCGGCGCCGGCAGCGACGGAGGTGACGAGAGCACCCGTGGTCGGATCGATGCTGTCGTAGGTCTGCCCACCGGAGGCAGCCTGCGAGGCGCCGCCGATACGCAGCAGCGGATCGGGCAGGGCGACAGAGGGACGGGTGGGCGTGCTCGCGGTCATGGCTGCTCCGGGTTGCTGGGAGTGAGGGGAGACGTGAAATGGCGCTGCAGTCCGGCCCACGAGGAGTCGTAATCCGGCTGGCGATGCGGCGCGTCGTGGGCGAGTGGGGTGACGAGCAGGGGGAGCCGCGTCTCGAACATGAACGGCAACGATCCTTCGAGCTTCTGCGGTGCCAGGTCGGCCGCGGTGGCGAGGTCGAAGGTCTCCTGGTCCGGTCCGTGCGCACCCCACATGTTGTGCAGACTTGCACCCCCGGGCAGGAAGCCTTCCGCCTTGGAATCGTGTTGCCCCCGGACCAGTCCCATGAACTCGGTCATGACGTTGCGATGGAAGTGCGGGGGCCGGAACGTGTGCTCGGCGACGTTCCAGCGCGGCGGGAAGATGGCGAGATCCACATTCGCCTGTCCCGGCCGTTCGGAGGGCGACGTCAGGAGCGTGAAGATCGACGGGTCGGGGTGATCCCACCCGAGTGTCCCCATGACGTTGAAGTCGGCGGTGTCGTACTTGTACACACCGTGATTGCCGTGCCAGGCCACCACGTCGAGAGGCGAGTGGTCCAGCTCTGTCGAGAAGAGTCGGCCGCCGAACTTCTGGATCTTCTCGACGGGTCGGTCGTCGTCCTCGAATGCTGCGACGGTGTAGTG
This sequence comes from Rhodococcus sp. MEB041, assembly GCF_030208955.1. Taxonomy (NCBI): domain Bacteria; kingdom Bacillati; phylum Actinomycetota; class Actinomycetes; order Mycobacteriales; family Nocardiaceae; genus Rhodococcus; species Rhodococcus sp. MEB041. The sequence continues at coordinate 87,928 of NZ_JARVSZ010000006.1, forward strand.
GAAGTCCCGCGCGTGGGCGAGACCGTTCGCGCCGATGGGTCCGAGTTCGGGGAGGGTGAAGTAGGACCCGTAGTTCTCGCACACATAGCCCGCGGCATCGTCGTCGAGCAGCACGACTCGGAACGTGATGGCCCGTCCGACGACGGCGATCTCGCCGGGAGCGACGTCGACGATTCCGACCTCGGTGTGTATCCGTAGACGGCCGGACTGGGGAACGATCAGCAATTCTCCGTCCAGGTCTGCAACGTAGCGGTCGGTCATCGATCGTGTCGCGTGGTACAGGTGGATCGCGATGCCGTCACGCTGCAGCACATCACCGTTCGCAGCGATGGTCGTGAGGCCGTCGAGAAAGTCGGCCGCATCGAAGGGTCGGGCCACGGGATTCCACCGAAGCCGGTTCACGTCGAGAACTCCGTCACTCAGCGGCGCGGATCGGAGCGTCGGGTGGTCGATGGGGTGATACCGCGGGTGCGCTGCGCTGGGGCGGATCCGGTACGTCCAGGTGCGTCGGTTGACCTCTCGCGGCTCGGTGAACGCCGTCGCGGACAGTTGCTCCGCGTAGAGGCCGTGGGGCGCTCGCTGCGGCGAGTTCTGACCTCGGGGGAGTGCACCGTCGAGGGCTTCGGACTGGTGTTGGTTGCCGAAGCCGGATAGATACTCGGTCATCGTCGCAGTGCTCCGTTCGCGTCGAATTCGGCCTCGCGGCCGTTCATCTGGTCCCGGTACCACCGGAGTCGTTGTGCCACAGCGACCTTCTCGACGACGGGCGCCACTCCGGGTAGGAATCGTCGGGAGAGCTCGATCGCTGTCAGGAGAGGGAAGCGCAGGAGGATGATCAGGACCCACGGGAACGCCCGAGGCATCGTGTAGTCCGACCGTGTCACCGGACTCATGAAGAGAGCGGTGTAAGCGCCGTGAATGCCGTAGTTGTACCGCGCGCGGAGACGCGCGAGGCCTCGCTGCTCGGGGCGCGGTGCGAACCCTGCAGGGAAGGACTCGATGAGTTCCTTGCCGTGTGGTCCGGCGTCGTAACTGCGGGCGGCCGACACCATCGCCGTCATGCGGAGTGAGTCGGCGATGGTGGTAGGGAAGTTCGACACGTCGACACCCAGCAGGTGGCCCATGTACTTCTGGAAATGGAGCAACGCCCGGATCTCGTCGGCGGTGGTCTGCAGACCCACCAGCCGCAAAGCCAGAGCAGGGACGGTGCTGCCACCGAGGAGGGTCAGCATCTGATACCCCTGGCTGATGGGGTAGCCCCACTTCTCGCGATCCCACTCCGGGTGTCCGTCGACCTTGCGGCGTACGGCGACGTGCATGACGCGGACCTTCATCGCGGTGGCTCGGCCTTCCGACCCGATGCGGGACAGGGCGCCCGGCTCGGAGGTGTCGATCCAGAATTTGCAGGTCTCGAGGAATCGGCGCATCGCGTTGTCGCCGGCGTACCCGCCTGCCAGTGAGAGCGGGGTGGCGACGGCAGCCTCGGTGTACATCTCGAGGGTGATGCCGCCGGCAACGGTAAACAGCATCGTGCCCCACCGTCGCCACACCGCGGCCCCGCGTTCCACCAGATCGATGTCGAGCCAGTCCGGTTCGGTCTCGAACTCGTCGAACAGGACGCGCATGCTCTCGGGGACGTCGGGAAGAGAATCGATCCCCTGAGCGAGTGCACGGTCGAGGAGCGCGCGTGTTCCGGTCGGGTCTGCCGCATACACCTCGTCGACGAAGTTCTCGGCGACAGTGTCGCCGAGGAACAGGCTCTCGCAGAACTCCCGCGCGACGTCATCGCTGGGGAACGGCGACGACCGGAACACTCGCTCGAACAATGCTTCGGCGCGTTGTATGCGGGGACTCTTCCGGTGTTCCCAGTAGGTGAACGCGGTGGGAGTGCGCGTAGCGCTGGTCATCTCGATGTCCTCTCCGACAGTGCGTCCGTCAGCCATGCCAGCGCTGCGGTGGTGACTCGGTCGACTCCGTCGGGTTGATCGACCAGGTAGTGGTTCAGGTGGGGCATCTCGACCACTGTCGCGTCACCGCGAGCTGCGGCCATCGCACGCGCATCGTCGGCGAAGGCGGCTTGGTCGCCGAGCAGAGGCATGACGAGGGTGGGGACCGTCACGGCGGTCAGGTTGCGCACGGCATCCGCGTTCGTGTGGTCCAGGCTCCATGTGCTGAGCCAGCTGCGGACCGAGACGAAGCGCGCGAGTCCGCCGGCGGCGGAATTGGCCGCGACCGGATTCCCGTACATGCTGCCCGGAACCCGATCGCTCGGGTCCAGCGTGATGTCGACGAAGCGTGGATCCGCGACGGTGCGGTGAACGACGAAGGCTCGGTCCGACGCCCCGCCCCGAGTGAGATCCTCCAGTTCTCTCCACGCCCACGTGTCGATCCTGCGCATGCGGGAGAGCTGCGCCGCCCGGTACTCCTCGACCCACGTGCGGTCGAGTGGCGTCGTACGTCCAGGTGCGTAGAGGTCGAGGTCGGGGGCGACCGAGGACGGGTCGGACTCGTCCACGACTGCTCCGTCGATCCAGTGGCGCAGGACGCGAGCGCGTCCGGAGTGCGCTCCGACGAGCATGAGGGCATCCGCAGGAACGAGCTCCGCCGACGCGAGATCGACAGTGTCTCCGGCGGGAGTCGTCGTGATCGTCGGAGTCTCGGCCTGCGACTGGTAGAACGCGGACAGCGAACCGCCGCCGCTGAATCCGAGGAGAACGACCTTCTCGAACCCGAGCTCGTCCTTCATCCACCGCACACCGGCGCCCACGTCCAGGGCCGCGCGTTCCATGATCAGTGCCGGCTCGTTGGAGGAGTAGCGGGTGTTGAGACCCATCGTGGGGATGCCGGCGGCGGCGAATCCGCGGAGCAGGAAGTGCGACAGGAAGTCGCTCGACGGGTGCGCCATCAGGATGCCGACGCGTCGATCAGGGTTGCCGCTGGGCGACACCAGATTCGCATGCAGCGTCGGGTAGTGCCGGGAGAGTCCGGAATGCATCTCCACGCGCCCGTCCCGCGCCGGTTCGTACGGTATTCGCTGGAACTCGTCGACTGTCTCCGGCACCTGCCCCCTGCTTTCGATCGGTGAAATCCGGTCGTTCGTGTGGAGCGAACGTACCGTACTACCGGGTATGGAGAAAGCGTTTCGGGCAACGAAATCTGTTCCGCTGTTTCGGAAACAGCATCCGTACTCTGTAGTACGGTCGGACTGAGGGCCGCGCTGGAGGTGGCCCGGGACAGGAGGGGCTGTGCGCACACGAACGCGGGTGATCGTCGGTGTACTCGCTGTCGCCGCGGTGGCCACCTCGGTCACTGTCTCGGCCACGACGTGGACGCGATCTCAGGAGGCTCGGGAGCGCACCACGCTCGAGCAGCAGTACCTGCAGGTCGCACGGCAGGGCGTCCTCGACCTCACGACCATCTCCGCAGACACGGTCGATGCGGACGTCGAGCGGGTGACGTCGGCGTCCACCGGTCGCTTCCGCGACGAGTTCTCCGAGCGCGCTGCGGATTTCGTGTCCGTCGTCCGGGATGCAGACGTCACTGCCACCGGAGCGGTGAGCGAGGCGGGAATCGAGTCGATGACCGATTCCGAAGCGCAGGTGCTCGTGGCTGCGACATCGACGGTCACCAATGCCTCGGGAGCCACGGACGAGCCGCGTGTCTGGCGCCTGCGCGTCTCGGTCGCACGCGACGGTGACCGCCTCGCGTTGTCCGACGTGCAGTTCGTGCCGTGAGCGACGACGTGGCGGTCGCGATCAACGCCGATGCTGACGACGAGGATGCGCTCGCGATCGACGACAACGCGGCGACCGACCGACGACGAGGCCTGCGCCGGAGGGGTGCGCAGATCTCGATCGTCGTCGGAATCGTTGCGCTGGTTGCTGTCCCGGTCGGGATCGAACTGACGGTCCCGGATCGGGCGGTATCCGATGCCGTCGAGTCGGACGTCGTCCGGGCGGCGACGGAGGGGACCGTCGCCGTCCTGTCCTACCGAGCCGACAGCGTGCAGTCCGACGTCGACGGCGCGAAGGCACGCCTCACCGGCGATTTCCTCACTTACTATTCCGGTTTCGCCGAGCAGTCCGTCGTTCCGGGAGCGATCGAGCGCGGGCTCACCTCCAGCGCGGTCGTGTCCGGTGCCGCGCTCGTCTCGATGGACGACGCCGACGCCGTCGCGCTGCTGTTCGTCAACCAGACTGTCACTGCGGCAGACACTCCCGATCCGCGTGCCACCTCGACGAGCCTCCGCGTGGAGATGGCGCAGGTGGACGGCCGATGGCTCGTCTCCGCGCTGGATCCTGTGCGGTAGGTCGCCGGGTCACTCGTCCGGCAGCATCATCTGTTCCACCGTTGCGGGCGGCGCGTCGGACAGCGTCGACTCGACCCAGCGCGACCCGTCATCGGTGATGTACGACCCGTTGTTCGGGTCGTAGGCACCCTGTCGGCACAACTGCACCGTCGCCGCCCGCCGGCCCGGGAACTCCTGGCACGGCAGGTTGCGTGCACCGCGGATCGCGCTCGGGTCGTCCGGCGCAACCTTGCAGTACAGGTCGGTCGGCGTCGGCACGGTGTCGACCTCGACGGGTGACCTGCGCTGGTCGGCGGGGAGGAAGCCCTCCGTGCACGGCGGCGGGTCGTTGAGTTGTGCGGCGAAGTAGGTGTTCTGGCCGGGGTCACCGGCATCGGCATTCGCTTTACCGGTGCCCTGCGTGGCGGCGATGAGAGGGGGATACAGAACCAGGATCTGTTCCAGCGCAGCGTTGTAGGTGACTGCCACCTGCTCGACGCTGATGAGGTTCGACAACAACAGGGGGAGCGTGGGGCGCAGGTCCTGGAACAGGCCGGACACCGCAGCGCCCAGGGATTCACCACCGTCGATGACGGATTGTAGGTTGCCGTCGCGCGCCGACACCTGACCGGTGACGGTGGCCAGCGACGCGGCCCACGACCGAATGGCGTCACTGCTCGCGGCGGTCGCACCGAGCACCGGGTCGAGATCGGTGACGAGGGCCGCGATCGGGTCGATGTTCTCGCGCGTCGCCGTGGTGACGGATCCGAGCGAGTCGAGCAGCTCGCCGAGGGTGTCACCGTCGGCGCCCAGTGCGAGAGAGCTGTCGTCGAGAACGCGGCCGAGAGTAACCGGGTCGACGGAGCGAAACGCGGCGTCGAGCCGGTCGATCGTCGGGGCCACCGCCGTGGGGATGGTGGTGCGGTCGATCGGGATGACCGACCCGTCTCCGAGGAACGGGCTGTCGTCCGTGTCGGGCAGGAGATCGATGAACTGTTCGCCGATGGCCGACATGCTGTGCACCTCGGCGCGTGTCGACGCAGGAACCGACACGTCCGAGGACAGGGACACGACGGCCGACGCACCGGTGGGAGTGACGCGCAGGGCACTGACCTTGCCGATCTCGCTGCCGCGGTACGTGACGTTGGCGTTGGTGTACAGGCCGGCGCCCCCCGCGAGCTCCACGGTCACGCTGTACCGGCCCAGCCCGAGCTCTTGCGGAATGCGTGCGTAGTGGACACCCGTGATCCCCACCGACAGCACTGCCACCACGGCGATGACCGTCAGCTGAACACGGAGTCGGACAGTCGGAGTCATGGTGCGCCGTTCTGTGGTTGAAGGTTCGGGGGCAGTAGTAGGTCGTTCACGGTGGGCAGCGTGGGCGTCGGTGTGGGTGCCATGGCGCCCACTGCTCCTTCGAGCCCGGCGAGCATCCCTTCGAACGGCGTGCCGAGAAGGAGAGCGTTGTCCAGCGTGGCCATCCGGAGATCGAGCGTCACCTCGCCATTGGCGTAGTCGCCGCGCACCGCGTTCTTGTAGACGTCGATGGGGAACGGATAGGTGAGGAGATACCGGAACGACTCGGTGAGTGATGTTCCCGAATCCGCGAGAGACTTCAAGACCGGGCCCAGATCGTCCAGTGCTGTGACGAGGTCGTCGCCGGTGTCGTTCACGATGGCCTCCGCCGTCGTGCCGAGGCGTCCGAGGGAGTCGAGGGCCGAGACCAGATCCCCCCGGCGATCCGACAACACGGTCAGAGCCGGAGCCAGCGCGGTGACCGCGTCGCCCAGGACCGCGTCGTTCGCGGCGACCGTCCCGGCGAATCGGTCCAGATCCACGATGGCGTTCTGGATGTCGCTCTTCTGATCGTCGAGTCCGACGAGCAGTGTCTCCAGACCCGCGAGGACCGAGCGCAGCGACTCCTCGTTGCCGTCCAGTGCCGCGTCCACCTCGGTCGTGATGTCGTTGATGCGCGCGAGCCCACCCCCGTTCAGTACCAGGGACAACGACGACAACGTCTGCTCTGTCGTGGGGTACGCGCCCGCTCGGTCGAGGGGGATCACATCGCCATCGGAGAGTCGACCCTGTGCGTCTCCCGATGTCGAAGCGGCCAATTCGATGTGGGTCGATCCGAGGAGGCTCGTCTGCCCCACCGACGCGACGGCATCGGCCGGGAGTGTGGTGCTGCCGTCGAGACGCACCGTCACCTCGGCGTGTCCGTCGACGAGCGCCAGATCGGCCACACGTCCGACGGTGACGTCGCCGACGAGGACTCGCGCGTTGCGTTCGATCGTGGACACGTCGGGCATCTCGATGACCACCTCGTACGATCCGGGACCGTCGCCCGCCGTGCCCGGCAGCGGAAGCGAGTTCAGGCCCTGCCATCCGCACGCCGACAGCAGTGCCGACGAGCACAGAACGAGTGCTACCGACGTTGCGGCCCTCCGTGTCGTCATCGCCCACCCTCGCTGTCGACGATCTGGCCCGGCAGAGCGCCGACACCCGTGATGGGGTTCGCCTGCAGGGGCAGGTAGTCGAACGCGAGAGTCTTCAGCAACGGACCCAGGTACCGGACACACGACTCTGCTCCCTCCTGCGCTCCCACCTGCTCGGCGGCGGCGATGGCCGAACAGACGAAGTCCATCGGATTCGCGAAGTTGTTCGGCGCCAACGACGACACGATCGCGTTGTGCGCGGGCTGGTAGATGTTGTTCAGATTCGACAGCGCCGTGGGCGCGACGTGGAGGATCTGCGCGATGCCGTCCCGCTGGGACGCCAGCTCGGCCGTGAGCTCTTCCAGGCTGCCCAGCGTGGTTGCGACGCCCGTCCTGTTCTCGCGGACGAAGCGCTCCACGTCCGACACCGCGCCGTCCAATGATGCCAGCGCGCTGCCGATCTCGTCCTGATCGTCGGCCAGCACGGACGTGACCGAGGCCATCGTCTCGTTGAATGTCACGATCTGCTGATCACTCGCAGCGAGTGCCGACACGAAGACCTGGAGGTTGCGCACGAGGGAGTAGAGGTCGGTTCTGCCGTCCGAGAGCGTGCGCATCGCGTCGGACAGCTGGGTCAGCGTGGTGCGGATGTCCTGTCCCCGCCCGCCGATGTTGGTGTCCACCGCATCGACCAGCGCTCCGAGGGGCCTGGATGCATCGTCCGAGCCGAGTTCGGTGAGGCCCTGCGGCGCAAGAGTTTCGGATACACGGGCGAGTTGCTCGGTGATGCGGTCCCACTCGACGGGCACGGCGGTCCGGTCGAGCGGGATGGTGTCGGCGGATCGGAGGGTGTCGCCGCCGTCGTAAGCGGGAGCGAGTTGGACGAAGCGCGACGCGACCACACTCTGCGAGACGATGACCGCCTTCGCGTCGGCCGGAAGGGGATACGACGAGTCGTAGCGCAGTCCCACCTCCGCGTGGTCGCCGCGAGGCTCGATCGAGGTCACCGAGCCGATGGTCACTCCCATGAGGCGCACGTCGTCACCGACGTACAGACCGGTGGTGTTCGCGAACTCCGCCGTCACCGCAACCGAGGTGAATCGCGGCACGATCGCGTACGACGCGGTCGCAGAGACGACGAGGAACAGCACGACGCCGACGAGCCTCCTGGTCATCGGGGTGCTCCGTTCAACGCAGTCAGCGGATTGACGGAGGTGGAATCGGCCGGAGCCGGGCCCAGTCCGAGGGCAGCCCGGATGAACGGGCTGATGACCTGGCCGGGGATCAGGTTCTGGATGTACGAGTTGAAGAACGGTCCGCTGGACACCGCCTCGCCGAGTTGCGTCACGTACGGCCCCAGGTTCTCGATCGCGGCGGAGATGTCCGCCTTGTTGTCGGTCAGGACGGTGAGGACGGAGTCGAGCGAGGCCAGTGTCGGCGCAAGCTCGGCCTCGTTGTCGGCCACCAGTCCGCGCAGTTGGTCCGCCAACCGCGTCACGGTTCCGAAGAGTGTGTCCACGGCGCCGCGTCGTCGGTCGAGTTCGGCGAGAACCGTGGCCGCATCGACGATGAGCGTGTCGACCTGCGCACTGCGGTCTGCAAGGACGCCGGTGACCTTCTCGGCCGACGCCAGGAGGTCACGCAAGCTCTCGTCCCGCGACGCGACCGTCGCGGACAAACGACCCACCCCGTCGATGGCGCGGCCCAGGTCGTCCGGTGTGCGATCGAGCATCTCGGTGGTGGCGGCGAGTGAGTCGGTGAGCTGCTCGGTGTCGATACCGGCCGCGTCGTCGGTGAGGTCGCCCAGAGCGTCCGTGAGCTGATACGGGCTGGTGGTGCGGTCGAGTCCGACGGGTTCCGTCGTCGACAGGCGGCCGTCACCACGCGGATCCATCCGGAGGTTCTTGGTGCCGAGGACGGTCTCGGTGGCGATGGCGAGACGGGTATCGATGCCGGGCAGCACCTTTCCCTCGACCGAGAACGTCACCAGGACGGCCTGTCCTGCGACCGCGATGTCGGTGACCGTCCCTACCCGCACCCCCGCGACCTCCACGGCGGCGCCTGTCTCGAGTCCTCCGGTGTCGAGGAACAATCCGCTGTACGACGTTCCGGCGGAGACGATCGGCAGTGCGGCCGCGTTCATCGCTGCTACTGCAGCGATCACCACGAGGAAGGTGCCGACGATGCCGGTGCGGACGGTGTCGACCGTGCGGAAGCGTTCCATCATGCTGGGGCACACCTTCCCGTGTTCTGACCGATGAGCGGTGTCGTCAGGCCCCGCCCGTCGGGCGTGTCGATCTTCAACCTGATGCCGCACAGGTAGTAGTTGAAGAAGTTCCCGTACGCGCCGAGGCGGCTGAGGGAGGCGTACGTGTCCGGCAGGCGAGTGGTGATGCTCGCGATGGTGTCCTTGCCGGCATCGAGTTGTGCTGCCGTGCGCTGCAACTGGTCGACGGTGGTGTCCAACGGCGGACGTGCGTCGACGAGCAGGTCGCCGATCGTGGCGGCCGAACTGTCGATGCTCGTCAGTGCCTCACCCCAGGTCCGGGTGTCGGCAGCGAGGCCGGACACCAGCGTCCGAGCACTGTCTATCGCGAGGGACACGTCGTCCTGGCGCCCTGCGAGTGTCGCCAGGGTGGTCCGCAGATTCGTGATCAGCTGTCCGATCACCTCGTCACGGTCTGCCAACGACGACGTCAGACTCGCGAGCCGCGCCAGCACCGAGGCGACGGTGCCGCCCTGCCCCTGGAAGACGTCGACGAGTTCGCCGGTCACCCTGTTCACGGTGCCGGGGTCGAGGCCGGAGAATAGCGGTTGGAACCCTCCCAGTAGTCGGTCCAGATCCAGTGCAGGAGAGGTCCGGTCGACCGGGATGGTGGCGCCGGCGGCCAGAGGAGCTGCGTCACCGGCAGTGTCGGCCAGTTCGAGGTAACGATCACCGACCAGGTTCTGGTAGCGGATCGTGGCCGTGGTGGACTCGGTCACGGTGTACGCATCGGTCACGTCGAACTCCACCACGGCGTGGTCGTTGTCGACGACGTCCACCGCGCCCACCGATCCGACCTCCACACCCGCCACTCGGACGAATTCACCACTGCGCAAACCGGACGCGCTGGTGAAGAGCGCCCGGTGGGTGGTGGTCGAGTCGAAGCGGACCTGGCCGAAGACGACCACCAGAGCGGCGAGCACCAGGGTCATGGCGACGACGAAGCTCGTGAGCCGAACAAGGTTGCCCCGGTGACTCATCGAGTCGTGCTCGGTGCTGCGAGACCGCCGGGGAGGAAGTCGATGATGGACGTCGGGTCGAGGACGGGGGCGGTCGTACCGGCGCGGAAGGGGTTCGAGCCGGTGTCGGCGCGGACGTAAGGAGCCGGAATGTCGCCGTCGGACAGCAGCGGCAGCGCACCGCACCGGGGCCCGCCGGTGGCAGCGACCTTCGGTAGGTCGGTGGCGTACTCGTACGCCGGCACCCCGAACAGCACGGTGCTGTTCAGCAACATCGTGCGGCCGTTGCCGCCGGAGACCTTCTCCGCGGCCTGCCGTGCGATGTCGGCGCCCTGAAGGAAGCACGTGAACTCGGGGGAGTACTCCCGCAGCAACCCGGTCGTCGGGACGAGATCGGCCACCGTGGCTGTCACTCCGTCGGCATTCTCCGCGAGAACGGTGCGAGCGTCGGTCGCCGCTGCCGTCAGCGACGTCAGGGCGGGGCCCAGCGCATCGGTGCTGTCGGTGATCGTGCGCGCGGTCGTGGTCAGCGAGGCCAGGGTGCTGACCAGATCCGGTGCGCTGTCGCCGAGCGCGCCGGACGTGACTGCTGCGGAACGGAGATCGCGTCGGAGCGTGGGGACGAGCGGAGTGACCGCCCCGAGCACGGTGTCCAGGTCCTCGATCGTCGCGCCCAATGCGCGGCCGCGACCGTTCAGGGCGGTCGAGAGCGCTCCCAGGGTGGTGTTCAGCTTCTCGGGTTGCGACGCGACGAGAACGGACGTCAGCGATTCGAACACGGAGTTCACCTCCACGGTGACGGAGGAGGCGGCGATGACGGCGCCGTCGGCGATGGGTACGGCGGACGGTGCCGGGGGAGCGGTGAGAGTGACCATCTTCGATCCGAAGATGGTGGTGGCGGCAATGGTTGCCCCGACATCGGAGGGCACCGAACGCGCGATGTCGCCGCGGAGGCGGAGGTCGATCACGGCGCCGCGGGTCGACGGGCGGACCTGCGAGACGGTGCCGATCTCGACGCCGTTCATCTTGACCAGGGCGCCCCGCTGCATCACCAGCCCGGCGCGATCGGACTGCACCGACACGGTGACCGACGGCATGATCGCTTCCCTGACGGTGCCCCGATAAGCGAGGTAGGCCGCCGCGACGACTCCGACGATCAGCAGAATCGACAGGAGCGCAGCGCCTTTGAGGCGTGCGGAGGATTGCGTCATGTCACCCTGCCAGGTGCACGGATCGTGCGCTGCCGTACAGCGCGAGCGAGATCAGCAGCGTGACGCTGACGACAGTGATGAGGGACAGTCGCACGGCGCGTCCGGTGGCGGTGCCGACGCCCGCGGGACCCCCGGAGGCGGTGTAGCCGTAGTAGGTGTGGATGACCATGACCGCAACAGCCATGACGATGACTTGGACGAACGACCACAGAACATCCGTGGGTACGAGAAACGTGGAGAAGTAGTGGTCGTAGACCCCGCCGGACTGGCCCAGCACCACGACTGTCGCGACCCGGCTCGCGAGGAACGACGTGATCAGTGACAACGCGTAGAGCGGAACCACGGCAACGATGCCCGCGACGATGCGGGTGCCGACGAGGTACGGCAGCGACTTGATCGCCATGACCTCGAGCGCGTCGATCTCCTCGCTGATCCGCATGGCGCCGAGCGCTGCCGTGGTCCCGGCGCCGATGGTCGCGGCAAGGCCCACTCCCGCGGTGACCGGTGCGACGACCCGTACGTTGACGTAGGCGGCCAGGAACCCGGTCAGCGCGTCGACCCCGATACTTCCGAGCGAGTCGAAACCCTGCACCGCGACGGTGGCACCGGCGAACAGGGTGAGGAAGCCGAGAATGACGATGCTGCCGCCGATCGCGGCGAGAACACCGGTGCCGAGCGAGATCTCGGCGATGACGCGCATCGTCTCCCCGCGGTACGACCGGGCGGCTCGGCCGGTGGACGCAAGTGCACGCGTGAAGAAGATCGCGCGTTCACCGAGTACATCGACCGCTCCGGAGGCAGCGTTCGTCCGGCGTCGCATCGCAGCAGCGATGTCGCTCATCTCGAGAACCATCAGCGGCCGCTCACGGCGAGGCCCACGGAGGTGAGGACCAGGTTGGCCAGGAACAGGGCGACGAACGAGAACACCACGGTCTCGTTGACCGCCTCCCCGACGCTCTTCGGCCCACCTCGCACGGACAGTCCCCGGTAACAGGCGACCAGCGCGGCGAGGAGACCGAACAATGCTGCCTTCACCTCGGAGAGCAGCAGTTCCGGAAGTCCCACCAGCAGCGTGACTCCTGCGGCATAAGCACCCGGCGTGACGTCCTGGAGGTACACGGAGAAGAAGAACCCGCCCACCAGTCCGATGGTGCACACGGCGCCGTTCAGGAGAGCCGCGACGAGGGTGCAGGCGAGAACGCGAGGCAGGACGAGGCGGTGCACCGGATCGATGCCCAGCACCTCCATGGCGTCCACCTCCTCGCGGATGGTGCGCGATCCGAGATCTGCGGCGATCGCAGTCGCGGCAGCGCCGGCCACGACGAGCACGGTGACCAGCGGCCCGATCTGGGTGACGGCGCCCAGGCCTGCGCCCGCTCCGCTCAGATCGGATGCACCGATCTCGATGAGCAACGAGTTCAGAGTGAAGACGACCAGCACCGTGAAGGGGACCGACATCAGGATGGTCGGAAGTAGAGAGACCCGGGCGATGAACCAGCTCTGATCGACGAACTCCCGCCACTGGAACGGCCGCTTCGCGACGGCTCGGGCGGTGTCGAGTGTCAAGGCGTAGAACTCCCCTAGAGACGACACCGCGCCGCGTGCCGCGGACGTGACTGCTCGCGAGGTGGAGACGCTCACCGGCCTACCCGACCGGGTTGTGTCCGTTCGTGGTCCATGCGACCTGTCCTTCCGGCAATCCTCGGCACAGCGTCTGTGATTCAATTCACCATACCGCACTGTATGGTGTGTTCTGACGGTTTCGACTATCCGATCTCGGGAGACATGAATGTCGTTGTGCAGCAGGCTCACGTCCGTCGTGTTCATCGCGATCGGAGTCCAGGCGTGTGTTGTGGCTCCGTCCACGGCCGGCCCGGCGGATCCGTGTGTCGACACTGTTCTCCTGGTTCACGATCTGGGTTCCTCCGCGGCGGAGTGGGACGGGTGGACCGACGACCTGACGAGTCGGGGGTGGTGTCCTGTCGCGTTGACCTACGGCGAATCCGCTCTCACGGAGGCGCTCCGGCCGGTCGCCACGGTCGCCGGTCTGGCTGCACTCGAGGACTCAGCGTCGCAGATACGGTCCGCGATCGACGGGATCCTGTCCCGCACCGGGGAATCGCGGATCCGCGTCGTGGCGCGCGGCGCAGGAGCGTTGGCCGTGCAGTCTGCACTGACCCACCCCGTGGACGACGGACTTGCCCCCGTGTCCACACTGGTCACGCTCGGACCGCTCTGGCGCGGAACGAACCTCGCCGAGGCCGGCACGATCGCCGCGTTCAACCGCGGTATCGGAATCTACGACGAGCTGGCCCGTCTGGAGAAGCCACTGGTGGGTCCATGGTGCGGGGCGTGCGGTGAGATCGTCACGGGTTCGTCGTTTCTCACGACTCCGCCCGTCGATGTACCGGTCGCCGGGGTGCGGTACGCCGACGTCGTCACGGCGACCGACGGACTCGTGACCGATCCGTTCACGAGTGCGATGCCGGGCGGCGAGGCGATCGTCGTGCAGTCCGTCGATCCGACGAGCACGGTCGACCACGCCGGGCTCTCGGGCGACGAGCAGGTCCGGCGACTCGCGCTGGACGCCCTCGGTCGGGTCTGACCCGGCGAGGTGATCGTACGATCGACGGATCAGCCGAGCATCACGACACGAAGGAGAGCGATGGCACCCGAAGCCGCGTCCGGCGATGCCCGCACCCGGAGTGGCGCCCCCGCGCGTCGACGGCGTGGCGGTGAGAAGAAGTCGGCGCCCGCGCCACGGGCTCCGCGGCTCACCGTCGACGATTGGATCGACGCCGCCTTCGCACTGCTGGTGAGCGAGGGCGTGTCGGAAGTGAAGATCACGACGCTGTGCGAGCGGCTGAAGGTGACCAAGGGCAGCTTCTACTGGCACTTCGCCGACATCGACGAGCTGATGACCGCCATCGCCGACAAGTGGTGCGACGAGCAGAACGACACGCTTCGCGGACTGGCTCAGGTGGACACCGTGCCCGTGGACGCGAGACTGCAGGTGATGGCGGAACTGCTTCTGCAGGAACGTACCTGGGCTGTCGAGGCGGCAGTGCGGGACTGGGCTCGGACCTACGACAAGATTGCCGTGGTCGTCCGGGAGCTCGATCAACGCATCTTCGACGTGGTCCAGAACTCGATGCGCGAACTGGGGTTCGACGAGGCCGAGGCACGGTTGCGAGCAGGCTTTCTCGTGTACGCGGGCATCGGTTTCGTGCATGCCCGCGACAACCTCCCCACGCCGACCCCGGACGAGGTGCGGGCGATGTTCGCCCTGCTGACCGCGCGGTAGCTGCCCGTCACTCCGCCGAAACGGGCCTGACACACCATACGGTGCGGTACGGTCAGCCCCGGCGCACTCGCGCCGCGGGCATGGGGGTGCGAAGTGGCGGAGGAGTTCTCGGTCGGTCGTGACGGTGCGATGGCGCGCCGGCGGTTCCTGCGCAATCTGGGCTTGGCGGTGGCAGTGGGTGCGACGGGGGGTGTTGTCACCCGCGCTCAGGCTCAGCCGACTCTTTCGAGTCCGCTGCTGTTCCACTCGCCGACACTGACGCCGTACATCGACGAGGTGGCTCCGCTACCCATTGTGCGCGGGGCCGACCACGTCGTCCGAACTGTGTCCACGATGCATCGATATCACTCGGGAGTGTCTGCGGCGCCCGCGATGGCGTACGAGGTGGACGGGGTGGCGACCACGGTGCTCGGCCCCACCCTCGAAGCGGAGTCCGGCCAACGGATGTCGCTCACCCTCACCAACGACCTCGGCCCGCATCCGTTCGCGCGCGATCTCGACACGAGTCTCCACGGAGTCTCACCACTCTTCCGGACCAGTCCGCCGACGGTGCTGCATCTGCACGGCGGGCTGACCCCGCCGGACAGCGACGGGCACGCCGAGCAACTCGTGCACTACGGTCGCACCCTTCGCTACGAGTTCCCGTTCCGCCAGGAAGCGGCCCACTTCTGGTACCACGACCACGCCATGGGAATCACCCGCGCGAACGTGTACGGCGGGCTCGCCGGGAACGTTCTGCTTCGCGACCGCTTCGACACCGGCGAAGCGGGCAATCCGCTGGGTCTGCCCGCAGGTGAGTTCGAGATGCCGCTCGTACTGCAGGAGAAGATCCTGACTCCTGATGGCAGAGCGAGTCTGCGATCCACCCCCGTGGTGCCCGAAGGGTCCTGGGAAGGCGGGGCCGTCGGCGATCTCGGAGTGGTGAACGGTGCTGTGTGGCCGCGTATTCCGGTCGCTCGCGGGGTGTATCGCTTTCGCATGATCAACGCCGGCTCGTACAGCGTCTGGAATCTCTACCTGGACCACGAGATCCCGTTTCTGGTCATCGGTAACGACGGCGGACTGCTCGACGCGCCGGTGGAGACGCGGCACCTCCGGGTCGCGCCGGGCGAGCGCTACGACATGCTCGTGGACTTCGGCACAGTCGAACCCGGAACCGCGGTGCGACTTCTCAACGACGAGGCACCACCGTTCCAGGCCGCGCAATTGGGCGCCGTCGCCATGACGCACTTCTGCCGCTTCGACGTCACCGCAGCTCGCGGCCACACGGGCGCGATTCCGAACCGTCTGCGCGACGGCGGATCACGACCGGAACCCCTACCGCCGATCGCGACTCCCGACCGCCACCGTGTCGTCACCGTCAGTCAGCCGTACGCGCTTCGGCTTCCGCCGGCGTACATGGCTCTCAACAACCTCCGCTACACCGACGGGGACATCGAATCTCCCCGCGCCGGAACCACCGAGCGGTGGGACATCGTGAACATCACCGCGGATCCGCACCCGATCCATCTGCACCTGGTGCACTTCCGCATTCTCGAGCGCGTCCCGCTGCGCACCGTCGAGCTCCAACTCGCTCATCCGCAACCCGCCGTCGGCACGAAGTGGACGCCGTCACCGGAACCCTTCCTCGCCGGTCCGGGTCTCCCTCCCGCGCCATGGGAGAGCGGGTGGAAAGACACGGTGCGGCTCGATCCCGGCACCGTGACTCGCATCGTCGTGCGATTTCCCACCGCCGAGGAACTCGACTTCGATCCCGACGCCGTGTTCCCCCGGCCGCCCGAACCGGGTGCTCTGGCGTCCTACGACCATGCAGCTCACAGCGCACCGGCCGGAGATCTGCAGGGCTACATGTGGCACTGCCACATCCTCGACCACGAGGATCACGAGATGATGTTGCGGTACCGCGTGATCGGGTGAGGTGCGGGGTGCCTCGACGCTGCGAATCTCACGTTCGACGGGGGCCGGGTATCAGCAGGGGAACGCGGTCCACCAGGTCGAGTGCGACATCGGGAGAGGCGCCGTCGAACACGGCGGTGTGGATCCCGCGCATGGCGCCGGTCACGAGTTGCGCTGCCGCGGCCACGTCGGTGTGGCGTTCGATCTGACCGGCATCGGCCGCTCTGTGCAGCAGTTGTTCGATCGCGACGACGAAGTCGGTGTGCCACCCCTCGGCGGTTCCTTCGCTGCGGGGAACACCGATGTTGCGGAACAGCACGTGGGTCGCCGGAGTGTCGTAGATGGTGGCCGCGGCGATGTGCAGGAACGATCGCAGCTGTCCCAGAGGATCGTCCGGCCACGTCGCCTGCTCGGAACGCGTTGCCATGCGGTCGATCAGCGTGGTGGCGGCATCGTTGACGGCTGCGTGGAACAGGTCGCGTTTGGTGGGGAAGTGGTGGAATGCGGTCCGGGCCGCGAGTCCGCAGTGCTGCGCCACGGCCTCCACGGTGATGTCGCCGTAGTCGGAGTGTTCGAGCAGCGTCTGGGTGGCGTGGACGAGCCGAGTCGGCGCCGGCCCCGGGTCGTCCGCCGTGTCGGACGCGGCCCACCGATAGAGAGTGGTCGGGTGGACACCCAGATCAGATGCGACGGCGGTGGGACTCTCTGTTCCCTCGAAGGCACGCTCCACAGCGGCGCGACGGTCGGCCGCAGTGAACTTCGAGGCCCTGGCCATGATCGTGACACTACAGTCCGAGTCGGCCGAGCGGGGACGGCAACTCGGGAGATCAGCGCAGCAGCCGCGCCACCGCCGGAAGCAGTACCCGAGGTGGCGTCAGCGCTGCCGTGGCGGCCGCGATGGTGTTCCTCCGTCCTGAGATGACGTGTGGACGTGAGGTTCTGGCGTCGAGGGCGCGCATCGCGGTGGCGACGACCTCGGCGGGTGACTGGTACGAGCCGGTCGTCGCGGCGGACTCGCCGATGACATCGAAGAACTCGGTGCGCGTCGGACCCGGGGCGAGTGCGAACACTCGGACACCGTGGCGCCTGGACTCGTACCACAGCGACTGCGTGAAGCTCAGGACGAACGCCTTGGCTGCGGCGTAGACGGCGAGGGTGGGAACGGGTTGGAACGCCGTCGTGCTGGCGACGTTGACGACGGATCCGGTGCCGCGGGAGATCATGTCGGGGAGGAAGGCAGAGCAGATGTCCACCACGGCAGCGACATCGACCGCCAGGAGCCGCGCGAGGTCGTCGGCATCGTTGTCGACGAACGGGCCCTGTACTGCGAAGCCGGCATTGTTGACGACGAGGTCCAGTCTCTCGGGAACCAGGGTCCGCAGTCGACGTCCGGCTGCGGGTTCCGACAGATCATGGGAGACCGTACGGCAGTGGATGCCGTGTGCACGTTCGAGTTCGGCTGCGAGAGCGGTCAACCGGTCCTCCCGTCGTGCCACCAACACCAGGTCGGAGCCGCGCGCGGCCAGGGCTCGGGCGAACTCGGCCCCGATGCCGGAACTCGCTCCGGTCACCATGGACCGCGCCGGTCGGAATGGATGCTGCGAGCGACTCATCCTCGGGAGTCCTTCGACCGATGCCCACGCTCGGAGGCGGACCGGCGGGCGAAATCCTCGTAGGAGGTGGGTTCGCGTCCGAGCAGTGCGGGAAGCACGGTCAGATCACCGGCGGGAAGTCCGTGCCGGTCGTAATGCGACATCATCGTGCGGTACGCCTCGCGCGCATCGTGCGGCCAGTCGTTCATGCCGCGGGGATTGGCGGCCGCGCCGACTCCCCGCACGAGGTGGCTCGCGGAGTGCATTCCGGTCGCCCGGACGGCCTCGACGAGGATCGGTCCCAGCGCGGGCAGGGCGGCTGTCCTGTGTCTGAGCGATGACGGCGGGATGCGGAGAGCAGTCACGCGATGGCCCAACACCGTCGACCAGATCGCCGCCATCTGGTGGCGAGTCAGTTCGACGGTGGACAGGTCGTAGGTACGCCCGGTGTGTGGGTCCGGATCGAGTGCGATGGTGGCGGCCACCTCGGCGACATCGGCGAGGTCGACCACTCCCATGACGCTGTCCGGTGAGACCGGGTACGGCATGACGCCCGCGTGCAGAAGGTCCCACACCTCGAGGTAGTTCTGCATGTAGTGCGACGGTCTCAGGACGGTGGTGGGGATCGCGCTGTCGAGCAGCATCCCCTCCGCGATGTGCTTCTGCCGATGATGGGTCAGCTGGTGCAGTTCGGGGTGGATCACCGAGTGGAACACGATGTGCTGCAGACCATGTGATGGTCCTGAAGCGATGAGGTGATCGATGATGGGTCGCTCGTCGATGATCTGCGTCGGAGCCGCGTGGTACAGGACGGTCGTGCCGGCGAGGGCCGTGTCGAGTGTCTGCGGGGCTCTCAGATCGCCCACGACGACCTCGGTGGCCCCGTCCCGCCGAGTCGTACGGGCCTGGTCGTCGTTCTTCACCACCGCTCGTATCGGAACACCTCGTGATGCCAGCTGTCGGACGAGCAGCCGTCCGACACCGCCTGCGGCACTGGTCACCGTGATCATGGAATCCCCTCCGGTCTCCGCACCCGGCCCGCCCCGATGCTCAAGCGAATATTGCACTATGAATGCAAATAACGCAAGGCCGACAAGGCGTGATCGGCGGACGGGTCGTCACGATCCCGGCATCGAGAGGACCGGCCGACTAGACTTCTTCCCGTGGACGCGGGTCGAGAGAACGACAGGTCACCCGGCGACACCATCGCGGCACACTTGCGGGAGGAGATCCTCTCTGGTCGCCGTGTCGGCGGGGAGAGGCTGGTCGAGGAGACCATCGCCAAGGGTTTCGGTGTGTCCCGCGTGCCGGTTCGAGAGGCTCTGGCGCAGTTGGAAGCCGAAGGTTTCGTCACCACCGTGCGGTATCGCGGTGCGACGGTGTCGACCACTCTCCACAAGGACAATCGAGAGCTGCTCGAAGTTCGGCACGGGCTCGAAGTTCTCGCCGCCCAGCTCGCTGCGCGTAACCGGGGTGGTTCGGTGGCGGACGAGCTGGCGCGCGTCGTCGAACGGGCGCGGGAAAGCGGCGGGGGACCACCCGCGGACCGGAGCGGCGCCCGGTCGTTCCACGACCTCATCGCCATTGCCTCGGGCAACGACCAGCTCAGAGAGATGTTGGCGGGTGTCAATCGGCGCGTCGAGTGGGGTCTCGGTGACGATCCCGATGCCACCGTTCACGACCACGCGGCGCTTGCCTCGGCCATCCTCGGTGGCGCACCCGTCCAGGCGGGGTTCCTCATGGACGAGCACCTCCGGCGGGACGAAGCCGACACCTGAGTAGTCGGTCCGTCACTTCGTATACTATCTGAGGTGTACATCAGGGGATTAACACATCCGTAGCGCCGAGCAACGGGAATGACACATGGTTTGTATACAAATTAGGCAGTCGTTTCGGAGCACGTGGAGAGGCGACTCGCCGGCTGACATCCGTTCCCGGTGCCGTCCAGTCCCCTGGAGCACACCATGTCCACATCCACTCCGGCGTCGATCCCACCGGGCGTCGATCCCGTGCCGGCATCGGCACTGTCCAGCACCCTCGACCGCATCGGATTCACCCGCGTCCAGGGAGCTGTCGTCCTCCTCCTCATGGCGGGGTTGTTCTTCGACAGTCTCGAGCAGAACTCCACCGGCGCCATGGGCCCGCTCATCAAGGACTCTCTCGGAATCGGCAACGCGCAGTTGACATTCATCAACACCGCCACCGTGATCGGTGGACTCGTGGGCCGCCTCATCGGTGGCTACATCGCCGACCGGTGGGGCAGGCGGGTGGCGCTCAGCCTGAACCTGCTGGTCTACACCCTCGGCGGACTGATCAGTGCCGCGTCCGTCAGTTACGAGATGCTGCTGGCGAGCCGATTCATCGTGGGCATCGGTCTGGGCGGCGAGTTCACGGTCGGTTTGGCGATCCTCGCCGAACTGGTCGCGACCCGCCACCGCGGTTCTCTCCTCGCCACTCTCAACATCTCGTCCGGAGGCATCGGCAACATCGCATCGTTCGGCTTCTTCATGCTCGTGCTCGGTCCGCTCGGAGGCGTCCTGGGCGGCGACGACACGTCGTGGCGCTGGACTTACGTCATCCTCGCGGTTCCGGCACTGCTGGTCGTGTTCTTCCGGCGCTACCTTCCGGAATCGCCGCGTTTCCTGTTGTCCAAAGGGCGTGTCGACGAGGCCAATCGAAGTCTGACGCGGCTGGCCAGTGGCTCGATCTCGGGGCTTCGCGACCCGGGGCCGACGAAGCAGTTCGTGACCGATGCCGACATCCTTCCCACCACCTCGTCGACGTCGTACGCAGAGGTGTTCCGCGGGCAGAATCTGCGCCGCACCGCGGCGGTCGGAGCCGCCTCGTGGATGTCGTTCGGTGCCCAGGTCGCCCTCCTGTTCCTCATGCCCATCCTGTTGGTCTCGAGGGGCTACTCCCTCACGGACTCACTGCTGTTCACCATGATCATGAACGTCGGCAGTCTCTTCGGCGCCTGTGCCGCGTGCTATCTCGCCGGCCGAGTCCGCCGGCGGCCCACTGTGATGACCGCGGCGGTTCTCGGGTGCGTGTCCGCGGTGGCGTTCGCGACTCTCGCGAACAGCGTTGCCACCATCCTCGTTCTCGGCGCCGTCTTCCAGTTCTTCACGATGATGCTCAACACCATGCTGTCGGTGTGGACGCCGGAACTGTTCCCCACCTCGATCCGCGGAATGGGCACGTCCATCGTCAACGGAATCGGGAATGTCGCCGGCGCCGTCATGCCGTTCGCAGCCCTCTTCTTCTTCGACCGCGCGGGAGTGGCCGGAGTGTTCTTCATGATCGCGGCCATGTACGTCCTCCTGGTCGTCGTCGCTCGCTTCGGACCCGAGACGTTCGGACAGTCTCTGGAGGAAGTGAACGAGAAGGAACTCGTCGCAGCCTGACACTCGAATACAGTGCATCACAACAGAAAGGCAACATCCATCATGACCGAATCACTGTTCGTCTCCGCCACCGCGCACGGGCTGAACTACCTTCCGGAGTACTACGCCGATCACGCCGGCATGTTCGCCGAGCGCGGTCTGTCGGTGCACGCGAAGGCATGTGACCCGTGGACCGGCGTGCTCGACGATCTCGACAGCGGCGCTGCGGACATCGCTCTCGGCGGACTGTGGGTTCCCGGAATGTACTGGGGGACATCTCGTCAGCTCACCGTCTTCGCACAATTGAACCACCAGTTCCCCAAGGCGCTCGTCATGCGAGCACCGACACCGGACGGATTCGACTGGTCGATGCTGACCGGGAAAACCGTGTTGGCGCCGGGAATCGGTGGCAGCGCGCCGTATGCGATCACCGCGGGAATGATGCGGGAAGCGGGAATCGATTCCGCCGCAACGGCATTTCTCCGCGATCTGTCCACGCCGATGTTCGTCGAACTGTTCGAGGACGGACTCGGTGATGCGATCATCCTCGACATCACCACCGCTCAGTCGATGTCGGATCGCCACACCGGACACATCGTCGTCGAGTACGCAGACGTCGGCGGGCTCGGCCCGAACAGTGTGTACTACTGCCGCACCGACCGTGTCGAGGAACTGGAGGATCGGCTCGTCGCGTTCACCTCCGCCCTGGACGCTGCTATGGCAACGGTCAAGGCGACGCCCGTGAGTGAACTCGAACCGCTGCTGGCCGAGCACTGGCCCATGATGCCGCTGCCCACTCTCACCGCCGCGTGCACGAGAATCCAGCAATCCCGCACCTGGGACACGGTGCGCATCGATGGTGCTGCGAGCGACCGCTGGATGCGCATCCTCCACGAAGAGAAGATGGTCGGTCGGGCCCCCGCGTTCGAGGATCTGGTCACCTCGCGCATCGTCGACGCTGCGGAACTGACGACGGTCGGCTGAACGATGACACTGGTACTGCGCCACTCGGAGATCTCGGCGCTGCTGGACCGCACCACTGTCCTGGAAGCAGTCGAGCGGATGTTCGTGGAGCTGAGTGAGGGCAGCGCCCAGAACCCGGTGCCGCCCTCGATGAACGGCACCGAGGACGCCCGCATCATCCCCATGGTGGCCCAGTCCGGTGTCGCGGAACTGGCGGTGGCCAAGGTGCTCTGCGACGCCCCCGCGAACCGTGCACGCGGACTCCCTCGTCAGCGGTCGACGATGCTGGTCACCTCGACTCGCACCGGGGAATGTATCGCGATGCTGGACGGACGCGCGATCACCGCCATCAGAACCGCAGCCGCCAGTGCAGTCGCCACCCGGTACCTGGCGCGGCCGGGGCCGGCTGTGCTCGGCGTCGTCGGCGCCGGCGCGCTCGCGGTCGAGCATGTCCGCGCGATCCGCACCGTGCGGGACGTGACCAGCGTTCTCGTGTGGTCCAGATCGGAGAGCACGGTGGCGACATTCCGCACGGCCTTCGAGGGTGACGATCTCCCTATCCGGTCGGCAGCGTCGGTGGAAGAGATCGCCCGCTGCGCCGACATCGTCTGCACTCTCACCCCGTCGGTACAGCCGATCCTGAGAGGTGGATGGCTCACCGCTGGAACACATCTGAACGTCGTCGGCGCAGCGCCACGCCCCGACGAGCGTGAAGTGGACGGTGAGGCCATGGCACGGTCGCGGATCGTCGTGGACAGTCGAACCACCGCGCTGTCCAAATCGGGAGACGCCGTGCTCGCACTCGCCGAGGGTGCGGTGACGGAGGACGAACTGAGCACCGAAATCGGCGACGTCATCACCGGCCGGAGGATCGGTCGATCATCGGACGAGCAGATCACACTGTTCGACTCCACCGGCATCGGTGCGGAAGACCTCGCCGTCGCACGCCTCGTCATCACAGCAGCTCGTGAGCGAGGACTGGGAATCAGCGTCGATCTCAGCTCGTGAGGCGGCGGGGGAGAGTCGGGTGAACCCCACGGGGCGACAGGACGGTCTCGCTGGTGGCGACCACGGCCTTCCCGCCGGGGTGAGCGTGACACGTGTGTGACGCCGCTCGTCAGGGTGGAGCGGGTGCTCGACGGGCCGGTGCATCTCGAGACCGTCCACGATGTCGGGGCCGTCTCTCGAGCCGAGTGAATAGTGTCGCGCAACGCCGCCTGCACTGAACCGACAGCCTCGGCCAATTCCGCGCGTCGACCCTGGTTCTTCTCGAACTCGGACAGCAGTGTCCATACTGTCGGCTCGGTTCCGGTTCCCCGGTCATCGGGGAACCGTCCGGCTGTTCGGCTACCAGTGCCGCCCGGCGATGGGGCGAAACGGTCAGATCGCTGGGTGCGCCGGTGTAGAACGATATCCGGGGCGGGTGGCGAAGGATGTCCCCGACCGTGAGCACGAACAAGTGGGTGTCAGGGTGTCGGTACATCGTCTGCAGTGGTCGCCGGGGCAGCCGTCGGTGTCCGACGTCGAGGCGCGAGCGGCCACCATCGGTGTGATCCGCTACGACATCGCTGCCCGGCGCCTTGATCTCGACGACCGCGCGAGGGAGATCTTCTCGGCGCCCACGGACCGTCCCGCGATGGAGGTGTGGCACGAACGAGTGCATCCCGACGACGAGCGTGTCGTGCAGAAGCTGTTCGAGGATGCCCACACCTCGCTCGGGGCCGAATGCCTCTATCGGATCGTGCTTCCGGACCGGTCCCTGCGGTATGTCCTGACCCGGAGCATGACCATCGAATCGACGAACGACCCCGGCGCCGGAATCCTCACCGGCATCGTGCTCGCCGTGGATCCCGAACTCGGCGCAGACGCCGTCCTGACGCGGGTGCTGGATCGGGTCTCGCTCGGCTTCATGGTGTTGGGGGAGGACATGGTGGTCCGCTACATCAACACGGAGAGCGAACGGCATCTCGGGGTGCCTCGCGCGGAGATCCTGGGCCGACACATTCACGACGCGCTGCCTCGGACGCGGGACTCGTTCTTCGGTGACTTTCACCGCGAGGTCATCGCCACGCGTGGTGAGGTGACGCTACAGACAGCATCCCTGTACGTGCCCGGTCGCACCATCGAACTGACGGGCAGCTTCGTGGACGGGCACGTGGCGATCAATTTCCGCGACGTCACCGAGACCGTCGAAAGGACCGCTCGCCTGGTCGATGCCTACCAGTCGATTCTGGACCGGTCTCGTCACGACGACCTGACCGGTGTCCTGAATCGGTCGGCCCTGCTGGAGAGGCTCACCCGCCCGGACTGCGACCTCGCTGCTCCGACGGCGCTGCTGTTCGTGGACGTCGATTACTTCAAGGAGATCAACGACACTCACGGACACGCGGCGGGTGATCTCGTCCTGCGTACGCTCGCTCAGCGTCTGCGGTCCGAGTGCGGTTCGGAGGATGTGATCGGCAGAATCGGTGGCGACGAGTTCATCATTGCGTCGTTCGCCCCGACGGGCGCCGGCGGCGAGCAGGGTGCGGACCGGCTGGCCGCCCGACTAGGTGACAGGGTTCGCGAACCCATCGCGCTCGACGAGAGCGATGTCGAGGTGTCCGTCACCATCGGGATCGCGTACAACTCCGGAACCGTCCGGCTCGCCGACCTCCTCGCCCTCGCCGACACGGCCCTGTACAGCGCCAAACGCACCCGGCCTGCTCGACGCGGGTAGCCGCGAGACGTGGGGGACCTCGTTGCTCCGGTGGACGGTGGGCTCCACTGACAGGGGAGCGGGTGCGTCGCTGATGGTCAGAGATCGCCGGTCGGCGCGGCGGCGCTGACGGACTCGACGAACTCGGTGGCGATCTCGCGCACCTTGCGATTGAGATGTTGGGAGCGGGTCGACAGCACAGTGAAAGCCGCATCCTCGTCGATGCCACGCAGTGCCATCAGAATGCCCTTGGCCTGTTCGATGGGAGCCCTGTGCACCAGCGCGTCCCGTAGTCCGGCGATGGTTCCGTGTAGTTCGCGGCGACGTCGAGCCCTCTCGAGAGCATCCGCTGTCACTCCCGTGAGCAGCTCGACGAGGCGGTGATCGAGATCGTCGAAACCCTGTGGTGCACGGGCGAACAGGGTCAGCGATCCGACCGGCCGATCGTCGCAGACGATCGGCGCACACAGCATGGTGTTGATGCCGACGCGGTGAGCAGCGGGTCCGAGATGCGGCCATCGATCGTCGTCGACCGTGCAATCGACGACGATGGTGGCGGCCGTGCGAGCCGCGTGCAGACAGGGACCGTTGTCGGCGGAGTACTGCTGGTCGTTGATC
Source organism: Rhodococcus sp. MEB041 (assembly GCF_030208955.1). Lineage (NCBI taxonomy): Bacteria > Bacillati > Actinomycetota > Actinomycetes > Mycobacteriales > Nocardiaceae > Rhodococcus > Rhodococcus sp. MEB041. The sequence continues at coordinate 113,541 of NZ_JARVSZ010000006.1, forward strand.
GGCGCGATCTCCGTGCTCGAGGCTGCGGCGGTGAAGGTGACATCGCCGATCGACAGCGTGATGCCGCAGTGGTCGGCGGCATCGACGAGGGTGCAGGCGACGTCGGTCAGTCGATCGAGCAGCTCGGCGACGTGGTCGTCGTCGGCGAGTGCGGCAACTGCCCGGACGGCCAGAGCGAGCCGCAGCTCGGGCGGTGTGGGGTCCGACGTGGTCACGGCGCTCTTTCCATCACTGTCTCAGGTCGCGCCGACCGGTGACGGGCCTCGCGAACACGGGAAGTCGGTGCCGACCGCCGTCGGTTTCGACAGTCGAGCACCGAACTCCGGGTGCAGCGGGGCACCTGCGGAGAATTGTGCCCGGTGGGGGACCACCCTGAAACACCGCTCGAAGATCACCATGGAGTCGAGAGAAAATATCCCCTCACGGAAGGTTGAGTGGCACCGGACAGGGTATGGACACGCACAGACAGCGGCGTCCAGAGTGTGGCGGCTTCCTACTACCTACAGATACAACGTCAGATCGGCCCGTGCGGGGTCACCCTGCGTGGTCGTTCGTACGCGTGTCCGAGGAGCTCCGCGTGGTTCGCAAGGTTGACGTGACGCTGATCGACGACCTGGACGGGATGTCCGCGGACGACACCGTCGTGTTCGGTCACCGGGGAACATGGTTCGAGATCGACCTGTCGTCCGAGAACGCAGCGCAGATTCACGGCCTGCTCACGGAGTGGAGCACCCGAGGACGTCGGTCGGAGGACATCTCGACGGTGCGGCGTCGGACGGCAGCGGACCGCGCGGAGACCGCGGCGATCCGCACGTGGGCGCGTGGACATGGTTTCGCCATCGCCGACCGCGGGCGCATCGCCGATTCTGTCGTGGCGGCGTATCGGACGCGAGCACGTCCGCCGTCTCGTGAGGATGCGACCTGCCCCCGTCGTCGCGGACGGGAAAGCTGAACGAGGCGTGCGCGAGTCGATCTGCGAACGCCTGGTGGAGGGATGGACCATGAACGACCCCGGTGACGCGACCGCGTCCGACGGGCCTCGACTCGGCCCGGGGGAGCGGTTGTCGGATTTCGTCGACGTGTGCGTCGGGGTCGCCGGCGCGGACGGTGGCGCGGTGGTCGTGTCGTCCCCGCGTCACCCCGATACGCGACGCGTGCTGCACACCACCGACTCGTCGGCGGAGAGGATCGCCGACCTGCTGTACCTGCACGGCGCGGATGTCGATCTCGTGTCGAGTGACCGTGCGGTGGGCCGGACGATCATCGTGGACGACCGCCACGACGGGGCGCGGTGGCCGTTGCTGATCGACGACCTGGTGGCATTGGATGTCGGGTGGGTGAGGGTGCTCCCACTGGGCGCGGTGGACGCCCCCCTCGGGTGCGTGCAACTGCACCGGCGCTCGGTGTGGAGCGGGCCGTTGCCGGCAGGAACGGACGTCTTGATCGGACACCTGGTGCGGGTCATCGGGCCCGTGGTCGTAGGCGACGCCGCGCTGGCGACCGTGGACGGGGACGAGGCAACCGATCTCACGAGCGTGGCCATCGGCATCCTGGTCGCGCGGCATGCCGTGGCGGTCGATGTCGCGTCGGCGATGTTGCGGGCCGGAGCGGTCACTCGGGAGCATTCGTCGGTGGAGGAGGCGCAGCGCATCATCGCCACCCTCCACGGCCGCGAGGGGCCTTGACACGCGCAGCGCGGCGGCGGCATCATCCTTCCCGAGGGGTCACCCGGCAGTCTCCGCGGCGACGAGTCCGAGCACCAGAGCGGCCGCCAGACCGCCTGCGTACGCGCGGTTCCACAGGCCGCCCGTGTCGGAACCGGCTGCCAGCAGGCCCGGAATCGGCTCGCCGTTCGGTGTCAGAACACGGGCGTCGCCGTCGACTCTGACGCCGTGAAACGGGAAAGTGACGGCCGGGACGGCTTCGATGACGTAGTAAGGCGGTTCGTTCAGCGGGCTCGCATCCAGCGCTCGGCCCGGCACAGGGCCCTCCGCCGACGTGGTGGACTCGTTGAAGTCGGCGATCGCGGCCGCGATGGCGGCTCCGTCGTATCCCCAGTCCTCCGGTAGGTATTCGAGCTCCTCGAGCGTGTCCGCTCGTCCGACCCGACCCCCGCGCTTGCTCGCCAGTGCGAACTTGTCGACGGCCACGGCGCCCTCGACGTACGACGCCAGGACCCAGTCCCGGTGCACGCGAGCGTCCGCCACGAGAAGCCCGCGTGCCTCGCGCCGGTCGAGCAGAGCCATCGTCGTCAGGTGATCACCGAGTGTCTCGTCGACGAAGCGCGTCCCGTCGAGATCGAACAGGAGCGCGTGTTCGCTGTAGTACAGCGACATGTCGACGAAATCGGACGGGTCCGTCAGGGTCACCCCGCTGGGAATCAGGTGCCCGTAGAAGCCGGCGTTCATCGCACCGGCGGCAGCGCCGACGCTCTCGGCGAGTGTCAGGCCCACGCCCGTGCTGTGGGGGTTCGAGCGCAGTTGCATGCGCCCTGCATTCGGATGAACGTGCTTCTCGAGCAGCGCTGCGGACCCTTGGAAACCGCCCGTGGCGAGCACGGTGTGCGCCGCCCGCACGTCCTGTGGTTCCGCGGTGCCGGTCCGGATCACCGCGCCGGTGACGACGCCGTTCTCGAACGTCAGGCTCTCGGTGCACGTGTTCAGAAGGACCGATCCGCCGGACTCGAGGACGATCCGCCTGCACAGATCGACGTACTGGTTGGTGTCGAACTTGTGTCCTCGCCCGAAGGACAGGATTCGCTGCGCATCGCCCACCTCCACACCGGTGTCACGTAACCACTGCACGCCGTCCTGGAACCGGTCCACCAGCAGTCGCCTCAGGGCAGGGTTGCCGTGCGGGTTCTGTGCGTCCATGACGGTGTGATCCGGTGCCGTCCAGACGTATCCGGCATAGCGCGCGGATCCGCCGACATCCGCACCGACCTCCACCACGACGACGGATCTGCCTGCGGACGCGGCGCGGGCTCCGGCGGTCAGACCGGCCATCCCGCCGCCGATGACCAGTACGTCGCACTCGATGTCGTTCATTGCTGTCGGCCTCTCGATCAGAAGTGGTGTCTGCGGGTCACCGTGAGAACGCGCGCAGCCCGGCTGCGGCGAATTCGGCTGTGGCGTGGGCGGCTGCTGCGGCGGTGCCGTCCGTGTCGTCGGAGGCGGCGGCGCGGTGTGCGATGCCTTCGGCGATGACGGCGATCTTGAAGTCGGCGAGGGCGCGGTAGAAGTTCCAGT
>NZ_JARVSZ010000007.1:0-85385 GCF_030208955.1 Rhodococcus sp. MEB041
CCCGGTGCCTTGGCGCCGGGCTTCTTGAACCCGGACTTCACGGCGAGACCCTTGGGCTTGACCGTCGGCAACGACTCCGATGCCTCACTGGCCGTCTCGGCGGGAGCGTCGGTCGGTTCCGGCTTCTCGGCCGGAGCAGCTGCGGCAGATCCCGGTGCCTTCGCGCCCGGAGGACGACCCTTGAGCTGCAGCCCCTTGCCGCCCGGTGCCTTCGCCTTGCCGGCCATGCCGAGGCCCTTCGGCTTGGACGCGTCGGCTGCGTCGTCACCGTCGGCGTTGGGCGACTCGGCGGGCTCGGCCGGAGCCTTCGCGCCGGGTGCCTTGGCGCCCGGAGCCTTGGCCAGGCCCTTCATCTTCAGACCCTTGCCGGGCGCGGGGGCAGCGGGATCGCCACCCGCAGCAGCCGTCTCGATCTCCTCGACGCGACCCTTCTCCTCCTCGGCGGCGACGTCCTCGGTGGCGACGGACTCGGCCTTGGGGGTGTCGACGGGCTCCTCGGCAGGGACGACCACGGGCTTGGCCCGCGGCACCACCTTGATGTTCTCGCCGAGTTGTGCGGAGTCCAGGCGCGTGATCGAGCTGAGCAGCATCTGCGAGACGTCGATGACCTCGACGTTGTCGTTGCCACCGGCCTCCTGGCGTGCGGTGACACCGTCGTTGAGCATGACCCGGCAGAAGGGGCAGCCGGTCGCGATCTTCTGCGTCGCGGTGGTGCTGCCACCCAGGGTGTCGAGCGCTTCGTCGACGCGGTCGATGTTGATCCGCTTGCCGATCTTCTCTTCCATCCACATGCGGGCACCACCGGCGCCGCAGCACATGGAGCGCTCGCCGTGACGCGGCATCTCCTTGAGTGTGGAGCCCGACGCCGCCATCAGCTCGCGGGGTGCGTCGTACACCTTGTTGTGGCGTCCCAGGAAGCACGGGTCGTGGTACGTGACGTCCTCTTGCACCGACGCCACCGGCACCAGCTTCTTGGCCCGCACGAGGCGGTTGAGCAGCTGGGTGTGGTGCACGACCTCGTACTTGCCGCCCACCTGCGGGTACTCGTTGCCGAGTGCGTTGAAGCAGTGCGCGCACGTGACGACGATCTTGCGACGGCTCTCGTCGACACCCTCGAACACGGAGTTCAGGGTCTCGATGTTCTGCATCGCGAGCTGCTGGAACAGGAACTCGTTGCCCGCGCGGCGAGCGGAGTCGCCGGTGCAGGTCTCCTCGGCGCCGAGCACCATGAACTTCACGCCGGCGGTGGCGAGCAGTTCCGCGACGGCCTTGGTGGTCTTCTTCGCGCGGTCCTCGTAGGCGCCGGCGCAGCCGACCCAGAAGAGGTACTCGAAGTCCTCGAAGCTGTCGGCGTCCTGGCCGAAGACCGGCACGTCGAAGTCGAGCTCCGAGATCCAGTTGGTGCGGTCCTTGGCGTTCTGGCCCCAGGGGTTGCCCTTGTTCTCCAGGTTCTTGAACAGGCCGGCCAGCTCGGAGGGGAACTCCGACTCGATGAGCACCTGGTAGCGACGCATGTCGAGAATGTGGTCGACGTGCTCGATGTCGACGGGGCACTGCTCGACGCAGGCGCCGCAGTTGGTGCAGCTCCACAGCACCTCGGGATCGATGATTCCGCCGAGACCGCCGTCGAGAGTGGTCTCGCCGACCAGCGGGCGCTCGGCCTCGTCACGGGCGGCCTGCGGGATCTTCGCGAGCTTGGCCTCGTCCGGCTTGCCGTCCGCGTCGACCAGGCCGACCTCGTCGCCCGCCATGTCCTTGCGGCCGCCGGCGAGCAGGTACGGCGCCTTGGCGTTGCCGTGGTCGCGGAGCGAGGTGATGAGCAGCTTGGGTGAGAGCGGCTTCCCCGTGTTCCACGCCGGGCACTGCGACTGGCAGCGGCCGCACTCGGTGCACGTGGTGAAGTCGAGCCAGCCCTTCCAGGTGAAGTCCTCGATCTTGCCGGCACCGAACGCGTCGACGTCGGGGTCGGCCTCCTCCATCTCGAGGACCTTGCCGCCGGACATCATCGGCTTGGCCGCGCCGAGCGCGACTCCGCCGTCGTCCTCACGCTTGAAGTAGATGTTGAAGAACGCGCTGAACCGGTGCCATGCGACACCCCACGTGATGTTGCGGCCGACGATCAGCAGCCAGACCATGCCGGACATGAGCTTGACGAAGGCGAAGATCGAGACCAGCACCGCGCTCGCGGGGAGCAGCTTGGCCAGGTTCATGGTGAAGAAGTCGGTCCACGGGTTGGCGTGTCCGTAGGTGGCGATCTTGCCGGCCTTCACGAAGATCATGCCGAGGCCCTCGAGCAGCACCACGAACTCGACGAAGTAGGCGGCACGGAAGTTGGAGCCGGAGAAGCGGGAGAGGCGCTCGGGGGAGCGAGGGTGGTTCCGCTGCCGGATGATCATCAGCGTCACGATGCCGATGACGGTGCCCAGGCCCAGGATCTCGTCCATGAGGTGGTAGATCGCGAGGTCACCGATGAGTGGCCAGTGGAACTCGGGATTGAACGTCTGCCCGTAGGCCTCGAACCACAGGATGGCGCCGAGCATGAAGCCGACCATCACCAACCAGTGCGCCCAGCCGACGGAGCGGAACTTGTTCATCCGGGTGTGCGCAGCGAACTCGATGCACATCTGCTTGAACCGCGGAACGAACGGTCGCAGACGTGTCCTGTCCGGCTGTCCCAGCGCGATGGATCGCACCATCATCGCGGCACCGCGGAAGAAGTAGGCCCAACACACGATGCTGAGCAGGGCACCGACGGTGCCGAGGGTGATCGTCAGGGCATTCATGACGCTGCCTTTCTTCGGCGACGGCCATTCCGTCGCCCTACGCTTCCGGCCGGCCACAGGGGGCGGTCCGACGGTCAGCCCGGATGCATCTGTCCCACTCGAAGTTACCAGCCGGTAACCACAAGGGTTCTACCGATCGGTAACTTAGCATTTCGGTCGACATCACCGCAGGTCGGACGGAGGGCTGGTCCGTCCCGCACACGCGATGAGCCCTACCGTATTACGGCACAGCGACAGGCCTCCCGCACAGGTATTCCTAACTTGCCTCGTGGGTAACTTCGGGCCGCCGAGGAAGTCGCCCCTCATCGCGACCATTTTGTTACCCTTCACGAGCCACCTCGTCCGTGAATGAGGTCACATCGTGGCTGTTCACACGGACAATTCCCGGATCGAGCACTGGAAACGGACCTGATATTCGGTTGTGTCCCTGTCAACCGCTACAGTGCTCGTGTCGGGGTCCGACACCACGAACCTGAACGAACGGAACATCTAGATGACACTGCGTCGACTCGTCGCAACCTCTGCGATCGCGATCGCCTCCCTGGGCGTGGCCACCGGTACTGCGTACGCGCAGCCGGCCACCACCACCCCCTCCGCGACGACCACCGAGAGTGCTCCCGCGGAGAACTCCGAGCTGAACTGGGCATCGCGCGTCGAGGCTGGTGGCGTCGTCACCACCGTCGACGCCGGCATGTTCCGTGCGTCCGACGACGGCAAGACCGTCGACCTGGTGGACGAGGAGGGCAACACGATCCTGAGCCTTCCGCTGTCGTTCAACCTCAACGGCGTCGAGTTCCCCTACGGTGTCGAGTACACCGACGAGGGCCGCACCGTGAAGCTCATCCCGAACCTCGCAGCACCGATGGGCCTCGCCCCGAACGCGCTCGAGAACACGGTGGCATCGCCCGCCGAGAACACCGCTGCCGAGCAGTCCTTCGCCTCGCAGCTCGGTCTCGCCACCTCCATCGGCGGACTGACCGGCACCATCACCGGTGCAGGTATTGGTTGCATCATCGGCGGGGCTCCGATCGCGCTCGCGATCCCGGTTGCTCTCGCGACTTGCCTGGGTGGGGCAGTAGTGGGTGCCGGACTGGGTGGTGTCATCGGCACGATCACTGCGGGTGGACCGACCCTGGTCGTCGCCGGTATCGATCTGCTCAACACGTACAACGCGGCTCCGGGAACCTCGAAGTTCGCTCAGTAAGACTCGGAACACGACGAAGGCCGCCACCCATCGGGTGGCGGCCTTCTCGTTTCAGGCGGAGTGGATCAGAGCCAGGGAACGGCGGCGGCGAGGAATACGCCACCCGCGATCACACCGACGGCTCCGGTGAGCAGTCCGATGACGGTGTCTGCGCGATCGGCATCGGGAACGCGGGTGGCCAGGACGCCGGCGACGAGCGCGGCGATGCCCAGCAGAACACCGAAGCCGAAGCTCCAGAACGCCACCACCGACAGCGCGCCCAACAGCACGGAAGCGTCGGCGAGTCGGGGATCGCGGGCAACGGAACTCAGGGCCGCCCGAGCAGACGACATCTTTGCCGCCGTGTAGATCGCGGCGGGGGACTGAGTCTCGCGGGGGAGTGACGAATCGGCGATGTCGGTCACAGCGATACCTCCTTCGGGGAACGGCCGAAGGTCATCGGGTATCGAACGCAGCGCAGCACAGCGGTACACCTCCTCGTGGGATGAACGGAACGGTCGACACTCGGACGTCACCGACGCTGGTGACGGAGTGGACTGCGCGTGTCCCACGATACCACTGTGACCAGAGTGCGTTACGCGACGGAACCCGAAAAGTGATGCGCCCGTGTCATATTGGTTCCCTCCAGAAATGGCGACAGCCCGCCGTCCGAAGACGACGGGCTGCGATCACTGCGCAGTCGGTCAGCTCAGAACGCCGGCATTCGAGACGATCTGCACGATGTAACCGATCACCGTGAAAGCAAGTTCGAAGAAATCCATGTCGGGCCTTTCATGAATGAAACGCACCCACTCGAGGCGCGGAGGCGCCTCGCCTCGACACGTGACATTACCGCACCAAGGAGACCGAACGTTGTGCTATCTCACGATGTGCGGACGGTCGTTCCGGTGGCCGCGGTGACGGCGTCGACAGGGATGCCCAGGCTGGCGGTTCCGCCGTACTGAGCCAAGGCCAGGTTCGCCTCGCCGCAGCTCGGAGCAGCGCCGCTGTTGGATCCGCTGGTGATGCCCAGTGCGAGTGTCCCTGTGACGATGGCGCCGCCGCTGTCACCCGCGAGAGTGCAGGCGGTACTGGCGAATCCACGCACCGTGCGGCTGTCGCCGTCACCCAGGAAGAGCTGCGTCTCGACGCGGTCCGCAGCGACGAGACCACATGTGAAGGACGACGCCTGACCGGACTTGCACACCGGGGCGCCGATGACGGGCGAGGCCGTTCCGGTGATCGTGAGGGCGGTGCCGTTGGCTCCCCGCACGGTGGGCTGGTCGAGCCCGGCGGCCACGCCGGCGTCGTTCAGCGCGATGACGGAGTAGTCGAGTCCGTCGCTGCCGCCGACATTCGACGTGGTGAAGTCGCCGACGGGAGTACTGGCGCGGATGTCGTCACGATTGGGCAGGTACACCGAGGCGGAGTTGCCCGGATCACAGTGTCCCGCAGACAGACTGACCGGCGTGCCGGCCCCGTCGGTGGCGCTGAACCCGAACGAGCAGATCTCGATGCCCTCGAGCGGCGCGGTGGTGATGTCGCCGGCGGACGTCACGTAGTCGTCGCCGCCCATCACGGCAGGCGGAGGCGTCGGACCGGGAGCGGGTGGGGACAGCTGCACCTGGAGGTTGGCGATGGCGGTCGGCAGATTCAGTGCGCGCCCGATCGGACTGTTGGCGATGTCGACGATCACCCGTCCGCCGAGCACGTCGACAGCCGCTGAATTGATCTGTGACGAGACCTCGCGGGGCAGACCCGACACCCAGCGACCGAAGTCGTCGAGGGACTGCTCGAGCGTGTCCGCCGACACGGGCGACTGGCGGCTGCGGTAGCCGTCCTGCGCCACCTGGCTCGCGGCCTCCGAGGTGGTGACCGCGACGACGGGAACGCCGTCGTCGCCGATCCAGGCACCCGCGAAGTCCGCCGGGCGCTGCTGACGGAAGTCGTCGGCGTAGGTACGAAGCTTCTGCGCCTCGGCAGCGCGGTCGAGGTACTCCTGCGGCGACATGTGCAGATCGCGCTGCACGGCGTCGACCAACTCGGACGGGAGGCGATCCGCGGACAGCTGCTCGGGAGCCGCCGACGCGGGTGCTGCGCCGGCAGTGGCGGTGCCGAGGCTCAGCATCAGCAGCGACGCGCCCACCACCCCCATCACCCGTGCGCTGCGAGATGCGCCGCTCGACTCGGAGTGACTCTGGCCCGTGGCCGCTGTGGCCGCCGAGTTACGCAAGAAGTTCCCTTCGCAGTGGTGACAGTCCGTGGCCCGTCGGGTCCGCACATGGTTCGCAGAGGTACCGATGCCAGCGCACGAGCATAGGGCATCATCCTGAGCGTTTCCGGCGCCCGACGAGCGTCAGGGACGGTTCACAGAACCGGGAGAGGTACGCGAGACGGACCGGGCCGGGGCAGTGGTCTCCGAGGCCGAGGTTTCCGGTGTCGTGGTGGCGATTGTCGTGGACGGTGCCGTCGTGGTGGTGGTGGTGGTGGTGTCTGGAGGGGGTGGGGACCCGACTCCACCGAATATCCCACCATCAGGAAACAGATCGAGCGGCTCCACGATGTCGGTGAGGCCGCTGGGTTCCGGCAGCGAGGGCGGCATCGTCTCCGTGACAGGGTCGAGCGTGTCGATCTCCGGAGCCGGGGCCTCCTGCACCGGAGCCGGTGCCTGCTCCTGGACGGGCAGCGGCGCGGCGGACGTCGTGGTGCTGTCCAACGACGACGTCACGACGGGAGCGGCGGGCGTGATGGCCTGCTGCGAGTTCAGGGGCGCGACCGAGCTGGAGTCGAGGTCGTGGGTGCCCACGGCGCCGCCGACGGCGAGGAACGCGAGAGCCACCGCGGCGACCGAGACCGCCGCGCGCGTGGGTGTTCTCCTATGTGGTCGAGTGTGAGCGGTCTTACCGGTGGCCGAGTCGGACACCATCGCCGCGAATGCCTTGTTCGAGGCCGCCGAGGTGAGCGGCGACGACCGACGTGAGGCTGCGGCGCGAACGGCCGCCGCCGGGTTCTCCGACGTCGCAGGAGTCAGCGAGCAGTCCTGCAGACCGACGTAATCGAGGGCGTCCCGCAACGCGGCTACCGAGTCGGCGGACAGTCCTGCTGGGTGGAGCAGCGTGCATCGAGCGTCGGCGGGCAGAGAGTAGAGCTCCGACAGCGTGCCCGTCAGAGCGTGGACGAATCCGGCGACGAGATCCTCGGCGCGCACCACGCGACCGTCGGCCAGGCCGAGTCCGCGAGGGTCGCCCACCGCGACGAGAAAACCGCGAACGCCCTGGTCGGAGTCATCGAGGCGCACGCGTCCATCGGGGTCCAGGCCCACCGCCGTCGGGCACTCGAACAGCTCGGTACCACCGTCGATGTCGACCGACACGGCCGTCTCGGCATCGGTCACCGCCATGACGAGGTGGATCGTCTTGTCGACCCGGGGTCCGTCGAACCCCTGGCTGCGCGCGCTCATTCGGACTCGACCCCCTCGGCGAGTTGCAGACACGGTGCCACGTCGACCGCGAGCACCCGTCCGATCACCGTACCGGTCGTCACGGTGAGGGGGTACCCGATGGGCTCCGCCCCCCGTGCGCGCTTCGCGCATCCCGCGGTACGCACAACACGCACGGGAAGCACTCAGCCGCCGGTCGGCGGGTCGTCCGCGGTCTCGTCCGAGTCTTCGATCGGTGCATCGGGCGACGGTGACGGCGACGGACTGGTGGGCGAGGGCTCCACGACGACGGGCGGGTCGCTCGGCACGGGTTCGGGTGCCGGCTCGGGTGCCGGAGCCGGGGCGGGAGCAGGAGCGGGCGCGGGCGCGGGTGCGGGCACGGGGTCCGGTGCGCGCGGGGGCACCGTCGTGGAGATCCGAGCAGGTGCACGTGTGGCCTCGACGGGCGCGGGTGCGCCGGGGACGACGGTCGGGAAGCCGATGCTGGTGGACGGAGCGGGACGAGTCGTCGTCGACCGCGCGGTGACACCGGCGGCGTCCTCGACGGCCGGAACCGCGGTGCTGACCGTCCGATCGGACGCGAGGTAGGCGATGCCGCCGCCGACGATCAGCAGGGTCGCCACCGCGGCCGCCACGAGGAGGGCGAGGGGCCCGCGCGGTGTCGACCTCGATGCACCGCTGTCGGTGGCTGTCGAGGCGGCAGCGGTCGCGAGCAGCGGTGCCCCTGTCGTCGGCGCGAGCCCGGCGGCGGCACGCGCGGCAGCCGCGGCGGCCGCCAGCCGTTCCTCCGACGCGCCGAGGGTGGCGTGGGGATCGGCCGACTCGGGATGCAGCGTCAGCGCGGTGAGTCCGACGAAGTCGAGCGCCTCCCGCAGCGCGGCGATGCGCTCGGGTGACCAGTCGGCGGGATGGGCAGCTCCGGCCGTGAGGACGCGGACGTCCTCGCCGGCGTCGACGGTCTCACTGAGCAGCAGGAACATCATGGTCGCGACGAGGTCCTCGGCGCGCATGGGTACGCCGCGGGACGAGACCACGCCGGACGGGTCACCGACGCGAGCCATGAAGCGATCGACGACGTCGATGTCCGCCGTCAGCGCGTCGGGTCGGTGCAGTGTCGTCGTGCCGTCGGGCAGGAGGTAGAGGACCGTCTCGGCCGTCACCGGCACGCGGACCAGTTCACCCGAGGTCGTCGACACCACGACGGCCGTCGACGTCAGATCGGTGATGTGGATCCCGGTGGCTCGGGTGATCGGTGCGGCGTCGTGCCCGGTGTTCATGCGTGTACCCGTCGTTCCTTGTCCTGTGCGTAGCCGGCCGCGCGGAGCATCGACAGCATCTGCGAGCGCGACTGCGCTCCCAGACGTCGACGGATCCGTGCGACGTGGTGCTCGACCGTCTTGGCCGAGATGTACATCTGGGCGCCGATCTCGCGGTACGTCAGGCCCAGTACGAGATGATGCGCCACCTCCGCCTCGCGCTCGGTCAGCGCCCCCAGCGACGCGGAACCGGGCTCGGTGGGCTCGGCCGTCGCCGCGACGGCACCGATGTCGCGGGCGATCTGCAGCAGGGCGGTGGCGTCGCGGGTGTCGGCGACACGCAGGGCGGCGTCACTGGCGAGCCGCGCCGCGTCCCAGGCGTGCCCGAACTTCTCCAGGGTGCGAGCGGACGTCTCGACCTCGGCGACGTCGGGCTCGCCCTGCAGGACGCGGAGCCATGCCTTGCCGGCGGAGGCGAGTGCTGCGGCGTGGGGACTGCGGTCGGCGAACGAGCCGAGCGCACGAGCGTGGGGGAGCAGGTCGGCCGGGGCGCCGCCGAGGATGGCGGCCTGCACGCCGTACCAGTGCCACGTGGCCGCCCAGGTCGGTGGTTCGCCGAGCGAGGCGACCAGTGCGGTGGCCGCGGAGACGGAGTGCGCGATGCGTGCCGTGTCCCCGAGGCGCACTGCGGCGAGCCACAGTTCACCGAGCGGGATGAGGGAGAAGAGATCGGGTTCGGCCTCCGCGACGGTGCGCCGGGCCTCCTGCCACGCGGACATGAGGGCGCCGGTATCTCCGCGTCGGCGGGCGGTGGCGACGCGAAGTGCGAAGTAGGACAGGGCGTCCCGTTGGGGGAGCGTGGCCGGGTCGACGCCCGAGGTGGGATCGACACCCGTGTCGCCGGCCACGAGTGCCGACCAGGCGAGCAGCAGACGGCACCGCGTGGACACCGCGCATCCCGGATCCGCGGCAATGGTCTCGGTCAGCACCGCTCGGGCGGTGGCGGGGTCGCCGGTGTGCAGAGCGATCAGTGCCGCGATCACCGCGGGATGTTCCGGCTCGGCCCGGGCGCCCACCGCGGTGTCGGCCATCGAAGCGGCGCGCAGCAGCGAACCCGTTGCCACAGTGGCGGGTTCGGTCAGTGAGTCGAGGAGCCCGCGGGCCACCAGCGTCGAGCGGGCGTTCGCCGACGTGGGCGGGACGGGGCGGAGGCCGCCGTGCGCGCGGACGAACGTCGCGGCGCAGTCGGCGTCCCCCACGGCGAGAAGCGTCGTCACCGCGTACGCCGCATCCGGTCCGATGCGGTCCGGCCCGAGCCACCGGTAGAGGTCGGCGGCGTGCGACGCGGTGCCGCGCATCAGTGCGACCGTGGACGCGACGCGAACGGCTCCGCGTACTCCGTCGGGTGACGGCGCCTCGGCGGACAGCACCGCGTCCACTGTGAGCGCCGCGGTGTCGAGATCGCCGCTCGCGAGCAGGGCGTCGGCGTAGGGCACGGAGATGTCGGTGCCCTGTGCGCCCGCCGCGGCGGCCGCGTCCCACAGTCGTCGTGCGGCGAGACGGTCTGCGGCGGAGGCCAATTCGACCAGGTGCTGTGCGAGATCCGGATCGCGCAGACCCGCATCCGCGAGCGAGACCGCGAGATCACCACCGAGACCGCCACTGTCGAGGTGCACCCGTGCCAGGCGACGCAGCACGCCGAGCATTCCGTGCTCGCCCATCACCACGCGCAGGGCACCGCGCGCGGAGTCCGACAGCAGGCCCTCGTCGGACAGGACCCCGCAGCCCCGGGCGCGCTCCACGGCGGCGGCGGCATCGGGCATCGGGACGTTGGCGACATCGGCGACGAGATACGGATCCGGGGCCACACCGACCGACGCGAGCGTCACCACCACGAGGGCGGTGTGATCGTGCGCGGACAGCAGAGCGTCGAGGGCCGATCGCTCGTCGGGCGAAGTCACAGTCCGAGGGGACTCGTCAGCGTTCCGACTGCACCGCCCAGACCGGCGCCGACACCGCCCAAGGTGTCACCCACGCCTCCGACGACACCGCCGAGGCCGTCCGTGACTCCGCCGATGACGTTCGGCGGTGTGTACTGCGGCAGCGAGGGTGCGGTGTATGCCGGAGCCTGGGGCACCTGCGGTACCTGGACCGTCGGGACGCTCGGAGCGGTGAACTGGGGCGCCGGTGCGTTCGGCACAGCAGCGTTCGGCGCGGTGGCGCCCGGTACCGCGGCCGATCCGGTCGAGCCGGGCGCGGTCGCGCCGGGCGCCGCAGCCCCCGGTGCTGCTGCGGCGCCGCTGGTCGGCGCTCCGGCGGCTCCGGTGGTGCGCGGCTGTCCCGTCACGGGGTCGACGCCGGCGGCGGCGGTGGTCGGGGTCGCGCTCACGGAACCGTCCGCGGCGGCCGGGGCCACCGCGCTGCTGGTGGAGGGGCCGGTGTTCTCCGATGATCCGCCGACGAGGCCGGTGCCGACGGAGAGGCCACCCGCGGCCAGCAGGATCACGGCAGCGGCGACGCCACCGATGACGGCGGTGCGCTTACCGCGCGACGGGGCGTCCTTGGCGTGTGCCGAGCGCGACACCGGTGCGGGGGTGGAGGTTCGGGCCGAGGCGGGACGCTCGGTGACCGGAGGGAGCAGGTCGGTCTCGTCGTCGTCGACGGTGGAACCGGCGGCGACGGCAGCGAGTGCCGCTGCGCCCGGGCGGTTCAGTTCTGCTCCGGCAGAAGCGATGTCGGCGGCGAGCAGTGCGGCTCCGGTCGCGGCGGTGGCCGCGGGCTGTTCGCCGACGGTCACCGGCTTGCGCAGCGCGGAGGACACGGTCTCGGTGAGCATAGGGATCGACGCGCCGCCGCCGACCAGCAGCACACGGTCCACCGCGTCGCCGTCGACACCCGCGGTGCGCAGCGCCTCGCCGAGTACCCGGGTGACGTCGTCGAACGTCTCGCGCAGTAGTTCCTCGATCTCCGACCGCACCAGTCGCACGTCGGTGTCGATGCCGGGCAGGTGCACCGGCACGACCGTCTCGGTGTCGGAGGACAGTGCTTCCTTGGCCGTCGCGCAGTGCGTGCGCAGGGTCGTGAGGGCTTCGACCGTCGCGGGATCGAAGGGATCGAGCGACGAGGAGTCGACGTTGTCGAGCACGTGCGCCAACACGACCTGGTCGATGTGAGCGCCGCTGACGTCCTCGCTGCGCGCACCGCGTCCGAGGATCGCCGAATCGGCACCTGTGCGCACGACCGACACGGTCAGGGCGCTCGCACCCAGGTCCGCGACCAGCACGACGCCGTCCGCCACCGCGTCCGGCGACTGCTGCATCCATGCCGTCGCGGCGAGAGCGTCGGGAACGAAGGTGACGTCGGTGAGGCCGTGGCGGGCAGCCGCGTTGCGGAGCCGGTCCACCGTGTACTCGGGCCACGACGTCGGGTAGGTCACCACGATTGCGGCATCGTCGTCGGCGCCGGCCGTGCGTGCCTCGCGGACGAGGCAGTCCAGCGTCGTCGCGTAGAGCTCGTCGCCGGTGTAGCTGCGTCCGTCCTCGGTGACCAGCGCGACCGGATCGCCGACGCGGCCGGCGAAGCCGGTCAGGGCCGTGGTGTCGACGGTGCCCGGCGCGGCCAGGGCGGGTTCACGGTCGGGCGTGACCGACAGTGCGGTGGATCGAACGACGGTGACGGCGTCACCGAGGTGTCCCGGACCGTCCACGGCGACCGCCGTCGAGGTGCTCGAGCCGACGTCCAGTCCCAGACCTGATGACCGTCCCTGATCCGTTGCCATGGCGCCGACTCCGTTTCCGTGCTCGTCGATATTCGTGCTCGTCAAGGCTGTGTCGGACCTGCTGTCGGGCACGTCGCCGTGACGCCGTAGCTGTCCACCGGCACTGTCGTCCCGATGGTCCGTTTCGTTACAGGTCACAAGAGTAGAGCGGTCCTATCCCCTATGCCCCCTAGTCACCCCGATCTGCCCCGGGGCGACCCCCGGGGTGCAGGAAGGGGGCTGCGCCCCGTTGGGACACCTCACTAGTCGACCTAGTTTTGATCTCAACGTGCCGAGACAGTCGGCCCGACCACCTCGACGCCTGCACACACACCGTCTGCCGACACCGGTTCACACACACCCAGGAGATCCCGATGGCCACGAACGCCGTACTCGACTTCATCCTCAGCCTTCTTCGCGACGACAAGGCCGCCGCCGCCTACTGCGCGAACCCCCAGGCCTCGCTGGACGCTGCCGGCCTGCCCGACGTGTGCCACGCCGACATCGTGGCCGTGGCGCCCATGGTCGCCGAGTCCGGACTGTTCGCCGGCGGATCGCGCCTCGCCTCGATCGTGAACGCGGGCAGCTCCTCCACCGTCGTGAACTCGACCGTCGTGAATGCGGGCAGCGTGAACAACAGCACCGTCTTCGGCGGCAACAACGTCGCTGTCGGCGGCCCCACGTTCGGCAGCAACGCGGTGAACTTCGGAAACAACAACAACAACGGAAATTTCAGCAACAACAACTTCGGGGGCTTCGACCTGGGCGGCTTCACCTTCAGCCCGACCCTCATCGGTGGCGGCCTGGCGATCGGCAGCATCGGCAACATCGGCAACCTGAACCTCGGTGACCTGGATCTGAGCGGCCTGAACCTGGCCTCGCTCGACCTCAGCGGCCTGAACCTGGCCTCGCTGGACCTCGGCGGGATCGGCGACATCGACCTGCTCGGCGGACTCGACCTCAGCCTCATCGACCTGGGCGACCTCGACATCGCGGGCCAGTTCACCACGGTCCTCGCCCTCGTCCTGGCCAACGGACTCTCCCTCGGTGGCGACCTCGCCGCCGAGTTCGGTGCCGCACTGGGCGCGGCGTTCGACGCCTTCCTCGCCCTCGGCGGCGTCCTCGACCTCGACACGCTGGTCGACCTCAGCGCCACCCTGGCCGGTGCGCTCACCGCAGCGCTCGGCCTCGGCGTGGGTGCCGGAGCCCAGCTCACGGCCGCCCTCGACGCCGTGCTCGGCACCGTCGCCGGTCTCGACCTCGACGCCGTCGTCGGTCTGTCCGGCGTTCTCTCCAACGCACTCTCGGTAGGCGGTGTGCTCGGCGCGAATGTCGGCGCCGCACTCGGTGGCGTGCTCGGCGCAGCGGTCACCGCCGGTGGCTCGCTCGGCGCCGATCTGGCCGCCGCCCTCACCGCCGGACTCGATGTCGCCGGATCGCTCGGTGTCGTCGTCGGTGGCGCGCTCGGTGTGACCACCGACATCACCGCTGCTCTCTCGGGTGCACTCGCCGCTGCCGTCGACGTCGCCGGTGATCTCGGCGCGACGCTGACCACCATCCTCGACGCGAACGTCGTCGCCGCGCTGGCAGGCACGCTGACCACCGAGCTCTCCGCGGCTCTCGGCGCAGCCCTCGCTGCCGGCGGAGACGTCGCCGGTGAGTTCGGCGCCTCCCTCGGCGCGCTCCTCGGAGCCGTCACCGGCCTGTCCGGCGCACTCGACCTCGACGCTCTTCTCGGCGTCGGCGGCACCCTCGGCGCGACCCTCGCCGGTGTGCTCGGCCTCGGCGGCGGTATCGGTGCGCAGCTCGGCGCCGCGCTCGACGGTGTCCTGGAGTTGGCCGGTGGCCTGGACCTCGCGGCCGCCCTGGCCGGCGGAGCCGACATCGCGGCCACGCTCGGCGCCACTCTCTCCACTGCCCTCAGCGGCGTGCTGGTCGCCGGCGGTACCGTCGCCGGCACGCTCGGCGCGGCCTTCGGTGCCGCCCTCGGCGGCGTCCTGGGGGCCGACCTCGGTGCTCAGCTGGTCGGACTGCTGGCCGGTGAGCTGGACCTCGGTGCGGCACTGGCCACCATCCTCGACGGCGCTCTCGGCCTCGGCGGCCTCCTGGACATCGGCGCTCTCGCCGACCTCGGTGCCCTGCTCGACGTCGACGGCGCACTCGGCCTCGGTGCCGGTGTCCTGGCCACGCTCGGCGGTTCCCTCGAGGCTCTCCTCGGCGCGGGCGGCCTGCTCGGTGGCGATCTGACCGCACTGCTCGGTGCCGATCTCGGTGCTCAGCTCGCTGCCGCGCTGGCCGGCGCTCTCGCCGTCGGCGGCGACCTGGGCGGCGACCTCGGACTCGCCCTCGGCGGCGTGCTCGCCGGACTCGTGGACGTCGCGGGCGGTCTCGACGTCGACGCGGTGGCCGGACTCGGTGCCACCCTCGCCGCAGCCCTCACCGGCGCACTCGGTGTCGGCGCAGGACTTACCGGTGGACTCGCAGCGGGCCTCACCGCTCAGCTCGGTGCCGCTCTCGACGGTGTCCTCGGCCTGGCCGGCGATCTCGACCTGCTCGGCGGACTCGGCGTGCTGGGCGACCTGAACGTGCTGAACGACCTCAGCGTCCTCGGCGACCTGGACCTCGCGGCCACCCTCGGTACCGCACTCTCCGGCGCTCTCGCCGCCGGCGGCGCGGTGGCAGCCAACCTCGGTGCCACGCTCGGCGCGGCCCTCGGCGGTGTCCTGTCCGGCGACCTCGGCGCCGAGCTCGTCGGCCTGCTCGCCGGTGGTCTGGACCTCGGTGCCGGCCTCACCACCCTGCTGGGCGGTGTCCTCGATCCGTCCGGTGCCCTCGGCCTCGGCGGCGACCTCGTCGCCACGCTCGGCACCTCGCTCGCAGCCGTGCTCGGTGCGGGCGGTCTGCTCGACGCCGATCTCGCGGGCCTGCTGACCGGCGGCCTCGCCGCGCAGCTCTCCGCCGCACTCGCGACGGCTCTCGCGGCCGGCGGCGACGTGGCGGCGAACGTGGGCCTGGCCCTGGGCGACGTGCTCGGCACGGTCACCGCGGGTCTGGACCTGGACGGCGTCCTCGGCGCCGACCTCGCGGCGGCGCTCACCGCGGCCCTCGGCCTCGACGGCGACCTGACCGGTGGACTCACCGCGCAGCTCGCCGGCGCGCTCGACGCCGCACTCGGTGTGGTCGGAGGCGCCGACATCACGGCTGCGCTCTCGGGCGCACTCGCCGCCGGTGGCGACGTCGCCGCAGGACTGGGCGCGACACTCGGCACCACCCTCGCTGCCGTGCTCGGCGCCGACCTCGGCGCCCAGCTCACCGGGCTGCTGGCAGGCGGCGCCGATCTCGGTACCGCACTGACCGCCGTCCTGGGCGGCGCTCTCGACCTCGACGGGGTCTTCGGCATCGGTGCCGACGCGGCCGCCGGCCTGGTCGGCACGCTCGGCACCACGCTCGCCGCCGCACTGAACGTCGGCGGCCTGACCGACGTCGACCTCACCGCACTGCTCGGCGGCGACCTCACCGCCGTTCTGGGTGCCGCACTCTCCGGCGCCCTGGGCGCCGGCGGCGCACTGGGTGGCGACCTCGGCCTGGCACTGGGCGGGCTCGTCGGTGCTGCCACCGACCTGACGGCCGGCGCCGATCTCGGACTGGTCCTCGCCGGTGCACTCGGTGTCACCGGCGATGCCGCCGCCACGCTCTCGGGCGCACTCGACGCGATGCTGGGAGCTGCGGGCGGTCTCGACCTCACCGCGATCCTCGGTGCCGACGCGGACGTCGCCGCCACCGTCGGAGCCGCGCTCAGCGCAGCACTGTCGGCCGGTGGCCCGCTGGCCGCGAACGTGGGCGCCGCCCTCGGCGGCGTGCTCGGGACCGCCCTGTCGGGCGACCTCGGCGCACAGCTCGCAGGTCTGCTGGGCGGCGGCGTCGATCTGGACGCCGCACTCGGCACGGTCCTCGGCGGCGCACTCGGACTCGGCGGGCTGGTCGATCTCGACGGGCTCGCGAATCTGGACGGGCTCGGAGCCGTCGGCGGTCTGCTCGACGCCGACCTGCTGGGCGGCCTGACCGGCGCACTGGACACCGACATCGTCGGTGCGCTCGCCGGTTCGCTCGGCGCTGCCCTCGGCGCCGGCGGGCTGCTCACCGGTGACCTGCAGGCACTGCTCGGCGGCGATGTGGCGGCGCAGCTGTCCACCGCCCTCGGCGTGGCTCTCGGCCTCGGCGGCGACGCTGCCGGTGAACTCGGACTCGCCCTCGGCGGCGTCCTCGCCGGCGTCACCGACCTGGACGCGGGTGCCGATCTGGGTGCCGCCGTCACCGCCGCTCTCGGCATCACCGGTGAGGGTGCGGCCACCCTGGCCGGCGCCCTGAACACGGCGCTCGGACTCGGCGGGGCGCTCGATCTCGACGGCCTGGTCGGCGGAGATCTGGCCGCCACGGTCGGCGCTGCACTCGGCGGTGCTCTGGCCGCCGGCGGCGACGTCGCCGCCACGGTCGGCGCCACCCTCGGTGCCGCTCTCGGGGGCTCCCTGACCGCCGATCTGCAGGCCCAGCTCGGTGCACTGCTGGCCGGTGGGCTGGACCTCGACGCCGCGCTCGGCACGGTGCTCGGTGCGGCTCCGGATCTCGATCTGGACGCCGACCTCGCCGGCCTGCTCGGCGGCGCTGTCTCGACCGGCCTCGGCCTGGTCGCGGGAGTCGGCCTGCCCGACACGGACCTGCCGGACCTCACGGGCAGCCTGGCCGCGGCACTGGGACTGGGCGGCGCAGCCGCAGCAGGACTGGGAACCGCACTGGGCACGGTGCTCGGCGGCACGGTGCTCGCCGATCTGGATGCGAACGGACTGCTCGAGGGTGACCTCGGCGGCATCGTCTCCGCCGCACTCGGCGACGCACTGAACGTCGGCGGTGTCCTCGACCTGGAGACCGACCCGGTCGGCCAGTTCGGCACCGCGCTCAACGGGGCGCTCGGCCTCGTCGGCGGCGTGGACACCGGCGCCCTGGGCGACCTGCCCGCGACGCTGACCGCAGCTTTCGGCGTCGGCGGCACGGCGGGTGCGGAGCTCGGCGGAGCCTTCGGCGCTCTGCTCGACATCGCCGGCGGCGGCGATCCGGTGGCGTCCCTGGGAACGGCACTCGGAGCCACGGGTGACCTCACCACGATGCTCGACGCCGCACTCGACACGGCGGTCTCCGCCGGCGGCGCGCTCGACGCCGAGGGTCTGCCGATCAGCGGACTGCTCGACGCGAACACCGGCCTCGACGGCAGCCTCAGCGCACTGACCACCCTGACCGGTGGCCTCGGCGCCGTGGGTGCGGTCGCCGGCGGACTGGACGGCACCCTCACCGGTGTCGGCGGCGCGGTCACCGATCCCGACGCGGTCACCGGTGCGGTGGCGAGCCTGGGCGGCGGCCTCGCCAGCGGCCTCGGGCTGGGCCTGAACAGCGTCACGCAGGGCGGGCTCGAGCTGGGCTCGGAGCTGCAGGGCGGCCTGACCGGCGCTGCGACCGGCGCGGGCGGCGTCTTCGGCGGCTTCGAGATCTCGCCCGACGGCGAGGTCACCGGCGGACTGGACAACACGTCCGAGTTCACCGGCGCACTCGACGGCGGCATCGACGCCACCGCCGACGCGGTGGGCCAGTTCCAGAACTCCACCGACGCCGTGCTCGGCGGCGTCACCGGAGCGACCGACGGACTGGGCCTGAGCGCGGTCACCGACGTCACCGGCGACGCGCTCGGCGCAGTGACCACGGACGGCGGACTCGGCGGCGACATCGCCGGCGAGGCCACCTCCTGGCAGGACGTCGACGCCGAGGGTGCCTTCGACGGCCCCGCGGCGGCGGTCGACGGAGTCGGCGACGGCCTCACCGACACCGTCTCCGGGCTCGGCGGCGGACTCACCGGTGGCCTGACCGACGGCCTGTCGAACACCCTCGGCGGTGGACTGAGCTCCGCGGACGACGGCCTCGACACCGGCGCTGTGGCCGATGACAACGCGGCCGACGCGGGAGACGCCAACTGATCACCCGCGCTCTGTAACACCGACGACCCCGTACGCGCTTATGCGTACGGGGTCGTCGGCGCTTACCGTGAGGGTCACACCGCCGCAGATGGTGAATGCTCACAGACGCGCTCGACCCGTTGCCACCGCAGACAGATCGGGACCACATGCAGAACGACGCACCACCCGCCGTGCAGACCGGCGCCGGGAAGACCCCCGCGCCGACGCAGGCGACGCAACTGGCCGAGCTCCTGTCCCGGATGGGCGAGGTGGCGTCCGGTGCCGGTCGCCGCGACCTTCTCGACCGGTTGACGGCGGCGCGTGAGCGGGTGCTCGATCCGCGCCTGCGCATCGTCGTGGTCGGACCGCTCAAGCAGGGCAAGAGCCAGTTCGTGAACTCGCTGCTGGGCCTCGACGTGTGTTCGGTGGGCGACGACGAGACCACCGCGGTGCCCACGATGGTCGCGTACGCGGAGACCGAGCGGGCGGAGCTGGTGGTCGGCGAGATCGGCGCCGACCCGGTGCGCATCGACATCCCCATGGCGGACATCCATGCCGTCACACCGACCGACCCGCGCGCGGAGGGTCGCGAGATCCTGCGCCTCGAGATCTCCGTGCCCAGCCCGCTGCTGAAGGACGGGCTCGTCGTCATCGACACCCCCGGCGTCGGCGGCCACGGCAACCCGCACGCCAACAGCACCCTGGGTCTGGTCACGTCGGCGGATGCCGTTCTGGTGCTGTCCGATTCGAGTCAGGAGTTCACCGAGCCCGAGGTGGCCTTCCTGCGCCAGGTGGTGACTCTGTGCCCGGCGGTCGCGTGCCTGGTGACCAAGACCGACCTGTACCCGCACTGGCGGCGCATCGTCGACGCCGATCGCGGGCACCTCGCGCGGCAGGGCATCGACGTCCCGCTGATGCCGATCTCGTCGATGCTCCGCTCGCACGCGCTGCGGCTGAAGGACGATTCGCTCGACAAGGAGGCCGGCTTCCCGGCTCTCTACGACTTCCTCCGCGGTGTGGTGCAGCGTGCCGACGCCACCACTCGCAAGGCCGTCGCTCTCGACGTCCGCTCGGTGTCCGAGCACCTCGCCCTCGCCCTGGGCAGTGAACTCGCGGCGCTTCGCGATCCGGAGACCGCCGCCGCGGCGGTGGCCGGTCTGCAACAGGCGCGGGCCAACGCCGAGGACATGCAGAAGCGCAGCAGTCGGTGGCAGCAGACACTCAACGACGGCATCACCGATCTGGCCGCCGACATCGACCACGACCTGCGAGACCGGCTGCGCGTCATCACCCGTGAGGCGGAGGAGGCGGTCGACGGGGGGGACCCGGGCAAGGACTGGCCGCGCATCGGTGAGTGGCTCGAGGACCAGATCGCCTCCGCCGTGGGGGACAACTTCGTCTGGGCACACGAGCGGTCCCTGTGGCTCGCCGAGACGGTCGCTCGGCACTTCGCCGAGACGGCCGATGCGCACATCCCGGCGATGAACATCGCGAACGTCGACGGCGTCATGGACCCGGTGACCTCACTGGGGGACCTCGAGTCCGGCCGGATGGGCATCACCTCGAAGGTGCTCGTGGGCATGCGCGGCTCCTACGGCGGCGTGCTCATGTTCGGACTCATCACGACGATGATGGGACTGGCGCTGCTCAATCCGATCTCGCTCGGCGCCGGAGTCCTGTTGGGCAGCAAGGCCTACAAGGACGACAAGGAGGCGCGGGTGCTCAAGCGGCGGGCCGACGCGAAGGTCGCCATCCGCAAGTTCACCGACGACGTCAGCTTCCAGGTGGGCAAGGAGTCCAAGGACCGCCTGCGGCTCGTCCAGCGCCAGCTCCGTGACCACTTCACCGATATGGCCGATCAGACGGTGCGCTCGGTGAGCGACTCGCTGCGGGCCGCGCAGGAGGCGGCGACCGGCGCCTCGTCCGAGCGTGCCGCGCGCACAGCCGAACTGGAGCAGTCACTGAAGAAGATCTCTGCACTGCGCAGCATCGCGCAGAAGCTCGACCCGGAGGCCGTCGAGGCCGCCGAGGCAGACAAGGTCGTCGAGGCGGCTCGTGCGGACCGCACGCAGATCGGTACCGGCTCGTGAGTGTCACGCTCGACCGTGCGCGGGAACTCGTCGCGGCGGCGCAGGCGGAGTACGTGCGGGAGCCGGTCGTCCGGGATGCGTTGCGCGTCTGCGCGGACCGGCTCGACGAGCCGCTGCGCGTCGCGCTCGCCGGATCACTCAAGGCCGGCAAGTCGACGCTCCTCAACGCGCTCGTCGGACAGGACATCGCCCCCACCGACGCGACCGAGTGCACCCGCGTCGTCACGTGGTACCGCCGCGGGACGTCTCCCTCGGTGACGGCCCGGTACGACGGGGACCGCTCGATGAGCATCCCGGTGCTGCGACGGGGTGGTCGACTGTCGTTCGACTTCGGCGATCTCACCGCCGACCGCGTGGACCGCCTCGACGTCGAGTGGCCGGCGCGAACCCTGGCCCGCAACACCATCATCGACACCCCCGGCACGTCGTCGCTGTCCCTGGACGTGTCCGAGCGGACGTTGTCGATGTTGACGCCCGAGGACTCCGCGTCCGGCGCCGACGCCGTGGTCTATCTCCTGCGCACCCTGAGCGCGTCCGACACGTCGTTCCTCACCCGCATCAACGACGCGGTCGGTGGCGACTCCGGCCCCCTCGGCGTGGTCGGCGTCGTCTCGCGTGCCGACGAGGTGGGCGCCGGTCGCATGGACGCGATGATGTCGGCCAAGGAAGTGGCGTCCCGCTTCGCGGTGGAGCTCGAGAAGACCGGTCTGTGCCAGGCCGTCGTGCCCGTCGCCGGCCTGCTCGCCCTCGGGGCACGGACGTTGCGGCAGAGCGAGTTCGGCGCGCTCGTCGCGTTGGCCGACGCTCCGCCCGACGACCTCCAACTGGCGATGCTGTCGGCCGACCGCTTCTCCCGCCCGGACATGCCACTCCCCGTCGATGCGGAGACGCGCGCCGGACTCGTCGACCGTTTCGGGCTCTTCGGCATCCGGATGGCCGTCACGCTCATCCGCATGGGCACGCGCGATTCGCCCTCGCTCGCAAGGGAACTCGTCGAGCGCAGTGGACTCGAGGAGCTACGGCACATCATCGACGTGCAGTTCGGTGAGCGAGCCGACCAGCTCAAGGCGCACTCGGCCCTCGTCGCTCTCGATCGCGTGCTGCGCGCCTCCCCGGCCGCGGGATCGCGCGCCATCATCGACGAGGTGGGAGCCACCCTCGCCGACGTCCACGGGTTCAAGGAACTGCGTCTGCTCGGTCAGCTACGGGCACGCGAGGTGCGGCTGCCCGAGCCGGAGAAGGCGGAGCTCGCTCGACTGGTGGGTGCGCAGGGCACCGAGACGACGACGCGGTTGGGGCTCGATCCCGACGACTCGGTGGAACTGCAGCGCAAGACGGCCTTCGACGCGGTCCGCAGTTGGCGCTCCCGCGCGTCCCATCCGCTGCTCGACCGGTTCACGGCGCGGGCGTGCGACATCGCCGCGCGCAGCGCCGAAGGCATCCTCGCGGAGCTCGACCGGCGCTGAGATCAGCGCCGGACGGGAGCGGCCGCGAGCCATCGCCCGACGGCGGGGACGAACAGCGGAGCGGTACCCAGCAGAGCGAGGGCCGCGACGACGAACGGCGCATACGTCGTGGGCTGCTCCAGCGCATCGGAGGTCGCGATCCAGAACGCGATCGATCCCGCGGCCGCGACGATGCCGACCACGGTGAGCGTGGATCGTCCGGTGGGGCGTCGGCCGCGGATCTGCAGGATGCCGGCCAGTCCCACCAGGAGAACGACGGCGCCGACGGCAGCACCGGCGACGAGCGTGATGAGGACCGTCGAGTCGATGTCCTCCGCCGAGGTGCCGGGGGCGTCGGCCGAGAGGACGTCGGCGAGGCGCGACCGTAGTCCCTGGTGGTCGAGTCCCAGCAGCGCGCCGGTGGCCGCCAGGACGACGAGGCACAGACTCCACAGGATCACGGCGGCATCGACGGCGCGTGGGCGCTCGTCGGGAACCGGCTCCCGCATGGGCGTCACGTGCACCGACGGGCGGGGCGGCTTCGGGGGTTGCGAGCCTTCGACACTGTCCGACGCGTTCATGGCTTCAGGCTAGAGGGTCTGTTTCCGCCGGACCCTGTTGTGGTCCGGCCCCGTCCGCTCGGGCTCGGAAAGTGATCGAGCACGAAGTCCGCGGTCGGGGTCACACGGCCGTCTCGGAAGTGGGCCTCATCACTTACGGTCAGGGCGGTAGTGGGCCCGCCAGGGCCCCGTTGTCGATGGGATGAATGTGCGGAAACTGCGGTCTGCCGGCGTCGGTCTGGTGATGTGTCTCGGTCTGTTCGGCGCGGTGGTGCCCACGGCGACCGCCGAACCCCCCGGCCCGGCGTCGAGCTTCTACACGCCCCCCTCACCGCTTCCCGCCGGGAACGACGGTGACCTCATCCGTACCGGGCCGTCGAATCTCGCTCTGTCGCTTCCCTTGCCGCAGGGACCGATCCCCGGCACCGCGACGCGCCTGATGTACCGGTCGCAGGACGCCAACGACGCGCCGGTGGCCGTCACCGGGACGTACATCGACCCGTCGGCCGAGTGGACCGGCCCCGGTCCGCGCCCGCTCGTGGTGATCGCCCCCGGCACCCACGGCCAGGGCGACCAGTGCGCGCCGTCGCACCAGTTGAACAACGTCCTCACCTACACCCCCGTGCTCGGACTCATGGTCGAGTACGAGCTGCTCTCCACCTACGCGTTGCTGGCCCGCGGCTACGGCGTCGTCATCACCGACTACGACGGGCTGGGCACGCCGGGCGCGCACACCTACGTCAACCGCGCCGCCGAAGCGCACGCGGTGCTCGACGCGGCGCGCGCCGCGCAGCAACTCGGCAACACCAAGGTCGGACCCGAATCCCCGGTCGGCCTCTGGGGTTACTCCCAGGGCGGCGGCGCCGTGGCAGCAGCCGTGGAGCTCGCTCCCGAGTACGCACCGGAGCTGGACATCAAGGGCACCTACGCCGGTGCCCCCGTCGCCGATCTGGCAGCGACGCTGGCCCAGGTCGACGGCACCATCCTCACCGGTGTCATCGGCTACACCCTGAACGGTCTGCGCCGGTCCAACCCCGAGTTGGGCCCGATCATCGACGCGTCGACCAACCCGGCCGGCAAGGCTGCGCTGGCGGCACTCGAGAATCAGTGCGTCGTGGAAAGTGCACTCACCGTGGGCTTCCACCGCACCAACGAGTGGATCACCACCGGCGAGTCGCTGTCGGACTACCTGAAGCGGATTCCCGAGGCGCAGACGGTTCTCGCCGAGAACAAGATCGGTAACCGCACACCCACCACGCCGGTCTACATCGACACCGGCACGGGCGACGACATCGTGCCGCACGGCCAGGCCGTCGATCTCGCCGCAACCTGGTGCGGGAAGGGCTCGAACGTCCAGCTGAACACGCAGCAGTTGCCGTTCTTCCTCCCCGGGCTCGCGCTCGGCCACGTCCTGCCCGACTTCATCGGACTCGGCGCCGGCACCAACTGGCTCGACGCCCGGTTCCGCGACGTCCCCACAGCGGGCAACTGCGCCTGACCCGTCACCGCCGAAGCGCCTCGATCACAGTCGATCGAGGCGCTTCGTCGCGTTCCGGACCCTCGAGGTCGACGCGTCCTTCTCCGACGCCGCCTCGGAACGCGCGTCCTGCGTCGCCTCCAGGTCCTCGCGTGCCTTCTCGAGTTGCTCGGTGAGGGCGTCGACCGACTCCTGCAGCTCGTCGACGCGATGGTCGGCGTGCTCCAGCGCCTCGGTCGCATCCTGCAGCGCAGCCTCGGCGTCGTCGAGTTCGGCCTGTGCGCGGGCTCGCTGCTCTTGCTTCTCCCGTTCGGCCGTGTCGTCGGGTGCGGGTTCCGGTTCTTTCGCGGGTTCGGGATCGACGGACACCAGCCCCATCGGGCCGAACCCGCTGTACTCGGTGGCCCCCAGCATCCGGCCGCGCCGCACCTCGTCGGCGATGTCCGCATCGGACAGCGCCGCATTCAGGCTCTGGGTCACCTCGCGCCCGACGTCCTCGCCGATCGGGTGACCGCGGTCTTCTGCGATCTTCGCGGCGCGGTTCGCCAGTGCACGCACGGCGCGCTGCCGCTGCTTCGTCAGCGTGCGGAGGGTGGCGCCCGACGGTCGACCGGCCGGCCTCCGGCCTTCCCGCAGATGTTGCTGCGCCTCACGAAGTGCTTCGCCGAGGTCGAGCAGGTCTGTGACGTCGTCCTCCGCGTCGCGCACCGTCACGTTCAGCACCCACCCGACGATCGTCGGTTTGCGCAGCGCACCGATCTGCTTGGCCAGGTCCTTGTCGCCGTCGGAACGCGCCTGCTTCTGCCGGTCCGTGCGCGCGGCGACGAAGTCGGACGGGTCCAGCCCGTACAGCTCGTCGGCCACCTCGTCGAACGTCATGCTGGTCGATTATGCCGCCACGCTGTGGCCATAGAGAGTATGAATGGCAAGTCCCGGAACTATCGATAGCGCGATGGGATGATGCTGCGGGCCCGGTGCGCTGAACCTTCCGTGGCCGCGAGAGACGGGGCCGCGGAAGGGACACACCGTCATGAGCACTCTGCAGAACACCCGCATCCTTCTCGTCGGCGGCTCGTCGGGCATCGCGCGGCGCATCGCCGAGGACGCGCTCGCCGCCGGCGCGGAAGTCGTCCTCGGCAGTCGACGCCCGGAGGCCCTGGCCGACAGGGTCGCCGAGCTCGGCTCGGGCGCATCGGCGGTGCACCTCGACCTCGACGACGAATCGTCCATCGCCGCCGCCGTCACCACGCTCGGACCTCTCGATCACGTCGTGTCGCTCGCGGCGAACCACGCCAACGGCCCGGTCGCAGACCTCGACCGCGCCGCCGTCGAGGGCGCGTTCGCTGCCAAGGTCGTCGGACCGATCCTGCTGGCCAAGCACTTCGCGCCCACGCTGCGGGACGGCGGCTCGTTCGTGTTCTTCTGCGGTGTCGCCGCATGGAAGCCGGCGCCGGGCCTCGCCGTCATGGCCACGACCAACGGTGCTGTCGCATTCCTCGCGGAAGCGTTGGCCGTCGAACTGGCACCGTTGCGGGTCAACGCCGTGTCGCCCGGCATCGTCGACTCGGGTGCGTGGGACGGCATGGGAGACGGGAAGCAGAAGATGTTCGACGCGACGGCTGCCTCCAATCCCGCACGGCGCGTGGGCCGCCCGGAGGACGTGTCGGCAGCGGTGCTGCTCGCCCTGACCAACACCTTCGTCACCGGAACCACCCTCCACGTCGACGGGGGTGGACGGCTGAGCTGAGCGCCTCAGGCGATCCGCACGCCCCTCGGCAAGGTGCGGGCCGGAACGCGGAGTCGGCGCGCGGCGACCGTGAGTCCGAGAGCTCCCAGGATGACATTGACGGCCAGCCCGAGGTACCAACTGTCGCCGACCTTTCCGGATTCGAACGCGACCTGCTCGTCGTAGAAGCTGCGGTTCGAGGCGCTCACGCGGTAGGTCGACACGGTGTCCGCGCAGGTCGGCTCCGTCAGGTACGGGCCCGTGCGCGCCGTCGAGAGCGTCTCGGCTATCGGGCGCGCCACGCTGGGATCGGGTGGCCGCTCGTCCGACGTCCAGACACGTACGCTCGGATTGTCATGTGCGGCCACCACATCCGGGAGAATGAGAAACGGGTTGGGCGCCAACAGCCACCAGATACGCTCGGTGTGCTCGTAGGAGCGCACCGTGGCCACGTCGCGACAGTCCGGAACGGTGTCGAACGAATCGTCCACGTACGTGTACTCGGCGCCCACCACCTCGTGGTCCTCCGCCGTGGTCGAGTAGAGCAGGCCGAACAGTGCCGGGAGGCCCAACACCAGGAAGAACACGGTGGCCTGCGTCAATACGGCCGAACCTGCCGGCCGAGCGGTCAGGGCGGAGTACCCCAGCCCGATCCCGCAGTAGCACAGGAAGATCAGGCAGAGAACGATCACGCCCAGCACCGAGGTGCCGATGCCGTAGGGCGCGGCGACGATGCCCCATACCAGGTACGGCGACGCCACGGCGACGAGGGCAAGGCAGGACACCCACGACCCGAGAAGTTTGCCGACGGCCAACTGCCAGTGGCTGATCGGCGTCGCCTGCACCACGGCGAGCGTCGCGTCCTTGCGGTCACCGTTGATCGACGTCGCCGTGAGGGTGGGGGCGAGGACCACGCCGAGGAACAGCTCGACTCCCAGCACGACCGCGTAGAGATTGCGCGCCCAGCCGTCGTAGTTCGCATCGGCTTCGTCGACGGACAGTGCCAGATACATCGATCCGAACACGGCCAGCGAGATCACCGTGAAGGTCACCGCCAGGGTGACGCGCCACCGCGTGGTGCGCAGTCGCTGCCGGAGTTCGAGGCCGATGAGTACGCCGACCACCGACCACCAGCTGCTCATCCGTGCCGCCACGTCAGGTCCTGTCCGCGTCGAGTGCGAGGTAGGTGTCCTCGAGCTGCGAGTCCACCCGGGCGAACTCGGCGACGAGCACTCCCGAGTCGACGACCGTGCGCAGGTGTCGCGCCGCGGCCTCCTCGTCGGGGAAGTGCAGGATGTCGGCCGACGATGCAGGCCGGCCCACCGCGCGTAGTCGCCAGGATCGTTCGGTGGCGGGTGCCGACTCTCGCGTGCGCCCGTCCGTCATCACGAGCACGTCGTCCACCATCTCCGACAGTTCGGTGAGGATGTGGCTCGACACCAGCACTGCGCATCCGTTGTCGGCGAGCCGGCGGACCTCGTCGCGCAGTTCGATTCGCGAGCGCGGGTCCATGCCGGACGCCGGCTCGTCGAGCAGCAGGATGCGCGGTCGGTGGACCAGAGCGCGGGCGAACCCGAGCCGCTGTTTCTGGCCGCGGGACAACTCGTGCGCGGGTCGGTCGGCGCGATCGTCGAGGTGGACCTGCTGCAGCAGTTCGGCGGCGCGGGCCCGGGCGTCCTTCGACGACAGCCCGTGCAGCCGTCCGAACGTCGACAGGATCTCGGACGCGGTCAGGCTGTCCCAGGTGCCGAACACATCCGGCATCCACCCCACGGCCTGCCGGAGTGCGACCGTCTCGACCGGAGACCCGTCCAGCTCGAGGGTCCCGGAGTCGGGAGCCAGCAGCCCTGCGAGCATCAGCAGCAGCGTCGTCTTGCCGGCGCCATTGGGCCCGACAAGGCCGGTGACCGCGCCGGGAGCGAGCGTCACGTCGGCGTGGGCGACGGCAGTGTGTCCGCCGAAGGTTCGGGTGAGGCCGCGTGCCGTCAGGGTCGTGCCGGGAACCGGTGACATGCCGTGGACCCTAACCGTCGGACGCGCGTGTTCAGCCACACTCTCGCGTCGAATTCCGCGGATCTGCAGAAAGCCTCGCGATCGGGTGGGTTCACACGCGCCGACCATGCGTGAGTGCCCTCAACTCGCTGCCGGAGGCGGGATCCCGTCGATCCGGTCGACCTGTGGATGCTGAGGCACGGCCGAGTGCAGGTTTTGCCACATTTTCGCGTGGAATGCTGCCGATCCGCAGAAAGCCTCGCGATCGGGTGGGTCCAGACGCGCGGACCACAGCCGGCCGACCACTCCGGGAACAAACTCGCACACCCCTCCGTTGAGCCGTACGACTGCCATTGAGCGTGGGTCACTCAAGTACGACTTGACGGAGCGAGAATCCGACAGGCAGACTTGAGCGCAGTTCGCTCAGGCAGACGCTCGAACGATCACAGCAGCATCTATCAGGAGGTCTTCACATGGCTCGTGCGGTCGGAATCGACCTCGGGACCACCAACTCGGTCGTGTCCGTCCTGGAGGGCGGCGAACCGGTCGTGGTGGCCAACTCCGAGGGTGCACGCACCACCCCGTCCATCGTCGCGTTCGCCAAGAACGGAGAGGTTCTCGTCGGCCAGTCCGCGAAGAACCAGGCCGTCACGAACGTCGACCGGACCATTCGCTCCGTCAAGCGCCACATCGGCACTGACTGGACCGTCGGCATCGACGACAAGAAGTACACGTCGCAGGAGATCAGCGCGCGCACGCTCATGAAGCTCAAGCGTGACGCCGAGGCGTACCTGGGCGAAGAGATCACCGACGCGGTCATCACGGTGCCCGCGTACTTCGAGGACGCACAGCGTCAGGCCACGAAGGAAGCCGGCCAGATCGCCGGCCTCAACGTCCTGCGCATCGTCAACGAGCCCACCGCCGCCGCTCTGGCGTACGGCCTGGACAAGGGCGAGAAGGAACAGACCATTCTCGTGTTCGACCTCGGTGGCGGCACGTTCGACGTGTCCCTGCTCGAGATCGGCGACGGTGTCGTCGAGGTCCGCGCCACGTCCGGCGACAACCACCTCGGTGGCGACGACTGGGACGAGCGCATCGTCACCTGGCTCGTCGACAAGTTCAAGGCTCAGAACGGCATCGATCTGACCAAGGACAAGATGGCTCTCCAGCGCCTGCGTGAGGCTGCGGAGAAGGCCAAGATCGAGCTGTCCTCGAGCCAGAGCACGTCCATCAACCTGCCGTACATCACGGTGGACTCGGACAAGAACCCGCTCTTCCTCGACGAGCAGCTCAGCCGCTCCGAGTTCCAGAAGATCACCGCCGACCTGCTCGACCGCACCCGCGCGCCGTTCCAGGCCGTGGTCAAGGACTCGGGCATCGCGGTCAAGGACATCGACCACGTCGTGCTCGTCGGTGGCTCCACCCGTATGCCGGCAGTCTCCGAGCTGGTCAAGGAGCTCTCCGGTGGACGCGAGCCCAACAAGGGCGTCAACCCGGACGAGGTCGTGGCCGTCGGCGCCGCACTGCAGGCCGGTGTGCTCAAGGGTGAGGTCAAGGACGTTCTGCTCCTCGACGTCACGCCGCTGTCCCTCGGCATCGAGACCAAGGGTGGCGTGATGACCAAGCTCATCGAGCGCAACACCACCATCCCCACCAAGCGGTCCGAGACCTTCACCACGGCGGACGACAATCAGCCGTCGGTGCAGATCCAGGTCTTCCAGGGTGAGCGCGAGATCGCGTCGCACAACAAGCTTCTCGGCTCGTTCGAGCTGACGGAGCTGCCTCCCGCACCGCGCGGTGTGCCCCAGATCGAGGTCACGTTCGACATCGACGCCAACGGCATCGTGCACGTGACGGCGAAGGACAAGGGCACCGGCAAGGAGAACACGATCAAGATCCAGGAGGGCTCCGGCCTCTCCAAGGAGGAGATCGAGCGCATGGTCAAGGACGCCGAGGCTCACGCCGAGGAGGACAAGACCCGTCGCGAGGAGGCCGAGACCCGCAACCAGGCCGAGTCGCTCGTCTACCAGACGGAGAAGTTCGTCAAGGACAACGAGGACAAGGTTCCTGCGGAGACCAAGGAAAAGGTCGAGTCGGCCATCGCGGAGGCTCGCACTGCCTTGAACGGCACCGACATCGCCGCCATCAAGGCAGCGGTGGAGAAGCTGAGCACGGAGTCGCAGGCTCTGGGTCAGGCACTGTACGAGTCGGCAGCAGCCGACGGAGCAGGTGCCGACGGCGCAGCCCCGACCGACGGTAGCGACGATGTCGTCGACGCCGAGGTCGTGGACGAGCCGGTCGACACGGACAAGAAGTGAGTGCTGAGGACACCGGGAAGGTAGACGCACCCGACGTCGACCCCGCCGTGGAGGAGTCCCTCGCGGGCTCCGCCACGGCGCCCCAGCCCGGTGACGTGGAGGACGAAGCAGAGGTTCTCGAGGCAGAGATGTCCGAGGGTTCCGTGGATTCCGAGACTGCACCCGAGAAGGACGAGCTGTCCGAGCGGACGGCCGACCTGCAGCGCCTCAGCGCCGAGTTCGCCAACTACCGGCGACGCGTCGCTCGGGACAAGCAGGTGGACATCGACAACGCCAAGGCGTCGGTGTTGGCCGAGTTGCTGGGTGTGCTCGACGATCTCGATCGGGCGCGCAAGCACGGTGACCTCGAGACGGGGCCGCTGAAGTCGGTGGCGGACAAGCTCGAATCCGTCATCACCGCACAGGGTCTCGTCGCCTTCGGTGACGAGGGCGACGCGTTCGACCCTGCGCTGCACGAGGCCGTGCAGCACGAGGGCGACGGCAACGATCCTGTCGTCGGCAGCGTGTTCCGCAAGGGGTACAAGGTGCGTGATCGAGTTCTGCGCACCGCCATGGTCGCCGTCGTCGACGGTTCGGGCGCCGACGCGGCATCCGACCAGGCATAGTTCGACTACAACGAAGATGTGATGTGAGAGGAGGAGGCGACCGGTGAGCCAACGGGAGTGGATAGAGAAGGACTTCTACAAGGAGCTGGGCGTCTCCTCCTCCGCGTCGCAGGACGAGATCAAGAAGGCGTACCGCAAGCTCGCGCGCGACAACCATCCGGACTCCAATCCGGGGGACGCGAAAGCGGAGGAGCGCTTCAAGGCGGTCAGCGAGGCCAATGCGGTGCTCTCCGACCCCGCGAAGCGCAAGGAGTACGACGAGGCCCGATCACTGTTCGCCAGTGGTGGTTTCGGACGCGGCGGATTCTCGCCGGGCGGCGGAACCAACTTCGGCGGCGGGGGTACGGCCGGCGGGTTCGACGTCGGTGACCTCTTCGGAGGTGCCGGTGGCGGAGCCGATCTCGGTGATCTGTTCGGCGGGTTGTTCAACCGTGGCGCGGCCGGTGGTCGTACCCAGGCCGCGTCGTCACGTCCCCGGCGTGGGAGTGATCTCGCTGCCGAGGTGACACTCGACTTCCGTGACGCGGCGGTGGGAACGTCTGTCCCGCTGTCCATCACGAGCCCGTCGTCCTGCACCACCTGCCACGGGAGTGGCGCGAAGCCCGGCACGAGCCCGCGGGTCTGCCCGCGGTGCAACGGTGCCGGTGTGGTCAGCCGCAACCAGGGCGCGTTCGGCTTCAGCGAGCCGTGCGACGACTGCCGGGGCACCGGCTCGATCATCGACGATCCGTGCACCGACTGCCGCGGCACCGGGGTGCAGAACCGCACCCGGTCGGTGACGGTGCGGGTTCCTGCCGGTGTCAGTGACGGGCAACGTGTCCGAGTGGCCGGCCGAGGCGAGGCCGGTCTGCGCGGCGCTGCCGCCGGCGATCTGCTGGTGACGGTGCACGTGAAGAGCGACGCCGTGTTCGGCCGCACGGGTGACGATCTCACCCTCACGGTTCCCGTCGCGTACAGCGAACTGGTGCTCGGCACGACGTTGTCGGTGCCGACGCTCGACGGCCGAGTCGGTCTGAAGGTTCCGGCAGGCACGGTGGACGGCCGCACCTTCCGGGTGAAGGGTCGCGGCATTCCCAAGAAGTCGAAGATCGGTGACCTGTTGGTCACGGTGAAGGTGGCCGTGCCGTCCGAGTTGGACGACGCGGCACGTGATGCCCTCGAGGCCTACGCTGCGGCGGAGAAGGCGAGTGGTTTCGATCCCCGCTCCGGGTGGCCCGGAGCCTGACGGTTCTGATGCGAGAGGAGAGATGAGATGACTCGGACGCCCAGCGATCCGCAGGATGCGCGCGACGCAGGCGCGGACCCGGATGCCCGGATCTTCGTCATCTCCGTCGCCGCCGAGCTCGCCGGCATGCACGCCCAGACACTGCGCACCTACGACCGTCTCGGACTGGTGACGCCGTTCCGCACCACCGGCGGTGGGCGACGGTACTCTCCGCGCGACGTCGCGCTGCTTCGCGAGGTGCAGCGTCTCTCGCAGGACGAGGGCGTCAATCTGGCGGGTATCAAGCGCATCATCGAACTCACCAATCAGGTGGAGGCGCTGCAGGCCCGCGTCACCGAGATGGCGACCGAGCTGGCCAAGGTTCACGCCGGGTACCGACGCGATCTCGTTCCGGTGCAACGCAGTAACGCGCTCGTCGTGTGGACGCCGCGCAACCCGAAGCAGACCTGACCCTCACCCCGTGCGGATGTTCTCCGCCGGGGTTCCCGTCGTCACCAGGGCACGCGTCGTGAAGCT
The DNA here is from genome assembly GCF_030208955.1 of Rhodococcus sp. MEB041. NCBI lineage: Bacteria > Bacillati > Actinomycetota > Actinomycetes > Mycobacteriales > Nocardiaceae > Rhodococcus > Rhodococcus sp. MEB041. The sequence goes on from NZ_JARVSZ010000007.1 coordinate 32,372, forward strand.
CGACATCGCCGGTGATCCGCACACCAGCACGCGCTGCGACAGGTACGGCCCGCGCCGCGCCACCACCTCGCCGACGCGGCCGACGAGGTACTCGTGAGGTGCGAAGCCGGAGTCGGGTGCCGTCTGCAGCCGCACGGCCTCGGCGGCATCGAAGAACTCGTCGCGGTACGGCGGGTCCACGGGCTCGTCCACCACCGGGATCACCGTGAGCCATGGCGCTGATCGCGCCATCAGGGACAGCATGTCGGCGGCATAGAGATCGCGGGGGTGCCTGCCTCCCACGTAGAGCCGCACCCGCGGAGGTCGTGGCCGACGTGCCAGGCCCAGCAGCAGTGCGCGCATCGGTGCGAGACCTGTTCCGCCCGCCACCATCACGACGTCGTCGTCGGTGTCGTCGACACGCAGGTCGCCCGCCGGGTCGTCGAGAGTCCAGACGTCGCCCTCCCGGGTCTCGCGGACGATGCTGCGACTGACCCAGCCTGCCGGTACCTCGCGAATGTGGAACTCGTACTTGCCGTCTCGCGACGGGGGTAGGGCGGGGGAGTACCGACGAGGCAGGTGCGGCGAGGTGGGCACCGTCACGGCGACGGACTGCCCCGCGGCGAACGGAACCAGCTCGCCGACGAGGCGGACGATCAGAAGATCACGGCGCAGCCGATGGCACTGCACCACTTGCGCTTCGACCACGGTCACCGGTCTTCGCGCATCACATCGTCGCCTGACCGATGTCCCGGTTGGAGATCATCTGGTTGGGCTCCTCGTCGCCGGTGCGTCCCAGCGCGGCGAGGAACGACCGCGCCCAGCGATCGACGTCGTGCGCGAGGACCTGCCGCCGCATCGCCCGGATGTGGCGTCGGCCCGATTCCGGCGTCTGCTCGATCGCGGCCATCATCGCGTCCTTGACGCTGTTCAGATCGTGCGGGTTGCACTGGTACGCCTGGCGCAGTTCGGCTGCGGCGCCGGTGAACTCGCTGAGCACGAGGGAACCACCCAGGTCGCTGCGGCACGCCACGTACTCCTTGGCGACGAGGTTCATGCCGTCGCGGATGGGCGTCACCAGCATGACGTCGGCAGCCACGTAGTAGGCGATGAGCTCCTCGCGCGGAATGGGGCGGTGCAGGTAGTGCACCACCGGATGCCCGACGCGGCTGAACTCGCCGTTGATGCGCCCGACCATGCCCTCGATCTCACCGCGCATCTGCTTGTAGCTCTCGACGCGCTCGCGGCTCGGTGTGGCCAGCTGGATCATCACGACGTCCTCGGGATCCACCCGGCCCTCGGTCAGCAGTTCCAGGAACGCCTCGAGACGGACGTCGATGCCCTTGGTGTAGTCGAGTCGGTCGACGCCCAGCATGATCGTCTTCGGATTGCCCAGCTCTTCGCGCATCTCTCGTGCACGATCGCGCACCGGCTTACGCCGCGACTTCTCGTCGAGATCGCCCGAGTCGATGGAGATGGGGAATGCGCCCACGCGCACGGACCGGAAACCCACCTGCACCACACCGAGTTTGGAGCGGACTCCGATGTTGCCGCGCGAGGTCGGCTGGCCGGCGAGACGCCGTGCGAGGTAGAGGAAGTTCTGCGCGCCACCGGGCAGATGGAAGCCGATGAGATCGGCGCCCAGCAGGCCCTCGACGATCTCGGTGCGCCACGGCATCTGCATGAACAGCTCGACGGGCGGGAACGGGATGTGCAGGAAGAAGCCGATCGTCAGATCGGGGCGCAGCATGCGCAGCATCTTCGGGACCAGCTGGAGTTGGTAGTCCTGGATCCACACGGTGGCGTTCTCGGCGGCCGCCTTGGACGTGGCCTCGGCGAAGCGTCGGTTCACCTCGACGTAGGCGTCCCACCAGCTCCGGTCGTAGACGGGCCGGACGATGACGTCGTGATAGAGCGGCCACAGGGTGGCGTTGGAGAAGCCCTCGTAGTAGTCGGCGACCTCCTGCTGCGAGAGCGGGACCGGGACCAGCTCGAGGCCGTCGTCCTCGAACGGATCGACGTCGACGTCGGGGACACCGGCCCATCCGACCCAGGCGCCGTTGTTGCTCCGCAGGATCGGCTCGAGCGCGGTGACGAGACCACCGGGGCTGCGCTTCCAGACTCGGGAACCGTCGGGCGCCGTGTCGAGGTCGACAGGCAACCTGTTGGCGACGACGACGAAGTCCGAACCTGATGCGGTCACTGCTGATCCTCTGTCTCGACGTCGGGGCGCGCGGTGAGGCCGGCAGCCTGCCGCGACGGTGTCAGCACGTGCTTACCCCACTCGCCGAACGCCAATCGGAGTGCGGGAGCGAGCGGCACTCAGGCGCGGACGGGCGGGTTGATCCCCAGCATGGACAGCAGCATGCGGCACTCGTCGGCGTCCGTCGCGTAGGCGGCGACGACGCGACGCGCCATGCGCGCGGTCTCGTCGGACAGGGTCTCGATCTCTTCGTCGGCGATGTCGGTATCGGCGGGCTCGGTGGCCATGCGGGTCTCCCTGGGGTCGAACGATGTGGTGGTGCAGCCCGGTGGGGCGCACTCGCGTACCTGAACTCTACGAGTTCGCGCTCGTTCCCGGCAAAACCGGACGCGCACCGTGACCGGTAGCGTCTGCCCCGAACAGCTGTCGTATCGGAAGAAGGACATCCGCCATGCCCATCGGCACCATCAACGGCATCCGCCTCAACTACACCGTGACGGGCAAGGGTCCGCTCGTCGTGATGGTCATGGGGACGGGCAGCCCCGGCCGGGTGTGGCAGCTGCATCAGGTGCCGGCGCTCACGGCCGCGGGATTCCGGGTGTGCACCTTCGACAACCGGGGCATCGCCCCGACCGACGAGTGCGCGGGCGGCATGACGATGGACGATCTGGTCGCGGACACCGCGGCGCTCATCGAGTACCTGCGGTCCGGCCCCGACGAGAAGGCAGCCGTCGTGGGCACGTCGATGGGTGCGCGCGTGGCGCAGGAACTGGCCTTGACCAGGCCCGACCTGGTGTCGCGAGCGATCTTCGCGGCCGGTCACGCCCGGCTCGACGAGTTCCAGAAGGTGCTCGGCGCCGGCGAGCGCGAGCTGGCGGACAGCTCGGCGGCGCTGCCGCCGAAGTACGCGGCCGCGGTGACGGCGGCCCTGAACCTCTCTCCCGCGTCGCTCGCCGACCCCGCGAAGGCACGGGACTGGCTCGACCTGTTCGAGTTCTCCGTGCAGCCGCTGACCCCGGGCCAGCGTGCCCAGCTCTCTCTGGACGAGTCGTTCGACCGCCGGTCCGCCTACCGCGACATCACGGTGCCGTGCCTGGCGATGGGCTTCGCCGACGACCGGATGATTCCCGCCTACCTCTCGCGTGAGGTGGCCGACCTGGTTCCGGGCGGTCGTTACGTCGAGATCGCCGACGCGGGGCACTACGGATACCTGGAGAAGCCCGACGAGGTCAATCAGGCGATTCTCACGTTCCTCCGCGAGTAACGCCGGGCGAGCGTTAGGTTAGCCTACGTTCATGTCTCGGGGATCTGTCGTCACCACCGCTGTGCTGCCGTTGACCGCTGCTCAGACGGAGGTCTGGACGGCGCAGCACCTTCTGGGTGACCGCACCGACTTCGTCATCTCGCTGCTCGTCGAGATCACCGGCCCGCTCGACCTCGACCGTGCGTGTGACGTCATCCGGTCGGTCATCGCCGACGCGGACGCGCTGCACGTGCGATTCGACTTCTCCGGTCCCGAGCCCGTGCAGTACCGCAGTGACGACGAGTGGTCGGTCGGGGTCGTCGACCTACGCACGGCTGCCGACCCGATGGCCGAGGCGAAGGCCTGGATCGCGGCCGACATCGCGTCGGCGGACACCAGCGGCGCCCGCGATCTGTTCGCGACGGCGCTCCTCCGCCTGGGGGACGAGCACGTGCTCTGGCACCAGCGCTATCACCACGGCATCGTCGACGGCTTCGGCATGTCGATCATCTTCAACGAGGTCCGCGCGCGCTATGCGGATCCCGAGCGGGGAATCGCACCCGCGGGAGGGCCGGAGGCCGGTCGTTCGAACGGAGGTGCGTGGGCTCTCGAGCCGCTGGTGTTGGCCGATGCGGAGTACCGCGCGTCCGAGGGTTTCCGTCGCGACCGCGACTACTGGCTCGACCAGATGGCCGACGCCCCCGAGCCGCCGGTGCTGCTGCCCGACGTGCCCGACACGGGGGCTGCGGTCACCGAGCGGGTCTCGGTGCCGATCGACCGCCTCGCCTCGCTGTACGACGTCGCCGAGACGGAGGACGTCCGACGCACCCGCCTCGCGCCGGCGGTGTGGATCGCGTACCTGTCCGCGGTCACCGGCCGTCACGATCTCGTCGTCTCTTTACCGTCGACCGCCCGCGTGGGCCGTCGTGCGCGGACGACACCGTTCATGGCGTCGACCATCCTTCCCGTGCGACTGCGACTCTCGCCGTCGATGACGGTGGCCGACGTCGCGCGGGAACTGCAGCGGGCATCGATCGGCGCGGTCCGGCACGGGCGCTTCCGCGGGGAGGACATCGCTCGGGAGCTGCGGGACTCCGGCGACCGCATGGTGCACGGGCCGGGCATCAACGTCCTCATGGTGGAGCACGGCATCGACATCGGTGGTTCGCCGGCGCACATGCACAGCCTCGAGACCGGACCGGTGCGCGATCTCGACGTCACCGTCACCGGCGGCCGGGACGACGAGCCGCTGGTCTTCGACCTGCGCTCGCGCCCCGGTGCGCACGACGCGCTGATCGGCCACTGGGACCGCTTCGAGTGGGTGCTCGATCAGGTTCTCGCGCAGCCGGATCGGACGTTGTCCTCCCTGTCGACGATGTCGGAGCCCGATCTCGATCGCCTACTGCACACCTTCAACGACACCGCGGAACCGTCCGTGTCGACGTCGGTGCCCGCTCTGTTCGCGGCGCAGGTCGCCGCCACCCCCGATGCGGTGGCCGTGGTACTGGGCGAGCGGACGCTCACGTTCACCGAGCTCTCGCAGCGGGTGCACCAGCTCGCTCATGCACTTCTCGACGCGGGCCTCCCCCGTGAGGGTGTCGTGGCCGTGTCGATGCCGCGCTCGATCGAGATGGTCGTGGGAGTGCTGGCGGCGATGGTGGCGGGCGGCGCGTTCGTCCCGCTCGATCCGGACTGGCCGGCGGATCGCCGCGAGCGGGTGCAGCAGGATGCGGACACCCGCGTCGTTCTCACCGGTGCGGACCACGAGAAGGGCCGGTGGACGGTCGATCTCGACGACTGGCAGTTCGGCGACAGGCCGACGTCCGCACCGGACATCGTGGTGCACGGCTCGCAGCTCGCCTACGTCATCTTCACCTCCGGCAGTACCGGGACGCCCAAGGGCGCCATGATCCGCCACGAGGCCATCTGTGCCCGCATGGTGTGGCAGCGCGATCGGGTGCTCGGTTTCGGACCGGGTGACGCGTCGTTGTTCAAGGCGCCGTTGTCCTTCGACATCTCGGTGAACGAGATCCTGCTCCCGTTGCTGTCGGGTGGCACCCTCGTGATCGCCGAACCGGGGGGCGAGCGGGACGGTCTGTACCTCCTGGATGTCATCTCGCGTCGCCACGTCACCTTCGTCTACCTGGTGTCCTCCATGCTCGACGCGCTGCTGGCCCTCGACACGGACGGATCGTTGTCCGGCCTGCGGCACGTGTGGTGCGGCGGTGAGGTGCTCACTCCGGAGCTGTTCGCGCGCTTCCGCTCTCGACTCGGCACCACGCTGTATCACGGGTACGGGCCCGCGGAGGCCACCATCGGTGTGTCCCATGTGATCTACACGGGCGACGCTCCTCGCATCGCCACGTCGATCGGCCGCCCCAACCCGAACACGCGCCTCTACGTGCTCGATTCGTTGCTGCGCCCGGTGCCGGTCGGCGTCGGGGGAGAGCTCTACGCGGGCGGGTTCCTCCTCGGTCGTGGCTACGTGGGCGCACCGGACATGACCGCGTCGCGTTTCGTGGCCGATCCGTTCGGCCCCGCCGGCGCCCGGCTGTACCGCACCGGCGACCGCGCACGTTGGGCGGAGGACGGCACCCTCGACTTCCTCGGCCGGGTGGACAACCAGGTCAAGATCCGCGGCATGCGCCTCGAGCTCGAGGAGGTGGAAGCCGCGCTCGGCTCGTGCCCCGGTGTGCGACGCGCCGCCGTCGACGTGCGCCGAACCGGGGCGGGCGCGGCGTTTCTTGCCGCCTGGATCGTGCCGGACGGCGCCGCGCTGACACCCGAGGTGCTGCGCACGCACTGTGCACGCGTCCTCCCCGAGTACATGGTGCCGTCCACCTACGTGGTGCTCGATGCCTTCCCCACCACCGCGAACGGCAAGGTCGATCGGCGGGCTCTGCCCGATCCGGAGCAGGTGCGCGGCGACGCCGTGGCCCCGCGGACCGAGCGGGAGCGCGTGCTGTGCGAGGTGATGGCGTCGGCGCTCGGTGTGGAGAATGTGGGTGTCACGGACGACTTCTTCGCCCTGGGCGGCGACAGCATCGTGGCGATCACGGTGGTCGCGCAGGCCCGCGAACGAGGGCTGGCGATCGGCCCGCGCGACGTCTTCACCCTGCGTACCGCCGAGGCGATCGCCGGCGCGGCTCCGGCGGAGCTGGTGACCGTCGACGACGATCCTGTCGGTGAGGTGGTGGCCACGCCCATCGTCGCGCGGACACTCGAGCACGGCGGCGTCGGCACCGCGTTCCACCAGACCGCCTCCGTGGCACTGCCTCCGGGCGCCGACCCTGTACTCGTGCGTGCGGCCGTCGAGCTCGTCGTCGCCCACCACCCGGCGCTGCGTGCTGTGTGGAGCGAGGGTCTTACCGTGCCGGCCGACACCGTGTCCCCCGAGTTCGGCACGGGCTCCGTGGCGGACACCGTGGCCCGCCTCGATCCGATGCGGCCGGGCGGCATGGTGGCCGTGTCTCTCGAGGCCGACACGCTGATTCTGTCGGTGCACCACCTCGTCGTCGACGGGGTGTCGTGGCGCATCCTGCTCGGGGATCTACTGACGGCACTGGGTGCGCTGAGCGAGGGCCGCACGCCCACGCTGCCACCGGTCACCACGTCGATCCGCCGCTGGGCGAGCCTGGTCGCCGATGCTGCGGACGCCGGCCACTTCGATCACGAACTACCCTGGTGGCGTGAGGTTCTGACGACCTCGAGCGACACCGTCGGTGCTCGCGCACTCACCGCGGCCGATCGACTGTCGGCGACGCACACGGTCACCACCCCCGCCGACGTCACGGCGGCTCTGCTGATCGACGTCGCCACCGCCTACCGCACCGGGCCCACCGAGGTGCTCCTCGCGGCGCTCGCCCGCACCCTCGCGTCGTGGGACGGGTACTCGGCGCCGTCGGTCGTCGTGGACGTGGAGGGACACGGCCGGGACGTCGAGGTCGTCGAGGCTGCGGGGGTCGAGGCTGCTGGGGTCGATCTGACGCGCACCGTCGGGTGGTTCACGACCGTCCGTCCCGTTGCACTGCCGACCGGTCCGGACCCGGATGCCGATGTCCTGCTGCAGATCCGGGAATCGCTGCGCTCGGCGCCCGCGTCGGGCGTCGGGTACGGCGCGTTGCGGTACCTGCGCCGCGAGCCCGCCCTGGCGGAGCCCGCGGCGCCGAGCGTCCTGCTCAACTACCTCGGCCGCAGTACCGACGTGGGGGTGTCCGTCACCGGCGGCTCCGACCCCGATCAGCCTGCGGCGCACGCGCTGACGATCGACGTGATCGAGACCGGGGGACAGCTCGTCTCGACCCTGCGCTGGGTGCCCGGTGTGGTGGACGACAGCATCGTGGATGCGTGGACCGCCGCACTCGACCGCGTCGCCGGATCTGCGTCGAGCGCTCGCCGAACCCCCGCAGACTTCCCGCTCGCCGCTCTCGGCGCGGACGACGTCGCGGCGCTCCCGGACGACGTCGAGGACGTCCTGCCCCTCACCGCGGTGCAGGACGGCATCTACTTCCACAGCACCTTCGGGGACGCGGGTAGGCCGGAGGCCGGTCGTCGTGTGGACCCGTACGTCGTGGGCCAGGTGGTGGACATCGGTGGCCCCGTCGACAGTGCCGTGCTCCGCACCGCGCTCGAGCACGTGGTGGCTCGACACGCATCGCTGCGCACCAGCTTCCGACCCCTCGCCGACGGGCGCGTGGTCCAGGTGGTGCACCGCACCGTCGATGTCCCGTTCACCGTGTCCGACGGCACCGTCGACGTGGTGCTGGCCGAGCACGCCGGCGCCGGCATGGATCTGGGCTCCGCGCCGCTGGTGCGCTACACCCTCGTCCGCCACGACGAGACCCGCTCGTCTCTCGTGCAGTCGATCCACCACATCGTCGCGGACGGGTGGTCGATCCCGATCATGCTGCGCGAGATGCTCGCTCACTACGGGGACACTCCGGTTCTTCCGGCGGTCACGGCACCCGCGGCGTGGGTCCGCCACCTCGCCGAGCGCGACATCGACGCGTCGGCGCGGGTCTGGCGCGCCGCACTCGAGGGTGTCCGCGAGTCGGTACCCGTCCCGGCGTTCGGCGCCGCCGGCAGCGGTACCGCATCCGTGCGGGTCGACCTCTCCTCCGACGTCACCGCCGTGGTGTCGGGACGTGCGCGCGATGCCGCGGTGACGCAGGGTTCCCTGCTGCACGGAGCCTGGGGTCTCGCGCTCGCACGCGCCACCGGTCGACGTGACGTCGTGTTCGGGTCGACGGTGTCCGGACGGTCGGCACCGGTCGCGGGTATCGAGTCCATGGTGGGGCTCTTCATCGACACCATCCCGGCACGATGGAGAGTGCGAGCGGACGACACCGTCGCCTCCGCGGTACAGCGCTGGCAGCAGGAGCAGGCCGATCTGCTCGATCACCACCATGTCGGCGTGCCGACACTGCGTCGTGTCGCGGGCGTGGACTCGTTGTTCGACTCGCTGGTCGTGGTGGAGAACTACCCGTTGGGCGACACCGCCATCGCCGATCCGTCCGGCACCATCGCGTTGACGGGCATTCGGGTGGAGGAGAACTCGCCGTACCCGTTGACGCTGATGGTGATCCCCGGCGATCGGTTGACTCTGGAGCTGAAGTACGACGCGGCGCTGGTCTCGGCAGCGACGGCGCAGTCGATGCTGGACACCGTCGTCGCCGTCGCGACCGCACCGGCCGACACCCTGGTGTCCGCCGTGATGCCGACGGACCGTCCGGCGGTCGTCGACGCGCCCTCGTCCGACAGTTCGACCACCCTGGTGGATCTCCTCGAGGTGCAGCGCCGGACCACCCCGAACGGCGTCGCCCTCGTCCACGGCGAGGAGTCCCTCACCTACGCCGAGCTGCACTTGCGCGCCGAGCGGGTCGCCGCCGGTCTTCGCGAGCGTGGCGCCGGTCCGGGATCGGTGGTGGCGGTGGCACTTCCGCGCTCGATCGATCTGGTGGTCGCACTGCTCGCGGTCGTCCGGTCGGGCGCGGCGTACCTGCCGCTCGATCCGGGGTACCCGGCCGAGCGTCTGGCCTTCATGATCGAGGACGCGCATCCCGCCGCGGTGATCGACGGCGATCTCGCACCGTTCGAGGCCGAGCCGACGGCAGCACCCGGGCCCGCCCCAGCCGACGCCGCGTACGTCATCTACACCTCGGGATCGACCGGCCGTCCCAAGGGAGTGGTGGTGCCGCACAGCGCCATCGTGCCCCGCCTCGAGTGGATGCGCGATCACACTCCGCTCGCCGTGGGCACCCGAGTGCTGCAGAAGACGCCCTCCAGTTTCGACGTCTCGGTCAGCGAGTTCTTCGGACCGCTGGTGTCCGGAGCGACGCTCGTGCTCGCGGACCCGGATGCGCACCGCGACACCGCCCGTCTCGTCGAGGTGATCCGCGCGCAGCAGATCACCTGGGTGCACTTCGTCCCCTCGATGCTCGACGCGTTCCTCACCGATCCGGACGTCGCGACGTGCACGTCGCTGCGCGTGATCGTCTGCAGCGGTGAGGCATTGTCCGCAGAGTCCGCGCGCCGCGTCGGCGAGCTGCTTCCACACGTGCGCCTGGACAACCTCTACGGCCCGACCGAGGCGGCCGTCGACGTCACCGCCGCGCAGGGCGTGCAGAACCACCCCGGCGACGCGGTGCCCATTGGATCTGCGCTGCCCGCCGTCGGGTTCCGCGTACTCGACGGGTGGCTGTCGCCGGTGGGACCGGACGTGCCGGGCGAGCTGTACCTGGCGGGTCCGCAGCTGGCGCGCGGGTATCTTCGCCGCCCCGGTCTCACCTCCACCAGGTTCATCGCCGGGCCGGACGGGGAGAGGCTCTACCGCACCGGCGACATCGTGCGGTGGCGCGACGGGGCGCTGGACTACCTCGGTCGCGCCGACACCCAGGTCAAAGTGCGGGGCTTCCGTATCGAGCTCGGTGAGATCGACGCGGCGCTGCGCTCGCATCCGTCCGTCGACCGGGCCGCCACGGTGGTGCGCACCGACCGCGGGACCGCGCAGATCGCCGCGTTCGTGGTGGGGTCGGTGGACGAGGCCGCACTGCGGTCGTACCTGGCCGACCGTCTGCCCGAGCACATGGTGCCGACGACGCTGTCCGTGGTGGCTGATCTGCCGACCGGCCCCAGCGGCAAGCTCGACCGGGCAGCGCTGCTGGCCGCCGTTCGCGCGGACACTCCCACCACCACGGAGACGGGGTCGGGTCCGGTCGCGCTGCTGTGCACCCACTTCCACACCGTTCTCGGTGGAGCGGCGGTCGGTGAGGACGACGACTTCTTCGCCCGCGGCGGCGACAGCATCCTGGCCATCCGGCTCGTGAACCTGGCGCGGGGCAGCGGTCTCGAGATCAGCGCCCGCGACGTCTTCGAGAAGCGCACTCCGCGTGCGCTCGCGGAGGTCGCACGGGTCGAGACTCCGCAGGCCGCCACGGTCGCGGAGTCCGGTGTCGGGGAGGTGCGCCCGCTCCCCGTGGTGCACCGACTGTCCGAGTGGTCCGGTAGCACCGATCGCTTCAACCAGTCACTGCTGCTGGTGGTTCCGGCTCCGGTCGAGGAGACCACGCCGCAGCGCACCGTCGATGCGCTGGTCCAACATCACGACAGCCTGCGCCTCGTCCTGACCCGTCACCTCCGCGGTGTCTGGACCACCGCGGTGCGCCCCGAGGCCTCGGTCACCGTGCACCGCGTCCACGCGGTCGATCTCGACGAGTCTGCGTTCGCCGACCTCGTCGCGCGCGAATCCGATGCCGCCACCGACCGTCTGGCTCCCGAGGCCGGCGCCGTGCTCGAGGTCGTGTGGTTCGACCGTGGCTCCGAGCCCGGCCGGCTGCTGCTCGTCGCGCATCACCTCGTCGTCGACGGGGTCTCGTGGGGCATCCTCGTCGAGGACCTCGCACTGGCGTGGATCGCGCACGACAGCGGCCAGACCCCGACGTTGGACCGCGTGCGGACCTCACTGCGGGAGTACGGGCGCCTGCTCGACGAGAGTGCCCACAGCCCCGCTCGTCTCGCGGAACTGGACCACTGGACCGCCGTCACCGCGCCGGGCGGCGCGCTCACACCGGGAGACACCGACCACGCCGTGGTCGGTCAGGGCGACGTCCGCACCGTCGACGTGTCGTCCGAGGTCACCGCCGAGGTGCTCGGCAGTGTGCCCTCTCTCGTGCGCGGCGACGTCACCGACGTCGTCGCCGCAGCGCTCCGGCTCGCCCTCACCCGGTGGTCTGTCGACCGCGACGTACTGGTCGACCTCGAGCGCCACGGTCGGTCGGACGCGGCGGATCTCTCGCGCACCACGGGGTGGTTCACGTCCATCGCTCCGGTCCGGCTGCGGCCGGGAACCGATCCCGTCACGGTGCTCGCGGAGACGAAGGAGGCCCTGCGTGCGGCGCCCGACGGTGGCCTCGGATACGGGCTCCTGCGCTACGGGAACGCCCGCACCGCAGCCCTTCTCGCGCGCGGTGAGCAGTCGCAGATCCTGCTGAACTACCTGGGCCGGGTGCCGGCCGCCGGGTCGGCCCCGTTCGACAGGGCTCCGGAGACCGTGCGTACCGATCCCGATGCCGACATGGGCGGTCCCTACCGTCTGGTGATCAACGCGCACGTGACGGACGGTGCACAGCCGACTCTCTCGGCCCAGTTCGCCTGGTCGTCCGCGCACCTGTCGTCCGAGGCGGTCACCTCGCTCACCGACGAGTTCCGCACGGCGCTCGGAGATCTCGCGGAGGCCGCCCGCACACACGACGGGCCGCCGATCCTCACGCCGTCGGACGTCCCTCTCGTCGACCTCACTCCCGACGAGCTGACGGCGCTGACCGCACAGGGATCCGTCGAGACCGTGTGGCCGTTGACTCCTCTGCAGGAGGGGCTGGTCTTCGAGAGTCTGTCCGCGGGGGAGCGCGACATCTACACGGCGCAGTTCGCGCTGGACTTCGATCAGCGCCTCGATCTCGATCGGCTGCGTAGTGCCCTCGCCGGGCTGCAGCGCCGCCACCCACAGCTGCGCGCAGGGTTCACGCAGACGGCCGCCGGTGTGCCGGTGCAGGTCGTGTCGTCGTCGTGCGAGGTGCCCGTCCGCGAGGCACACGCCGGAGACGACGACGAGGCCGAGCGGTGGATGCGGGAGGACCGCGACACCCCGTTCGACCTGTCGACACCACCGCTGTGGCGGGTGCTCGTGCTGCATCTCGACGGTGGGCGCGATCGCCTGGTGATCAACCGGCAGTTCCTCGTCTGGGACGGCTGGTCCAACGGTGTGGTGGTGGGAGAGTTGCTCGCCCGCTACGAGAATCCGGGGCTGCCCGCGCCGGCGGACACCGCGTTCGAGCGGTACCTGACGTGGCTCGCGGAACGCGACCGCGTCGCGGCCCGCACCGCGTGGGCGACGGCGATGGCCGGTCTCGACGAGCCGACGCTGGTGGCGCACCGCGCCGCGCCGCCGGTCGGTATCCCGTTGCGCCGACGCGACGAGCTCGATGCGTCGACGACGGCCGCGCTCGTCGCCGCCACCCGTCAGCGCGGTGTCACGCTCAACGCCGTGGTCACGGCCGCTCTGGCACTGGCGATCTCGTCGGCCACCGGCCGCACCGACGTGGTCTTCGGCATCACGGTCGCGGGCCGACCGCCCGAGGTCGAGGGACTCGACACCGCACCAGGGATGTTCCTGTCGACGGTGCCCGTCCGTACCGTGCTCGATCCCCGTGAGAGCGTCGACGCCCTGGTCCGCCGTGTCCAGGGCGACCGCGTGGAGGCGATGGAGTTCGATCACCTCGGTCTCGCCGAGATCATCGAGGTGTCGCCGCACCGCACTCTGTTCGACACGCTCTGCGTGGTGCAGAACTTCGTCTCCGAGGACTCGGCGGCGTCCCTGAACGCGGCGCACGGTGTCGCGGGCACCGACAGCATCGACCACACGAACTATCCGCTCACCGTCGTCGTCACGCCGGGTGCTCGGATCGCCGTGACGGTCGAGTACCGGCCGGAGGCGATCGACGTCGAGCGCGTCGACCTGATCGCGGACGAGTTCACCCGCCTGGTGGCCGGATTCGCGACCGAGGGGTCGCGTTCGGTTCTGCCGGCGCTGCCACGCCTCGACCGACAGGTCGACGAGGTTCCCGATCTCACCGTGACCGAGATGCTGCTCCGCACAGCGCAGAAGGATCCCGACGCGATCGCACTCGTCGCCGGGTCCGAGCACCTCACCTACGCCGGGTTGGCCGGCCGGGTGGAAGGTCTGGCGCGCGTCCTGCTGAGCCGCGGTGCGGGACCGGAGACCGTGGTGGCTCTCGCGTTGCCTCGCGGTCTCGACATGGTGGTCGCGCTGTTCGCCGTGTTGCGCACCGGCGCGGCCTATCTGCCCCTCGAACTCGATCACCCCGATGCCCGCATCCGTGCTCTGCTCGACGACGCTCGTCCGCTGTGCACCGTGACCACGGAGGCGGTCGGTCGCCGACTGAGCGGACGCGACGGCATCGTCGTGCTCGAGCCGCTCGACGACGAGTCACCGCTCACCGCAGCCGAACTGGGGGCGTTCGCGCCCGGAACGCCGCATCGGCTCGACCACCCGGCCTACGTGATCTACACGTCCGGGTCGACCGGGACGCCCAAGGGTGTCGTCACGCCGTACCGCGGACTGACCAACATGCAGCTGAATCACCGGTCCGCCATCTTCGACCCGGTGGTGGATGCGGCACACGGTCGGACAGTGCGGATCGCGCACACGGTGTCGTTCGCGTTCGACATGTCCTGGGAAGAACTCCTGTGGCTCGTCGAGGGTCACGAGGTGCACGTCGCCGACGAGGTGCTGCGCCGTGACGCCGATGCCCTGGTCCGCTACATCGACGAGGAGCGCATCGACGTCATCAATGTGACCCCCACGTACGCATCCCTCCTCCTCGAGACAGGTCTGCTCGACGGGCATCGACCGGCGCTCGTCCTGCTGGGCGGTGAAGCCGTCGGCGACGACGTGTGGTCCGCACTGCGATCCACCGACGGCGTGCTCGGCTACAACCTGTACGGCCCCACCGAGTACACGATCAACACTCTCGGTGCGGGTACCGACGAGAGCGAGACGCCGACGGTCGGGTTGCCGATCCGCGCCACCGAGGCGCACGTGCTGGACGGCTGGCTGCGGCCCGTACCGGACGGCGTGGCCGGCGAGTTGTACATCGCCGGAGCCGGACTCGCCCGTGGCTACGCGGGACGGTTCGGCCTCACGGCGGACCGCTTCGTCGCCGACCCCTCTGGGGCGGGGGAGCGCATGTACCGCACGGGTGACCTCGTGCGTTGCCGCGTCGGAACGGGACTGATCGACTACCTCGGCCGCACCGACGATCAGGTCAAGATCCGCGGTCACCGGGTGGAACTCGGTGAGGTCGCCTCGGTCGTGTCGTCGGTGGCCGGCGTGCGCCGCGCCGCGGTCGTCACCTCGACCGGGCCGGGCGGGCTGGCTCGGTTGATCGCCTACGTCGACACCGATGCGGATGCCGAATCGGTACGGGCGGCCTGTGCCGTGGTCCTGCCGGACTACATGGTGCCCACCGTCGTGCTCGTCTCGTCCTTCCCGATGACCGTCAACGGCAAGCTCGACGTCGCCGCACTGCCGGCGCCGGACGAGAGTGCCGTCGACGCTGTGCCGCCGCGGACCGAGGTCGAACGCGTGCTGTGCAGCGTGTTCGACGACGTGCTCGGCCGCCGCGGCACCGGGATTCACGACGACTTCTTCGATCTCGGTGGCCACTCACTCCTGGCCACTCGCGTCGTCGGCCGTGCGCGGACCGCGCTCGGCACCGAGCTGAGTGTGCGCGACTTGTTCGCCGCGCCGACCGTGGCGGGTCTCGCCGCGCTAGTCGGATCGCGAGGCGATGACGCGCGGCCGGCTCTGCGTCGGTACGACCGGCCGGATGTCGTGCCCATGTCGGCTGCGCAGCAACGGCTCTGGCTTCTGCATCAGCTGGATCCGGACTCGGCCGCCTACAACTTTCCGATCGTCCTGCCGCTCCCCGAGCAGGTGGACGAGGATGCGTTCCGGCTCGCGCTCGCCGACGTCGTCGAACGGCACGAGTCGCTCCGCACCGTCTTCGGCGATGCGGACGGCGTTCTGGCGCAGCATGTCCTGACGACAGCGTCACCGGAGTTGTTCGTTCACGAAGGCGATGCCGCCGCCGTGGTCGCCGAGATGACGGCGCGGCCGTTCGATCTGCGCCGGGAGATTCCTGTCCGCGCGGCGCTGATCCGGAACGAGGACACCTCGTGCGTCGTCGTGCTCGTCCTACACCACATCACGACCGACGAGTGGTCGGACCGGCCGCTGCTGGCCGACCTGATGGCGGCCTACGCCGCGCGACTGTCTGGTGACACGGATGCCCGCCCTCCGCTGCCCGTGCAGTACGCGGACTACACGCTGTGGCAGGCCGACCTGCTCGGCGACGCCGCAGATCCGGAGTCGCTCGCGGGGCGTCAGCTCGCCTACTGGCAGTCCGCCCTGGCCGGCGCTCCCGACGAGATCGAACTCGCGACCGACCGACCGCGTCCGCCGCGGCCGAGTCATCGCGGATCGGTGGTGCGTCGCACCGTCGATCCCGAGACCGTGCGCGCCCTGCGGACACTCGCGCGGAGTCTCGACGCGAGTGTCTTCATGACCCTGCACGCGGCGTCTGCGGTGCTGCTGCACCGGATCACCGGGTCCGACGACATCGTGCTCGGCGCCCCGGTGGCCGGGCGCGGTGAGGAGGGGCTCGACCAGCTCGTCGGGTTCTTCGTCAACACGCTGGTTCTGCGCACCGCGGTCGACGGCCGCTCCACGCTGCAGCGGGCGGTGGAGGAGGCGCGCAGCGTCGACCTCGAGGCCTTCGCGCACGCGGATGTGCCGTTCGACGCGGTGGTCGCGCGGGTCGCTCCCGAGCGCAGCATGTCGCGGAACCCGCTGTTCCAGGTCATGATCAGCCATCACACCGGTCCGCTCGGCGACGGTGACGCGGCGCTGATGACACCGGCGAAGTTCGACCTGGTGTTCAACTACACCGAGGATCTCACCTCGGACCGCCTGGTGCTCGAGCTCGAGTACGCCGAGGATCTGTTCGACGCGTCGACCGCCGAGGCCGTCACAGCACGTCAGCTCGCGGTGCTCGACGCACTGGCGACCGACGCCACGGCGGTGGTCGACGACGTCGACATCTTCCTGCCCACCGAGCGCGACGACGTCCTCCGGCGCTTCAACGACACCGCCCGTGCGGTGCCCGAGGAGTCGCTGTTCGAGTCGTACCTGCGGTGGGTCGATACCACTCCGGACGCGATCGCTGTGGTCGACGAGATCACGACGTGGACATACGCGGATCTGCACGAGCACGTCCTCGACATCGCCGCGGAGTTGCAGCGGCGCGGTGTCGGCCCCGAGGCCGTGGTCGCGGTCGCGGTGCCGCGGTCGGTGTGGACCATCGCGGCGACCATGGGGGTCCTCGCGGTGGGCGCGGCGTATCTCCCGCTCGACCTGAAGCATCCTGCGGACCGGCTCGAGTACATGGTCACCGATTCCGGGGCGACCCTCGCCCTGACGTCGGCCGCGGCCACCGCGCAGGTGCCGTCGGCGGCCGAACACGTCCTCGTGGAGGACATCCCGCCGTCGACCGGTGCCGAGCTCGCGCGACCGGCTTCGCTCGAACTCGCGGCGTACGTCATCTACACGTCCGGTTCGACCGGCCGCCCCAAGGGTGTCGTGGTGCCGCACGAGGGCATCTCGTCACTCGTGGCCACGGCGGAGGACCGCATGCGACTCACCACCGGATCGGTGGTCCTGCAGTTCGCGTCCGTCGGCTTCGACGTCGCGGTCTTCGAACTCGCCATGGCCCTGTGCACGGGATCGCGGCTGGTGATCGTGCCCGACGACTCGCGTGTGGCGGGTCCCGAGCTCACCGACTTCTGCGCCGAGCACGGGGTGACCCACGCGATCATCCCGCCGTCGCTCATGGCGGCGCTCCCGCCGGGATGCGCACTGCCCGAGGGGTGCACCGTGCTCGTCGGTACCGAGACGGTGCCGCCCGCGGTGATCTCCGCCTGGTCCGAGCATCTGAACCTGCTCGCGGCGTACGGACTGACCGAGGCGACGGTCAACAACACTCTGTGGCAGGCCCGTCCGGGCTGGACGTCCTCCGTGCCCATCGGCGTACCCGATCCCAACGAGCGCGCGTACGTGCTCGACGATCGGCTGCGGCCCGTCCCGGTCGGGGTGTCGGGGGAGCTGTACATCGCCGGCCGCGGGCTGGCGCGCGGCTATCTCGGGCAGCGGGGGCTCAGTGCCCACCGATTCGTGCCCGATGTCGCCGCTCCCGGCGGCAGGATGTACCGCACCGGCGACCGGGCACGCTGGCGTGCCGACGGCAATCTCGACTTCCTGGGGCGCGTCGACGACCAGATCAAGGTGCGGGGGTTCCGGATCGAGCCGGGCGAGATCATGGCCGCGATGGCGTCGTTCGACGGTGTCGATCAGACCGCTGTCGTCGTGCACGAGTCGTCCGAGGTGAGCCGACTCGTCGGATACGTCACCGGGCGTGACGATCTCACGGGGGCCGCGGTGCGGACGCACGCGGCGACGGTGCTGCCGGACTACATGGTGCCCACTCTCGTCGTGGTGGTCGACGGGACGTTGCCGTTGACACCCAACGGCAAGTTGGACCGAGCTGCGTTGCCGCAGCCGGAGTGGTCGTCGGTGGTCGGCGGCCGCGCTCCCACCACGGACGTCGAGCGTGCGCTGGTGCGCAGTGCCGCAGCGGTTCTGGGCCTGGACGAGCTGGGGACGGACGACGACTTCTTCGCTCTCGGCGGTCATTCGATGGCCGCGATGCAGTGGGTGTCGGCCGTCCGCGCCGAACTCGACGTCGACATCTCGGTGCGCGACGTCTTCGAGGCGTCGACCGTCCGCGCCTTGGCGGAGCGACTCGCCGATCGCGGTGGACACGAGGGACCGCACCTGACCGCGCACCCGGACAGGCCCGACGTGGTGCCGCTGAGTCCGATGCAGGAGACCAGGCTGCAGAACGGGCACGTGGTGCAGGCCGACCACGCTCTGGTTCTCGAGCTGCCCGACGTGGACGCGGCGGTGCTCGCCGCCGCGGTCCGCGATGTCGCAGAGCGGCACGAACCGCTGCACTCGGTTCTGGTGCCGGGCGAGGGGTCCGCCCTCGGCGACCCGGTGGCGCTCGAGACCGTCGACGTCGGGGCAGACGACATTCGCCGCCGCGCCTACGAGATCGCACAGGAACCCCTGGATCTCACGCAGCGACCGGGTCTGCGAATCATGCTCTTACAGAACGATTCCAGGGAAACAATAGTTCTCCTGGTCATGCACTACTGGGCCGTCGACGAGTGGTCGGTCGTCCCGTTGCTCACCGATCTGATGCACGCTGCGCAGGCGCGCTCCGGTGCCGAGGCGCCGGAGTTCACGCCGCTATCGCTGCGGTACAGCGACGTCGCGCGCTGGGCCGTCGCCCGACGGGACGCCGACGACTCGGCGATCGCGTCATGGCGCGAGACCCTGGACGGTGTGCCGAGTCGGGTGAGTCTTCCGATCGCGCTGGGGGAGTCGGGGTCCGACGCCGTCGCGATCGACATCGATGTCGACGTGGTGCGAGCACTGCGCAGCATCGAGGGTGCGGGTCTCGTGTCGGTTCTGCATGCTGCCTTCGCGCTCGCTCTCACCGACCTCGGTGCGGGTGAGGACCTGGCGATCGCCACGATGGTCGCCGGCCGCGACGACGAGAGCACGCACGCCATGGTGGGTGCGTTCGCCGACGTCGTGCCGATCCGCACGCGAACAGGATCCGATCTGGCGACGGTGGCTCGTCGGGTGCAGGCGGAGACCGTCGCGGCACTGAGCCGTTCCGGTCCTTCCTATGTCGACATCGTCGAGGGCGCCGGCGTGCCGGAGATGTACCGTCCGCAGTTCCTGGTGGTGCACCACCACGTCGCAGATCTCGGCGACGCCGGCGCGGCACTCCTGCCGATACCCGTCGGTCGACCGTGGGCCGACCTGACGCTGAGTGTCCACGAGAGCGAATCGGACCACGACGCTGCGCTTTTCGCGCAGCTGCAGTTCGCTGCGGGTGCCGATCGCGGGGCGATCGGTCGGTTCGTGGAACGGCTCACTCTGCACCTGCGATCGGTCGTCGAGGGCTAGTGGACCAGCAAAGGCTAGGCTAAGCTGACCGACGGTCCCGACGTCCACGCGACGATCCGATCCGGGACGGAACGGGTGGGAGAAGCATGAGCAGTCCAGAAGTACTCGACGTCGTGGGTGTCGGTTTCGGACCTGCGAATCTCGCGCTGGCGATCGCGATCGAGGAACACAACGAGACGTGCGCGGAGCACGAGCGCGTCCGGGCGGTGTTCGTGGAACGTCAGGAGAGCTTCGGGTGGCATCCCGGCATGCTGCTCGACGGCGCGACGATGCAGATCGCGTTCCCGAAGGACCTGGTCACGTTCCGCAATCCGCGGAGCGGGTTCACCTTCTTCAACTATCTGTACGAACGCGACCGGCTCGTGGACTTCGTCAATCACCAGACGTTCTTCCCGACGCGGCACGAGTTCCACGACTACCTGTCCTGGGCTGCCGACCGTGTCGACGCCGACGTCCGCTTCGGCACGTCGGTCACGGACATCAGGCAAGACGGCGACGTCCTGACCGTCCGGTGCGACGACGGCACAGTCGTGCGCACCCGCAACGTCTCCGTCGGCGCCGGGTTGACCCAGCGGGTCCCCGAGTGGGCATCGCTGTCCGCACGGTGCTTCCACAACCACGACTTCCTGCCACGTATGGCCGAGCTGCCGAAGCCGACCCACGGACGGTTCGTGGTGCTGGGCGCCGGCCAGTCGGCAGCCGAGGTGGTGCAGTACCTGCACGGTCACTACCCGCACGCCGAGGTCCACAGTGTCTTCACGCGGTACGGCTACAGCCCCGCCGACGACAGTCCCTACGCCAACCGCATCTTCGATCCGTCCGCGGTCGACGAACTGCACCGGGCACCGGCCCTCGAGCGGGAGCGGCTCATCGCGCTGCACCGCAGCACCAACTACTCGGTCGTCGACATCGAGCTGATCGAGGAGCTCTACCGCGCGGAGTACGCGGAGCGCGTCAGTGGTCACCGCCGGCTGTTCATGCGCCGCGCGTCCACCATCGACGGCGTGGTCGAGACGGCCGACGGCATCGAGGTGACCATCCGGGACAGCATCGACGGCATCGCCGACACCCTCGACTGCGACGCGCTCGTGCTCGCGACCGGCTTCCGGCCCGCGCCTCTGCGCCCGCTCCTCGGCGAACTGGCGCCCGAGGACGGCGGCCCCCGCGTCGTCACACGCGACTATCGCCTGCTGGCGACACCGGAGGCCGACACCGCCGGTGCACCCGGTGTCTACCTGCAGGGCGGCACCGAGACCACGCACGGCATCACGTCGTCGTTGCTCTCGAATGTCGCGATCAGATCCGGAGAAATCCTGAACTCCATCGTTGCGAGGCGTGCCGGTGGCGCGGTCCTTGCTAGGGTCGACACCGGTTCCACAGGCGCGGCGACCCGCGCCGAGACCGACAAGGCCCGCCGGGAACGCCCGGCATCGACGTTTGCAGTGAGCGAGGCAAGATGAGCACCAACCCGTTCGACGACGAAGACGGACGCTTCTACGTGTTGGTCAACGACGAGGATCAGCACTCGTTGTGGCCCACCTTCGCCGAGGTGCCCCAGGGATGGCGCGTCGTGTTCGGCGAGGAGAGCCGGGCAGCGTGCCTGGAGTACGTCGAGAAGAACTGGACCGACATGCGTCCCCGCAGTCTCCGCGAGGCCATGGAAGAGGACGCCGCGGGTCGTCACCGCGTCGAGAATCCCTCCTGATCTCTACTTCCAGCGCGCCGCGGACCGTCTCCGCGACCTGACCGGAAGCTTCGAGCGCACCGAGTCCGCGCGGCCCAGTCTCATGATGGGTCGACGCAGGGACTCGGTGCGTTCGACTATGCGGGGGCGGCGCAGTGTGCGCGCACCCCATTCGCCCAGCGTGACGCCGCCGGCCAGTGCGCCGCCCGTGCCCACCGCCGCCAGCAGTGCGCTGAGGCCCAGCAACGTCTGATCGTTGAGCAGGGCGAAAAGGCCGCGGTACACCGACAGACCCGGCAACAGCGGGGTGATACCGGCGACGGCGACGATCAGCGGCGGGATCAGGGCTCGGCGAGCCATGAGACCACCGGCGAAGCCGACCACCGTCGCGGCGATCGCGGACGAGAGCACCGGCCCGAAGCCGACCTGCTGCGCGATGAGGAACACCAGCGCACCGGCGAAACCCCCGGCGAACGCCGCCGTGAGACCTCGGCGCTCCGCGTAGCAGGCCAGTGCGTAGAAGAGGGCCGCGAAGGCTCCGGCCAGCACCTTGGTGGGCACCTGGGCGAGGTCCGGAGGCGCGACGTTGCTCATGACCGGCAGCTCGGCGCCCAGCAGCGCCGCCAGTCGCAGGGTCGTCGCCACGCCCGCGATGATGCCGCCCGTCATCATCAGCAGCTCGAAGAAGCGGGCCGCGGCGGTGATCGGGGCGCCCGTGATGGCGTCCTGCACCGAGCCGACCAGCGACAGCCCCGACAACAGCACTGTCACGCCGGCAGCGATGACCTGGGACGGCAGGATCGAGATGCCCAGTTGTTCCTGGAAGTTGTACAGCGTGATGGCGGGCGCCGACGCGATGAAACCGCCGACCACCTGCTGGAAGAAGAAGGGCAGACCGGCACGGTTCAGCACTCGGCCGACGCGGTCGATCACCATCGTCGACAGGAAGCTCACGGCGGCCACCAGCACACCGCCGCCGAGCAGGACGGAGATCGCCGCGGCCATGCCCGCCCACGCCAGGGTGGCGATCCACCGGTTGTAGGGGTGCGGTGCCCGGGTGACCTCCTTCAGCTCCGCCAACGCGACCGCCGGTGTCGGCACCTCCAGGCGGATCTTGCGGGCGAGAGCGTCCACGTCGGCCAGGCGCGTGAAGTCCATGGACCGGTAGTGCACGATGCGCATCGTGCTTGCCGGGGGGAGGGTCGGGCCGCGGTAGGCGCTGATGACGATCGAGTTGTAGGTGACGTCCACGTCGCACCGGGCCAGGCCGTACGTCGAGGCGATGAACTGCACCTGGTTGGCGGTGTCGATGGCACCGGTCCCGGCGGCGAGGGTCACCTCACCGACACGCACCGCGAGGTCGAGCACCTCCGACACGCTGGCGTCGTCGGTGAGGTCGATGGGCTGGAGCGGACTGGGTGCACCCGCCGGGGTGTCGACGATGGCGCGTCGCTCGCCTGTCATGCGTCGTAACGTCGACGCGAAGCCCTGCAGGTAGGTCATTCCTTCTCTCGGTCCGCTCTGGTGTCCGGTTGTCCCGACGAAGGTACCGGGTCCACCCGGGTGTTCCCTGACCGAGGCGGCTCACGCCCGCACACCGTTTTCGGCGTCCGGATGCGCCCACTCGTGGCACAGTGCTGGAACCACGTCGACCGTCGGGGGGCGACGACGTCCGACCCTGCAAGGACGGCCACACCGTGCGCGTGCTCCCCGGAATCTCGGCGGCCGACGTCGACTACGAGAGCGTCGTGGCGTACCACCGCCACGGCACCGCGATCCGGCGAGCGCCGTACCTCATAGCGTTCGCATGCGTCCTGCTTCTCGTGAAGACCGGTGCGGATCTGGCCACCGTCCGAGGCGACCGGTTCCGTCCGCCGATCCTTCTGGTGTGCGCAGCCGTCACCGCCGCTCTCGCGCTGTGGTGGGTCCGCGGACGAATGCCGCGCCGGTTCGGATCGGTCGCGTTCGTTGCGATCGCCGACATCGTCGTCCTGGTCCCTCTGGTGATGCTGCCGCCGTCGTCGGTGATCGTCGTCCAGAGCGTGCTGTTGCTCGCGGTGGGCAATTACGCGAGCGCATTCCACGGCCTGCGCGTGTACCTCGTGCACAGCATCCTCGTCCTCGGGGTGACGACGGCGCTGGTGCTGCGAGCGCTCGCCGTGGGGTCCGAGAGCCTGGTCGTCGTGGCCGCGACCGCAGTGGTCATCGCGTTCGTCGTGTACGGCGGATCCACGCTGAACCACGTCTTCTTCACGCAGCTCCGTGACGACGCGGTGCGGGCCTATCACGATCAGCTCACCGGGCTGCGTAATCGTCTGGGCCTGCTCGTCGACGTGGAGAAGCAGATCCATGACGCCGCCGGCACGCCGGTCACGGTGTCGATCCTGTGCATCGATCTCGACGCGTTCAAGTCGATCAACGATCGGCACGGCCATGCGGCCGGCGACGAGGTGCTCAGACGCGCGGCCGGTCGGATCGCCGCGGTCGCCGGGGACGCCGTCAGTGCGCGGACGGGCGGGGAGGAGTTCGCCCTCGTGGTCGTCGGTGCGGGTGACCCCGGGCCACTGATGGCGAGCGCCCTTCTCGACGCCATTCACCGCCCCGACGATCCCACCCCCGTCACTGCGTCCATCGGTGTGGCCACCGTTCCCCTGCCGGACGGCCGCGTCGATACTCAGGACCTTCTGGACACGGTTCTCGCCTCTGCTGATCGAGCCATGTACGAGGCGAAACGGTGCGGTGGGCATCGCGCAGCAGTCGCGACGGGCGACGACGCGCACTGCCTCTGACGACCGGAAACCGTCGTCGACCTCGTTCGGTCGGTCTTTTTCGGGCTCTGTTCCCGCAATGACCGTGTCGACCGGGGATCGTGTGCCTACCATTGTGGCCGACGACGGTGTGGGGACCACCGTCGACACTGTTGTCCGTTTCGATGCAAGGCTGGCTCGAGTGCGTGTTCTCCGCGAATGGTGGTCGTCCGACATCGACTACGCGTGGGTCGCCAATTACCACCGGACCCACGCCTACCTGAGGTCGGCGCCGTACTTCATCAGCGCGGCCTGCTTCCTGCTCGCAGTGAAGACGGTCGCGGATCTGGTCACAGCTCGTGACGCCGGACTCGGCGCATCCGGGTGGGTGTTCGCCGTGGCCACCGTCGTCTCCATCGCGCTCGGTCTGATGTGGGGTCGCGGCCACTTCCTGTCCCGGACGTGGTCGCTGCGCTTCGTCATCATCGGCGACGTCATCATCGCCGCGGTGCTGTTCGCGTTACCGCCGTCCCAGATCGTCGTCATCTCCGCCGCGCTGTTGGTGACGGTGGGGAACTACGCCAATGCGTTCCACGGCGTGCGCGTCTTCGTCTGCCACGAGGCCTGGGCCATCGGCGTCGCCGGGCTGCTGTTCCTCCGACTGGTGACCACCACGTCGGTGGAGGTGTCCGCTGCCGTGTCGACCCTGGTCACCGTCCTCGTGGTCCTCTTCGCCGCGTCGTCGCTCAATCACCTGTTCTTCACCGCACTGCGTGACGACGCGGCGCGCGCGTTCTACGACCAGCTGACCGGTCTACGGAACAGACGCGGATTGCTCGTCGACGTCGAATCGATGCTCCGCAGCGCGCGACTCGCACCCGCCGACGGCGCCACCGTCGTGTCCGCCGTCTGCCTCGATCTCGACGCCTTCAAGTCCGTCAACGACCGCTTCGGCCACACCATCGGCGACGACGTCCTCCGCAGCGCCGCCGCCCGGATCGGTCGGGTGTCCTTCGACGCCGTCTCCGCGCGCATCGGCGGCGAGGAGTTCCTGGTCGTCGTCGCCGGCGACGAGTCGAGGGGACCGGCGGTCGCCCGCGCGTTGCTGCACGCCATCCATCGAGACGACGACGCGACACCGATCTCCGCATCCATCGGGGTGGCCTCCCTGCCCCTGTCGCAGGCCCGCGGCGACACCGCCGTGATGCTCAACAGCCTGCTCGATCGCGCCGACGCCGCCATGTACCAGGCGAAGCGACAGGGCGGGAACAGGGTCAGCGTCGCCGACCCCGGAACCGACGGGGTGGGCGGGCGCCGGCAGGAGGGGCTCTCGTTATGATGGTGCCGCTCGGTTCGCCGGGCACGCCTCCTTAGCTCAGTGGTAGAGCACTCGCCTTGTAAGCGAAAGGTCGTCAGTTCAATCCTGACAGGAGGCTCTCGATATGCCTCTGACCAGCACGAATGCTCCGAAAGAGCCTGATCTCACCTCTCGTTTCACGACTTCCCCCGGTACTTCCGTGCAGGTCCGCCACGGGGCAGGTGCGTCCGGTCACTGCGAGAACTAGTCGATTTCTGCTCGATGACGAGTTGCCACAACTCATCCATAACTTGTTCACTGGACTCGGGTGGACGTGAGTGGCTGTGGGTGGGCTCGAGCGCCGAAGTGTCCACTACAGCCTATAAACCTTGGCGGACTCCAGTGGACGCATTCCACCCGCTTCACGCTGTGTCTGCGGATGGCGTGGACGAATGCGGACCGGGGTGGACCAACGATCTCTCGCTTACTGGTGAAGCAGGAGCCGGCATCAACAGCGCTGATCGCAGGGTCATGGGCTCCGCAACGCAATTCGTGGAACCGGCGTTGTCGCCGCGGTGTAACAGAACCACCCGGCGCAGATTGTGGTGGAGTGAGCGTCAGACGGCGACCGCCAAACGGTGCCACATCCACGCCGAGCGAGGACGTCGTTGTGATCGATCCGTAGCCCTTCGACCACGATGTGGTCGAAGGGCTGATGGAGCGATTCGGTGGCCCGCGATGTCAGCTGCCGTTTCTGCCCATTTTCGTTCTCGCAGAGTCCCGGTGCCGCCGGCAGGCTGTTGTCTGAACCTGCTGAGTGTTGTGTCGATCTAGTCTCGTGTCATGGGAACGTCGTTGACGTCGAACGCTTCGTCCGGTGATCTCACACGACCAATGAACCACGCGCGGTACCGATCTCGCAGGTCCTCCATCGATGTTCGTCCGAGGTGACAACGAGGCATCGCTGAGATGGGCGGCAGCCACGCCACCAGGGGGTGTTCACCACCTCGGCGTCAAGCGCCGCGGCGTACCACCGCTTCGAAGGTCGGTGTGTGTTCTCAGTCAGCGGGGCTTGTGTTGGTAACCCATCTCGGCGATGGGGGGATCGTCGCCGAATCTGCTGAAGTTGCCTACCCAGGTGCGGTCGAGTCGGTACCGAACGACGGGGCGAGCGGCCATCAGCGCCTTGGTGCCCACCTTCACCATCGGCGTGACCGGCACGGAGGGTTTGTCGAAGCCGAGGAGTTCGCGTACTCGGGGTTCGAGACTGCCGATGAGCATGTCGCGGACCGGTCGCCGCATCGGCGCGGGAACGTAGGCACTGATGCCTTTCAGCTGACCTCCGAACACCTCGGTGGCCGCGACCGACGGTGCGAAGAGGCGTTCCTCGTAGTCGTCGATCCATGCCAGGAAGTCGTCGCGCGTCTGCGGCATGTCGCGCAGGCGCATACCGTTGCCAACTCCCAGCCAGAAGTTGAATCGAGCTTCGTTCTCGCGGTCGGAGAACCATCGGTGTCCGAGGTACCGGGCGAATCGTTCCTGATCGAAGATCAACATCCCGAGCACGTGGATCTGACCCTCGTTGGACACCTTCCCGATCTGCCCGTGAATTTGCTGGATGCGGTCGAACACCGCCTGCGCTTCGGGACTGCGATGTCCCCGTCTCATGAACTCCCCGAAAAAGGTCAGGGTGTCGAGGTCGCGCTTCGCCGACTTCACAATTTGATCGCCGGTCCCGTTGCGCCAAGCGCGGTCGGCAGTCGCCGGGTTACCCAGGGTTCGAGCGAAACCAGACGCGTACCCCATGTACGCGAACAGCGGCGGAGTGAGCACCTCCATGCTGAGATGGGTGATCTCCACGTCGTCCTCGACCGGATCGAGGGAGTCGATCATGCGGTGCACCTCCGCCCCGGACACGCGTCGTGACTCCCAGTAACGGGCCAGAGGGTAGCGGGCTTTGGTCAGGCTCATCAGCGTTGTCCTTCCGTTCGAGCCGGCGTCGAAGCCAGCCCCGCCAGCACGATCTGTCTGGCCTGTTCGAGGCACTGCTCGACATCCGCGGCAGTGAGGGTTGCTCCGGTCGGGCCCAGCACGAGCCCGGCGACACCGTTCCAGGCGCCGAAGAGGAAGTGCGCCATCAAGCGCGCATCCAGAGTGCGAATCTCCCCGGCATCGACACACGCCTGGATCGCTGATTCGAACAGCGACAGCAACGCCGAGATGGTGCGCGACGCGGATTCCTGCAGCGCCTGCGACTCGGGGCCGGCGGACTCGGTCGCGAGGTAGCGAAGGAATGCCGGGTTGTCGAGGAGGAACCGCATGTAGGCCGGGCCGGCGGCGGCGAACTGCTCGTAGGGTGACTGTCCGGGCTCGAGAGCGGCGGTGAGCTGGTCGATCGCCCGAGTCGCGATGCGCTCACCCACGGCCGCGATCACGCCGTCCTTGTTCTCGAAATGCACGTACACGGCGCCCACCGACATGTCGGCGCCGTCGGCGATGTCCTCGATCCGTACCGCCGCGAACGGGCCGTTCGCGAGCAGTTCCTCGGCCGCGTCGATCAACTTCGCACGCGTTCGCATGCGGCGTCGCTCACCACGCTGTGCAGCGTCCGTCACCATATTTGAAGTATCATTCATAATATGAACCAGTGTCAAAACAACGCTTAGTCACGTAACGTTCGCCGCATGACCTCTTCAGAACAGCGTGTCCGTGACTACGACGTCATCGTCTACGGAGCCAGCGGCTTCGTCGGGTCACTTGTCGCCGAACACCTATCGGTGGCCGGGCCCGCAGATACACGGATCGCCCTGGCCGGGCGATCGCAGAGCAAGTTGGTGGCCGTTCGTTCTACTCTTGGTGCTACTGCTGCCGACTGGCCGATCTTGGTTGCAGAGGCGGACGATTCGGCTGCCCTCGACGCTCTCGCCGCACAGGCGCATGTGGTGATCACCACTGTCGGTCCTTACGCGAAGTACGGCAAGGCGCTGGCCCATGCCTGTGCCGCGGCGGGGACGGATTATGTCGACCTGACCGGTGAAGTGCTGTTCGCGCGCGAGAGCGCCGACGAAAACGACGAACTGGCCCGGTTCACCGGCGCCCGGATCGTTCATTCGTGTGGCTTCGATTCGATCCCGTCGGACATCGGTGTATACGCGTTGTACGAGAAGGTCAACGCTGACGGCGCCGGTGAACTCACCGACACCACTCTCGTGCTCACGTCGATGAGGGGGGGTATGAGCGGCGGCACCATCGACTCGTTCCGCACGCAGATCGATGACATGGCTGGTAACGAGAAAGCCCGCTCGGTCGTTCTGAGTCCGTACTCCTTGAGTCCTGACCGCTCGATCGAACCCGATCTCGGTCGGCAGAACGACGCGCCGATCGTGAAGGGGGCGAGTATTCATCCGTCATTGAAGGGTTACAAGGCGCCCTTCATCATGGCTCCCTACAACTCTCGTGTCGTTCGGCGCTCGAACGCGCTTCTCGGCTACGCGTACGGGAAGACGTTCAAGTACAGCGAGGTGATGAGCGTTGGATCCTCGCCGCTGTCGCGAATTATGGCGGGGGGGATCGCGGTGGGATTGGGGGCCGTTTTCGCGGGTTTGGCCTTCAAGCCGACACGGTTCGTTCTCGACAAGTTGTTGCCGAAGCCGGGTCAGGGGCCGAGCGAAAAGACCCAGCGAAAGGGCCATTTCACGATAGACATCTACACCACCACCACGTCCGGCGAGCATTACGTCTCACGGGTCAAGGCGAAGGGTGACCCGGGATACAAGGCGACGGCCGTCATGCTCGGCGAGTCCGCTCTCGCTCTCGCTCTGAATCGCGACGAGCTCCCCGGCATCGGCGGAGGAGTGCTCACTCCCGCAACGGGAATCGGCGACGCGCTCGTCACCCGACTGCGGGCGGCAGGCGTGGAAGTGAGCGCACGAAAACTCTAGCGATCTTCGAGGCACTGCTTTCCGAGTACGCGACCGGCCTCAGCGCATCCGCCGACAGCTCGATCAGGCCGCTCACTGCCGAGCGTCACTCGATCGACGATGCGAGCGCGTCGGCATTGATCGCACCCGCGGCCGGCCGACCGGCCAGTGCTGCGATGACGGACTGTGCGGCGGCGGTACCCGCATCGGTGCGCGCCTCGCGGGTCTGACCGGCCAGGTGTGAGGTGGCGACGACCCTGGGTATGGCCAGGAGCGGGTTGTCCGGGTCGGGCGGTTCGGTGGCGAAGACGTCGAGGGCCGCCCCCGCGATGGTGTGGCCCCGGAGCGCGTCGACGAGGGCGTTCTCGTCGACCATCGATCCGCGGGCGGTGTTGACGAGGTAGGCGGTGGATTTCATCTCGGCCAGTGCCGCGGCGTCGATGACGGGTGCGCCGCCGGCGCGGGCGTGAAGGCTGACGAAGTCGGACTCCCGAAGCAGGGTGGTCTTGTCGACGTAGGTGACGTCGAGCTCGGGGTCGGGGTGACCGGTGGAGATCAGAACAGTCATGCCGAACGCGTGAGCGAGGTCTGCGACGGCCCGTCCGCTGGGCCCGAGACCGATGATGCCGAGTGTCGCGCCCCGTAGCTGCCGGGTGTCGTGGCGTGGCCACTCTCCGCGCCGCACGCCGTCGGTGGTCTCGCCGATGCGCCTCGCGCACATCAGAAGTAGAGCGATGGTCATCTCGGCCACCGCGTGGCGGTTGGCCCCGGGAGTGTTGCAGACGAGAACCCCGTTCCGGGTAGCGGCCTCGATGTCGATGGAGTCGTATCCGACTCCGCTGCGGGCGATCACCCGCAGGGTCGGAGACTTGTCGAGCATGGCAGCAGTGACGGGTTCGCTGGCGAGGATGGCGGCGTCACACGCGGCGAGAAGCGCGGCCATCTCACCGTCGGGGCGGGGTCCGGTCGCGGGGGAGTGGACGCTCTCGTGACCGTGCGCGCGGAGCATGGTGTCGACGTCGTCGCCGGGGCGGAGATAGTCGGTGGTGATGAGGACGGTGGTCATGAGTGTCGTCTCCTTTTGTGTCGGACCGCAGCGGTACGTCGTGAGCACCCGTCCGACGGGACGGGTGCTGACGACGTTTCGTCGGTGGTGCAGGTGGATGCGGATCAGGCCGTGGTGTGTGCGCCTGTCATCTCACGCTGGTCGGTCGAGATTACCGGGTGGTCACCATCGACATCGTCCTTCCCAGCGAGGACGTCACGGGCACGGTCTCCGTCGAAGTCGTTCTCCCACTTGCCGATGACGATGGCGGCCATGGCGTTGCCGAGGACGTTGATGAACACGCGGCCCTCGTTGAGGATGCGATCGATACCCACGATGAGTGCCAGAGCGGCCAGTGGGATGTGTCCGACAGCCGTGATGGTGCTGGCGAGCACGATGAAGGCACCTCCGGCGATACCGGCAGTGCCCTTGCTCGTCAGCATCATGATGCCGACCATGATCAGCTGCTGCTGCCAGGACAGGTCGACGCCGACTGCCTGGGCGAGGAAGAGAGACGCCATCGTCAGGTAGACGGCCGACCCGTCGAGGTTGAACGAGAACCCCGAGGGGATGACGATGCCGACGACCGGCTTTCCGACGCCCAGATGTTCGAGCTTCTTGATCAGTTGCGGCAGAATTGCTTCGCTCGAGCACGTGCTCAGTGCGACGAGAAGCTCGGCTTTGAGGTACTTCATCAGTGGCCACAGCCGCAGCCCGCAAGCCCTGGCGATGCCGCCGAGAATGACGATGACGTAGACGATGCAGGTGGCGGTGAAGAGCAGGATGAGGTACCCGAGCTGCTGGAGCGTGGATGCGCCGTAATTGGCGACGACAGCTGCGAGAGCACCGAAGGTGCCGATGGGGGCCAACCGCATGACCCAGGCAACGATCTTGAACACGACGGTCGAGAGAGAATTGATGGCGCGGGTGATCGGGACGCCGGCTTCGCCGCTGACGTTCAGGGCTGCGCCGAACACGATCGACACGAGCAATGCGGAGAGGATCGTGTGTCCGGTGATCGCCCCGAAGAGAGATTCGGGGATGATGTTGCTGATGAACTCTACGGCCGACACCGAGCCGGTGGCCGATTCCGGTACCGCGGAGGGGTCGAGGGCGGACGGGTCGATGTTCATACCGTCGCCGGGTCGGAAGACGTTGGCGACAACGAGCCCGAAAAGCATCGAAAGAAGTGACAGCACAAGGAAGTAGCCGATGGCCTTGACGCCGATGCGTCCGGCCTTGCGGAGGTTGTCCATCGACGCGATGCTCAGCGAGACGACGCAGAAGACCACCGGGACGACGATCATCTTGACCAGCGAGATGAACCAGTCGTTGAGCGGGCTCAGCGCGGATCCGACGTCCGGGAGCAGGATGCCGACGGCGATGCCGGCGATTGCTCCGATGACGACCTGGAACCAGAGTTCTCGGATCAGGCGGCCGAATCGGGACCGTTTCGGTGGGGGAGTGAGGGAATCGACATGGGGGTGGACGGGGGTGGATGCCATGATGGTCGTGCTCCTCGAGTCAGGAGTAGCGAAAGATCCGGTCCGGCGCTTGCCGGGCCGTGGTGTGAGCCGGGCGACCGCGATACGCGTTCGCGCAGCACCGGACAGGGCCACGCCGGATGGTCGGCATCAGGTGTGGCCCTGTCGATCGGTGGAGCAGGTGGAGCTGGAGAACGTGCGGAATGCGGGTCAGTGCAGTTCGCGCAGCACCTTGTAGAAGGCGGCTTTCTCCTCGAACCCGATGCCGGGGCTCTCGGTGAGTCCCACCTGGCTCCGTTCGACGACGGCGCCGTCGGCGAATCCGCCGGTGGGTTGGAACTCGCCGGGGTAGGACTCGTTGCCGCCCAGCTTGAGTGCGGCGGCGATGTGCAGGGAGAACTGGTGACCGCCGTGCGGGATGCACTGGCGGGAGGACCAGCCGTGGTCCTTCAGCATCGACTGGATGCGCAGGTACTCGGTCAGGCCGTAGCTCAGTGCGGGGTCGACCTGGATGATGTCGCGGTCCGGACGCATGCCGGCGTACCGCACGAGGTTTCGGGCGTCCTGGAGCGAGAAGAGGTTCTCGCCGGTGGCGATGCGACCCGAGTAGTTCTCGGACAGAACGGCATTGAGTCGGTAGTCGAGGGGGTCGCCGACCTCTTCGTACCAGAAGAGGCCGTAGGGCTCGATGGCCTTGCCGTACTCGAGGGCGGTCGCCAGGTCGAAACGACCGTTGACGTCGACTGCGAGACGTGAACCGTCACCGTCGAGCACCTCGAGGACTGCCTCGATGCGGCGCAGGTCCTCGGCGAGGTCGGCGCCGCCGATCTTCATCTTGACCACGTGGTAACCCTGGTCGAGGAATCCGCGCATCTCGTCCTGTAGATCCGCGAGTGTCTTTCCGGGGGCGTAGTAGCCACCGGCGGCGTAGACGAACACGGAGTCGTCGGGTGCACCGTCACCGTGCTTGTCGGAGAGCCAGCGGTAGAGCGGCTTCTCGGCGATCTTCGACGCGAGGTCGAACAGCGCCATGTCCACCACACCGACAGCGACCGATCGCTCGCCGTGTCCGCCCGGCTTCTCGTTGCTCATCATGGCGTCCCACGCGATGGTGGGATCGAGTTCGCCCTCTGCGTCGAGGAGCGAGTCCGGCGTCGCGTCGAGCAGGCGCGGGATGATGCGGCGCCGCAGGATCTCGCCGGCGCTGTAGCGGCCGTTGGAGTTGAAGCCGTACCCGACGACGGGCTCGCCGTCGCGCACCACGTCACTCACGATGGCGACGATGGAGCAGTCCATCTTGCTGAAATCGATCCAGGCATTGCGGATGGAGGAGCTGATCGGAACGGTGCCCTCGTGGACGGAGGTGATCTTCATGCTGGGGCCTCTCTTGCATCTTGTAAGTCTTATAAGATGTTTCCAAGCTATACTCGCCGTGACCGAGAGCACAACCCCCTGTCGAGAGGCGGACCATCGTGGCCGTTGCGCAGAATGTCTTCTCCAGCAAGGGAGACGTCGCCTACGCCCAGCTCCGCAGCTGGATCCTGCTGGGAACACTGCCCGCGGGCTCGCGTCTGGCGCAGTACGAACTGGCCGATCGTCTGCAGATGAGCATCACCCCTCTACGGGAGGCGGTGCGGCGCCTGAGCAGTGAGGGGCTGATCGAACTCGACAGTCACAAGAACGTGCGCATCGCACCGATGTCGGCCACTCAGGCGCGGCAGCTCTTCGAGGTGCGTCTGTCGCTCGACCCCACCGCTGTGGAACTGGCTGCACAGCGGCGCACCGAACGGGACATCGTCGACATGCGGGCCGCGGCGTCTCGACTGGTCCCGGTGACTCAGAAGTGGGGGGAGGAGGGGCTGATCGCGCACCGCGAGTTCCACCGCACCCTGTACCTCGCGTCCCACAACGACGTACTCATTCACCTGCTGGAAGACCTATGGGACAAGTCCGACAGGTATCGGCGGGTGGGCCTGGAACTGCCGCCGGGCGCGGAACCCCGCACCATCGATCTCGACGAGCACTTCCAGATCCTCGAACTCGTCGTCTCGGGTGACAGCCACGCGGCGGGAGAGCTGACACGCAAGCACATTCTGAACAGCCTCACCGCCGCAGCGATCGACGCGCTCGAAGGTGACGAGCTCACCCACCATCAGGACTCTGCCTGACGCCTCCGTCAGCGACTCCCACACACCGAAAGGTACGCACCCCATGGGTTCCACTCATCGCATCGCCGTCATTCCCGGAGACGGAATCGGCAAGGAAGTAGTACCCGAGGGCATCAAGGTCCTCGAGGCAGCCGCGAAGGCATTCGACTTCACCCTCGACCACGAACAGTTCGACTACGCCAGTGCCGACTACTACACACGGCACGGAAAGATGATGCCCGACGGCTGGTTCGACGAACTCGTCGGATTCGACTCGATCTTCTTCGGTGCTGTCGGATGGCCCGACACCGTCCCCGATCACGTCTCCCTGTGGGGCAGCCTGCTGCAGTTCCGCCGGCACTTCGACCAGTACGTCAGTCTCCGCCCGGTCAAGCTGCTTCCGGGTGTCACCAGTCCGCTGGCCGGGCGCGAACCCGGTGACATCGACTTCTACGTCGTACGGGAGAACACGGAGGGCGAGTACTCGAGCGTCGGTGGCACGATCTTCGAGGGCACCGACAGGGAGACCGTTCTCCAGGAGACGGTCATGACCCGTGTGGGCGTCGACCGAATTCTGAAGTACGCCTTCGAACTGGCCCGGACCCGCCCGAAGAAGCACCTGACCTCCGCCACCAAGAGCAACGGGATCTCGATCTCGATGCCGTACTGGGACAAGCGGGTCGAGGCCATGGCCGCTCACTACGACGATGTGCGCGTGGACAAGTACCACATCGACATTCTCACCGCGAACTTCGTGCTCCACCCGGACTGGTTCGACGTCGTGGTCGGGAGCAACCTGTTCGGCGACATCCTCTCCGACCTCGGACCAGCGTGCACCGGCACCATCGGAATCGCGCCCAGCGGAAACATCAACCCGGAGCGGCGATTCCCCAGTCTGTTCGAGCCTGTGCACGGCTCCGCTCCCGACATCGCCGGCCGTGGCATCGCCAATCCGATCGGTCAGATCTGGAGTGCGTCGATGATGCTCGAACACCTCGGTGAGAAGGATGCTGCCGCAGCGATTCTCACCGCCGTCGAAGAGGTCCTCGCACGCGGAGGCGACTCCCTCACACCCGACATGGGTGGCACCTCCACGTCCGCGAGTCTCGGAGACGCGATCGTGGCTCGTCTGGGCTGAGCCGGGGGCGGGAACCCCGTCACACCAGTCGTTCGGGAGTCATCTTCTGGTCACCGACGACGTTCAACAGCTGCAGTTTGCTGTGGCTCTCGGTGCCCGGTCGAGTCGCCAGCACCACGAGGGTCTGGGCGCGATTTTCCGTGAACAGAACTTGTCCGTCGACATCGATGGCGCCGAGTTCCGGGTGAACGACGGTCTTGCAGTCGTCGTATCGCTGGGCCACTTCGTGCAGCTCCCACATGCGCACGAATTCCGCGCTGTCGCGTCGCAGTGCTGCGAGGATCTCAGCCGCTCGGCGGACGTCGCTACCGGCGTTCAGGGTGACGCGCAGGCGCGCAGCGTGCGCTCGTCCGTGCTGTTCATGCAACTCCTCCGGAAAGCGGAGTCGTTCGGATGGGTCCGTGAACCATCGGTAGTAGCCGCTGCGGGCCAGGCCGGTATGCCGGGTCTGATCGCCCAGGAGGGCGATGGCCAACGGGTTCATCGCGAGCGTGTCCAGGAGGTCGGTCTGCACGAGGGCCGGGGTGTCGTGCAGACGGTCGAGCACGGTGAGCAGGGTCGGACTCACGTGCTCGTCCCACTGGAACCGGGCCGGTGCGTTGTGGCCGATCAGCACGAACAGGTGGTCTCGCTCGTCGAGTGTCAGTCGGAGGGCCCGCGCCAGCGCCGTCGTGATGTCGACGGACGGCCGGGGTGCACGTTGTTGTTCCAGCCGCGCGTAGTAGTCGGTGGACATTCCGGCGAGCTGAGCGACTTCCTCGCGCCGCAGCCCGCTCGTCCGTCTGCGTGGTCCACTGATCAGCCCCACGTCACGCGGTTGCATGGCCTCGCGCCGATGACGCAAGAACTCCGCGAGTTCCATCTTCTCCATACCTGGATCCTCGTCCGTCGCCGACGTTTCATCCAGGGACCGGCGGTCCCTGGACAGATCTTCTCTGCCGACATCGTCCGCGACGTCCTACGTTCGTCGATGCGGGTCACCGACCGACCGCACGACGAGTGGAGACATACAGAATGAAGTCGACTGGCAACACCATCTTGATCACCGGCGGTACCTCCGGCATCGGCCTGGGTCTGGCCGAACGCTTTCACGAGGCGGGCAACACGGTCATCGTCGCGGGGCGTCGGGTGGACCTGCTCGATCGCATCACTGCCGAGCATCCGGGGATGGAGTCGCTGGTACTCGACGTGGCGGACCCCGACTCGATCTCCCGAGCGAAGGACATCGTCCGTACGAGTCATCCCGATATGAACGTCCTGATCAACAATGCGGGAATCATGCTGCGGGAGAACATCCTCGACACCGGCGACCTCGGTGTGGCGGAAAGTCATGTCGAGACCAACCTGCTGGGTACGATCCGGATGACCTACGTGTTCCTGCCGTTGTTGAAGGATCGGGACGACGCGAGCCTGATCAACGTCACGTCGTCGCTGGCGTTCGTCCCCTACCCCGTCACCCCGACGTACAGCGCGACGAAGGCTGCGCTGCACTCTTTCACCGAGACTCTGCGCATCCAGCTGGCGGAGGCGGGGTCGGCGCTGAAGGTAGTCGAAGTGGTCCCGCCGGGCGTGCGAACCACCTTGTTGGGTCAACAGGACGACGACCACGCGATGCCGTTGGACGAGTTCCTCAGCGAAACGATGGAGCTCCTGCGGAACGACCCGAATGCCGACGAGGTGGTAGTCCAGCGTGCCCGCGTCCTCAGGAACGCCGTGTCCGACGGTTCCTACAACGATATTCTCGCCATGATGAGCAGTCGGTAGCCCCTGATCGGCGAATCGCCAGCGTCAGCTGTTGTCGGGTGATGTCATCGAGTTTGCGACCTCTCGTCGTGGACGACTACGGTATCCGCCACCGGAAGGCGGTGCATGTCGAGGTCATTTATCGGTTCGCTCGGATCTGCGGTACCGAATGAAATACCGAACAGAAGTTTCATGTCGTCCGACACGTCCAGTACGGCTCGCACATCGTCCGCGTACATTCCCAACATCGTCTGGGGAATTCCGGCGTATCCCCGCGACTCCAGCGACAGCAAGAAGGTCTGGGCGCACATTCCTATGTCGCCGGCGGTGCGCACCCCGTCGCCGATCATCGGCATGAACAAAAACGCCACGTGAGGTGCACCGTAGAAGCGGAGGTTCTCGCGCTGCAACTCCAATCGACGCTCGGCATCGGCGCGTTCGATACCCAGTGCGCCGTAAAGAGTTGCGCCATGGGCACCGGCACGATCCGAGTACCGGCCGTCCCCGTACCCGAGTGTGAAGTCGGGTGATTGCCTACCTGCCTCGAACTGCGCCAACATGCGCTCACTGATGACACGCCGTTTCGGATCGGATACGACGTGCACTGTCCATGGCTGAGTGTTGCTGTTGGAAGGTGACGTCTGTGCGTCCTCGAGGATGTCGGTGATGTCCGCCATCGGTAGGGGCGTGGGCAGGAATGCTCGGGTCGAAGGGCGCGCGCGAAGCAGATCGGAGATAGTCATGGTCGGGCTCCCTTTCTGTGAAAACGGTGGAAGATGTCGACGTGAGAACGGCACGACCTGGTCGACGAGTGCGTCGTCACCTCCTCGATGATCCGACCTTCACATCAGTGTGAAGGCAAAAGAACGTCGTACACGTCACATCGAGAGTCTGTTGTGGTCATGGCCGACAACTGCGCTCGAGAACCGCCCCGGGTTCACCGGGGCTGTGTGATCAGGTATTCGCGGCGTTCGAGGGCTCGTCGGCGCGGCTGGTGGTGGCTTTGTCGAGTGCGTCGAGGTAGTCGCTGATCGCGTCGCGGTTGTGGGTGAGGAAGTCGATTTTCTGGTTCATGCGATCGCGCTCGGCTGCCAGTTTCGAATGCAGACTCGGATCGGCGTTCTCCACGACGATCGTCTGCGGCTTGCCTAGGCACGGCAGGATGTCGGCGACGATGCGGGTGGGAATGCCCGCATCGATGAGCCCGCGAATCTTGTGGACCCGGTCCACGAGGTACTCGTCGTAGACTCGGTACCCGTTGTCGAGCCTGCGCGGGCTGATGAGCCCTTGCTCCTCGTAGTAGCGGAGCATGCGCGCCGCAATTCCGGTCCTCGTAGCCAACTCGCCGATCCGCATGATGCCCCTCACCTCGACTATTTGACCTTCACACTAATGGCAAGGTTCATGATGGGGGAACACACCATCTCGGAGGGGACCAGTTCATGAAGATCGGCATCATCGGAGCAGGCTCGATCGGCTCTACCATCGCCCGGCGGCTGAGCCGACGAGGCCATGACGTGAAGATCGCGAACTCCCGCGGCCCCGAGACCATCGACGCCGCGGCGCTGAGTACCGGCGCCGACCCCGTCACCGCCGCCGACGCTGCACACGACGTCGACGTGCTCATCGTGTCGGTACCGATGAACCGCAACTCCGACATCGCGGCTCACGTGAAGGCGGCTCCCGAGGGCGCACTCGTCATCGACACGTCCAACTATTACCCGGTGCGTGATGGCGCGATGCAGGCCTTCGACGACGGGCAGCCCGAAAGCGTATGGCTATCCGAACTCTTCGGTCGACCTGTCGCCAAGGCGTGGAATGCGATCACCTCGCAGTCCCTCGATGACAAGGCTACCGAGCCCGGTGATCCGCATCGCGTGGCGATCCCGGTGGCGGCCGACGACGATGCCCACCGAGCTCTCGCGATGTCGCTGGTCGAGGAGACCGGTTTCGACGCGGTCGACGCCGGAGTCCTCGCCGATTCCTGGCGCCAGCAGCCCGGGTCGCCCGTGTACTGCACCGACCGCACCCGTGAGGACATGCCGCACTGGCTGGCGGCGGCCGAGAAGGAGCGCGTTCCGCAGCGTCGCGACCTCGTCATGACATGTATCGGCGACTACATCGAGGCAGGCGGCACTGTCGACGGGAGATTCTTCGTCGCGATCAACCGCGCCTGCTACAGCTGACAGGCCCCGTGACCGCGCCGAGCATTCTTTCACCGGAGCAGAAGCTTCTTCTGGACCTTTCCCATGGAATTTCGGGGCAAGTCGTCGACGAAGCGGATCTCTCTCGGCCGCTTGTGATTGGACAGTTCCGTGGCCACGTGGTCGATGAGTTGTCTCGCAGTGTCGTTCGTAACGTCACCTTCGGAAACGACGAAGGCCACGATTCGTTGCCCGAGGTCGTCGTCGGCTTCACCGACCACAGCGACCTCCGCCACCGACGGGTGACCGAGCAGGCAGGACTCGATCTCCCCGGCACCGATGCGGTACCCGCCCGACTTGATCAGGTCGGTCGACTCGCGGCCGACGATTCGATGGAGCCCGTCAGCGTCCACTGTGGCAACGTCACCGGTCACGAACCACCCGTCCTCCGTCCACTCGCCCGGTATTCCGCCCACGTATCCGTCGAAGAGTGTGGCTCCCTGGACGTGCAGTCGGCCGACGGTGGTGCCGTCTGCTGCCACTCGGTCTCCGGCCGGGTCGACGATCCGGGTGCGCAGGCCCCGTAAAGGCCGGCCGACCGTACCGGCGATGCGGTCCGGGTCGTCTGCGCGGGTCGAGAGGGTGATCAGGGTTTCGCTCATTCCGTACCGCTCGACAGGTCGATGCCCGGTGAGTTCGTGCAGTTGCGTGAAAACCTGCGACGGCAATGCGGCGCTGCCCGAGACCAGTAGTCGAGCGTCGCCGAGTCGCCGCGCGGCAGCGGGATCTGCCACGACGCGCGTCCACACCGTCGGCACCCCGAAGTACATCGATGCGCTTGCATCCGCGTACGCGTCGGGGGTGGGGCGGCCGGTGTGAATCACCGGGCTGCCCACGCGCAACGGCCCGAGCAGACCGAGGATGAGACCGTGCACGTGGTACAGCGGCAGCCCGTGGGCGACCACATCGTCGGCTGTCCAGGCCCAGGCTTCGGCCAGACCGTCGAGGCACGCCGCCAGGGCAGGCATGTTCAGTTGCACTCCCTTGGGTGGACCTGTGGTACCCGAGGTGTAGAGGACCATGGCGGACTTGTCGCCCGTCCGGGCGGTCAACGGTTCGCCGGTGCGGCTGCCGTCGATTCCGATGTGGGGTAGCAACGGGTCGCCCGGCTCTCCGAACCACGCTTCGGCGCCGGAGTCGGACACGATGTGCGCACATTCCGAAGGACCGGAGTCCGGAGGCACCGGAACGACCGACACCCCGGCCCGGAGTGCGGCGACGACGGCCACGACCGTCTCGACGGTGGGGGTCGCCCGCACGGCCACGCTGGTCACCCCGGCCAACCCGGGTGTGGAGGCGTCAGCTGCCGAGCGAAGCTCGCTCCAGCCGAGGGACGCTCCGCCGATGGTCACCGCGGTCCGGTCGTCCGTGGCGGTTTCCACGGCAGAGAGAAGGTGCGGCCCTGCCTCGGTCACGATTTTTCGGCCTCGGCTGTGTACACACGCATCAACCACCCTTCCGGGTCGGCGCCCTCTGCGGTCACCACTCGGGTGTCGATGAGCCACGTCCCGTTCGATTGCTTGCGCAGCACGTCCTCCCAGTTGCCCCAGTGGTCGGGAGACGCCTCGTCGGTGATGGTGAAGAAGGTCGTGATCGTGTGCGCGGTGTCATCGTCGACGAACTCGATGTCGATGGTCGTGGCGTGATGCCGGATGTATGCGGCTTCTTCCCCTCGTACGACGTTGTGGATCTCGTCCCGTCCCCACGTCGTGCCGTCCTGCAACGAGAAGGTGCCGGACGGTGTGAACAGTGTTCCGATGAGCGCGAAGTCCGCCTCCTCGCGCGCCAGGTGGGCGTAACGATGGAGAACCGCGGTGATCATTGCTCGGTCGTCGGCGCGGGCGACGAGGTGACTTTCGTGGGTCATGAACGTGTCTCCTTCGAGGTGGTCGTGGACGATTCCGGGATCTGTGAGTGGTCCGACTCGTACGGAATCGAGGATGTGGTGCGTGTCGTCAGGTGCTCGCGGAGAACCGAGCGGTCGAACTCCGGCCGCTCCAGCATCGACTTGCCGAAGTCGTTGTCGAGGTCACGGAGCACCGTGTGTAGGTGGTTTCCGTTGTTCACCGAGTTCACTGCCTCGATGAGGAATCGGGGCGTCTGGATGCGGAAGTAGTGGGCCTGCCCGCGGACTGTCGCACCGGCCCACGCGAAATGGACGTCGTCGGTGGCCAGATTCTTCAGCCAGTTCTCCGAGGCCGGTCGGAACTCCTCGGGCAGTCGGTCGAGATAACACGACAGCAGCGACCGCAGGATGTCGCGCTGTGCGGAATTCATCTCGGTCTCGCAGAGCCCTCGCGGCCGAGCACGTTCGAACTTCGTCGCCTCGCGATCGGCATCGGTGATCCGATACTGCAGCATGCCCAGGTCGTAGAGGTCGCCGTACTCCACCTCCCCGATGTGCGGTACCTGCCGAGTCACGAAGTCGGCCGGCGCGACCGGATGAATGATCGCCGTGGATCGCTGTGCGTCGTTCAGTTCCCCCAGAAGGTCGAATGCCAGGCCCTCGTCGTCGCGCAGCGGATGCAGAACACCGTCGTACAGGACAGGTTGGGCTCCGAGCGCCATCGGTGTGGCGATCACCCAGCGCTCACGAACGACTGTGATGTTCACGCACACATGGTGGCCCAGGAACCGGAGACTCCAGGTGTCCTCGAAACCGGGCCGGCCGAAGATCGTGAGGAAGTACGAGTCCGGTGTTCGCCAGGCCTGTAATGCAGGCCCCAGCAATTCTTGCTCGAAATCACGGAGGACCGTCTCGAGCTGAGTGATCGCGAGAACCTTGGTGAAAGCGCGCAGCGGCAGACACATCCGCACCAGGTCCCACGCCAGCACCTTCTGGTGGCGATCGAGCAGGTGTAACGAGACGCCCGTCCGATCCGGCTTGGGGATGATGTCCCAGTCCGTTCGGCGCGGATCTTCGAAGTCGGGAATTACTGCAGCACTGCGCTGTTCGGCGGTAAATGTATCCAAGAGGCCGATCGCGGTGAACACCAGTCGCGACGCGGTGAGTGGAGCCTCGAACGCGTTCGGGTACTCGTCGGGCATGTTCTACTCCTGTGCGGTCAGGCCTGTTCGGCGCGGGCGTGTCGTCACACCGAGCTGGAGTGCGCCGAACTGACGGAAGAAGCCCGGCTCGTACTCCGGCGGGGTCGCGACCTCGACGTGTACCAGTCGGTCGAGGAGGACGTCGAGAGCTGTGGGGATCTCGAGTTGGGCGAGGGGCGCGCCGACGCAGCGGTGAATGCCGGCGCCGAACGTGAGATTCTCGTGCGCGTTCGATCGGGAGATGTCGAAGACATCAGGTGAGTCGAACACTCGCGGGTCGCGGTTGGCCGAGGTGATGCACAACGCCAGTGATGTTCCCTCAGACAGTACGACACCATGCAGTTCGGTGTCCGCGGTCAGTACTCGCGCGGTCGAGATCACTGCGGGGTCGTATCGCAAGATCTCATGGCTCGCACCGGCCAGCAACGACCTGTCCTCGCGGAGACTCTGCCAGTGGTCACCCTGCGTGAGCAGGGTGTGCACACCGATGCTCAAGGCGCTGGACGTCGTCTCGTGTCCTGCGAGAATCACCGTCTGTACCGTCGCCCAGAGCTCGTCGTGGGTGAGGCCCTCGCGATCCGCAGCGTCGATGAGGTCCGAGAGTGTGTCGTCCTCCAGCGGGGTCGATCGGCGTTCCGCAATCTTCCTCTCCACATACTCACGGAAGAGCGCGTTGACTTCGTCCGCCCTGTCGATGTCGTCCCACGCGATGGGCAGCGTGTGGGGTGACCACTCGCCGATCATCTCCTCGTCCTCTTCGGGCAGACGGAGAAGCCCCATGATGATCTTCACAGGGAGCCGAAATCCGAATTCGTGCGCGAAGTTCACCACCCCGTCCTCGGGGAACCGATCGACGAGATCGTGTGCTTGTCGACGTATCGTCGGCTCGAGCCGACGAGCAAGTCGCGCGTCGAAGTGGCGCACGGCGCGCCGCATCGCGGTGTGGCGCGGAGGGTCCTGCACGAGCAGGGCGTTCGCCTGCCAGTCGTGCAGCGGGCCGCTCATGCAGCCGAAGGACTCGACGAAACCGGTACCGATGTTCCGGTAGCCGGCCTGGTCGATGTAGGCGGTACGCACGTCGCCGTACCGGAGGAGGTGTACGCGTCGGAACTGATCCACCACCATCGGGACGTCGGCTTCCCGATGCTCCGCCAGGGCGCCGTGCAATCGGCCGTCGAGCAGGCGTTCGTCGAAGAAGTCGATCTCGGTCAGCTTGTCCAGTGGGTCGATCGAGGTGGTCATGGTGCTCCTGAGGTCCGGCGAGCGTGAAGGGTGTTGCGACAGTGCAGAACTGGAGCTCAGCTGGACCGGTCGGCGACGCTCTGTTCGGTGAACTTCGCCTCGACGTTCATGGTCTCGGAGATTTCGGACACCAGGATCTGCTCCACCTCGCCACCGAACATCGGTATCGGCACCTCGATATCGAAGTGGACGGTCAGACTGCTTCCTTCGCCGGTATCTTCGAGTGCCATGCGCCCCTTGATCGCGCCAGGGCCGCTCATCTTGACGTCGGACTCACCCATGAATCCCGACTCGCTCGGGCGCCAACTCTCGGTGCGCGTGATCGTGGGCTCGCCCCGTACGAATCCCCGGACCTTCTTGGGCAGTTTGTCGCGCGACATCGCGGTGCGGACGGACACCTCGAGCTTGTCGTCGGACACGTCGTGCGACAGGATTTCTCTTGCGGTGGCGTCGAGGATCTGAAGCCTCTCCTCGACGAAGCTCTTGTCACAGAACAGCTGGTACACCTCGCGAGCGGGTCGAGAGAAGGAATGTTCGATATCGAGTTCGGACGGCATGGCGTCTCCTTATTATCTCTATAGTTAGGTTGTTTATAACACGATCGTGGCGGACGTCGAAGTACTTTGTTCCGGTCCGGAGTCAGGAAGGTCAGGCACGCTCGACGGAGACGGAGAGAGATCCGAAGCCTCGGACCAGATTGTTCAGATGACGAACCGGTTCGCCATCGATCGCGAACGAGACCACTCGATCGGCGAGGGCGTTCAACACCGAGTGCGCTTCGAGTCGAGCCAACCCCTGGCCGGCGCAACCGTGCAGTCCGGACCCGAACGCCACGTGGTCCGACGCGTCGCGAGTGATGTCGAATGATCCCGCCGTGTCGCCGAAGTGGCGCTCGTCGCGGTTGGCGGACCCGTACATCATGATCAAGCGATCGCCGCTCGAGATGTCGTGCTCGCCGAGACGATGATCTCGCGTGGCCACCCTGGTGAACATCTGCAGTGGACTCTCGAAGCGGAGCACCTCGTCGAACGCGGACGGCAC
Source organism: Rhodococcus sp. MEB041 (assembly GCF_030208955.1). Taxonomy (NCBI): domain Bacteria; kingdom Bacillati; phylum Actinomycetota; class Actinomycetes; order Mycobacteriales; family Nocardiaceae; genus Rhodococcus; species Rhodococcus sp. MEB041. The sequence continues at coordinate 76,711 of NZ_JARVSZ010000007.1, forward strand.
GAGAGTTCTGTCGACGCGCAATCCGGACCACTGATCGGGGTGTTGCGCGAACAGCGCGACCGCGGAGCCGAGCGCGTTCACGGTCGTGTCCATGGAGGCGCTTGTGTAGGCGGAGAGTAGAGCAGGTGCTGATTCCCGAGAGATGAGTCCGGCGTCCGCAGCATCGAAGATCGCGCGTCCCATACTCCCTTCGCGCAATTCGCTGCCGTCCAGGCTGTAGAGCCATTGGAATTGGTCACCCACCACAGGCATCACGTTCATCGACCGGTCGTTCAGCGGTCCCAGCGTATTGAAGACGGCGTCGCCCCACTCCAGGAGCTGGGGGCGAATCTCCCCGGGCAGGCCCACGAGGTCGGCGATGATGGTAGGGGGAAATACCCGAGCGAGATCGGTGACGGCATCGAATGTGCCTCGCTCGACCAATGATTCGACGAGTGCGTCTGCCTGCTCGCGGATCGGGCCGGACAGAGACCGAATGGCACGCGGCCCCAGACGGTCCGCGAGTACGCCCCGAAGTTGATCGTGCAGTGGGGGATCCGACGCCAGCACGGTGCCGCCGGAGAGTTCGTTGATGTCGTCGTTCATTCCGACACCCTGTGCGGAGGAGTAGGTTTCCCAATCCTGGAGCGACGCGCGGACGTCGTCGTACCGGGGAACGGCCCAGCACTCCAGAGCAGAGACCCATACGGATGCTCCCGTGTCTCGCAGGCGCCGGTAGATCGGGTACGGGTCGGTCAGGTTCTCGCCACTGAACAGGTCGATGTCGGTGATGTCGATGTCGTGGTCGGCGCTTGTCATGTCCTCACTTCTTCGCTGGTTGTACGGGAGGGGGCGGCTATCCGGTGTAGGCGTGACATCGGGACGCGCCGGTTGAGGGAGAGCGCGCCCACGGGCCCGTCGTCGGAGCTGAATTGCACCAGCGCGGAGAACTCGTCCAGCGAGCCTTCGATGACGGTGGAGGATCCGTCGAACGGCATGTCTCCGCTCATCTTCAGGGCGAGTCCGAACTGGTCGGTCCAGAAGTACGGACGAGCGTGCAACCCGGATGCTGCGTCGCCGAGAACGAGCGCGCGTGCTGCGGTCCTCCCTTGGTCGATCGCGGCCGACCAGTGCGGATGCCGTCGGCGGCTCGGTCCGTGAGTGGTGATGTCGCCGGCTGCGACGATCGTCGGCGTGACCCGGCAGCGACTGTCGACCTGCACGCCACGACGGTCCGCAAGCCCGGACGTGATGAGCCAGTCGACGTTGGGGGAGTCCCCGACCGCGGTGACGATGAGTTCGGCCGTGATGGTCGACCCGCCGGTGTCCACACCAGGTGTCGAACCGTTCGTCACCAGGCGAGCCCCGTCGGGGTGGATCAGGAATTCGACCCCACGGGCTTCAGCTCGGCGTTGGACGAGAGCCGAGACGAACGGCCCACACTGTCGTCTCATCGGTGGTTCGTTGCTGACGACGACGGTTCGCGCTCCGGCCTCGACGGCCGCCGACGCCAGTTCCATGCCCAGAATCCCCCCGCCGATCACGATGACACTCGACGCGGTCGCCAGGGCATCACGAATCGCTCGGGCGTCGTCGACGGTGCGTAGTACCTTCTCCGGAACGCCGTCCGGATTGCGTCCGAGGTCGGCCATGGTGATGGGTCGTGCTCCCGACGCGATCACGAGGCCGTCGAACCTGATGCGGTCACCGGAGGCGAGGATCACCGCGGATCCTTCGATCGAGACATCGACGACGCGTTGGTCGGACATGTGCGTGAGCGCCGAGTCCTGCAGAGGCGAAAGAGCGACCGACTCCACTGAGTCCACCCCGGTCAGTACCGCTTTCGAGAGTGGGGGTCTGGCATACGGCTGGTGCGGCTGCTCGTCGATCATCACAATCGGGCCGAGGTGACCTGCCGACCGGAGCTCTTCGGCGGCCGTGACGCCTGCTATCGATCCGCCGACGATGACGATCGTGCCATCGTGGGTGAGCATGTCACTCCGCCAGTCTCAAGGCCGCGACCGGGCAACTGCGTACGGCGGAACGTGCGGCATCGTAACGTTCTTCGGGCACCGAGTCGACGAGTATCTCGGGGATGCCGTCCTCGTCGAGTCGCACGAGGTCGCCGGCTCGCTCCTCGCAGAATCCGTAGCCCTCACACCGCGTGGAATCGACGTCGATCTTCATCGTGTGCTCCCTGTGCATCGAGGTTCGTCGAATGGCTGACGTGGCGGAGTTTGCCACTGCGAACGGCGGATGCGAGTCGATTCGCCGGGTAAACAGAAAAAGAATTCTTATTCTGTTCATGGCCACATACCCGCCGTGGGTCTGGTTGAATACACCCGTGACCACGCCCGAGTCGGACAGCGGCGAGACCGAATCGCCGCGGATACGGCCGGCCGTTCAGGAGCGATCCCGGCGGTCGTGGGAACGGGCACTTGCTGCCGGCGTGGAAGTCCTGGAGGAGTCCGGGGCGGAAGGGTTCACGATCGGGGCCGTCTGCGACCGCGCATCCATTTCGGTCGCGTCCATCTACTCGCGGGTCGACGGGAAGGGCGAGTTGCTTCTGGCGGTCTACGACCACGCGATGGAGTCGATCGAGTCCCGTCAGGTAGAAGTGGCGGCGATGGTGCGCTGGGATTCCGAGTCGGCGGGCGACGCGGTCGATCAGGCGGTCGGCGTCGTGGCTCGAATCTTTCTCGACCGACGAGGACTGATGAAGGCGGTCGTTCTTCTGGCGGGGTCTCACGCCGAGATACGACGGAAAGGATCTGCCTGGACGACGAAGCTCGGACAGCAGTTCGCATCGACACTGCTGAAGCACCCGGGAATCGCTCAGATCGACGATGTCGACCGCAAACTCGACCTGACCTTTCGCCTCGTGACCTCGTCGGTCACCATCCACGTCGCGTACGGAGACCGATTTGCCTCCGCCGCGCACTTGAGTGACGACGAGCTGGTGCGCCACCTCGCGTTCGTGTCACGGGCAACCGTTCTGACTCGGGGACCTGCACTCGACTGACGGCGACCCCGCCCGGGGTCGCCGGCGGGGTCGCTCGCATGCTCGTCGGTTCTACTGTGCTGCAGCGACAACCGGTGTGGTGACGGCTCCGAGGTCGCCGACCTCCACGGTGACGGTATCTCCTGCGGAGAGCAGCCAGGGTGGTGTTCGGGTGTAGCCGACGCCTGAGGGAGTCCCGGTGACGATCATGTCGCCGGGGTTGATCGTCATCGTTCGGCTGAGGAACGACAGCAGGGCGGCGGGGCCGAAAATCATGTCACGGGTGTTTCCCGACTGAGCGAGTTTTCCGTTGACGTGTGTCGTCAACGACCAACCCTTGTCGGGGTGCCCCGATTCGTCCACGGTCACCAGAGGCCCGAGTGGTCCGCTGTCGTCTGCGTTCTTACCCAGGGTCCACTGACTGGTGAGCTTCTGCGCGCGGCGTGCGGTGAGGTCGTTGAAAGTGGCGTACCCGAATATTGCTGCGGTGCACTCGTCTTCGTCGGCGTCGTGAACCCGTCGTCCGGCGACCACCGCGAGTTCGACCTCCCAGTCCAGCCCTGCCTCATCCCGCGGAACGGACACCGATCGCCCATCGACGCTGAGGGATGCCGTCCATCTGCCGAACACTGTGGGGTGAGTCGGAACTACGAATCCGCCCTCCGCCGCGTGCTCATGGAAGTTCAGCCCGATGCAGAAGACTCTGGCGGACAACGGAATGGGGGGTACCTCGATGACGTCCGACCGCTGCAACGGAACGGCGGGCGCGGAGTCCGCGCGCTCGAGGGCGCTGTGCGGATCCGCCCAGAAGTCGCCGACTTCCGCTATCGGCCATACTTCTGCCCCGTCCGTCCGCGCTATCTCCGGGCTGTTACCGCGGCTGATCCCGATCAGTTTCACGTGATATCTCCTTGGATGCCGTGATCGGCGTCAGGCGGTGGGAACGGGGGCGGGGAGTTGTGCCAGCAGGTCGTCCACGAGTGCGATCGTGGCGCTGTCTCCGTCTGCGAGACCGAACGTGTAGAAGTCCGGTCGCCCGATGAAAGCGGTGGCACCCTGCGTGCGGAAGTACTCGCCGTACGTGCCCTCGGCATCTTCGAATACTGTTGCATCGGAATCCGACTCGCCGGAACCGTCGATCGCGACCACAACACGTCGGACACCCAGTCGATCGAGCTCCCGGATCCTGTCCACACCCAGAGCGTCGTCGAGAACCTGCGTGCTCACCAGCTGGAAGCCGAAGCCCGTGAACTGGTCGAGCAGCGCGGTCTCACCTCCGCGGCGCACCACACCCTGCGGGGCCAGTTCCCCGGCTTCCCGGCCGTAGCCCCCGTCGGCGGTGCGGTGGAGTACACCGTCGCGCAGTGGATCGAGGTAGAAACCCAACGCGTCCTCGGAGGTACGGAGGAACTCGTCGCGCTGCTCGGCGGATGCCCGGTCGGGTTGAACGACCATCGACCAACTCCCCAAGGACCCGTGGACGAACTGGCTGTCGTGCTCGAGGCGTTCGGATTCGTAGGTGTCCAGTAGGTCGGGTGCAGCGGTGCCGCTCAGAACCATGTCGAGTTTCCAGCCGAGGTTGACGGCGTCTCGCATCGCTGTGCAGGCCCCTTGCCCCATGTGTGGGGGCATGGCGTGCGCGGCGTCGCCGCCGATGAAGGCGTCACCCACCCGGAAGGCTTTCGCCATGTGGGATCGGAAGCGATAGATCACCCGTCGCGTCTGTGTCACGTGGTCGCGGGGGATGCCGACTCGCTTCTCGAGGAACTCGAAGCCTTGCGACGGCTCCTGAACGGCAACGATGTCGACGTCGGGTGCGAGCTTGACATCGGTGCGGCACCGTCCGGCACCGTTGGGGCCGTAGAAGTACGGCTCGACGAGGTTCATGTCCATGTAGATGCGGTGGTCCAGCCCGTCCGGGAGGGGCTTGACCACCTCGTAGTCGGTGAGTACCCACCGGTCGTCATGTTCGTGAAGTACTTCCACGTCGATGCCGAGAAGTGAGCGGACGGTGCTGGACGCCCCATCCATGCCCACCAGGTATCGCGCGTGCAGTCGGGATTCGGTGCCGTCCACGAAGGAGGTGACCTCGATACCGCCGTCCTGCGCGGATTCTACGGCGGTGACCATTGCGCCCCAACGGACTTCGACCGACGGACATTCGGCGATGCGCCGTTCCATGGCCGACTCGATGTTCGGCTGGTGCAACGACAGCCGGGACGGGTATCCGCTGTGGCGCTCGCTCCAGTCCAGCGTTCCTACCCGCTGCGAGTCGGCTCCGTAGATCTCGACCTCGAGCTGAGGTATCGCGTCGAGGAGCGCCTCCGCCGGATCGCCGGTGTGCTGCAGCAGACGGGCGATCTCGCCGTCGAGTGTGCTCATTCGGGGGAGACCGTACGGCTCGGGTGCTTTTTCGAACACCACCACCGAGTGGCCACGCTGACCGAGCAGTGAGGCGAGTACTTCACCGCCGGGACCGAAGCCGACCACGGCCACGTCGACGTGCGGCACCTCCAGCGAACTGTCCACGCGAACTCCTTCAATTACTACCCGGTATTAAATTCGAAGTCTGGCTCAGCCGCCGAGCGATGTCAAGAACTACCAGTTAAACTATTCGTATGTTTTCCGACATCTCTGCCGTGTCCGTCTCACGCGTGGAAGCGCTGGCACGGAGCCTCGAGGCGTCGCTGCCCGGCAGGAATCTGGCCCCCGGCGACAGGCTGACCACAGTGGCGGATCTGCGTGAGCAGACCGGCCTGGCCAAGCAGACCATCACCGAGGCCCTACGGCTGTTGGCCGAGCGCGGCCTTGTCGAGATCCGGCCGGGCCGCAACGGCGGGGTTTTCGTCGCGCGGCCCAGTCCGGTGGTGCGCCTGCGACAGACTCTGCTCGCAGTCCCCAACGATTCTGCGACCGTGGCAGACGCAATGGCAGTCCGTGACGCTCTCGAAGACCTGATCTGTAGGGATGCGGCGCGCTGCCGGACCGCCCGCGACATCGCGGCCCTCCGTCGCAGTGTCGAGCGGATGGCGGATTCCGTCGGATCGACAGACACCTTCATGGCTGCGAATTGGACCCTGCACGAACGCATTGCCGCCATTACACCGAACGCGGTCGCCAAGGCCGTCTACCTCGGATCCGTAAGCTGCATACGTGACCTGTCGACCTCGGTCACCGCAGCAGAAGGTCGAGCGCCCGACTACTTGGAACGCCGCGTCCGAGTCCACGCAGACCTCATCGAGGCCATCGCTGCCGGCGACACGGAGACGACGGCAGCTGCGGTCCGACGGCACAACGCGGCCGACGTCGAGGACTGAACGGGCGGTTCGGCTCAGGCGGGCATGGTTGTGCGGAACCAGTCGAGCGAGGCGCCGATCATCGACTCGTACGAGGAGCCGTAGATGTCGAAGTGGCCCCCGGGGACCTCGATCGTGTCCGTCGTCGGGAGTGCCTTCCGCGTCCTGGATGCAGGATTGAGGGTGTCGTCGGTCGCGACGATCACTCGTGTCGGCACCCGCAACCGACTCCCGCTCGCCACCGGGGTGTACCGACCTAGCCGCGGCAATGATGCGGACGCAATGTCGTTGCGCCACTGCGGCGCCTGACGCTGGGCCGTACCGGTGAGAAACTCGTACGCGTCGCGGTCCTGCAGGAGGGCCGGATCGGCGGGCCCCGCGCTCACCAGCGTGAGCGAACGGGTGACCATTGCTCGCCAGGTCGTGGGCTTCACGGCGTTGCGCAGCGCCTCCGAACGCGGGACGCCCAGGTGCGGCACCACTGCCACTGCGGACGCGATCGTCGTGTCGGTGGAGGCGAGGCGCAGTACGTGGCCCCCGCCGAAGCTGGCACCCCACGCGCCGACTCGCAACCGGTCGACGTCCGGACGAGCTCGCGCCACGTCGATCGCGGCGCGAAATGTGCGGACCTGTTGTTCCGGATCGACGAGTTGGGGACTCGGGCCGGTCGACGAGCCGAAGTTCAGGTAGTCGAATGCCAGCACACCGAAACCGGCCTCGGCGAAGGAGCGGCCGACACGGTCGAGTGACATCTCCTTCACCCCGCCCAGGCCCTCGGCGATGATCACCACGGGGTGGGGCGGCGCCGCGTCAGGTACGAAATACCATCCGTCGACCGTCTCGCCGTCGACGGCGAAAGTGGTGTTCTCCCGGTGCATGCGTTCTCCTTCGGAAGCTTGTCGGCGGATCGCTTCGGTGTCTATATTAACCGAATAATTATTGACTTCACCGACGAAGGACGACACGATGCAACTCGACCTCGAACAAAAATTCTCGGCAGATCCGGACACGGTCTTCGCTCTCTTCTGCGACCGTATGTTCGTCGAGAACCGGCTTGCCATAGTCGAAGCGACGTCGAAGGAGCTTCGTGAGCACGAGGTCTCCGACGGCTCTCTGACCATCACCGTGTTCACCACCGTGGCCCGCAGCAAGCTACCGAAAGCAGTTCGTGGCTTCGTGCGTGGAGAGCCCGAGGTGATCAGAACCGAGCGGTGGAACCGGGTCGACAACGGGTACAGCGGCGAGACCGCTGTCGAATTGAAGGGGCCCGGCGACATCGAGGGGCGAATGGCCCTCGAGCCGGACAAGACCGGATCGAAGGTGACTGTGCACTTCGACATCAGAGTTCCGATACCGATGTTCGGCGCGGACGTGGAGAAGACGCTGTCCGGAGAGATCGCCCAGATCGTCGACACCGAATTCGGGTTCCTGTCGGATCACCTCGCGAAGGGCTGATCGAGCGGCAGGTATCGAACACCGCGGGCTGGGCGGACGGTCAAGCCTGCAGTCCCGCTCCTGCACGGGTGACGACGACGCGGGAGACGACGGCCCGCGGCGACAGGCGTGTCAGGGCGGCCACGAGTTCGACGATGTCGTCGACCGAGATCATCGTGTCGGCGGGGATGCGATCGGTGATCCAGGCGCTCATGTCGGTGTCGACGTAGCCAGGGGCGATGGCGGTGCCCGTGATGCCGGAGCCGCTCTGTTCGGAGTTGAGGGTGTCGATCACCGAGAGCAGCGCGGCTTTGGTAGCGCCGTAAGCGGCGAGGCCGGCTTCCGGGTACACCCCGGCAAGTGAGGCCAGCGCGATCACTTTCGCGCCGTGTGCTGGGTCCGCGGCAACTGCATTGTGCAGCAACGGCATCGCGGCCTGTAGCAGTGCGAACGGAGCACGCAGGTTCACGTCGATCGTCTTGTCGAACCGGCGCATCGGGTAGGTGTCGATGGGTCCGGCGGTGCCCACACCCGCATTGAGGATCAGGGCGTCGATTGCGCGGAAGCTCTTCCCGTATTCGCTGATGAGGATCTCGGCCACGTCGGGATCGGCCATGTCGCAGGCGACGGTGCGCACCCGTGCGGCCCCGGAGTCGGTGAGTGTCTGCGCGGCGTCGTCCAGGGTGTCCTGCTTGCGCCCGGTGATGAGCATGGACCAGCCCTCACTCGCGAGGCGTCGCCCGATCGCGAGTCCGATTCCGCGTGAGCCGCCTGTGATCAGGGCGCTGCGTGTCACAGCGTCGCTCCTTCCAGTGAGCGCAGCCCGGCTGCGGCGAATTCGGCTGTGGCGTGGGCGGCTGCCGCGGCGGTGCCGTCCACGTCGTCGGAGGTGAGGGCGCGGTGTGCGATCCCTTCGGCGATGACGGCGATCTTGAAGTCGGCGAGGGCGCGGTAGAAGTTCCAGT
>NZ_JARVSZ010000011.1:0-81453 GCF_030208955.1 Rhodococcus sp. MEB041
ACGGGTCGCCGCGATACCAGGGCAAGCAGAACGATCCGCTCGACACACCGGGCGCGGGCGGCGCCGTGCCGCTGAACATCGCCCTGTCCGAGGGCAACATCCACCACTACCTCGTCGGTGCTCAGGGCGCGATGCCCGTCGACTCGGTGGGCAACCCGTGGAGCGGCAGTTACGTCTACAACTCGGGCAACCTCGTGCTCGATCTGCTGTACAACCTGATGCTCGAATCGACGGGCCGCCTGCAGAAGTGCCGCATGTACGAGATGACGGACAACAAGACCGCCCGGTCCACCATCTCCTACCTCATCGTTCGGGACCAGGCGCACGAGAACGGCTACGCGAAGGCACTCGAGACACTGGGTGTCGACTGGAAGAAGACGCTGCCCATTCCGAAGACGAACGCCGAGCAGTTCCCCGAGGTGAAGAAGCTCGTGGAGATGGGCCTGCAGAGCAAGCAGTACACCTTCGACCTCACCGGCGCGTCCGAGGCGGGCCGTATCTACCAGGGCATGTCGCCGTCGAAGGACGGAACGGATCTCGACGCGAGCGAACAGGCGCCGGCGGGTGCACCCCTCGACATCGCGCCCGAGCGACCGGAGGAGTTCGCACCCGGGCTCGATCCGGAGCTCATGGAGCTGATCCAGCAGACCGCAGAGATGGAGATGGCCGACATCGACGCCACGTTCGGCGAACTCGGGAAGTGATCTGACAGTTCACCGATGCGGCACTGCGCGACTCTCGTTCGCGCAGTGCCGCATCGGTGATCACGACACCATGCGTCGCAACAACCCGACAGCCTTCTTCATCCCGTAGGCCACGACGGTCCTGCGACCGTCGTCGTGCGTCCACTCGAGGAGAGCCGAGCCGTCCTTCACCGATCCCTCCAACACGGTGGGTGCACCGACGAGAGGCAGCGGACCGACGACCTTGATGGACAATCCCAGTACCTCGGTCCAGAAGTAGTCGTCCGTCGGTGCGCACCGGGCCGGCACATCCAACACCGATGCCGCGGCGACCCTGCCCTGCGCGATCGCAGTGGACCAGAACGGGGTACGGCGAACCCGGCCGTTCTCGTCCGAGCCACGAGTGACGTCTCCCGCAGCGAACACTCCCGGCACCGCGGTCGCACAGCGGTCGTCGATGTCCACGCCGCCGCCGTCACCGATCCCGCTGCCGTCGAGCCAGTGCGTGCCGGGGACCTCACCGACACAGCTGACCACGAGATCGGCCGTCGACTCGATGCCGTCGATCCGGACCCCACCCACCGGATCGCCGATCAACTCGACGGGCCGGTCCACCCGGCGGACGTCGACCGAGCGTGCAGCCGCCCGTGCGGTGATCGCCTCGGACAGGAACGGGCCGAGTATCCGCTGCAACGGCGGATCCACGTCGATGACCGTGACCGGAACATCGCGTGCCGCACAGGCACTCACCACTTCCATCCCCAGGAACCCTGCGCCGACCACGATCGCGGACGTCGCATTCTCCAGCCGCTCCCGCAGCAGACGAGCATCGGCAAGGCTGCGCACCACCAGCTCACCGCTCTGGTCGGGTGCAGCCAGTCTGCGAGCGTCCGCCCCCGTCGCCACGATGAGAGCGTCGTACGGAACGTCGTCACCCTCCGCGAGAGTGATCAGTCGTCGCCCGACATCGACTCCGGTCGCCAGCGCGGTGACGGCGGTCAGGTCGAGATCGGACAGGTCCCAGACATCGGACGCACCGATGCCCTCCGCGAGAACGCGTTTGGACAGCGGCGGCCGGGCATAGCAGCCGTCGGGATCGCATCCGATCATGGTGATCGGACCGTCGTGACCCAGCGCTCGGAGTTCACGTGCGGCGGTACATCCGGCGATGGAATCACCGACGATCACCACCCGGCGTGCGGCACCGCTCACGCGCGCTCACGCAGCGCCGCGACCGGACAGACACTCACGGCGGATCGAGCACCGGGCACCAACTCGTCCGGGACGTCCGCGCCGTCGTAGGCATGGTGCAGCTCGCCCTCGTCGTCGAGGCTGAACACCTCCGGCGCCTGCTCTGCGCAGATGCCGTGTCCCTCGCATCGATCCCAGTCGACATCGACGATCATGACGATCTCCTCTCTGCTGCGACCAACCTCAGTGGGAGGCGGTCGAATCGGTGGATGACGTTGTTCACCGCACGCGACGGTGTGCCCGTGAGTTCGATGCGCTCGACGCGCTCGGCCAGCACTCGCAGCATCGTGGACGCCTCGAGACGAGCGAGCCCCTGACCCGCGCATCCGTGCACGCCCGATCCGAAGCCGAGTTGACGGGACGCATCGCGGGTGATGTCGAAGGAGTCCGGGTCGTGCCACTCGCGGGGGTCACGGTTCGCCGACGCGTAGAGCACCAGCACTCGCGCGCCCCGAGGAATGATCGCGTCGCCGATGGTCTCCTGGCGCACCGCCCTGCGGGAGAACGCACGGATCGGCGACTCGTATCGCACGACCTCGTTGACCGCGTTGGGAATCAGGGACGGATCCTCGCGGACCGCCTGCCACTGGTCCGGATGGGTCGCGAACAGGTGCAGTGCGCCGGAGATGGCGCCGATGGTCGTGTCCAGCGACGGTCCGAGGTAGTCGATCATCAACGCCGGGCACTGCGATCTCTCGATGCGCCCCTCGTCGGCCGCGGCGAGAACGTCCGCACCCATGCTGCCCGGCAGCACCGAGCGTTCACGGACCACCCGACGGGAGTAGGCCATCATCTCCGACGCTGCTCGGGTCGCCGTCACCGCGTGCCGGTTCAGGGGACCGAGCGCATCGAATGTCGCTCCGGCCCAGCGCAGCAGGTCGTCACGGCCTTCTTCCGGCCACCCGACGAGATCGGGAACGATCGACGTCGGGAGCGCGGTGGCCAGGTCGTCGACTCCGTCGATGCACTGCTGCGTCAGCGCCGCGTCGACGATCTGCTCGGCCTTGTCCTGCACCGCCGACGCCATCTTCCGGACGGCCTTCGGAGTGAGACGATGTGCGAGCACGGATCGCTTCAACGCGTGCTCGTCGCCGTCACTGTTGAGCGTCGTTCCACGACCGAGTCTGTTGGCGACGGGATTCAGCGCGACACCGTCGCCGGAGACGAACGTGCCGTCGTCGAGCAGCGTGGACTTGCATTCCGCGTAGCGCGTGATCGCGTGAACCTTCTGGCGAGTCAGCCACACCACCGGACCCAGAGCCCGCATCTCCGCGTAGTGCGGGTACGGATCGAGAATGGCCGCGGTGGAGTAGATGTCCTCGGTGTAGCGAGGAAGTGCCGTGTCAGTTCTCATCGGCGCGTCCGATCGTGTTCGGGGGCAACGGGCTCGGCGACGGCGGTACAAGGGTGTGGAGTGCGGACAGTGACCGCGCTGTCGCCATCACCGTCCGGTCGGGGCGGACCAGAGCGGCGGACACCCGTCCGCGGCGTAACCATCTGCCGTGGTCGGAGCCGGGGCTGACCAGAAGGACCTCCGCGCCGCGGCGGGCGATCTCCTGACGTTGCGCTGGTTCGGGTTTCACGGTGGTGACCACTGTGAACCGGTACGGTGCCACGGCATCGAAGCGAACACCGCGCTCGGTCGGCGCGTTGGGGCACAGCGTTCCCTCGAGCCGGCGCGGCGACATCGATCCACGTCGCACGAACATCGACGGGTGCAGACGCGGAGTCGCGCTGTCCGTGACGACGGAACTCAGTCCGGGAACACGTGTCACCACCGGGAACACCCGGCGACGCAGACCCGCGACCCTCTCACCGCCGCCGTTCATGGCCCATCCGACGGCGACTGCCTGGCGGATCATGGCGCGCGCGTGCGGTATTCGTTCCTGCTCGTAGCTGTCGAGAGCAGCCTCGGGCAAAGATCCGCCCAGCACCCCGGCCACCTTCCAGGTCAGGTTGTAGGCGTCGCGCAGACCGGCGCCCATCCCCTGGCCGATGAACGGCGGTGTCAGATGCGCCGCGTCGCCCAGCAGGAACACCCGTCGATCACGCCACCGGTCTGCGAGCTGGGCCCGGAACGTGTACTCGGTGACCCGGACGAGCTCGAGATCGGTGCGCGATGCTCGGCGCAGCCACGGGTCGAGCAGCGGTGCGAGTGCATCCAGATCCGGGAAGTCGTCGACGGTCTCGTGTTCGAGAAGTTCGAATTCCCACCGATAGCGAGTCTCGCCGATGCGCATGAACGTGCCCGCGCGGTGCGGATCGCACAGCTGATGCACCCCGTCCCACAGGCCGGGGTCGACGGGACTCGACGCGTCGACCACCAGCCACCGCTGTTCGGGCGCGAGAGTCCGCATCGTCGTTCCGAGCGCGGCCCGCACCGCGCTGTTCGCACCGTCGCACCCGAGCACCACGTCCGCCGTGACGGCGCTGCGTTCGCCCGTGGCGACGTCCTGGACGATCACCTGCACGTGGTCCCTCATCGTGGCCACGTCGGTGATCTCCACGCCGCCGCGAAACTGCACGTGAGGATTCCGCGTCATCGCCGATCGCAGGATGCGCTCGAGCTCCGGTTGGTCGAACATGTTGGCCGGAGGGAAGCCGTGGGGACGGGAATCGGGATCACGCTCGAACTCGGCGATGGTGTCCATGGCGGGGTCCACCAGGCGCAGGCCGCGTCCGGGGCGGGAGATCTCGGTGAACGCCTCCGCGACGCCGAGGTCACCGAGGATGCGGTGGACCTCGTCGTCGAGGTGGACGGCACGCGGCTGCGGGAAGATGTCCTCCCACCGGTCGAGTACGAGGCACTCGATGCCGTGCCGACCGAGCAGTGAGGCTGCCACCATTCCGGTGGGTCCCGCGCCGACGACGACGGCCGGGTGGTGCGTCACGCGTACCGCACCGTCGTGCGCTGCATCCCCAGGTCGAGCATCGCGTCGTCGGTGGCGATGGTCACCTCCACGACGTCACCGTCCTGCAGGTAGGCCGGGTTGCTCGCCTGACGCTTGAAGAAGGTCTTCCACTTCACGGCCGGCGGCAGCAGAGCGCCGATGATCTCGATGGGCTTCGGTGGCGCCTTCAGGGCCGTGCCTCCCGGAGTGCCGGTCAGGATCAGGTCGCCCGGGTCGACGCGCTGGAACCCCGTCAGGGTCCGCAGCGCTTCCGTGGGTCGGTAGATCATGTCTCGCACCGTACTGTTCTGCCGGATCTCCCCGTTGACGCGCAGCATCAACCGCAGTTGCTCGAAACGATCGAGGTCGCCGTCCTCGAGAACAAGGAGGACGGGGCCGACGGGGGTGAAGGTCGGGTACGACTTCGCCTCGTAGAACTGGGTCTTGGGCAGCTGGACGTCGCGGGCCGACACGTCGTTGGTGATCACCAGTGCCGCGATGTGGCGGGCGACCGTCGTGTCGTCGATCGTCGATCCGACGGGAAGGGTCGTCCCCACCACGAGCCCGATCTCCACCTCGTAGTCGAGCAGGGTGACATGGGGCGGCCGGACGATGTCGGCGGTCGGTCCGCTGATCGACCCCGACGACTTCCGGAAGAAGGTCAGTGGCACCGTCTCCGGATTCATACCGGAATCCTTCACGTGCGACACGTAATTGGTCATCTGTGCCACCACTCGACACGGCGCGGTGACGGGCGAGACTAGCTCGAGCGATGCCACGGGGACGGTCTCGCCACCGGCAGCGGCAGCATCGACGGCCGACCGGTCTGCGAGCAGGTCCGCGGTGGTGGTCGCTGTGGTGTCCACCCGAACGGCACCCTCGCGGGTCTGCACCCACCATCCGTCGGCGGTGCGGAGAACGGCGATGCTCATGTCGAGGCTACTTTCATCAGGCCGAGAAGGCGTTCGGAGTCGAATTCGTTGTCGCTGCGCAGTCCGGTGAGGATCGATCGCAGTTCCGACAGGGACCGCTTGTTCGGTGCGATCCCCAGGAAGTCCTTGCTCGCGGGTGGTCCCCACTGCGCGAGACCGGACGCCGTCATCGGCGCCCAGCCAGGTTCGAGCGTGGCGTCGAAGCGGTCTCCGTCGCTGAAGTGCTCGACGAGGAAGCCGTCCGGGTCGCGCCAGTAGTCGAAGATCTGACTGCCCTGGATGTGCCGACCGATCCCCCACGAGTGCCGGTAGCCGCGCTCGGTGAGATAGCGACTCCCCGCACCGATGGCGTCGAGATCGCACACCTGGTACGCCGAGTGGACGTAGCGGTCCGACGGCCCCAGCGTCATCGCGAGCGTGTGGTGGTCGGTCGGTTCGGACCCCCGGTCGCAGCGGATGAAACTCATGACCGGTCCGCGGTGACGTTGCCCGTCGTAGTAGAGGAAGTCGCTGACGATCAGCCCCAGGTGTTCGAGATACCAGGTCAGGTTCTCCAGATAGCGCGTGCGCTGCAGCACCACGTGACCGAGCCGTTCCACGAGGGCGGGCTCGTGCGGTGGCCGCTGCGTGGCATTGGTGCGCGTGATTCCCGCGTCGTCGAGCGCCCCGAAGTTGTAGTCGTGGGTGCGTTGACCCGGCAGTGGGCGACCGTCGTCGAGATCGGCGACCACCCGCACCGGCTGGCCGCTCGGATCCGTCACGGTCACCCCGATCCCCCCGATCGACTCGGGCAGCCGCTCGACGCGATGACCCGTCGCGCGGGCGAGGCGCAGCACGTCGGCGGACTCGGCGGCACGGAACGCTGCACCGACGTAGGACGTCCGGCGCCCCTTGCGGATGATGACGCACGGCGCTCCGTCAGCCAGCCCGCGCAGATGCAACTCGTCATCGGTCCGCACGGTGACTCCGAAGCCGAATGCTTCCGCGAACGTCTGCGCGCGGTCCAGGTCGGGCTTGCGGAACTCGAGCCAGGCGATGTCCTGGACCTTGATCACCGGGTTCATCGCACGACCGGGATGCTCACCCGGCAACGCACCCTGATCGACGTGCATCCCCTGATGCCCGTCGACGTCGCGAGTTCGGTGCGCGTGATCGATCGTCATGGCCGCTCCTGAAGTAGATGATCCTATCATCACTCATGATCGGATCGCCCGTCAAGACTTTCTGATGAAATCATCACAAGGTGGGGTTCGAGTGGGAAGCACGGTGCTCGAGCGCTGACTCGTGTGCGGTGATCCGCGGTATCCGCGGATCACTGCACACAGGTGGCTCGGGCGCGAGAGGTTCCCTGTCAGGGTCTCGTTGCGCCGCGGGGACGTCGATAGCGTCGACGACCATGCCTTCCACCACCGAACGTCGACCGCTGCCTTTCCTCGTCTCCGTCCTGGCGATGGGCACGTTCCTCATGGGCACGTCCGAGTTCGTCGTGGCCGGGTTGCTGCCCGACATCGCCGGCGACCTGGCCATCGGGATCTCCGAGGCGGGTCTCCTGGTCACGGCATTCGCGATCGGCATGATCGCCACGCCGGCGGTGGCGGTGGCGGTGCTGCGAGTTCCCGAGCGCACGACGCTGCTGCTCTCGCTCGCCGTGTTCGCCGCCGGACATGTCGTCGTGGCACTCACCGACGAGCTCTCCGTCGTCCTCGTCGCCCGCTTCGTGACCGCGCTGGTGACGGGGGCGTTCTGGTCGATCGCAGCGTCCGTCGGTGCTCGAGTGTCCGGCCCGGACGACGCCGCGCGTGCCATCGGCATGGTCCTCAGCGGCGGCATCCTGGCGACCGTCATCGGCGTGCCCCTCGGGTCCGTCGCCGGTCAGCTCGTCGGGTGGCGCGGCCCGTTCTGGATCCTCGCCGGGCTGGCGCTGCTCGCGACCGTTCCCGTCGCTCGCATCGTTCCCGGCGGTCGCTCCGCCTCGACCACCGTCCCGCTGCGAGAGCAGACGGCGGCGCTGATGTCGCGGCGCCTGTGGGTGGTCATGGCTGCCTGCGTCCTCGTCACCTCGGCCGTGATGTCCACCTACTCGTTCATCGCCCCGCTGCTGACGGAGCGTGCGGGCCTGTCCGCCGAACTCCTCCCGGTGGGTCTCGCGATCTTCGGCGTCGGTGCCGTCACCGGCACACTCGGCAGTGGCCGGCTCGCAGGCCGCGCGCCGTACGGGACTGCTCTGAGCGGGGGCATGGCCGTCGTGGCGGCACTCGCCCTGCTCGGCGCGGTGTCGGGCCACGCCGCACCGTCGATCGCACTTCTCGCGATCGCCGGTCTCGCCGGTCTCGGTATGAACCCGGTCCTCATGTCGATGGCCCTCAGGTTCGCCGAGGGTGCACCCACCCTGGCCACGTCGCTGTGCACGTCCATGTTCAACCTCGGCACCGCGATGGGGAGTGCGGTCACCGCGCGGGCCATCGGCGTGTTCGGCCCGGCCTCGATCCCGGTCGTCGGCGCAGCGTTCGCCGCCGCGCTGCTCGTTCCGCTGGCTACCCTCGTGATCATGGCCAGGCCCGGACACGGCCACCGCGCCGGCACCACCCGGCAGCACGACGCACTGGTGTCCTGACTTCCACTCGATCAGAGGAGCAACGACCATGACCACGATCGCCATCATCGGTGCGGGTGAGGGACTCGGAGCCGCCGTCGCTCGCCGCTTCGGCCGCGTGGGGTTCTCGGTCGCCCTGATCTCACGAGAGCAGGGCAATGTCGACCGCATCGCCGACTCGCTGGGCGATGCCGGGATCACGGCCGCGGGCTTCGCGGCCGACGTCCGGAACCCCGAGTCCCTGACCACCGCGCTGGACTCGGCGGCCGAGCGACTCGGACCGATCGAGGTGCTGCAGTACAGCCCTGTCCCGGCAAGGGAATTCATGAAGCCGGTCCTCGAGACACGCGTGGCCGATCTCGTCGGTCCGGTCGAGTTCTCCATCTACGGACCCGTCACCGCGGTGAACTGGGCACTGCCGGGAATGCGGTCGCTGGGACGCGGCACCGTGCTGTTCGTGAACGGAGGCAGTGCAGTTCGTCCCGGCGCGACCGTCGCCGGGACCTCAGTCGCCTTCGCCGGCGAGAGTGCCTACGCCCAACTGCTGCACGACGCACTCGCACCGGAGGGGCTGCACGTCGGCCAGCTGATCATTCCGCGGGGCATCGGCGCGGGTGAGCCGTCGCACGAACCGGACGCGCTCGCGGAACTATTGTGGACCATGCACACCGAGCGCGGCGAATTCCGCACGTTCGCAGCACCTCTGGACTGACCGTCTCGACGAGAGGTGCCCTGCGGGTACACCCTTCGTCAGGGACTCCCTCGACCGCCGATGCGGGTGTCGACTGGAGACATGACCACTCCCGTGAAGGCGTACGCCGCCACCGCAGCAGACGAGCCACTGTCTCCCTACACCATCGACCGCCGCGATGTCGGACCTCACGACGTCCGGATCGACATCGCGTTCGCCGGAATCTGCCACTCCGACATCCACACCGCCCGCGGCGAATGGGGCCCGGTTCCGTACCCCCTCGTCGTCGGCCACGAGATCGCGGGAATCGTGGCCGAGATCGGCTCCGAGGTCACGAAGCACGCGGTCGGCGACCGCGTCGGCGTCGGCTGCATGGTCGGCTCGTGCGGCGAGTGCGCCCAGTGCGTCAAGGGATTGGAACAGTACTGCCTCGTCGGCAACATTCAGACCTACGGCAGCACCGACCGCGACGGCACGGTCACTCAGGGTGGCTACTCGCAGCAGGTCGTCGTCACCGAGCACTTCGTCGTCACGATCCCCGAGGGCATCGAGCTCGACGCTGCGGCGCCGCTGCTGTGCGCCGGCATCACCACGTACTCACCGCTCCGCCACTGGGGCGCAGGACCCGGCAAGAAGGTCGCCGTCGTGGGGATGGGTGGACTCGGGCACATGGCCGTGAAGCTCGCGCACGCCATGGGAGCCGAGGTCACGGTCCTGTCGCAGTCGCTGGCGAAGCAGGAAGACGGACTACGTCTCGGCGCGGACCACTACTTCGCCACCGGCGATCCGGACACGTTCACCGAGCTCGCCTCCACGTTCGACCTGATCATCAACACCGTCAGCGCGTCGATCGATCTGAACGCACATCTGTCGCTGTTGGCCGTCGACGGTGCCATGGTCAACGTCGGCGCGCCGGCGGAACCACTCCCCCTGCAGGTCTTCTCGCTCATCCCGCACCGCCGTACCTTCGCAGGATCCGCCATCGGCTCGATCGCGGAGACTCAGGAGATGCTCGACTTCTGCGCCGAGCATCGTCTCGGAGCCGAGATCGAGGTCATCTCCGCAGACAAGATCAATGACGCGTGGGAACGCGTGCTCGCCTCCGATGTTCGCTACCGGTTCGTCATCGACACGGCGACGCTGGCCTGACCGCGCGAGGGGTGTCATGACAGGGCCTCCCTCATCGCCTCCGGTCGTCCTACGCTGAATTCATGGACACCAAGGCCGAGGTTCGCGAGTTCCTCATGACCCGCCGCGCGAGGTTGACACCGGAGGCAGCGGGCATCACGACCAGTGGTACCCGTCGGGTGGCCGGCCTGCGTCGCAGCGAGGTGGCGTCGCTGGCCGGCCTGTCGGTCGAGTACTACGCCCGCATCGAGCGCGGCGCCATCGGCGGCGCATCGTCGTCGGTGCTCGACGCGCTCTCGCGCGCCCTGCAGCTCACCGACACCGAACATGCGCATCTGCTCGATCTGGCTCGCGCGGCCGACGGTGTCCCCACGTCGGGACGCCCCCGTCGCAGGGCGGAGCGCATCACCCCACCTCGCATCAGCCTGCAGTGGGCACTCGACTCCATCACCGACGGCGTCGCCTTCGTACGCAATCGACGGCAGGATCTGCTGGCCACCAACGAACTGGGAAAAGCGTTCTACGCGCCCGTCATCGGTGACGGCGGCCGGGTGCCCAACCTGGCTCGGTTCCAGTTCCTCGATCCGATGTCGCGGGAGTTCTATCCCGACTGGGACCTGTTCGCGCAGATGTGCGTCTCCATCATGCGTGCGGAGGCCGGCCGGGACCCACACGACAAGGGCCTGCAGGACCTCGTCGGCGAACTGTCCACACGCGACGAGACCTTTCGCAGGCTGTGGGGAGCACACGACGTCCGCACTCACGGCGCCGGGACCAAACGCTTCCACCATCCCGTCGTCGGCGAGGTCCACCTCGCCTACGAGGAACTGGTGATCACCGCGGACCCCGGT
Source organism: Rhodococcus sp. MEB041 (assembly GCF_030208955.1). Taxonomy (NCBI): domain Bacteria; kingdom Bacillati; phylum Actinomycetota; class Actinomycetes; order Mycobacteriales; family Nocardiaceae; genus Rhodococcus; species Rhodococcus sp. MEB041. The sequence continues at coordinate 11,021 of NZ_JARVSZ010000011.1, forward strand.
TCCGTACTCATGGTCTACACAGCGGAGCCCGGATCCCCGAGCGCGGATCGACTGCGACTGCTGGGGTCCTGGTCGACTGAAGCAGCCCGCTGATCGTGTACTCCCGACCCCGGAATCCGGGGTCTCGATTCCACTGTCGTCATCGCGTGGTTCAGGACGCCGCCCACACACCCAGCACGGTGCCGCTCGGATCGGCGAAGTGGAAGCGTCGTCCACCCGGGAAGTCGTAGGGGCCGGACACCACCGATCCGCCAGCCTCCTCGACCGCCTCGGCCGATGCGTCCAGGTCGTCGGAGTAGAGCAGCACGAGTGGTCCTCCCGCCGGCGCGGGGGTCTCGACCACGGCCAGTCCACCGGCCTCGGCGCCGTCGGCTCCCACGATGCCGGCGTACGTCGGGCCGTAGTCGACGAACGTCCATCCGAAGGCACCCGCGTAGAAGGCCCGAGCGACCGTCAGGTCGGTGACCGACAGCTCGATGTAGTCGATGCGGTGGTGCCTGGTCGTCGCCATTGCCCGATCATGCCGGTCGAGCACGCCCGGCGCGTGTCCTTCCGCGGGACCTCTGTCGCCGAGTGGCAACCCGCCGACCGCACGAGTAGTGTCCTCCCACGGTGTGCCGGGAAGTCTGGTCGGCGGTCGCTTCCGCGACCCCGAACGACGTCCAGCAGGAAGAGGCACCTCGACATGATGCTCGCCGTCGACACGGGCACGTACCGGACCACAGCAGGCCGAGACGCCGTGCAGGAATGGTGCCGACGCAGACTCGCCGACTGGTCCACGCCGCACACCGTTCGCCGGATCGACACCTCGCTCGGCTCGACCGTCGTCACGTCCGTCGTTCGACCCGACGCGCAGCGCACCGTCGTGGTGGTGCCCGGCGAGCTGTCTTGCGCGGCACTTCTGACGCCGCTGATCGATGCGATGCCCGACGCCACGGTGCATGTCGCCGACATGCCCGGCCAGCCCGGGCTCAGTTCGGGGGTGCGCCCGCGCCGGGGCCGGGCCTCGGCCGACTACGGTCGCTGGCTGGAGGACACCCTGACGCAGATCGGCGGCCCGCGGCCGGTTCTGCTGGGCATCGGGAGCGGCGCCGCGGCGGCCCTCTCCGCCACCTGCCGATCGTCGGTCGGCGCGATGGTGCTGGTCCGTCCCGAAGGCATCGTCCCGGTCTCTCGCCCCGATGGGCGGTTCCTGCGACGCCGCACGTCAGCGCACAGCACCTCCAGGGCGGTGGCCGCACTCTGCGGACAGCATTTCCGTCCGGACGACGACCTGGTGGAATGGCGACTTCTGGTGTCGACACATTGCGCCGGAACGCGCGCGGATCGCCACATCTCGGAGCGGCGGCTCGCGGAGTGGAGCCGCGCGGTGCCGCTCGAAGTGGTGGCGGGATCGTGTGATCCGGTGCTCGACCACCGTCGACTGGACGACCAGGTGTGGGAGATCACCGGTCGGGACACGACGGTGCTCGACGACTGCGGTCACCTCCCGGAACACGAATGCCCGCGGGCGCTCACCGCCGCGATCGAGCGGGTCGACCGACTGGTCCGGACGTAGCGGATTCGCGTCCACCCCGGCCTCACCGCCATGATCGACTGACCGATCGTCTATTTCTCAGGATGTGAACAAGTGAATTCAGTACGATCCGCCTGGCGCGGAATACGCAAACCGGTATTCATTCCCGCGTCCGCGATCATCGTCGCCATGATCGTTTTCTCCGTCATTTTCGCGGGTACCGCGGCCGACGCATTCGAGGCCCTCAACGGGGCCATCACCGACGGTGTCGGATGGTGGTACATCCTGACGGCGACGGGATTCGTCGTCTTCGCTCTGTACTGCGGCGCCAGTCGTATCGGCAACATTCGCCTCGGCCGCGACGACGAGAGCCCCGAATTCGGCGTCCTCTCCTGGTTCGCGATGCTCTTCAGCGCCGGCATGGGCATCGGACTGGTGTTCTACGGCGTCGCAGAACCGTTGTCGCACTACATCACTCCCCCGGTTGCCGGGGGTGTCGACGGATCGACCGACGCGGCCGCCAACCAGGCCATGGAGCTCACTCTCTATCACTGGGGTCTGCACGCATGGGCGATCTACGTCGTCGTCGGTCTCGGACTCGCGTACATGACCTACCGTAAGGGCCGCCCCCTGTCGGTTCGCTGGCTCCTCGAGCCACTGCTCGGACGGCAACGGATCGAGGGCGGTATCGGTCACGCCATCGACGCGATCGCCATCATCGGAACGCTGTTCGGCGTCGCGACCTCACTCGGTTTCGGTGTTCAGCAGATTTCCGCCGGTCTGTCCTACCTCGGCTGGGTGGAGACGAACAATTGGCTGACCATCGCCCTCATTGCCTTCGTCACGTTGCTCGCCACGTATTCCGTCGTCTCGGGTGTGTCGAAGGGCCTGAAATGGCTCTCCAACATCAACATGGCACTCGCCGCCGGCTTGGCTGTGTTCGTCCTGATCGCCGGACCGACGCTGTTCCTCATGCAGTCGTGGGTGCAGAACCTCGGTGGGTACGTCCAGGCGCTGCCGGAATTGATGCTCCGTACATCGCCTTTCGCCGAGGACGGGTGGGCCGGCGCCTGGACCATCTTCTACTGGGGATGGTGGATGAGCTGGGCACCGTTCGTCGGCATGTTCATCGCACGGATCTCGCGCGGCCGCACGATCCGCGAATTCGTCTTCGGCGTGCTGCTCGCACCGACTCTCGTCGGCTCGCTGTGGTTCACCATCTTCGGTGACTCCGGAATCCTCCGTCAGCGCAACGAGGGCACCATGCTCGCCGACGACGGAACCGTCGGCACGGACACGAGCCTGTTCCAACTTCTCGACGGTCTTCCGCTCGCGACCGTCACGAGCGTTCTCGCCATCGCGGTGATCGTGTTCTTCTTCGTCACCTCCTCGGACTCCGGCTCGCTGGTCATCGACATCCTCTCCACCGGTGGTGATCTCGACACACCCAAGATCACCCGCGTCTACTGGACCGTGCTCGAGGGCGTCGCTGCCGCCGTTCTGCTGCTGATCGGTGGATCCGGATCACTCACGGCCTTGCAGACGGCGTCGATCGCGACCGCGGTGCCGTTCTCGATCATCATGGTGCTGGCGTGCGTGTCACTCCTGAAGGCCTTCCGCTACGAGGTGGCCACCACGCCGTCCTACGTCCGCATCACCCCTGCCGGAGATGCACCGCCCGTGGACGGCACGACACCGGCGAGACGGCCGGAGCGCGGCGGTATCTCCACCACGTTCGCCGGTCTGTCCCCGTCGAAGGACGGCCTGTCCACTCCGTCCGGGCTGCTCGCGGTCCAGTCGGTACCGCAGAGCCGACTTCAGATCGACCCGGACACCGGCGCCGTTCAGTACTCGGAGCACGACGAGCCGGTCGATCCGCTCGGCGGCGAGGTCTTCGACACCCCCGAGTTCGCGGACTCCGCCGAAGGCGAAGCCCACCAACGCCGTACCGACGCCACCGCGTACGACAACTCCTGATCGTCAGAGCACCGAAGGGCACCCTATGACGTCATCCTCGCCACCTCCCACGCGTCGCAGTCTGCTCTCGCGGGGGTCGTGGTCCGAAGCCTCGCGCATCACCGACGTGTTGCGCAAGGAGACCGTCGGGGGTGCCCTGTTGCTGGTCGCCACGGTGATCGCTCTCGTCTGGGCCAACTCCCCGTGGTCGGCCGCCTACGACACGCTCATGGCGACACGAGTGGGCCCGTCCGCGCTCCACCTCGATCTCACTCTCTCCACGTGGGCCGCGGACGGCCTGCTCGCGATCTTCTTCTTCGTCGTGGGCCTCGAACTCAAGCGCGAGTTCGTCGCCGGCGACCTCCGCGACCCGGCGCGTGCGGCCCTGCCCATCGCGGCCGCGATCGGCGGCATGGCCGTGCCCGCACTGATCTTCGTCGTCGTCAATCTGCGCACCGGTGACGGCGCACTGCTGGGGTGGGCCATTCCCACCGCGACCGACATCGCCTTCGCGGTCGCCGTTCTCGCCGTCGTCAGCACGCACCTACCGCTCGCATTGCGCACCTTTCTGCTCACGCTGGCCGTCGTCGACGATCTCCTCGCGGTGACGGTGATCGCGATCTTCTACACCGCCGACCTGAACTTCGTGGCGCTCGGCGCCGCGATGATCCCGCTCGCCCTCTTCGCCGTCGCCGTGCAGCGACGGATCCGGTCGTGGTGGATTCTCATTCCCCTCGCGGTCGTCACCTGGGTTCTCATGCACGAGTCCGGCGTTCACGCCACGGTCGCCGGCGTGCTGCTCGGATTCGCGGTGCCGGTGATCCGCAGCCGCGCCGCCGGCGGTCCGGAGGCCGGTCCCGGTATGGCCGAACACTTCGAACATCGCATCCGACCTCTCTCTGCCGGTGTCGCAGTGCCGCTCTTCGCATTCTGCGCCGCCGGCGTGACCGTCGGCGGCGTGTCGGGCTTCTTCGAGGCGCTCGGCGACCCGATCGCCATCGGCATCGTCGCGGGACTGGTGGTCGGCAAGACCATCGGCGTGCTGGGCACCACGTATCTCGTGTCCCGCTTCACCCGTGCCACTCTCGATGCCGGACTCGCGTGGCGTGACGTGTTCGGCGTCGCCGTTCTCGCCGGCATCGGTTTCACCGTCTCGCTGTTGATCGGCGACCTCGCCTTCGGTGAGAGCACCGAGCGAGACGATCACGTCAAGGTCGGAGTGCTGACCGGATCGGTGATCTCGGCGTGCATCGCCGCCGCGATTCTGCGCAGCCGCAACCGCGCGTACAAGCTGATCCACGAGGAGGAGACCCGCGACGACGATCACGACGGCATCCCCGACGTGTATCAGCGCCGCGAGGAGAGCTGACTCAGAGTTCGGTGACCGGCCTGCGGGCCGCGAGCAGAGCTGCGAACTCCTCGCCGTAGGCGAGATGGCGTCGCAACGTCTCGCACCGGTCCAGCGCCTTGTCGTGGCACTGGTCAACGAATTGTGTTGCGGCAGTTCGGTCCTCGTCGTCGGCATCGCCGTTCCCGAGGACGTCGAGGGCTGCGAGCAGCTCGCCCATCTCGGCCAGCGTGAACTCCAGCGGCTTCATCCGCCGGATCACCAACAACCGCTCGACGTCGGCCTCGGTGTAGAGCCGGAATCCGCCGGCCGATCGCGCCGACGGGACGACGAGACCCACCGAGTCGTAGTGGCGCAGTGTGCGAATGGACAGTGCCGTGCGCTCGGCGACCTCACCGATCTGCATGCTCTCGCCCACTGTCCCGCTCCTTCGTCGTACGTCGAGTGTGCGTCGACTCTAGTTCCGACCCGGAGACCGGGCCCGATCAGTGTCCTGCGCCGAGGTTTCCGCTGAGCCGGTCCCGTCGTTCCACGGACGACGCGTTCAGCCCCACGATCTCGACCTTCTTGCCCCTCGCCGCGTACTTCGTGGTGACGGCATCGAGCGTCGCGACCGTGGAGGCGTCCCAGATGTGGGACTCCGACATGTCGATGACGATGTTCTCGGGGTCACCGACGTAGTCGAACTGGTGGATCAGATCGTTGCTGGAGGCGAAGAACAGCTCTCCCAGGACCTTGTAGACGCGCGTGTTCTCGTCCGGGTGCGCCACGTCGACCACCTCGGTGAGGTGCGCGACCCGCCGCGCGAAGAGCACCATCGCGGTGACGACACCGACGACGACGCCGTAGGCCAGGTTGTGGGTCGCGACGGTCACGGCCACCGTGGCGATCATGACCAGCGTCTCGCTCTTGGGCATGCGCCGCAGGGTCGACGGACGGATGCTGTGCCAGTCGAACGTGCCCACCGAGACCATGATCATGACCGCGACCAACGCGGCCATCGGGATGAGTGCCACGATGTCGCCGAGTCCCACCACGAGGATCAGCAGGAACGTTCCGGCGAGGAAGGTCGAGATCCGGGTACGTGCGCCGGAGACCTTCACGTTGATCATGGTCTGGCCGATCATCGCGCAGCCGCCCATGCCGCCGGTGAAGCCCGTGACGAGGTTGGCGACACCCTGGCCCCAACCCTCGCGGGTCTTGTTCGAGCGCGAATCGGTGATGTCGTCCACCAGCTTCGCGGTCATGAGTGATTCGAGCAGACCCACCAGTGCGATGGCGAGCGAGAACGGCGCGATGATCGACAGGGTGTCGAGGGTGAACGGCACGTTCGGGAGCAGCAGCGTCGGAAGCGAGGACGGCAGCTCGCCCTCGTCGCCGACATCGGGAACCTGCAGCGCGAACACGAGGGTGGCGGCGGTGAGCATCACGATGGCGATCAACGGTGCGGGCACTACGGTCGTCAGCTTGGGAAGGAACACCATGACCACGAGACCCACTGCCACGAGGGGATACACCAGGGCGGGCACGCCGATGAGGTAGGGCAACTGCGACGTGAAGATGAGGATGGCGAGCGCGTTGACGAACCCGACCATCACGCTGCGCGGAATGAAGCGCATCAGCTTCGCCACTCCGACGACGCTGAGCACGATCTGCAGGACGCCACCGAGGATCACGGCGGCGATGAGGTAGTCGAGGCCGTACTCGCGTGACAGTGGCGCGACGACGAGGGCGATCGCTCCGGTGGCGGCCGAGATCATGGCCGGACGACCGCCGACGATCGAGATGATGACCGCCATCGTGAAGGACGCGAACAGTCCGACGCGGGGATCGACACCGGCGATGATGGAGAACGAGATCGCCTCCGGGATCAGCGCCAGCGCGACGACCAGGCCCGCCAGCACCTCGGTCTTCAGTCGACGAGGTGAGCGCAGCGCGGCCAGCACCGAGGTGTCCTCGGGTGGGGCGACGGTCGAGCCGGCGTGGGACATGACGAGCCTCTTTCACGGTGCGGGACTGCCGGAGGCCGAGCACGGCCCTCCGCTGGGGCGGAACTCTACTCTCACCGGAGAGTAGAGTGCGAATTGACCGAGACCATCGACAACCGTCAATATAGAAGAATGTCGAATCAGTCAGAGCCCGACACGGGTGTCCGATGCTCGCCCCTGGTTCGTGAACCTCTGACCGAGCAGCAGTCGCACATCCTCGCGTCGATGTTCAAGGCGCTGGGCGACCCGGTCCGGTTGCGCCTGCTCAGTCTCATCGCGAGTCACGACGGTGGTGAGGCGTGCGTGTGCGACATCTCCGGATCCTTCGACCTGTCGCAGCCGACCATCTCCCACCACCTCAAGGTGCTTCGCCAGGCCGGCCTGCTCGACTCCGAGCGGCGCGGAACCTGGGTCTACTACCGCGTGATTCCCGCTGCGCTGCAGCAGTTGTCGGCCGTCATGGCCACCGTCGACCCGACGCTGGTGACCGCATGAGCACCGCGGCGAACACCAGCGGCCACCCCGCCGTCGTCGGCAAGCTCTCCACCCTCGACCGCTTCCTGCCGGTGTGGATCGGCGTCGCGATGGTCGTCGGGCTCCTGCTCGGACGACTGATCCCCGGGATGAACGACGCCCTGTCGTCCATCTCCGTGGACGGCGTGTCCCTGCCGATCGCGATCGGCCTGCTGATCATGATGTACCCGGTGCTGGCCAAGGTCCGCTACGACCGCCTCGACACCGTCACCGGTGACAAAAAGCTCCTGCTCGGTTCTCTCGCTCTCAACTGGATCCTGGGCCCGGCCTTGATGTTCGCGCTGGCCTGGCTGTTCCTCCCCGACCTGCCCGAGTACCGCACCGGACTCATCATCGTCGGACTCGCCCGCTGCATCGCGATGGTCATCATCTGGAACGACCTCGCCTGCGGCGACCGCGAAGCCGCCGCCGTTCTCGTGGCGATCAACTCGGTGTTCCAGGTGATCATGTTCGCCGTCCTCGGCTGGTTCTACCTCTCCGTGCTCCCCGGCTGGCTCGGTCTCGACCAGACCACCATCGAGGCATCACCGTGGCAGATCGCGAAGTCCGTGCTGATTTTCCTGGGCATCCCGTTGATCGCCGGATTCGCCTCTCGGTACTTCGGCGAACGCGCCAAGGGCCGCGACTGGTACGAGACCTCGTTCATCCCAAAAATCGGGCCGTGGGCGCTCTACGGACTGCTGTTCACCATCGTCGTCCTGTTCGCCCTGCAGGGCGACCGCATCACCTCCCAGCCCCTGGACGTCGTTCGCATCGCGCTCCCGCTGCTGGTGTACTTCGCCGTGATGTGGGGCGGCGGATACGCCCTCGGCGCAGCGATGGGACTGGGCTACGAGCGCACGACGACCCTGGCGTTCACCGCGGCGGGCAACAACTTCGAACTCGCCATCGCTGTCGCGATCGCCACCTACGGCGCCACGTCCGGTCAAGCCCTCGCCGGCGTCGTCGGACCCCTGATCGAAGTCCCTGTGCTCGTGGGCCTGGTCTACGTCTCGCTGGCACTGCGCAGACGATTCTCACCCACCCGACAGACGAAGGAATCCTGATGTCCCGCAAGCCGAGTGTGTTGTTCGTCTGCGTGAAGAACGGCGGCAAATCGCAGATGGCCGCAGGGCTGATGCGCACGGTCGCCGGTGACGATGTCGAGGTGCATTCCGCCGGGACTGCCCCCGGCAGTGCAGTCAACGCTCTGGCCGCCGAGTCGCTGCGCGAGGTCGGAGTCGATCTCACCGGTGAGCACCCCAAGCCGATCGATCCGGATCTGATGTCCCGGATGGACTACGTCGTCACCCTCGGCACCGAGGCGACCGTCGACCCGGTCGAGGGACCGACCTACCTGAACTGGGACACCGACGAGCCGTCGACGCGAGGCATCGAGGGCATGGAGCGGATGCGCCTGGTGCGCGACGACATCGCCACGCGCGTCGACGAACTCGCGGCGCGCCTCCGGAACTGACACGGGCCGCACCCGACGGCCGGCACTCCCGTCGGAGTGGCGGCCGTCGGCCGGAGGTCAACCGAGAAGTTGTTCCATCCTGGCGATCTCGGCGTTCTGCGTCTCGACGATCGTGCGGGCCATCGCGACCGCGTCGTCGTTCGAGCCCTCCTCGATCTCCGTCTCCGCCATGGCGACCGCACCTCGATGATGGTCGATCATCAACGTCAGCCACCGCTGGTCGAACTCGTCGCCGGACAAGGCCGTCAGGGAGGCCATGTCCTGCGAACTCATCATTCCGCTCCCCGACCCGTGATCCATGCCCTGCATGTCGTCGGGCGATGCAGACGGAGACGGCTGACCCCACTCCGCCAGCCAGGAGGCCAACTGGTCCATCTCGGGTCCCTGCGCGTCCGCGATCTCGTCGGCGAGCGTGACCACGTCCGGGTTCGTGGACCGCCCGTCGACCATGGAGGCCATCTCGACAGCCTGAGCATGGTGCGGGTACATCATCGATGCGAACGCGACGTCGGCGTCGGCGTCGGCGAAGTCCGCAGCGGGATCCTGAGACGGCGCGGACTCCATGGACGAGGAACCCATTGAGTGGCCCTCCATCGACGCGGACGACCCGTCGTCGCCACAACCGGCGACGAGGGCGACTCCGATCGCGGCAGCGGCGAGTGTGGTGACTGTCGTGTTCTTGACATGCATGGGCGTACTCCTGAGGTGTGTCGAACGGAAAAGGGGTCTGAATCGACGTGCGATCCGCCGGGGCATCACTGCCCCGGGCTCCCCGTCACACCCGCAGAAGTACCGAGTCGTCCAGCGAGGACAGCGCCCATGGTGGAGCTCGACCTGCGCGGGCGACGATCACGACGACACGGTCGGATGCGTCATCGAGCGCCGGCAGGCACTCGACGGCCCCGATCGGGACCGACATCGGCGGGAACGAGGTGACCGTCCCGATGCACGGATGCATCATGTCGTGACCGCCGGGACACGGCAGTCGCTCCGCCGCCGGACCGGGCTCCGCGATGTGCGTGGCGGCGTCAGCGTGGACCTCCGCGTCCATCGACGCGTGGTGGTTCGGCATCGCTTCATGGGCCGCGGCGGTCTGGACGGGCACCACCATGTGCATCAGCACCACGCCCAGTGCGATCGAGACGGCCCACCAGGCCATCGGCACAGCGAGGGTCAGCGAACGTCGCTGCCGAAGACTGTGCAACACGGGCCCCAGCGTACCGACGAGTACCCCCTGGGGGTACGTCGGGCGGTCGTCGCACCGAAACCCGGCAACCTCGCTCAGATACCCCAGGGGGTACTTGCATACCCCCCCTCGTATGTGACACGGTGTGCGCAGTACAGCGGATCGAACGAGGAAGGAGTGTCCTGTGGGCCCCGTTGCCGAATGCTCACAGTTCCACCGCTGAGCACACCCTCACACCACTTCTCGACGATGGCCGATCCAGGCCGCTCAGATACCCCCACCCGTACAGGAGTCCACCGTGTCCCAGTCCGACACCGTCGCCGAATCCCTGCCAGGCGACCACCACGACAGTGCCCCCGGCCGCCTCGGCCGGTGGGGCGCAGCCATGGTCACCCGCCGCCGCTGGGTCTTCGGCACCTGGTTGATTCTGCTGATCGCCCTCGGATCCGCTGCACCGTCGGTGTTCTCGTCCCTCGCGGGTGCCGGGTGGCAGGCGAACGGATCGGAATCGGTGCAGGTCCGCGAGCTCGCCGAGGAACACTTCGGCGGCAACTCCTCCGCTGCGGTGCAGGTCGTCGTCCACAGCGACTCCGGTGCGCTGAGCGACCCGGCAGCGACCGCCGCGCTCACCGGCGCGACCGACATCCTGAACGCGGACCCGCGTTTCGGTGAGATCGTGCCCCCGCAGCCGGGGATGACGATCAGCCCGGACGGACGCACCGGCATCCTCATCGCCGGCGCCGACGGCACCACCGACGAGATGGTCACCGCCGTCGACGACGTCAAGGACCAGCTCACCGCACTCTCCGGCGACGGTGTCGAGGTCTACCCCACCGGGGCGTCGGCGCTGTGGTCGGACTTCAACAAGGCCAACCACGACGCGATGATCCAGGCCGAACTCATCTCCTGGCCCGTCACCCTCGCCATCATGGTCCTCGCGTTCGGCTCACTCGTCGCCGCCGGACTCCCGCTGCTGCTGACCATCGCCGGTCTCGTCGCCTCCGCGGGCGGGCTGGTCCTGCTCAACGAGATCACCCCGATCTCGGTGTGGGCCATGAACTTCGCCATGATGTTCGCGCTCGCACTCGGCATCGACTACGCACTGTTCCTCGTCGCCCGCTTCCGCGACGCCCTGCGCTCCCGCGATCCCCGCGCGGCCGTCGCCGAGACCATGGACACCGCGGGCAAAGCCGTGGTCCTGTCCGGACTCACCGTCCTCGTCAGCCTGTCCGCCGTGCTGATCGTTCCCGCCCCCGCGGTGCGGACCATGGCCGTCGGCATCATGCTCGCCGTCACCTTCGTCCTGCTCGCCACGCTCACCCTGCTCCCCGCCGCCCTCGGCGCGCTCGGCTCGAAGGTCAACGCCGCGTCCCTCCCCTACGCCAAGCGTCAGCAGCACCGCTCGCCGATGTTCGCCGCGTGGGGCGCTCTCCTGCACAAGCACCCGTGGCCGTTCGCGCTCGCCTCGATCGGCGTCCTCGTCGCACTCGCACTTCCTGTTCTCGGCCTGAAGGTCGCGATGCCGTCGATCTCCGTGGTCCCCGAGGACGCACCGGTGCGGCAGGGCTACGCCCTCGTCCAGCAGCAGTTCGGCGACGGCGCCCCCGGCGCACTGCAGATCGTCGTCCCCTCGGCCGACGCCGCCGACACGGCCGCCGCCGCGGCGCAGGTGCCCGGCATCGCCATGGTCACCCCACCGCAACCCGCCGCCGACGGCTCCGGCTACGCACTGCTGCAGGCGATTCCGGCGGTCGACCCCTCCGACGAGTCGATGGGCACCATCCTCGCCGACCTGCGCGGCGAACTTCCGGAGTCGGCGCTGGTCGGCGGCGCACCCGCGGAGAACCTCGACCTGCAGCAGGCCCTGAACGACTACCTGCCGCTCGTCGTCACGATCATCCTGATCCTCGGGTTCGTGCTGCTCCTCGTCGCACTGCAAGCACCCTTGATCGCGTTCCTGGGCACCGCGGTCAGCCTGCTCTCCACCGCCGCCGCGTTCGGCGTCGCGAAGCTGATCTTCCAGGACGGGCACGGCGCCTCGCTGCTCGGCTTCACTCCGCAGGGCTTCCTGAACGGGTGGGGACCGGTGTTCTTCTTCGCGATGATCTTCGCCATCGCCATGGACTACACCGTGTTCCTCCTCGGCACCGCCAAGGAGCACGTCGAGCGCACCGGCGACGCGACGACGGCGATGATCGACGGTCTCGCCCACTCCGGGCGGGTCATCTTCGCCGCGGCCGCGGTGATGGTGGCGGTGTTCTTCACCTTCGCCCTCGCCGACCCGCTGCCGCCGAAGGAGATGGGCATCATCCTCGGCGTCGCCGTGCTTCTCGACGCCATCCTGATTCGGTTGATCCTGCTGCCCGTCCTGCTCCGACTGACCGGCTCCGCCGCCTGGTGGTCACCGGCCTGGCTCCGCAAGGCCCTCCCGTCCATCAGCTTCTCCCACTGACACCCCCGACCGAAGGACGACACTCGTGACCATCGCTCTGACCACCACCCTGACCGACACCGACTTCGACACCGCCGTCCAGCGCACCCGAGACGCCCTGGCAGAGCAGGGTTTCGGCGTGCTCACCGAGATCGACATGCAGGCCACCCTGAAAGCCAAGCTCGGTGAGGACATGGAGCGCTACCTGATTCTCGGCGCGTGCAACCCGCCCCTGGCCCACCGCGCCGTCGGCGTCATGCGACAGATCGGCCTGCTGCTCCCCTGCAACGTCGTCGTCCGCGAGGACCCGGACAACGCCGACGTGATCATCGTCGACGCCATGAACCCCGACATCATGGTCCAGTCGACCGGAGTGCCGGCGCTCGGCGACGTCGCCCACGACGCAGCGACCAAGCTCCGCGCTGCCATCGCCACGCTCGCCGACGAACCGGCACCCGGACACTGAGACTCTGATGCCCCCGGGGGTACCATCGACAGCTCACGGCAGTTCTGACAGGAGTTCATCATGGTCGGCGACGACGACAGCATCGCACTGGTACTCAACCGACTCCGGCGCGCCAACGGCCAACTCACCGGGGTCATCTCGATGATCGAGAACGGCCGCGACTGCAAGGAGGTCGTCACCCAGCTCGCCGCCGTCTCGCGCGCGCTCGACAGGGCAGGGTTCAAGATCGTCGCCACCGGCCTGCGCGAATGTATGACCGGTGCCACCGCCGACAACAAGGAACCCATGACCGAGGCGGAACTCGAGAAGCTGTTCCTCGCACTCGCGTGACGAGACGAGCACTCCTGCACACGGCGGCCCGACCGCGCGTCGCGCTCGCTGTCGTCGCCCTGGCCCTCACCGCGTGCGCTCCCTCGGGCGGTGTGCCCGTCTCGCCGGCTCCCACGTCGAGTCGAGCAGAGCGCGACGACGTCTCGACCGGACTGCAGGCTGTCGAGGAACGCTACGACGTGACGGTGGGTGTCAGCCTCCTGAACACCGGGACCGGCGAGACGATCAGCTATCGCGGAGCCGAACGTTTCGGTTTCGCTTCGACAGTGAAGGTGTTCCTGGCAGCCGAGTTCCTGCGACGAACCCCTGAGGACGCTCGGGACGACCTCGTGAGGTGGACCGCGGCCGACATCGAGCGCGCGGGATATTCACCGGTGACCACGGCACGTCTGGACACCGGACTCACGGCGGCCGAGTTGGCGGAAGCGGCCGTGCGGGAGAGCGACAACACGGCGACCAACCTCGTGTTCGACCAAATCGGCGGTCCCGCAGAGCTCGATGCGGCTCTGTCCCGACTCGGCGACGATGTCACGGACATCGTCGACGTGGAGCCGGGCCTCAACACGGTCGGACCCGACAGCACCGGAAACACCACCACCGCCGACGCGTTCACGACGAGTCTGGCCGCACTGCGGGGTGCCGGCTCGTCGACCGATGCCGACGCAGCGACCCTGGCCGAGTGGATGAGCGGGAACGCCACGGGCGACGCACTCGTCCGCGCGGGGGCGCCGAGCGGATGGACGGTGGCCGACAAGTCGGGTGGCGCCGGGGCCGTGCGGAACGACATCGCCGTCGTCACATCACCCGGCCGTCCCCCGCTGGTACTGACGGTGCTGACACGGAAGAACGACGCCTCGGCACCGTACGAGGACGCCGCGGTGAGCGAGAGCGCCGCGGTCGTCCTGAACACCGTTCGGTAGCCCCTGAACACCGTTCGGTAGCCCCTGAACACCGTTAGGTAGTCTCGGAAAGTATGATCACCGCACCACTCAACGACGACATCGTCCTCGGTGCAGCCGAGCTCGAACGCGTGGATCGGGGCGTGCGCCCACACCGGCTCCCCCGTGCCGTCCGGCAACGCGATGCGGACCCGCAGCTCGCGATGATGGAGGCGCAACCGTCCGGAGTACGTATCGCCGCGCGCACGACCGCCGTCCAGATGGTCCTCGAGGTCCACACCACGCGCATGACCTACCGGGGTGTGATGCGCGACCGGGGCGCCGTCGACGTGGTGGTGAACGACTCGATTCTTCAGTCGCACGTGCTCTCGGGCGGTGACACCGTCGAGATCGATCCGACCACCGGGACGAGCACGGTCCACCCGGGAACGACGGAACGCATCACCCTCACCGATCTGCCGGCCGGGGAGAAGACGGTCGAGATCTGGCTCCCCCACAACGAACAGGTGGATCTGGTCTCGCTGTCCGCTGATGCCGTTCTGCACCCGGCGCCGACGAGCGGACCGAGGTGGCTGCACCACGGCAGCTCGATCAGCCAGGGATCCAACGCCGCGAGCCCCACGCGCATCTGGCCTGTCGTCGCGGCCCGTCGTGCCGGCGTTCGGCTGCGCAACCTGGGTTTCGGGGGCAGCGCCTTCGTCGATCCGTTCATGGCTCGCGTCGTGCGGGACTCCCCCGCGGACGTCATCAGCGTCAAGCTGGGCATCAACGTCGTCAACCTCGATGCAATGCGCCTTCGTTCGTTCGTTCCCGCAGTTCACGGGTTCCTCGACACCGTCCGCGACGGGCACCCGACCACACCGCTGCTGCTGATCTCGCCGATCCACTGCGCGATCCACGAGAACACTCCGGGACCCGGGGCGATCGATCCCGACTCGTTCGCCGCCGGCTCCGCGAGATTTCGCGCGACGGGCACGGAGGGCGACATCGCGCTCGGACGCCTGACACTTCGCGTGATCCGTGACGCGCTCGCTCAGATCGTCGACAGTCGATCGGACGACCCGAACCTCCACCACCTCGACGGACTGCTGCTCTTCGGCGAGGACGACGAACGGCGCCACCCACTTCCGGACAACCTGCATCCCGACACCGACGCCCACGCCGTCATGGGACAGCGTTTCGCGGACATCGCCTTCGGCCCGTCAGGGCCGTTCGCGCCGGGGTGATCACGGGGCGTGGGCCCGACCGGGGAACGTGAGTGTGACCAGTCGGTGCATTCTCACGGAATGCGCGTGGGGTGGCGAAAATGGGGGTAGTCCCGAGTGAAGCGCGGCACCCGCGCACCGAGAGAGGACGACCCTCGATGGTGAGCGCGGGGAACCACGACGGCGGGCTTCGCACGTCGATCATCACCGACATCGTGGATGTCTGTGTCGATCTGACGGGCGCCGACGGCGCCGCCCTGGTTCTGGTCCCGCCCGGCGACTGGTCGGTGCAGAATGTCGCGCACGTGACAGACACGACGGCGGCCCGCGTCGCACGGGAACTCCAGGCAATCGGGCTCGGTCCGGTCGTCGACGCTCTCGCCGACGGTGCGGTCCACGATGCCGCGGTGGAGGATTCACTCGATCGCCTGCGGTGGCCGCAGGTGACCGGCGCCCTTAGCGTCCTGGGCGTCGGGTGGCTACGGGTGTTCCCTGTGGGCCCCCGCGCCCGACCGTCGGGAACCTTGCAACTTCACCGACGCACCTGGAGAGGTCGAGGGTGGTCGACGGAGCTCGACGGCCCTCTCGGCCGACTGGCGCACTCTCTCGGCACTCTGTGCGCCACCGACTTCGCCGCCGAGAACGGTGCACAGCCCGGCCCCGACACCGACGTGGTGCACACGGCGATCGGAATGATGGCCGCCAGGCACGAGCTTTCCGTATCCGCCGCATCCGCACTTCTGCGCGCGGTCGCTGATTCTCACGGGCGCTCGTCGGTGGCGCAGGCACGGGTCATCGTCGATTCAGTCGGGCGACGGGGAACCGGCACCTGACCTCGTTGATTGCGTCATAAGGGCAGCCTACCCTTAGCATCAAGGCATGATGCGTATTCCCGGCAGCGTTCCACGATGGACGAGACGCTCGATCACAGTTCTCATCGCCGCCGTGGCGGTGACCGCGCACCTCGTCGGCTGCAGCTCGTCGGACTCCGCTGACCCCGGTTCGGCGACGACCGCCGATGCGTCGTTCCCGAAGACGTTGCGGCACATGTACGGCGAGACCGTCCTCGACTCGACACCCGCCCGCGTGGCCACCTGGGGTGCCGGCGCCACGGATGCCGTGCTGGCTCTCGGGGTGATGCCGGTGGCCATGCCGTCGACCACGTACGGCGGCGGTGACGACCTGACGTACCCGTGGATCGCCGAGTCGATCGCCCGGAACGGCGGTGAGGCACCGGCTCTCCTGGACGACGTTTTGGGTCCCCTGTCGGTCGAGAAGCTCGTCGCAGCCGACCCCGACGTCCTGCTGGCACCACATTCCGGCCTCACTCGGAGCGAGTACGACGCGGTCACATCGGCCGGCATTCCCGTGGTCGCACCGCCGTCCGAGCTCTGGTCGACTCCGTGGCGAGACACGATCGGTGTCACCGGTGAGGTTCTCGGAAAGAGCGTCGAGGCAACGGAACTCGTGTCAGAACTGGACCAGCAGGTCGTCGATGCCGGCGCAGGACACCCCGAGTTCCGAGACCGAACCATCGCCTACGTGTCCGAGGCGCACGACGTCTACTACGTCCTGCTTCCCTCGGACCCGCGCGTCGAGTTGCTCGAGAACCTGGGATTCACGTCCGATCCGTCCGTCACCGAACTGGCGACCGGTGATTCCACGTTCTCGACCGCGGTGTCGTCCGAGGAGATCTCCCGAATCGATGCCTCTGTCGTCTTCACACAGGTGGACACGGACGCGGCACTCCGGGAGTTCCTGTCATCCGACGTGTCGCGGCAGATCCCCGCTGTGGCGGCAGGTGCCGTCGCCGGATTCGTCGGCCAGGAAGCCGGGGCCGCCATCGGCCCGACGGCACTGACGATTCCCTACTTCCTCCCGACTCTCGTCGACGGCTTGGCGACGGCGGTCGACGCAACGGAGCGGTGACGAACCACGGGACTCACCGGAGCGAATCGACGTCGCGCACCGCACCCTTGTCTGCGGACAGTGCGAGCGCGGCGTACGCACGGAGAGCGACGCTCACCTCGCGCTGCCTGTGGCGGGGCCGGAAGCCGTCGAGGGCAGAACGCCGTTGCGCGAGCACGCTGTCGGCGACGTCCAGTGTGATCGAGCGGTGCGGGATGTCGATGGTGATGCTGTCCCCGTCCTCGACCAGAGCGATCACGCCACCCGCGGCCGCCTCCGGAGACACGTGCCCGATCGACAGACCCGATGTCCCGCCGGAGAAGCGGCCGTCGGTGATCAGCGCACACGATGCCCCGAGGCCGCGACCCTTGAGAAATGCTGTCGGATAGAGCATCTCCTGCATTCCGGGCCCACCGCGCGGACCCTCGTACCGCACGACCAGCACGTCGCCGGCCACGATCCGTCCGGACAGGATGGCGTCACATGCGTCCTCCTGCGACTCCACGACCACGGCCGGGCCGGTGAAGGTGAGGATGGAGTCGTCGACGCCCGCCGTCTTCACCACACACCCGTCGGCGGACAGGTTGCCGCGCAGAACCGCCAGGCCGCCGTCGGCCGAGTACGCGTGCTCCACATCGCGGATGCATCCGCCGGCGGAGTCGAGATCCAACGTCTCCCAACGCTCGGACTGCGAGAACGCAGTGGCGGAACGCACGCATCCCGGTGCGGCGTGGAACAACTCGATCGCGGCCTCGTCGGCACACCCGGACCGGACGTCCCACCGGTCGAGCCAGTCGGCGAGAGACTCCGAATGCACCGTGTGCACGTGATCGTGCAGATGCCCGCCCCTGCGGAGCTCACCGAGAATGGCGGGCACTCCACCGGCGCGGTGCACGTCCTCGACGAGGTAGTGCCCGTTGGGTGCCACCTTGCACAGACATGGGACCATCCGCGAACGCTTCTCGATGTCGTCGAGGCTGTAGTCGAGTTCAGCCTCGCGTGCCGCGGCCAGGAGATGCAGGATCGTGTTCGTCGATCCACCCATCGCGATGTCGAGGGCCATGGCGTTGTCGAACGCAGCGCGTGAGGCGATCTGCCGAGGAAGGACCGACTCGTCGTCGTGGTCGTACCACCGACGGCACAGATCGACCACGGTGCGCCCGGCATTCTCGTAGAGGTCCCGACGCGCCGTGTGCGTGGCGAGCGTGGTCCCGTTGCCCGGCAGAGCGAGCCCCAGCGCTTCGGTCAGGCAGTTCATCGAGTTTGCCGTGAACATGCCCGAGCAGCTCCCGCACGTGGGGCACGCTGACTCCTCCACGCGTTCCAGGTCCTCGTCCGAGACGTCACCGGCGGCAGCATCGGACATGGCGGACACCAGGGTGAGTCGGGTTCGCACGGTGCCGTCGACGAGCACTGCGGTGCCACCCTCCATCGGACCGCCCGAGACGAACACCACCGGGATGTTCAGTCGCAGTGCGGCCATGAGCATCCCGGGGGTGATCTTGTCGCAGTTCGAGATGCACACGAGAGCGTCCGCGCAGTGTGCGTTCACCATGTACTCGACGGAGTCGGCGATGAGATCGCGGGAGGGCAGCGAGTAGAGCATCCCGCCGTGTCCCATCGCGATGCCGTCGTCGACCGCGATCGTGTTGAACTCGCGCGGAATGCCGCCGGCTGCGGTGATCGCGTCCGAGACGATGCGGCCGACCGGCTGGAGATGGGTGTGGCCGGGAACGAACTCGGTGAAGCTGTTCGCGACGGCGATGATCGGCTTACCGAAATCGTCGCCGTTCACCCCCGCGGCGCGTAGTAGCGCGCGGGCCCCCGCCATGTTGCGTCCGTGCGTGACGGTTCTCGATCGAAGTGCAGGCATGGGGACGACGATGCCGGTCGAGTGCCGCCGCAGGAAGACAGCTCCGGTACTGGTATCACCACCACCACCTTCACGCATGGACGATCGTAGAGTTGCCGTGTGACCACCGACCGGGACTTCGCCGCGCGCCGTGAGCTGGGAGCTTTCCTGCGCGCCCGCCGCTCGGCACTGCCACGGTCGCGGCTCGGGTTGCCGCCCGTTCCGCGGGGCCGGTCGACAGGCTTACGTAGAGAGGACGTCTCGTCGCTGTCCCATGTCAGCGTCACCTGGTACACCTGGCTCGAACAAGGGCGGGACATCCACCCGTCACGCCAAGTCCTCGATGCCGTCGCCGCGACGCTCCACCTCACGCCTGCCGAGCACGATTACGTTCTCGACCTCGCGGGACACCCGCCGACGCCGACCCCGTCGAGCGCGGAGACGACGCCTCCGGCCGTGCAACGTCTGCTCGATGCCCTCACCGATTTCCCCGCGTTCGCTCTCCGTCCGGAGTGGACGATCGCCGGATGGAATCGTGCGTACCGTGCGTTGTTCCCCCGCATCGAGACCGTGGAGGCAGCGGACCGAAACCTTCTGTGGCTGGTCTTCACCGACCCGTACGTGCGCGAGTTGCTCCCGCACTGGGAGTCCGACAGCAGACGCTTCCTCGCAGAGTTCCGGGCGGACGGAGGCGCCGCCCTCGGCACTCCCTCCTTCACGGACCTGGTCGATCGGCTCCGCTCGACGAGTGACACGTTCGCCGACGGGTGGGACAACCGCGACATCGAGGGATTCGCCTCGCGTGAGCGCGTCTTCCGGCACTCTGTCGTCGGAGAGTTGCGCTTCGAGCACCACCAGTTGGCGCCGACCGATCACAAGGACCTGAACATCGTCGTCTACCTTCCTGTCGCGGGCACCGACACTCGCGAGAAGGTGCAGCGCCTGATCGGCGAGTGACGCCGATCCGGATCGGCACGGACATGAAAGAGGGACAGATGGCTACCGTCCTCATCACCACCGATTACCTCCACCCCGGCGACGACGTCGACACCCTGCTCCGTGCGCACGGTCACGAGACCGTCCACTCCCCCGCCGTCGGGCCCCGCCCCGACGGTGAGATGGCCGCGCTCCTCGCCGCGAGTGACGCTGCCATCATCGCCAGCGAACCCGTCACCGCCGCCATGCTGCGCGCGGCCCCGTCCCTCAGCGTGATCGCGCGCAGCGGAGTCGGATACGACTCGATCGACATCGAGGCCGCCACCGCTCACGGCGTCCTCGTCTGCAACACCCCCGGAGCCAACCGCCATGCGGTGGCCGAGATGACCCTCGCTCTGCTCCTGATGTGCGCGAGGCGGATCGGCGAGACCACCGACGGTGTGCGGCGCGGAGAGTGGCCACGCCACGACACTCGACAGCTACGGGGCGCGACTCTCGGCATCATCGGCCTCGGGCCGAGCGGACGGGCCGTCGTGGACCTCGCTCACGCGTTCGGCATGACCGTCCTGATCTCCACCGGCCATCCCGACCCCGCACTCGAGGTCACCTACGTCGACAGAACCACTCTGCTCCGCGAGTCCGATTTCGTCAGCCTCCACGCCCGTGCCGGCGGCGCACCCGTCATCGACGCCGCGGCACTGGCCCAGATGAAACCCTCTGCCTACCTTGTCAACACGGCCCGCGGATCGATGGTCGACGAGGATGCCCTCGTCGACGCGCTCCGCGACCACACCATCGCGGGAGCGGCGCTCGACGTCTTCGCCACCGAACCACCGAACCCGGACAACCCGCTCCTGGCCATGCCCACGGTCGTGGCCACCTCACACCTGGCCGGTCAGACCCGCGAGGCGCGCACCGATGCGGGTACCGCGGCCGCCGAGTCCGTCGTCGCAGCACTGGCCGGTCGGCCGGCCGCGGGTGCGATCAACGAGTCGGCGGTGGCGACGAGACGACCCTGAGCCGCCGCCGGACGGGGCCCCTGGACCATGCAGGAGTACCCCCCGGTCGGCGTCAGGTCGACGAGCTCGTGCGGTCGACGGCGTCCGCAAGGCGGTCGAGCCAGTCCGCGTACTCGGCATAGGTGGTGGGACGCTTGTCGTCCCAGTCCAGAACATGGCCCGAGGTGACCGCAGGAATGGAACCGTAGACGGGTGAGGCGTCCAGCACCTCGCGGCTCGCGGGGTACTCGAGAACGATGTCGGCAGGGTACTGAGCCACGTTCTCCCAGCTCACCGTCGCCCACGGTCCGTCGAATCCCGGACCCGCGAGACCCACGCCGAGGTCCGAGAGCAGTCCCAGCACCGACAACTGTTCCGTTCCGATGTACACGGCGTCGGCGGCCGCGTTGACGGGCAGCACCGTCACGCCGGGACTCGCGGCGACAGCATCGCGCACCCGCTGTTTCGCCGCGTCGTAGTCCGCACGGTCGGATGCGATCTCCGGGGAGTCCACGTCGGCGCCCAGTGATGCTGCGAGCGAACGGTATTGATCCAGCGTTCCGTCGAGCGACGAGGACGGATCGATGCCCAGGAAGGGAGCGACGACGTTGATCTGCTCGGCCTGCGCTGCCTCCCACCAGATCCAGGACGTGGGATCGGTCTCGGCGGAATAGCCGACGACGAGGTCGGCGCCCATAGTCGCCGCCACCTCCGTCTCGAACACCGCATCCGTACCCACGACGGTCATGGAATCGAGGTCCGCGTCACCGAGACCCAGCCCGTTGGTGATGCCGTAGCCGTAGACCCCGGCAGGGCGAACACCGTAGTCCCACAGTGCGGCAGCCGAGTACGCGTCGACAACCACCGTGTCCGGCGGTGCGTCCAGCGACACGGTGTTGCCGAAGGCAGTGGTGTGAGACCACCCTTCCCCACCGGAACTGCTCCCGGACTCGGTGGAACACCCGGCGACAGCCAGAGCGAGGGCAGCGAGGAGAGCGCCGGCGCGCCCGGCGGAGATGGTCGACATGTCCGAATGTTAGCGCAGGCTTACCTCACTTCAGTGAGTCACCGTCTGCGTGAACGGCGGGCCCCTCCGAGATTGACGACCAGCGCAACGAGCGCCAGCACTACCGCCACGACCCACGCATCCGGGTCCACCGCGTGTACGAGGATCACGGCACCGAGGACGACGAGCGCAGCAAGCGCGACCACCCCGAGCCCGGGGCCGCCGAGCGCTGTGCGGGTGCGACGGTCCAGAGCACCGAGTCGTGTCCTCACACGTCGACCCTACGACGTCGAGTCCACCGCACCGGATCGCGTCGATCCCGTTCGCGGAGGTTCCAGAGTTCGGATCTCAGGCCAGCGCGAACCGGGTGCGCAAATTTTGCGTCTGCCGGTGCAGCTCTCGCAGAGTCCGCTTGTGTGTCGCGGCCTGCTGCTCGTGCCACGTACCGGTGGGCGCGTCCCCCCTGGCCCGAGCTTCTGCGGCGAGCCGACGCGCGTCCTCGAGTTGAACCGATACGGTCGCGATCTCGTCGTCCAGCGCCGCGAGAAACACCCGCGCCTGCGCCACGTCCGAATCGTCCGCCACCCCGGTTCGCCTCCATCGTCATCGACCGTGCCGGTCCAGTCACTCACGATAGCGAGCCGAGCCTGCTGCCACACCCCTCACAACTCCCGTGTACCGGACGATCCGGTGCAGTGAACCGTGTACAGCACGGTCAGCTGCACCGGATCACGCACAGCGGGCGCGTGGTCGATGAGTTCCCGACCTAGCGCCGGTCCACATCAGTGACATCCGACGAGAGGACGAGCCCATGATCGACCACGTACTGACCGTCGTACCCGTGCGCGACATCGATGTCGCACGCGAGTGGTACACGCGCCTGCTGGGACGCGAACCCGACAACAACCCCATGCCGGGTCTGATCGAGTGGCAGATCGTGCCGGGGGCGTGGATGCAGGTGTTCCTCGATGCCGACCGGGCCGGCCGGACGCGGTCGAACCTCGCCGTCGACGACCTCGACGCTCACACCACCGAGCTCGCGGGCCGCGGACTCGCCGTCGGCGACACCACGGACGCCACCAACGGAGTTCGGCTCACGCCGATCACCGATCCCGACGGCAACGTCATCACCCTGATAGGCGGTTTCCGGACGGTGTACTGACCGACCCGACGATCGGGACGAATGTGTGCAGCCGAGTCACACGATGCGATCGAAAGTCAGAGTCATCCACGGTGCCCATGTCCTGTGGACGTTCGGATCAGCTCGAGCACAACGGGTGACCGCGGGACAGCTCGTACGCCAGTGTCGGAGTACATGACTGCCCTCACGGACTCGGCCTCGTTCGAACCCGATGCCGACCGGAGCAAGCGCCTTCGCACGGTCGTGGCGTCGAGCCTCCTCGGCACCACCGTCGAGTGGTACGACTTCTTCCTCTACGCCACGGCGGCGAGTGTGGTGTTCAATCGCCTGTTCTTCCCGGATCAGTCGTCCTTCGTCGGCACCATGCTGTCTTTCGCCACCTTCGCCGTCGGATTCGTGGTGCGCCCCATCGGTGGAGTCGTCTTCGGATACTTCGGAGACCGTATCGGCCGCAAGAAGACACTGGCGTTGTCGATGCTGATCATGGGTGTGGCGACCACCCTGATGGGCGTCCTGCCGACGACCGAGGACGTCGGTCTGCTGGCTCCGATTCTGTTGTTGCTGTTGCGCATCGCACAGGGTTTCGCTCTCGGCGGCGAGTGGGCCGGTGCCGTGCTTCTGGCCGTCGAGCACAGCCCGGCGCGTCGGCGTGGATTGTTCGGAAGCATCCCGCAGGTGGGTCTCGCGCTCGGCCTCGCGTTGGGCACCGGAATGTTCGCCCTGCTGCAGGTGATCTTCGACGAAGAGCAATTCCTCTCCTACGGCTGGCGCATCGCGTTCCTCGTCAGTCTCGTTCTGGTGATCGTCGGTCTGGTCGTGCGCCTGAAGGTGGAGGAGACGCCGGCGTTCCGCGAGGTGTCGGAACTCCAGCAGCGATCGAGCGCACCGATCAAGGAGGTGTTCGCACGGCGCCATGCGCGAAGCACCGTCCTCGGACTGCTGTCGCGATGGGGCGAGGGTGCCGCCTTCAACACGTGGGGTGTCTTCGCCATCACCTACGCGACGACACAACTGAAGTTCGACAAGGTCTCGGTCCTGCTCGTGGTCACCGTGGCGGCAGTGGTGATGGCGGTGCTCATCCCGGTGTCCGGGGTGCTCGTGGACAGGGTGGGCGCCAAGCGTGTGTACATCACCGGCATCGCGGTCTACGGGCTGGCCGTGTTTCCCGTGTTCGCCCTCTTCGACACGGGCAGCCTGTGGCCCTTCGGACTCGGACTGGTCCTGGTGTTCGGCATCGTCCACGCCACCTTCTACGGAGCACAGGGCACGCTGTACGCGAGCCTGTATCCGACCGAGATCCGCTACACCGGCCTGTCCGTGGTCTACCAGTTCTCCGGGATCTACGCCTCGGGCGTGACGCCCCTCGTTCTCACCGCTCTGATCGCCGCGGCGAGCGGGTCACCCTGGCTCGCGTGCGCCTTCCTCGTCGGCACGTCGGTGATCAGCGTCATCGCCACGGCGCTCATTCGCGAGGAAGACCTGCATCTGTCCGCGACGTCGGTCGTGGGGAGGACGTGAATCAGTACCCCATCGCGCATTCCGTGCCGCCGTCGGAGCCGCCGCTCGTGGTACTACTTGATGAGTAGTAGTCACGAGTGGGACGGGGGGTGAGGGGACATCGACGGACCCCTGCCCTTGACATCGGCGCAAGCTGCCGTCTGGTACGCCCAGCACGTGACCCCCGATCTGCCGTTCACGATCGCCTACTGCGTCGAGATCACGGGTGACCTCGATGTCGACGCGCTGCGCCTCAGCGCCACCACCGCCCTGGCCGAGTATCGGTCGTCCACCCTGCGCGTCCGGGACATCGACGGCCGGCCGTGTCAGACCTTCGTGGAAGCGACGCCCGACGTCGACGTGCGTGATCTCCGAGAACTCGACGACGCCGCCGACGCCGCCCGCCATGCGATGCGCAGCGCCTGTGACGACCTCCTCCCGTTCGACGGGCCCCTCGTGACCTCGACCGTGTTCCGCGTGCAGGACGACCGCGTCCTCTGGTTCACCCGCGCGCACCACATCGCCCAGGACGGACACACCAGCATGTTGGTGCTGGCGCGCACCGCCGACCTCTACGCGGCGAGCGTGCACGGAAAAGCCGTTCCCCCGATCGACATTCCCACACCGGAGATGCTGCTCGACGAGGACACTCGGTTTCGCGCGTCGGCCCGCTCGACACGCGACGAGACATTCTGGGCCGAACTGGACGCGGTGTCCGCGCGATCCGCCGTTCGACTCGGGCGCGTCCATCGTCCGCGCCCGGTCTCAGTCCGGACGGGACCAGGGTCGGCAGTTCCTACCGACACGCCCGAGGCTGCCGGCCCCTCGACGTCATATGCGACCACGGCGACGATGATCGCCGCCTTCGCCGTCCTGCTCTGCCACATGACCGGTGCTCGCGACATCCGGTTGTCCCTCCCGATCTCGGTGCGCGCCGATGCGATCAGTAGGCGCGCGGGGTCCACGATGTCGGCAGTCGCACCGCTCGTTCTCACAGGTATCGGTGACGGGACAGTCGGCGACGCGATCGCTCTCACGGAGAAGTCACTCAGCGCCGTGTTGCGGCGGTCCAGGACCGCTGTGACGGCCCGACGAGTCGCCGCGGCAGGCGCCCCGGGGCACGAAAGTTTCGGTCCGACGGTCAACATCATGATGTTCGCCGAGGACCTGCCCATCGGCGACCTGTGCGGCACGTTGGAGATTCTGACGACGGGTCCGGTGTCGGACCTCGCGGTCAACATTCATCCCGCCGTCTCCGGTGGCGCACCCCGCGTCGACATCGAAGGCAATCCCGCTGCCCACACCGCCGCGGATCTCGACAGGCTGCGTCGTCGCTACCTCCGACTGTCGGCAGAGTTCGCTCGCCCGGAAACCTCCGACACCCTCGTCTCCGCACTCGACATCCGACTTCCCGGAGAGATGGACTCGGCACCCGCATCGGTCGGACCGACCGCGAGCGCGCCGACGACACTGGCCGACGTGTTCGATGCCGCCGTCCTGCATCACGGGAACTCGCCGGCCATCACGGGAGACGGCCGAGTCGTCACGTATGCGGAACTGGCCACCCACGTCGATGCGCTCGCGCGCATACTGCGCGAACGCGGGCTCGGACCCGAAGATCCTGTGGCTGTTCGGGTTCCGCGCTCGGTCGAGGCGGTCGTGGCCTTCTGGGCAGTCATTCGTGTCGGCGCCGCGTACGTGCCGATCGATCCGGACCTCCCGGTCGCGCGCGCCCGGTTTCTTCTCGAGGACAGCCGGGCGACGACGGCACTCGGAGACGCCGGGCCACACGTCGGCAACGGCGTCGGCCCGGTGTGGATTCCACTCGTCGACCGTGCCGCGACACCCAGATCGGGTGCCCTGGTCGGGTCGATCCGCCGAGATCCGAGGACCGCCGCGTACATCATCTACACCTCCGGTTCGACCGGCGCCCCCAAGGGAGTCGTCGTGACACACAGCGGTATCGGGTCGTTGGTGGATCACATCCGATCGCACTACGGCCTCGACACCTCCTCGCGTGTCTGCCTGTCGGCCGCGCCGGGATTCGACACCGCGGTGGTCGAACTCCTGGCAGCCGCCGCGACCGGATGTGCCCTGGCGGTCGCGCCGCCGAACGTGTTCGGTGGACCGGAACTCACCGACTTCGCAGTGCGTGCCGGCGTCACGCATCTCTTCGTCACCCCCTCCGCTCTCGCCACACTCGACATCGACCGGGCTGGGTCCATCGGTACCGTCATCGTCGGCGGAGAGGACGCGCCGGATGACCTCATGACCCGATGGTGTTCAGGTCGAGTGCTTCTCGATGCATACGGCCCGACCGAGACCACGTGCAGTGTCACGATGACCGGGCCCCTCGCCGACGGGGATCCATCTGGAATCGGGCGCGCCATGACCGGTGTACGCATTCATCTGCTGGATGCACAGCTTCGACCCGTCACTCCCGGCGCGATCGGTGAGATCTACATCGAGGCGGCTGGTCTGGCACGCGGCTATCTCGGACGATCTGCGATGACCTCGGCTCGCTTCGTAGCCGATCCGTTCTCGTCCGACTCACGTCTCTTCCGAAGCGGCGATCTCGCGCGGTGTCTCGTGGACGGCACTCTCGAATACCACGGTAGAACGGACGATCAGGTCCAGATCCGCGGCAACAGAGTCGAACTCGGTGAGATGGAGAGCGCGATGCGTCGGCACACCGCCGTGTCCGCTGCCGCGGTACGGGTCGGCCGGAGGTCCGACGGCACTGCTCGACTGGACGGTTATCTCGTTCCGGTGGGTGCCGGCGTCGATGTCGACGACATGCGTCGGTTCCTGTCACGCAGTCTCCCTGCACACATGATTCCGAGCACCATCACTGTCGTCGAGGCCATGCCCCTCACCGCCAATCGCAAGGTGAACAGGGAGGCCCTTCCCGAACCCGAGGTTCCCGTGAGCTCGACCTCCGCGCCGTCCGGCGCGATGCAGACGCTCGTCGCTCGAGCATTCTGCGAGGTACTGGAGTCGACGACGGTCGATGTCGCACTCTCGTTCTTCGACATGGGTGGGGACTCACTGGCAGCCACGCGCGTGGTGTCGCGTCTGCGCACCGCCACCGGGACGGACGTCGGGGTACGGGACATCGTCGACGCGCCGACAGTCCGTGCGCTCGCTGCAGTCCTGGACTCCAGAGTCTCAGGCTCACCGGAAGAGCGCGTGACCCGTGCACGAGAAGGTCTCGCGAACGCTGCGCACGGAGTTCCCCTGGCTCCACAGCAACGGGACATCGATCGCGATTCGCCACTCCCCCTCTACAATCTGCCGTTCACCCTCGACATCACAGGACCTTTCGACGTCGATGCCGCATCGCGAGCGTTCGACGATCTGATCGAGAGACACCCGACGTTGCGGACGACGTACCCGGATTCACCGGACGGGCCCCGTCAGGTCGTCGAGCGAGACCCGGAGCCTGTCACGATCGACGCGCTTCCCTTCACCGAGACGACCATGCGCGACATTCTCGCCGCTCCCTTCGACGTCCGGTACCGACGCCCCTTCCGAGTTGCGATTCTTCACGTCGCGCCGGACCATGCGGTACTCGCGTGCGTCGTGCACCACATCGCTGCGGACGGGTGGTCACTCGGGATCCTCGCGGCCGATTTCACCATTGCCTATCGCGCTCGAACCCGAGGTCGTTCACCGGATCTCGTGTCGATACCTCTGAGCTATGGCGATTACAGCGTCTGGGCGGCGGCCCGTCCGACGAGCGGAGATCTCAGTTTCTGGGCCGACGAACTACGCGGAGCGTGTTTCACCGCGACTCTGCCCGCCGGCCGCCCCCTGCCCTGCGTCTGGTCCTACACCGCGGCGCGAGACACCACCCACGTCGACAGCGAGACCGTCCGACACATCGACGCCGTGGCGCGACAGTGCGGCGTCGGACGTTTCACGGTTCTCAGAACCGCACTACTCGTCGCACTGAGCAGAGCGACGGGAGCCGAGGACATCGTCGTCGGCACGCCGGTCGCCGAACGGAACGATCCGGCGCTCGAACAGATCGTGGGCACGTTCACCACCACGGTGCCCGTTCGTACCGATCTGACGTCGACGTTCTCGATGTCCGATGTCGTGCGGTCCGCGCACGCGAGCGAGACACGGGCGCTCGACCACACGTCGGTACCTCTCCACGCCATCGCAGCGCAACTCGATCCAGGACCACACCCGTTGCGGCACCCTCTCTTTCAGATCGCACTCTCCTACGACGTGATGCAGGCGGACGTCGTCACGCTGGACACCACACCGGACGGGACGCCGACCAGAGCCACGGTTGAGCCTCGCCCCCTCGACACCGCGAAATGCGATCTGCACGTTCACGTCGTCGAGCATCGCGAGTCGCCTGGCGATCGACTGGAGGTGGCCATCGTGTATCCCACCGCGGTGTACGACGCCTCGACGATCGAGGATTTCGGCCGGGAACTCGCCCGCGCACTGCAGGACCTGATCGACGAGCCGGGAGCGTCGTGGCGCCGGGAGACCATGGTCGACCAGCAGACCGACCAGTTACTACACGATCTGTAGTATGTGTTCGTGCGGCACGGCGCCGCGCATCCGACCATCGGAGCTCCAGTGTCGACGATCAACGGTCTGCCCGCCCACATCCTGCTGGTCCACTTCATCGTCGTTCTCGCGCCGCTGACTGCCGTGCTCGCCATTCTCGCCGCTGTCGCACGACCCGTCCGATCACGCCTGGTGTGGCTGATCGCTGTGTCGGCCGCCCTCACCCTGATCCTGACGCCCCTGACCACCGACGCCGGCGAGTGGCTCGAGAAGCGGGTGCCGCGATCACCGGAGGTGCACGCGCACACAGAGCTGGGTGACGCGATGATCTATTTCTCGGTCGCCCTCGCCGTCGTGGCGGCCCTGGTGGTCGCCGTCCATCTGAGGGAACGCCGGGGCGGGTCCGTGCGACACCCCTTCACGATCGCCGTGGCGGTCCTGGCGATCGTCGTGGGCGGCGCGACCATCGTCCAGGTGTACCGGATCGGTGAGTCGGGCGCCCGCGCGACGTGGAGCGACGTGCCCGCAGCAGGGGTCGAGAGCAGCGAGTGACAGACAGGTCCGTCGCCCCTGACTCAGTGCAGGACCGAGGTGGCTGTCTCTCCACTCTCGGGCGCCACGACGTCCTGTGTGACGTCCGCGAGAATGCCGATCACCATGGCCATCACCACGACGACGACGGCCACCGCAGCGATGACGGGCGCGTTCCGCGGGCGGGGAGCAGGGGCGCTGAGAGCTAGAGCCCGGGCGACGACATCGCCGCCGGCGCCGGGCACCGTGTAGGAGACCGTCTCCCGATCGACGCCGCCACGCAACAGCGCCGCTCGGGCGAGTGCTGTCATGACGGTGACCCTGTCGGAGGCCTCTGCCGCACATTCGTCCGCGTGCCGTTCGACGGCATGTCGCACCCGTGCCACGGACGGACACAGAACGGGGTCGAGCAGTGCGGACACCTCGACGGCCTGGGTCCACAGAGCGTGGCGACAACGTAGATGTGCCCGCTCGTGGTCCAGGACTGCGCGGACCTCTGCATCCGACAGGGCGTCCAGTAGACCGGTCGTCACCACCACGGCACCCCCACCCGAGGGGACCGCGAAAGCATCCGGCTCGGACGTCTCGACCACGACCACTCCGTCGGAGCGCGCAGCGACCCTGCCGAACCGTGCGGTGCGACGGGCACTGGCGACGACCCGACGAAGATGGCGCACGACGAGCACTGCTCGCCACGCCGACCACAGGATCACGGCTGCACCGATCACGGTCGCCGGCCACGTCGACGACGAGAGGAGAACAGCGGCGACAGCGACCAGTGACGCGGTCACCGAACACGCCGCCACGGTCGTCAACGATGCGAGCACCACGACCGCCCGGGCCGGGGACACGTCACGATCGACCCTGCGGCACCAGAGCCTCACCATCACCGACAGTGTCCACGGTGCTGCCGCGACCACGACGAACCCGATCACGATTCGTTCGTGTCCGGGGAACCGTGACGAGACAGCAGTTCGCGTAACACGAGCTCGTCGTCGGGGTCGAGACCGGACACGAAACTGGCGAGAACATCCGCCCGAGCCTCACCGGCGTCGAGTTCCGAACGCATCCGCATCGCTGCACGCAGAGCCGGCAGATCTTCGTACGGCGCGGTCAGGCGGTAGACGAACGATCGACCCTGTCGCTCCCTGGTCACGAGACCCTTCCCGTGAAGTCGGACCAACGCGGTCATCACCGTCGTGTGGGCCAGATCGTCCTCGAGGAGTGTGCGTACTGCGGACACCGAGAGTTCGTCGTGCTGACCGAGAAGCCGGAGGACCGCCTTCTCCAATGCACCGGGTTCCCTACGCATCGGCCCGGGTGCGTTGCCTCGACATACAGCGAGTGTAGTGGGCACCTCGCGTTTCCGACTGCCGACGCATGGCCGTCCGAGTTCGGCTCGCGGCGACTGTCAGACCTCGCGAACCGTCCCCGCCCGTGGCGCACGGAGCTCCAGCACGGCGGTGGTGCGCTCGGCGTCGACGGGTCTGCCGAGCAGGAACCCCTGCGCCAGATCGCATCCCGTCTCGGCGAGTGCTTCGAGTTGCGCGCGGGTCTCGACGCCTTCTCCCACGACGGTCATCTCGTACGCCTTGGCCAACGCGACGATGGCGGTGACGACCGCACGGCCCCGCCGGGTGTCGAGTGCGTCGATGTATCCCTTGTCGATCTTGAAGCACTCGAACACCGGAAACCGTTCGAGGTAGGCCAGGCTGCTGTGACCGGCGCCGACGTCGTCGAGGAGCAGCGCGACGCCCATCTCGGTCACCGCGCTGAGGTTCCGGGCGACGCGTCCGGTGTCGGCGAGCCACACCGTCTCGGTCACCTCGAGCCCCAGGGCCTGTGGCGGTAGGCCGGTCTCCCGGAGCACCGACGCGACCCGGCCGGGGAACGCCGGATCTCGCAACTGGAGCGCGCTGACGTTGACCCGCACGGTGATCGAGAAGTCCCTGCGCCATGTCGCCGCCTGGCGGCACGCAGTGCGTAGCGCCCAATCCCCCAGTACCGCAGCCAGACCGGTGCGCTCGGCCACCGCTACGAACTCGGACGGCTCGATCTGCCCGAGCGTCGGGTGATTCCAGCGTGCGAGTGCTTCGACGGACACCACCTCCCCTGTCGCGATGTGCACCAAGGGTTGGTACGCGAGGGTCAACTCGTCCTCGGCCAGGGCAGCCCGCAGGTCGACCGACAGGGAGCGGACACGGTCGGCGTCGTAGTGATCGTCCTCGGCGTCGAAGACGGCATGCGCTCCGCCGCCGCCGTCCTTGGCGCGGTGCAGCGCCAGATCGACGCGCCGCAGCAACTCCCGCACCGTGACGCCGGGCTCGGACACCGCGATACCTATCGAGGCACTCATCGGAATGGGGGCATCGGCCGCGGACGGCGGCGCGGCCAGCGCAACGGTGACACGGAACGCGAGATCCTCGGCGTTCCGGGCGTCGTCGAAGCCCCCGCAGACGACGAGAAACTCGTCACCTCCGAAGCGATACACCGCGTCCCGCGTTCGGACCGCAGCGACGAGACGCTCGGCGAACCGGACCAACGCGCGGTCGCCGGTGTCGTGTCCGAGGCTGTCGTTGATGATCGCGAAATCGTCGACGTCGAGGAGGAGCAACGCCACCTCGTCGCCCTGCGCACGCGCGCGAGTCAACGCATCGCCCACCGCCGAGTA
The DNA here is from genome assembly GCF_030208955.1 of Rhodococcus sp. MEB041. Lineage (NCBI taxonomy): Bacteria > Bacillati > Actinomycetota > Actinomycetes > Mycobacteriales > Nocardiaceae > Rhodococcus > Rhodococcus sp. MEB041. The sequence goes on from NZ_JARVSZ010000011.1 coordinate 43,406, forward strand.
GGCCCGCGTGCGGTCCGGAAGTCCCGTGAGTGGATCGTGATCGGTCTGTTCCCGGAGAAGCCGCGAGAGGTCGACGCGTTCGAGCGCTGCGGAGAACACTCCGGCCACCGCCGACAGGAACGCGATGTCCGTGTCGTCGAACAGATTCGGTTCCGCCCCGAACACGATCAGCGCGCCCCACACCCCGGCGCTCGTCGTGATCGGCACAGCGGCGCCGCTGCGAAAGCCGACCGACGACATGGTGGACGTGTCGAACCGTGTCTCTGTCTCGCCGTCCGAGCAGACGGTCAATCGACCGTGCGCCAGAGCGAATCCGGCCAGGGAGCCGGCGCCGGACCGCACCTCGACATCGGTGCGCAGCACATGGGTGACCGCGTCGATGCGCAGAAACGGATCCTCCGGACTCTCGTGCCGAGCGAGCGCCGCGGACGCTACCCCCACCAGGGTCGCCGCGGTGGGAGTCGCTGCGGCGGACACCTCGTCCAGGTCGGCGGAGACGGCGAGCCCACTGAGCCTGGCGAGCGCGGTCTGCGCCAGCGCGAAGCGTCGGGATGCACGAACGTCCGCGAGGACACGGGCGGGGATCGTCACCATCACTCCGTTCGGCGTCTGTGAGTCGATGGTCGGTTCGACCACGGGCACACGTCACGAGCGACAAACCCCGACATTCACGGCTTATGACCCGTCCAGCATCGCACGTCGATCGTTCCGTGGCCGTGCGAACGCCGACGGAGCCGAATGCACTCGTGTCAGGGGGCGGTCGGATAGTGACCGTCGGGTGCGTTGCTGACCACCAGGCTGCGACCCCGAAGGTCGTCGGGGAGCATGTCACGCCATCGCAGCGCCTCGTCGAGGTCGGTACTGGTCCACAGAGCCGACACCAGTTCGTCACGTCCCGTCGCGCGCGGCGATCGCAGTTCCACCGTGTACACGTACGGCAACGGATGGGGGCCGGTCATCGATGGTTCCCAGTCCGCGCGGTCGACTACCCGGCCGTCCGGACCCTCGATGTACTGCACCCGTGCTCCCCAGGCCGCGCAGTACGCGCGAGCCGTCCGCACCGCCGACGACACGTCGGCCGCTGCCCGCACCACCACGGTGTCGCGGTCGTCGATCAACCACACCAGGAACCGACTCGAGGGTTCGATGTCGGACGTGCCCATCACCTCGAGGAAGTCACACGAGCGCGGCGTCGGTTGAGTGCGATGAACCATGAAACACATTCGCACACGATCGCCGATCGGGATGCGTGCTCTTCCTCACCACGCGTGGTGAGGGTCCGGCGCCCCGGTAGTCAGTCCGGGAACCCGACTCCGGCGAGCTCGGTCGACAGTTCCCAGACCCGTCGCGCCTCCGCACGATCGCGCAGCCGCGAGTACAGCTTCTGCGGTCCGGGACGCCCACCGAGGTGCCCGGGTCCCGCCGGCCCGTGGAAACTTCCGGACGTCATATCGACGGCGGTCGCCGCGTACAGAGCCGGCAGCGCAGCGGTCTCGGTGGTGCCGACCAGTATTCCGCGACGGGACAGGGCCGCGATCACGCGACGGCTCGTGGTCTGCGAGGTCCGGTCGAGCTCGGGTCGCGCGGCGAGCAGACCTGTCGGCGCGATTCCGGGGTGCGACAGATGACTCGAGATACCCCAGCCACGCTGCGCGCTGAGCCGTCCCAGTTCGAGGCCGAACAGTCCGAAGGCGATCTTCGACTGGCTGTAGGCGCGCATTCCGTCGTACGACCGTTCCCAGTTCAGGTCGTCCCAGTTGATCGATCCGCTGTTCGCGGCAATGCTGATCTGTGAGACGACGCGGGCGCGCCCTGCTCGCAGCAGGGGAAGCAGACGGCCCACGAGCGCGACGTGGCCGAGGTGGTTCGTGCCGAACTGCAGCTCGAATCCGTCCGACGTCGTCCGTCGCGACGGTGGAGTCATCACGCCGGCATTGTTCACGAGGATGCCGATCGGTCTGCCCTCCGACGACAGCGTGTCCGCGAGTGCGGACACGGAGTCGAGCGACGAGAGATCGAGGCGCCGGAGTGAGACGTCGGCGCTGGGATGAGCCTGCCTGATCGCGTCGATCGCCGCCTCCCCCTTGCTCTGCGAGCGAACGGGCAGGACCACCTCCGCCCCTGCTGCCGCGAGGCGACGGGAGAGGACGAGGCCGATGCCGTCACTGCCGCCGGTGACGACAGCTCGGATACCGGAGAGATCGGGGACGGCGATGTCGATGGTGTGTCTCATGGGTCGCTCCTGATGGGTGTGAGGTGTCGTGTCGACGACGTGTGACCTCACCGTGCCGGGGTCCTCCCCCGACAACCAGGACTCGTCGATCCCCCGATGGCGGGTCGCCCCTTGCGCGTGAGAGGGGGATCGACAGACCCTGGTCGGCGCACGCGCCACGCGATAGGAAGAAGCAATGGAGATCGACAGAGCAGGGCTGGCCCAGTTTCTCCGGGGTCGCCGCAGCGCACTGCAACCCGAGGACGTGGGTCTTCCACGAGGGCTGCGACGTCGGACCGACGGGCTGAGGCGCGAAGAGGTCGCGGCACTGAGCCACATGTCGACCGACTACTACGCCCGTATCGAGCGGGAGCGAGGACCCCAACCGTCCGAACAGATGGTCGCCTCGATCGCACAGGGACTGCATCTCTCACTACCCGAACGCGACCACTTGTTCCGGCTCGCCGGCCACACCCCACCGACGCGCGGGGCCGTCGGCGATCACATCGGTCCGGGCCTGCTGCGCATATTCGACCGACTGCACGACACTCCCGCCGAGATCGTCACAGAGTTGGGAGAGACGCTGCGGCAGACGGCACTCGGTGTCGCGCTCACCGGTGATCAGTCCGGCCGCACCGGGCCCTCGCGCAGCATCGGGTATCGGTGGTTCGCCGACCCGGCGAGCAGGAACCTGTACGCCCCCGAGGATCACGCGCACCTCACCCGAACATGGGTGTCCGGCCTACGCGAGGTCGCCACTCTTCGCGGACCCGACTCGCGCGCTGCGCGTCTCGCGGCGACGCTGCTTCAGGAGAGCGACGAGTTCCGCACCGTCTGGGAGCGGCACGAAGTAGGAGTGCGGCCGGCCGAGACGAAGCGATTCGTCCACCCGGATCTCGGCCGCCTCGAACTGTCCTGCCAGACGCTCGTCGATCCGCTGCAGTCCCATTTCCTTCTGGTCTACACCGCAGTTCCCGGCAGCCCGAGTCACGAGAAGCTTCAGCTGCTCCCCGCGCTGGGAACACGAACGTCCACGACACCGGGCCCGTGACGAACACGCAGTCACGTCGAGGAATCTGTGCCATCAGCCGAACGACCGCCTGCTCACAACTCGATCCGCCCGGTGCGGTCGTGGAACTCCCCCGTGGGTCCGTCGCTGCCGAGCAGGGCCAGGCGAACGGTGGCGTCGGTTCCCTCCGCGACGGTCTGATGCCCGGTGTTCCCGTTGAGGTCGGTGGCCGTGTAGCCGGGGTCGGAGGCGTTGATTCGCATCTCGGGGATGTTCTTGGCGTACTGCACGGTGAGAGCGATGACGGCTGCCTTCGAGGCGGCGTACGGGATGGCGGCGACGGGGAACTCGTCCCGACCGGGATCCTGGAGGAAGCGGCCCATTCCCACACCCGAGGCCACGTTGACGATCACCGGGTTCGACGACTGCCGCAGCAGCGGCAGCGCTGCTTGCGTCACCCGGACGATGCCGACGACGTTGGTGTCGAGGGTGTCCGCCATGGAGTCGGCGTCCAGGTCGTCGACACCGCCGCCGTGTCCGATGACGCCGGCGTTGTTGATCAGGACGTCCAGTCGGGGAAGTGACGACACCGCCGCGGTGACCGAGTCGGTGTCCGTCACGTCCAGCCGTACCACGTGTGCGCCGAGTGCGTGGACGTCGTCTGCCCTGTCGGGGTCGCGGACGCCGGCGTACACGTCGACACCGGAGTCGACGAGTCGTCGCGCCGTCTCGAGTCCGAGGCCCTTGTTCGCTCCCGTGATGAGTGCTGTTGTCATGTCTCGATCCTGTGGCCCGGTGACGTGCAGGTCCAGGTACTGCCGGTACCACCCGCGCTCCGGCGACGCGGTGCACGATGGTGTGCATGAGTGAACTGTCGACGGTGCTCCGGGCTTGGCGGGACCGGACTCGACCGGAGGAGGTCGGCCTGCCCGCCGTCCCCGGCAGACGAGCACCCGGACTGCGCCGTGAGGAACTCGCCACGTTGGCGTCCATCAGCGTCGACTACATCGTCCGCCTCGAGCAGGGGCGGGCGCGGCACCCGTCGGCGCAGACCGTCGCCGCGTTGGCGCGAGCGCTGCGACTGAACGACGAGGAAGTGGATCACCTGTATCGGGTGGCCGGACTGGCATCACCGAACGGGCGCCTCGTACCGCACCACATCGGGCCCGGAGTGCGGCGCATGGTCGACCGCCTGGACGACGTGCCACTGGCGGTCTTCACGGCCGCGTGGGACATCGTCCATCACAACGGCCTCTGGGCAGCCATCAGCGGGGACCCCGCACTGCGACACGGTGTCGACCGCAATGTGGTGTGGCGCCATTTCACCGACGACTTCACCGGCGTCGGCTACGACGACCGCCATCACGAGGAATTCGGCGAGGACCTCGTCGCCGATCTCCGAGCGGCACACGCCCGCTATCCCGACGACCCGTATCTGACCACCCTCGTCACCCGACTCCGGGCGAGGAGTGCGGACTTCGACGCTCGCTGGGGTCGCGCCACCATGTCGGTGCACAAGGCAAGCCGCAAGGTGATGACGACGCCGGTGGGACCGATCGCCGTCGACTGCGATGTGCTCACGGCACCGGGCAGCGATCTGCGCATCGTGGTCTACACCACCGTTCCCGGCTCCGAGGACGAGCAACGTCTGGAGTTGCTGCGCGTCGTGGGCACGCAGACTCTGGTATGAGCCGGTCGGGCGGAGCGACTACGCGCGGTTCTCGTCGCCGCGCAGAGCCTGGACGATGCTCTGCAGACTTCGAAACGCACTGTCCCGCTCGGCGTCGGTCATTCCGGACAGCATCCTGACCTCCACCGACCGGACCGCCGCGGTCGCCTGTTCGAGGCTGCGGCGACCACGCGCGGTGAGACGCGTCGGAAGCGCCTTCCCGACGGGAGCCTCCGTCGGCCGGGTCACGAGACCCTCCCGCTCGAGCGTCTGCAGAAGCACATTCATCGACTGACGGGTCACGAAGGCACCGCGTGCGAGTTCGGAATTCGACGACCCCGGCCGTTGGGCCAACAATTCGAGGCACGAGTAGCGCGTCACGGTCATGTCGAGCGGGCGCAGCACCTCCTCCATCGCCGTTCGCAGTGCGCTGGAGGCTTCCTTGAGGGCGTAACCGATCGACGTCTCCAGGTCGATACCCACGCCGTCTTGACTCATGTCAGCATTCTGACATAACCTTCGACGTGTCAGGAATCTGACACACACGAGAGGACACCCCATGACCGTCACCGGCCCCGACTTCATCTCGCTGCAGGCTCGTGATCTCGACGCGTCCCGATCGTTCTACGAGCAGTACCTCGGGCTCGTTCGATCGCCCACCGGCCCGCCGCACGCCGTCGTGTTCCAGACGACGCCGATCGCGTTCGCGTTGCGCGACGTCGCTGCGGGCACCGTCCTGGACTCCGCACCGCATCCCGGTGTCGGCACCTCGATCTGGTTGCATGCGACCGACGTACAAGGCATTCACGACGCCCTCGTCGCCGATGGACACACCGTGGTCTCGGCACCGATCGACGGGCCCTTCGGGCGCACCTTCACCTTCGCGGATCCGGACGGCTATCGAATCACACTCCACGATCGCGCCGACTGATCCGTCGTCGCTCAGCGCCGGCATCGGGACGATCATGCTCTCCGCTCACCCCCGCACTCCTCGCGGACGCCGCTCCAGCGCAGGACTGCCGATCTCGGTCTCCAACGACGACAGGTGATGGGAGAGCGCAGGTTGCGACAGAGGCAACTAGGCTGCTCCCGCGGTGACAGAGCCGGCGTCGACGACAGCGGGCTCGTGCCCGGGCGATCGTGCGACTCATCGGGGAACTTCTGTCGGGTGTCGAGTGGTGCTTCTGCTCCACTCGGAGCGGCTTCGTGCGGGATCCCGCCGATCCGGCCACCGAGCGGCGCAGAAACTCCACTTCCACAGGTGCCCCCACCATCGGGCCCACCCCTTGCGCGACGCCTGCCGCACGGCTTCGACGAGGAGACGGTCGAACGTCCGATCACAGGGTGAGGCGATCCGAGATGGCCTACGACATCATCTTGGCGAACCGGGCTCGCGTCCATGGTCGACGAGAGAATGGCCGTGTGCGTCGGCACCGGCGGAGGTGCCCTGCTCGCTCGGGTGCCCGCCGACCGCGACGCCGACTGTCTCGCAGCCCCCGGAGCACCGCACCATGTCCGACCGTGTCCGCGTCGGTGACCCCGTCGTGCCCGTCGTCGCACTGCCCTCACCTGCGTGATTGACATCACAAGGACGTCATACTACTTTCAAACTGACATCAGTTCAGGAAGTCCACTCGCACCGACAGCCGAGCGGCCCTGTGAGTCCGAGAGAGGTCTGACCATGCGGAGGATTCCCCGAGCCATCGCCACCGTTGCCGTGGCAGCGTCGGCGTTCGCGCTCACAGCGTGCGGCGGCAGCACCACCCCGTCCGGGCCCGTCGAGGGCAGCTGGGACGACGTCGTCGCCGCGGCGAAGACGGAGGGCAGCGTGATGCTCTACTCCAGCCAGAAGCCTGCGAACCTCGACGCGCTGAAGGCCGCGTTCACGCAGAAGTACCCGGAGATCTCCATGGACTTCGTGCGCGGAACGGATTCCGAGATCAATCCCCGTGTCGAGACCGAGAACCGCACGGGTACAGGCATTGCCGACGTCCACATGGTGACCGACGCGTCGTGGATCGCCAGCGCGTCCGAGTCCGGCACCTTCTCCACCGAGATCGTGGGTCCCGACTTCGACGCACCCGACTACGACCGCGCGGCCAGCGTGAAGAACGACCGCTTCTTCCTCTCGTCCGCCGCTGTCTTCGGCCTCGGGTGGAACACCGCCGCGGTGCCCGACGGTCTCGAGACCCCGCAGGACATTCTGGACCCGGCCTACCGCGGCCGCATCGGCATCGTCAATCCGACGGGCATCGCGTCGTACGTCGACCTGTATCGGCACTACGCCGAGAACTACGGCGACGACTACTGGAACAAGCTGGCCGAACTGCAGCCGCGTGTCTACCCGAGCGCACTGGCCGTCGCGCAGGCCCTGACGTCGGCTGAAGTGGTGGTCTCGCCCAGCGTCCAGCCGCTCGTCACCGAAGTCGACGCGGGCGCTCCCGTCGACTGGGTGCTGCCGGAGAACCCCTGGGGCACACCGTGGTACACCGAGGTTCTGAGTGCGGCGCCGCATCCGAACGCGGCTCAGGTCCTGGCGGACTTCATGGTGACCGCCGAGGGACAGGCCGCGCTGAACGGTGGCTACGCCGCCGCGCTGCCGGATGTTCCGGGCGCCGTCGAGCGGGCACAGAACATCGCCTCACCCGATCCCGCCGATCTGACCCCCGAGAACGTCGACCGGTACTCGCAGGAATGGTCGCAGCTCTTCCAGTGACGGGGACGCGACCGCTCTCGACCATCCGAACTCGTCATCCAGGGAGGTGATCATGGACGCTCGGACAGCGCCTTCACACGGCTCCCGTGTGCTCGTCACCGGCGCCGCGCGCGGCATCGGTGCGGCATGTGCCGCGCGCTTCGCCTCTCTCGGAGCGACCGTGTACGTCACGGACGTGGACGACGAGGGTGGTCGCGCGGTCGCCGACACCCTCGGACCGTCGGTTCGCTACCTGCATCTGGACGTGGCGTCGGAAGCCGAGTGGGACGCGTGCGTGCAGAGAATCGAAGCGGACGGTGGAGGCCTCGACGTGCTGGTGGCCAACGCCGGGGCGGCGCACCGCGGCGACATCGCCGACACCTCACTGGCCGACTTCCGCCGCATGCTCGACATCAACCTGGTCGGCACCTTCCTCGCCCTCAGGACGGCGAGCACCGCCGTCAAGTCCGGCGGTTCCGTGATCACGGTGTCGTCCCTGCGCGGAATCCTCGCGACAGCGAAGCTCGGCGCCTACGGCGCCTCGAAGTTCGGTGTGCGGGCCCTCACCCGAGTGGCTGCGCTCGAGCTCGCCGAGCGGGGGATCCGAGTCAACTCGGTGTGCCCCGGAAGCATCGACACCGGCATCACCGGTAGCGAGGACTTCGCCGACCACGATGTCGCCGGCTATGTGCGCACCATTCCGATGCAGCGGCGGGGCACCACCGGCGACGTCGCGGACGCCGTGGTGTTCCTCGCCGGATCCGAGAGCAGCTACATCACAGGAACCGACCTCGTCGTCGACGGTGGTCTGGCGGCCGGCGCGCGAACACCCACACACACCTCTGGACAGAAGGCATGAGATGACCGATCGCTTCACCATTTCCGGACTGACCAAGACGTACGGCAGCACGAAGGTCGTGGACGGTCTCGACATCGACATCGAGCAGGGCGAGTTCCTGGTTCTTCTCGGCCCGAGTGGCTGTGGAAAGACCACCACGCTGCGGTGCCTCGCGGGGCTCGAGACGCCCCAGGGCGGGCGTATCTCGTTCAAGGACAGGACGGTCTTCGACGCGGACCAGCGAGTCGACGTCCCCGCGCACAAGCGCAACATCGGCATGGTCTTCCAGTCCTACGCCCTGTGGCCGCACATGACGGTGCGCCGCAACATCAAGTACCCCCTCGACGTCCGCGGACTCACCAAGTCGTTCGGACCGGGAGCCGTCGAGGCAGCGGCCGACATGGTGGACTGCGGCGCACTGCTCGACCGGTATCCGTCGCAACTCAGTGGTGGCCAACAGCAGCGCGTGGCGGTCGCCCGCGGGCTGGTCGCGCGTCCGGACCTCATCCTCTTCGACGAGCCGCTCAGCAACCTCGATGCCCGGCTGCGCGATCAGGTCCGGTCCCAGATCCACCGCCTGCACCGCGAACTCGGGTTCACCGCCGTGTTCGTGACCCACGACCAGTCCGAGGCATTCGCACTGGGCGATCGTCTGGCCATCATGAAATCGGGCCGCATCGAGCAGCTCGACACGCCGTCGAGCGTGTTCGAGAACCCCGGCTCGGACTACGTCGCGGCATTCATCGGCATGGCCAACAAGCTCGAACTGCGCAGGGCGCACGACGGCTGGCAGACCTCCGCGGGTGACGCGATCGATCTCCGCGACTCGGTGGTCCGCGATCGTGCCGACGAGGGCGATTCCGCGGTCGCACGGCTGCGTCCGGACGACCTGCTCCTGCACCGCAGCATGGCCGAGGTTCCGCCCGGCCACGTCGGACTGCACGCTGCCCTCGTCGATCACGAGTACGGAGGTCGGCACTTCGATGTGACCGTGCGGTCCGGCGCCGAGACACTCACCCTGCGTGCGTCGGCCGCCGAGCACGGCCTCGCGCTGCGTTCGGCCGAGCCGGGTGACGCCGTGGTCGTCTCCTTCTCCCCCGCAGCGCTGCGGGTGTTCCCCTCGGCGCCCTCCACCGCGACAGCCGCGGACACCGCACCCGTCGCCGCAGCAGTGGGGAGCGCATCGTGACCGCCACCCTCACACCCCCCGACACCGACACGACGCCGCCGCCGGCGGGACGACGGTCACGGCTGACCGGCCCCTGGCGTGCCCGGCTCGGTTACGGCATTCTTCTCGCCGTTCTCGCCTATCTGGTCGTCCTCCCCATGGTGCGTCTGCAGATGCTCGCGTTCGAGGACGGTGCGCGGGGCTACCGCAGCCAGTACGGACGGTTCGACATCGCCCAGACGCTCTGGACGACAGTGATTCTGGCGCTGGGATCGCTCGTCATCGCGCTCGTTCTCGGCACCCTGCTCGCCTACGCCGCGAGCCGCCTTCCCGCACGACTGGGGTTCCTCAAGATGATCCCCATCCTGCCCATCGTGCTTCCCGCGGTCGCCAACATCGTCGGCTGGGCCTTCCTGCTGTCACCGGGACCCGGCTACCTCAATGTCGTACTGCGCGCGCTGCCCTGGTGGAGCGATCTCGAGAGCGGCCCCGTGGACGTCTACACGGTGCCATGGATCGTCATCCTGACCGGATTCGGTCTGACGTCGTTCGTCTATCTCTTCGTGTCCTCGGGGATGGACAACATCAGTTCGGAGCACCTCGAGGCCGCTCGGATCAGCGGATCGTCCTCGATGGGTGTGTTCTTCCGTATCGTTCTCCCGCTGCTCCGTCCGTCGCTCATCTACGGCGGTGGTATCGCGTTCCTCCTCGGTCTCGGCCAGTTCACCGGACCACTCCTGTTGGGTCAGAACAGCGGAGTGAAGGTCCTCACCACCGAGATGTACCGGCGGGTGTCGGAATCACCGTCCGACTTCGCGGCCGCCGCAGCTGCCGGTTCACCCCTCGTCCTGTTCGGACTGGCGCTGGTTCTGGTGCAGAAGATGTTGCTGGGCAATCAGAGCCGGTTCGTCACTCACGGCGGCAAGGCGTTCTCCGCACCCTCGGGCCGCGGAACGTGGGCGGCCGTCACCATCAGTGTGTACGCCCTGTTCGCGCTGCTGATCCCCATCGTCGGACTCGTCATCGTGTCGCTGACCCCGTACTGGTCGGACACCCTGACCCTGGATCTGTTGACGCTCGACAACTTCCGGGCCCTCATCTCCGACGACGCGATCGTCTCGTCCGTGCTCACCAGCATCCTCACGTCCCTCGCCGCGGTGGCCGTGTGCATCCCCATCGGGTACGTCATGGCCAACCTGTTGGTCCGCGGCCGACGCTTCCGCGTCCTGGGCATGATCGGCGACTTCATCACCGCCCTGCCACTGGGTATCCCCGCGGTCATCTTCGGTGTGGGGTTCCTGCTCACGTACACCGAACCTCCGTTGATCCTCTACGGCACTCGCACGGTGATCGTGCTCGTCTACATCGTGCTGATGTTGCCGTTCTCGGTGCGACTGCAGATGACGGCGATGCTCGCGCTGGGCAACACCTACACCGAGGCCTCGGCCACCAGCGGCGCCTCGCCCGTGGTGACCAATCTTCGGATTCTGTTACCACTCATGCGAGGAGCCATCTTCGGCGCCGTCGCCCTGATGTTCATCCTTCTCACTCACGAGTTCGCCGCCTCGCTGCTCGTCCGCGCCTCGACGACCCAGGTCATGGGCACCCTGCTCTACGACATGTGGCAGAACGGCTCGTACCCGCTCGTCGCGGCGATGGCGCTGCTCATGACCGCGGTGACCACCACGGGAGTCGCGATCGCCATGCTCGTCGGCGGTCGCAACGTCCTCAGCAAGCTCTGAAAGGCCCACCATGCCCGAAGGCAGTACCCGTCTGACCGACAAGGTGGTCCTCGTGACCGGCGCCACCGGCGGGATCGGTGTCGACATCGTGACGAGGCTGGCGTCCGAGGGAGCCAGCGTGATCGTCACCGATGTCGACCAGAGCGCCTGCGACGCAGCGGTGCACGCGCTGGAACGCCCCGACTCGCATCTGGCGTGCGCGCTGGACATCACCGACGAGGAGCAGTGGGCGGCGACCCTCGCCCTCGTGGAGGACCGTCACGGCACGCTCGACGCCGTCGTCAACAACGGTGCGATCGGATCGCTCGCCACCGTCGTCGACGAGACGGTGGAGCAGTATCGCCGCGTCGTCGAGGTGAGTCAGACCGGTACGTGGCTGGGGATGAAGCACGCCGGCGCCCTGATCGAGCGGACCGGCGGCGGATCGGTGGTCAACATCTGCTCCATCCTCGGCAGCGTCGGCGGACTGGGCAACAGCATCGCCTACGCCGCGGCGAAGGGTGCCGTGCGGACCATGACGAAGAACGCGGCGCTGCACTGGGCCCGCCTCGGGGTGCGGGTCAACTCGATCCACCCCGGTTTCATCGCGACCCCGCCACTGCTCGCGCGCTACGAGGGCACGCCGCGCCACGAGGCCATGCTGGCCGGCACGCCGATGGGACGACTGGGTTCCGGCGCGGAAGTCGCTGCCGCGGTGGCGTTCCTGGCCGGTGACGATGCACGCTTCGTGACCGGTACCGAGCTGTACGTCGACGGCGGGTGGACCGCCGCCTGAGTCTCAGGCGACGCTGAACACGTCGACGCCGTCCTGGTTCTCCACACGCAGCACGCCCCGGTGGACGTCCAGATCGAGGTGGGCCAGGGTCTCGCAGACCGCGACCATGCGATCGAACGTTCCGAGATCCGCGAACGGGCGATCACGACGGGTCCACGGAAGGCGTTCGGCGACATCGAGGCCGGTCGCCCGGGTCAGGTCGGCGACGACCGCACGGGTCGCCGCCAAGCGGCGGGCGTGGTGATCGAGGAGTTCGCGCACGCGCGCGTGCAGACCGACACCGATGTCCCCGTGAGAGGGCAGCACGGTGCGATCCCGATCGTCGAGCATCATCTCCAACGACTGCAGGTAGTGCCCCAGGGGCAGGTCCCACTCACCGAGTTCGAATCCGATCGACGGGGTGATGGTCGGCAGAACGTGGTCGCCCGTGTAGCTGATGTCTCGGTCGAGATCGTGGAACACCATGTGGCCCTTGGTGTGGCCGGGCGTGTGCACCGCGGTCAACCGGTGTCCGGGGATGTCGAGGGCACCCTCGGTGAGCCACGCGTCCGGCGGCTCCCAGTCGTCCGAGTCGAAGTCCTCGTCGCTGGTGTCCAGGCGAACCGCTCGCGCGATGTCGTCGGCGCCGGCCCGTTCCAGCTCACGCAGTGACGATGTCGGCATGTTGGAGGCCAGCTCCCCGATGGCGACGATCCCCGGCGCCTCGGCCGACCCGAGGTGGATGCGGCAGCCGTGTCGACGGCGGAGGTCGACGGCGAAGGTGTAGTGGTCACGGTGGACGTGAGTGACGAACACGTCGTGTACGTCGTCCGGTCGGCAACCGAATTCGGCCAGCGCGGTGGAGAACTCGTCGTACGTACCCGGCCGTCGCCATCCGCCGTCGATCAGCGCCAGGCCCCTGTCGGTCTCCAGGACATAGACGTTGATGGCACGGAGTCCGTCGGACGGCATCTGCAGTGGCACCCGGTGGATGCCGTCCGCGATCCGAACGGATCCCGGATCGGACCACCGGGCGGTCACGAGGTGGTCGACGTGTCGGCGACCATGGTCCGCTCGTCGCCGTACCAGATCATCCGTCGCCCACGCATGGTTCCGACGTGCTCGACGGCGACCTTCCACTCCGGACTGGCGAGCGCGGTCTCGAGATCGTCGCGCGAGGCGAAGCTCAGAATGGACAGTCCGTCCCACCCGGCGCTGCGCTCGTCTATCGAGTGGACGATGTCGATGTGCTGCCACCGCAGCAGGCCCGGGAGCGGGTAGGTCACCTCCGCGTGCTCACCGCGCCACCACGTCATGAACTGCTCGTGCGTCCAGTCGTTCGGACGGGCGGCGAGAACCATCAGATCGAACATGATTTCCTCCAGGGTGTGGTCAACATGAATTCGGTTCGGTATGGGTGGACGTGATCGACACGAATGGCCGAGCCGGGCTCAGCGCCCAGCGGTCAGGGGCGCACCATCTTGAGCACCGCGGTGGTGACGGTCTCGGCGATCTCGTCGAGGGTGGCGGGGCCGTTCGGCCGGTACCACCGCCACACGCTGATGACGAGGGCGAGGACCAGGCGTCCCACCGTCTTCGGATCTCCCTCGGCGAAAACCCCGTCGTCCATGCCACTGGCGATCAATCTCGTCCACCGACGCTCGATCTCCTGGACCAGCTCTCGGGACTGGAGACGCTCGGCCTCCTCCTTCCCCGACTGCCGCTCCGTCGCCAGAAGGTCCATGTGGTTCTGCAGGATCCGGCGCTGCAGAGCGTCCAGCGGCGAGGCCTGGAGAGCTCCCGCGACGGCGGCTCGCAGTGCCGCCTCCGGGTCGCTCCGGTCGGCCGTGGCCGCGTCGAAGCGCTCGACGGAATCCGCCAGTTCCAGACGCATGATGGTGAGCAGACAGTGCGCTTTGGATTCGAAGTAGTGGTAGAGCGCGGTCTGGCCTATTCCGACCTCGTCCGCCACCGACGCCCACTTGGTGTGGTCGTAGCCCACCCTGCCGAACTGCTCGATGGCGACGGTGAGAATACGAGACCGCTTGGAGCGCGGGCTCTCGCGGCGTGCCGTCGTTCCGACGCTCATCGCGGCACCCTCGAAGACTGGCCCGGCCGGCCTCCGGCCTCCCCGCAACGTGTCAGCATCGTGCTCATGTTACTCGTCCCGAGGTGAATTCGGATCGGGAACACCGGCGAGACGCGCTGCCATCCGCACGGCATCGGGTCGGGAGAGCTTCCCGACACGGTTCTGCGGCAGATCGTCCACAGCGAAGACGTACTCCGGCCAGTTGTGTCGTGGCACGCCGCGACGGGACAATCCGTCCGTCACCTCGGCCAGGCCGAGAGCGCGTCCGTCGGTCACCACGAGGGCTCCGGCGCGCTCGGACAGCAGCTCGTCCGGGATCGGCACCACGCAGACCTGCACGATGCCGGGGACGCCGGCCACCGCCGCCTCGACCTCGTTGATGTCGATGTTGCGACCACCACGGATGATGATCTGCTTCTGCCTGCCCATCACGGTGATGGTGCCGTCGGTCGCCACCTCGACGAGGTCACCGGTCGGCAGGTATCCGTCGTCGGTCAGTGTCGGTGCCGCGACCTGTCCTCCCCGTGCGTACCCGACGAACATCGAGGGTCCGCGGACCTGCGCGTCACCGATCTCCCCGGTGCCCACGTCCTCCCCCGCACCGTTCACGGCCCGCACGATCGTGCCGGGGAACGGCCGTCCGTCCGTACCGAGGCGAAGTCGAGGATCGTCGTCCGGGGTCGCGGTCGTGTGACCGAGGCACTCCGACATGCCGAACACCCGGAGGAACGTCGTTCCCAGGAACTGCTCGGCCCGTTCGAGAGCCGACGCGTTCATGGGCCCGCCGCCGACCGTCATCGCCCGCATCCCCGCGAGTCGACCGGCCCCGTTCTCGACGAGGGACAGCTGCAGCGCCATCGTCGGCACCAGCATCGTCCAGCGGACGTCGTGGGCGGCCATCGCGTCGAGTGCGGCCGCCGGTGACCACTTGCCGATCGACACCATCGGTCCGCCCACGAACAGCGGCAGATACATCCCGAAACATGCTGCGGCGACGGAGGACAGGGGGACGAAGGCGCCCACCGCGTCGCCCGGCCGCAGACCCACGGCGTCCCTCGTGCACGAACAGGCGTAGCGCAGTGCGTCCTCGGACTGGACGACGCACTTCGGGCGACCGGTGGATCCGGAGGTCATCGCGATGACACTGCCTCCGTTCCAGCGCGACACACCTCGCGGATCACCACGGCGAGCACGCAGATGACGGTCACCGACCGCCGCGTCGCCCGACGGGAAGTCCTGGTCGGACACCCCCCACTGTTCGAGTGTGCGAAGGTCGGCCACCACCATGTCGGGGTCGACGTCCTCGACGGCGAGCACGAACTCCGATGCTGTGGCATGCGGGCTGAGCACGGCGACCACGCCTCCGCGCAGACCGACCGACAGTGCGGTGGCCACCGTCTGCCAGGTGTTGTCCGCCTGGATCAGCACAGTGGGAGGTGTGGGGTCGTGCTGTGCCATGTGCTCGGCTCCGCGTTCGGCGGCAGCCATCACGTCGGCCAGTCGATGGGTGCCGTGCAGGTCGATCACGGCGATCGCGTCGGGGTGTTCCCGGACGCGGTCTCGCAGTTCGAGCGCGAGAGTCTTCACTGACGGTGGTCCTTTCCGGCATCACGTTCTGGGGTGGGCTCGTCGGACGTGGTGGGCAGGAGCACGGTTCGGCCGGCGTCCTCCCCGGCACGCAGACGCGCATAGGCGTCGATCGCCTCGTCGAGAGGTCGCGTGGTCACCTCGGGCAGCAGCGCCCCGGACTCCGCGAGCGCCACCACCTCCACCAGATCCGCCCGACTGCCCCAGAAGGGGGCCGAGACCTGCCACCCGGCGGCGATCCCCCGGTTCTTGGCCACCGACACGGACCCTCCGGCGCCCCCCACCACGACGAGGCGTCCTCCGGGTACGAGCGTGGCCAGCCCCTCGGCCATCGTGTCGTCGCTGCCGACGAAGTCGAACACCACGTCGACGCCCCCGAGATCTCTCGTGGCAGAGGCCGCGTCGGCCAGTGACGAGTACACCGCGGCGGCGCCCATGGTCGTCGCGGATCTCCGAGCCGCGTCGCGCGGATCGACGGCCACCACGTGGCCGGCTCCCAGCAGCGACGCCATTCGGACCGCGAGGTGACCGAGACCGCCGACACCGACGATCACGACCACGGCGTTCGAGTCGAGGAGGTCGGCCTGACCGCTGACGGCGTGATGCACGGTGGCGCCCGCATCGGCGAGGGGCGCTGCGAGTTCCGGTGCCAGGGAACCGGTGTCGACCAGCACCCCGCCGTGCGGAACCACCATGTACTCGGCCAGTCCGCCCGGCGCGCCGAGGCCGTTGCCGATCACGGCGAGCCTGCCGTCGACCGGCCGCAGTGCCAGACAGTAGTTCTCCCGACCCCGGCGGCAGTTACGGCAGGTCCTGCAGGACCACACGCCGTGGACGACCACGGACGATCCCACCGTGCTCCCGTCGGCATCGAGGCCGGCAGCGACGACGCGTCCGGCGACCTCGTGTCCCAGCGTGAGCGGCAACGGGTAGTCGAACCGTCCGGCCGGCGCATCGCAGACGGACAGATCGCTACGACACAGACCCGCCGCCGTGACTTCGAGCAGCAACTGCTCGCCCGTCGGTTCGGGAACGGGAATGCTCCGCAGCTCTGGAGCGGAGCCCCACTCGAGCAGTTGCACGGCCAGCATCAGCGCGCCGTCCAGCCGCCGTCGACCACCAGGGTGTGCCCGGTGACGTACGACGAGGCATCGGAGGCGAGGAACAGCACCGCGCCGTCCACCTCGCCCGCAGTACCCCCGCGACCCAGCATCGTGTTGCGCCGCACCCACCCGGCCGACTTCTCGTTCTCGAAGAGCCCGTCGGTCATCTCGGTGTCGAACCACCCGGGGACCACCGCGTTCACGCGGATCCGTCGTCGTCCCCACTGCCCGGCGAGTTCACGGGTGAGGCCGAGCACACCGGCCTTGGACGCCGCGTAACTCGCACCGCCGATGGGGGCGGTCGAGACGAGACCGACGACCGACGAGATGTTGACGATGGAGACCGGGGCGGAGTCCGGCGTCGTCGAGGCGACGTGCACCGCCAGGTGGAAGCCTGCGAGGAGGTTCACCTCGAGGATCGCGGAGAAACCCTCCGCGGTCTCCTGCTCCGCGTCCGGTGGGCCGGGCATCCCGGCGTTGTTGATCAGGATGTCCAGGCGCCCGGTCTCCGCACGGCACCGATCCACCAGCGCTCGACGGTCCTCGTCCGAGGTCACATCGCATCGCACGGGAACGAGGCCCGGGACGGTCTCCGCCACCGCGGCCAGACGATCCGCGCGACGTGCCGCCGCGTACACCGTGGCTCCGGCGGCGGCGAGCGTCCGGGCGAACCCAAGACCGAGACCGGACGACGCTCCGGTCACCACCGCTGTTCGGCCGGTCAGATCGAACAAGGCGGCAGGACTCGGGGTGTCGTTCACTTCTGTCACGTCCACGCCCTCCTCAGTAGACCGCGGTGCGGCCGCCGTCGACGGGAATGATGGCACCCGTCGTGTACGACGAGGCGTCACTCGCGAGATGTACGACGAGACCGGCGATCTCCTCGGGACGACCCAGACGTCCCGACGGCAGCCGGTCGACGATCTTGCCGACGAACTCGTCGTCCCAGTGCTCGGCCATGTCCGTCGCGAATCCCCCGGGCATCACGCAGTTCACTCGCACGTGCGGCGCGTACTCCTGCGCGAACGCCATGGTCAGCGCATTGAGGCCGTTCTTCGCCGCGGCGTACATGGCCTCGGGCGGGCTCGGTCGTACGGCGCCGATGCTCGAGATGTTGACGATCGACCCGCGCCCGGCGGCCGCCATCCGCGCTCCGGCCACCGCCATCAGCCTGAACGGACCCTTGAGATTGACCTCGATGGTCTTGTCCCACAGCCCTTCCGTCACTCCGACGAGGTTCTCGGACAGCGGTGCGATGCCGGCGTTGTTGACCACGATGTCGAGTGAGCCGAACTCGTCGACGATGGCGTCGACCGCGGGCTCGATCTCGTCCCAGCGACCGACGTGCAGAGCGCGGGCGTGAGCGCTGCCCACCGTCGACGGTCCGAGTGAGGCGACTGCCTCCTCGCACGCCTCGAGTTTGCGGCTGGACACCACGACGGTGGCTCCCGCGTCGCGCAGTCCACGAGCGATGGCGAGGCCGAGTCCGCGGCTCGCGCCGGTCACGAGGGCCACTCTGCCGGTGAGGGAATGCATGTCGGTCATCGGTACTTCTTCGTCTCGAGGCGGGCGATGGTCCGGAGATGGACCTCGCTCGGTCCGTCTGCGATCTGGAGGGCGCGGGTGATGGCGTGCAGGCGGGCCAGGACGAAATCGTCGCTGACGCCGGCCGCTCCGAACGTCTGAACGGCTCGGTCGACCACCTTGTGCGCCACCTCCATCGCCGCGACCTTGATCGCGGCGACCTCGGAGCGCGCCGAGGCGTTACCGCGGGTGTCCATCATCCAGGACGACTTCAGGACCAACAGTCGGATCTGGTCGATCTCGATACGACTGCGTGCGATCCACTCACGCACGACACCGCGATCGGCGAGCGGGGCACCGAAGGCCACTCGGTCGAGCGAACGGCGGCACATCATCTCCAGAGCGCGCTCGGCCATGCCGACGGCGCGCATGGCGTAGTGCATCCGGCCGGGGCCGAGACGACCCTGCGCGATGGCGAAACCGTCGCCCTCGGCTCCGAGCATGTTCGAGGCCGGCACTCGGACATCGGTGAACTGGACGTCGCCGTGCCCGAGACGGTCGTGGAAACCGAACATCGGGAGATCGCGCAGGACCTCGATGCCGGGACTGTCGGCGGGAACCAGGATCATGCTCTGCTGGCGGTAGGTCGGACCGTCCGGATCGGACTTGCCCATGAAGATGATGAGCTTGCAGTCCGGGTCGAGAACGCCGGAGGTGTACCACTTTCGGCCGTTGAGCACGTACTCGTCACCGTCGCGCCGGATCGTCGAGGTGATGTTGGTGGCGTCGGAGCTGGCCACGGCCGGTTCGGTCATGGCGAACGCGGACCGGATACGACAGTCGAGCAGGGGCTCGAGCCAGTCCTTCTTCTGCTCCTCGGTACCGAACATGGCGAGGATCTCCATGTTGCCGGTGTCCGGGGCGGAGCAGTTGATGGCCTCGTTGCCGATGATCGAGCGCCCGACCACCTCGGCGAGAGGGGCGTACTCGAGGTTGGTGAGTCCGGCCCCGAGCCCGTCGTGCGTCATGAACAGGTTCCACAGTCCCTGCGAGCGCGCGGTCTCCTGCAGTTCGCGCATCACCGCCGGCTGCTCGTGCTTGTTCGTGTTCGCCGCGATCTGCGCGTCGTACACCTTCTCGGCGGGCAGAACATGATCGGTCATGAATGTCTCGAGGGTCTCGAGCAGCGCGTCGGTACGAGCACTGTAGGAGAAGTCCACGGTTGGCCTCCTGGAGGGCGGATCGAGCGGGTGAATACGAGGACGAGGGAGCTCAGGCGAGCAGGGCGGTTCCGGTGTCGATCAGCCGAGAGATGGTGGCGGGCAGCTTCTCCTGGTCCGGATCGTGATGACGGCCCTCCCGGTGACGACGCAGGTTGTGCCCCATGATGGCGGCCATCTTGAGTCGTCCCAGGGCGTCGAACCACGGCAGATCGGGCAGGTCGCGTCCCGCACCGGCGTAGATCTCCACCAACTCGTCGGCGCTCGGCAGACCGGGGACGGACCGCCCGACACCGGGGAAGTTGTCGCCATCGGCGAAGACGAGGAACCACCCCAGCTCGACACGGGGGTCGCCCACACTCCAGATCTCCCAGTCGATGAGCGCGACCGGCTCGGTACCGTCCGCGATCAGATTGCCCAGGCGATAGTCACCGTGCACCAGCGTCGACGAGACCGCATCCGGGACGCGGGCACCGAGAAGGCTCAGCAGTCTGTCTCCGCCCTCGACCAGTTCCGGTGGAACGGCGCCGAGCGTGCGAGCCCACCGGGCGAGTTCGTCACCCGGTGAGAGCGTGGGACCGGCGTCGGGCACAGCTCGGTGATCGACCGCGTGCAGCTCGGGCAGGACCGCCGCCGCACGCCGCATGCGCGCGGCCGCCAGCTCCGGGTCGACGGCCGGATCGTCCAGAACAGGCTCGAGCGACTCACCGCGGACGAATGTCATGGCGTACCAGGAGGGCTCGGTGTCGTCGACCATCACGATCGTGGGCACCGGCACCGACGTACCCGCGAGTTCCCGCATGATGGTCGCCTGCCGCAGCATGTCGTGGCGCCCGACGGGGCGCTGCCCTGCGGGCACGGCCTTGACCACCAACTCGGCGTCGTCGGTCCGCACGCGGTAGGTCAGGCCGGAGTGTCCGCCGAGGAGTGGATCGAAGCTGCGCAGCGAGCCGAGGCCACCGGTCTCGAGCTTCGCGGCGACGCGCTGCTGCAGTGCGGAGTGTGTCGTGTCGTCGGTGGTCACGGCCTCGGCTCTCGGGGAAGGCCGAGAACGCGCTCGGCGATGATGTTGTGTTGGATCTCGTCGGTGCCGCCGGCGATGCGGTATCCGGGCGCGCCCAGGACGTGTTCCGTCCAGGCGAACGTGCCCCATTCACCGGTGTCGGACACCAGATCGGAGCCGAGCATCCGCCGGACCGCCGCCGACGTCCGGGACATCGTGGTGGTCGCGAGCAGTTTGCCGACGGACGCCTCGGGGCCGGGATCGCGTCCGGAGACGACGACGCCGGCGACGCGCATGGCGGTGACGCGCTGAACATGGCTGTGCACGACGAGATCGGCAACCTGATCCAGCTCGATCTCGGTGAGGGGCCGACCCAGATTGCGTGCCAGTTCCACGGCACGGTCGGCGTTCGCCAGTCCGAGGTTGCCACCGTCGAGTCGTTCGGCCGCCAGCACGGTGAGAGCGACCTGCCACCCCTGCCCCTCCGGGCCGAGACGGTGCGCATCGGTCAGCCGCACGTTCTCGAGGTACACCTCGTTGAACGAGCTGCCACCCGTCATCTGCCGGATGGGGCGGACGGAGACGCCCTCCGCGTCCATCGGGACCAGGAAGACTGTGAGGCCCTTGTGCTTAGGCACCGAGGAATCGGTGCGGCACACTGCCACCCCGATGTCCGAGACCGTGGCTCCCGACGTCCAGACCTTGTGGCCGTTCAGCACCCACCCGTCGCCGTCACGGACCGCGCGGGTGCGGACGGCCGCGAGGTCGGAACCGGCCTCGGTCTCCGAGAAGAGTTGGCAGGCCATGAGGTCGGTGCGCAGCATCGCTCGCACGTACGTGGCGCGCTGCTCCGGCGTGCCCCATTTCTCGATCGTGGGCGCCACCAGTTGCTGTGTCACGGAGAACATCTCGGTGCGGCGCGGGACATCGAACCGGTCCTCCGCGCGGCGGAAGGCGAGTACGTGGGACAGCGGGAGATCTCGTCCACCGTATTCCGCGGGCCAGTCGAGCGGACCCCAGCCGGCGTCGAACTTCCGCCGTTCGTAGTCGCGGATGACGTCCGTGTGCCGGCGTTCCTCCTCGGGCGTCCAGTTCTCGAAGACGGCCACCGAGTCGGAGCCCTCGCCCCACGTCGTGCTGGTCCGCGGTGCGGCCATGCTGCTGAGCCACGCCGTCGCCTCGGCGGTGAATGCTCGGACGTCAGACGACACGGTGCTGGTACTCATGGACTGACCTCGCTGGTCGGATCGGACTGGTTCAGACGGACAGAACGGTGCAGGCGCTGATGCCCGGTGCCCCGTAGACATGGGTGAAGCCGATGGACGGCCCGCCCGGCACCTGACGATCGCCGGCCTCCCCGCGCAACTGGGTGACCACCTCGTGCACCTGGCGCAGACCGGAGGCGCCGATCGGTTCACCGTTCGCGATGCACCCACCGTCGGTGTTGACGGGTAGACGTCCGCCGATCTCGGTGGCTCCCTCGGCGATCCACTGCTCCTGCTCGCCGTGCTCGCAGAAGCCGCACTCGGCCATGTGCATGAGCTCGGCGCCACTCTCGGTGTCCTGCAGTTGGGCCACGTCGACATCCGACGGGGAGATCCCGGCCTGCTCGAACGCGGCTGCCGCGGCATCCGCGCTGACGCTGGTCGGCTCGCCGATGCCCTGGACGGACGGACTGAAGACCTCGAACGAGCCGAATCGCCGCGTCCGATGGGTGATGGCGCGCAAGCGGATCGGCCGGCCCGTCAACCGCTCGGCCACCTCGGGTGAGGCCACGATCACGGCCGCACCGCCTTCGCCGGGAGAACAGAACATGTACCGCGTGAGGGGATCGTTCACCATGTCGGCGGAGGCGATCGCCTCGGCCGACATGGGTTCGCGGCGCCACGCATTGGGATTGAGTGCGCCGTTGCGGTAGGACTTCTCGGCGACGCGCGCGAGGGTGTCCGGGGTGATGCCGTGCTGCCGCATGTAGCGGGAGATCTTCGCGCCGAAGAACTGCGTGGTCACCATCAGACCCGCCTCGCCGTACCCCTCGGACAGACCCCACTCCGCGGGCGTGGGATCGAAAGCACCACGCGGGTGCTTGTCGAAGCCCACGGCCAGGCCGATCGACGCCGATCCTGCACGAACGGCGTTGACCGCCGAGAACAGGGCGCTGCCGCCCGTGGCGCAGCCGTTCCGCACGTTGGTGAACGGCAGTCCGGTGAAACCGAGTTCACTGACGAGCGTGTCGGCGAGGCCCGCGGAGTCGCTGCCGCCGAACGCCACATCGACGTCCGGCCAGGCGATGCCCGCGTCGGCGAGCGCGGCGGTGATGGCCGAGACGGCCATCGCTCGGCCGCTGACACCGGGCTGGCGACCGAACTTCGACAATCCCACTCCGACGATGACCACGGACTCGCTCATACGGTGTCTCCCAGTGTGCTCGGTGCGGACGACGGGCCGGCCGCGACGACCTCGAACCGGGGAACCGGCACGACGGCCGTGAGGTGGACGAGCGCTCCGTGCAGATCGTCGACGTTCTCGGTGTCGAGAATCGCCTCGATGCGGATGCCCTCGCTCAACTCGACCCAGCCGACCGCGAACGGGGTGAACCCGCCCGCGGGTGGCACGTACGGCGGCGACTTGGGCGGGAAGCGCTGCACCGTGTGGGCCCACACGGTGCCCGACGTACTCAGGTCGACGGGTTCTGCCGTGGGCGTGACGCACCGGGAGCAGAGACTCGACGCCGGGTACGCGACCGTGCCGCACACAGTGCATCTACTGCCCTGCAACACCACCCGCTGTGTCCCGAGACCGTTCGTCATCGTGATCCTCCCGCTCCCCGCCGACCGTCGTTCCTCGTTCGTGTCTCGCTGAGGATCAGCGACCGACCCACTTCGGCTCACGCTTCTCGAGGAACGCGGTGACGCCTTCTCGCCCGTCCTCGGACTGCAGGGCGTTGCCCACGGCGAGATGCTCCATGACCATGAGGGACTGGATGTCCGCGTCGAGGCCGCGGTCGATCGTCATCTTGGTCAGCTTCATCATGAACGGGCTCTTGTCGGTGAGCTGCGCGATGAACTCCTCGACGGTCTTGTCCAGCTCGGCTGCCGGCGCGGACGCGTTGATGAGATCGAAGTCCGCAGCCTCGACACCGGAGAGCAGCTTGCCGGTCAGCATCAGTTCCTTGGTCTTGCGGATGCCGATCATGCGCGGGAGGCGGTAGATGGGGCCCGCACCGCCGAACAGTGCACGGCGGATGTGGAAGTCGCCGATCTTGGCGTCGTCGTCGGCGATGGCGAAATCACAGGAGATCATGAGCTCGAACCCACCGGCGGTGACGTAGCCCTCGAGGACCGCGACGGACGGAGTGTTCATGGAGTACAGGCGATCGCAGACCTTGGCCGAGAGCACGGCCACGTCCATGGCGTTGGTACTGCCGACGTAGTCGGACAGCAGGATGTCGAGGTCGAACCCCGAGCAGAAGGTGTTGTTCACACCGCGCAGGACCAGGACCTTGAGGTTCGGGTCGGCGTCGACCTCGGCGATGATCTCGTCGAGTCGGTACAGCAGCTCCGGAGTCACCGCGTTCTTCTTGTGCGGGCGGTTGAGCCAGACGCGAGCGACGTCGCCGTCCTTCTCGAGCAGGATGTGGTCGGTGTCGATCATGGGATCTCCTTGGGCTGCGTCACGATTTGAACTGGATTCACTTCAGTTTTACGGCATGGGGTCGAGCGCGTCAACCCTCGAATCGAACCGGGTTCAGCCCGATGAGGTCGGCGATGCGGCGGCGGTGGTACACCGCATCGCCGAGCAGCGCCTCGTCACCGGTAGCTCGGCGAAAGTATCTGTGCGCCTGGTGCTCCCACGTGAAGCCGACGCCACCGTGCAGCTGCACCGCCTCGGCGACCGACTCGGACGCGACCTCCGTGCACACGGCGCCGGCGATCGCGACCGCGAGCGCGGCACGGTCCGGGGAGCTGTCGTGGAGCGCAGCAGCGAAGCGGGATGCCGATCGCGCTCGTTCGAGAGAGAGGAGCAGGTCGGCGAGTCGGTGCTTCACGGCCTGGAAGGAGCCGACGGGCCGACCGAACTGCTGCCTGGTGGTGACGTACTCGACGGTCATCTCCAGCATGCGATCGGCGATTCCCGTGTGCTCGCTCGCCAGCCCGATCGTCGCTCGCGCTGTCAGGTCGTCGAGAGCGGAGGCCGTGTCCGCCACCTCGGTGAGCACGGACGCCGTTGCCGAGTCGAGGTGCACGTCGGCGCGCGGCCGCGTCGGGTCGATGACCGTCCGCGGGACGGCGCGCACCGCGTCGGAGAGGGGTACGGCGAACACTCGGGCGCCGTCCGCCGTGTGCGCCCCGACCACGACGACATCGGCCGAGGCACCGTGAACGATGTCGGTCGCGACACCGCTCAGACGCCACCCGTCTGCCGTCTGGTCGGCCGTGATCACCTGCGTGGCAGCTCGTCGCGTCTGCGACACGGGCAGGTGCACCGCGACGCGGAGTTCACCGGCGAGGGCACCGGACAGCATCTCGTCCACAGTTCCGGCCGGAGCTCGGAGCAGCGCGTGCACGCCGACACCGGCCGCGAACAGCACCGGCTCCGACACGAGCGCTCGGCCGCACTCCTCCAGGACCACGGCCATGTCCGTCATCCCGTACCCGAGGCCGCCACGATCCTCGGGAACGGACAGCATGGTCACGGCCATGTCGTCCACGAGTGTCCGCCACAGTGCCGTCGGGTCCCCCTCGTCTCGCCCACGGTGCCGCGCCAGTATTGCGCGCATCGCGGACCGGAGATCGGTCTGCTCCGGCCCGGGAATCAGGCCCGCGGGCTCCGCCTCCGGCCAGGGCGAGTAGGTGACGTCGTCGATCGCTGCAGACATAACACTCCTGAGTCGAGTTCAGTTCTGTTTCGAGAGTATCGGCGAAATGGAAGACATGCGGACTTTTCTTGAACTAAGTTCGGTTCATGCTTCGAATCGAGTCCTACTACGCCACCCTCGACAGCGGTGAGCTCGAGCAGGCGACCGACATGCTGGCGGAGAACGTCTCCTTCGTGATGATCGTCCCGACGGGAGCCCGAGCCGGCACCGGTCGCGCCGCGATGCTCGACTACCTCACCGGACGTCCCCCTGTCGGCCGGCAGCATCGGCTGCTGCGACGCGCACAGGACGGCGACGTCCAGTTCGCCCAGGGAGCCGTCACCGAGCACGGCGATGTCGTGACGGGATATTTCGTCGCGGCGATGCACCTCGACGAGAACGGACTGATCGACCGCTACCAGGTGTCGTTCGATCCCGACCACGCACTGGTGCCGTGGGCCGGTTCCGACGCGCCCTCGACCGACCCGACGGGAGCACGACGATGACGATTGATGCGACAGCAATCCTGCGAACATGGTTCTCGTACATGGACTCCGAAGATCCCGACCGGGTGCTGACCATGATCACGGACGACTTCCGGATGTCCGTGCAGTTCTCCCGTGGGGAGGGAGCGTCCGCCGAATTCGTCGGCGACAGAGAGGGACTCGTCCTCTACCTCGCCCAGCGTGAGAAGAGCACCCTCGTTCATCACATCGACGTCGGATCCCGGGTGGGCGACGTGGAACTCGTACTGGGGCGGACCACGCGAGACGGCGACTTCGAGGCGTCCTTCAACGCGACCGCGTCGGTCGACGCGGCCGGCTCGATACGCCGGTTGCTCATCTGCCGGACACCGGAACTCGCATTCGACTGACGCCGTCGACCACAACTGACAGGAGACCCTCATGAGCACGTGGTGTCGTACGCTCGCGGCGCTGACATCGGCAGCCGCAGTCGGATTGTCGGCGGCCTGCAGCGGTGGGGCGACAGCGACCGGACCGGTGTCGGGCACGTGGGACGACGTGGTCGCCGCGGCGAAGGACGAGGGATCCGTCTACCTGTACTCGTCGCAGCACCCCGAGAACCTCGCCTCGGTGAAAGCCGGATTCGAAGCGACGTATCCGGGCATCACGGTGGAGTTCACGCGAGGTTCCGACGTCGAGCTGAACCCCCGCGTGGACGCGGAGCACAAGTCCGGGCGCGGGATCGGCGACGTCCACATGACCACCGACCCCGCGTGGATCCGCGCGGCCGCCGACTCGGGCGAGTACTCGGTGAACGTCGTCGGCCCCTCGTTCGACAACCCCGACTACGGTCGAGACACCAGCGTGGTGAACGACAAGCTCTTCCTCACCAGCGCCGCCGTTCTGGGGCTCGGCTGGAACACCACGGCACTGCCGGACGGTCTCGACAGTCCGGAGGATCTCCTGGCTCCCGAACTGCGGGGACGTGTCGGCGTCGTCAATCCTGCGGGCTTCGCCGCCGTGACCGATCAGTTCCGGTTCTTCGACCGCAACTGGTCACCCGACTACACCGACGAACTCGCGCAGAACGAGCCACGTGTCTATCCCGGTGTTCTGGCCGTCGCACAGGGCCTCGGGTCCGGAGAGATCATCGCCACGCCGATGGTCCAACCCCTCGTGCGCGAGCAGGAGGCAGGCGCACCCGTCGGGTGGTTCAGGCCGGACCCGGCGTGGGGGCCCCCTACTACTCCCATGTTCTCGCGTCCGCACCGCACCCGAATGCAGCGCAACTTCTCGCCGACTTCCTCGTCTCCCCCGAGGGCCAGCAGGCGTTGTCGAAGGGGTACGCGAGTGTGCTGCCGAACATCCCGGAGTCGGTCGGACGCGCACAGGACATCGCACTGACCGACCCCGCGGACCTCGACCCCGCAGCGGTCACCGAGTACCAGGCGGAGTGGGAACAGCGTTTCATCCGGTGACGTCGGGCTTCATCCGGTGATGCCGGCGGGCGGCGAAGGGGCACAGGCCATGACACGACCACCGACCGTCACACTCCTGACGCCGTTGCGTGTGCGCCGATTACGCATGATGTTGGGTTTCGAACTCGGCGCCGCCATCGGCATCTGGATCCTGGTTCTGGCGGTCCAGTGGACCCTGACCCGAGCAGGAGAATCCGCGTTCGCAGTGTCGGGCGTCCAGTTCGCCGCCAGCCTGCCCTTCTTTCTGCTCTCCCTCCCCCTCGGCGCGATAGCGGAGCACGCCGGCCATCGAACTCTGCTGACCGGCACGGCGATCGGTCTGTTGGTCACGTCGGCAGTGCTCACGGTGCTCCAGGTCCTCGACCTCGCGACGATGCCGGTTCTGATGGCGGCCGTGTTCCTGTCGGGGTGCGGTCTGGCGTCGGTGGCGATCGTCTGGCAATCGCTGCTGCCGACGCTGGCGACCCGCGAGATGATGACCGTCGTGCCCGCGATCGACGGCGCCATCTTCAACGGTGCACGCGCCATCGGTCCGGTACTCGGCGGGGCACTCCTGGCCGCATGGGGCGCCACCTCCACCTTCGCTCTCGTCACGGTCGTGTTCGCGATCTGCGTCGTCCTGGCGGCCGGTCAGATCCCGCCTCGGTCCGGGCGAGTTCCCAGGACCGAGTCGGTTCTCGAATCGGTGGCGACGAGTCTGCGGTTCATCCGTCATTCGCGATGGACGCGGAGACTGTTGTTCCGTGTCGTGATGTTCGGCCTGCCGGCGAGCTGCCTGTGGGCTCTGCTGCCGCTCGTGGCGTACGAGATGCTCCACGTGACGACGTTCGAGTTCGGAGTGTTGTCCGGGGCGATCGGTGTCGGCGCGGTGGCGGGCACCATCGCCTCGATGCCGCTGCGACGACGCCTGAGCTGGAACGTGTTCGCAGCCCTGGGTTCTGCCGCGTACGCACTGGTTCTGCTCGGTCTCGCCTTCGTGCCGTGGATGCCGGTCGTGGTCGCTCTACTGGTGATGGTCGGCGCGGCCTGGGTCGGCGTGCAGAGCACGTGGATGATCGCGACGCACGCGGTCGTGCCACCGTGGATCAAGGCCCGAGTCATCGCCGTCGTGATGCTGACGTTCCAGGGCAGCCAAGCGGTCGGTGCCCTTCTGTGGGGGCTCCTCGCCGACACGATGGGGCTCGTCTCCGCTGTCGCACTCTCCGCCGTCGCGATGTCGGTGTCGTCGATCGGACTGCTGCGCCGAGGCATTCTGCCCAGCGACTCCATCGCGCCCGACCCGTCCGGTGCCGCCGGACCGCCGGAACTCGAACCGGGTCATCGTGGCGCGACAATCGTCGTCGAGACGACGTACGTGGTCCGTCCGCAGCGGGCGGACCACTTCGTCCACGCCATGACTCGTCTGAGGTCGTCGCGCCTGCGCCTCGGCGCATCGCGATGGGCGCTGACCAGGGTGAGCGACTCCGCCTCGACGTACGTCGAGTTCTGCACCTTCCGGAACTGGGCCGAGTACTCCGCCCAGGAGACCGTGCGTCTCACCGTTCCGGAACGGCTCGTCCGAACGGACCTCGCGCTCGACCTGGCGGAGGAACCGCGTGTTCGAGTCCTCGTCCGCCCCAGAACACCCGCCGACAGAACCGAGTCCGCATGAACGACCACTTTCCCCACCTCTTCTCACCGATCCGGATCGGCGGACTCACGCTGAAGAACCGACTGGTCGCGCTCCCGGCGGGCACGTCGATGGCGGTCGACGGTGTGCCCACCCACAGGGACACCGAGCACGTCGAGCGTCTGGCCGCGGGTGGAGTGGGCTTGATCATCGGGGGTGCCACGGTCGTGCACCCGACGACGACGCTGCGATCGCGCAAGCTGATCGAGGCCTACCGGGTCGAGGTCATTCCGAGCACAGCGGCCAAAGTGTCGGCGGCGCATCGACACGACGCACGATTCATCGGCCAACTCTGCCATCTCGGACGTGAATTCATCGGCGGCGAATCGGATGCGCCACCCTCCGCGCCCTCGGCGATCAAGACCGCGCGCGACGCCTACCCACCCCACGAACTGTCGGTCGCGGAGATCGAGGACATCGTCGAGGGATGGCGCACCTCGACGCGAAACCTGGTGCGAGCAGGCGTCGACGGGGTGGAGCTCCATGCTGCGCACGGGTACCTCCCCGCTCAGTTCATGTCCCCGCTCACGAACCAACGGACGGACGATTTCGGCGGCTCGTTCGACGGCCGAATGCGCTTCACCCGCATGGTGATCGAGGCGATGCGGTCGGAGATGCCCGCGGGGCTCGTGCTCGGAGTGAGGTTGAGCGGGGAGGAGGAGATCCCCGGCGGAATGTCGATCGACGACTGCGTTCGCATCGCCGAGAACGTGGCCGCGGTCGGCGTCGACTACTTCAGCATCACCCACGGCACCCGCGGGAAGTACGTCAAGGATTCCACCGGCGCGGACGCGGTCGCGATCCCGTCGGCTGCGAGGGTCCGATCGGCGACCGGGACACCGACTCTCGTCGGACAGCGGATTCGCGATGCGGGCGTTGCGGACCACGCCATCAAGACCGGACAGGTGGACATGGTCGGCATGGCGCGGGCGCTGATCGCGGACCCCGAACTGCCGAACAAGTCCCGAACCGGTCGCCTCGACGAGATACGCGGCTGCCTCGGCGTCAACCAGGACTGCAGGGCCTTCGACCCGCATCTGCACTGCGCGGTCAATGCCGAGATCGGGCGCGGTCGACACGTCGACGTCGGTCGACGAGCCCGCGCGACGAAGGACGTCGTCGTGATCGGCGGCGGCCCCGCCGGCCTGGAAGCCGCTCGCGTGGCCGCAGGGAGGGGCCACCGAGTCACGGTGTTCGAGAAGAGCGGTGCCCTCGGCGGATCTGTGCGGGTGGCTGCCTCGGCGCCCCATCGCGCGACACTCATCGACATCGTCGACTATCTGGAACGGGAGATGCGTCGGCTGAAGGTCGAGGTTCACCTGTCGGCCGGAATCGGCCAGGACGATCTGGACGAGATTCGCTCTGCGTCGGACCACATCGTGGTGGCGACCGGATCGCGTCCCGCGGACGTGACCCCATCCCTCCGGACGCGGACCGCCTACAGCGTCGACGACGTTCTGCTCGGCCGCGTCTCGGCCGATGCGGGCAGGGTGGTGGTGTTCGACGACGGTGACGGCTTCTGGCCGGCGTACAGCGCAGCCGAAGCACTCGCGCAGCGGGGCTGGGAGGTCACCGTGGCCACGACGCTCACGGCTCTCGCGTCCCGAATCCCCACCGAGAGTGCAGGACCGCTGCTCGATCGACTGGGTAACGCAGGGGTCGACGTCAAGGTCGCGCATGCCCTTCACGTTCCCGACGACCCGGCAGATCCGGTGACCTTGCGCCCGATCTTCGGGGCCGGCGACCTGCCCTACGAGGACGCCGCCATCGTGTGGCACCAGCCGCGAGTGGCACTGTCGTCGTTCGGACTGGACTCGAGCTCCACCGTCAGCGTCATCGGAGATTGCGTCACACCACGGCGCATCGGTCACGCGATCGCAGAGGGATATCGAACAGGCGCAGAACTCTAGAATCCCGATGCCGCTGAACCGCAGCAGCGGCACATCACGAAAGAAATGGAGACACATCATGTCGTTCGTACTCGTGCACGGTGCCGGAATGGGCGCGTCGTGTTGGGACCGCCTCGTACCGCGGTTGACCGGTCGCGTGGTCGCGGTCGACCTTCCCGGCCGCGGTGAACGCGCAGACATCGACCTGCGCACCGTCACCCTGGAAAACTGCGCCGACGCAATCGTTGCGGACGTGGAGCGTGAGGATGTCACCGACATCGTGCTGGTGGCCCACTCGTTCGCCGGAGTGTCGGTCCCTCGCGTTCTCGACAGGCTGCAGGACCGTGTCCGGCACGTCGTCTTCCTGGCCGCGGTGGTCCCGCCGGACGGAACGGCGGTGATCGACGGGATCGATCCTGCGGTTCGCGACATCGTGAAGGCCTCCATCGTGGACGGCAGATACGTCCAGGGCCCCGAGGGGGCACAGGCCATGTTGTGCAACGACATGGACGACGAGCAGACCGCGTGGACACTCCAGCAGCTCGTCGACGACTCCGGCGCGCTGCTCACCGAGGCCGTCGATCTCTCCGGCCTCCGGGTCGACGTCCCCCGCACCTACATCCGGACGGCGAGGGACACGTGCTACCCGCCGGAACTGCAGGAAGCCTCGTCCGCACTGGTCCGCGCCGGAGCCGGGTCGGGGCACGTCGTGCACATGGACTCCGGACACATGCCGATGATCAGCGCCCCCGACCGCCTCGCAACGCTGCTCGACTCCCTCTCCGCCGACTGAGTTCCGACGGTGACGCCCGCGAGGTCATCCCAGTCGGACAAGCGTCTTACCTATGTTCTCCCCTGCCAGCATCGAGACCAGTGCGGCCGGGGCCGAATCGAGTCCGTCGAGCACCCATTCGTCGTACCCGAGACGGCCCGCGTCGATGAGGGAGGTGATCTCCGCGCGCATGTCGGCTTCGAGGTGCAGGAACGATCCGGCCCGGTACCCCCGCATCGACAGATTCTTCGACACGAACTGGAACAGGTTGCCGGGAAGACTCGGCGCGTCGGCCGCGTCGTACTGAGACATCTGGCCGCACATCGCGATACGTCCGTTCGGTCGGAGTGCGTCGATCGCTGCAGTCAGGTGATCACCGCCCACACAGTCGAAGTACGCGTCGATGCCGTCGGGCGCCGCGGCGGCCAACGCCGACGGCAGCGATTCGTGATGATCGAAGGCGTCGGCCAGGCCGGCCGCGCGCAGATGAGCCACCTTGGCCGCGGATCCTGCCGAGCCGATGACGGTGGCCCCTCGTGCCACCGCGAGTCCCGCCGCGAGACCACCGACCGCGCCGGCCGCGGAGGACACCCACACCGTGTCCGCGGGCCCCACGTCGAGGATGCCGATCATCCCCGCGTACGCGGTGAGCCCGGAACTGCCCAGGGGGCCGAGGAACCACTGCTCGGGCAGACCACCCGGACGGACGACGGTGGGCGACCCGTAGCCGCCGATCGTCGCGGTGTCGGCCGAGATGAGGGCGTGCTCCCGGAAACCCAGTGTGTGCGTGACGATGTCACCGACAGCGAAAGCGGAGCTTTCCGATCGTTCGACGACGCCGAGAGCGAGACCTTCCAGTGCCTGCCCCGGCGCGAAGGGGGGGAGGTAGCCTCCCGGCGTCTGCCTCGACAGCCGGATGCGGATCGACGGATCGATCGAGAGCCACGTGTTGCGGACGAGCACGTCGCCGGCCCGGAGCTCGGGCACCGGCGCCTCCACCACCTCGAGATCGCCACTCGTCAGTGCGCCGTTCGGCCACGATCGCAGCACGACATGACGGGTCGAGGTCACCCCGGTCATGCCGCACCGACCGCACTCGGCGTCATGCCGGTCCACCGCCGGAAGGCGCGCCGGAACGCCCGTGGTTCCGAGTAGCCCAATCGGGCCGACACGATGTCCAGGGCCTCGCCGCGCCGAAGCGCCTCCACCGCGCGGGCGGCGTCGTGTCGAGCACGCAGAGCACCCAGAGTGGTCGACTCACCGGCGAGCAGGCGCCGTAGGTGCGGCTCGCTGATGTGGAGAGCACGGGCCACCGCGGTGGTGCTCGGCAGGGGTCCGCGGCCACAGGATGCGAACTCGCACAACACCCGTCGAGATACCGGTCCGAGTTCGATCCCTCCGGATCGCGTGTCGGTCATCGGTCCCCCACGGTCCGAGACGACCTGGCGGGCGTCCGCCGCACGACTGGCGGGCTCCACGCCCGGTCCGAGGGTCCGTACAGCCGCAGCATCAACCGGAAGTCTCCGGACGGAGTCGGGAGCCAGTTGCTCGTCCCTTCCGCGGGCGGGGTCGACGCGAGTCGAACGGTCAGGGATCCGTCGTGCGCCACCGTCACGCCGGGCGTCCGGTCGGTGATTGCATATCGGCCGATCGAGTTCTCGCACAGCAGTCCTCGCTTGTGGTAGACGGTGAGGGACCAGAAGAAGCGCGCCGGCGGCGCCTCGCCGGCAGCGAAAGTGATGTCGTAGGAATGCGCACCCGACAAGGGGCGCCCACCGTCGTCCACCTCACACACCGGGTACAGCGCCTCGTCCGCCGGGTTGACGTAGATCTGAGACAACGCGACGGCCGCGCGCAGAAGATGGTCGTCGCCGAAATCCGTGCCGAGTTCGTTGACCGACCAGCCGTTCGTCGTCCGGCCCAGCGACCTCACCCGGTCGGCGATCGCATCCAGGCCGTCGGACAACCCTGCTGCGAACTGCGAACGTGCTCGCGTGAACTGTTCCCCTGCGTGCAGCGCTCTACGCAGTCGCGCCAAGCTCTCGCGGACCGCGGGTGGCACGTCCGCCGCCGCGACACCGGCGACGGCGTGGTCCAGCGAGTCGAGAAAGGCTTCCGGATCGCGTAGTTCGTCATCGCGTTCACGGAGGACGAGCGTGCGGGTGGCAGCGTCGCACGCAGCTCCGGGCGCACGCGGCCCGTCCAGCACGATGGCGTCCTGCACGGCGATCACTCGCCGGAGATCCTCGGCATCGTCCGGTCGCACCAGGATGCGCACTGCAACCATGACATGACGTGTTCGGCAGGCCACCAGTAGTTCGTCGTCCGCCATGACCACCTCGCTGCCCGAGCGGACGATATGCAGTGTCGGCAAACGGCTCCCGTGTGTCCGCAGACCCTGTACCGCGATGGTCGTCGAGTCGGCCTCACCTAGCTGAATGCAGTAGTAGCGGTCACCGAGATCGGGCATTCGAAGCGTGAACGACCCGACATCGAGGTCGACGAAGGCCAGTGAGTAGAGCGTGTCCACGTTGGGAGCCACTCCTGCGGTGAGGGTGGGATCGGACAACCTGCGCTGATGGCCCATCGTGTTCAGCGCTGCACCCGCCGATGTGAGCGGCCGGTCCACGTCAGGCTCCAGCGGGGATGTGAACCGGAGACGCAGTCGCTGAGCGAAGACGAGCGGAAATCCCCAGATCTGCAGCGCGCGCGCGTCGCGGAACAGCTCGTCGCCACCATCCGAGCAGTCGGGTGCAGTCACACCACGACCATAACTGAAGTGAGTTCGATTAGGCTAGGGATTCTTAGTGACATTGCGAGCCCTCGACCGTCAGGAGAAGTCATGTCCCAGGAGGAGGCGCACGATCGTCGGCGCCCGCGCCGGGTCTACGCCGTCGGTGCCGAACCGGACGCACGGTTCAGCCTGGCGAACGAGCGGACGTACCTCGCGTGGATTCGAACATCGTTGGCGTTCATGGCAGCCGGAGTCGCGCTCGACGTGTTCGAGGTCGGAGGGGACACGACGCCCGCACGCATCGCATCGGTGCTGCTGATCGGATGCTCCGTCGTTCTGCCGCTGCACGCGTGGTGGGCCTGGGGCGCAGTCGAATCGAGCCTGCGCCGTAATCGGCCGCTTCCGTCCCCTCGTGTCGGAGCACCCCTGGCCGTCCTGCTGGCGGTGGCCGCAGCGCTGGTCGTCTGGTCGGTCTTCTCGTGACGGGACCACCCGAGGACAGGCCAGCGGGCGCACTCGGGGACGGTGGTCTCCAGGTCGAACGGACGGCGCTCGCCTGGCGGCGCACCGAGTGCTCGGTGGCGGTGTGCGCCCTGGTGGGTCTGCGCCTGGCCACCCACCAGGGTGACGTACCGACGGCTGTAGCCGCCGGCGTCGTACTGACCGGCGCCGTCGCTGCGCTCGTCGTCGACATCGTTCGGCGACGGAAGCGCAGGCGCGCGGACGCCGGCCCGGACGCGCCGCGAGGAATCCCGGCGCGCGCTCACGTACTGGCAGTCCTCACTGCGAGTCTCGGCGTCCTGGCACTGATCGTGGCCCGCACCGTGACGTTCGGCCCCGGGCACTGAGCCCGGGGCCGTTCCGTGGCTCGGTCAGCCCTGGAACTTCTGCTCCCACTCACGTGATTCCCGCTCGATGAACTCGGGAGTGAGTTGTGTCGGATCGGGCCCGGCGATGTCATGGGCGTCGGCGGTCGCGCCGTCGATACCGGGCAGCGCAGTCGCGACCCCGATCGCCTGCGCCCGTTGACCTTCGGGGCTGACCAGGAAGTCGGCCAGAACCTGCGCAGCGTTGGGATGAGGCGCGACCGACGTGACGTGACCGTAGAACGGTGTTCCCCACGACGGCGTCGGGAGCGCCCAGTTCACCGGAGCTCCGGACGCGACCTCCTGCACGAGAGGCTGGACCATGGGGGAGACGACGACCTCACCGGAGGTGAGTGCCTGCGCGACCCCCAGCGAGCTCGGGTAGATACGAGGCTGCTGCTCGGCGAGTTGATCCACGAAATCGTCGCCGAAGTTCTCGCGGTAGAAGCGGTAGAGATCCACGTAGGACGCGATGCCGACGGGGTTGACCACGCCCACCTTGCCTCGGTACTCGGGGCGCAGGACATCGCGCGGATCCGTGAGTCCGGTCGGCACGGTACCCGTGTTCCACCCCATGCCGAAGGTGGCGGCGACGTCGAGGAAGAACCTGTCGTTCTTGACGCTGCGGTCCCGTCCGTAGTCCGGATCGTCGAACGCGTCGCCCTTCAGAGACTGGGAGTACGCGCCGGACTCCGCCGCCGACGCGATCCATGCCGTGTCCGTGACCACGTGTACGTCCGCAGTGCCCTTGCCGGTCTTGTTCTCGGTCTCGACACGAGGATTCAGATCCGCGTCCGTTCCGCGAACGAAATCGAGAGTGATCTCGGGGTACGTCTGACTCCAGGCCTTCTTCACGCTGTCGAGGATCGTGGTGTTCTGGCTCGAGTACAACATCACCGACCCCTCGGACTTCGCCGCGGCGACGACGTCGTCCCAGCTCCCCTCCACCGGAGAGGTACCCCCTCCACCGCTGCTGCCGCACGCCGTCATCGTCAGCGCCACCACCCCGACCACAGCGATCGTGGTCGTCCGGATCGATCTACCGAGAGCACTCATGTCCATCTCCTTTGTTGAACTGACCTCAGTTCACCAAGTAGGGTGGGCAGAGTCAAGAGCGATGGCGGGGTCGCGTACAGGTCGGTGCGCCGGGTGAAGGAGTGTCGGATGACTCGAGGACGAGAAGCGGCCACCGTGAGTGGCCCGACGCCGTACGACCCTGCTCGCACCGACCAGTACCAGGAATCGACGTCCGACGACGTCCGACCCGTGGCCCCCGACGAGGCGCTCACATTCGCGTCCGTGCTCGCGCAGCAGGCAGTGCTGTACGGCGCGCCCGCCGTCTACCAGTACGCGAGCATGTGTGCACAGTGCGCTCCGGATGCCGACGGTGCACCGTGGTCCGTCAACACCTTGGTCCACGAGAGAAGCACGGCCGGTTCGGATTTCCGCCAGTTCCGGGTTCCGAACGTCGACACGGTCTACTCCAATGCCTGGCTGGATCTGACCGACGGACCGGTGACCATCGAGCTACCCGACTTCGGTGGCAGGTACTACACCCTCGAATTCCTGGACGCCCACAGCAACGTGAGCAACGTCAGCGCGCGGACGCATCCGGACGGCCCACGCAGGATCGTGGTGATCGCGCCGGGCCAGGACGACCCCGACACCGCGCGGTCGTCCGACGTCGTGTCCTTTCCCGTGTCCACCCCGCTGATGTGGCTGCTCATGCGCATCCAGGTTCACGGCGCTCCCGACATCGACACGGTCAGGACACTGCAGGACTCGGTCGTCCTCACCGGTCCACCTCCCCGCTCCCGTTCGTGGCCCGTGCTGCTCCGGGAGGAGGTGGAGTCGTCCGCCGCCGCGTTCCTGACGGCCCTCGATGCCGTGGTGGCCGTCAACGGTGTTCCGGTGCAGGATGTGTCGCACGTTCACCAGTTCCGTCAGCTGAACGTCGGTCCCGGTACGCCGGAGGTCGGTGATCTCGACGAGGTGGTGTCACAAGGCGCCGACCTCGGCTTCACACGCGCCATGTCCCTGCTCGACACGTCCCGATCACGCCTCGGGCGACGCACGGCGTCCGGATGGACGCGGGTACTCGACAAGGGCGCACACGGACACAACTTCGTGGCACGCGCCGTCATGAACTTCGTGGGGCTCGGAGCCAACGTCGTCGAGGAGAACTGCTCGTACAACACGTACGTCGACTCGGACGGGAACGCCCTGACGGGCCTCGGAGGCCGCACCTACGAGATCACTTTCTCCGAACCCCCACCCGCAGAGGCGTTCTGGAGCGTCACCCTGTACGAGGCCGATACCGGCTGGCTGTACGACGCACCCGGCGACGTGTTCTCCGTCGGATCGACCACCTCGCCGGACGGTGTGGTGTTCACTCCCTCTCGAATCGTGGTCGGGTACGCGAGACCCGATGACCTCGATAGTCGGGAATTCTGGCTTCCCGCCCCACCACGTCCGTTCTTCCTGGTACTACGCATGTATCGACCTCACGAAGACGCGGTGACCGAACGTTGGTCACCGCCGCCTGTCGATCCGTCGAGGATTCCGTCACCTGCGGGCCCGTGAGCCTCGAACCACGTCTCAGCACGACCCCACCGAGCGAACGCTCGTGGACCATGTGAAAGGGAACCACCATGGCGATCGATCTGACCTACGACCCGAGCGTCCGCGAGTGGATCGAGCGCACT